>JBIQLN010000013.1:0-100560 GCA_044464225.1 Rhodanobacter sp. | reverse complement strand
AAGATGGACGAGGTGATCTACGAGGAATTCAAGGGCACCGGCAACATGGAAGTGCACCTCGATCGCCGCATCAGCGAAAAGCGCGTGTACCCGGCCATCAACATCAACCGCTCCGGCACCCGCCGCGAGGAACTCCTGATCCCGCCGGACATGCTCCAGAAGATCTGGATCCTGCGCAAGCTTCTCCATCCGATGGACGAGCTGGCCGCGATGGAGTTCATGCTCGACAAGATGAAGAACACCAAGACCAACGACGAGTTCTTCAACGCGATGAAGCGGTGAGCGGAACCTGGATTGGGGGCGCGCAAAGCATCAAGGTGGTCGTCGTGGGCGCATTCGCCGGAATGACCGGGAAGGGCTCGGAAGTTTCGGGGTATCAGGCATGAGCAAAACCAACCTGCGGGCGCTTTCGAACATGTTGCCGGAGCCGTGGCGGTCGAAAGTCGTCGGGCTCGCGGCCGGTGCCAACGTCAAGGTATTGCGGATGAACGGCACCGCGTCGGGCGAAGAACCGCACGCCTACGACGAGGGTTTGCTGGTACTGGACGGCGAACTCAAGCTCGCGATCGGCGGTGAAGTCGTCAACGTTTCGGCGGGCGAGATCTACATCGTTCCCGCCAACGTGCCGCATGCCGTGGCCGCCGGCAGCCATGGCACGCTGGTGATCATCGACCAGGACGAGTGACGCGACGCATGCGCATCTGCGTTTACTGCGCTTCGAGCAACCAGGCCGATCCGCGTTATCGCGAAGCGGCGTTCCACCTCGGCGAACTGCTCGCAAGCGACGGCCACAGCATCGTGTACGGCGGAGGTTCCGCAGGCTCGATGGGTGCGGTCGCCGATGGCGCACTGTCGAGGGGCGGGCAAGTCATCGGCATCCTGCCGCGCTTCATGGCCGACCTGGAATGGGGCCACCCGGGCCTGACGAAACTCGACCTCGTCGACGACATGCGCGAACGCAAGCATTGCCTGCTCACCGGTTCCGATGCGGTGGTCGCGCTGCCGGGCGGCTGCGGCACGCTGGAAGAACTGTTCGAAGCGATCACGCTGAAGCGGCTCGGCCTCTACTTCAATCCGATCGTGCTGCTCGATACGCTCGGTTACTGGCAGCCACTCGATGCCTTCCTGCACCAGGTGATCGAACAGCGTTTCATGAATCCCGAACACCTGAAGATGTGGAGCCGCGTCGCGGAACCGGAAGACGTGCTGCCCGCGATCCGCAATGCGCCGAAGTGGGACACCGACGCGCGCGATCGGGCGGTGGTGCGTTGATACCGGCGGTGGCTGTTCGCCTGGTCGACGGCGAAAATGCGTGCCCGAGCCTGTATCATTGCGGCTTCGCGCTCGCAGCCCGGCTGGACGGAATGCTGTCCTTCGAAGCCGCACGTCATCGAGCGGAATACGCGATGGAAAGGTCAACGCGCCTGTAGCTCAGCTGGATAGAGTACTGCCCTCCGAAGGCAGGGGTCGTGGGTTCGAATCCCGCCGGGCGCGCCAATCAAGAAGTTGCCTTAACCTGCAATCGATCCATCGCGGTCACGGCTCGTCGCGGGACGGCTCTCCCTGGCCCGTGTGTCGATCCCGGGACGCTGTGCGGCAGGACACAACCGTCCGTTGCGGTTCCGGGCATCCGGTCGCCACGCGCGCGAGAGCAGAGGGCGCGGGGCTCAGTGGCAGAATCTGGACTTCGCCAGGTTGCGCTCGTATACGTCGCTGCTGCCGTGATGCTTCAAGGGGACTTTGTGATCGTCGAGTTCCCGGCACAGTTCCGGCGCGTCGAGTTTCCGTTGGTGGACGGACACGCGTTCCAGCAGGGCCGGTGGCATGCGTACCGGGTCTGCATCCACCGAGGGGGCAGCGTCCTCATCCTGGGGATCCTTCAGGTATATCCGTGGGCAAGGATCCATCTGGATCCACACCTGCGACCCGGCCGTACACTGATAAGCGGACGGCGGCACGTTCTGCGCACCGGCCGCGCGCTGCCCGCCCGCGCCACGCGGTGCGGCGCCTGCGGATGCAGCCAGGCCAACGCCGAGCGCCGCCACCATGAACGCCATGGACGCGGGACCGCGTTTCAGGTGGCGCATCGCAACATCGAGGTAGTGAACGATCATTCGCACCTCCGCCCAAGTCCGTTCGGCAGGCGGGCATGCTGCAGACGGAAAGCCGATGGTACATCGCCGTTGGCGATGTGGGCGTGCAAGCTCCTTAGCGGCCGGGTCGCCGCGCACGCCGCTCCCGAATGGCTATCATCGACGCCGTGACGGGCATGGAGGTTGGCCATGAATGCAACTACCGTTGCTTCACCGGCTCCGGTCGAGGCGCTTCCGGGCGAGCCGGCTCTGGGAACACCCGAACAGGGGATCGCCATCTGCCTTTCCGGCGGGGGGTACCGCGCCATGTTGTTCCACACCGGCGCGATCTGGCGCCTGGCGGAACTCGGCCTGCTCGGTCCGGCCACGCACACCATCCGCAGGGCCGACGGTTCGCGGCAGCCGGCCGGAACACTGCAACGGATCTCCAGCGTCTCGGGCGGTTCGCTGCTGGCCGGCATGCTCGGGCTGAAGTGGAAGGATCTCGCGGTAGGCCAGCCCGGGCTGGTCGATCGCTATGTCGAACTGGTCGTTGCGCCCATCCGCAAAATTGCCCACGAGTCGCTCGCGGGCAAGGATCCCAAGGGCGTGATGCACATGCTCTGGAACATCGCCGTGCCTGGCTCGGTGAACAACCACATCATCGCGGCCTACAAGAAGCACCTGTTCGGTGACGCGACACTCCAGGATCTGCCCGATTTCCCGCGGTTCGTCATCAACGCCTCGAACCTGCAGTCGGGTGCGTTGTGGCGATTCATGAAACCGTACATGCGTGACTGGCGGGTGGGCGAAGTGAAGCGGCCGACCATTTCGCTGGCGCAAGCCGTCGCCGCATCGTCCGCGTTTCCGCCGGTCCTTGCGCCCGCGCCGCTGTCGCTCCGCGACGAGGACTACACACCGAACTCGGGCGGCCAGGGTGCCGACAACTTGCAGCGCACGCCCTTCACCACCAGGCCGGTGCTGGCGGACGGCGGTGTCTACGACAACCTCGGCCTGGAAACGGCCTACAAGCGGTACCAGACACTGCTCGTCAGCAACGCCGGCGCGCCTTTTGCCGTCCAGCCCGAGGTTCACGCGGACTGGGTGCGCCTCGGCCAGCGCTGCATCGACGTGATGGACAACCAGGTCCTCAGCCTGCGCAAACGCCTGCTGGTCGGCGACCTCGTGGCAGGCGTGCGCCACGGGGCGTTCTGGGATATCGAACAGGACATCGCCGTGCACGGTTGCGCGCAGGCGCTGGCGTGCCCGAGTGAGGCCACCGTGCGCCTGGCGCACGTCGGCACCGATCTTTCGGCCAAGGACGACGCCACGCAGGAACGCCTGATCAACTGGGGTTATGCCGTCACCGACGCGGCGGTTCGCGCGCATTTCGATAGTGCACTTCCGGCGCCCCAGGCATTTCCGTATCCGAGCGGCGTGGGGTAGATTCAGCGTCCCGGTTCGCGTCTCGCATTCTGCAGCGGAGGGGGCAATGGCTCGGCGCGTCGTACATGGCAAACGACGGGGTGCGCAGACGAATCCGGCCCCGACGCGCGGCGAATCCGCGCCGCTGCGCTCGTTGACCATCCTGGCCCAGGATCCGGCGTTCCGGCGCAACGGGAAGATCCTCACGGCCACGGCGCAGATCACCGCCGAGCCGCTGATGGATGGACCCTGCGGCGCGCGCATCAAGGTGGTCGATTACGACGCCTCGCGCGACCGCCTTTACCTGCCCATGCGGGGCGGTTACCAGCAGGGCGACGACTGGCTCGATCCCTTTGCGGGCAAGGATGCCACCCGCCTCATCGGCGACCCGCGATTCCACCAGCAGAACGTCTACGCCGTCGCGATGCGCACCCTCGGTTTCTTCGAAAGCGCGCTGGGACGGCGTACCCGTTACGGCTTCAAGGGCCACCAGCTCCACATCGCGCCCCACGCCTTTGCCGGACCCAATGCGTACTACCAGCGCGAAAACCGCTGCCTGTGCTTCGGGTACTTTCCGGACCCGCATGGGCGGATCGTGCACACGTGCCTGTCCCACGATGTCGTCGCGCACGAAATGACGCATGCGCTACTCGATGGCTTGCGCCCCCGCTACATCGACCCTTCCTCGCCCGACCAGGCCGCGTTCCACGAAGGTTTTGCCGACGTGGTGGCGCTGCTGTCGGTACTGTCGGACCGCGCCATCGTCGAGCAGGTCCTGATCCGGCGACGCGTGATGCGCGGCCGGCGCGCCCTGATCCCCCGCGACGAGTTGACGGCATCCAGGCTCAAGGCTTCCGCGCTGCTCGGGCTGGCGGAACAGGTGGGCACTTCCATTCCCAATGGCGCGGCCACGGCACTGCGGCGGTCCGTGGCACTGAGACCGTCCGCGCGGTGGCTCGAGGATCCCGAGTGGGAAGAACCGCACCGGCGGGGCGAAATCCTCGTCGCCGCGGTCATGGATGCGTTTCTCGCGGTGTGGGTCGCCCGCGTCGCCGGCCTCGGCACCGTGTCGCGCGGGCAGTGCGACGGCGATCGCGTCGTCGAAGAAGGTGTGGCGGCGGCCAATCATCTCCTGACGATGTGCGTCAGGGCGCTCGATTACGCTCCGTCCACGGATCTCCAGTACAGGGACTACCTGAGCGCGCTCCTCACGGCCGACAAGGAAACGGTGCCGGATGATTCGAAGTACCACTATCGGCAGATCATCCGGGACACGTTCCACGCGTGGGGTATTGGACCCGTCAGCCACGCCAACGGCGACGGCTGCTGGGAAGCCTTCGACCGGCGCGTGTCGTACCGCAACCTGCGTTCCGAATCGTTGCGCCGCGATCCCGATGAGGCATTCCGGTTCATCTGGGGGAACTTCGATGCGCTGCAGCTCGCGCGCGAAGCCTACACCGAAGTGCAGGCCGTGCACCCGGTGGCCCGCGTGGCACCCGACGGGCTGATCGTCAGGGAAACGGTGATCGACTACCTGCAGATCCTCACCGTCCGCGGCCATGAGTTGCGCGCGTTCGGGCTGCAGCGCCCGGAGGAACTTCCCACCAGCAAGGAAGTGCGCCTGTACGGCGGCGGCGTGCTGGTGCTCGACGAATTCGGGCGGCTGAAGTACAGCATCGGCAACAACGTCATGAATGTCGCCCGCCAGCAGGCGCGCCTCGATTACCTCGCCAAGATGGGCTTCTTCGAATACCGCAGCGACCAGGACTTCAGCCGCGGTTTCTTCGCCCGGCTGCACCTGGCGCGTGCCCGCGACCGCTGGACTCCCGGAGGCTGAGCCATGGTTCCGACGAGCGTGCGGGTGCGCATGTACCAGGTCGGCTTCGGCGACTGCTTCCTGTTGACGTTCCGGTATCCCGGGCGGGCAAAACCGCGCCACGTGCTGATCGACTTCGGCACCACGGCGGCGCCGAGCGGCAGCAGCCCCTCTAAACTGCTGGCCGGGATTGCCGAGGACATCCGGAAGACGGTCGGCAAGGACCCGTTCGCCGTGGTCGCGACCCACCGTCATCGCGACCACATTGCCGGTTTCGATCCCGGTTCCCGTGGAAAAGGACCGGGCGCGGTCATCGCCGCGCTCAAGCCCCGCTTCGTCGTGCAACCCTGGACGGAACAGCCGGATCTCGCCGTGGATGCCAAGGCACCTCCCGGATTCAAGGGCCTGGCGGCCCGGCAGGAAACCCTGGCGTCGCTCCAGGCGATCGCCCGGCACGCCGTGGAGGTCGCGCTTCCGAAACTGCAACGCTCGTTCCGGCACACCGCCACGGCCGAGCAGTTGGCGTTCATCGGCGAAGACAACATTTCCAACGACGGCGCGGTCCGCAACCTGATGCGGATGGCGCCCAACGATTATGTGTACGCCGGCAAGACCACCAGGCTGGCCCGGTTCCTGCCGGGCGTGAAGGTAACGGTGCTGGGTCCGCCGACGGTGAAACAGCATGCCGACGTGCGCAAGGAGCGCGCCACGGATGCCGACGAGTTCTGGAGCCTGCAAGGCAGGGCGCTCGGACTCGACAATGACGGCTCAACCGGCGACATGGCCTTGTTCCCCCGCCACGGGCACACGACCGGTGGCAGCGCGCCCCTGTGGGCGCGCTGGATCATCAAGTCGCTGCGCAGCGCGCACGGGGACCAGCTCCTGGAGCTGGTACGCTCGCTGGACACCGCCATGAACAACACCAGCGTGATCCTGCTTTTCGAGTGCGGCGGACACCGGTTCCTGTTCCCCGGCGACGCGCAGATCGAGAATTGGGAGTACGCACTCGGGCAGAAGAAGTTCACCGATCTGCTCAGGAACCTCACGGTTTACAAGGTCGGACACCACGGCAGCCTCAACGCGACGCCGAAGACGCTCTGGAAGGAATGGTATCCGTCGGGTGCCAAGCCGCTCGCGATGAACCGGCGCATGACTTCGTTCATGTCGACCAAGCCGGGGAAGCACGGGAGCGTCGCCAGTGGCACCGAAGTTCCGCGGACCAAGCTGGTGGCGGCACTCAAGAAATGGACGCGGCTGCACTCCACGCAGGACCTCGAGGAAGCGCTTTACGTGGATGAAGTTTTCGCTGCCCAATGATCCCGGGCAGCGGAGCGCGATCCGCTTGCGTTCGGCGAGGCGCGGGCAAAAGCCACGTCTTCGATGCGGATCAGGTGACCACAGTTCGAGCGACAGTATCGCCAGCTTGGAATGAGCCGGGCACCCCGCCATGCGGGCGGTCATTCACGGTAGCTCATCATGTTGCCCTGCCATCCGCTTTGCACCAGGAACTGTCGCCACGTCAAGGCTTGTGGGTCAATTTTCCGGCTCCACGCCAAATCGCGCTCGGGTGCGTAGTAGCCGAACTCGACGGCGTATTCCGCCATTCCCACCAGTTCGCGAACCAACAATTCATCCGTTCCCAGTTCCGGGAAGTGATGCAGCAACGCCTCCCGCGTGCACGCGGAGGCGTAGTGCGCCAGCTTGCCGGTGACGGCTGCAAAGGTCTCCACGATCTGCCGGGCCGTCAGGATTTCGCCAATCACCGGCAACGCCTGGCCCGCATACTTTTCGGGATGATCGAATACCTCCAGCGCGGCCGGCCCCGTCGCCGTCAGGGGATCCACGAAGGGCATGGGTACATCCGCAGGCAGGTACATCGCGATGGTCAGGCTGCCGTCGAGGCCCTGTTGCGGCACGTAATACTCCAGCAGGTTGCTGTAATAGAACGCGAGGTAGAGGAAAGTGCTGCGCAGCGGCAAAGTGCGGATGTAATCCTCCACCATTGCTTTTTCGGTGAAGTGCGGCGCCCACTTGGTGCTGGCGGTGCGGGCTTCGACGTTCTCCAGGCCACTCCACACGACGTGCTGCACGCCTGCGGCATGCGCCGCATCGGCCAGTTCACGACCGAGCGCCAGTTCGGGTTGATCTGGCGCCGGGTTGGTCGGCGGGGTCATCAGGTAGGCGCCCTGGGCCCCGCGAAATGCCGCCGTGAACTCGACGCGATGGCCGAGTTCCAGCGGCACGACCGCAATCTCGGCACCACGCTCGGCCAACCGGAGCATCGGCGCACTGACGGCATTCCGGCCAAGGGCACGGACCCGATAACGGCCGCTGGCAAGCAAGGCGGACGCCACGCTTCGGCCCTGCTTGCTGGAAGCACCGACCACGGCTATCAACGGCTTTTCAGAACTACCCGGCATGTCGTTTCCCGAGGAACACGCGAGCACCGCGTGCTTGTATGGCCGCTCATTCTCGGGAATGGGCACGTATTTGTGAAATTCGCATTTTGTTTGGCTAGTATTTTCTGGATGAATGACAGGCACGTGGACATCAACCTCCTGGTGACACTGGAGGCATTGCTCGTCGAGCAGAACGTGACCCGCGCCGCGCACCGCCTGCACCTGAGCCAGCCGGCAGTCAGCGCGCGGCTCAGGCGCCTGCGCGGGGTGTTCGGCGATCCGCTCCTGGTTCCGGCGCGGCGCGGCATGATCCCGACCGCCAGGGCGCTGGAATTACTGGACCCGCTGCGCCATGCGCTCGACCAGGTCCGCGCCACGATCAGCGAGCACACCAGCTTCGATCCAGCGCGGGCGCACCTGACGGTGGTCATTGCCTGCACCGATTACATCCAGGCTGCGGTGGGGCAGCCGTTGATCCTCTGGCTGCGCCAGCACGCGCCCGGCGTGCGGGTGGCATTGTGCAACCTGGACTTGCCACGGCTCGGGGCGCGCATGGCACGTGGCGAGGTGGATCTGGCCTTGATGACGCCGCACGCCTCCTTGCCCGGCCTGCGGACGCGACATCTGTTCGACGAGCGCTACGTGCTGATCGGACGGCGCGGCCACCCCAAGCTGCGCAAGCGCATCACCGTTGCGCAATTCGCGAAGCTGGAGCACGTCATCGTTTCGTTGCGGGGCGCAGACTTCGCCACGCCGGTTGACGATGCGCTGGCTGCGCACGGCTACAGGCGCAACGTGGTGCTCTCGGCGTCGTCCTTCCTCTTCCTGCCGCACATCGTGGCGCAGTCGGACCTCGTCGCGCTCGTTCCGGAGCGGCTGGTGTCCGATCGGGCCAGCGAGTTGCAAATCGCCGAATGTCCATTTCCGGTGGAAGGATTCGAAGTGGGCATG
The DNA here is from genome assembly GCA_044464225.1 of Rhodanobacter sp. GTDB lineage: Bacteria > Pseudomonadota > Gammaproteobacteria > Xanthomonadales > Rhodanobacteraceae > 66-474. Next base: position 91,897 of record JBIQLN010000013.1, on the reverse strand, counting down.
GTGTGGCACGAGCGCAACCATGGCCATGGCGGCCAGCGCTGGATCAGGGAGGCGTTGCGGACGCTGGTTGCGCAGTGACCGACGACCCATTCCGGCAATCAAGCTGCGGCGGTCCGTTGCGCGTACCCGCCCATGGCCTTCGAAACGGTCGTGGGTTCGAATCTCCGGGTCCGCCGTTCATGCCTTGCCGCGCTTCGCCTGCCTGCGCCGCATCCGCAACCAGCGCAACAGGCCATATGACAGGCGCACTTTCTCTTGTCCGACCGGCAGATCGGCGCGGGCGAAAATCCAGGAGGACTTGCTGAAGGCGATCTGCTGCTCGGGGTACACGCTGCGATGGCCGATGATGAGGTACGCGGCCACGCACGCGCCGGCCACGTAAAGCGTGGAATCCGCGCCAAACAGTTCCACGCCCATCAGGATCGCCGCGATCGGGGCGTTCGACGCCGAAGCCACCACGGCCACCAGCCCCACCGCTGCACCCAGTGCGGCCTTCAATCCCAGCAGGTGCGCGAACGCGCCGCCGGTAACGGCGCCGATCACGAACTGCGGCGTGACGATGCCGCCGTAGAAGCCCGAACCCAGCGTGATCGCCACCAGCAACGCCTTCCAGAAAAAACCGAGGTACGGCATCGCATCGCCGTGCAGGGCGCGATCCATCAGCGGCAGGCTGAGGCCGAGGTACTGGTTCGGAACCGCGAGGATCAGCAGTGCCAGCACCACGCCGCCCAGCACCGGCATGAGCGGCGGCCACAACGCGTAGCGGTCGCGCAACCGACCGAACGCCTTCTTCGACTGGTGCAGCAGTTCCACGAACAGCCATGCCACCGCGCCGCACAGGATCCCGATCACCACCGTTTTCAGGAACAGCCACTCGGTGAAGACGCCCGCGAACGAAATGTCGTAGTGCGGATACGGCACGCCCAGCCAGCGCGAAACCTCGAAGGCGGTGACGCCCGCCACGATCCCCGGAAACAGGAAATCGTGGCGGATACGGCCGATCGCCAGCATCTCGACGCCATAGATCGCACCCGCGATGGGCGTGCCGAATACGCTGGAAAAGCCCGCGCTGACCCCGCATGCCAGGAGGCGCTTGCGCATTTCCCGGTTCAAGTGCAGCAAACGCCCGACCGTCGCCGCAAGGCTGGCCCCGATGTGCGAGCACGGGCCTTCCTTGCCGGCCGAACCCCCGCAACCGAGCGTGATCAAAGCGGCCACCGGCTTGATCCACATCGTACGGAACGGCAGCTTGCCCTGCTGCTCGTTGACGGCAACGATGGCGTTGTCATTGAAGGTGCTGCGGCGCAGCTTGTAGCCATAGTGCAGCAGGAGTCCGTTGGCCAAGCCCCCCAGCGGCAACAATGTCATCTGCAACCACAGCGGCGCCGCGTACGCGCGTCCAGCGGTCGCGAACAACGCCCGCAGGAAAATCGTGCAGCCAACGCCGACCAACGCGCCGGTGAAAATCGACAGCACCAGCCATTGCATGACGGTCGCGAGCATCACCAGGGGCTCCGCCAGGTGGAAGCGCCGGATGCGGGTCGGACTTGGCGGAGGCGTGGTCGTGGCGGCAACTCGCGTGGTGGAACCAGGAAGTATAGCCAGTGACCGCCTTGTGCTTGACAGCCATCCGGCATTCGCTAGACTGATCGGCTCACTGCGCCACGCCCGGCATCCGGGCGAATCGATCGGCCTCCGCACCCGCGATCCCGGACCCATCGAGCAGGCGCACCGGGTTCGGCTAGGTAGCTCAGACGGTTAGAGCGCGGCACTCATAATGCTGAGGTCGGCGGTTCGATTCCGCCCCTAGCCACCACCCCCGCGTGTATTCGCCGATGCCGCAACCGCAGGGCCGTTGCATCGAGCCGGCGGGACGCATGGCCTGCGTCACCCTCGCGTCACCAGCCGTTTCATGTAATCGTATTCGCCGGCCACCAGCGCCACGTCGTCGCGACGGCGCAGCTTGCGTACGCGCACCAATCCGCTGTGCGGATGGAACTGCACCTGGCGCGGATAGACGTCCCCCAGGTCTTCCGCCAGCAATCGCAAACCGGCCTGCGCGATGTAGTGGCGCACGAATTCGATGTTGCGCCGGCCGACGTCGCTCATCTGCGGCAACACGCGGCCGCCGCCGAAAACCTTCACCTGCAGGTCCGGCCGTTTGCCTCCGGCCTTCAATACCGCGTCGATGAGTTGCTCCATTGCATCGCTGCCGTACCGTGCGACGTGCCCCGGACCAAGCGTCCAGTTGTCACAGCCGCCTTCGGCGGGCGCGGGCAACATGAAATGGTTCATGCCGCCGATGCCGTGCACCGGATCATGGATGCACGCGGACACGCAGGAACCGAGCACGGTGCCCACCTGTTCCTCCTGGGTGCTGACGTAGATTTCGCCCGGCAGCACCTTCACCACCGTGCAGTGCTGGTTGGGGTCGAAGAACCGCCGCACGTGCTCGAACCCCGGCATGGATCGCAGGGGGATGGACGGGGTTCTGCGGTCGGTGAATGCGTCGGCCATCAGCCCTTCTTCCGGTACGCGGTGCGGCCGGCCAGCTCGAAACCGGCGTCCGCGCCGAACAGGGACTCGGAATGTCCCAGGAACAAATGCCCACCCACCGGCAACATGTCGGCGAAACGCCGGAACAGCCGCTGCTTGCTCGGCTGATCGAAATAGATCACCACGTTGCGGCAGAAGATCGCGTCGAACGGGCCGCGCATCGGCCACTCGTGCATCAGGTTGAGGGGACGCACGCTGACCAGTTCGCGCAGGCGCGGATGCACCGAGAAATGGCCCGCCTGTTCACCGGCGCCCTCGATCAGCCAGCGCCGACGACGCGATTCGCTGATGCCGTCGAGTTTGTCCGCGGCATACACCCCGCTGCGTGCGGCCGCCAGCGCCCGCGGCGAGATGTCGGTGGCCAGGATTTTCGCATCGACGTGCCGCATGCCGGGTTGCTCGAGCGCCTCGGCCAGCACCATCGCGATCGCGTAAGGCTCTTCGCCCGTGGAACAGCCGGCCGACCAGATGCGCAACCGGTCTCCACGGCGGCGTTGTCGCGCCAGCCAGTCGGGCAGCAACTCTTCCGCGAGCAAATCGAAGTGGTGTGGCTCGCGGAAGAACGAGGTGACGTTGGTGCTGATGGCGCTGGCAAGCTCGCCGAGTTCGCGTTCGGGATCCGCGCGCAGCAGTTCGCAATACGCGGCGTAGTCCGGCAGGCGCAGTACCCGCAGGCGGCGCGCCAGTCGTCCCTGCACGAGGTGGCTCTTGTGCTCGCCCAGCGAAATGCCGAGCCGATCGCGGACGAATTCGCGCAGGAACCGGAATTCGGGGCCGCCGAGCTGCGGCATGTCGCCGCCGGCCGCGGGTTCATCCTGCTCGGCCGCAGCGGCGACGGCATTGCGATGCATGGGCATGTCTCCTTCCGGTTTTCACCGGAGGTCGGGCTTCCCACGCTGTATCGGCCGCGGCGCGGCGGGCTTGAACGCCGCGCCGGCCCCGAACGGCCCGTCGCGCCCGGCGCCGAGCCACGCCGCCTCGCGTGAACGCGTTGCACGCGCTGCGACTCACCCAACCGATGCGTTGCACGTGCGGGATCGCCGAGCACCCATGCCGAAAGTCATGGGTCCGGCGCACGCTTCGTTGCACTCGACGGGAAATGCGCAATCTTCGCATCCAACATGTCGCGCCGCGGCACCAGCCGGGCCGCGGGTGTGCAGTCGGCGATACGTACAAACCGACTGCCCCGGGATTTTCCACGATGTCTGTCGGACGGTGTCGCGCGAACTTGAGTACCACTTTCACTCGCGCGCGCGAACCAGTCGACAGTTTGCGAATCCGAGTGTCACAACGGGTTTCCGGAGCTCCCTCTTGGTACGGAGCATGCTTTGTCTGTGCGTGCCCGGGGGCAACACACGTGGCAGGAGGCGCAAGACCCGACATAGGACGAGGCATTGATTGAGTACTTCGGCTGGCTGCAAAGCTTTCATACCAACTAGAAAGGGGGAGGAGGCGCCACACCCGGCGCCCGCTGTGGAAACCAATGAACATTGAAGAACTGCTCGAAGAAATCCAGGACACCAATCTCACCTACCTCATGCTGGCGCAGCGGCTGCTGAAAGAGGATTACGCCGCCGCCCAGTTCCGATTGAAGCTCGACGACGACATGGCCAAGCTGCTGATGTCGCTTTCGACCAGGCAACTCAGCCGGCTGGCCCGCACCAACCAGTTCCTGTTCCGCCTGTGCTTCGACAACGCCGACCAGGTGCAGAAGATCGTCGGCGAGAAACGTGATTCGGCGATGATGCAGACCCATGCCTCCCTTCTGATGTCCCGCGTTGCCGCGGGCCACGCCTGAGGAGGACGGGCAGATGGAAAATTCCGAAAAAAGCCTGGTCGCCAGGATGCACCAAGTGCAACTCGCGGTGAACCTGATCGAACTGGGCGCCCGACTGCAGGTGCTGGAAACCGAAACCGACCTGAGCCGCGGCCGGCTGTTGCGCCTGTACAAGGAGGTGCGCGGCATCTCGCCACCCAAGGGCATGCTGCCGTTCTCCACCGACTGGTTCCTGACCTGGTCGCCCAACATCCACTCGTCGCTGTTCTACGGCATCTACCAGCGGCTCACGGAAGAACAGGGCTGCAAGCGCATCGACGCGTTCGTGAAGGCCTACCGGCTGTACCTCGAACAGGTGATGCTGGACGACAGCGATCCGGTGCTGGGCCTGAATCGGGCGTGGACGCTGCTGCGCTTCTTTGAGAGCGGCCTGCTGGAATTGGCCGAATGCACCAGTTGCCACGGGCGCTTCGTGATGCACGCCCACACGCCGTGCAAGGACTACGTCTGCGGGATCTGCCGTCCGCCCTCGCGCGCCGGCAAGACCAGCAAGGCGCGCGCCAAGGCGCACGAAGCTGCGGCACATGACGAGGTCGTCGTCAATCTCGATCCGCGCGCACACCGCATCGATGTCAAAACAGTGCCCGCGTCTCAAACCAAACGCGCTGCCGGCATGCGCTGAAGCCGTTCCGTACACCCGTCAAAACGCCCGGGGATTCGTCTCCGGGCGTTTTTTTGTGGCCGGCAGCCGGCTCCGCATGGAGTCAATCGGCGAGCCGCGCGCGCATGCGCGAGACCGCCTGACTGTGCAGCTGGCACACCCGCGATTCGGACACCCCCAGCACCGCCCCGATTTCCTTGAGGTTGAGTTCTTCCTGGTAGTACAGGGTAATCATCAACTTCTCGCGTTCGGGCAGCGCCTCGATCGCGGCCTTGATGCGCTCGCGGTGTTCCTCGCCCAGCAGCTGCGCAATCGGCGACTGCGGGCCCTCCGAATCGTCTTCCGGTTCGCCCCGTTCTTCGACCATTTCCTCGAACGGCAGCAGATAACCGCAGTTGGTGTCGGTGAGCAACTGCTGGTATTCGGTCAGGCTGATGCCCATCTCGGCGGCGATTTCGGTTTCCTCCGCCGGTCGGCCGTTGCGCTGTTCCAGCTTGTGGACGCAGGCGTCCATCGCGCGCGCCTGGCGGCGCACGCTGCGCGGCAACCAGTCGCGGCTGCGCAACTCGTCGATCATGGCGCCGCGGATGCGCTGGCTGGCGAAAGTGGCGAAACTGGCGCCGGCCTTCGGATCGAAACGACCCATTGCGTCCAGCAGGCCCAGCGTGCCGGCCTGGATCAGGTCATCCAGCTCGACACCCGCCGGCAGCTTCACCTGCAGCGCCAGCGCCTGACGGCGCACGGCTGGCAGATGCTGCTTCAGCAATTCGTTCTGGTCGATTTTTCCCTGTGCGGTATACATCTTCGATCGGGATCAGGAACGACTCGGGTTTGCGGGCATCGTGGTCACGCAAGCCCATTATGGCCGGATGCGCGGATCGGGATGCCGCGATAAGACGCGGATCCCGGTGGCTTTTTGGGGAATCGATACCGTGGTGTACTCATCGGTAGTCCACCAGCAACTGGATCGCCCCGACCTGCACCGGCGCGCGTTCGCCCGGCGGCAGGCGGAAGCGGAATTGCAGGGGCGCATCGGCAGGCTGGCCGCCCAGCGCATCGCTGGCACCGCGGCTTCCTTTCACCGGCACGCATCGCCCGGCCACGCACAACTCGGCGGCCAGCGTGTGCCCGGGAGGCAGCGCGAAGCGCCACCGCACGCTGCGGATCGCGGCTCCGGCGGCCACGGCCGGCGCGACCAATGGCGCACTGGCGTATGTTCGGCCGGCACCCGCCACGCGCGGCCCCTCCACGGTGCCGCTCCAACTTCCGGCTGCCGCCAGGGCGGCGCACGGCCACAGCGCCGCGGCGCAAGGCGGAATGCGTCGGACCCATCGGCGAAAGCGGAGGCCGGAGCTTTTCATGCTCAGCGCATGGCTCCGACCAGGGTGGTGACACGCAGTCCGCGTTCGTCGGGGATTTCCGCCTGCGACAACACCGCCAGCTGCGACAGCCGCCGGCGCAGGAAGCGCGCCAGCAAGGGGCGCAGCGGCGGGGCGACCACCAGCACCGAGGGTTCGCCCGCGGATTCCTGTCGCGCCAGCGCCTTGGCGGTCTCCTGCATCAACGTGTCGGCCAGCCCCGGCTCCATCGCGCCGCCGCCGTGGATCGCCTGATCGAGCACCTGTTCGAGCTGCGAATCCAGCCCGATCACGTGCAGCTCGCGCTCGGCGCCGAACCACTGGTCGGTGATCGCGCGGCCCAGCGCCATGCGCACGCGCGCGGTCAACTCGGCGGGGTCCGTCTGCTCGCCGCCCTGGGCGGCCAGCGTATCCAGGATCGTGCGCATGTCGCGAATCGAGACGGATTCGTCCAGCAGGTTCTGCAGGAGTTTCTGCAACACGGCCAGCGAAACGGTCTTGGGCACCACGTCCTCGACCAGCGCCTTGTGTTCCGCGCCCACCTTGTCGAGCAATTGCTGCACTTCCTGGCGACCCAGCATTTCGCCGGCGTGCAGGTGCAACAGGTGGTTGAGGTGGGTGGCCACCACGGTGCTGGCATCGACCACGGTATAGCCGAGGATCTGGGCTTCCTCGCGCTTGTCCGCTTCGATCCACTTGGCCGGCAGCCCGAAAGCCGGATCAGTGGTGGCTTCGCCTTCGAGTTCGCCGGTCACCTGGCCCGGATCGATCGCCAGCCACTTGCCGGGATACGCTTCGCCACCGCCGACGCGGGCGCCCTTCAGGGTGATCACGTAACGGTTGGGGTTGATTTCGAGATTGTCGCGGATGTGCACCACCGGCGGCAGGAAACCCACCTCCTGCGCGAATTTCTTGCGTATGCCCTTGATGCGGCCGAGCAGTTCGCCCTGCTGGTTGTAATCCACCAGCGGAATCAGGCGGTGGCCGACTTCGAGGCCCAGCACGTCGATCAGGCGCACGTCCTCCCAGCTCGCTTCGGGCGCTTCCGGCGCCACGGCGGGCTTTTCCTGCATCTCCGCTTCGGCGGCCTTGCGGCCTTCGCGTCGCGCGAGGAACCACGCCAACCCGGCCAGCGATACGGTGAAGAACAGGAAAATCGCATTCGGCATGCCCGGCACCAGGCCCAGCAGGCCCAGCACGCCGGCAGCCAGCCACAGCACACGCGGCTTGGAGAGCAACTGATCGACCACCTGCTCGCCCACATCCTGGTTGGTGTTGACCCGCGACACCGTCACGCCGGCCGCGGTGGAAATCACCAGCGCCGGAATTTGCGCAACCAGGCCGTCGCCAATCGTGAGCAGCGTGTAGGTGTGCCCGGCTTCCGCGAACGACATGCCGTGCTGCAACATGCCGACCAGCAGGCCGCCGATGATGTTGACGCCCATGATCACGAGTCCGGCGACGGCGTCGCCGCGCACGAATTTGCTGGCACCGTCCATCGAGCCGTAGAAGTCGGCCTCGGTCGCGACTTCCGCGCGGCGGCGGCGGGCCTCGTCTTCCTTGATCAGTCCGGCGTTGAGGTCGGCGTCGATGGCCATCTGCTTGCCGGGCATCGCATCCAGCATGAAACGCGCGCCGACTTCCGCGATGCGCCCTGCGCCCTTGGTGATCACCATGAAGTTGATCACCACCAGGATCAGGAACACCACGAGTCCGACCGCGAAATTGCCGCCGACGATGAAGTGGCCGAAGGCTTCGATCACCTTGCCCGCGGCGGCGTCGCCGTGATGGCCTTCCATCAGCACCACGCGGGTGGAGGCCACGTTCAGCGACAACCGCATCAAGGTGGTGAACAGCAGCACCGACGGGAACGCCGCGAACTCCAGCGTGCGCTGGGTGAACATGCTGACCAGCAACACCATCACCGACAGCGCGATGTTGAAGGTGAAGAAGAAATCCAGCGCGAACGGCGGCAACGGCAGGATCAGCATCGCCATCACCAGCATGATGAAGACCGGGCCGGTCAGGATCTTCATGCGCGGATCCTTGAACCAGTTGCGGTTCAGGCCCATCACGGCAGCGTTCATGCGTTGTCCTCGGTATCGGTTTCGATCTTGTCCATGCCTTCGGGCACGGGCAGGTCAGTGGGTTCGGGCGGCGGCGTCGCGCCATCGGCGTGGGCGCGCTTCAGGCGCATGGCCCACACCAGCACCTCGGCGACGGCGTTGTACAAGGGACCCGGAATTTCCCGGTCCAGGTCCACGTGGCGATACAGCGCGCGCGCCAGTGGCGGCGCTTCCAGCAGCGGCACGTGGTGCTCTCGGCCCAGCTCGCGGATTCGCGCGGCGATTTCGCCCGCGCCTTTCGCGACCACGCGCGGTGCGCCCATCTTCTTTTCGTCGTAGCGCAGCGCCACCGCGTAGTGGGTGGGGTTGGTGACGATCACGTCGGCCTCGGGCACCTTGCTCATCATCCGGCCGCGCGCCATCGCCTGCTGCTGCGAACGGATGCGGCCCTTCACGTGCGGGTCGCCCTCGGTTTCCTTGTTCTCGCGGCGGATTTCCTCCTTGGTCATCCGCAGCTTCTTGGCGTGGCTGAACAACTGCCACGGCACGTCGATGCCCACCACCACCAGCAGGGCCAGCACCATCAGGCCACTGGCGCCGGCGGCCAGCTTCAGCGCGTGCGGGATGGCCTGCATCACCGGTTCGCCCATCAGCGCGATCAAACCGCCGCGGTGCCGCATAAGGAACCACACGGCCACGCCGCCGATCAGCAGCGACTTCACGATGGCCTTGCCGAGTTCGGTCAGCATCTGGGCGGACAGCATCCGCTTGAACCCCTGGACGGGATTGAGCTTGGAAAATTTCGGTGCCATCGCCTTGGCGGACATCGACCAGCCGCCCAGCAGCAGCGGCGAAACCAGGGCCAGCACCACCAGTCCGAGCAGCAGCGGCGCGATCGCGAGCAGGCTGTGCGAGCCGAGTTCGAACACGTGGCTCATCGTCACGTGCAGGTCGAACGCCTGGGTGCGGTCGAACAGGAACGCCTGCTCCATCATCATCCCGAGCTGACGGGACAGCCGGGAGCCCATCGCCCACAGCCCCAGCAGGCCGCCGCCCAGCAACAGGAAGGTGGTCAATTCACGCGAACGCGCAACCTGCCCCTCCTCGCGCGCCTTTTCGAGGCGGTGATGGGTAGCCGGTTCGGTCTTTTCCTGATCGTCGGATTCTTCGGACATGCTGGATGCGGCGCGGGAACGGCAGTTTCCTCACTGCCATTGTCCGGCGTCGGCACCTGCGTCCATCCCGAGATAAGGACGGGATTGGGTCGGCTATTCGGGGGACGGGACCGGCATCGCCCGCGAACCCGCGCTCCGGGCGTCCATCTCCGCCACCCACGCCAGCAATTCCGCGACCACGTCGTACAGCCGGTCGGGCACGTGCTGGTCGAGATCGAGCTTCATCAGCAAACCGACCAGTTCCGGCGAATCATGGACGTAGATGCCGTGCCGGCGCGCCTCCGCGATCACCTGTTCGGCCAGATCGCCATAGCCCTTCGCGATCACCCGCGCGGCTTCGCCGCCCTCGGGGCCGGACAGCGCCACGGCCTGGCGGCGCCCTGGCCCGGTCATGGCCGGTCACCGGGACTGCGTGGATGGATCCGCAACGCCACGCTCTGGAATCCAAGCGCGCCGAGCCGCTCGCGCAGCGCGCCACGGGCGTCGTTCATGCGCTCGACGGCGCCCGGGTCCGCCTGAAGCTCCAACGCGACGCGTTCGGCACCAAGCTGCAGATTCACCTCCACCTCGCCCAGCCGTGACAGACGCAAGACCAGATGGGTCTGCCACGGTGCATCGGCATCCGACCGGGAGCGGCCTTCCTCGCTCGGCCGCTCCCGTTCCCGCTCGTGCGGCGGGGGCTGCAACGTCAGCGCCATGAACACACCGGCCCAAGGTGCGCCCTCCCAGCGCAGGACCGGCGCGGCCAGCATGTCCAGTTGGTGGCGCAAGACGCCCTCCAGGGCAGGGTGCACGGCCTGATCGCCGCGGGCGGGCGCCAGCGGCGACGCGCCGGATTGCACGGCCTGGGCCGGAACATCGGCCTGTCCCGCCGGAAAACTTGCCACCGGTTTGCCGTCGGCTCCATAGCCCGATGAAGGGGCGGCCGTCGCCTTTCCGGCTGCGGCGTTGCCGACGGAGGTTTGCGGGGGCGGCGCACCGGCGTGGTGGGGAGGCGGCACCGGAGGCGCCGCGGGCGAACTGCTTTCCGGCGGCAGCGGAAGCGGCGCCGCCTGCGGCGGCGTGCCGGCGCGGCCACCCCACAGCATCTGCGGCTCGCGCAACAACTGCGCCAGCGGAAGCGTGCCGGCGCGCCAGCGCAGCAGATGCGCCTCATAGAACAAGCCACTGGATTCGATGCTGTCGCGCAATCGCGCGGCCAGCTGCGCGACGTGCATGCGTTCGTGGGTGGACAGCAGCGGCGCCTGCGCGCGAATTGCGGCGGGTGAAGCGGGAAAACGCATCAGGAGGTCCGCGATGATGCGTGCGGCCGTGCTGAAACGGGTGGTGACGGCACCGCCCGGCTCCGGCGCCGGGATCGTGGTCCCGCGGGCCAAAGACCCGGCATCCACCTTGCCGCCGTGGCCAACGATGGTGCGCGCGGTCGGCAACGGCCGGGGGTCCAGCCGTGAATCGCTGTGCGCCGATTGCGGCGGCGTGCCCGCGCGCGGCGGCGCGATCAACTGGTCGGGCAAGGGCCGATCCACCGGTGCATCACGACGACCCAATACCTGGTGCAGCAGGGTGTCGAGGATCGGCGTGATGCCGCTCACGACGGCCTTTACTCGTTGAAGTGCTGGCTATTCACCGCGGCCGCCATGCCGGTGGACCCGTAGGCCTGCGACAGCGCGCGCTCGCGGCGCGACAGGGCCATCAACCGGGAAAGCTCTTCGCGGTGTTCCAGCAGGCAGGTGCGGATTTCCAGATCATAGTCGAGGGTGCGCTCCAGCATCCGGTACTTGGCGCTGCGCTCGTGCTCGTCCAGTTCGCAATCCTTTTCCATGTCGGCGAGGGCCGCCACGGCGGTCACGTATTCCTCGCCCTCGCAGATCATGGCTTCCCAATCCTGCTCCCTGGCCAGCGCCACCATGCGCGAAGCCTTGCTTTCCAGCTCGCGATAGACGCCGATGATCTTGCGACCGCAATTGGTCATGGTTGTGTAGTCCGCGATCATGTCGAAGGATGGCCCGTCCGGGGCCCGATTTCACGCCAGGCGGAGCCGATTTCCCCGAGCAGTTGCCCGGCTTCGTCGAGGGCCGCCCTGTCGTTGTTGAGGTTGGCGCTCAAGAGGCGCCGCGCGATGTATTCGTAAAGCGCCGCCAGCCGCTGCGCCAGTTCGCCGCCACGTTGCACGTCGAGCGCGGCCAGCAGGCCGTTGTTGACGATGTCGAGCGCGCGCGAGATGGCTTCGCCCTTGCGGGCGGTGTGCCCGGCCTGCATGTGCATGCCCGCCGTCCGGATCGCCACGCCGGCGCCCTCGAACAACATGTTGATCAACTGGTGGGGAGAGGCCGTCAAGACGCTGCTCTCCACCCCAATGCTGGCGTATGCGCCGGCACCTGTCCTGGGGCTCATGGGGAATGCTCCTCGCGATACGCCTGCATCACTTGCCGCCTGTCGTCATCTTGCCCAGCGCATCGAATTGCTGCGTGAGATAGCTGCTGGTGGAATTCATCTGCGCGATCATGGCGTCCAGCTGGGTGAACTGCTGCTTGTACATGGTCATGGTCGCGTCGATCTGCTGCTGGGTCCGCGTGTACTGGTCGTTGAGTTGGCTGATGCTCTGGTTGAGGCTGGCGGTGGCACTGCCGATCAGACCCGTGCTGCTGGTCATGTTGCCGAGGGTGGTACCGAGCTGGTCGGCCATGCCGTCGACCGTCCCGCCGCCCGCGAAGAATTGCGTCAGCGCGCCGAGGTTGTCGTTGATGGCCTGGCCGAGCTTGGAATCGTCCACGCTCAGCGTGCCATCCAGCTGCAGGGTCACGCCAACGTCGCTCAGCACCTTGAATGCCCCGCCGTTGTCGACGGCCCCGCCCAGCACGCTGCGCAATTGCGATTGCACCGAACGGACCGTGCTGTCGCCGAGCAGGACGCCGGCGGTCTGGGTGCTGGCGTCGTAACTGGTCAGGCTGCCGAGCGTCTTCACCAGGCTGTTGTAGGCGTCCACGAACTTGTGCACGCTGCCCTGGATGGAATCGCTGTCGCGCGTCACCTGCAGGCTGGCATCGCCGGCGGCGGTGACGTTCAGCGTGACGCCCTGGATGGCGCCCTCGATGACGTTGTCGGCGCTCTGGATGGCGATCCCGTTGATGCTCAGCTTGGCATCCTGGCCGGCCTGCTGGGTGGCGGCATCCAGTTGCAGGCTGCTGCCGAGCGTGCCGGTGAACTGGATGTTGCTGATCGAAGCCGCGGCGCCGGTATTCGCTGCCTGCAACACCAATCGGTAAGGTTGCCCGCTGCCGTCGTTGATCAGCGAGGCGCGCACGCTGCCGTTCTGGGCATTGATCGCATCACGCACGCCTTCGAGGCTGCTGTTGCCTGCGCTGACGGTCACACTCATCGTCTGGCCGTCGGCCAAGGTAAATTCGACCGTCCCCGCGCCGAGTTGGGTCGTGCTGTCGGCCACGCCCAAGGTCGCGACACTGGAAGCCTGGGCGCGTTGGGTCACATGGATCTGGTAATCGCCGGGCGGCGTGTCGTTCGTGGTGGTGGCCGTCAGCGCGGTGCCGGACACCGTGTTCTTCACCGCCTGGAACGCGGCCGGGTCGCCCAGTGCCTTCGCCGCGTCCTGCAAAGCCGACAGCGAGCTCTGCAGCGCGCCGAACGCCGAAATCTTGGCCTGGTAGCTGGCCTTCTGGTTGGTGATCGGCGTCAGTTTCTGGTTCTCGCCCTGCTGGAGCTGGTCCAGCAAGCCGTTCAGGTCGAGACCCGAGCCCACCCCAAGCGCTGTGATCGATGTCATCCCGGCGAACTCCTTCACGTTTCTGCAGGTTCCGCTGCCGACGCCCTCCCGGTGCATGCGCCAGCGGATCACATTGTGGCCGCATCGCGGAGGGGGCCAGCCGCGGAAAAAGGCCGCTTCAAGCCCCTCTATTCAGCAATATCGGCCCGGGTGGCCGGCGCTTTAGGCGCGCGGCGTTCAGAAACCCAGTTCGTCGAGCAATGCGTCGACCTGGTCCTGGCTGCTGACCACACCCTCGGCTTCGGCATTGATCTGCGGGCCATTGGTGAGCGCGCCCGGCTCCTCCACCACGCCGGGAAGCCAGCGCCCTTCCAGCCGGTGCCGCATCTCTTCGCGTTCGCCGCCCTCGGGCACGCTGTCCAGCAATACCTGGAACAACTGCTGTTCGACTTCGTGGATCACGTCCATCATCTTCTTGATGACCTGGCCCGTGAGGTCCTGGAAATCCTGCGCCATCATGATTTCCAGCAGTTCCGCGTTGATCTTCTGCGTCACCTTGGGCACGTCCTGGAGGTAACCACGGGTGACCTTGACCAGGTCCCGGGCGTCATCCAGTTCCACCGGATGCTCGAACCACGCCTGCCATTTCGCGTCCAGCGCCTCGGCGTCGCGACCGAGCTGGTCCTGCAGGGGTTGCGCACGATCGATGGCGTTCAGCGACCGCTCGGCCGCACGCTCGGTCATTTTCGCGACGTAGCTCAACCGGTCGCGCGCGTCGGGGATCGCCGCCGCGGCTTTTTCGATTTCCTTGTTGAGACCGAGTTCGCGCATGCTCTGCCGCAGCATGCGCGTGAGCTGGCCGATACGGCGCACCAGATCGTCGCCGTCCGTCGTGCCCACGATCTGGGCCACCTGAGCGTTGCCTTGCATAGTCGTTCCCCTGGTCAAGCCGGATGCACGCGGGTCATGAGGCCAGCTTTTCGAAGATCTTGCCGATTTTTTCTTCCAGCGTGGCGGCGGTGAACGGCTTGACGATGTAGCCGTTGGCGCCCGCCTTGGCCGCCGCGATGATGTTTTCCTTCTTCGCTTCGGCCGTGATCATCAACACGGGCGTGGAACCCAGGTCGCCGTCGGCACGGATCTGCTTGAGCATGTCCAGCCCGTCGACGTTGGGCATGTTCCAGTCGGAGATCACGAACTGGAAGCTGCCGGCCTTCAACTTGCCCAGCGCGTCCTGCCCGTCCTCCGCTTCATCCACGTTGTTGAAGCCCAGCTCCTTGAGCAGGCTGCGGACGATGCGCCGCATCGTGGGGAAATCGTCCACTACCAGGACGTTCATGCTTTTGTCGATCATGGCTTGCTCTCGTTGGCGGCCGGGCCGGAGCGCCGCGGCGGCGCCCGGATCGGTGGTCAGAATTCTTCCCAACCCTCTTCGGCGGTGGCCGATTCGGAACGGGGGGGCCTGGTTTCGCGCTGCGGTCGGGGCTGGATGGCGATGCGCTTGATCCGCTGCGTCATCGCCGAGACCTCGTTGGTGGAGGGCGACGGCACGTGTTTGGCCGCCGCGGCCTCGAGTGCCGCGCCCTCGTCCTGCTGCACGGATCCCGGGAGGCGGAACACCGCCACCGAGGTTTCGAGCCTGCGCGCCTGCTCTTCCAGCGAGGCGGCTGCGGCGGTGATCTGCTCGACCAACGCGGCGTTCTGCTGGGTGACTTCGTCCATCTGGCTGACGGCCTGGTTGATCTGCTCGATCCCGCTCGACTGTTCCTGCGAAGCGGCCGAGATCTCATCCATGATGTCCGTGACGCGTTTCACCGCCGTCACCACTTCGCGCATGGTGTTGCCAGCCTGCTCCACCAGCGCCGAACCCTCGCTGACCTGCTGGGTCGAGCTTTCGATCAACTGCTTGATCTCGCGCGCCGCATCGGCACTGCGTCCGGCAAGGTTGCGCACCTCGCCCGCGACCACCGCGAAGCCGCGTCCCTGCTCCCCGGCACGCGCGGCTTCCACCGACGCGTTGAGTGCGAGGATGTTGGTCTGGAACGCGATCGAATCGATCATCCCGGTGATTTCGGCGACCTTCTTCGAGCTGTCGGTGATGCCGCGCATGGTGACGGTGACCTTGTCCATCACTTCGCCGCCGTGGCTGGCCGTGACCGACGCGTCGTTGGCCAGGCTGCTGGCCTGGCGGGCGTTGTCGGCGTTCTGCTTCACGGTGGCGGTGATCTGTTCCATGCTGGTGGCGGTTTCCTCCAGCGACGCGGCCTGCTCCTCGGTGCGCGCGGAGAGATCGGTATTGCCGCGCGAGATTTCCGTCGAACCGACATAGATCGAATTGCTGCTGCCGCGCGCGTCTCCGACCAGTTTGCCGAGGCTCTGCTGCATGCGGCGCATCGCCGCGAACAGTTGGCCGATTTCGTTGCCGCCCTTGACGCCGATGTGCTCGGACAGGTCGGCGCGCGCGATCGCGTCCAACCGCTTGACCGCGCCGGTCAGCGGAAGCACCACGAGGTTGCGCAGACCCATGTACACCGCTGCCAACACCAAAAGAGTCATCAGGCTCAGGCCGGCGTACACCCCCCTGAACACGCGGCCCTTTCTTTCGAACTCAACAATGTTTGCCTCATTGCGACCAGCAGCGTAGTCAGCTAAAGCCTTGACACCGTCGTGGAATTGCCGAATAGGCGCCACCATCTGCTTGTCGAGGGCACTGAACGCATCGAGATCACCCTTTTCCACCGCGTCCTTTTCGCCACGGATCACCTTGAACAGCTCAGTAGCGCTGGAGGAAATCGCCTCAGCCAGCTTTTGCTGTTCCGGATCCTTCGGGACAGCATTGAACTTCTCCAACAGCTCATCCATGTGACGCAGAGTGGCGGCAACCTCATTCAACTCTGCGCGGTCCGGCTCTCGGTGGGCGAGCACGGCATCGACCAGCGCCGCGATCCTGGCGCGAACGAGACTCTGCTCGTTGTTGATGGTATCGACCACGCTCAACTGGTCGATGTTGACCTGCTTGATAGTGTTTAGATCGCTGCCAGTCATGTGTCCCACAAACACACCCAGGCCGATCGTCGTGGCGATCACCGCCGCGAAGATGGCCAGCACCGCCACCATGCCCGTGTTGATCCTGATGTTGTGCATCGTCTTCATGTCCGAATCTCTCTAGAAATCGTCTGTGGGCGCACGTGTCGTGCGAACCTTGCCTATACCCGTTGTGCGCGCCCCGATGCCGCGGCCAGGGCCATCAGCCTCGGGGCGATTTCCTCAAGTCCCAATACTTCGCCGGCGCCGCCCGCCGCGATCGCTTCACGCGGCATGCCGAACACCAGCGACGTCGCTTCGTCCTGCGCGAGGGTCGCCGCCCCCGCGTCGCGCATCGCGCGCAGGCCGAGCGCGCCGTCCTTGCCCATGCCGGTCAGCAACACCCCGATCGCATTGCGGCCGGCCTGCTCCGCCGCCGAGTGGAACAGCACGTCCACCGATGGTTTGTGGCGATTGACCGGCGCGCCCGAATCCAGCGCGACCACGTAGTTGGCGCCGCTGCGCGCCAGCTTGAGATGGCGGTCGCCGGGCGCGACGTAGGTATGCCCAGGCAGGATCCGTTCGCCGTCTTCCGCTTCCTTCACGGCGACGCGGCACAGGCGGTTCAGGCGTTGCGCGAACGAGTTGGTGAACCCAGCCGGCATGTGCTGCGCGATCAGGATCGCCGGACTGTTCGGCGGCAGCGGTTCGAGTACCGCGCGGATCGCTTCCGGTCCACCGGTCGAGGCGCCGAGGATCACCAGCTTCTCGCTGGACACCAGCGGCTCGCGCAACATCACGCGTGGCGTCGCGACCTGCTGCCGGCGCGGCCGCGAAGCCGCCGCGGCGCGGATCTTCTGTGCGATGACCTCGCTGTAATCGAGCATGCCGCCGCGTATGCCCGTTTCGGGCTTGGCGACGAAATCCACCGCGCCCAGTTCCAGCGCGCGCAAAGTCACTTCCGATCCGGACCGCGTCAACGACGACACCATCACCACCGGCATCGGCCGCAGGCGCATCAGGCGCTCCAGGAAATCCAGCCCGTCCATGCGCGGCATCTCCACGTCCAGCGTCAGCACGTCGGGGTTGTGCTGCTTGATGAGGTCGCGCGCGACCAGTGGGTCCGGCGCCACGGCCACCACTTCCATGTCTTCGTGCTCGTTGATGATCTGCGACATCAGGCCGCGGATCAGCGCCGAATCATCGACGCAAAGCACCTTGATTTTCTGCATGGCCAAAATGGATCTCCCGCTCCCCGGGACACTGCCGGCGCCGCGTGTCGGGCACCGTCTCGCAGGAAGTTATCGGCGGCCTGAACGATTTCCTTGAGTCGCTGCAGTCGCCACGCGGGCGCCCGTGCGACGCAAGTTCCGGAGTCGTGACGCAATGCACAAAGGCGCGTCCGTCCGCCATCCGTCGGACGCCATCGATGACCGATGGGGCCGCGCGTCGCCTCCGCCGGTGGTCAGGCCCGGCCGAGGGTGTAAACGGTCTGCCCGCGCAACTTGAACTGGTCGCTGATGTAGGTGAAGTTCTCGGAGTGGCCGGCGAACAACAGCGCGTCCGGTTTCATGTACGGCACGAATCGCTTCAGGATCTTCGCCTGCGTTTCGGCGTCGAAGTAGATCATCACGTTGCGGCAGAACACCGCATCGAAGGGGCCGCTCTTCGGCCAGTTGCCCGCGACGAGATTCAGCGGCTGGAACGTGACCCGCGCGGCCAGCTCGGGCCGCACCCGCACGTAACCCGCGCGCTGGCCGCCACCCTTCTGGAAGAAGCGCTTGCGCCGCTTCTCGTCCAGCTTTTCCACCTGCGTCATCGGATAAACCCCGCGCGCGGCGGCTTCCAGTGCCTGCGTGTCGATGTCGGTGGCGAACACGTGCACGTCGGCATGCTCCCCCAGCGTTTCCACGAGCTGCATCGCGATCGAATACGGTTCCTGCCCGGTGGACGCCGCCGCGCACCAGACGCGCACGGGCCCGGTGCGACCGCCGACGTGCCGGGCGAGCAACGGGAAGTGGTGCTCCTCGCGGAAAAACGACGTGAGATTGGTGGTCAGCGCGTTGGTGAAAGCTTCCCATTCCGCCGAGCGGGGGTTGCCTTCCAGTTGCGCCAGGTAGTCGGAGAATCGGGTCAGGTGGAGATGCCGCACGCGGCGGCCGACACGGCTGTAGACCATGTCGCGCTTGTGCTCGGCGAGCACGATGCCGGCGCGCTGGTAGATCAACGCGCAGATGCGTTTCAAATCCTCGTCGTCGAATTCGAGGTCGCGCACCAGCGCGATGCTGCAGACCCGGTTGGCCGGCGCACGCCGCGGTGCGGCGCCGGCGCAAGGCCGCGGTTCGCGCGCGGAGAGTGCCCCCGCCGCGCCGCCGGCAATCGTCCCCGGCCGGACGGCGTCGGAAACCACATCTGCAGCTTGTCGCTGCGCAACAGCATGGTCGAAATTCACGGGTTCCTTCACCTAGGCCGCACGGCTCTCGCCCGCTTCATCGACCAGCGCCATCTCGCGGCTGGTCAGGAGCTTTTCGATGTCCACCAGGATCAACATGCGGCCGCCGAGGTCACCCAGGCCCTGGATGTAGGCAAGCGGCAGGCCCACGCCGAATTCCGGTGCCGGTTTCATCTGGTCGGGCGCGAGCGTCATCACGTCGGAAACGCGATCGACCACGATGCCGACCACGCGCTTGCCGATATTCACCACGATCACGACCGTGTTGGTGTCGTAGGCCGCGTTTTCCATCCGGAACTTGATCCGAAGGTCCACGATCGGCACGATCACGCCACGCAGGTTGGCGACGCCCTTGATGAAGTCCGGTGCGTTGGAAATGCGCGTCACGTGGTCGTAATCGCGGATCTCCTGCACCTTCAGGATGTCGATCGCGTATTCCTCCTCGCCCAGCGAGAACACGAGGAATTGGCGGGCGCCGGTACCGTCTCCGGCACGGGCGTCAATGGATGCTGCGGGATTCATGGTGGCTCGAACTCCTGTGTGGTGCGTGCATGGCCCGGTCGTCGACAAACACGTTATCGGCAAACACGCCGTTTTCTTTCTGGGTGGCGGTGATCTGGCAGAGGTCGTTCACGTCGAGGATCAACGCGACGCTGCCATCACCCATGATGGTCGCGGCCGAAACCCCGGGAACCTTGCGGTAATTGGTTTCGAGGTTCTTCACGACCACCTGCTGCTGGCCCACCAGTTCATCGACCAACAGCGCGTAGCGGCGGCCGCGGCCCTGTACCACCACCGCGATCGCGCGGGTGGCGTCGGCGCAGGCTTCGGCGACACCCATCGCTTCGTGCACGGCCACGATCGGCAGGTAGTCGTCGCGCACCTTCAGCAGCAGGTCGCCGCCGGCCGTGCCATGCAGGTCCTGGTCACGCGGCTGCAGCGATTCGATGACGGTGCTGACAGGCAGGATGAACGTTTCGCGGCCGACCCGCACCGACATGCCATCGAGGATCGCGAGCGTCAGCGGCAGTACCACGCGGGTGGTGGTGCCCTGGCCCGCGCGCGACACGACTTCCACGTGCCCGCCCATGCCTTCGATGTTGCGCTTCACGACGTCCATGCCGACGCCGCGACCGGACACGTCGCTCACCTGCGCGGCGGTGGAGAAACCCGGCGCGAAGATCAACTGCCAGACGTCCTCGTCACTCATCGCGTCCGACACGCTCAGGCCGCGCTCGCGCGCCTTGGCGAGGATCCGGCCGCGGTTCAAGCCGGCCCCGTCGTCGCTGACCTCGATCACGATGTTGCCGCCCTGGTGCTCGGCGGAAAGCGTGAGCGTGCCCGTGCGCGGTTTGCCGGCGGCTTGGCGTTCATCGGGGTTCTCGATGCCGTGATCGAGGCTGTTGCGCACGAGATGCGTCAGCGGATCGATGATCTGTTCGGTCAGGCTCTTGTCCAGTTCGGTCGAGCGGCCCGTGGTGACCAGCTCCACGTCCTTGTCGAGCTTGGCGGCGAGGTCGCGCACCAGCCGCGGGAAGCGGCTGAACACGTGGTCCATCGGCACCATGCGCACCGACATCACCGCTTCCTGCAGGTCGCGCGCATTGCGTTCGAGCAGGTTGATGCCGGCGACGAGGTTCGCGTGCGCGGGGCCGTCGAGTTTCGCGACCACCTGGTTGAGCATCGACTGCGTGATGATCAGCTCGCCGACCAGGTTGATGATGTGGTCGACCTTGTTGACCGGGACCCGCAGCGACGATTCGGCATGGGTCGCCGTCGGTCGTGGAGCGGCTTTCATGTCGGCGCCGGGTGCCGCAACCGCGGAAGTGTTCGGCTCGACAGGCGGCCGCGCCTGCACCGCGGGTTCGGGCTTCGCTTCGGGCTTCGGTTCCGGCTCCGGCTCCGTCGCGGGCGCTTCGGACTCCGGCTCGGTCCCGGCTTCCACGGCTTCGATCTTCAACTGTTCCGGGTCGACGATGAAACACATCACGGCTTCGATGTCCGCCGCGCTTTCCGGCGATGCCAGCACCACTTCATGCCGGTCGCCTTCGCTGTGCCGGCTTTCGACGCGCCCGAGGTGGCCCAGCTCCTCGATCAGGAGGTCGCGATCCTTGTCGTTGACGCCGAGCAGTGTTACCCGCCAGGCCTGCTCACCGCTCGCCGGCGAAGCCACGCTTTGCGACTTTTTCCGGCCCGATTTCTTTGGCTTTGCAGCCGCGGTTTTCCGGGGGGCGGATTTTTTGCCGGCCGCCTTCGCCGGGTCGGTCCGCGCCTTCGTGGCGCCGGCGCGACCGATTTCCTCGTTGGCGAGGCGTTGCAGCACCGTGCAGATGCGTTCCAGCGCCACGGGATCGGGCGTCTGCCCCTGCCGGTAAGCGTTGAGTTGATCGTCCAGCATGTCCTTGGTTTCCAGGAAGGTATCCACGATGTCGCGGCGCAACGTCAGTTCGCCGCGGCGCGCGGCGTCGAGCAGGTTTTCCAGCAAATGCGTGGTGCGCTGCAGTGCTTCGAAACCGAAGGTGCCGGCGCCGCCCTTGATCGAATGGGCGGCACGAAAGATCGCGTTCAATTGCTCGGGGTCGGGATGCTCCAGATCCAGCGCCAGCAATTGCGCCTCCATGCCGTCGAGCAGTTCCCCGGCTTCCTCGAAGAACGACTCGTAGAATTCGGAAACGTCCACGTCACTTCCCCTGTTTCAACTTGAGGGCCGGCGCTGCCGGGACGGCCCGGTTCACGGCGGGCGCCGAATCGCCCACTTCGGGCAGCTGGTGGCCGGCTTGTGCGTCCTCTTGCAGTGACAGTGGCGCGCCGTCGGTGATCCGTTGCGCGGCCTTGGTCGTCAGTACCAGGAGTTCGATGCGGCGGTTGGCCGGGTCGCTGGGCTTGGCACCCGGCAGCGGGATGCGATCAGCCACGCCGGTCACGGTGAGCAGCTTGCTGCCGTCGAGGCCGTCGGCCACCAGTTCGCGGCGCGACGCATTGGCGCGCGCGGCGGAGAGTTCCCAGTTGCTGTAGCCGTTGTCGCCGCTGTGGAACGGCCGGTCGTCGGTGTAGCCGTAGATGCTCAACTGGTTCGGCAGTTCGTTGAGGAACGGCACCATCGCGTGCAGCAGGTCGCGCATGTACGGCTCCAGCTTGTCACTGCCGAGTTCGAACATGGGCCGGCGGTCGCTGTCCACCATCTGGATGCGCAAGCCTTCGGGTGTCATCTCGAAACGCAGCTGGTCCCGCACGTCGCGCAACTGCTTGTTGGCCTGCACCGCCGCCATGATGTTGTCGCGAAGATGCCGCAGGCGCCGCCGCTGTTCGCTGGGGCGCGGTTGCGGCTGCAGGTGGATGTTCGCGCGCTGGCCTTCGTTGTAGACCGGGTCAGGCCCGCCCCCGGGGATCGCGCTGTCGCTGGCGGTGTCGCGGTCGCCGCCGGCCACGGCCTGAGCCAGCGGCGTGCTGAAGTAGTCGGCGAGCCCGCGCAATTGCTCGGGGGTGGCGGTCGCGATCACCCACAGCACCAGGAACAATGCCATCAGGGTGGTCATGAAGTCCGCCAACGCGATCTTCCACGCGCCACCATGGTGGGCACCATGCACGCCGCCCTTGCGGCGGATGATGATGCGCGGGTGCCCCCCCTCTTTCATGCCGCCTCGCTCCCTTCCGGCCGCTTGCCGCGAACGTGGCTTTCCAGTTCATCGAAGCTCGGGCGCTCGGCGGAATTGAGTGCCTTGCGGCCAAACTCCAGCGCCAGCTGGGGGGCATAGCCGTTCAAGGTCGCGAGCAACGTGACACGGATGCACTGGAGCATCCGCACGGCCTCGCGCACCTGGCGATCGATGCGGCTGCCGATCGGATTGACCACGCCGTAGGCAAGCAGGATGCCCATGAACGTGCCGACCAGCGCATGCGCGATCATCTCGCCCATTTCCGTCGATCCGCCCCCGGCGGACGCGAGCGCCTTCACCACGCCCATCACCGCCGCGACGATGCCGAAGGCCGGCAACGCATCGCCGACCTTGAACAGCGCATCGGCCGGCACGTGCGCGTCGTGTTCCATCGCCTCGATCTCGTGCGTCATCAGCTCGTCCAGTTCGATCGGATCGACGCTGCCGCTGGCCATCAGGCGCAGATAATCGGTGAGGAACCCCATGATCATGGGATCCCTGGCGATCTGCGGATGCTCGGTGAACAGCGGGCTGTTGGCGGGGTCTTCGATGTCTTTTTCGATACCCAGCATGCCCTCGCGGCGCATCTTGGTGAGCAGCTTGTACTGCAGCGACATCAGGTCCATGTACAACGCCTTGTTGTACTTCTTGGTGTGCTTGAGGCGGGAAGCCGCGCGCAGCGTCGCATTGATCGCCTTGCCATTGTTGGCGGCGACGAACGCACCCACCGCGGCACCGACGATGATGAGGATTTCGGCCGGCTGGTAAAGCGGCCCGAGGGCGCCGCCCGAAATGGCATAGCCCCCGAATACGGAAAGAATGACGACGACGAGTCCGATAAAAGTCAACACAACTGCGATCCTTCCCCACCCGGGTTTGTCTGCTGCATCTATCGGCCATTCGGCAGTGAGCTTGAGCAGGCCGGCAAGCGTGACGCAGGACTCATTCGCGGCAGCAGCGATGGCGGACGGCCACGCCACGCCTGCATTTCACGGCCGCGCCCGTCCCGATGCAGGCGTCACGATGCACCCCGAATCCGGCGATCGGCGATTCTGAAGAATTGTTACGAAGGTGCCACCGGCATGCGGTGCCATATCCGGTGTGCGGTGGCTCTCGCGCCAACCGCGAACGGTTCGACAAATCCGCAGGGGCGCTCTAAAGCTGCCACGCGATGCGGCCGATAGCCCGATCGACGTCGCCCCGGCGACCTGATTGCCAACGAGGAATTCCATGAAGACCCTGATTGCGTCGGCCCTGCTTCTCGCCGTGCCATTCGGCGCCCACGCAGCCTGTTCCGCGACCGATTTTTCGGTAAAGGATTTCAAGACCGAGATCACCGGAGGCACCATGAACCGGCACGTCGCGCTCAGCGGCGAACTGGTGAACAGTTGTGCGGCTCCGGCCGCGGCACAGCTCAAGGTCATCGCCAAGGATGCCAGCGGCAATGTCGTCGCCAGCAAGAGCGCGTGGCCGGCCGGCACCTCCAACATCTCGCCCGGCAAGTCGGTGAGCTTCGACCTGGGCCGCCTGATCCGCTACACCCCGGAAATGCAGTCGTTCGCGATCAGCATCGTCAGCGTGCGCGCCTGGTAACGACGCTTCGCCCCCTCCGGGCACCTACCTGATCCCGTGAATGTGCCGGCGCGCGCGCGCGCCGGCCATGCTGCGTTCTTCGGCCAGGCGTCTGCCGCCCAGTGTGCTGCGCGCACGACGACGGCCGGCCCTCCACGCACCCACCGACGGAGATGGACCAGGACCCGTCGCGGCATGGCATCCATCTTGCGGCGGCATCCGCCCGCCACCTTTCCCGAGACCGCGGCAACCCGGATGGAGCGCCGGGCACGATCGCGGCGTACGCCATCCCCTCCCGCCCATCGGGGCCGATGGACAGGAGAGGGTGGCTGGTAGGTGGGTGAAGCCGCGAAGGGAGCGCTCGACCCAGGCGCCGCGGCGGCGCCTCAGAATTCCTTCCAGGCGGCCGCGTCTTCGGCCGGGACCGCACGCGGCGCGGACTTTCGAACCGCGGCAAACACGGCTTCGGTGGCGCGGTCGACATCCGGAATCGCCTCGCACTCGCCCGCGTCGGGCTCGACCTGGTCCGGCGTGCCGGCATGCCGGAAGAAGCAGACCTGCCGGGCCAGTTTGACGGCCTGTTCCTGCATCGCACGGGCGGCGACCGATGCCTCCTCCACCAGCGAAGAATTCTGCTGCGTCATCTCCTCGATCTGCGCAACCGCATGGCTGACCTGGTCGATGCCGATCGATTGCTCCTGGTTGGCCGATGCGATTTCGGACACGATGTCGGTGACCTTCTTGACGCTTTCCACGATCTGCGCGAGTGCCTCGCCCGACTGGTTGACCAGCGTGGAGCCGGTGCGCACCTTTTCCTCGCTCTCGGCGATGAGTTGCTTGATTTCGGTGGCGGCATCGGCGCTGCGCTGAGCGAGGCTGCGCACCTCGCTCGCGACCACCGCGAAACCGCGGCCCTGCTCGCCCGCCCGCGCGGCTTCCACCGCCGCGTTCAGTGCCAGCAGGTTGGTCTGGAAAGCGATGTCCTGGATGAGGCGCACGATGTCGCCGATCTTGCGGCTGGACGCGTCGATCTCGGCCATCGCGACCACCGCCTCGCGCACCACTTCACCGCCGTGTTCGGCGTGTTCGCGTGCGCCGCGGGCGAGCTGGTTCGCATGATTGGCGTTGTCGGCGTTGTGTTTCACGGTGGAGGTCATCTCCTCCATCGAGGACGCGGTCTCTTCGAGGCTGGACGCCTGTTCCTGCGTGCGCTGGCTGAGGCCGTCGTTGCCATGCGCGATCTGCTGCGCCGCGCTGCTGACCGCCTCCGACCCCTGGCGCACTTCGTCCACGATCGAGCTGAGGCGTTCGTCCATCACCCGGAACGCATCGAGCACCTGCCCGAGCTCATCCCGGCGCCGCACCGTGATGCGATGGCCGAGTTTGCCTTCGGCGATCGCGTACGCCACCTCGGCGAGGTGTTTCAGCGTGCCGCCCAGCGAGCGCACCAGCAAGGTCGAGACCAGCGCCGCGATCAGGAGTCCGATCACGAGCGCGACGAGCACCGCCGTACGCACCTCCTGGTAGCGCTGCACCTGGGCGTGATAAATCTGCTTCACTTCGTTACCCTGCGCCTGCATCAGCTTGTTGAGTGCGTCGAGCCGCATCATCAACTGGGGCCGCACCTGCATTTCCAGCATGTCGCTGGTGCCCTTGTCACTTTGTCCAAGCGCGTCGTAGATGTCGCCGAGGCCGCTCAGGTAATCCGCATCCGACGCGCGAAACTCCTTGTACTTGGCGGCAATGTCCTTGCCCATCGGTATCGCGGCGAGCTGCTTGTTGATGTCGGCGATGTCCTGTTCGATCTTCTTCGACTCGGCGACCTTCTGTTTCACCTGGTCGGCGTTGTCGATCGAACCCGCGGCTTCGCCCAGCACCGTGAAATTCAGCAGCGACTTGGAACGCAGTTCGCCCATCAACTGCACCGGCGTCATGCCTTCCTCGTAGCTGCGGCGCATGCCTTCGTTCTGCCAGGCCATCGTGCCGAGACTGACGAACGTGCCTGCGACCAGCATCGCTCCGAGCATCCCCAGCACGCCGATCAGGCGCGCCTTGACGGACAGATTCGACAGCTTTGCGAAAATCGCCATGAATTGCTTCATTTGCCTTCCCCCGGTCGGACGCAGTGCGCGATTCGCACAGCGTCCTTTCGGCCCGTGCATGGTGCGCGTTGCATGCAAGTTGTCGGCCGGATCCGATTCACACCCGGCTTCGCTGGCCATATCGACCGCAGGGCAAAAATCTTGAGTCGGGTCGCGCGACGCTTTGATGTCCCGGCACGCATGCAACGGCCGTGGCGCGATCCCGGCGTGTCGGGCCGGCCTCCTGCCGAACGGGACAACGGCGCCATCCGGTCGGCGCATCGTGACCCGGAGCAACCATCGAACGGCCAACACGAAACAGCCGATCGGCTCGCCTCACCGGGTGCAGCCGCGCGCCCTCGATGCCGCGCGCCGGTGCGCTGTTTGCGTCGGCATCCAGCTCGCGCGGGGGCATGACGGAAAGTCGGTGGCGGGTGCCCTAAAGAAATCTTCGGTTGCGCCGAAAAACATTCACGAAGGCTGGCAGCGTGGTGATCCTGCTCGACGCGGATGCCCGGACCGACCTTTTGAGGAACGCCGCAGAGCGGCTCTCAATCCAACCACCACACGAAAGGATAATGTCATGGCAGTCATCAACACCAACATTACCGCTCTGATCGGCCAGCAAAACCTGAACCGCTCACAGGGCGCCCTGCAGACCGCGATGGAACGTCTGTCGTCGGGCCTGCGCATCAACTCCGCCGCCGACGACGCCGCCGGCCAGGCCATCGCCAACCGCATGGGCTCGCAGATCACCGGTCTGTCCCAGGCCCAGCGCAACGCCAACGACGGCATCTCGCTGTCGCAGACCGCCGAAGGCGCGCTGGGTCAGGTCAACGACAACCTGCAGCGCATCCGCCAGTTGACCGTGCAGGCCGCCAACGGCACCAACACCAGCACGGACCTGGCTTCCATCCAGAAGGAAATCACCCAGCGCCTGGATGAAATCAACCGCATCGGCACCCAGACCAGCTTCAACGGCAAGAAGGTGCTGAACGTCTCCGGCAGTGCCGCCACCATCAAGATCCAGGTCGGCGCCAACGACGGCGAAACCATCAGCCTGGCGCTCTCCAAGGTCAGCACCTCCACGCTCTCGGTCGCCAGCTTCAGCGTCTCGACGGGCGTCGCCAGCGACGCGCTCGCCACCCTCGATGCCGCCATCGCCAAGGTCGACGGCATGCGTTCGGATCTCGGCGCAGCCCAGAACCGCTTCCAGTCCGCCATCACCAACCTCGCCGCCACCACCACCAACCTGTCGGCCGCACAGTCCCGCATCCAGGACGCCGACTACGCGGTGGAAGTGTCCAACATGACCCGCGCGCAGATCCTGCAGCAGGCCGGTACCTCGGTGCTCGCCCAGGCCAACCAGGTCCCCCAGACGGTCCTCTCGCTGCTCCGCTAAAAAGCGTCCCGGGTGGGTCCTCCCCCTCCCACACGCCCATCCGGGCGTCCTCAAGGCCCCGCACACGCGGGGCCTTTTTTATTCGAGCCATACGCTCGTTGCCGCCGGGTCCGCCCGCGGCTCGACCGGCGACAGGCTTTTCAAGAACGGAATCAACATCGGCCTCGCTCCGTGTCGGTGCTGGCAATCGATCGAAAAGGCGAAGCGCGTACCGTGTATTCGACCGTTACGCGGTCGCGCCGGGTGTCTATCGTTGCGCTACACGAGAGCCGGGATTCGGCGCGCACGCTACGGCAGGCCATGCATGCAGATTCACGTCGCGGTGGCGACACCCGTCCACCGGGGGCGCCTGCCCTCGAGTGGCAGTATGGGCAAGGGAGAGGCGAGCCCGGGGCGCGACTGGCGACGCCTCGGCATCGCGCTCGAGCGCATCGCGATAGCGGGTGCAGCGGCCCTGCGTGAACAATGGCCGCATGGCATCGAATGGCGCACAGGAGTGAACCGGATGGTGGGTCTGTTGACGAGCGCGATGGCAAATGCAGGCAGTGCGGGCGGCCCGGCGTGCAACGTGGCGCCGCTCCGCGCACGACCGCGCCCGCCGATCGCCGGATCGCAGTGTGGAGGAAGCACATGAACGTATCGGCCCAGAACGCGCTGTCGTGCGAATGGCTCTGCGAGGCGCAGGCGCTGATCGAGCAGGGCAACTATTCCGTGTTGGAAGCGCATCTGCCGGCGGCGGTACCGCAAGGGCTCTTCAGCGATGCGACGCTGGACAGCGCTCGCGCGCAACGGCTGGTGGCCACGGTCATTTATCTTGCCACATTGGGCGAGGCCAACCTGCCAAAGCCCAACGACCGGTCCATGTGGCTGGCGGTGTATCAAAGCTTGAAAAAGGGGGCTGCCACCCCGGAACTCGAGGCGCTGACCGATTCGACGCCCATCAAGCGGGTCGTGGCCGCGGTGGTGGCTGGCGCGAACGCAAGCTTGCACCTTGCTCATTGCGCGCGGGTGCCGGAGGGATGGCTATCGGCAATCCAACTCACCTTTGACATTTCGCGCTTCGATCTGCTCTACGCGATCGTGGATTACCTGCGCGGACGCAAAATGGCTGCCGTGGACTGGCTTCGTATCGCCGACGGCCTGTACAGACGCCAGCAGATGCGTGGACAACCCACGTTCGATGCCGACTTCGCGCGCAGCCTCAGCCTCGTCGCCGGCCAGCTTCCGCAGAATCGGGTCTGCGAGCCACCGCGCAGCCTGCTTGCGCTCCAGGCCATGGAGGTGTTCCAGGGTTGCGGGGAATTCCGCTCTGCACTCGAAGCCGCGCGCATGGTGACGGTGCCCGTGGACAGGACGCGGGCACGGGTGCTGGCGGCCATGGCGCACAGTCATCTGGGCAAGTACGAGATGGCCATCGACGCGCTCGATGCCTGGCTCGCCGAGAAAACCTCCGATCGATCGCTGCCAGGCACCATTCAACTGATGCGCCAGAGGCACCAGGAAACGCTTGCCCGCAAGGCGCTGCGTTCCGCATTCGACGATCGCGGGTCGGCGGTGCTCGTTGATTTCGTACGCGTCCTGCGCGGAAGTTCGATCAAGTGTTTCGCAATTAGCGGCACCCTCCTCGGGATTGTCCGCGAGGGCCGCCTCTTGCCGCACGATGACGACCTCGACTTCGGCGTGCATGGCTGGGAGGCGCAATACGAGCTGGCAGAATTGCTGTCGAAGAGTGCCGATTTCGTCACCCGCACGAACGACCTGAAGAAGGAAAAGACCCTGCAGCAAAAGGTCTTCCATGCCAAGACCGGCATCCAGGTGGACGTGTTCACCTTTTTCACGCGGGGCAATGGCTTTGGCCACTTCATAGAAAGCGATTTCGGCTATGCGCTCGAGCGTCAATATCCGGTTTTCGAGACGACATCGAGGCGTGTGTACGGGGTGGACGTGTGCGTTCCCGATCCTGCGGAACGGTTCCTGGAACACAATTACGGCAACGACTGGCGAACCCCCGACCCCGTCAGTGGCGGCATAGTCGCGATTCCCAACACCGTGGACGAGGGCGGGCTCATCCACCAGCTGGCCTTCAGGCACTATTTGTGGATGTGCATCCGCGATGGAAATCAGAAGAAGATGGAAAAGGCATTGCTTTTCATGTCGCGGCTGGCGCAAAGCCCACGGAAGCTGGACGGCGGATTGGAATCGAAATTGATGCGCCTGGCGAGGGTGGAACTCGACTGACCCATTCTGCTCGGGCCCCGTCGCGCGACCACGTGCGCGCCGCGTGATCCCTGGCCTGGCCAAACGCTCGTCGCTGCGGCGCCCGGCAAAAAGCTCCTCACCCGTGGGCGCTGCCAAACAGTCGAAAAGACGGGTCCCGCGCCGCATATTCGGCCGTTACGCCGTCGCGCCGGGGGTCTATCGTTGCGATACACGAGAGCCCGGACCCGGCGCGCACATCCACCCACAGGCTTGGCATGAACGCAGATTCGCTTCACGACGGCGATATCCGTCCACCGGAAACGCCCACCTTCGAATGGCAGTACGAGGGGCGCATCGTCGTGCTCGACAATGGCGCCCGGCTGCCCGTCATGCCTGCATTCGACCGGTTGATGGCGCTGAATGCCTTCGCGGTGGTGGTGCTCGACCCCGCCAGCATTTTGCACGGCAACAAGAACATCAAGGAACTGCCGGAATTCCAGGTCTTCGGTCACGCGACGCTTGGCAGCGGTGAAGACGCCACGCTGTACGCCTGCATGGACCCGCTGGAAAGCGCAACGCTCGAGCCGGTGATCGCCGATGATCTACCCGAGCGGACCCGCCTGCGCCGCAAAGTCATTGCGGAGCTGCCCGTCAGCACCTTGCAGCTCGACGCGATCGAGGGGCTCGATTACATCGACTGGCTGCTGCTGGACGACCGCAACGACATCCTGTCCGCGCTCGAGCACGGCGTCCAGGCGCTGACCCGCACTTCCCTGGTCGATATCCGTATTCCGTTCCGCGACGGGTACGCGGGACAATCGCGTTTCCTGCAGGCAATCCCGTGGATGCAGGCCCACGGCTTCACTTTCCACGGCTTTGCCCGCATCGGCCACAAGAGCCTGCTTCCGGAGGGCAAGTTCCTCGCGAAGGACAAGGCCACCCGCTGGGATTGGGCCGACGCCATTTTCCTGCCGGATGCCTCGCGCCTGGCGGGAATGGATGCCATGCGCGCGACCAAGCTCGCATGCGTGGCCGACCTGGCCTACGGCATGCACGACCTGGCCGCCGAGCTGCTTGGACGGGTGGATCCCGACGCGGCCTCGCGCTACCTCGACGCGCGCGGTTATGTCAGCCCGTATTTCAAGGAACCCGACACGTTCACGCTCACCGCCGCCGATGCGCCGATACCGTGGACGGACCTGCGGGTCGATGACCCCCTTTCGCGCGCCGAAGGTGAAACGCCATGAGCAAACGTCGCCCGGCCCACGGCGAGCCTTCGGCCGTCTCGAAATCCCGGCGGCCCTCGTCCGCCGCGCAGAAGCACCTCAAGGAAGCGGAAAGGCTGCTCCGCGACGGCAAGCCGCAAGCGGCGACGGCGCAGTTCCAGCGCGCCGTCAACGCCGACCCCCGCAACGCCGACCTGCGCTACAAATTCGGCAAGCACCTGCTGGGCCAGCACGAGCAGGAATTGGGCATTCTCCAGCTTGAACACGCCCTCCGGCTCAATGATCATGCCGCCGCGCCCCTGCTCGAACTCGGGCAGGCGTACACCGCGACGAACCGCTTCGCCGATGCACAGGTGCTGCTGGACAAGGCGCTCACGGTCGCCGCGAACGCCTCGCAGACGCACCTCATCTATGGCACGTTCCTGCACAAGCAAGGCAAGTTGCCCGATGCGGTCGCACATTTCCGCAAGGCGCTGACCCTCATGCTCGAACGCGCCGCGGAAGCGACGGTTCCCAAGCCCAGGCAGGATTTCGACAAACCGGAAGTGGAACGCCTGCTGTGGACGACGTTGAGCCAGCTTGCGCTTGCGGGCGTGCACGCATTTGCAGCTTTCGGAACCTTGCTCGGAATCGTGCGCGAGGGCGGACTGCTGCCCTTCGACAAGGATCTCGACCTCGGGTTGCCGCACAACGAACTCGATCTGGCCACACGCTGCCTCGTGGCCAACGGCTGGGCCGAGGTTCCGCACTCGTTTGCCGTGAACCCGCGCAGCTTCCTGCACCTCAAGCTGCAGGTCACCATCGATGTCACCGGTTTCGCGGTCGATCCACAATCCGGCGCCACTTACGAAGGCATCTGGATCGAGGGCATTCCCGCCGAATGGAACCGGCTGACGCGCTGGGACACGATTTCACTCGTGAAGGCTACCTCGCCGGAGGGCAGTCCCATCTGGACGCTCGCCGATCCCGAAGGCTGGCTGCGTACCCTCTACGGGGATTGGCGCACGCCGGACCCGGATTTCGACACGATCATCGCCGCCAGGAACCTTTGCGGATTTTCGCTGATGACACAGTGCTATGCCCTGGGACGCATCTATGCCCGCTGGGAATCGGGCAACCTGCGCAAGGCGCTGGCGGCCGCGCGGCACAGCCTCCGCCATCTGCCGGATGACGAGCTGTTGCTCAAGGTGGAACAACGGTTGTGCGAACTGACTGGCGGCCAGCCGCGGGCGACCGCGGCATGACCCGATGCGTTGCCATCATCCTGGCCGGCGGCGGCGGCAGCCGCTCGGGATTCACGCAGCCCAAGCAGCTTGCCAAGCTGGCCGGGCAACCGCTGATCGTGCATACGCTCGAGCGCTTCCAGAGCCACCCGGGCATCGACGAAATCACGATCGTCACCAGCAGCGCATGCGCCGACCGCATCGAATCGCTGGTATGCAGCAGCCGCTTCGACAAGGTGCGCCGGGTACTGCTGGGCGGCGCCGAACGCCACGAATCATCGCTGGCGGCGATACGCGCGTACGAAGAAGACGCGCGAAAGGACGACCTGAAGCTGTTGTTCCATGACGCGGTGCGTCCGCTGATCAGCCACCGCATCATCAGCGACGTGATCGCGGCGCTCGATCATTACAACGCGGTGGACACGGCAGTCCGCGCCACCGACACCGTATTGATCGCCAATCCGGATACCGACAACCTCGAATCGATTCCCGAACGACGCACGGTGCGGCTGGGACAGACGCCCCAGGGATTCCGCTACGAAACCATCCGCAAGGCCTACGAACTGGCCGCGCGCGATCCGCAGTTCCACACCACCGACGATTGCGGCGTGGTGCTGAAATACCTTCCCGAACAACGCATCCACGCCGTGGATGGTTCGTTCTCGAACATGAAGTTGACCTACGCCGAGGACTTGCTGCTGCTGGACAAGCTGATGCAGACGAGCGCCGGCAAGCGCCTCGACGCGCAGCCGGAAAACCTGCGGCTTTCGGACCTGGCCAAGCGCAGCATCGTGATCATCGGCGGGACCAGCGGCATCGGCGCCGCGATGGCACGGCTGGCGACGGCGTACGGCGCGAACGTGTCCGCAGTGGGGCGATCGACCGGCGTGGACGTCACGCGCAGCGAATCATTGCGCACGGCCTTCGAACAAGCGATCGAGGCGCATGGCCGCATCGATGCCGTGGTGAATGCCGCGGCGATCCTCGACCGCAAACCGCTGATCAACATGTCGGACGAAGACGTCAGCGCGAGCGTCAACACCAACATCACCGGCGCGATCAATGTCGCGCGCCTCGCATTCGAACACCTCCGCGCGACACGCGGGCATCTGATGATGTTCACGTCCAGCTCGTACACGTATGGACGCGCGTTCTATTCGACCTACAGTTCTTCGAAGGCAGCGGTGGTGAACCTCACGCAGGCCCTGGCCGACGAATGGTCGGAGGCGGGGATCAAGGTCAATTGCATCAACCCCGGTCGCACGGCCACGCCCATGCGCACACAGGCGTTCGGCATCGAGGATCCGGCCTCGCTGCTGGATCCGGACGTCGTCGCCCGGCGCGCACTGGGCGTGCTGATCGGCGAAACCAGCGGTCTCGTGTACGACGTCATCCAGCGCTGAGGCGGCGCGGGAATCCCGCAACCCATCCTGATCCGTCGCTCGTCCCGCCCGGAGTGTGGCGCCCTCCGGAACGGGCGGCTTTGCAGTGCCGATATCCGGCAGCGGCGTGGCCCTCCGGCGCATTCTTGTTCTCCTGCGTGTTCGAAAGGCGCGACTGAAGTACGTGCAACCGCGGCCATTCCGCGACCCGTGCCGCAATTTCGCCGCCTGCCCCTCTAAAGAAATCTTCGGTTGCGCCGAAAAACATTCACGAAGGCTGGCAGCGTGGTGATCCTGCTCGACGCGGATGCCCGGACCGACCTTTTGAGGAACGCCGCAGAGCGGCTCTCAATCCAACCACCACACGAAAGGATAATGTCATGGCAGTCATCAACACCAACATTACCGCTCTGATCGGCCAGCAAAACCTGAACCGCTCACAGGGCGCCCTGCAGACCGCGATGGAACGTCTGTCGTCGGGCCTGCGCATCAACTCCGCCGCCGACGACGCCGCCGGCCAGGCCATCGCCAACCGCATGGGCTCGCAGATCACCGGTCTGTCCCAGGCCCAGCGCAACGCCAACGACGGCATCTCGCTGTCGCAGACCGCCGAAGGCGCGCTGGGTCAGGTCAACGACAACCTGCAGCGCATCCGCCAGTTGACCGTGCAGGCCGCCAACGGCACCAACACCAGCACGGACCTGGCTTCCATCCAGAAGGAAATCACCCAGCGCCTGGATGAAATCAACCGCATCGGCACCCAGACCAGCTTCAACGGCAAGAAGGTGCTGAACGTCTCCGGCAGTGCCGCCACCATCAAGATCCAGGTCGGCGCCAACGACGGCGAAACCATCAGCCTGGCGCTCTCCAAGGTCAGCACCTCCACGCTCTCGGTCGCCAGCTTCAGCGTCTCGACGGGCGTCGCCAGCGACGCGCTCGCCACCCTCGATGCCGCCATCGCCAAGGTCGACGGCATGCGTTCGGATCTCGGCGCAGCCCAGAACCGCTTCCAGTCCGCCATCACCAACCTCGCCGCCACCACCACCAACCTGTCGGCCGCACAGTCCCGCATCCAGGACGCCGACTACGCGGTGGAAGTGTCCAACATGACCCGCGCGCAGATCCTGCAGCAGGCCGGTACCTCGGTGCTCGCCCAGGCCAACCAGGTCCCCCAGACGGTCCTCTCGCTGCTCCGCTAAAAAGCGTCCCGGGTGGGTCCTCCCCCTCCCACACGCCCATCCGGGCGTCCTCAAGGCCCTGCTTCTGCAGGGCCTTTTTTTTATGGCGTGCCCCTAAAGAAATCCGCCGGACGGCCGATGGATGTCGTGACGGATTGTTTTCGAGGTGCCGGCGTTGCAGCGGGGAGCTGATGCATCCACGTGTGGGGGCTTTGCGGCAGGACTGTTCGAACCAGCAGAAGAGGAGCCCCAACCATGCCACCGATCGATACCATCGCGCCCCTTGCGGGCCTTTCCGACGCGCCGCGCGCCTCCGCCCGGCAAGGCGGCCACCCCCCGCAGCCGATCACGGGAAAGGTGTTCGCCCTGAAGGACGGTTCGGGTTACGCGGCACTCGCCAGCGACGGCAACTATTACCGCGTCGACGCCGGCAGCGGCCACGGGCTGACGTTTTCGCGCACGGGCGGTTTCGTGGACGCCGCAATGGTGGACGTGGTGCATGGCCCGGTGAAATCCGTGCTGCCCGGGACACCCGGGCCGGACGACACCGCCGCGACGGACGCGGATGCCGCCGATGACGGTGTCGAGGTGCAATTGTCCGGACATGCGCCGCGCGACCTGCCGGCGCCGCACCCTGTGTTGACGGAAACCGGACATGCCGTCGCGAGTTCCCGCGCCACCCATGCACACATCCGCCGGCAGCCCGAGGCGGCGGTGGGTTCGCAGGCCAATCTTTCCGCGCAAACCGTGCTGGCCCTGCTCCGCTGAGGGGCACGGCGTCGCTGTCCACTGGACCCAGGCGGCTGGCGGCGCTTCGTGATGGCCGGCTCTGGTTTCGATGACGGGATGGAACCCATGGTTCCCGTGCACGATCCGGTCGTGCACCTCTTGTCGCCGCGGGGCCGCTTTCGCTGCGTGATCTCCGGGGCTGCCGGTCAGGGGCGCGGCATCGCCTACACCTGCATGTTCATCACTTCCTTGTACGCGTTCACCAGGCGGTTGCGCACCTGCACGCCCATCTGGAACGCGAGGCTCGCTTCCTGCGTGTCGATCATCACGTCGTACAACGCCACGCCCGGCTTGCCCGCCTGAAACGCCTGGGCTTCGCCGGTGGCCGCCTGCTGCATGTCGTTGATGCGATTCAACGACGCACGCATGGCCTGGCCGAAGCCGCCGGTGCCGGTGGCCGTCGCCGCTTTCGCGGGCGCCCCGCCGGCCTGTGCCGCCAGCGCCTTCATCTGCTGGACCACGCCCTGCATGCCGACCGAATTCATGGGACTCCTCCTCATTGATGCGGGGCAAAGACTAGCAGCGGGTCGCAGGCCTCCATGTCCGCAAATGGCATCAAAACGATGGGCTTTTCTTGCGATTGGCTGGAAATGCCCTTGCCCATAATGGCCACCATCGTCAAAGCCCGTTCCGCACGCATGGGAACGGAACCGCAGACCCACGACACGTTTGCCATGCCATTCGAACTGCAACCCGCATCGCCATTGCCCCGCTCGCACCGCAGGCCGGGAAACCGCCAGTGAGCGGAAACGATGCCAGCGTCGCCACCGGCGGCATGAAGAATCTCGGCCAGGGCGGCCGCGCCATGCTCGACCGCGGGATGGCGTGGACGAAACGCAATCCGCTGATCCCGTTGCTGGTGGGCGGCGCGATGGTCGTGGCGATCATCGCCGCGCTGGTGCTGTGGGCCGGCGGCCCCGATTACCGCGTGCTGTACAGCAACTTGAGCGACAGCGATGGCGGCAAGATCATCAGCGCGCTGGAGCAACAAGGCATCCCGTACAAATTCGCACAGGGCGGCCACGCCCTGATGGTGCCGTCCGACAAGGTCTACAACCTGCGCCTGAAGCTGGCCGAGCAGGGCCTGCCGCAAGCAGGCAACGTCGGCTTCGCGATCATGGACAAGCAGCCGTTCGGCATCAGCCAGTTTGCCGAACAGGTCAATTACCAGCGCGGCCTCCAGGGCGAACTGGCCAACTCCATCGAAGTGCTGGATCCGGTGCAAAGCGCGCGCGTGCACCTGGCGCTGCCCAAGGATTCGCTGTTCGTGCGCGAGCGCCAGCCCGCCAAGGCCACCGTGGTGCTGACGCTGCGTCCCGGCCGCGCGCTGGGCGAAGGCCAGGTCAACGCGATCGTGCACATGGTGTCCTCCAGCGTGCGCGACCTTGCCGCCGACAACGTCACGGTGGTCGACCAGAACGGCCATCTCCTGACCCGCAACGGCGCCGATGCCGACCTCGACGGCACCCAGCTCGATTACGTGCGCGAAGTGGAACACCGCTACCAGCAGCGCATCGAAAACATCCTCACCCCGATACTCGGCGCCGGCAACGTGCACGCGCAGGTCACCGCGCAAGTGGATTTCAACCGCCGCGAGGAAACCGACGAGCACTACGGCCCCAACCAGGGCAACAACCCCGCCGCAGTGCGCAGCCATCAGGTGGATTTCACGCGCGCGGACGGTGAAGGCGGCCCGGGCGGCATTCCCGGAGCGCTCACCAATACCCCGCCGGGCTCGGCAGCTTCCCCGATCAACAACCCGCCCGGCAGTGCGGCTTCCACCGGCGCGCCGAACGGCAAGACAACAGCCACCAGCGATGCCGACCCGCAACGCGGCGACCTGCATCGTGAAAGCACCACCAATTACGAACTCGACCGGAACATCACCCACACCCAGCACAGTCTCGGGGCGGTGCAGCGGTTGTCGGTCGCGGTGGTGGTGAATTACCGCGAGCAGAAGCAGAAGGACGGCAGCATCAAGCCCGTTGCGCTGGACCCCACCACGATGAAGCAGATCGAGGACCTGACCCGCGAGGCCATGGGTTTCTCGCAGCCGCGCGGCGACACGCTGGCGGTGGTCAACAGTGCCTTCAGCACCTCGGCCAATGCAGCCGACCAGGAATCGTGGTGGAGGCAGTTCGACTGGTTCAGCCTGTTGGGCACGCTCGGCCGCTACCTGCTGGTGTTGATCGCCGCGATCGTGCTGTACCGGATGGTGGTGAAGCCGTTGCGGCAACGCTGGCTCGCCATTGCCACGAGTGCGCCCGCGGCGTCCGCCGCCGGGGCCGGCACGGCGTCACCGGATGACGTGCCGGTGCCGCGCAGGCCGCAACGCAAGGCCTCCACCTACGAACACGGCCTCAACGACCTGAAGGACATGGCCAAGAAGGACCCGGCCCTGGTGGCGATGATCGTACGCAACTGGATGAAGCGCGATGGCCAGTAATTCGACCATGACCCATCTCCGCCGCAGCGCGATCCTGCTGCTGGCGCTCGACGACGAGAGCGCGGCAATGGTGCTGCGCCAACTGCCTGCGCGCGAAGTCCAGGAAGTCAGCCAGGAAATGGCCCGGCTGGACAACGTCTCGCACGAAGACATGCACCAGGTCCTGAACGAGTTCCAGGACGAGGCCGAGCAATTCGCCGCGTTGAACCTCAATTCCACCGAGCACATCCGGGCGGTGCTGGAAAAGGCCCTGGGCACCGAACGCGCGGCCAGCCTGCTGGTCGACATCATGGACAACAACGGCGCCAATTCCGGGATCGACGCGCTGAACCTGATGGAAGCGGCGACCGTTTCGGAAATGATCCGCGAGGAACACCCGCAGATCATCGCCACGATCCTGGTGCACCTGGAGCGCCGCCAGGCCGCGGACGTGCTGGCCACCTTCGAGGAAAAGCTGCGCAACGACGTGGTGCTGCGCATCGCCACGTTCAGCGGCGTGCAGCCGGCCGCGCTGCAGGAACTCACCGAGGTGCTGGGCAACATGCTGGACGGCCAGAACCTGCGCCGCAGCAAGATGGGCGGCGTACATACCGCGGCCGAGATCCTCAACCTGATGAACTCGGCGCAGGAAGAAGCCGTCATCGAAAGCGTGCGCGCGCACAACAAGGATCTTGCGCAAAGCATCATCGACGAGATGTTCCTGTTCGACAACCTGATCGAAATGGACGACCTGGGCATCCAGCGCCTGCTGAAGGAAATCGACACCAACTCGCTGAAGTTCGCGTTGAAGGGCGCCCCGGAAGCGCTGCGCGAGAAGTTCCTCAAGAACATGTCCACGCGCGCGGCCGACCTGTTGCGCGAAGACATGGAGGGCAGTGGACCGGTGCGCATGTCGCAGGTCGAGAAGGAGCAGAAGGCGATCCTGCTGGTGGTGCGCAAGCTCGCCAACGACGGCGAGATCGTGCTGGGCGGCGGCGACGACGCATATGTCTGACGGTGCCTCCGACAACGCCCGGTCCTGGCAGCCATGGCGCATGGGCGAACTGGCGGAAATCGTCGTGGCCGAAGCTGCGCGCGGCAAGGGCGACGCGGGCGACGAGCAGGCTTCGCAGCGAGAGGCGGAACTGCATGCACTGCGCGAAAAAACCCTCGCCACCGCACACCAGGAAGGCTACACGGCCGGCTTCGCCGAAGGCCTCGAGAAGGGCCATGCCGAAGGCCTGCAGGCCGGCCGCGAAGCCGGCGAACGCGAGCTTGCCGAACGCCGGCGGGAACTCATCGAACCGCTGGTCGCGCTGATCGAAGGCTTGCGCGAAGCGCTGGACCAGCTCGACACCGACATCGGCGACAGCCTCGCCGATGTGGCACTGGCAGCCGGTCGGCAGCTGGCAGGCGAGGCGCTGCAGGCCAAGCCGGAACAGATCAGGACACTGATCCGCGACCTGCTCCGCGAAGAACCCCTGTTCAGCGGCCAGCCTTGTCTGCGCCTGCATCCGGACGATCTCGCGCTGGTCGACGCGCAACTGGCGGATGAACTCGGCACCGCCGGCTGGAAGACCCAGGCCGATGCGACGATCGAACGTGGCGGTTGCCGCGTCACCGGTCCCGAAGGTGAACTCAACGCCACCCGCGAAGTGCGCTGGCAGGCGTTGCTGGCGCGCGCGCGCCGTTACGGCAGCGCGCCCATCCGCGACGCCAAACCGCGGCGTACCCGGAAGCGCGCTCCATGAGCGCGGTCGAGGCCCATCGCCACAGCGAGCACTGGCAGGCCGTGCTGGGCAAGGTGCGCGAACGCGTCGGCGGGGTGCCGAATTGGCAAACCAGCGGCCGCATCGTACGCGCCACCGGACTCGTGCTGGAAGCCGTGGGGTTGCGCGTGCCGCTCGGCAGCGGCTGCCGCATCGAATTGTCGCAACTGGAAGCCGGCGAAGCCCGCTTCGCCGAAGCGGAAGTGGTGGGATTCTCCGGCGAACGCGTGTTCCTGATGCCGCTCGCGGAAACCAGCGGCCTGACGCCCGGCGCGCGCGTTTTCCCGCTCGGCGATGACGGCAGCACCGGCACCCGTCGTTATCCGCTCGGCGAAGGACTGCTCGGACGTGTGGTCGACGGCAACGGCTATCCGCTGGACGGTCTGGATCCGCTCGACGACCTGCCGCATCGCACCCTGCACGCGCCTTCGATCAATCCACTCCGGCGTGCGCCCATCGACACGCAGATCGACGTCGGGATCCGCGCGATCAACACGCTGCTGTGCATCGGCCGCGGCCAGCGCATGGGCCTGTTCGCGGGTTCCGGCGTCGGCAAATCGGTGCTGCTGGGCATGATGGCGCGTTACACCAGCGCCGATCGCATCGTGGTCGGGCTGATCGGCGAACGCGGCCGCGAGGTCAAGGATTTCATCGACAACATTCTCGGTGCCAAAGGGTTGCGGCGATCCGTCGTGGTCGCCGCACCCGCCGACACCTCGCCACTGCAGCGCCTGCAGGGCGCGGCCTACGCAACGCGCCTCGCCGAAGGTTTTCGCGACGCCGGCCACAGCGTGCTGCTGATCATGGATTCCTTGACCCGCTACGCGATGGCGCAGCGCGAAATCGCGCTCGCGATCGGCGAACCCCCGGCGACCAAGGGTTACCCCCCGTCGGTGTTCGCGAAATTGCCCGCACTGGTCGAACGCGCGGGCAACGCCGAACACGGCGGTGGTTCGATCACCGCGTTCTACACCGTGTTGACCGAAGGCGACGACCAGCAGGACCCGATCGCCGACTCGGCGCGCGCGATCCTGGACGGCCACATCGTGCTGTCGCGCCAGCTCGCCGAATCGGGCCACTATCCCGCGATCGACATCGAAGCGTCGATCAGCCGTGCGATGACCGCGCTGGTGGACGAAACGGAGTTGCGGCAGGCGCAGCGATTGAAGCAGTTGTTCTCGCTGTATCAGCGCAACCGTGACCTGATCGGCGTGGGCGCCTACAGCCGCGGCCACGACCCGCAGCTGGACGAAGCCGTGTCGCGCTATCCCGAGATCGAAAGCTTCCTGCAGCAGGCGATCAACGAACGCGCCGACATCGACCTGTCTCGTGCCGCGCTCGCGCAACTGGTGGGGGACGAACCGTGAAGGCTTCCACCCAGGCGCGGCCCCGGGAAAACGTGACGCCGCGCACCCGATCGCAAGCTTTTGTGACGGGCCCGACCATCGAGCGGACCGGGTTCACATTCCTGCAACCGGGCCCGGCCCGCATCGGCGGACTTGCACGGTTCGTGCATCACGCCCCTCGTTCGCCGTCGGCCGCGACAAGGCCCCCGGCATTCCCCGACCGCCCGCAACACGCGGCGGCTTTTCCGGAAGACAAGCAATGAAGTTCAATCCGCTCGACACGCTCATCGAGCAAAGTCGCAAGGCGCGTGACAAGGCGGGCCGCACGCTCGCCGAGGACCGCCGCAGCCAGCAGCAGACCGCGAAGCAGCTCGACACCCTGACGCATTACAAGCAGGAATATCGTCGCCGGCTGCACGATGCCCTGATGCAGGGCATGGACGTCGGCCTGTTGAACAACTACCAGAGCTTCATCCATTCGCTGGACGATGCCATTGGTTGCGCCGGCGTCCGGCTGCAGCAGCACAGCAACAAGGTCAGCGCCAGCCAGCAGTTCTGGCGGCAGCAGCAGAGGCAGCTTTCGTCGTTCGACACCCTCGCCAGCCGGCGCGCCGCGCGCGAGCAGTTGAAGCAGGTGCGGCAGGAACAGCGTCGCACCGACGAGGCCACCAACAACGCGCAGGCCCGCCAGCGTTCCGGCGGCCGCTGAGGCACAAGGGGGAATCCATGGACATCATCCATCTGCTTGCCGGCAACGCCGCCAACGCGCCGCTGACCGGCAAGCCTGCCGGCAACGCCGAGCCGGTCGCGCAGTTCGCATCCATTCTCGAGGAAGCGGCGAACGCCCAGGCCGCGCCCGCGGGATTGACGCTGCTTGCGGCGGCTTCCGCGCCTCGCGCCGCCGCGACCGCGAAGGGCGCCGCCAGCCAGGCGCTGCGCGCACAACTCGTTCCCGCCGATTTGCTGGCGGCGGAAGATGCCAAACCCGATGGCGGCGACGCGCCGCAAGCCGACCTGAAAGACGCGCGAAAACCCGAAGAAAAGGACGCGCAAAGGGTGAGCAAGAAGTCCGATGGCGACGACAAGGGCAAACACGCCCACGCCAAGGACGCCCCAACGCCGAACATGCCGATCGCCGTGGCCATCCACGCCGCGCTTGCAGCCGTGGGCGCCCAAGGCGGACAAACTGCGGCGGCGGACGCCGCCAAGGGTAGTGGCGCGACCGCTGCCGGACCGGACAAGACCGCGCATGCCGACGCGCGCGGCAGCGACAACCGCCATCAACTCCAGCAACTGCAACAAGCCACGCAGACCGTGACTTCGACCGGCTCCAGCCACGCCGGCACGGATGCAGGTACCCCCGGCAACGGGAACGGCTTTGGATCGCAACTGCTTTCCGCCGCGGACGCATCCCCGCATGCGGCGGCGCCGACGCACGCCGACAACGGCGCCGTGTCGTCCGCGGTCAACGGACTCTTCAGCACCCACGCCGCACCGCAAGCCGCCCCCACCCAGGCGACGGCGATGGCTTCCACCGCCACGCTGCAGGCGCCGGTCGGTTCCGCGCCCTGGCAGAACGAACTCGGCCAGCAATTGATCCGCTTCAGCCAGCGCGGTGACCACCAGATCGAGCTGCACCTGCACCCGAAGGAACTCGGACCGCTGCAGATCAGCCTGCACGTCAACGACCAGATCGCGCAGGCCCACTTCTTCGCCGCGCACGCGCAGGTGCGCGATGCGGTACAGCAGGCGATTCCTCAGCTCCGCGACGCGCTGGCCGGACAGGGCATCGCGCTCGGTGAAGCGACGGTCGGCCAGCAACAGCAGCAACAATCGGGTGCCGGCAGCTTCGGCCGTTCGTCGTCGTCGCCTTCATTCGGCGGTGCAGTGGAAGTCGAAGGCATCACGGCCGCACGCCCGGTGCCTGGCGTGTTGCCGCGAACCGGTGCCGGCGGCGTCGATTTGTACGCCTGACCCCCCGCGTTCCATCCGTCGTCCCGCAAGGACGGTCGTCGCCGGTCAAAACCACGGACAGCGCGCATTCCGGTGTGCTTTTCCCGCAATGGTCACCACGCGCGGATCGGCATACTGCCTCCATCCACTGAAACCCGCTTCAGAGAAGGCGACCCATGAAATCTTCGCAACAAGGCATCGCCAAGCTCTGGTTGATCCTCGTCATTTTGCTGGTCGTGCTGCTCGGCGCGGGTGGCGCGGCCGGATGGCTGCTGCTCAACAAGCGCGCGAAGTCCGTCGCCAGCGACCAGGCCGTGGCCGCAGCGATGGCGCCCAAGCGTGCCGAGAAGCCGGTGTTCCTCGACCTCGATTCCTTCACCGTGAATCTGGAAGGCGGCGATCGCCTGCTGTACGTCGGCATGACGCTGCAGTTGGGCAACGAATCCACCCAGGAATTCCTGAGGGCGCACCTGCCGCAGGTCCGCAACCGCATGTTGATGGTGCTGTCGGGGCAGGACGCCGACGCGCTGATCACCAGCGACGGCAAGCAGAAGCTGGCCGAAGCGATCCGCGCCTCGTTGCTGAAGCAGTTCGCCGACGCGCAGCCCGCGCTGCTGGTGGACAAGGTCCTCTTCACCCAATTCATCGTGCAGTGAGACGCCGCGCCCATGGCCGAAGACGAACTGCTGTCCCAGGAAGAAATCGACGCCCTGCTCAACGGGCCGGGCGGCGACAAGAAGGAAGCCGAGCCCGCCGGCGTCGCGCGCATCCGCGCGTATGACCCGGCCTCGCAGCACCGGGTGATCCGCGAGCGGCTGCACGGGCTGGACCTGATCAACCAGCGTTTCGCGCGACGCTTCCGCGTGGGCCTGTTCAACCTGATCCGCCGCAGCGCCGACATCACCGTCGAGAGCATGCACTACCAGAGCTATCGGGATTTCGTGCGCAACGTGCCGGTGCCCACGAACCTCAACCTGGTGAGCATGAAGCCGCTGCGCGGCACCGCGCTGGTGGTGTTTCCGCCCAACCTGATCTACATGGTGGTGGACAACCTGTTCGGCGGCGACGGCCGCTTCGTCACCAAGTCCGAAGGCCGCGAATTCACCAACACCGAGCAACGCATCATCCGGCGCGTGCTGGACCTGGCGCTCGACAGTTACCAGAAGTGCTGGCAGACGGTGTATGCGCTGGAGATGGCATACGTGCGCTCGGAAGTGCAGGCGAAGTTTGCCAACATCACCAACTCGCCCAACGAGATCATCGTCAACACCACGTTCCACATCGATGTGGGCAACCTGAGCAGCTATTTCCAGATCTGCATTCCCTATTCGATGATCGAGCCGCTGCGTGACGTGCTGGCCAATCCCGCCATCGGCGCGCAGGACGGCAACGACCAGGGTTGGACGCAGCGCATGGCCGGCAAACTGCGCGACTCCGAAGTCGACCTCGTGGCCGAGTTCGTCACGGTGCCCAGCCGCATCCGCAAGGTGCGCGCATTGAAAGTGGGCGACGTGCTGCCGATCGAACTGCCCAAATCGGTGACCGCGCACGTCCATGGCGTGCCGGTACTCGAATGCGAGTACGGCAGCCACAAGAACCAGCGCGCGTTGCGGGTGCAACGCGTCATCAACCATTCCAATCCGGACGGCACCGCCGTCGATGTCTTCGTCAAGGGCCGCATGCCGACAGCCCAGGAATCCGACCATGAGTAATCCGACCGTGAAGAAAGCCGCGAAATCCGCCGCCAAGACCGATGCCGCGGAAAAT
This sequence comes from Rhodanobacter sp., assembly GCA_044464225.1. GTDB lineage: Bacteria > Pseudomonadota > Gammaproteobacteria > Xanthomonadales > Rhodanobacteraceae > 66-474. The sequence goes on along the minus strand of JBIQLN010000013.1, from coordinate 47,139 downwards.
CCGAACGAACAGGCCGCCACCGCGACTGTCGAAGCCGATCCGTGGGCCGAAGCGTTGGCCGAACAGGCCTCGGCGCCGGCCGGCGCCGAGGCAAAGGCCGTGACGCCGCCACGCAACGCCGGCGCCGACGTGTTCCAGCCGCTCAGCGCGAACGCCGACGGCGTCAACGCCCGCGACCTGGAAATGATCATGGACATTCCGGTGAAGCTGAGCGTGGAGCTCGGCCGCACCCGGCTCACCATCAAGCAGCTGCTGGAACTGGCGCAGGGCTCGGTCGTCGAACTCGATGGCCTCCCCGGCGAGCCGATGGACATCCTGATCAACGGCTACCTGATCGCCCAGGGCGAAGTGGTGGTGGTGGAAGACAAGTTCGGCATCCGCATCACCGAAATCATCACCCCGTCGGAGCGGCTGCAGCGGCTGAATCGCTGAGCGTGCCATGAGCGCCGCCGCACCTTCATCGGCCCTGCCCTCTTCGCTGACCGGCGCCGCCAACGTGGGCGGCCTCGCCGCAATGGGGAAAGTCGCGTTCGCGCTGCTGGTCATCGTGGGCGTGATCTTCCTGTGCGCGTGGCTGATCCGTCGATGGGGGCCGGGTGGCGGTTCGCTCGGCCAGCGCATCAGGCTCGTCGCCGCCAAGGCAGTGGGTACCAAGGAACGGGTGGTGATCGTCGAAGTGGAAGGCACCTGGCTGGTACTCGGCGTCACCGCCGGCGGCATCAGCAAATTGCATGAGCTGCCGGCCGACACGACCGCGCCGGCGCCGGCGGGTCCGGTCGCGCCGGCGGGCGACACCTTCGCCAAGCGTTTTGCCGCCGCACTCAAGCAGAACCTCGGCGGGGGCGGCCGATGATCGCGCGCGTGCTTCGTATCGCGCCAATGTCCGACGCCTGCCGCGCTTTTCCGGAGGCGTCGTCCACTCTGCCGCGTGGTCCACGGCCACCGATTGACTCGCGCCATCCATGGCGCGAGCCCTTCGGGCCGCCTTCGGCGTTCGCTTTTCCAGTCCCGCAAACGCAGTCGGGTTCCGCTCTCGCTGCGCGGGAGCGGCCCCGGAATGACAAGACATGTCCGCACGATCCTGATGGTCATTCCGGACGCGCGCAGCGCGATCCGGAATCGGTTTTGCGCTCGACGCAATGGCTTCGCTCCGCGCTGAAACCGGCGTGGCTGGTGCTGGTGCTGGCGGTGATCGTCGCGCTGCCGCACCTCGCGCACGCGCAAGCCACGCTGCCCGCGCTGACCAGCAAGCCGACGGCCGACGGCGGCCAGCAATGGTCGATCCAGTTGCAGACACTGCTGCTGCTGACCAGCCTCGCCTTCCTGCCGGCCGCGTTGCTGATGATGACCTGCTTCACGCGGATCATCATCGTGCTGAGCCTGCTGCGTACCGCGCTGGGCACGTCCTCGGCACCGCCCAACCAGGTACTGCTGGGGCTGACGCTGTTCCTGACCTTCTTCGTGATGGCGCCGACCTTCAGCCAGGCCTACGACACGGCCTGGGCGCCGCTCAGCAAGGGCACCATCACCATGCAGCAGGCGCTCGACACCGGCAGCAAGCCGTTCCACGAATTCATGATCTCGCAGACCCGCGAGGCCGATCTCGCGATGTTCGCGCGGCTGGCCAAGGTCGGCCCGATGCAGGGTCCGGCCGACGTGCCGATGCGCGTGCTGGTGCCGGCCTACGTCACCAGTGAATTGAAGACCGCGTTCCAGATCGGCTTCACCATTTTCATCCCGTTCCTGATCATCGACCTGGTGGTGGCCAGCGTGCTGATGGCGCTGGGCATGATGATGGTGCCGCCCGCCACGATCTCGCTGCCGTTCAAGTTGATGCTGTTCGTGCTGGTGGACGGCTGGCATCTGATCATCGGCTCGCTCGTCCAGAGCTTTTCCGCCTGACCGGCGGCCTTCCGCGAGGAACCCGAGATGTCTCCCGAAACCGTCATGAGCCTGTCGCACCACGCGATGATGGTGGCGCTGATGTTGTCGGCGCCGCTGCTGCTGACCGCACTCGCGGTCGGTTTGCTGGTGAGCCTGTTCCAGGCCGCGACCCAGATCAACGAAATGACCCTGTCGTTCATTCCGAAGATCCTCGGGGTGTGCGTGGTGGTGATCGTTGCGGGTCCATGGATGGTGTCGGTGATCGTCGACTACACCACCGCGCTGCTGCAGAGCCTGCCGCTGCTGGCGCACTGAACGTCTTCGTGGCCACGCCATGTTGACCGTCACCCACGCGCAGCTTTACGGATGGCTGGCATTGTTCCTGTGGCCGTTCTTCCGGCTGCTCGCGTTCATGATGACCGCGCCCCTGCTCGGCCATTCGAGCATTCCGCGCCCCGTGAAAGTGGGTTTGGCGGCCCTGATCACCTTCGTGGTCGCGCCCGGCCTGCCGCCGTTTCCCGTGGTTCCGATCTGGTCGTGGGCGGGGCTCGGCATCATCGTCGAACAGATCCTGATCGGCGCCGCGCTGGGCCTGGTGTTGCGCGTGACGTTCACCGCGGTGATGGCGGCCGGCGACTTCATCGGCCTGCAAATGGGCCTGGCCTTCGCGACGTTCGTGTCGCCCGACACCGGCACCAACACCATGGTGTTGTCGCGGCTGTTCTACATGATCAGCCTGCTGATGTTCCTGGCGTTGAATGGCCACCTGATGGTGATCGAAACACTCGCCTTCAGCTTCCACGCGCTGCCGGTGGGCGTGGCTGGCTTGAACGTGGGTGCCTTCGATTTGCTGGCGCGCTCCGGCGCCACCATTTTCGCCTCGGGGCTGGCGCTGGCCCTGCCGCTGATCGCGGCGCTGCTGATCGTCAACCTCTGCCTCGGCATCCTCAATCGTTCGGCCCCCCAGATGACGGTGTTCTCGGTGGGTTTCCCGATGTCGCTGACGCTGGGACTGGTGCTGCTCGGCGTCCTGATGACCGACCTGGGCCGCTACCTCGACGCGCTGTTCGGCCAGGGCCTGCAGACGATGCAGGCGATGATCCAGGCGATGGCGCCGATCCCGTGAAGCGCGCCGGTCAGAGCTGCGAGGCGGCCGCTTCCAGCGTGCGTACCGGCAGCTCGATCACGTTGGTACGACAGTCGGCCAGGTGCAGTGTTTCGGGCCACGTCGGCGGACCCAGCAGATAGCCCTGCAGGATGTCGCAACCCTGCCGCGCGAGGAACTCCTGCTGCTCGCGCGTTTCCACGCCCTCGGCGATCACCGTCAAGCCGAGCGTCTTGCCCAGGGCGATGATCGCCGACACGATCGCCGCGTCTTCCTGCCCTTCGCACAGACCCTGCACGAAGTTGCGGTCTATCTTCAGTTCGCTGGCGGGCAGGCGCTTCAGGTAGGCAAGGCTGGAGTAACCGGTGCCGAAGTCGTCGATGGAGATGCGCACGCCGAGCGCACGCAACTGGCGCAGCATGCGCATGCTGTGTTCCACGTCCTGCATCGCGGTGGATTCGGTGATTTCCAGCGTCAGGTAGCGGGACGGCAATGCGTATTTTTCCAGGCACGCCTTGATGTCCTCCACCAGCCGCATGTTGCAGAATTGGGCAGCCGACAGGTTCACCGACATCTGCACGGGATGGCCTTCACGATGCCAGGCCAGGAGTTGCCGGCAAGCCGCGTCCAGGATCCACACCCCCAGCTCGACGATCAATCCGCTGCGTTCGGCGAGCGGGATGAAGACATCCGGCGCGATCACCCCGCGCGTGGGATGATGCCAACGCACCAGCGCCTCGACACCCACCAGGGATCCGGTGGTTGCGTCGTACTGCGGCTGGTACAGAAGCCGGAACTCGTTGCGGGCCAGCGCCGGCGCCAAGGCCTTGGTCAACTGCAGCAGCGTCTGTGCCTGCTTGTTCATTCGCGATTCGAAGAAGCAGTAGCCGTTGCGGCCCTGCTTCTTCGCGTGGTACATCGCCGCATCGGCGTTGGACAGCAGCGTGGCGGGGTCGGCTCCGTCGGCGGGGTGCAGCGCGATGCCGATGCTGGCGGAAACGTGGAGCGGCTGCGCATCCACGACCACGGTCTGGCGGATCAGCTCGATCAGGCGCAGCGCTTCCGCTTCGGCATCGCCGCGGTCATCGACGTGGACCAGCAACACGAATTCATCGCCGCCCTGCCGCGAGATCACGTCGGTGGGGCGGCGCACCGCTTCCAGCCGTCCGGCCACCTCGACCAGCAACTGGTCGCCCATGTGATGGCCCAAGGCGTCGTTGACCGCCTTGAAGCCGTCCAGATCCATGTAGATCACCGCAAAGCGCTTGCCCAGCGCAATGGACTGCGCGAGGCGTTCCTCCAGCAACATGCGGTTTGGCAAACGGGTCAGCGGGTCGTGCAGGGCAAGCTGCGTCAGCTTCTGGTTGGCGCTGGCCAGCGAATTGGCCAGCGCCGCGGTGCGCGACTGCAACATCTGGTCCAGCAATGAAATCACCAGCGCCATCGTCAGCATGCCGAGCGAACCGACGATGATCAGGGTGGCCAGGCGTTCGGCGTGCAGGCCGTACCCGGCCGCGCCGCAGATGCTGCCCGCCGGGAAGCGCGCCGCCGCCATTGCAAGGTAATGCATGCCCACGATGCTGAGTCCGATGAGCAGCGCCGCCGCCAGCCGCAGCCAGTGGGCGTGTCGCGGCGCGGTGCGCAGTACGTGCATGACGCGCAGGCCCATGCCGGACACCACCACCGCCACCACGATCGACGAGGCGAACAAGCCACGCGCGTAATCAATGGCGGGCTGCATCCGCATCGCTTCCATGCCGGTGTAATGCATGCCCGCGATGCCGCCGCCCAGGATCAGCGAACCCACGATCCAGCGATGCAGCGAAAGTTGCGGACGTGACGTCAGCCACAACGCGAAACCCGACGCCGCGATCGCGATCAGCCACGACAGCAGCGTGATGCCCGGGTCGTATCCCGTCGGTACCGGCAAGCGATAAGCGAGCATGCCCACGAAATGCATCGACCAGATGCCGGTGCCCATCGCGCAGGCTCCGCCGATCAGCCACCAGCGCGACGCGCGATCGCGCGTCGAGGCGATGCGCCGCGCCAGGTCGATGGCCGTATACGCCGCGACGATCGCGACGAGGATGGACATGCCCACCAGACCGGGGGCATAAGTGCCTTGAATCATGGGGGGACTGACGCAGGAATACTTCAGGGGTATCGGCGTAACCCAAGCACGATTCAGGCCGCCAGATGTGAAAATTCGTTACACGACCACCGCATACGTATGCGAAAACAAGGTTTTGCGCGGCGTGGGGCTTCCGCCGACCGAACATCCGCATGAGGCGATCGGAATGTCCGGACTGCCGCGCGCCGGAACGGTGACGGCCAAGAGCCTGCCGCGCATTCGCCACCGCCACCGGGGGCGCAAAATGACGACCGTCGCGCACGGAGGCACCCACCATGAAAGCCGCCGCAGGGGTCGATCCACTGCTGGATGGCCTTTGGCCATGTCGGCGATCGCCCTGGGCCTGGTCCTCGGCCGCATCGCGCTGGTCGGGACGGCCGCGCCGGCAGCCAAGGACGCGACTGCACACCTGTTCCGGCTTCTCATCGCCGGCCGGCTGCCTGGCCTGGCGTACTGCGCGGCCTGGCGGCTGCGGCCCACGCGGAAGCGGACGCTGAAGCTATCGGGATTGCAGATGGCAGCCGCCGCGGCGTGCGCTCCGATCCGGTATTTCAACCTCCAGCGACGCTTGCGCGTCACCCACCCGGACGCCTCGCGTACATGGAGCGCGCCGCGCTTACAGCAAGTCGAACAGGTTCATCTGCCGCATCGAGACGAACGCCTTCTGCGCGGCCTGCAAGCCCACCGTGCGCAGGCTGTATTCGGAAATCGCGGTGTTGTAGTCCAGGTCCACCAGATCGGACTTGGTCTGCGCGTAATTGAGTTGCCGGTTGCTGGCGACCTTGTCGACCACGTCCAGTTCGTTGAGGCGCGAACCGACCGACGCGCGCACCATCAGCACGTTGTCGAGGCTGCTGTCGAACTCGGTCATCGCATTGCCCAGGGTGTTCTGCAGGGCGGCCTGCTGGGCCGGCGTATCGGCGGGCTGTTTCAGGATGGCCAGCGCCTTCTCGAACGTCTTGAAAAGGTCGGTGTTCAAGTTCTGCGCCTGATCGACGTCGATCGCGTCGCCATTCGCAGGGGTACCGCTCAAGGTCAACGACAAGCCGCCATACTGGATGGCCTGCCCCGACTGGTAGGGCTGCGCCGCCTGAAGGACCGCCCCGGAACCATCCTGGATTTCGTAGGTCGCATTGCCCCCGCCATCCACGGAGAAGGCGACCTTGAAGGGCGCCCCGAAATTCGGGTCGCTGCTGTCCACGACATTCGGCCGGCCCTTGAAGGTGACGCTGCCGGTATTGCCGCTTTCGGCGACGGCCATGAAGCCAGTCGCACCCCGCGTGCCCTGGAACACGGTGCTGCCGGTGTCGCTCACGTCCATCAGCCGCGACGCGTCGATCTGCTGCTGCCGGTTCGTATCCTGGCTCGGGTCGGCCACGGTGTAGGTGACGGCGCCGCCGCTCATCACGAACGGAACGGATTTGTCCTGGTAACCGCCGAACAGATAGCGGCCGTTGCCGTCGGTGGCATTGGCCTGGCCGAGCACCGTCTGGTAGATCCCTTCCAATTGGCTGGCGATCGAGGCGCGATCGGCGTTGGTCAAGGTGCCGTTGGCGGCCTCCAGCATCAGTGTCTTCGCGCTCGAGACCGCGTCGCCCACGCTGTTGAGCACGCTTTCTTCCATCGACAACGCGTTGCGCGCGCTGACCCGCGAATCGGTGTACTGGCTGGTGATCGCCTGCGCCTGGCCGACCTGCACGGCGCGCGAGGCGGCCTGTGGATCGTCGGACGGACGCATCACGCGCTGGCCGGAAGCAATCTGCTGGCCCACGTGCGAAAGTTCCGCCTGCTGCTGGTTCAGCGAGCGCATGCTCTGGGCGAAGAGGGTTTGGGTGCTGATGCGCATGGCAGTTTTCCTGTCGGTTACCGCAAGCCCAGGATGGCGTCGAGGATGGTGGAGCCGGTCTGGATGACCTTGGCGTTGGCCTGGTAGTACTGCTGGTAGCGAACGAGGTTGGCCGCCTCCTCGTCGAGGTTCACGCCGGACTGCGACTGCTGCACGTCGGTGAGCTGGTCGCTCAGGCTCTGCTGCGCCTTCAGGTTCACCTGCACGATGTTGGTGCGGTTGCCGACGTCGCCGACCAGCGACGCGTAGGCCTGGTTGAAACTGGCGCTGCCGCCGACCAGCGACTGCGACTGCAGGGCTTGCAGCGCCAGCGCATTCTTGTTGTTGCCGGTGCCGCCGGCGGTATCGGCGGCGGCGAGCTTGGCCGGATCGCCAATGATGTTCTGCAAGCCCGACGCGGCGATGCGGGTCGGCTGCACCTGGAAATGGTCGCCATCGGCCAACTGCGACGGATCATCCACGGTGACCGTGACGCCGCCGAAGCTCAATTGGTTGCCGGCACCCAGTGTCGCGGTGGTGCTTTCGCCCGTGTCCAGCCGGGTGATCCTGAAATTGCCGCCGGCAGCGTCGTAGCGCACGTCGTAGTCGCTGGCGGTGAGCTGGCTGGCATTCGCGGGATCGAACGCGACGCTCATCGAAGCGGTGCCGTTGTTGTGTGCGTTCGCATACACCAGCGGCTGGCCGACCGCGAACATGTCGCCGCCGGGGTCGCCATTCAGATCCAGGCCCTGGGTGTGCTGCGTGTTGATGCCTTCTGCGAACGCCACGGCGAGCTGGCCGAGCTTGTTGCGGGTCGGGTTCAGGGTTTCATCGCGGAACGTCAGCAATCCGCCCAGCGTGCCACCGCTGAAAGTGGAATCCTGCATCTCGACCAGATTGCCGGACGCATCGCGGTAGCCGATCGAGATGCGGCTGGGGTCGACCGCGGAGGGCATGGTTTCAAGGTCGAACTGCTTGCCGCCGCTGACCAATGGCTGGCCATTGCCGAACGAAATGTTGTAGCTGCCGCTGTCCTGCGTGGACACGCGGACGTTCACGCGCTTGCTCAGGTCCGCCACCAGCTGGTCGCGCTGGTCGAGCAGGCTGTTGGGTGCCTGGCCCTGCTTGGCCTTGGCCAACGCGATCTGGGTATTGAGGTTCGCGATCTGCTTGGCGGTGTTGTTGATCTGGGTGACTTCGTCGTGCAACTGGCCGTCCAGCCCCGAGGCCATGTCGGAGAGATAACTGTCGAACGAACGGAACTGCGCGCTCAAGGTCTCGGCGCTGCCGATCACGCCCTGGCGCGCCGCCGGATCGGACGGCGTGCTCGCCAGATCCGACACCGAGGAAAAGAACTTCTGCATCAACGGTGCGAGGCCGGAATCCTGGTCGGCCAGCAGGTTGTCGATCTGGCTGACCTGGGTCTGGTAGGCGTCCAGTGCACTGGTCTTGCTGTTGGCGCTGTTCAGCTGCTGCGCGATGTAGCTGTCGAACTGGCGCTGGATGCCCTGCACGTGCACGCCCTGCGCCGCCGGCAGCTCACCCAGGTCCACGATCTGCCGGTTGTAACCCGGGGTGTAGACGTTGCTGATGTTGTTGCTGGCGGTGTTGAACGCGGCGCTGGCGGCATTCAGGCCACTCAATCCGATGGAGAAGATGCTCACTGTCGGTTTTCCTTCGAAGCTCTGTTGAGGTTATCGGCAGCCCGCCGGGTTTCTTGAACGATTGTGAATTCCGGTCTCGGTCACATTTGCATGATCCGGAACAGCTCCGTCATTCCGGACAAGCCCACGGAGTGGGCGCGATCCGGAACCCAGCGACTTTGCTTTCGTCCGCGAAAGTCGCCGGGTTGACTCGCGCCATCCTCGGCGCTCGCTCTGCGAGCCGCCTTCGGCGTTCGCGTTTGCAATCCTGCAAACCCGGTCGGGTGCCTGCGCCGATGAAGCCGGCGCAGGCCCGGAATGACGAAGCTCTTGAAATGGCTATCACGTAGATCGGCTTTATGTTCTTCCCATGACTAGGGCATGACCACCCGTCCTATCTGCTGCATGATCGCGATCAGCTTGTCGGCGTAGCGCGGGTCGGTGGCGTAACCGCAGTCCTGCAAGGCCTGGGCCGCCTGCTCCGGACTGCCCGCCTGCCGCACCGCGGCGTACCGCGCGCTGTTGCCGAGCAATTTCGCGTGGTCGACGAACGATTCGATGTACGAGCCGTAGGCCCGGAAGGTCTCGCGCACCCCGACCTTGCGCCCGTCCACGTATTCGTGGGTCACATTGTTGGCGGTGGCGCCGTTCCAGCTGCCGCCGGCCTTGATGCCGAACAGGTTGTGGCTCCTGGCGCCGTTGTCCGCCGTCATCTCGTGGCGGCCCCAGCCGGTTTCCAGCGCGGCCTGCGCGAGGATCAACCGTGCCGGCAACCCGCTCATCCGCGCTGCCGCCCGCGCGGCGCCGACGAAGCGGATCACGAAGCGGGTGTAGACATTGCCTTCGCCATCGTCGGACGCATCGCCCGCGTTCGATGCGACAGTCGGTGCGGCGACGCTCGTGGCGGAATCGGATGTGGCGCGCGCGACGGGCTTGGCCGCCGCCTCGGCGGCGCGAATCTGCGCGACCACCGCGGCGACCATGCCGCCATCCTGATTGCCATCGCCGTCGTCGTTCGTCGCGGCGATGGCCGGCATGCCTTCCAGCGAACGCGGCGTGCCGCGCGGAATCGCGGCGATCCGCATCGCCATCGCGGCATCGCCTGCCGGTGGGGGTTGCGAAGGCTTGTGGTGCGACAGCTGCCGCACCAGCATCTCGGCGATGCCGGTGCCCTTGCCCGCCATGTTCTGCGAGAGTTGCTGGTCGAGCAGCGATTGATAGAACTGGATCTGCCGGTTGTCCGTGAGGTCTGATTTGAAGCCGGCGTCGCGCATGCTCTTCAGCATCTGCCCGAGGAACACCGCCTCGAATTGCTTGGCCGCTTCCTTCAACTGCGCCTGGGGATCCTTCGCGGCAGCCCGCTTCAGGCCATCGAGGCCTTTCACGTCCAGCGCAAAACGTGCGGTGTCGAGCGAGCCGACCGCCATCACATCATCTCCAGGTCCGCGTTCAATGAACCGGCGGCCTTCAACGCCTCCAGGATCGACATCAGGTCCTGCGGCGTGGCGCCGAGCGCATTCAGCGCATCGACCACCTGCATCAGGTCGGCGCCCTTGACCACGTTGAGGCTGCCGTGCTGTTTGGTGATGTTGATGGCGCTGTTCTGCACCACCGTGGTCTTGCCGCCGCTGAAAGGCGCCGGCTGGCTGACGGTGTTCTCGGTGCTGATCACCACCGACAGGTCACCGTGCGCAACTGCCGCGGGCTGCAGCGTGACGCGCTGGTTCAGCACCACCGAGCCGTTGCGGGCATTGATGATCACGCGCGCCGGTGCATCCACCGGCGTCACGTCGAGGCTTTGTATCCGTGCAATGAAATCGACGCGCTGGTTCGGATCCTGCGGGCCATCGATGCGAATCGTGCGCGCGTTTTCGGCAGCGGCCACCTGCCGGCCCATCGCCGTGTTGATCGCGTCGACGACGCGCTGCGCCGTGCCGAAGTCGGCCCGCTTCAACTGCAGCGCCAGCATGCCGCCGTTCTGGCCAAGCTCCAGCGGCACGCTGCGCTCGACGATCGCGCCATCGCTGATGGTGCCGCCCGATTGCTGGTTGATCTGGACGCTGGAACCGCCGGCACTGGCACCCGCGCCGCCGACCAGCATGTTGCCCTGTGCGATCGCGTAGGTGTTGCCGTCGACACCTTTCAACGGCGTCATCAGCAAGGTGCCTCCGCGCAGGCTTTTCGCATTGCCGACCGAAGACACCACCACGTCGATGCGCTGGCCAGGCGCCGCGAACGGCGGCAGGGTGGCGGTGACCATCACCGCCGCGACGTTGCGCAACTGCATGTTGGTGCCGGCCGGCACGGTGATGCCCAGCCGCGAGAACATGTTGGTCAGGCTTTGCGTGGTGAACGGCGTCTGCATGGTCTGGTCGCCGGTGCCGTCCAGGCCCACCACCAATCCATAACCGACCAGGGCGTTGTCGCGCACGCCCGCGAAGTCGGCGAGCTCGCGCAGCGTCTGCGCGTGCACCTGCGTCGTCGCCAGCAAGGCCAGCAGCAACCACAACGCGGACTTGCGCGCCGTCCCTAACAGCTTGTCCAAACCACGACTGACGATCACGGGAGCATCCTCAGAACGGCGACACTTTCATCATCACGCGTTGCAGCCAGCCCATCCGCTGCGCGTCGTTGATGTAGCCGTCGCCCACGTATTCGATGCGCGCATCGGCCACGCGCGTGGACAGCACCGAGTTGTCGGCGCTGATGGTGCGCGGGTCGACCGTGCCCGCGAAGCGGATGTATTCGGTGCCCTGGTTGATGGCGATCTGCTTCTCGCCGTGCACGCGCAGGTTGCCGTTGTTCAGCACCTGCACCACCGTCACCGTGATGGTGCCGGTGAAAGTGTTGTTGGCCTTGGCGCCGCCCGAACCCTGGAAGTCGTGCCCGCCCTTGAGATCGATGCCGAGCTTGCCGAGGTCCTTGAGGCCATTCGGCACCACGGTCGGGTCGAAGCTGGATTCGCTCTTGCGGCTGGCGCTGGCTTGCGCGTTCTTGGACGCGCTGACCTGTTCGTTGAACACCACGGTCAGCACGTCGCCGGGCATCCGGGGGCGCTGGTCCTCGAACAGCGGGCGATTGCCGTAACTCGCTTCCTGGAAAATCGAACCATTGGCGACCGGCGGCGGCGGCGCGGGAATTTCCACCGGCGGCATCTGCGGCACGACCGGCTTGTGGACGAAGTGCGAGCAGCCGGTCATCGCCAGCGCGGTGACGGCGAACAGGACAATGCGAAGCATCTTGGACATGTTCATTTTCAAAATCACTGGGTTGCTCGCGCCATCCACGGCGCTCGCCCTGCGGGCCGCCTTCGGCGTTCGGATATCGCTTCGCGATTCCGGGATGACGATCAAAATTGGGGCTTCGTCAAAGCTGGCTGAGCTTGGCGAGCATTTCATCGGAGGTCTGGACCGCTTTGCTGTTGATTTCGTAGGCACGTTGGGTCTGGATCATGCTGACCATTTCCTCCACCACGTTGACGTTGGAGGTTTCGACGTAGCCCTGGTCGAGGCGGCCGGCGCCGTTCAGGCCCGGCGTGGATTCGTTGCGCATGCCCGACGCGCTGGTTTCGAGGTACAGGTTGTCGCCGATGCTCTGCAGCCCGGCCGGATTGACGAAGGTGGAAAGGCTCAACTGGCCGACCTGCGTCGATTCGTTGCTGCCGGGCTGGGTCACGGTGACCACGCCATCCTTGCCGATGGTGATCGACAGCGCGTCCTGCGGAATGATCACGGCAGGCTGGATCGGGTAGCCATCGGCGGTGACGAGTTGGCCGCTTTCGTTGACCTGGAAACTGCCGTCGCGGGTGTAGGCGAAGTTGCCGTCCGGCATCAACACCTGGAAGAAGCCCTTGCCGTCGATGGCGATGTCCTTCGAGTTGCCGGTCTGCTCAAGGCTCCCTTGCGTCTGGACGCGTTCGGTCGCGACCGGACGCACGCCCGAACCGATCTGCAGGCCCGCCGGCAGCACGTTCTGCATGTCGTTGCGGCCGCCGGCCTGGCGCATGTTCTGGTACAGCAGGTCCTGGAACACGGCACGCGATTTCTTGAAGCCGTTCGTGCTGACGTTCGCCAGGTTGTTGGCGATCACGTCCATCTTGGTCTGCTGCGCTTCAAGACCGGTCTTGGCGGTCCAGAGTGACTTGATCATCGGTTATTCCTCCAGGTGTCAGCCGAGCGACAACAGCCGGTCGGCCTGGCGCGCGTTGTCCTCGCTGGACTGCACGGCCTTCATCTGCATTTCGTACATGCGCGAAGTGGCGATCATGTCGACCATCGATTCCACCGCGCTGACGTTGCTGCCTTCGAGCGCGCCGGTCTGCAGGCGTGCGTTGTCGTCGGCCGCGAGCGGGACTGCGTTGCCATTGGCATTGAGCGAGCGAAACAGGCCGTCTTCGCCCCGCTCCAGTGATTTTTCATCGGGCGTGACCAGCTTCAGCTTGCCGACCTGTACCAGCGCGTCGGGCTTGTCCCCCGGACCGATCGCGCTGATGGTGCCGTCGGCGCCGATGGTCAACTGGGCGCCCAGCGGCACGATGATCGGGCCACCGTCACCGATCACGGGACGCCCGCCGCTGGTGATCATGCCGGTGCCGTCCACCTGCAGGTCGCCGCGGCGGGTATAGGCTTCCTGCCCGTTCTCGTCCTGCACCGCGAGCCACGCGCCGCCTTCCAGCGCCACGTCGAGATCGCGTCCGGTGGCGTCGATCGGGCCGGGCGCGAAGTTGCTGGTGGGCGTGGTGGCCATCACCGAGACGCGGGTGTGCAGCGCGCCGTCGCCCTGGACCGGCACCGCGCGCATGGCCTCGATCTGGCCGCGAAAGCCCGTGGTCGATACGTTCGCAAGGTTGTTGCTGACTATCGCCTGCCGGTTGAAGCTCTGCTGGGCGCCGCTCATCGCGGTGTAGATCATGCGGTCCATGGGGATTCCTCAGCTTTCCGTCAACGCAGGTTGACGACGCTTTGCAGCACCTGATCCTGCGTCTTGATGGTCTGCGTGTTGGCCTGATAGTTGCGCTGGGCGATGATCAGGTTCACGAGTTCGGTGGCGAGGTCGACGTTGGACGATTCCAGCGTGCCGTCTTCCAGGCTGCCGAGCTGGCCGGCACCGGCGGTGCCGAGCAGCGGCTGGCCGGAATCGCCGGTTTCCGTCCACGCGTTGTCGCCGGCCGGCGCCAGGCCTTCGGGATTGCGGAAGTTCGCCAGCGCGATCGTGCCGAGCGTGCGTGTCTGTTCGTTGGAATAGCTGCCGACGATGTCGCCGTTCTTGTCGAAGCGGATGCCGACCAGGCTGCCCGAGGTGTAGCCGTCCTGCACCAGCGACGACAATGCGAAATCGTTGCCGAACTGGGTGGTGCCGTCGAAGCCCACGGTGAAGTTCATCGCGGCGGCGCCACCGGGCGGTGTGAACGTCACGTTCGGCATGGTGCTGGCGCCGGCGTTCAACACGCCGTTGGTGTCGAACACCAGCGTGCCCTGGTTGGCGGGATCGAACGTGCCGTCCATCCCGACGCGGACCTCCCACGTGTTGTCGGCGGTCTTGGTGAAGTACGTGGTCATGATGTGCTGCACGCCCAGCGAGTCGTAGGTCGTGCCGGTGTTCGCGTATGAATAGGTGCTGGCGTCGGTGGCGTCGAACGGCACGGCGGTGCGGTCGATCGTGGCCGACCCGGCATCCAGGTTCAGCGCCGCCTGCACGGCGGTCGTGGGATTGGCGCTCATGGCGTCGGTGGGAACATGCAGCGCTTCGGGCGTGCCGCCGGTGCCGACACCGGCCGCGAAACCGGTGAGCTTGGCGCCACTGGCGTTCACGAGGTAGCCGTCCTGGGTCAGCGTCAACTGACCGTTGCGCGAGTACACCACCTGGTCACCCTGCTTGAAGCGGAAGAAGCCGCCGCCGTTGATGCCGAGGTCGAGGTTGCGGCCGGTGGTTTCCAGCGTGCCGTTGGCGAAGTTCTGCAGCACGCCCGCCACGCGCACGCCTTGTCCGATCTTCGAACCGGCGTAGACATCCGCGAACTGGATGCTGGAACCCTTGAAACCGTAGGTCTGCGAGTTCGCGATGTTGTTGCCGATGGCGTCGAGGTTCTGCGAGGCGGCGTTCAGGCCGCTCAATGCTTGCGAAAAACTCATGGGTGCGCTCCTGGGAAAACGATGGTTGGATCAGAGGATCTGGCGAACGTCGCCGAGACTGACTTGATTGGTGATGCCGCCGAGATCGAGCAGCGGGCCGTCCTTGCCGGTGCTGATGCCGGTGACGAGTGCGTAGTTCAGGCCGGTGACGTCCACCGCATCGCTGCCGCTGGCGGCCTTGACCGACAGGGTGTACGCGCCCTGCGGCGCCTGCGTGCCGTCATCGAGCTTGCCGTCCCAGCTGAACGATTGGGTGCCGGCATCCACTGCCCCGAGGTCGAAGCTGCGAACGACCTTGCCGGAACCGTCGGTGATGGTGATCTGCACGTCGTCGGCCGGCGCGGCGAGCTCGAGGCCGAACGGCGTGGTGGTGCCGTCGCTGCCGACCAGCACGCGATCGCCCGGCACCAGTACGCCCTTGCCGATCAGCGCCGCGGCCTGCAGCGACTGGCCGGCGTTGATCTGGCCGGTGATGCCTTTCAACGTGGTGTTGAGGTCCTGGATGCCGCTGACCGTGTTGATCTGGGCCAACTGCGAGGTCATCTGCGAGTTGTCCATCGGGTTCAGCGGGTCCTGGTTCTTCAACTGCGTGACCAGCAGGGTCATGAAGTGGTTCTGCAGGTCGCTGGCGGCGTCCGTCTTGGCGGTGGTGCTGGCGTTGAGCGCGCTCAGCACGCGCGGATCGATCGATTGCGCGGCGGAAACGGCCATCAGCCTTCTCCCAGCGTGAGGGTCTTGGTCATCATCTGCTTGCTGGTGTTCAGCACTTCCACGTTGGCCTGGTACGAGCGCGAGGCTTCGATCATGTTGACCATCTCCTCGACCGGCTGGACGTTGGGCAGGCTGACGTAGCCCTGGTCGTCGGCGTTCGGATCGCCGGGACGGTATTCGCGGCGCAGCGGCGTGGTGTCTTCCACGATCCTGGAGACGCCGACGCCCGCCGCGCCGTCACGGCCGCGGGCCTCGAACACCACTTGTCTTGCGCGATACGGCTGGCCGTCGGGCCCGGCCACGCTGTCGGCGTTGGCGAGGTTGCTGGCCGCCACGTTCATGCGCTGCGACTGCGCCTGCATGGCCGAGCCGGAGATCTGGAAAATCGAAAACATGGTCATGGATCAATCCCCTTCGTGGATCGTCATTCCGGCTGCATCGCAGCCTTCAGGTTGCGCAGGCGGGTGTTGATCAGCGTGAGCGAGGTTTCGTAGCGCACGGTGTTGTCGGCGAACGCGGCGCGCTCGACGTCCATGTTCACCGTGTTGCCATCGAGGCTCGGCTGGTCGGGCACGCGATACAGCATTCGCGGCGCGGTGCCGACGCTCTCGCCGCCCTGCAGGTGGCCGGTGGAGGTGGTGGTCATTGCCAGCCGGCCCTGCGAGCCGTCGCGCGCGGAGGCCTGCGCCAGCGCCTTGGAAAAATCGAAATCGCGCGCCTTGAAGTTGGGCGTGTCGGCGTTGGCGATGTTGCCTGCCAGCACCTTCTGGCGTTCGAAACGCAAGCCCAGCGCCTGACGATCGAATTCCAGTGCCGAAGCGAGCTTGTCGAGCATGGTCGGTTCCCCTGTTGCGCCGCGGCGGACGTGAAGCGCCGCCGTCGGTGGAAGTTCGAAATCGAGAATACGCGCGGGGGTGGCGATCCAATCGGACAAACAGACCGGGTTTTTGCGTTCAATTCCGGTGCTCGCGGGCCGCACCGCCTGCCTACACTGGCGCTCGTCACGATCCCGTCGCCAGCACCGGCGCAGGCCCAAAGCGCAGCCGAAGGCATACATATGGTCTTGAATCGAATCCGCCCGCGATGCCTGTTTACGGCGCTGCTGCTTGCAAGCGGCGTGGCACACGCGGGCGCGGCGGAAGACGCCGCGCAAGGGTTCCTGCAGGACGCGACCCGGAATCTGGGAAGCGACGTGACCGTCACGGTGGCGGCGCCCGAAGCGGCATTGCCGCCCTGCACCGATCCGCAACCCTTCCTGCCCGGCCACGACCAGCCTCTGCTGGGACGGGTGACGGTGGGCGTGCGCTGCGGCGATGGCCAGACGCGTTACCTGCAGGCGCGCGTCACCGCGATCGGGCAATACTGGGTCGCGGCCCGGGACATCCCGGTCGGCACGCTGGTGACCGCATCGATGCTGGAACCGCGCAGCGGCGACCTGACGGCGTTGCCGCGCCAGGCGGTGCTGGACGAAAACGCAGCCATCGGCCGGGTCGCCACGCGCAGCCTGGCGCACGGCAGCGTGATCCAGAGTTCGCAACTGCAGGCGCCGGCGCTGATCCAGCGCAACCGCACCGTGTCGGTGGAAGCGGTCGGCCAGGGCTTCCGCGTGGTGCGCCAGGGTGAAGCCCTGCAGGACGGCGCGCTGGGTGATACCGTGCGGGTCCGGATGGGCAACCGTTCGGTCTTGACGGGGGTCGTGGCCGGCCCTGGCGTGGTCAAGGTAAGCTTTTGATGGTGCTGGAACTTGTCCTGATCCACAGATTTTTTTCGGCGGTCCCTAAAGAATGCGCGGGTCACGCCGATACACAGGTCGCGGGGGCGAACTGATGGAGAGCGTCTCATGAAAATCGACAATGTCTCGCATCTGACGACTCCGACCCGGATCGATCAGGCGAAAAGCAAGGAAAAGGTCGGCAATGTTGCGCCGCAGCCGCTCCAGGCCGAGGCGCAATCCGCGACCCACCTGAGCCGCGCCAGCGCCGATGCCAGCCAGGACATCGACCACGCGCGCGTGGCCGAATTGCGCCAGGCGATTTCGGAAGGCCGCCTGCACGTGGACACCGACCGCATCGCCGATCGCCTGATCGCCAGCGTGCGTGACCTGCTGGGCGACCACCAATGACGCTTGCCGCGCACCTGCGGGACCAGCACGAGCGCCTCGACCAATTGATCGGCCTGCTGGCTCGCGAGCGTGATCTGCTCGGCGAGGGCACCATCGATGGCGAAGCGCTGGCCGCGCTGGCTGCGGAAAAGCAGCAGGTGCTGAACGCGCTCGCGGAAGGCGAAAACCGCTGCCGCACCCAGGAAGGTCGGGGCGCCAGCGCGGACGCCGCTAACGAAGAGCACGCCGCCCGCGAGCAGGGCTGCCTCGAGCCCTGGCGGCAGATGCGCGGCCTCGCCCGGTATGCCGCGCAACTCAACCGGTTCAACGGGCAGTTGATCAACATCCGGCTCACCAGCAACCAGCGCATGCTCAACGACCTGCGCGCGCTGTCCGGCAAGGACCTGTACGGACCCGACGGGCAGGCACGCGGCGGCGACAACCGGATCGCCTCGCAGGCGTGATCATTCTTCAGATTGGGAAGTCAGTGACGTGTCGACACTTGCGCGCGAGGTCATGGCCACGGAGGAACGGCTGGGCATCCTGCTGGCCTTCCGGCCCGTCTACACACGCAACAAGACCGTCGCCGCCTACGAAGCCCTGCTGAACCAGGAAAACGGCGACTGCGGCGCCGCGCTGCCCGAGCTGACCAGCAGCATCGTGCTCGGCACCTATGCCGACACCTTCCAGAACGGCCGCATCGAAACCGTGCCGACGCTGCTGCGTGTCTCGCCCGCGACACTGTTGTCGCCCGACATCACGTCGCTGCCGCAAAGCCAGTACATCCTCGAAGTCGCGGTGCCCCGAAACCCGCCGCCCGAACTGGTCGCGCAGCTGCGCGGCCTGGCGGGTCGCGGCTACAAGCTGGCGCTGATGGGCTACGCCCCGGAACGCAATGACCTCGAATCCCTGCTCGATGTCTTCCACGTGGTGCGGCTGAACCTGCCGCAGCTGGGACTGCCGGGCATCGCCGAAGCCGCGCGGCAGTTGTACTTCCACCAAATGAAGCTGCTGGTGGACGGTGTCGATGCGATCGACCAGTTCTACGCCTGCGCCGACCTCGGCACCAGCTGGTTCCAGGGTGATTTCCTGGTCAAGACCACGCCGGTCAAGGACAAGAAGATCGCCAACAACAAGGTGCTGTTGCTGGAGCTCTTGTCCGAACTGCACCGACCCGATACCACGCCGATGGCGCTGGAGCAGATCGCGATCAAGGACGCGGCGTTTTCGTTCCGCATCCTGAAAGTCATCAACTCCGCCGCGGTCGGGCTCCACCGGGAAGTCAGTTCGTTGTCCAAGGCGATCAGCCTGCTGGGCACCAACGAACTCGGCCGCTGGGCCAACATGCTGCTGGTGCACGGTGAGCCCGGCAAGCCCGAGGAACTGATGCGCAACATGCTGGTACGCGGCAGGATGTGTGAAATCCTCGCCGAGCTGTCCGGCCGCGACGACGCCATGACCGCATTCATCGTCGGCCTGCTGTCCCGGCTCGACGTGCTGATGGACATCGCGATGCGCGACCTGATGCGACAGGTGCCGTTGAGTTTCGACGTGAAGCAGGCCCTGTTGCACCGCAAGGGCCCGCTTGGTGATCTGCTCACCGAAGTGGAGCACTACGAAAGCGGTCGCTTCGATCACCTCGCCTGGTTCGTGGAACCCAATCTCTACGAAGTCGCCTACCGGCACAGCGTGATCTGGGCGCGCCGCGCCCAGCAGGCCCTCGAAGCAGGCTGAGCGCCCGGTTTTTCCCCAAGCTGCAAACCCGTCCCGCGCGCTGCGCAAAGCGCGGCGCAGCGCGTGCCCGCGGGTTGCGGAGAATCCTCCCATCCGGCGCCCGCCGGGAATGCTCGATCGCTGCATTGCAGCATTCGAACCGCCGCGGCCCTGTTCTTAAACCATTGAACACTCTGGCTATTTAACCGGAGCCTGAATGATTGGCCCAGCAATGTTGCACTGCACAATAGTACGCGCTAGAGTAGGCATCAATTCCTACCCACCTCTGCGAGAGGGAGTACATCATGTATAGCCAGTTCCAGAAGCAGTCGCTCGACCTCGGCAAGCAGTTCGCCGAGCAGGCCTACAAGGCGCAGATCGCCGCGCTGAAGGGCTTCGCCGAAATCCAGAGCCTGCAGGTCAAGGCGCTGGAATCGCAGGCCAAGTCGAACCTGGCGTTCGTCGCCGATTCGCTGGAAGCCCGCGAAATGCAGGACGTCACCGCGCTGTGGCCGAAGGGCATCGATTTCGCGCGTGACAGCGCCGAAGCGGCCTACGCAACCAGCCAGGAAATCCTGGGCATCGCGCAGAAGACCGCCGAGCAGCTCGGTGACCTGACCCGCAACAGCCTCAAGGCGGCCAATGACGCCGCTGCCGCGCCCGCCAAGAAGGCGCGCTGATCCCGAGAGGGATCGAGAAGATACCTCCCGCGAGGTATCGAAGAAAGTACGCGCGGCCGATATCCCCCCTCCCTCCGCCAGCGCGACTCCGGCCGGACGGCGCAAGCCGTCCGGCTTTTTTGTGCATCAGGGAGCAACCCTGCCGTGGCGGGCGCGTCCCGCCGGCCGACCCTCCCTCGGCCGGTTCAACGCAGCCCGGCGATGATCCATTTCCGCGACGCACCGGTCCGCCCGTCATGGCAGCGGTTCGCCGCGCGAGCCGATTTTGCGGCGACCTCTCGCGGCGCCCGCCACACGGCATGGCTTTCGTGAAAGGGTGGGATGGTGCGCGCGAGGCCGGCGAGCTTGTGCAGGAAAGCGTTCATGGGGCCATCTCCATGCTTGAACGAACGTTCATGCTACGCAATCGGCAAACCGCCAGGTAGCGACGTTTTTGCAAGATGGCGTTGAGATTGCTTCAACCCTGGTGCGCGCAGGAGCTTGAATCGCCGGCGCGGGCGGAGCGTTGGAGGGGCGGCTTGCGCTGCACCCATCGTCGTACCGGGATCGCGCGGACGCACCCGCGCATTCGCCTTCAGCGAAGCGCTTCCGAGGGGCTTTGCGCCCGCGCAAGAAAGGCGATGGCGGCGGACAGGTCGACCGGCCTCGAGAAATAATAGCCCTGGCCGAATTCGCAGCCGATCGATCGCAACTGCGCCACCTGTTTCGCGTCTTCGGGCCCCTCGGCGATCACGTCCATGCCCAGGTTGTGGGCCAGGCTCATGATGGTGCGCACGATCTGGAGACTTTCTCCGTTTCGCGCGATCGCGCTGACGAACGAGCGGTCGATCTTCAGCGCGTCCAGCGGCAGCGAATGAAGATAGCTCAAGGACGAATAACCCGTTCCGAAATCGTCGATGCTCACCCGGACGCCGAGTTCCTGTAGTTCCCGCAGCACCGCCGCCACGCGACCCATGTCGCCGATCATGGCGCTTTCGGTGATTTCCAGGCGCAGGCTGCGCGGGTCGATGCCGGCCTCCGCGACCACCGTCCGGATCTGCCCGGCGAGATCGGGCTGCGCGAACTGGCGCGGGGACACGTTCACGCTGATCGAGGGGGCCTGGCCGCCGGGCATCGCCTCCTGCAGCACGCATACCGCACGGCAGGCTTCGCGCAGCACCCAGACGCCCAGGAACACGATCAGTCCCGTGTCCTCCATCGTTTCGATGAATCCCCCGGGCGGCACCAGTTCCCCGTCGGGTTTCTGCCAGCGCACCAGCGCCTCGAAACCGGCAACCTCGCCGGTGCGCAGCGACACGATGGGCTGGTAGTGGAGCACGAACTCCCCGTTCTGGAGCGCGTGGCGCAAATCCGTCTCGAGCGCCAGCCGCTTCATTGCCGCCTGGTGCATTTCCCGATCGAACAATTCCCAGCGCGCCTTGCCGAGCGCCTTGGCGCGGTACATCGCGAGATCGGCGTCGCGCAGGATCGCGTCGGCGCTCTCGTATCCCGACGCGCTGGAGGCAATGCCGATGCTGGCGCTGGTGTAGACCTCCTGCCCGTCGATCGCGAAGGGTTGGCGCAGCGCATCCTCCACGCGATTGGCCACGCGCACCGCGTCACTCGGATCGTTGATGTCGGTCAGGAGGATGGTGAACTCATCGCCGCCGAGCCGTGCCAGGGTGCTGGAATCGGGCAGGGCCGCATCCGGTCGCGCAACCATGTCCTCGCGCCGCAGTGCCCCCGTGAGCCGACCCGCAACCTGCGTGATGAGGCGATCGCCCGCCAGATGGCCCAGGCTGTCGTTGACGACCTTGAAACGGTCGAGGTCGATGAAGAGCACCGCGAATTGCGCATCGATCTTGCGTCGCGCATGGGCGATCGACTGGTTGAGCCGTTCCAGGAACAGCGAGCGGTTGGGCAGCCCCGTCAGCGGATCGTGTGATGCATCGTGGATCAGGCGATCTTCGGCACGCTGGCGCTCGATGGCGCGCCCGAGATGGAGCCCGACCTGCGGCAACAGCGAGAGCAGCGACTGATTCGGCTGCAGCGCGCGTTCGGAGAAGAATTCGAATACCGCGACCACCTCTTCACCGATCTGCACGGGGAAGGCGCAGGCCGTGCTGAGGACGCATTCGCGGGCCTCGGAGCGCCTGAGGAAATCCTCGCGATCCGCCACGGCGGTCAGCCATTTCGGCTCGCCGGAGGCGAGCGTGCGGCCGGGCAACCCCTCTCCGGGGGCGAATTCGCGCAGCTCCGTGGCGTCACGAAACGCACGGGTCGCTCCGTCCCGTGCGTGCCACAGTGTCATCGATCGCAAGCGGACCTCGCCATCGCGGGACACGACCTCGTAGGCATGTCCGAGCGGCCAGCCCAGGAAATCGCAGATCCGCGTCAAGGCGTACTGGAACACATCGCGCACCGATTGCGACAGGTTCGCGGCCGTGGCGATGTCCTGCAGCAGCAACAATTCCTGTTCGCGCGCGTAGAGCCTGCGCAGGCCGCGTTCGGACACCGTTTCGGCTTCACGCCGGGCTGCGCGTTCCCGTTCCAGGCGGCGTTTGACGCGTACGAGTTCGTCCGGGTCGCAGCATTCGATGGGCTCGGACATGCGGTTTTCCCGGTGCTCAGTGGACCGTCATGCGCATCAGGCAGCGCGGGTCGCCCCGGTGCATGCACTCCAGGTGTTCGACCTCGACCTGCTGGCGGTAGTAATCCGCGGCGCCTTCGATGAACCCGTGCGCCAGTGCGCACAGCTTGCGCGGGGACCGGTAACCGATCAGCAACGCGCCATCCTCGCCCTCTTCGAAATCGAAATCGGGGCAGAGGGCACCGGTATACAGCTTGCGCACCTCGGGGTGGATGATGGTGTTGAGCGCCAGGACGAATGGACGCATCGAGGTGTACGCGGTGAAGAATTCGGGATAGCGCTCCGCAAAGCGCGGCATCGCCTGTCGCCCGAACCACCGCACCACCTCCGCCGGCGGCATGCCCAGCGCGTCGGAGGCCGCCTTGACGAGCCGCATCATGTGGTCGTCGGGATAACTTCCCAGCGAGGTGTAGACGCCATTCGACCCCGCCGCATCCAGCAGATCGTCCCAGACCGCCTCGCCATGATGGGCGACGACGACTTCCTCGAGCACGTTGAAGATGATGCCTTTCATCGGGTCCCCCAGTGTTCCGCGCTTTCGGCATCGCCGGGATGCACAGCCGGTGCCGCCATCACGTCCGGCCCGAAGGGACACGGTGCGCGGCGGTAACTGGAAGCCAAGCACCAACCGTGCCAACCGCGGGTGGCCCGCTCCGGGGGATTCGCCGACGGCCGTCCGCTTCCGGGCGGGCCATCGATACCCCAGCGCGGGACGGGGGCGGTCGACGGCCCGGCCACGCCCTTGTGCAGCCGCCAGCCGTGCGTCAGAAGCGCCCGGCCTGGTAGTCCTGCATGGCCTGCACGATCTGCTCGGGCGTGTTCATCACGAACGGACCATACCGCGCCACCGGCTCGTTCAGCGGCCGACCCGCAACCAACAACACCCGTGCGGGTTGCGCGTCGCCGGCCAGGGCGAATTCCACGGCATCGCCCCGGGACAGCACCCCGAGCTCGCGCAGGCCCAGCGTTTCCGCGCCGACCTGCACGGCGTCGCCCTCGAAGACGTAGGCGAATGCGCTATGGAGTTCGGGGAGCGGTGCCGACAATCTGGCGCCCGGCTCCAGCGCGATGTCGAGATAAACCGGATCGATCGCGATCCCGTCGACCGGCCCGCGCACGCCGAACATGTCGCCCGCCACCACCCGCACCTTCACGCCGGGCGCGGGTTCGACCAAAGGTATGTTTTCCGGCGCGATGTCCTGGTAGCGCGGAGGCATCATCTTGTCCCTCGCCGCCAGGTTCACCCACAACTGGAAGCCGCGCATCAGCCCATGCTCCTGCTCCGGCATCTCCGAATGCACGATGCCGCGGCCGGCAGTCATCCACTGCACACTGCCGGATTCCAGCAACCCCGAATTGCCATGGTTGTCGCGGTGGCGCATGCGCCCGTCCAGCATGTAGGTGACGGTTTCGAAGCCGCGATGGGGGTGGTCGGGAAACCCGGCGATGTAGTCGGTGGCGGATTCGGAACCGAACTCGTCCAGCAGCAGGAACGGATCCAGTGAATCCAGCATCGGCTGGCCGATCACCCGGGTCAGCTTGACACCGGCACCATCGGACGCCGGGATGCCGCGTACGCGGCGGGTAATGCTTCGGGAAGTCACGGAACACCTCCGGATCGATCTGTCGTGAAAAGCCAGGCCGCGGCACTCCTGGCCCGGGATGGCGACTTCAATGGCGTCCTGATGTTGCGGCGGCGCCCAGGGGCTCCGGACCCTGCCCATTTGAGGAGCCCGAGCGCCGACGCATCGCAAAATCACCTCCCGCCAAGATGCACCTTTCCGGCGGCAAAACCAATGCCCCAGGCACGAACGCTGCGTTCACCGGGCGCATCAATCCAGCCAAGGAAGGCTCGCTGCAGCTCGGGTTTTTCCGCATACCAGCGGCCGGGTGCCACGACCGCGCCGCGCGGTCCCCGTCGAGCGGATCCAAGGCAAGAATGGATTGCCTGCGGCTCCTCTCGCAGCAGCTGTTGGTGGGAAGTCAGCGCAGGGATGCCTGTTCTGGAGTTTGCGGACGCTGGATCCTCGGGGATTCGACAGCATCCAGCGAAACCGCGATTACGGCCGATCGCACGCTAATGCACCCAGCGGCCGCCCCGCCTGGCCGGCGCGCTTGCAAACGCGCTGGACGACGCGCCGCCGCCCGCGGTGCGTTCGCGCTCCGTGGGTGGGCGCACGCGCCAGTAATGCGCGACGGCTTCGACCGCATCCGGAATCTGCGCGAGGCAGGCTTCGTATTCGTTGTCGTCGAGCTTGGCGATCGGCACGTCGGCCGCCAGCACGCCCTCGTCCACGGCCAGCGCCATGATCGGACCCAGCATCTCCAGCAGCTCGCCGTCTTCGGCCAACCGCGCTTCCCAGATCGAGGCGCGCAAGTCGATGCCACGGCTGAAACCTTCGCACCAGCCCGCCGCGCTCAGGTCGGTGCCGGCGGCCTGTTCGGGCGCGACCTCTCCGAGTACGGGTTCGTACACCTCGCCTTCGAGTTCGGCGGGGATCGAGTCGTTGAGCTTGGCCAGCAGGCCCAGCACCGCCGCACCCTGCTCCGGATCCTCGAACGGCGCGTGCAGGATTTCCGGCAGCCACTCCTCGGGCAGCGCCGGATCGGGGCCGATCGCCAGCGCGGTCAGCATGCCGTGCACGCCATCCAGCAACATGGTTTCGTCGGAATCGCGCGCGTGGCCGCGCAGATAACGATCGAGCATTTCCAGCTCGGTGTCATCGATGATTTCGCGATGGGCAGGCGCATCGTCCATGAATCAAATGATCGGGGCGCCCGCTTCAGTTCGCAAGTTCCAGCATCACCGGCGCATGGTCCGACGGACGCTCCCAGGTGCGCGGCGTACGGTCGATCGATGCCCCGGTCATGCACGCGCGCAGGGACTCGCTGGCGAGGATCAGGTCGATGCGCAGGCCCAGGTTGCGGCGGAATGCGCCCTGCCGGTAATCCCACCAGCTGAAATGGCCCGCCTCATCCACGAAAGCGCGGAAGGAGTCGACGAATCCGAGGTCCAGGATCCCGCGCAATGCCTGGCGTTCAGGCTCCGAACACAGCACCTGCCCGCGCCACGCCTCGGGGTCGTGCACGTCGCGGTCTTCGGGTGCGATGTTGAAATCGCCCAGCACGATCATCTTGCCGTGGCGCTGCAACTCGGTGCGCAGATGGCTGGTGATGGCGGTGAGCCATTTGAGTTTCCACGCATACTTTTCGCTGCCGACGCTCTGGCCATTCACCACATACAGGTTGACGATGCGCACGCCCCCAACCGTGGCGGCCAGCACGCGCCGGTGTGGATCCTCGAAGCCGTCGACACCCGCGACCACGTCCTCCAGCGGCTCGCGGGACAGCAATGCCACGCCGTTGTAGGTCTTTTGCCCGGAGAACACGCAACGGTAACCGAGCGCCTCCACTGCCTCGCAGGGAAACTTGGCGTCTTCGGTCTTGGTTTCCTGCAAGGCAAGCACGTCCGGCTGCGCCTCGCGGCACCACTGCTCGACGTGCGGCAGCCGCGCTTTCAGCGAATTGACGTTCCAGGAGGCGATTTTCATCGCGGCATTCCATGTGCGATCATCCTTGGTCGCTGCGGTTGGCATCCTGTGGCAATGCATCTTCGATTCGGCTTGATCGACATTACCACGGCCATCCATGGGCCGGCTTGCCACGACCGCATCTTCGCGCAACACCCCGTCTTGCACGACGGTTTGCAGCGCCCGCGCTTTCCAATGTCCTCACCGGGAATTCCCATGCTTGCCACCGACCTCCTGTTGCTCGCCCTCGATGACGAACGCGGCACCGTGTTGCCGCAGGCCGCGATCGGCCTGGACTACGGCCTTGCCGGCGCGGTCGTGATGGAACTGGCCTTGCGCGGACGCCTCCGCACCGACAACCATGCCGTCTCCACGACCGGCCCCGCCACCGGCGACGCGCTGCTGGACGACGCGCTGCGGGTGATCGCGGCGACGCCGGGCAAGGATCTTCCGCATTGGGTGGGGCATCTCTCGCGCGAGCTGGACGGGCTGCGGCAACGCCTGCTGGACCGGCTGGTGGCGCAAGGCACGCTGGAAAAACGCGAACGCCGCGTGCTGCTGTTGTTCCACCGGAACGTCTATCCCGAACGCGACGCGCGCGTCGAACACGACATCCGCAGGCGCGTGGACGATGCATTGCTTCACGGTGCGGCACCGGACACGCAAACCGCCTGCCTGATCCATCTCGCCGCAGCCTGTCGGGTCACCGACGCGATTTATCCACGCGACCGGCACAAGGCGATCGAGGCGCGCATCGCGGCGTTGGGCGACGCAGGTCTCGCGGGCGCGAA
This sequence comes from Rhodanobacter sp., assembly GCA_044464225.1. GTDB lineage: Bacteria > Pseudomonadota > Gammaproteobacteria > Xanthomonadales > Rhodanobacteraceae > 66-474. The sequence goes on along the minus strand of JBIQLN010000013.1, from coordinate 20,265 downwards.
CGCCGTCGCCGCGTTCGTTGCGCAAGCGGAAACCGCCGCCGTCACCGCCGCGACCATGACCGCGATCACGGCGGCCACGGTGGCCGCCACCAGTGCCGCGACCGCGGCGGCATGCACGGCCAGCAGCGTGGCGTGCCACTGAGCGTGACGTTCACGCGGCGAGACCGTACGATCGCAACAGCGCATCCGGTTGCGGCGCGCGCCCGCGGAAGGCGATGAAGCTTTCCAGCGCGGGACGGCTGGCGCCGACGCTCAGGAACTCGTCGCGAAAACGCGCGCCCGTCGCGGCGTCGATCACGTCGCCGTCTCCGCCCGACTGGTTCTGGAGAGCGTGCTCCTCGAACGCACCGAATACGTCGGCCGACAGCACTTCGGCCCACAGGTAGCTGTAATACCCCGCCGCATAACCACCCGCGAAGATGTGCGTGAACGCGTGCGGAAAACGCTGCCACGCCGGCGGATGCAGCACTGCGGCTTCGCGCCGCGCCGCCTCCAGTGTCTCCATCACCCGTGCGCCGCGCGCCGGATCGTAATCGGCGTGCAACAGGAAATCGAACAGGCCGAATTCAAGTTGCCGGGCGAGGAACAAGCCGGCCTGGAAATGCCGCGCTGCCAGCATCCTGTCGAACAGTTCATCCGGCAACCTTTCGCCCGTCGACCAGTGCTTCGCGAACAGGTCCAGCGCCTGCCGGTTCCAGCAGAAGTTCTCCATGAACTGGCTGGGCAGTTCCACCGCATCCCACTCCACGCCGTCGATGCCGCCGATCGACGGCAGGTCGATCCGCGTCAGCATGTGGTGCAGGCCGTGGCCGAACTCGTGGAAGATCGTCTGCACGTCGTCGTGCGTCAGCAGCGCCGGCCGGCCACCGGCCGGCGGCGCGAAATTGCAGGTGAGGAAGGCGATCGGCAGTTGCACCTCGTCGCCATCGCGGAAGCGCGCACGACACACGTCCATCCATGCGCCGCCACGCTTGCCGCTGCGCGCGTACAAATCCAGATACATGCCCGCGATCGGCGTCCCGCTCGCATCGCGCAGTTCGCAATAGCGCACGTCCGGGTGCCAGACGTCCACGCCTTCGACCGCCGCCACCGTGATGCCGTACAGGCGACCCGCCACCTGGAACATGCCGTCCAGCACCGACGGCAGCGGGAAATAAGCCTTCAACTGTTCCTCGTCCAGCGCATAGCGTGCGAGGCGCAGTTTCTCGGAGGCATACGCGACGTCCCACGCTTCGAGGTTGTCGATCTGCAATTCGCTTCGCGCAAACGCCCGCAATTCTTCCAGCTCCCGCTGCGCGACCGGCCTGGCGCGCGCGATCAGGTCGCGAAGGAACGCCAGCACCTCGTCGGGCGTCGTCGCCATCTTCGTTGCGAGCGACTCTTCCGCGGCATTCGCGAAACCGAGCAATCGGGCGGCTTCGTGGCGCAGCGCCAGGATCTTCTCCATGCGTCCGGAATTGTCGAACTTGCCGGCATTGGGTCCCTGATCCGACGCGCGGGTCTGGTAGGCCCAGTACACGCGCTCGCGCAGCGAACGATCATCGGCAAAGGTCAGCACCGCCTGCACCGAGGGTTGCTTCAGCGTGACCAGCCATCCGTCCAGGCCGTGCTCGCGCGCGTACTCGTGCAATACCGCGCGGCCCGATTCGGGAATGCCGGCGAGATCGCGTTCGTCCTCGATGTGTTCCTGCCATGCGTCGGTCGCATCCAGCACCGCGTTCGAGAACGCGGTGGTGAGCTTGGAAAGCTCGTTCGCGATTTCACGAAAGCGCGTGCGCGCGGGTTCCTCCAGCGCCACGCCCGACAGCTTGAAGTCGCGCAGCGCGTGTTCGACCAGCGCGCGCTCGGGTCGCGAGCGTTGCGCGAAACCGGGTGCATCGGCGACCGCCTGCACGGCGGCATACAGAGCCCGATTCTGCCCCAGCGCGCTGGCGAAGTCGGTGATCTTTTCCTCGGCCTGCTCGTAGGCCGCACGCAACTCCGGCGTGTCCGCCACCGCGTGCAGGTGCGCCACCGGCGCCCACGCGCGTGACAGGCGCTGGTCGAGGCGCTCCTGCTCCAGCATCACGCGATCGAAATCATGCGCACCGCCTGCGCTCGTCAGGCCATCGATGCCGGCCTGGTAATCGGCAAGGATCGCGTCGATGGCGGGCACCACGTCGGCGGCACGGATACTGGAAAACGCGGGCAAGGCGGCATCGTTCAGCAGTGAGTTCTCGTTGGACATGTTGCGCTCCGGTCGATCCCACAGCGTGGCGTTCCGCGGGGCCGAAATCAAGCGGCCCGCCACCCATGCATCAGCGCAGCAGCCATTCCAGCAATCGCTCCGCACGCGCGCCGTAAGGCGGGCGCAGCCACGTCGTCGTCGACCAGCGCGCCTGCCGGAACACCGGCATCTGCTTCGAGAATGCGAGAAACCCGGCGTGCCCGTGATAGGCGCCCATGCCGGACGGTCCGATGCCGCCGAACGGCAGCCGTGATTGCGCGAACTGGAAAAGACAATCGTTGACCGCCACGCTGCCAGCGGTGCACGCCGCCAGCACCTGTTTGATGCGCGCACGATCGTCGTCGAACACGTAGAGGGACAGCGGACGCGGGCGGGCATTGACGTAATCCACGGCTTCATCGAAATGCCCGTATGTCACGACCGGCAGCACCGGGCCAAAGATTTCGCCGCGCATCAGGGCGAGCGAGCCGGGCGCATCGAGTACCACGGTCGGGGCCAACACGCGTGCGGCGGCGCCACCCGGATTCCCGTGCAGCGGAATGATCCGCGCGCCCGCCGCGCGCGCTTCGTCCAGCCATGCACACAGCCGCGCGTGCTGCGCGTCATTGACGATACTCGCGTAATCGTCGCCGCCATCCTGCTGCGGATAGTGGCGGGCCACGCAGGCGCGCAGCAACGCGACGAAGGCGTCGCGCTCGGCTTCGTGCACCAGCGCGTAGTCCGGCGCGATGCAGGTCTGGCCTGCATTGAAGAACTTGCCCGAGGCGATCCGGGCCACGTTTCGTTCGGTCACGCAACCGGGCGCCACGATCGCGGGGGATTTGCCGCCCAGTTCCAATGTCACGGGCGTGAGGTTCGGCGCGGCAGCGGCCAGCACCCTGGCGCCCACCGCGGTCGAGCCGGTAAACAGCAGATGGTCGAACGGCAATGCCGTGAACGCGGCGCCCGCTTCGACACCGCCCTGCACCACCGCGACGCGCTCGGCCGGAAACACGTCCTCCAGCATCCCGGCCAGCAACGCCGAGGTGCGCGGCGTGGACTCGGACGGCTTCAGCATCACGTGGTTGCCGGCCGCAAGCGCATCGACCAACGGTACCAATGCGAGGTTGACCGGATAGTTCCATGGACTGACGATGCCGACCACCCCCAGCGGCTTCGTGACGATTTCGCAGTGCGCGGGAAAGAAGGTCGCGTCCGCGGCGACGCGGCGCGGGCGCATCCATCGGCGCAGGCGGCGGCGGACATGGTCGATCTCGTTGATCACCGGCACACCGTCGGCCAGCAACGTTTCGAAGTGCGGGCGGTGGCCGAAGTCGGCGCTGACCGCGCGTGCGAAGTCTTCCAGCCGTGCCTTGAACGCGTGGCGAAGGCGCGTCAGGTCGTCCATCCGCTGGCGGTAGTCGGGCGTGCGTGCGCGCCAGGCCGTGCGCTGGGTCTGCAGCCATGTCCCGAGATGGGCGATCGGCGTATCCATGGATGGATGTCGGCGTTACGATGCCCCGGATCGTGATCCACGCCACCGCGAAGCGCAATGACCAATATCCGTGCCTACCGCGACATCCTGCCGAAACTCGGGGCGAGCGTGTACGTCGACCCGGCCGCCACGGTGATCGGCGATGTCGAGCTGGGCGATGACGTATCGGTTTGGCCGGGCGCGGTGTTGCGCGGCGACGTCGAGCGCATCCGCGTCGGTGCGCGGACGAACGTCCAGGACGGCGCGGTGCTGCACGTCACGCACGATGGTCCCTACACGCCGGGCGGGCAGCCGTGCATCGTGGGCGAAGACGTCACGATCGGCCATGGCGCGGTGATCCACGCCTGCACCATCCAGGACTGCTGCCTAGTCGGCATGCACGCCACCGTGCTGGACGGCGCCGTGGTGAAACGGCACGCCTTCGTCGGCGCGGGCGCACTGGTCGCACCCGGCAAGGTGGTGGGCGAAGGCGAGCTGTGGATCGGCAACCCCGCGCGCTGCGTGCGCACCTTGAGCGAAACCGAAATCGAGGCATTGCACTACTCGGCGCGGCACTACGTCGACGTCAAGAACGACTACCTGCGCTGATGCCCGCCAGCGCGGCGTCGACGTCCGGCCGCAGCCCGTGCCAACGCTCGAACGATGCCGCGGCGGTTTCGACGAGCATGCCGAGGCCGTCGAACGCGGCCCTGCAGCCCGCTCGTTTCGCCCATTCGATGAACGGTCGCGCCGCCGGTCCGTAGCTCAGGTCGTAGGCTGCCATACGTGCATGGGCCAATGTCGCTGACAGCACCAGCGTCGCGTGCTGCACCCCGGCGGAGGTAGCGTTCACGATCAGGTCGAACGGGCCGCAGCGTGCCAGGTCGTCCAAGCCGACCACCCGCACGCGCGTGGCATCGCCCAGTGCCGTCGCCAATGCTTGCGCGCGTTCCACCGTGCGATTGGCGATCGTGATTCTCCGGATACCCGCGTCCAGCAATGCGAACGCCGCCGCGCGGGCTGCACCGCCGGCGCCGAGCAGAAGCACTTCGCCTCCGCGCGGGTCGATGCCGCGGCGCCCGCGCATGTCGGCGAGCATGCCCGCGCCATCGTTGCTGTCCGCCTCGGTGCGGCCATCCGGCAACGAGGTCAGCACGTTGGCCACGCCCAGCCGCTGCGCGGTGGCGGTTCGCGCGTCCGCAAGCGCGAATGCCGCAGCCTTGTGCGGCAGGGTGATGTTGGCGCCGTGACCACCGCGCGCAAAGAAGGTGTGCACCGTATCCGCGAACATCCCGGGTGCCGCGTCGATCGCGATGTATTCCAGCGCGACACCCGTTTGCGCCGAGAACAGCGCGTGCAGGCGCGGCGACAGTGAATGCGCGATGGGGTGGCCGATGACGGCGTAGCGTGGAACGGCTGCGGACATGGAAATTCGGGACTCGGATTCGGGACCTGAAAGCATAAGGCCGCGGCGTGCTGGCCAGGCGACGCGCACCAGCGGCGCCTGTCTCAATCAGCGAGATCGCGCGCACGCAAGCTGGAACCTACTCAGACCGGGAGCTCGCCATGTCACGCCGTTCCGCATCCCCGATGGCCCTCGATCCCTTGACCCTTGCAGCGGGCACCTGGCTCGCCTGCGGCGTGGTGTTGTACGGATTGACGCCGCTGCCTTTGCGCGACGCCGCGCTGGGCTGGTCGCCGGCGTTCTGGCTGCTGGCCGCACCCTGCCTGCTGCTGGTCGCTCGTCGTGCGTTCGGCTTGCGGATCGATTCACCGTCGCGACGCCCGGCGCGATCGGTTCACCACTTGAACGTCGCGACGGAATGCCGGCGCGAGCGCTCCGTCCGCCGCAATCGCCGAACGCACGTGAAGCGGCGCGCCGCCGCCTGAGGGCGACCTCAGGCTGCGACGCCGTTGCGCTTGGCTTCCATCCGGCGCAGCAGTTCGCGCATGATGCGCTGATACAGCTCCTCGCCGAGTTCGGCATCTTCCACGCCGGCATCGATCGATGGATTGTCGTTCACCTCGATCAGCACGGTGCGATCGTGCGCCTGCTTGATGTCGACGCCGTACAGGCCATTGCCGATGGCGGACGAGCCGCGCACCGCCAGCTTGACGACGTCGGCGGGCGCGTCCTCGATCTTCATGCACTCGAAGCCGCCCGAACGCGCGCTGCCACGTGCGCTGTGGTTGTAGATTTGCCAATGCCCGCGCGACATGAAGTATTTGCAGGCATACAGCGGCTTGCGGTTGAGCACGCCGATGCGCCAGTCGAATTCGGTGTACAGGAATTCCTGCGCGATCAGCAATGCCGTGCTCTGGAACAGGTGCGCCGCGGCCTTGGACAACTGGTCGGGGTCGTCCACCTTGATCACGCCGCGCGAGAACGATCCATCCGGAATTTTCAGTACCAGCGGAAAACCGAGCCTGTCGGGCAGTTCGCGCAGCTGCCGCGAATCTTCGCGATACAGCACTTCCGAGCGCGGCACCGCGACCTTGTGGGCGCGCAGCATGTCGTTCAGGTAGATCTTGTTGGTGCAGCGCAGGATGGAGGTGGGATCGTCGATCACCACCATGCCTTCGCGCTCCGCCTTGTGCGCGAAGCGATAGGTGTGATCGTCGGGCGCGGTGGTTTCGCGGATGAACAATCCGTCGTATTCCGCCAGGCGCGGATAGTCGTGCTTGTGGATGGGGTCGACTTCGATCCCGAGGTCCCTGCCCACGGCGACGAACTGCTTCAGCGCGCGCGCGTTCGAAGGCGGCATCGCCTCCTTCGGGTTGACCAGCATCGCCAGGTCGTAGCGGAACTGGCGTCGGGCGCGCGGCTTCCGCCACAGGCGTTTCGAGAACGCATCGAGTGCCTGCGCGAACGTGTCCTCCTGCGCGTCGTCCAGCGTGTGCAGGCCGACCGGTTTGATCGCACTGATCTGCCACACGCGGTCGCGCTCGAATTCGATGCGCAGCAGCGGGCACGGGAATGTTTCGAACACTTGCCGCGCCAGGTCCTGCAGCGCGGGATAGGAGGTGACGCCGAAGTAGACCAGGATGCCGAGGTCGGTGGTGTCCTGGCCACCGGCGGGCAGGAAGTGCGTCAGCTTCTGGTTGAGGTCCTCGACATCGAGGTTGTACAGCGCGCGCTTGCGCAGGTCGCTGATGGTGCGTACCGAGGGAATCACCCGATGTCCGCGCGCCTCGCCCAGCAACGACACGTAATGGCCCACGCCGAGGTATTTGTAATTGCGGCACAGGTTGATGACGTGGGTGCGTTCGTCACCCCCCACGGGCTCGCGCAGATACTGCATTGCGGTGACGACGTTGTCCGACGGGTAGTACGAACCCCAGTCGGAGGCCTTTTCGACGACGATGACCAGCCGGCTCATTGCAAATCTTCCCGATCCATGCCCGATGTCGCGACTTGTCTTCCGCCACGTTCGGAAGGCGCAGTGTCGGCACCGCCCAGGGCAAACGCAAGAGGCCAGGCTCCACCGGCCGGCGCGTATTCAGCCTTGCGCCAAGGTGATCCGCGCGCCACGCTTGCGGCATGCCGCCCCGCCCCTCCGCCAAAATCCGGCAGGCCATGCCTGCCGACCTCGACGCCCTGCTCGCACTGGAACGGGCCAGCTTCGAGGGCGACCGCATCAGTCGCACGCAGTGGCGACGGCACCTCGGGAGCACGACGGCCGCGGTATGGGTGGCCGGCGAGGCATCGGCCGGTGCGGTCGACGCCGCCGCGGTGGTGTTCTACCGCCGCAATTCGTCCATGGCGCGGCTGTATTCGCTGGCCGTCGCCTTGCATGCGCGTGGCGCCGGGCTGGGCCGCAGGTTGCTTGCCGCCGCCGAAGCGGATGCGCAGGCACACGGCTGCAGCGTGATGCGCCTCGAAGTGCGGGTCGACAACGCCCCTGCCGTCGCGTTGTACGAACGGCACGGCTACGTGCGGGGCCCCCGTATTCCCGGCTTCTATGAAGACGGCGCGGACGCCTGGCGATACGCGAAGCGCCTGACAACTGTCAGCCGAGAATAGATGACATCCGGGCCATGCGCGTTCGCGGCGCAGGGTTCATCATGTGTGAATCGCGGCCGTTCGGTCATGGATGCGGCGCCTGTCAAGTTCACTTGACATCGCGAACTGCCATGACTATCTTTGTGTCAAGCAAACTTGACAAGGAGTCAGTGCGATGAACCGAATCACCCTGCTTGCTTCCGCGTGTGCGACGTTGTTGACCGCGGCATCTTCGTTAGCAGCGGCACCTCTGCCGCCCGCCTCCCACGCGACCGCCGCCACGGCAAGCGTCCCCGCCAAGCCCGTCGTGGAACGCCCCAAGGCCGACGCACAGATCGAACGCGTCCTCACGTCGATGAACAAGGCATCGACCTGGGGACACCCGGACCTCTTCGGCGAGTTTGCGGGTATGCGCCTGTACTCCGAAGGGCACTACCAGGCCGCGATCAAATACTTCAAGTACGGCGCGCGTTACGCCGACAAGCTGTCCCAACTCAGCATCGGCTTGATGTACGAGAACGGACGCGGGGTCAAACAGGATTCCGTCACGGCCTGTGCATGGCTTGCGCTGGCCGCCGAGCGCAAATACCCGAGCTTCATCGCCACCCGCAACCGGGTCTGCGAGGCGCTGACGCCTGCACAGCACGACCAGGCGGTCGCGGTGCTGGACAAGCTGATGCCGGAATATGGCGACGCGGTGGCCAAGAAACGGATGGCGCGTGCGCTGGAAATCGCCAAGACGCAGGGCACCGGTTCCCGGCTCGGATTCGACAGCGGCGTCACGACGGTCGGGGTCAACAAGGGGGGCTGCGGCGGTCCCACCATCGCCGATGCACCCATCGCCGGCTGCGGCAGCACCGATTTCTGGAGTCCGTGGCGGTGGGACCCCAAGAAATACTTCACGGCACGCGACGCGCGCTGGCGCGGCGTGGTCACGGTCGGGTCGGTCGAGGACGCGCACCATGCGGCGACCGCCGCGAATTCGGCCAACGCCGCCGACCAGGCCCAGCCTGCCGCCCCGTCCAGCGCGGGGCATTGACTGACCGTCACGGCGGGCCAGGGAGGGCCCTTCGTGACGGCCAGCCTCCGAAGCGCAACCCTTATACTCACCGGCGACCTGCCAATCCGGATCGCCTGAATGCGCCGTCGCCTCGTGGTTCCTGCCTTGCTGTTGTCATGCGGCGCCGCGCTGCTCGCCGGTTGCGGACAGAAGGGACCACTTTTCCTGCCCACCAAGTCCGCGGCCCCCGCCGCGGGTTCGCAGCCCGCGCCGCCGGCGTCCGCCGCCCCACCCGCGCCGGCTTCGACTTCCGCCGACTGGACCGCACCTGCTTCGACGGCCGCGCTGCCGGCGGCGGCTGCATCCGGCGGCCGTTGACACGCCGAACGTGGCCATTCATTTCACCAAGATGCACGGCCTCGGCAACGACTTCGTCGTGCTGGATGCGCGCGCCGCGCCGCTGGATCCCGATCCGGTGACGATCCGGGCCATGGCCGATCGCCACACCGGCATCGGTTTCGATCAACTGTTGATCATCGAGCGGGCACGTGACGCGGCATGCACCGCGGCGTATTCCATACGCAATGCCGACGGCTCGCAGTCCGAGCAGTGCGGCAATGGCGCACGTTGCATCGGGGCATGGCTGCACCTTGCCGGCGCGGTGGCACTGGACGAAACCGTGAAACTGGAAAGTCCCGCGGGGATCATCGGCATGCGCCTGATCGATCCGGCGACGGTGGCGGTGGAAATGGGCGAGCCCGAATTCGACCCCGCGCGCATTCCATTCGTTGCGCCGGTCGCGGCGGACACCTATTCACTGGACGTCGCCGGCGAGCGCGTCGACGTTGCGGCAGTATCCATGGGCAATCCGCACGCGGTGCTGGAGGTGGATGACCTCGCCGACGCGCGCATCGACCGGCTCGGTCCGGCGATCACCGCGCACCCGCGATTCGTGCGCGGCGCCAACGCGGGCTTCGTCAGGATGATGGACGATCACAACGTGAAGCTGCGCGTGCACGAGCGCGGTGCCGGCTGGACGCAAGCCTGCGGCACGGGCGCCTGCGCGGCGGTGGCTGCACTGCATCGCCGCGGTCGCGTCGCGAACGAGGTTCGCGTGGAACTGCCGGGCGGCACGCTCGACATCGCATGGCAAGGTCCCGGCCACGCGCTGTGGATGACCGGGCCGGCGGCATGCGTCTTCGAAGGCGAATACCGGCCCGCATGAATCGTGACCACCTGTTCGCCGCGCAATGGGGGCCGTTGGCGCACGCCTCGTCCGGTGCCCTGCCCGATGGAAACCCTTCAATGCCCGGCCTTCCGCCCGGGCCGTTGCGCAACCGCGTGCGACTCACGAAACTGGGTGCATGCCACCGGAGCCCAGCATGGCCGATCTGACCCTGAAGCAAAGTCTCGAGGCGATGGACATCGCCGAATACCTGCGCCAGCACCCGCGCTTCCTCGAAAACTTTCCGGACGTGGCCACGGAGCTGGTGATGCCGCGGGAAAACGGCCCTGCAGCCTCGTTGGCGGCGTACCAGCTCGAAGCGTTGCGTGCACGCAACCACGAACTCAACGAGCGGCTGGCGGAACTGGTCGCGATCGCGGGTGACAACGAACAGTTGATGGTGCGCGTGCATACGCTCACCGTCGGCCTGTTGCGCGACGACAACCTCGCCGACGTACTGAAGAGTTTCGTCGGCGCGCTCAATGAAGACTTCCACACCGACCTGGTCCGGATCGTGCTGTTCCGCGATGTCGGCGATCTGCCGCGCGCGGATTGGCTGGTCGGCGTGCCGGGAGGCGCCGGCGCACTGCCGATGTTCGCCGACTTCCTCGCCCGCGGCGACGCCGCCTGCGGACGCCTGGCTCAGGACAAACTCGACCGCCTGTTCGGCAACGACGTCGGCCGCGTGCAGTCCACAGCGCTGTTGAAGATCGGCGAGGCCGGCATGCTGGCGATCGGCAGCGACGATCCCAACCGCTTCCACCCCGGCATCGGCACATTGTTCCTGAAGCTGATCGCGCAGGCACTGGACGCCGCGATCGCGCGCTTCAAAACGGCATGAACCGCGGTACGTGAGACGTGAATGTCCGAACTGGCTGCCGACACCACCCGTTTCCTCGAATACCTGAAGGTCGAGCGGCATTATTCGCCGGGCACGCTGCGCAACTACACCCACGCACTGGAAACACTGACGCGGTTCGCCGAAGGCCTTTCGCTGGCCGCATGGAGCGACCTTCGCGGCGAACAATTGCAGACGCTGGTCGCCGACGAGCACCGCCGGGGCTTGGCGCCGCCGTCATTGCGCGCGCTGCTTTCCGCTTTCAGGAGCTTTTTCCGGTTCCTCGCGCGCGAGGGCAAGATCCAGAACAATCCCGTCGCCGGCGTACGCTCCCCCAAGGTGCGTCGCAGGCTGCCGGAAGTGCTGGACGTGGATGAAGCCGCGGCGCTGGTGGAAGTCGCGGCGGGCGACCCGTTGGCACAACGCGATCGCGCGATGCTGGAGCTGCTGTACTCCAGTGGCGTGCGCGTGTCGGAATTGTGCAGCGTGCGCTGGCGCGACCTGGACGTGGAACAGGGGCTGCTGCGCGTCACCGGCAAGGGCCGCAAGACCCGCATCGTCCCGGTCGGGCGGATGGCGCTCGACGCCCTGTCCGCACTGCGCGAATCGCAGCCAGCCGGTGATGACGACCCGGTCCTGCGCGGCCGCGGCGCGCGGCCGCTGACACCCGGGGCCGTGCGCGCGGCGATCAAGCGCCGGGCGCGATCGCAGGGCGTATGGCGTCGCGTGTATCCGCACCTGATGCGCCACTCCTGCGCGTCGCACCTGCTGGAATCGTCCGGCAACCTGCGCGCGGTGCAGGAGTTGCTGGGTCACGCGGACATCGGCACGACGCAGATCTACACCCACCTCGATTTCCAGCACCTCGCCAAGGTGTACGACGCCGCGCATCCGCGGGCGAAGCGGCGACGGGGCGGCTAACGGAACGCCGCCCGGAACGGTGGCCTGGAACCCGCTCCGCGGCTTTCTCCGCGACTTCCGGCGTCACGATGCAGGTTGGACCCACGGCGATCGGCCGCGCGGTGGCCTTTCGGCAGTCAGGCGCTGTAATTGAAACGCGCGATCCATGGCTGCAGGACCGGCAACACCGGCTCGAACCGTTCCCGGTAATTCATCCAGCGCCCGACTGCCGAAGCATTCACCGGTTGCGTGACCTGCGCATAGCTCGGCGTGGCGATGAATTGCTTGCGCCGCGCGTTGCCGGCGAAGTCCATCATGGCCGAGGCGTCCGGAACTTCCAGAAAATCGCCGAGTCTTGCCACGGCCGCGCCGGGATCGGCGACGACCGACTCGTAGCGCCATTCCAGGACACGCGGCTTGAACACGTCCAGGTGCCCGCAACATTGCGCGAACGACTCGGTGTAACCCCGCGCCAGCCGCGGCAGCGAGGAACACATCGCCCGGAACGCGGGCGAACGGAACGCCTGCATGCTGCAACTCAGCAACACGTCACACGGATGCCGAATGCAGAGAATGATCCGTGCCTCCGGGAACAATCGCAGGATCATGGGCAGGCACAACATGTTCAGCGGATTCTTGTCGACCAATCGACGTTGGCCCAGATCCGGCAGCGTGTGGCTCACCAGCCGCCAGTACACCGCGCGCAACTGATCCGCTTCGCGTTGCGTCAGGTCGGCAAGGTCGGCCGGGTAACGTTGTCCCGCCTGCTGCATGCGTTCGATCAACTGATAAACGTAGCCGCGCTCGTCCATCGAACGAAAGCCCGGATGCGCATCGAGCATCTGCTCCAGCAGCGTGGTGCCCGAGCGCGGAAACCCGATCACGAATACCGGGCTCTGCGGCGTGCAAGAAGCCGCCACGGGTTTCCAGGTTGCGTACGTCTGCGCATCGACCACGCGTGCCACCATCGGCAAAGGCTGGCCGTCCGCCCGAGACAAGGCCGGCGCTGCCTGCCGCGCGATTTCCATTTGCGCGGCGTGGGCGGTCTCAAGCGCGTCCCAGGCTTCGCGATAGTGCGCCTGCCGGTCGTGCGCCGACGCCAGGCCGAAAGCCGCGCTCGATACGATCTCCGCGTCCCCGGCCGCGTCCAGCACGCGCTGATAAAGCGCGGCCGCGTCGGCAGGGCGACCTTCGCGCATCGCCATCGCTGCGTGTGCACGCCACCCGTCGATGCGCGCGTCGATCTCGCCTTCATCCAGGGCATCGATGGCACCCAGCGGCAACTGTTGCAGTTCGCGGCGCGCCCGATCGACCAGATTGTTCCGTTCGTACAACGCGACGCGTTGCGCAGTGATGCGCAGCCGCATGGTTTCGGCTGCCGGGCCATCGGGCAGGCGCGCCCGCGCCAGCACTTTCAGCGCGATCTCCAGGCGTCCCAGGACAGACAAGATGGAAGCGAGGACCAACGCCTGCGCGGCCGGCTGGGGCGGCCAATCGGCCGAACCTTTCAGCATGGCCTCCTCGCCCTCCAGATCGCCGCAGACGTGGCAGGCGTGGGCCGCTTCCAGTCGCGCTTCGACGAACCGCGGTGCGAGATGCACGGCATCCAGCAGCACCTCGCGCGCCAGCGCCCAGCGCTGTTGCTGAATGTAAAGCAGGCCAAGGTTGTAATGCACGTCTGCATCGCCGGGCGCCAGCGACTTCGCCTTCGAGAGCGCGCGTTCCGCCACCGCCACGTCACCCGCCTGCCGGGACGCTTCGCCGAGGTTGTTCCACCACGCCGCGACATCCGGCTGGATGCGTGTCAGTCGTTCAAAGGTTTGCGCGGCCCGTGGATGATCGCCCGACTGCTGTTGCGCCACGCCCAGCAGCGCGAGGAATGCTTCGTCGTCGGCCGCGACACCGGAAACCTGCGCCGCCAGTTCCAGCACGCGTCGCGTATCGCCCGCGTTCCATGCGGCGGCCATGGATTCGACGATGGCGGTGATCGAAGCGGTCATGCGGTGACGGTCCTGCGAGATGGCGCCACTCTAGCGGATGCAAAAAGGGCACCGCTTGCGCGGTGCCCTGTCCAGTCCTGCGGTCGGCCGGGGTTGCGGACGCTCAGAACTTCAGCGTCGCGCGCGCCCAGTAGTAGGTGCCCATCATGTCGTAGGTCGCGGAATCGGTGTTGCCTTGTCCGTTGTGGTAAAGCAGCGGCGGCCGCCTGTCGAAAAGGTTGTCCACGCCGATATCGAAGCGGGTGTGGATGCCCGGCACCGCCACGCCGACCTGGACATCGTTGTACACCACCGAGGCGACCGCCAGGCTCGCGCCGGTCGCGTAATCCGCATTGAGCGCGGTGACGCCGCTGATATAGCGCGTACGCCACTGGGCATCCCAGTTGCCCAGACTCCAGCCGAGGGTCGCCGTTGCGCGCCAACGCGAGACATTGCCGAACTGCGCCGTCCAGGTTCCGGCCAATTTGTCGACGGTGGATCCGGGCAATCCCGGGGTCTTGTTGTTGTTGAAGGTGGAAACGTAGCTGGTGGCCAGGCCCAACTTGAAATCACCCGGATTGAAGCTGCCGAAATCGAAGTGTGGCAGCTTGTAGTTGGCGGTGAAGTCGATGCCGCTGGTACTGAGTGACCCGAGGTTCACCACCGGCGTGTCGATGTAGAAAACCTGCCCGGGCTGCTGGGTGGTGTTGTCATAGCGATGGATGAACGGGCAGAACGGACTCGCGCCGTTGTTGAAGCACGCGTCGACCACGGTGCGCCCGTCGATCGCCACCAGCGTGTCGTACAGGTAGATGTGCCAGAAATCGACGCTGGTATTCAGGCCCGGCGCCCAGCCCGGGTTGTAGACCAGACCGAAGTCCACCGACTTGCCGTGCTCCGGCTTGAGGTTGCCGCCCACCACGTTCGCACCCGAGTAGTACGTGTTGACCTGCGCGGGACTGTTGCCCGCCCAGTTCGGCGGCACGTACTGGCACGCGACGGGATGCTGTGCAAGTTCCGCGGCCGACAGATGCGCGCAGGGATCGTTCAGGGCCGGCTGCACCAGCGATCGACCATCGTAGAGCTGGTCGAGGTTCGGTGCCCGGAATACCTGCGAGATCGTGCCGCGCACCAGCAGATCCTGGATCGGCCGCCATTCGATCGCGACCTTGCCGTTGGTGGTCGACCCCGCGCTGTTGTAGTCGGAGTAACGCACGCCCACGTCGACGTTCAACGAATACGCGCCGGGCACCTCCTTCAACAGCGGAATCAGCGTCTCCGCGAAGGCCTCCTTGACGCTGTCGTTGCCGCTGCCGGGTGAGCCGCAGGCTTCCTGCGAAATCTGGCAGAAGCCGGTCTCCGGATCGAGCAGGGCGAGCGGATTGATCGTGTAGTTCATGCTTTGCTTGCGATACAACGCGCCCACGGCCAATTGCACGTCGCCGGCAGGCAGCGAGAACAGATTGCCGTTGGCACCGGCCGAAACCTGCCGCAGGATTTCTCGCTTCCGGTAGATCGCATCGACCGCGCCCGCGCCCAGTGCCGCACCATTGTTGGCCTGGTCGAAAATGTTGGCGCCGGCATCGATCGCCGCCTGCAACGCGGGGATGTACAACTCGTTCTTGTCGTTCTGGGTGCGCGAGGTATGTCCGTAATCGACGCTGACATTCCAGTTCCAGCTGCTCTGGCCGACCGCGCCGCGCAACCCCGCGATCAACTGCCCGGTGCTGGTGGTGTACGGGTGGATGCGGGTCCCCACGCCCGTCAGGCGTGTCTGATACACGTAGCCGCTGTTCGGATCGCCGGGAATGGGATTCGGACTGAAGGTGACGCCGAACGGATTGAACGGCGCGGTCGAAGAAATCACCAGCCCGTCACCGGTACCCACCGGGATGGAGGCATCCTGCCCGGCCGATTCGGTGTGGTTGTAGAAGGCGTCGACGAACGCCGTGATGTTGTCGGTCAGGTTGTAGCTGCCGACGAGGAACCCATCCGTGCGCTGCTGCTGGACCTGGATGTAGTTGTAGGCAGCGTAGTTGAAGGTATCGCTGGAAGTGCGGCAACGATAATCGCCGAGCGCGGTGCCATTGCCGGTGTCCCGTGTCACCACGATGTGGTTGGTCGAATCGGGCGTGCATCCGTATTGCGCGGCAAACGACCCCGGTAACTGCATGCGGCCGTTGGGGGTGGAACTGGATCCGGCCACGCTGACCTGCCCATCGGTCAGGTACAGCTGGTGCGCGGCGAAGTCGCGCCGCGTGTTGGGCACCGCGTCGTACTTGTTGTAGTTGATGCCACCGACGATGTTGAACTTGTCGCCGGTGTGGCCCATGGTCAGGCTCAGTCCGTGCCGCTGGCCGTCACCCTGTCCGGAAATGCCGCCGTTCGCGCTCACTTCGACGCCATCGAAATCATGACGCAGGATGATGTTGACCACGCCGCCCACGGCATCGGATCCGTAGGTGGTGGAGGCGCCCTCGGCCAGCACGTCGATCCGCTGCACCATGTTCTGCGGAACGAGGTTCATGTCGGCATTCAACATGCGCTGGCCGTCGATCAGCACCAGCGTGCGGCCGGTACCGAGTCCGCGCAGCGACACGCGCGACGCGCCGTCGCCGCCTTCGGTCAGCGGCGACGCGACGCCGCCGCCATTGGAGTTGTTTTGCGGGTTGGTGGCGTTGCCCGCGATGCTGGGCAACTGCTGCAGCACGTCACCGAGCGTCGGCTTGCCGGAACTGGTGATGTTCTGGCGATCGATGATGGTGACCGGGCTGGCGGTTTCGGTATCGACGCGCCGGATCAACGATCCGGTCACGACCACGGTCTGCAACGTCTTGGGTTGATCCTGGGTGTTGCCCTGGTCTTGCGCGGGCTGCTGCGCTTGGGCCAATCCGGCGACTGCGACCAGACCGGCGGTCAACCCGACGCGGATCGCGAGCGACAGGCGTTTCATTTGGTGGTTCATGGGCTCTCCAGCGGAAATCGAACAATGCCATCGCGTGCACCGCATCCCGTCGGATTCCCCGGCGTGGCGTTCGCGTATGCCGCGTACCTCCCCCTTGGGTTCAGCTAACCGCGATTTAACGATACTCGCAGCGAAAACTTCCCGCAATGCAAGTGCCTTTGGCCATGCCTGTTGGCCCTCGGGCGCGCATCGACCCGGTTGGCCGGCCCCGCGATCCGGCGGCCCCGGCCGTCTTCGAGGCGCAACGCGCTTGGGATCGGTGCCGGCCACCCCCACCTTTGCGGCATCCCCCATCGCGAGAGCCCCATGGAATCCTTCCACGCCACCACCATCCTGTCCGTGCGCAAGGACGGCAAGGTCGTCCTGGGCGGAGACGGCCAGGTCACGCTGGGCAATACGGTGGTCAAGGCCAATGCGCGCAAGATCCGCAGGCTCGGCAAGAATGCCGATGTGCTGGCGGGTTTTGCCGGCGCGACCGCCGATGCCTTCACGTTGTTCGAGTTGTTCGAGGACAAGCTGGCCAAGCACAACGGCCAGTTGACCCGCGCCGCGGTGGAACTGGCCAAGGAGTGGCGCACCGATCGGCGGCTCGGCCGGCTCGAGGCCATGCTCGCGGTGGCCGACAAGGACGCTTCGCTCTTGATTTCCGGCAACGGCGACGTGCTGGAACCCGAGCATGGCCTGATCGCGATCGGTTCCGGCGGGCCCTATGCCCAGGCCGCGGCCAAGGCGCTGCTGGACAACTCCGACCTGGACGCGCGGCAGATCGTCGAGAAGGCGCTCGGCATCGCCGGCGACATCTGCATCTACACCAACCACAACGTCACGATCGAAGAGCTGTAGGCAGGATAGGAGCGACGCACCCGGACGAGCGCTGCGGTACGCCGATGCGTCCTCGCCTGGCCCGGCTCCCTGGCCACCCGACATCGCGCCCCATCAGTCATCCCATTTGCCCATGTCCGAATTGACCCCCCGCGAAATCGTCAACGAACTCGACCGCTTCATCATCGGCCAGCACAACGCCAAGCGCGCGGTGGCCATCGCCCTGCGCGACCGCTGGCGCCGGATGCAGCTCGATCCAGCGTTCCGCAATGAAGTCACGCCCAAGAACATCCTGATGATCGGTCCGACCGGCGTCGGCAAGACCGAGGTCGCGCGGCGCCTCGCGACGCTCGCGAAAGCGCCGTTCGTGAAAGTGGAAGCGACCAAGTTCACCGAGGTCGGCTACGTCGGCAAGGACGTCGATTCCATCGTGCGCGACCTCGCCGACGTCGCCTACAAGTTGACGCGCGACCTTGCCAAGGAGCGCGTGCGCAGCCAGGCCGAGGAACACGCCGACGAACGCATCCTCGACGCGCTGCTGCCGAGGCGCGAACAGAGCGGCGGCTGGGACCAGCAGGCGGATCAGCAGCAACAACTCGAATCCGATTCCTCCA
This sequence comes from Rhodanobacter sp., assembly GCA_044464225.1. Taxonomy (GTDB): domain Bacteria; phylum Pseudomonadota; class Gammaproteobacteria; order Xanthomonadales; family Rhodanobacteraceae; genus 66-474. Next base: position 2,239 of record JBIQLN010000013.1, on the reverse strand, counting down.
CGCGCGGCAAGCTGCGCAAGCAACTGCACGAGGGCGCGCTCGACGAGCGCGAGATAGAACTGGAGTTTTCCATGAACGTGGGCGTCGAGATCATGGCGCCGCCCGGCATGGAGGAAATGTCGCAGCAACTGCGCTCCATGTTCCAGAGCATGGGCGGCGGCAAGACCCAGAAACGGAAGTTGAAGATCAAGGCGGCCCGGCCCATGCTCATCGACGAGGAAGCCGGCAAGCTGCTCAACGACGACGAACTGCGCGCGCAGGCGATCGAGACCTGCGAGCAGAACGGCATCGTGTTCATCGACGAGATCGACAAGGTCGCCCAGCGCAGCGACTGGGGCGGCGCGGGCGTGTCGCGCGAAGGCGTGCAGCGCGACCTGTTGCCGCTGGTCGAAGGCTCGACGGTGTCCACCAAGTACGGCCCGGTCAAGACCGACCACGTGCTGTTCATCGCCTCGGGCGCGTTCTCGATGGCCAAGCCCTCGGACCTGATCCCCGAGCTGCAGGGCCGCCTGCCGATCCGGGTGGAGCTGTCGGCGCTGTCGGTCGAGGATTTCGAGCGGATCCTGTCCGAACCGCACAACGCGCTGACCAAGCAGTACGCCGCGATGCTGGGCACCGAAGGGGTGAAACTGGAGTTCACCCCCGACGGCATCTCCAAACTGGCCGAAATCGCCTTCAAGGTCAACGAGAGCACCGAGAACATCGGTGCCCGGCGCCTGCAGACCGTGATGGAACGGCTGCTGGAGTCCATTTCGTTCGAGGCGGCCGATAAAAGCGGCGAAAAATACGTGATCGACGCCGAATATGTAGACAAAAACCTGCAAGATCTGGCTTCGAACGAGGATCTCTCCCGCTATATCCTGTGAGACCGGCGTCCGGGCAGTTCCTGCCCGGTCCGGCTAGAATGACGTCATGGGCAAGGTTCTGAAATTCCAGTCCGCCAGCCCGCGCCCCAAGCTGCGGGGCGCCCTGCAACGCGGTGAACTGGTGCGCGTGTGGCGCGGCAATCTCGAGGACGGCAGCTTCTGCGGCTATCTCGCCGGCATGGGCAAGGAATGGCTGCTGATGTGGGTCGTGGGCGACCAGATCAGCTTCGACGGCCTGTATGCGCTGCGCCTCGCCGACATCACCGAAGTCGAGGTACCGGACGGCCACCATGTCTTCATCGAGAAGGCGCTGGCGATCCGCAACATCCACCCGCGCCTGCCGCGCAACTTCCCGCTGGACGACATCACCCAGGTGGTGCGCGCCGCGGCCGAGTACGCGGCGGTGATGTGCGTGCATGTGGACACCGAGGACGAACACGAGGTGTGCTACATCGGCCGTCCGCTGGGGGTCGAGGAGGATGGTTTCACGCTGCAGGAAATCACCCCCGATGCGGAGTGGCTGCGCGAACCCTCGTTCTTCGGCTGGGACGAGATTTCCACCGTCAGCTTCGACGAACCCTACGCCCAGGTGCTGCTCGACGTCGCCGGCCAGCCGCCGCGGATCGATTTCGCGGGGTCGGGCTTCGGAACGGTGAGTTGAGACCCGGGCGTCGGGATCCGGAATTGGGGGAAAGCCTCATGCTCCAGCTTCGTCATTCCGGACGCCGCCCAGTGGCGATCTGAACCCGGCGACTTTGCCGGTCCAGCCAAATCACGGCGGCGACTGAATCCCGGCGCGCCTGACGGGAATCAGGGTGCCATGGTGGTACGCCGGTAAAATCAACGCATGGCCACGCCGAAACCCACCGACATCACCCTCCACAAGAAATCGCGCACGCTCGAAGTCGTGTTCGACTCCGGCGAGCGTTTCGTGCTGCCGGCCGAATACCTGCGCGTCTATTCGCCTTCCGCCGAAGTCCAGGGCCATGGTCCGGGCCAGCAGGTGCTGGTCGCCGGCAAGCGCGAGGTCGGGATCATGGAACTGCAGCCGGTTGGCAATTACGCCGTCTCGCTGCACTTCACGGACGGGCACGCCACCGGCATCTATTCCTGGGAAACGCTGCACGACCTCGGCAGCAACCAGGACAAGAACTGGCAGTCCTACCTCGAGGCGCTGGAAAAGAACGCGCTTTCGCGCGACCCGGCGTCGCTGTACGGCCACGCGGTCCCCATGCGCGGCCCCAAGCCGAGATAGGGCTTTCGCAGGTTGGGCTGAGCCGGGCTTCATCCGGCGAAGCCCAACGCGAGTCACGGAGTCGGGCTTCCGCCGATGAAGCCGGCGTCAGCCCAACCTTGTATCGTGATTTTGCCCG
>JBIQLN010000012.1:0-101120 GCA_044464225.1 Rhodanobacter sp. | reverse complement strand
CATCGTCGGAACGATAGAGCGCGACGTCGCCTTCCTCGCCCGACGCCACGGATGCGTACAACCGGCTCGGTTCGCTCGGCGCGATCGCCACCAGCGCCTGCTGCACATCGGGCAGTCCCTTCGTCAGCCTGGTCCAGGTGTTGCCGCCGTCGATCGATTTGTAGATGCCGCCCTCGGTGCCCGCGAACGCGCCGTTCTCCCACGGCGCCTGCTGCTGTTGCCACATCGTCGCGTACACGATGTTCGGGTTCGCGGGGTCGAGCTCGACGTCGTCACCGCTCACATAATCATTGACATACAGGACCTTCTTCCAGGTCTTTCCGCCATCGAGCGAGCGGAAGATGCCCCGTTCGGGATTGGGACCATAGATATGCCCGAGGGCCGCGACGAACACCCGGTTCGGATCATGCGGGTCCACCGCGATCATCGCGATGTCCTGCGTCTCCTTGAGCCCGATGAACTGCCACGTCTTGCCGGCGTCGGTGGACTTGTACATGCCCATGCCGGTGGCCTGGTCGGGGCGGATGGTGCTCTCGCCCGTGCCGACGTAGATCACGTCGGGGTTGGAAACCGAAACCGCGATCGCGCCGATCGAGCTGGTCGGCTCGTCATCGAAAATCGGATGCCAACTGTTGCCGTAGTCGGTGGACTTCCACACGCCGCCGTCGTCGTTGCCGATGTAGAACACGTTCGGCTGGCTCGGCACCCCCGCGACCGCGCGCCCGCGACCGCCCCGCAACGGCCCGATCGGCCGCCACTGCATTTGCGAGTACAGGCCTAGTTCGTAAGTGCGCGCGTGCGCGCCGGTTGTCCATAACAGGCCGCAAGTCGATACCGCAACGATTCCGAACGCAAGCAGGTAGCGCTTCATCGCACACGCCTCCGACATGGAATGCTCCGGCTCCCGAGCGGAGTCAGGCAGCCGGCCATAAATACCACGTCGAGGCTTGCAGCTCACCTCCCATGGGTTGGACGGCGGTGGACGGAGACGCGATTCAGCGCTTCACGGTTTCAACGATGGGCTTTCCGTCCACGACCTTGAAATGGAATACGTACCAGAGGCTGAAAGGTTTCGCCCTCAGCTCGTACGTGCCGTCTCCATTCGGCTTCTCCATCCACAAGGGCGTGAACGTCCATTGCAGCGCGGCGTGCGCGACCGCTGCCTCGAACAGCGCGCGACCGGCGGCCTTGGCCGTATCGGAAACCGGATACACGCCTTGCACGTGGCCGGCCTTATCCATCACCAGTTGCGCGACCACCGTCACCGGCGCCGCGCCCGGACGGACCAACGACGGCGGATAACCCGGCGCGATCTGCTTGTCCGGCATTGGCTGCACCGCCGTTTCGCCGGATTCCAGCGTGTAACGCAGCACGCCTTTCGGCAGGAATATCTCGTAGCTGGTCTTCGGCTGCGGGTTCGGCTTCACTACGGTGCGGGTGCTGCAGCCCGCAGCCGTTCCCGCCAACGCGATCACCAGAAGCAATGTGTCCCGACTGCGCATGCGCACTCTCGATTGGATTGCCGACCGCAACCGGCAGCCGGCAATCGCGTCAGTTGGTATGCACCAGGACGGAAGATGGGGTGGCCGGACCCTCGGCAACGCATTTGTACGCATTGCCGTCGAACGAGCCCTCCTGATAGTGATAGGTTGGTGGACACGGATGGAGCGCAGTGGATTTCCATGACATCAATGAGAACGTGACGGGAATCCTGACTACGCCGCCGGCCGGGTGCCCATCCTTCTCTCCCGGATCGAATTTCCAGTTTTGTGCCGCTTGAATCGCCGCGTTTTGCAGGGTCGCGGCTGCCGTCGTGCCCTTGGGATCAACTTTGATGTTCGTGACCTTGCCTGAGGCATCCACGGCGATATCCAGCATCACGACGCCCTGCTCGCCCTTGCCGATCGCCTCGACCGGATAGCGCGGCGGGTGTTCCTGCTTGTATGTAGCGTCCACGGACGGCGGCGCCGCTCCGGAAGGGACAGGCGCGGCAGCCCGCACGGTCTTCTGACCACCGGCGACATACATGCCCAATGCCAGCAACGTGGCAACGGCGAGAAAACCAGCGCGACGGCGCAACGCACCGGGCGGAATCCGGCTAATCATGGCGATTCGCTCCTTGAGTTGCGGCTCGGCGAGCCACGGGATCAGTGCGGGTGCGGGTCGCGCGGCAATGCTGGCGACAAGTGCACGCGCGTAGCCGGCGGTGCGCTGCGGCATCGCACGCAACGCGGCGGCGTCGCACGCGAGTTCCTGGTCCAGCCGGAAACACGAACGCGCGAGCCACGCCAGCGGATGGAGCCACAACAACGCGGACGCGAGTTCCATCGCGAGGCTCCACAGCGCATCGCCGCGCCTGACGTGGGTGAGCTCGTGGCGCAGCACCAGTTCGCGCGTCGCCGGATTGTCGAAGCGCTCCGGGAAGTCGGCCGGCAACAGGACCAGCGAGTGCGGCAATGCCCACAGCACCGCGGGGCCGGCGGCGTGCACACGCACGCGGCATGGATCGAGCGTCGCCGCCGCCTCGGCCAGCATGCCCTTCCACGCCTCCGGCACGCGCCGCACGTTGCGCAGCAGGTACACGTAGTGCATCGCCAACCGAAGCAACGCACCCGCGGCGCCCACCAGCCACACCACGAGCAACCCTTGCGTCCAGTCGATCGCGGCGGGCTGCGCGGCGGCCGCGAAATGCGGCGTCACCGTCAGCCCCGGCACCACGACCATCGCGCGGGGAGCCACTTGTTCCGGCAGCAGCGGCGCGAGCGCGAGCACCAGCGGAAGCACCCACAGCGTGAACGCCGCCCCCGCGCCGAACACGCGGCGCGCAGGACGGCGCAACAACAGCACTAACGCCAAACCCAGCGTGACGCCGCACAACATGCGAAACAGGATCTCAGTCACGGCGGCGCCCCTTCCTGTCAAGTTGATCGACCAGCTTGCGCAGTTCCGCCACATCCCTCGCGCTCAACTTTTCGTTACGGCTGAAGTGCACCAGCAGCGGCGCGATCTTTCCGCCGAACACGCGATCGAGCAGGCTGCGGCTTTCGTGCGACTGCCATTGCTCGCGGGTCAGCACCGGCGAATACAGATAGCGCCGCCCTTGGCGCTCGGCGCGCACCGCGCCCTTGCGGACGAGGCGATTCAACAGCGTGCGCACGGTGTTCTCGTGCCAGGCCGTGCCGGGTTGCAGCGCGGCGACCAGTTCGTCGGAAGCCTGCGGCGCCTCGCGCCACAGCAAGTCCATCACCTGGCTTTCGGCTTCGCTGATGGCCGGGTTGACGCGCCTGGGCATGGCGGAACCTTCCCAACTACTTGTGTAGTTGAACCAAACACTACACCTGTCGTTTCACATGTCAAGCCCCGGTCGCCAGCCCTCTGCCAAACCTACAAGGCGCGCGTCGCCACGATCGGCGGAATCCTGGACGCGCGGCGCGCCGGCGCCAGCACCGCAAGCTGGCCCAATGCCACCAGAAGCGCCGCTCCCAGCGGCAGGTAAACGACCGGCAACCGCAGCAGTTCGTAATGCCGCATCAGCCACAGGTTGATGCCGCAGGCGGCGATCAGCCCCACGACGACCCCGACAGCAGCCACCACCAGGTTCTCGATCAAAAGTTCGCGCAATACGTCGCTGCGCTTCGCCCCCAGGGCCCGCCGGACGCCGATGCTGCGCGTGCGCTGCTGCACCCAGTAACCGGTCATGCCCATGATCCCGGTCAGCGTCACGACCAGCACGATCAGCGTGACGCCGGACAGCAGCCATACCGCCGCGCGCTGCGGCGCCAGCATCTGGTCGCGCAAATCCGGGTACGCATCGCACTGGATGTGCTGGCCCGGCAGGAGTTTGCTGCCCAGGGCGCGCTGCACCAGCGACAGCATCGACTTGCAGGCCTGCGCCTTGTCCGGCGTTGCAAGTCGCACCGCGTACATCGGGGCCGGCCATTGTTTCGGCACGCCCGGGCGCAATATCGTGTAATCCAGGTCGCGATTGCCCTGGATGAACTTGTTGCGCATCAGGTGGGCGACCACGCCGACCACCGGCGAATTCGTTCCGGGAAGCAGCTTGCCCACCGCCTCGCCGTCCGGGAACAGCCTGTCGGCCAGGGCCCGCGTGATGATCACGGGCCCGTCCCTGCCGGAACCAAGGTCGATGTCGGCGGCCGCTTCCTCGGGCGTGAAATCGCGCCCCGACTCCATCCGCAAGCCCAGCATGCGCACCAGGTGGTCGCCAAAGTACATGGTGGTGCTGACGCCGGCGTGCCCGTCGCGTTTGCCGACGTCCATCGTGAATTGTGCGGCACTGACCATCGGCAGCGTCGCCGCATAACCGACGCCCTGCACCCCGGGCACGCCGCGCAGTTCGTCTTCCAGCCCGCGCAGTTGCGCGGCGGGCCAGGGATCGCCGCGCGGGAACATCCCGTGCAGGAATACCAGGTTGCCGGGATCACCGATCCCGTCGGGCGCCACCAGCGGCGCGACTTTCTGCTGCAGCAGGAACAGCGCGTTGCAGGCGATCGCACAAGCCAGCGCAACCTGCAGCACCACCAGCAAGGGCATCAGCGGCCTGCGCAGCAAGGGTTTCACGATGTGCAGCATTGCCCGCTCCTTCAAGCCTGCTTGATCTGGATGGCCGGCGGCAGGCGGCACACGCGCCACGCGGGCAGCACGCCGACCAGCATGCCGACCAGCAGCGACAACGCCAGCAATGCCAGGAATGCGCCGACGCCGAACTGCGCCGCGGCGGCGTAACCGACCGGCTGCTTGCGCACGATCCACGTGCCGAGCAATGTCAAGGGCAGCGCGAGCAGGCCGCCGAACAATCCCAGCAGTCCCGACTCGACCAGGTGCTGCGCGAACACCTGCCGCCACGATGCGCCGAGTGCGCGCCGGATGGCCACGTCCGCCTGTCGCCGCAGGAAGCGCGCGGTCAGCAGCCCGGCGACATTGATCATGCACAACACCAGGAATGCGCCCGCCAGGATCATGTTCAGTGCGATGTCCCTGGGAACGACGTGGTTCAAGGCCATCCATTCGCGCGTGCGGTACAGCTGCGCGTGCGGCGGATAGGCGAAGCGGCCCGCGCGGTGCTGGGCATCGGCGTAAGCTGAAAGGAACGACTGGTACGACGCCACCTCGGCGGGCGTCTTCAACGCCGCCCACAGTTCCAGCCAGCGGCATCGCTGGACGTCGACGGCACCGAAGTTGCTGACCCCGGTTTCCTCACCGCACTCGCCGCCATTCAATGGCCCCACCCCCGCGTCCAGCGCCGCGCCCACCGGGATGAACAGCTGCGTGTCGACGGCAAGGATCTGATAGGGCCCTGCGTCGATGAATTGCGTACGCGGCTTCCATGGCGCGGTGACGCCGACGACGCGGAAACGATGGTGTTCGATCTCCACGCTGCGACCCACCGCGTCTTCCGTGCCGAAAAGCTTTTGCGCGAGGTTGCTGTCGATCACGACAACCGGCGCGCGCGCGGCTTGTTCGCTGTCGGTCCACGGCCGCCCGAAACGCAGCGGCACGCCCAGTTCGCGCAGGACCGGCCCGTGGGCCAGCAAGCCGTTGGCGACATCCGACTGCGGACCGTCGGGGTTGCCGACCCGCTGCTGTGTTTGTGCAAGGGCGACCTGCGGGACGCCGGGGCGCGCATCCATCAGCGCGGTGGCGTCGCGCCACTTGAGCGCCGCATCCGGCGTGTCGTAGGCCGGCTTGTCCTTTTGCGACTGTTCTCGCGCGTCCATCGTGACCACGTACAGGTGGCGGCTGATCCCTGGCAGCGGCTCGCCCTCCAGCGCGCTGAAAATCGTCAACGCCGTCATGCACGCGGCAATGCCGATCGCCATCGTCAGTACCACCAGCGCGACCATTGCCGGGCCGCGGCGGCACCGTGCGAGGGCGAGTTGCAGGTAATAACGGAACATGCCCAAGTGCCCCTCCCACCCCCGCGGAGCCGCGGTTGCGGGCAAATACTACGAATGTAGTTGCAATGTCAAAATCGACGGGACAACCCGCCGCTACGTCCGCCCGCCGGTGGCGCGCTCGCGGTGCTCCAGGTCGTTCTGGGTGAACACTTCCGCGAAGCCGTGCTCGAGCAGCAGGTCGCGCACGTCGGCGCCCTGGTCGAAGCCGTGTTCGAGCAGCAGCCAGCCGCCGTTGCGCAAGTGCCGGCGCGCCCCGGCCACGATCGCGCGGATCGCGTCGAGGCCGTCGACGCCGGATGCCAGCGCGACCGCCGGCTCGAAGCGCAGGTCGCCTTCGGCCAGGTGCGGATCGCCTTCCGCGATGTAGGGCGGATTGGAAACGATCACGTCGAAATGCTCGCCGGGAAGGCCGGCGTACCAGTCACCGCTCCGGAACTCGATGTTGTCGATTCGCAGCAGTTCGGCGTTGCCACGGGCGATGTCCAGCGCCGATTCGCTCGCGTCGGTGGCGACCACGCGCGACTGCGGACGCGCGCGTGCGATGGCCAGCGCGATGGCGCCCGAACCCGTGCCGAGGTCGGCCACCTTGCAGTCGGCGTCGGCCGGGATGCGCTGCAGCGCGAGCTCGACCAGCACTTCGGTTTCGGGACGCGGGATCAGCACGCCAGGCCCCACGCGGAGTTCGATGTCACGGAAGCCGCGCGTGCCGGTGAGGTAGGCGACCGGTTCACCGTGCGCACGGCGCCGGATCATGTCGCGGAACGCGACCGCCCGCGCGGCATCGACTTCGTCGTCCGGATGCGCGGCCAGCCACGCATCCGAAACGTCCAGCACGTGCCGCAACAACAGCGCGGCCTCGCGCCGCGCTTCGTCGCCCGCCAATGCACGCGCGCCCTCGTCGAGCAGCGCGCGTACCGTGCTCATCGTGCGATCGACGCCGGGTTCTGGTGCGCCTTCAACGCGCTGCACAACACGATCGACTCGTGCGTCTGCGCAAGGCCGCGCTGCAGGCCCGGCACCTGGTCGAGCTTGGGCTTGAAGTAGTTTTCCACGCGCCTTGCCTCCGCATCCGAGCAGCCGCCCCGCGCGGCCAGCATCGGCAGGTAGCCACCGGAGAACACGCCGGTGCGCGCGACGATCTTGTCGTAGTGCGCGGTGAACCAGTTCCACAAATTGTCGCGTTCGGCCACGGTGTCGCGACCGCCACGCAGCAGCATGCCCATTTCGCCGACCTTCACCTGCGGCGACAACGCGAAGTTGCGGACCACGTCGGCCTCGGCGCCCCTGGCGTGGCTGAGACCGCCCAGCATCGCGTTGCGCTTCACCGGATCGGTGGTCTTCGGGATCGCGGCGATCAGCTCATCGATCGCGGGTTTGCCCTTCTCTTCCACTGCCACCGACAACGCGGTACGCAGAAGATCCGGGTTCGCCGCCAGCAGATCGGGCAGGCCGTCCTTGCCGGTCTTCAATGCCGCTTCGCCCTGCTTCAGCAATGCCGCGCGCACGGAAGGCACCTTGAATTCGAGGCCCAGCGAGTTCGCGAGCGAGCTGCGCAGCAACACGTCGTCGGCCGACTCGCCGGCGCGACGCTGGTAGCCCAGCTTTTCGAGTCGCGGCAGGTAGGCCTTGACGACCGCGCTGCGGATTGCCGCCTTTTGTGCGTCGGTCTGCGCTTCGTGGTCATAGATCCACTCGACCGTGTCCAGCGGAGCAAGCGCGATCTGGCGCACCTTCGACGGCGCCAGTTCCCGCATCGCGGCCAATACTTCGGCAGCGTCCATGTCGCCGCGCCGGAACGCCGCGTCGACGCCATCGGCAAACGCCAGCTGTTCGCTGTCACTGCGCTGTGCGATCACCCTGGTGAGCGCGGCGCGGTCGGGCTTGGCCATTTCGTAGCGGTAATAGCCGTTGCCGTTGGCGTTCGGCATGTACCACGCCGGGCACTGACCGCCGTCGATCTTCATGCGGGCGGTCTTCGTGTCCAACATCCGGCATTGCACGCCATTCGGGAAGCGCACGCACACCGGCACGCCCCACAGGCGATCCGTGTCGCCCGTCGAACCGAGCGGCAGGTAGCGGCTTTGCGTCAGTTCCAGCACTGCCGCACCCTTCGGCGCGCAGTCCAGTTTCGTGGCAACGAGCGGTACGCCATTCTGGTTGAGGAAACTCTTGAACGCCTTCCGGAAGCCTTCGCCCTTGCCGGCCGCCGTGGCAATCGCATCGACCAGGTCACCCGCATTGGCATTGCCGAATGCGTGGTCCTTGATGTACGCCCGCATGCCCTTCTGGAACACCTCGGGCCCGACAAAATTCTCGAACATGCCGAGGACCGCGGCGCCCTTCTCGTAGGTGATGCCGTCGAACGCGGTTTCGATGTCGCCGTTGCCGGTGATCGGCTGGCGGATCATGCGCGCACTGGCGAGGCTGTCATTCTGCATTGCTTCCTGCCCACCCATGATGCGGCCGAGGTGGGCGTGCCAGTCTGGATGGATCTCGCCCTCGATCTTCTGCTGCATCCAGGTCGCGAAGGATTCGTTGAGCCAGATGTCGTTCCACCAGTCCAATGTGACGGTGTCACCGGTCCATTGGTGCGCAAGTTCGTGCGCGATGACATTGAAGGAACTGCGCACCGCGCTGGGTGCGGAATCCTTTTCCAGCAGCAGCAACCAGTCGCGGAAGGTGACGAGGCCCGCGTTCTCCATCGCGCCGGCGGAGAAGTCCGGCAGCGCCGCAAGGTCCAGCTTGCCGAACGGATAGCCGAAGCCGTAATAGGCCTCCTCATGCTCGATGATGCCCGGGACCATCGCGAGCGCGCGCTGCATCTTCGCGCCGTTGCCCCGGGTCGCGATGCCGCGCACCGGCACCGGTTCCGAACGCCACTGGTTCGGCGGGATCGTCGGGCCGTCCACGATATCCCACGGACCCACCGCCCATGCGTACAAATAGGTAGGCAGCGGTCTGGTCTTCGCGAAGGTGACGGTTTTCCAGCCCGTGCCAGCCGGTTTGCTGCCGGTTTCCGCGGCATTGGAGACCGCCTTGTCGGCAACCGGAATCGTCAGCGACAGATTCAAGGGGACCTTGAAGCCGGGCTCGTCGAAACACGGGAACGCGAGCCTTGCGCTGATCGGTTCCATCTGGGTCTGCAGGTACGCGGTGCCCGCGAACACCACCTTGTAATAGCCCTGCAAGGTGGCGTTGTAAGGCGCGGTGAAATCGAACCTCAGCTTGATCTTCTGCGGTTGCAGCGTCGTGCCGAAATCGACGCGCGCCACCCCGGCCTTTTCGGCGTCCGGAGTCACGGCGCCGTCGTACTTGCCGGCGTGCGTCCTGCCATGCGCGTCGGTGATCGTGACGCTGGAAACCGTCAGGTCCTTGCCGTGCAGCCACACGTGATTCGCGGCCTTCTTCAGATCCACCGCGATCGTGACGGTGCCGCTGAAGTTCGATTTGTCCGGATCGCTCCTGATGGCGAGATCGTAGGATTCCGGCACCGCCCATTGCGGAAGCCGGGTGAGCGGCGGCGCTTCAGCGGACGGGGGCGCCGTGGCGTGTTTCGCCGCCGCCTGGGGCGGCCGCGCCAGGGCCGGGCCGGACAACGCCAGCAGGCCCGCCATCACTACTGCGGAAATCACGCGCATCGGATTGCACTCTTTGCCGAGGGATAGCCCGGCACTCCACCACGCCCACCTGCGCATCGCAAGTGACGAAAGTCCTTTCGTCCCGTCTCCGGTGCCGTTCGTCCCGCGCAGATTGATATTTGAATAACATTGACATGGTTATGTGATCCTAGTAACAATCCACCCACGCCGCTTCGCCGCCATGTTTCAGGAGGGTCGTCCATGAAGAACAGGCGCAATGGGTTGTCGATTCTTTCGGCTGCGATCATCGCGGCGCTCCTCTCGGCACCGCTGGCCTACGCGCAGAACGCGCCGCCGGATCAACAGAAGGCCAATACGTCCGCCAGCGACGATGCGACCGTGACCACGCTGGGCACCGTGGTCGTCACCGCCAACCGCCGCGACGAAACGCTGCAGAAGGTGCCGATGGCGGTGTCGGCGTTGACCTATCACGACATCCAGCGCCAGCACCTCGAGGATTTCTCCGACTACGCGGCCAGCGTGCCGGGGCTCGATGCGATCTCGCTCGGGCCCGGGATGACCGAGCTGAGCATCCGCGGCATCGCTTCGGGCTCCCAGCAGCCCAGCGCCTCGGTCGGCGTGTACGTGGACGAAACCCCGTTCGGTTCCAGCAGCGTGTTCGCCATCGGTTCGGCACTGACACCGGACATCGACCCCGCAGACGTCGAACGCATCGAGGTGCTGCGCGGTCCGCAGGGAACGCTCTACGGCGCGGGTGCGCTGGGCGGCGTGATCCGGTTCATCACCGTTCCGCCCGATACCGAAAACTATGCCGGGCGGCTGCAACTGGGCGGCACCCGCGTGGATGGCGGCGGCAACGGGTTCGACCTGCACGGCATGGTGAATTTGCCGCTGGTCAAGGACAAGCTGGCCATCCGCGCCAACGCGTACGACGAGACCGTCCCCGGTTTCGTCGACGACGCCGGACGCGGGAAGACCGACGTGAACGAGAGCAAGATCAAGGGCGGACGCGTGTCGCTGTTGTGGACGCCCAGCGACGAGACCACGGTGCGCATGACGGCGCTTGCGCAAAACCTCAATGCCGCGGGTTCCGCGACCGTGGCGCTGGACCCCGATACGCTGCGGCCGGTTTATGGCGATTTGCAGCAGCGCAACGCCACCCTGGGCGGCGATGCCTTCTCCGGACACTACCGCCTCTACAACGTGACCCTCAACACCGATTTCGGCTGGGCAAAGCTGATGTCGTCGAGCAGCTACGGCACGCTCGATGCGGTGACCAACGTCGACGCAACGCCGCTGCTGTTCCTTGGTTTGCAGGCCAACGGCCAGCCGTACGGCACCCTCGAACAAGCCATCGTCCCGCAGACCAAGGCCACCCAGGAATTCCGCCTGTCGTCACCGAAGGATCAAACGGTCGAGTGGCTGGGCGGCGTGTTCTGGACCCGCGAGACGGGCGACAACGCGCAGGACATCTACGCGAGCGACTACTACAGCGGAACCCCGGTGCCCTCGCCGGTGGGCCCTATCGGCGGCGACCTGCAGCCGAGCACCTACGAGGCCTGGGCCGCGTACGGAAGCATCACCTGGCACATCACGGATCGTTTCGACGTGGAAGCGGGCCTGCGCTACAGCCACGACAAACAGCACTACACCGAAGTCGGATACGGCCTGCTCTTCGGCGGCATTCCGCCGACCGTGCTGCTCGACAAGCGTTCTTCCGACAGCAGCACCACGTTTTCGTTGACCCCGACATTCCACATCAACGAGAACAACATGCTGTACGCGCGGGTGGCCTCCGGCTTCCTGCCGGGCGGCCCGAACATCGTTCCCGTAGGCGTTCCCAACGTGCCGGCGACATTCAGCCCGACCAAGCTCACCAACTACGAGGTGGGCCTGAAATCGACGTCGGCCGACAACCGTCTGATGGTGGACTTGTCCGCCTACTACATCGACTGGACCAAGATTCCACTGACCACCTTCGAAAACAACTTCACCTTCCTGACCAGCGGCGGCCAGGCCAAGAGCAAGGGCCTGGAAGCCACCATCGCCTGGATTCCGGTGCGGGGCCTCCGGTTGTCGGCGAACGCTGCGTACAACGACGCCACGTTGACCAAGGACGCACCGTATCCGTCCAACGGAAAGCGCGGCGATCCGTTGCCCTACGCGCCGCAATTCACGCTCAACCTCAACGGTGATTACGACTTCGCGCTGGGCGGCGGGTGGCACGGCTACGTGGGTGCGAGCTACCAGTACGTCGACGAGCGTTCGACCGACTTCGCTTTCAGCTACCCGATCCCGGGCATGCTGCCACCGCTGCCGTCGAGCCCGACCATTCCGGGCTACCACGCCATCAATTTGCGCGCCGGCGTGAACCGCGGCCAGTGGAACATCGACGCCTACGTCAAGAACCTGACCAACCAGCGCGGCATCGTGCAGGCGAGTACCTTCCAGAATTACGTGCCGGTGGCCGGGGAGCCCAATCCGGTCACCGGCATGATGGAAGACACCGCGACGATCATCACGCCGCGCATGTTCGGTATTTCGGTCAGCAGGAATTTCTGAAGCACGGACGCGGCACGTGCGGGAAGCGATGGCTGGGCATCGCACGCAGCGCACGATGTGCCTGCAGGGCCACGTCGGCCGCTTGCAGCAACACAATCCGGTTTCACGCCCCATACGCCACGGGAGACACGTCATGTTGAAGCGCCTCGCCTCGCTGCTGCTGGTCCTGGGCGTATGCGCCCCATGCCTGGCGCAGGTTCCATCCGCCGTCGCCACGCCACCGGCGCCCGCGACATCGGCTGCACAGCCCGGCACGTCGGCGCCACCGGCGGAAACCCCCGCATCGATGGCAGCCGGCGAGACGCCGACGCTCGACGCGCAGGACCTCGGCACGTTTTTCGACGGCCTGGTGCCCTACATGCTGAAGCGCAACGACATCGCCGGCGGCGTGGTCGCGGTGGTGAAGGACGGCAATCTGGTGTTCGCGCAGGGCTACGGCTACGCCGACGTCGCCAAGCGCACCCCGGTGATCGCGGACAAGACACTGTTCCGGATCGGTTCGATCTCCAAACTGTTCACCTGGACCGCGGTGATGCAGCAGGTCGCGGCCGGCAAGATCGACCTCGACGCCGACGTCAACAAATACCTCGACTTCAGGATTCCGGACAAATACGGCAAGCCGATCACGATGCGCGAGCTGATGACGCACACGGCCGGGTTCGCCGAAGTCATCAAGGACCTGGGCGTGCCGACGCCGAAGGATGTCTATCCGCTGAAGCGTTATCTCTCCGAACACATCCCGCCGCGCATCTTCCCGCCCGGCGAGGTCGTCGCGTATTCGAACTACGGCGCAACCCTCGCCGGCTACATCGTGCAGCGCGTGTCGGGCCAGCCGTTCGACCAATATGTCGAAGACCACATCCTGAAGCCGCTGGCGATGCCGCATTCGACGTTCGTGCAGCCGCTGCCCGAGGCGCTGCGCGGTGACATGGCGACCGGCTACATCACCGCGACCGGCGACACCATCGTGCCGTTCGAACCCATCGAGCCCTACCCCGCCGGCTCGTTCACGTCGACCGCCACCGAGATGGCGAACTTCATGATCGCGCAGTTGCAGGACGGGCAGTTCGGCGGCGCCTCGATCCTGCCGGCCGGGACCGCGCGGGAAATGCATTCGCACCAGTATTCCGCGGCGCCGGGAATGAACGGCTTCGACCTCGGGTTCTACCAGGAAAACCGCAACGGCCTGACGATCATCGGCCACGGCGGCGACACCGTCGCCTTCCATTCCGACCTGCATTTGCTGATGGACAAGGACGTGGGCGTGTTCATGTCCTTCAACAGCGCCGGCAAGGCCCCGAACGGCACCGCGGAAGCCGTGCGGACCGACCTGTTCCGGGCCTTCCTCGATCGCTACTTCCCGTACGCGGTGCCACAGGAAAAAACCGCGGCGACAGCGAAGGCCGATGCCGCGCGCGTGGCCGGCTGGTACTGGGCCAGCCGGCGCGAAGACAGCGCGCTGCGGCTGCTGTACCTGCTCAGCCAGACGCAGATATCCGCGCTGCCGAACGGCGACATCACCGTCAGTGCACTCAAGGACTCCAGCGGCGCTGTCAAACACTGGCGCGAAGTGGGCCCGCTGACGTATCGCGAGGCCAACGGGCAGTCGAAACTGCGTTTCGTCGCGAACGACGACGGCTCGATCCGCCAGTGGGTCACCGATGATTTCCCGCCGGTGATGCTGTTCCAGCCCATGCACGGACTGCTCGCACACGGCACCTTCATGTTGCTGTTCCAGATCACGATGGCGGTGTTCGTGCTGACCCTGCTGGTGTGGATCGGCGGCGCGATCGCGCGGCGCCGCTTCAGGCGCAAGCTGCCGTTCGCACCACGCCAGCGTTCGCTCTGGATCGCCTCGCGCATCGGCGTGATCCTGCAACTGGGCGTGGTGGTCGGCTGGCTGGGCCTGCTGATGTGGTTCTCGAAACCGCTGTCGCTGTTCCACGCGAATTTCGACACGCCGCTGACCCTGCTGTACGTGCTGGGCGTGCTGGGGATCCTGGGCGGCATCGCGATCATTGCCGAAGCGGCCTGGCGAATTGCGCGTGGACCGGGTGGCTGGCTCGCGCGCATCGGCGAGGTGTTGCTGGGCCTGTGCGCGATCTATGGCATCTGGGCGATCGTCGCCTGCGGCCTCGTCAACTTCAACCTGCACTATTGATTGCGTGAACGAGACCCCGCCCGGAAACGCCAGCGCCGAACTCGACGCGGCCGGCTACACCCAGCAGCTCGACCGCAGGCTGGGCCTGCGGCACCTGCTGGTGTACGGCATGGTGTTCATCGTGCCGATCGCGCCGGTCGCGGTGTACGGCTTCGTCGCGCACGCCAGCGAGGGCATGGTGCCGCTGGTGTACCTGGTCGGCATGGTCGCGATGTTCTTCACCGCGATGAGCTACAAGCAGTTGAGTGCGGAGTTCCCGTTCGCGGGGTCGGTGTACGCGTACGTGCGCCGCGGCATGAATCCTTTCCTCGGTTTCGTCGCCGGCTGGATGATCCTCGCCGATTACCTGCTGGTGCCGGCGGTGATCTACATCTTCGTGTCGAACTGGCTCGGCGGGCTGGTGCCCGGCGTTCCGCACTGGGTGTGGATCGTGGGGCTGCTGGCGATCAACACCGCGATCAACGTGCTCGGCGTGCGCCTGCAGTCGCGCGCGCACTTCGTGTTGCTGGCGCTGGAGCTGCTGGCACTGGCAATCTTCCTGGTGCTGGCGATCCGCTTCGTGTTCGTGCTCGGCCAGGGCACCGGCGGCTTCTCGTGGGCGCCGCTGTATCAACCGGGGCATCTGAGCTGGAGCTTCATCGCGACGGCCACCACCATTGCGGCGCTGAGCTTCCTCGGCTTCGACGCGATCAGCACGCTGGCGGAGGAGTCGCGTGAACCGCGGCGCGATGTCGGCACGGCCACGGTGCTTACATTGGTGGTGCTGGGCGTGCTGTTCGTGCTGCAAACCTGGCTGGCCGCGCTGGCGCATCCGGACTACACCAATCTCGACGACAACCTCGGCTTCTTCCAGATCGCGCGCGACGTCGGCGGCACGGGGTTGTTCGTGCTGTTCATCGTGGTCAAGGCGCTGGCGACCGGCGTGGCCAGCGCGCTGGCTTCGCAGTCGGCGATTTCGCGCATCCTGTTCGCGATGGGACGCGACCGGGCACTGCCGTTCGGCGGCTTCCTGTCGTGGGTCAACCCGCGCTTCAAGACACCTGCCAACGCGATCCTGTTCGTTGCCGCGCTGTCGCTGGTGCTGTCGTTGAGCGTACCGATCGTGGTGTTGCTGCACCTGGTCAATTTCGGTGCGCTGACCTCGTTCCTGCTGCTCAACCTTTCGGTGCCGGTGTATTTCTGGGTGCGCCGCGGCCAGCGCACGCGCCCGCTGCGCCACGTCGTGATGCCGCTGTTCGGGTTCGCGATCGTCGGCTTCATCTTCACCGGTTTCGACCGCACGACGTTCCTGTTCGGATGCGCGTGGCTGGTCGCGGGCCTTCTGGTCGGGGTGCTCCATCGCCAGACCTCCCTTCCGCTTGGGACTTCGCCATGACGCGCGTGCTGCAGATCCTCGCCCTCCTGCTCGCGGGCGCGACAGGCGCCGCCTTCGCGCAGGTGCCGCAGCCGGCGCCACATGCACCGGTTGCCAAGGCACAGGCGCCGACCGCACCCGCGCACGCCCTGACCGCGGAAGACCTTTCGACCTTCTTCGGCGGCATGCTGCCGTACATGCTGCAACGCGGCGACATCGCCGGCGGCGCGGTGGTCGTGGTGAAGGACGGCGAGGTGCTGTTCGCCCGGGGTTATGGCTATGCGGACCTGAAAACCCGCACGCCCGTGTCACCGGCGACGACGCTGTTCCGCATCGGCTCCGTGTCCAAGCTGTTCACCTGGACCGCGGTGATGCAACTGGTCGAACGGCACAAGCTGGATCTCGACCGCGACGTCAACGCCTACCTCGATTTCAGGATCCCGGCGAAGTTCGGCAAGCCGGTCACGCTGCGCGACCTGATGACGCACACGGCAGGTTTCGAGGACACCACGCGCGACCTGCTGCCCGCGACACCCGCCGGCGTCGACCTTGGCCGCTACCTCAAACAGCACATCCCGGCGCGCATCTTCCCGCCGGGCAAGGTCGTCGCCTATTCGAATTACGGCGCGGGACTCGCCGGATACATCGTGGAACGCGTGTCGGGCCAACCGCTGGATGCATATGTCCGGGAGCACATCCTCGCGCCGCTGGACATGCGTCATTCGACGTTCACGCAACCGCTGCCGGCCAGCCTGGCACCGCTGCTGGCGAAGGGTTACGTGACCGCATCGGACGGCACACCGAAGCCCTTCGAACTGGTGAACCCGGCGCCCGCCGGCGCGATGACGGCGTCGCCCCTGGACATGGCGAACTTCATGATCGCCCAGTTGCAGGGCGGCCGCTTCGGTGACGCACAAATCCTGCAGCCACGAACCGCCGCCCTGATGCACAGCCGGCAGTACGCGGCCGCGCCCGGCCTGAACGGCATGGACCTCGGCTTCTACCAGGAAGACCGCAACGGCCAGCGCATCATCGGCCACGGCGGCGACACCATCGTGTTCCACAGCGACCTGCATCTGCTGCTGGATGCGAACGTGGGCATCTTCATGGCGTTCAACAGCGCCGGACAGGCCGGCGCCGTCAACGACGTCCGCAACGAAATCTTCCGCGCGTTCCTGGATCGCTATTTCCCGTGGCAGCCGCCCGCGGCGCCGACGCCGGACACCGCCAAGGCCGACGCGGCGCGCGTGGCGGGCTGGTACGAAACCAGCCGCCGCAACCAGAGCGCACTGCACTTCCTGTACCTCCTGAGCCAGTCACACGTCGCGGCGGAACCGGACGGGACGATCACCGTTTCGACGCTGGTCGACGCCGCGGGCAGTCCACTGCATTGGCGCGAGATCAAGCCGCTGCACTATCGCGAGGTCCACGGCCAGGCGCTGCTCGATTTCGTGGCCGACGCGCATGGCCGCATCCGGTACTGGGCCGCCGGCGACATTCCCGTGCTGGTGTACCAGCGCCTGCCGGACCGCATGGGCATGGGCGCCTTCGGCCCGCCGCTTGCGGCAGCCTTCGCGATCGCGCTGATCGCGCTGCTGGTGTGGTTCGGTGGCTGGTGCATCCGCCGCCACTACCGCGGAACGCTGGCACTGGCGCGCACGCCATCGATGATGCGCCGGCTGTCGCGCCTCGGCGCACTTGCGTCGGTCCTCGCCCTGTTCGGCTGGTTGCTGCTGGTGGTCGCCGTTTCGGCCGACGAAATGCTGCTGGTGCGCGGCGGCCTGGCGGCCTGGATGTACCTGCTTGATGCGCTGGGTGTACTGGCTTTGGCCGGCGCGATCGCGGCCATCGCGAATGCGGTGCAGGCGTGGCGGGCGCCGCGCCGCAGCCGCTGGGTGCGCGCGGGCGAATGCCTGCTGGCGATCGCCATGATTTACCTGGCGTGGTTCATCGTGGCGTTTGGATTGGTCAGCTTCAACGTCCGCTTCTGACGCCCGCCGATGGAGCGTTCGTTTGCAAACAACAAGGAGACGACATGAGCGCCCGTTCCATGACCTTGCACGCGGCCATCGAGAAACGGCCGATGAAGGCACCGTTCCACATCACCGGCTACACCTTCACCGGGTTCGACGCGCTGGTGGTGACGCTGCGTGAAGGCGGCCTCGTCGGCCGTGGCGAAGCGCAAGGCGTCTACTACAAGCACGACAACCCGCCGGAAATGCTGGCGCAGGTCGAAGCGCTGCGCGCGCGCATCGAACATGGCATCACCCGCGGCGAGCTGCTGGACTGCCTGCCGCCCGGAGGCGCCCGCAACGCGCTGGATGCCGCGCTGTGGGATCTGGAAGCGAAACGCCGCGGCGTACCGGCCTGGCAACTTGCGGGCGTCGATCCACCTCGCCCACTGCGCACCACCTTCACGATCGGCGCCGACGAACCCGAGCGCATGGCCGAACACGCAGGCGCGTTTTCCGACGCGCGCGCGCTGAAGCTCAAGCTGACCGACGACGATCGCAACGCCGAACGCGTGCGCGCCGTACGTGCGGCACGGCCGGACGCATGGATCATGGTCGATGCCAACCAGGGATTCACGCGCGACTCGCTGGCGCACCTGCTGCCCACGCTGCAGCAACACCGGATTTCATTGATCGAGCAGCCGTTCCCGATCGGCAGGGAAAGCTGGCTGGACGGCCTTGATCGCCCCATCCCCATCGCTGCCGACGAAAGCGTGCAGGACCATACCGACCTCGAGCGCCTCGCTGGCCGCGTCGACACCATCAACATCAAGCTGGACAAGTGCGGCGGCCTCACCGAAGCCCTGTCGATGGCCAAGCAGGCGCGCGCAATGGGATTCGACCTGATGGTCGGCAACATGTCCGGCTCGTCGCTGGCGATGGCACCCGCATTCGTGCTCGGCCAGCAGTGCGCCGTGGTCGACCTGGACGGGCCGTTGTACCTGTGCGAAGACTGCTCGCCCGGCGCGCGTTACGAGGAGGGCATGATCTGGTGCCCCGGGGAACTCTGGGGTGGCGGCCTGCAGGCCGCCGCCTGACGGCACGCGGCGACTTCGCGATGCCGGATAATCGCACCACCATGACCCAGGACCTCAAGAAGAAACTCAAGAGCCGCTGGCACACGTTCACGGCCTCGGAGCAACGCATCGCGGGTTACCTGGTGCAGAACCTGAGTGGCCTGCCGTTCGAAACCGCGGCGTCACTGGGCCAGCGCGTCGGCGTCAGCGCGATGACGGTCGGACGCTTCCTGCGCAAGCTCGGCTATGCGGGCGTGGCCGAAATGAAGGAGGAGTTGCGCGGCGACACGACCTGGCTCAAGTACTACCATAGCCCCGCGCCCGCGGAAGGCCCGGACGCCCGCGACGAAAACCTCGAAGCCGACATCCGCGCGGTGTCCGCGACGCATGCGCTGGCGCGCGGCGAGGAATGGAAAGCCATCGTGCGCCTGCTGGCCACCGCCGACCGGGTTTCCGTGGCGAGCTTCCAGCTTGGCCGTTTCCTGGGGCTGATGTTCGCGACCCTGCTGCAACAGATCCGCCCGCACGTCGCGTTTGCGTCGGGCGTGGACGGCGCCTACACCGACGTGCTGATCGACTCGACCGACAAAAGCTGCGTGGTGCTGATCGACGAACGCCGCTATTCGCGGCATTTCCGGATCCTTGCCGAAGAAGTCGCGTCACGCGGCATTCCGCTCGTGATCCTCACCGATTCGGAGTGTTACTGGGCGCGCCAGTTGACGCCGCACGTGTTGATGCTGCCCATCCAGCGGGAGCGCGCGTGGCACAGCTTCACCGCGTTCGGCGCGCTGTTCAACGTGCTGCTGGGCGCGGTGATCCGCGCGCGCGGCAGTGATGCGGTCTACGACCGGATCGAACAGATCACCGCGATGCGCCAGCAGTTCATCGGTTTCAGCGGGCCTTCGCCCCGGCCCGACCCGCCGGCGCATGCGGGAGCGAAGGCTACCCGTCGCTCCCGCAAGCATCGTCGCAGCGGCTGATCGTCCGTTCGTCGAACAAGCACCCTGAGCCTGATCCGCGGCGGACCATCCATGGCCGCCCCAACAGGGCGCCTGCAACGCCTGTCAGGCCGCTTCGCTTGCCGAAGCCGCGCTCGCGGCGGCCTGTTGCTCCAGCACCACCGCCACCGCATGGATCACGGCCGCGATCCGGGCGGCGCTTTGCACGGCCTGCGCGGAAACGCCGTGCTTGCGCAGGGTGCGCTCGTGCGAAGCCACGCAGCTGCCGCAGCCGTTGATCGCGGAGACCGCCACCGACGCGAGATCGAAATCGATCTTGTCGCCGCCGGGATTGGCCATCGCGTTCATCCGCAGGCCGGCCCGCAGCGTGCCGTACTCGTCGTTCTCGACGAGGTGCAGGAAGCGGTAATAGATGTTGGTCATGCCCATCAGCGCGGCGGCGGTGCGCGCGCCATCGAGTTCCTTTTCGTCGGCGTGTCGTGAAGCGAAATCCGCAATCGCTTCGGTCAGCGGCGCATGGCGCGATGCCACCGCGGCCGCGAGCGCGATGATCGCGATCTGCTTCCGGCTCAGCCCCGGCGCGCCACCTTCGCTCAACACCGATTCCAGGTTGAGGCGCAGGTCCTTGGCGTAGTCGGGCAAGCCGGCCTTGATGCGGTCCAGACTCATGGTCTTCTCCAGTGATGTTCAAAGCGGCGGCGGGATGACTCCCGCCGCCTGGGCGCCGCGCCGATGGAGGGGCATCGGCGCTGGCTGCACGGGATGGCCTTACGCGGCCTTCAGGGTTTCTTCGCCCTTGTTCCAGTTGCAGGGGCAAAGCTCGTCGGTCTGCAGCGCGTCGAGTACCCGCAGCACTTCCGACGGATTGCGGCCAACCGAACCTTCCGTGACGTATACGAAGCGGATCACCCCTTCCGGGTCGACCAGGAACGCGGCGCGCTTGGCCACGCCCTCCTCGTCGAGGATGCCGAGCGCACGGGTCAGGTCCTTGTTGATGTCGGCCAACATCGGGAACGGCAGGTCACGCAAATCCTTGTGGTCCTTGCGCCAGGCCATGTGCACGAACTCGGAGTCGGTGCTGGCGGCGAGGATCTGGCAATCGCGATCCTTGAACTGCGCGTCGAGGTCGGCGAAGCCCTTGATCTCGGTCGGGCACACGAAGGTGAAGTCCTTCGGATAGAAGAACACGCACAGCCACTTGCCCTTGTAGGTGCTGTTGTCGATGTCGGTGAAGGCCTTGTCCAGGCTCTCGATGGACACGGTGGCCTTGAGGTTGAAATGGGGGAAGTTGTTGCCAACGGTAAGCATGCAAATCTCCTTGCGGTTGAGCAGGTTTGACAGGCGGCGTCCGCCGCCGTTCAACGTCCAAGATAGGCCTGGTCAGTCCATAAATCAAATCGATTGTTGTAATTGCATTGATAGTCCATATATATTGTTTGACGATGCCGGATCAAGCCGATACACCATGAACTTGCGCGATTTGCACTATCTGGTCGCCCTCGCCGATCACAAGCATTTCGGCCGTGCCGCCGAAGCGAGCTTCGTCAGCCAGCCGACCCTTTCCACCCAGATCAGGAAACTGGAAGACGAGCTGGGCGTCACGCTGGTCGAGCGCACGCCCCGCAAGGTCTTGCTGACCGAAGCCGGCCAGCAGATCGTGGCGCGCGCCCGCGAGGTACTGAACGAGGTCGAGCAGATCAAGCGCATCGCGCACCGCGACCGCGACCCCGAAGCCGGCACCCTAACGCTGGGCATCTTTCCCACGCTGGGTCCGTACCTGCTGCCGCACGTGATGGGTGCGATCCGCGAGCGTTTTCCACGCCTGGAACTGCTGCTGGTCGAGGAAAAGACACCCGAACTGCTGCAGCGGTTGCGCGAGGGCAAGCTGGATGCGGCGATCCTGGCGCTGCCGGTGCACGATGACACGCTGCACGCCGAATTCCTGTTCGAGGAACCGTTCCTGCTGGCGGCACCCGACGCCCACCCGCTGGCAGGCCGGCGGCTGCTGAAGCTTGCCGACCTCGAGGACCAACATCTGCTGTTGCTGGAAGACGGGCATTGCCTGCGTGACCAGGCGCTGGAGGTCTGCCGGATGTCCGGCGCCGACGAAAAGCACGGCTTCCGCGCGACCAGCCTGGAAACCCTGCGGCAGATGGTCGCGGCCAACGTGGGCGTGACCCTGCTGCCCGTGCTCGCGGTGCAGCCGCCGATCGCGCAAACCACCAACGTCCATCTCACCCCGTTCCGGGGTCGCGCGCCCAGCCGCCGGATCGCGATGTTCTGGCGCAAGAGTTCGGCGATCCACCCGTTCCTGCTGGCACTGTCGGAAATTTTCAAGCAGCTTCCGCCGGCATTGCTCGACCCCGCCACCCTGCCCGCGCCCGAACCGCCGCCCATTGAGAAACCGGCGCGCCGTCGGTATGTTGCTGGAAGGGCCCACGCGAACCACTGACATGGAAAAACAAATGTTGATCACCCTTTCCCGGCTTGACGTGGAACGTATCGAGAGCCTGCTCGACACACCGGCATTGCGCGATTCCCCGATCGCGGCACGACTGCGGGCCGAATTCGATCGCGCCGACATCGTCGAGCCGGCGCAAATGCCCCACGACGTGGTCAGCATGAATTCGTCGGCCGATTGCGTGGATGAGTCCAACGGCAAGCACCACACGCTGACGCTGGTGTACCCGAAGGACGCCGATGCCGACGCGGGCAAGATTTCAGTGCTGGCCCCGGTCGGCAGTGCCCTGCTGGGTTTGCGCGTGGGCCAGAGCATCGATTGGCCGGGCCAGGCCGGCAAGACGCACCGGCTGAAGGTGACCGCAATCCATTATCAGCCGGAGGCCGCGGGCGACCTGCATCGGTAGTGGCCGGTCGTCCATGACCGCCATTTGAAGCGGCCGGCACCGTGGCTCCGGATCCGGGAAACACCGGCACGGCCTTCCCGGCGTGACACGCCAGCCGTGTCGACCATAGCTATTGTCTATTGCGCCTATCGAATCAATCAATTTCATTTCACACACGGACCGCGTTACGGTCACCTGACCGGCATCAGGCCGCACGCTCACCACACGAGAGGTAAAGAAGATGGCAAACCTGAAGGGTTCCAAGACCGAACAGAATTTGAAGGACGCCTTTGCCGGCGAATCGATGGCCAACCGCCGTTACCTCTACTTCGCGTCCAAGGCCGACGTCGAGGGTTACAACGACGTGTCCGCCGTGTTCCGCTCCACCGCGGAAGGCGAGACCGGCCATGCACACGGTCACCTCGAATACCTGGAAAACGTCGGCGACCCCGCCACCGGCCTGCCGTTCGGCGAAACCCACGCCAACCTCAAAAGCGCGATCGCGGGCGAGACCCACGAGTACACCGACATGTACCCGGGCATGGCCAAGGCTGCGCGCGACGAGGGCTTCGAGGAAATCGCCGACTGGTTCGAGACACTGGCGAAAGCGGAACGCTCGCACGCCAACCGCTTCACCAAGGCCCTCAACGAACTGGGTTGATGCGGCTGGGTAATGCGTCGCGCACGGCGCGGATCGCTTGCCGATGCCGGTTGGGCCGAGCGGCTTCTTCGCGAAGCCCACCCCTGTCGAGCCACCAGGTTGGGCTTCATCCGCAAAAGGCGCGGATCCTGCCAACCTGACCATGTCCAGGTGGCTTCCCCGCGAAGATGTAGGTTGGGCTGAGCGCAAGCGAAGCCCAACACCGGAAAAGCGCAAGCTCGGAACCGGTTGCGCTTCTCCCGGATTTCGTCCGGTTCAATCCCACCTGCAGCGCAACATGCAGGTCGGGCCGAGCGGCTTCCCGCGAAGCCCAACGATACTGGCACAAGCAAATGGGCATTGACGTGAGCGGCAATCGCGAAGGCAATCTCGAAGCTCCGACCCGCCACCCGCTGGGCCAGGACGGCCCCGAATTCTTCGACCAGGCCGCGCTCGAAAAGGAGATGGAGCGCATCTTCAACATCTGTCACGGTTGCCGCCGCTGCGTCAGCCTGTGCCACGCCTTCCCCACCCTGTTCGACCTGATCGACGAATCGGAAACGATGGAGATCGACGGCGTCGACAAGGCCGATTACGGCAAGGTCGTCGAACAGTGCTACCTGTGCGACCTGTGCTACCAGACCAAGTGTCCCTATGTGCCGCCGCATCCGTGGAATGTCGATTTTCCGCACCTGATGCTGCGCGCCAAGGCGTTCGAGTTCGAGCGCAAGGGCACCTCGCTCGGCAACCGCTTTCTTTCCGACACCACCACCGTCGGCCGGATCGCCGCGCGACCCGTGATCGCGGAAACCGTCAATGCACTGAACCGCAACAAGCCGGCGCGCAAGCTGCTGGACAAGACCCTGCACGTGCATCCCGACGCCGAGGTGCCGGAATACAGGCATCCTCGGGCGCGAAAGGCGCTGCGGAAGCTGGATGCCGCGGGCAACGCGACGGCGGCGGGACGCACCCGCGGCAAGGTCGCGATTTTCGCAACCTGCTATTGCGACAGCGTGCTTCCGCAAGTCGTCGATGACCTGGCCGCCGTGCTCGCGCACAACGACATTCCGGTGAAACTGGTGGCAAAGGAAGTCTGCTGCGGCATGCCGAAGCTGGAACTCGGCGATCTGGCCTCGGTCACCAAGTACAAGAACGAAAACATTCCGGTGCTCGCGAAAGCCGTGCGCGACGGCTTCGACCTCACCGCCGCGATCCCGTCCTGCGTGCTGATGTTCAAGCAGGAACTGCCGCTGATGTTTCCGGACGACGAGGACGTGAAGCTGG
Source organism: Rhodanobacter sp. (assembly GCA_044464225.1). Classification (GTDB taxonomy): domain Bacteria; phylum Pseudomonadota; class Gammaproteobacteria; order Xanthomonadales; family Rhodanobacteraceae; genus 66-474. The sequence continues at coordinate 76,769 of JBIQLN010000012.1, read as the reverse complement.
TGCAACGCGCGTTTTTCGATCCTTTCGAATACCTGGCCGAACGCCACGCGGCGGGCCTGCTGAAGACCGGGTTCAAGCAGTCGCTCGGCAAGCTCGCCTGGCACGTCGCCTGCCACCAGCGGGTGCAGAAGATCGGCCCGAAGACCCGCGACATCCTGTCGCTGGTGCCCGGCACCGAAGTCGTCACGATCGAGCGTTGCTCGGGGCATGACGGCACGTACGGGGTCAAGACGCAAACCTACGCGCTGTCCCGCAAGATCGCAAAACCGGTCGAGCGGCGGATCGCCGAATCCGGCGCAGCCACCAGCACCAGCGACTGTCCGATGGCTGGCGCGCACCTCGCACACGGATTGAACGACCAGCCGCCGCAGCAGCATCCGCTTTCGCTGTTGCGAAAGGCCTACGGCATTTGACGCAACCCCGGGGCCGTCCCGCAAAGGCTGCCGTCTTCACGGACACAAATGGAAGCGCGACATCATGCATACCCTGACTCCCCAAGACCTGTTGCCCCTGGAAGAGTACGCAAGGCAACGCCCCGAATTCCGAAGCCGGGTGCTCGCCCACAAGCGCAACCGCAAGGTTCGAATCGGCGAACACGTGACGCTGCTGTTCGAGGACCGCCTCACCATCCAGTATCAGGTCCAGGAAATGCTGCGCGCGGAGAAGATTTTCGAAGCGGAGGGGATTGCCGAGGAACTGGCGGCCTACAACCCGCTGGTTCCCGACGGCGCAAACCTCAAGTGCACGATGCTGATCGAGTACGACGACGTCGAAGTGCGCAAGCGCGAACTGCTGCGGCTGCGCAACATCGAACACGACGTGCAGCTTGCGGTGGAAGGCCACGCGCCGGTCAAGGCAATTGCCGACGAAGATCTGCCACGCAGCAACGAAGAGAAGACCGCCGCGGTGCATTTCCTGCGTTTCGAACTCGACGCGGCGGCCATCGCGGCCTTCAAGCGCGGCCGGCCGGTGACGTTCCGCATCGGTCATCCCCATTACCACGCAGAAGCGCGGCTCACCGAGGCGCAGCAGGAAGCATTGGCCGCGGATTTCGACTGATCCACCGGCGTCCCCCGAACCCTGGCATGGGTCCTCAGGCCAGGGAGGTGCCCTCGGGCGCCGGTTCCGCCGCCCCGCCCGCGCCACGCAAAATGCCGGAAGGATCGGTGACCCGCGGTCCGCAAGTCATCTCGTCAGGATGCGCTTGGGCCGGATCGGCAGCTTGCCGCGCCAGTACTGCAGCAGGACGAAGCCTCCCACCGCACCGCCGAGATGGGCGAAATGGGCCACGCCGGATTCATAGCCGCTGACGCCGAAGAACAGTTCCAGCAGGATGTAGCCGATCACGAATACCCACGCCGGCATCGGCACGGGGAAGAAGATCAGGAACATCTTCATGCGTGGATACATCACCCCGAACGCCACCAGCAGTCCGAAGATCGCGCCCGACGCGCCGATGGTCGGATAGAACTTGTGCACGAAGAAATGCCCGACCAGCAGGTGCGCGATGGCCGCGGTCACCGCGCAGAAGAAGTAATAGAACGTGTAGGGCTTCGCGCCCAGCAGGTGCTCGATCGGACCACCGAACATCCACAGCGCGAACATGTTGAAGAAGATGTGGCCCCAGCCGCCGTGCAGGAATGCATACGTGATGATTTGCCAGAACTGGAAGCCGACGTGGACGGCGCCACCTTGCGGCAGGGCCGCGAGCTGCGATGGCCCGACCGGCCACAACGCCCCGTAGGCGATCAGCAGCGGATGGAGCGAAGGCACCAGTTCCAGCAGGAAAATCGCGACGTTCGCGATCAGCAGCGCGCGGGTGACGGGAGGCAGGTCGTAGAGCATCGGTGATCCTTGCGAGTGGTCAAGGGTAACCGCGCACGCGCCTGCCGTCAGGTCGGCGCGTTCGTGGCGTTCAACCGCTTCAGGAAAACCGCCTGGCGCTTCTGCTCGATGTAGCCCTCGCGCAGATAGAAACGATGCGCCCGCTCGCGCAGCACGTTGGACCGCACCCGCACGCCCGTGAAGCCCTGCCCGTACGCCCATGCCTCCACCGCGGCGAGCAGCACCGCGCCGGCCCCGGACCCGCGCGCCGCCTCGTCCACCACCAGCGCCGCAATTTCGACGAACGGCTCGGCCACCAGCGGGCGCCTGGGCGCGGCATGCGCCATCGCGCATACCAGGCCCTCCGCGTCCAGCGCGACCAGCACCACGCCGCCTTCGACCCGCGCCAGGCGGTGCACCATCGTCGGGACATCCACGGAATAACCGAGCTGGCCCGACAACGACGCCAACGCTTCCGCATCGGCAGGCGTGGCTTCGCGGACGCGCACGAGTACTACGTCAGGCCCTTAGCACTCGCTCCCGCGTGCGCGGCGACCACCCCGGCCACCACCTGCGACACCTTCTTTCCGGTCGGGATGTGCAGGAATTCGTTCGGGCCGTGCGCGTTCGAATGCGGGCCCAGCACCCCCGTGATCAGGAACTGCGCCTTCGGGAATTTCTCGCCCAGCATGCCCATGAAGGGAATGCTGCCGCCCTCGCCCATGTACGCGACGGGCGCACCGAACGCATCCTGCGACGCCTGCGTCACGGCACTGCTCAGCCATTCGGAAAGCTGCGGCGCGTTCCAGCCGCTGCCGTCCTTCTCCAGCTTGAAGGTCACTTTCGCGCCATACGGCGGGTCGGACTCCAGCAACTTCTTGACGAACTCGCCGGCCTTGCTGCCGTTGGCGGTCGGCGGCACCCGCAGGCTCAACTTCAGCGACGTGCCGGGCCTCAGCACGTTGCCGGCGCTTTCGAGCGGTGGCAGGCCACCCGCGCCGGTCACGGCCAGTTGCGGCCGCCACGTGCGATTCAGGATCAATTCGACCCTGTCGCTGCTGACCGGGCGCATGCCTTCCGTCCAGGGGAACTTGGTGAACACATCGTCGCCCAGGATGTCGGCGCATTGTTTCGCCTGATCGATGCGTTCGGCGGGAATGTCGACATAGAGTTCCTCGGGCACGATTTCGCCGGTGGCCGGGTCTTCCAGCCGCGACAGCAGGTCGCGCATGATGCGGAAGCTGTCAGGGACCACGCCCGATGCGTCACCCGAATGCACGCCCTCGGTCAGCACTTCGACCACCAGCTCGCCACCGGTCATGCCGCGCAGCGACGTGGTCAGCCACAACTGGTCGTAGTTGGCGCAGCCGGAATCCAGGCACACCACCAGCGAAGGCTGGCCGATGCGCGGCAAGAGATGGTCGACATAGTGCGGCAGGTCGTAGCTACCCGACTCCTCGCAGGCCTCGATCATCACCACGCAACGCGCGTGCGGCACGCCTTGTTCGTGAAGCGCTAGCAAAGCCGAGAGCGAGCCGAAGATCGCGTAGCCGTCATCGGCGCCGCCACGGCCATACAGGCGGTCGCCCTTCAGGACGGGCGTCCACGGACCCAGGCCTTCGCTCCAGCCGGTCATTTCCGGCTGCTTGTCCAGATGGCCGTAAAGCAGCACGCAATCGTCGGCGCGCGTCGCGTTCCCCGATGCAGGCACGTCGATGAAGATCAGAGGCGTACGGTCCGGAAGGCGTACCACCTCCAGGGCCGCACCCGGCAGCGACTGCAGTTTCGCACGCGCCCACTTCTCCATGAGCGCGACCGCCGCGTCCATGTAACCGTGCACAGCCCATTCCTTGTCGAACATGGGCGACTTGTTGGGGATCTTGATGTACTCGACAAGCTGCGGAACCACTTCGTCATCCCACAGCTTGCCGATGAAGGATCGGGCCTTGCCGGCATCCATCAGACACACTCCTCGATGAAACAGTGCGCCAGTGTAACAGCGGCGCGGTCGGACGATTCCGACACGCGACCGCTGCGGGAGCCGACACGATCGCGGCGAACGCACCGGCTGTGGCTGCCCGGGGCGTGCGGCAAGCTCTTTCCACACGCCGCAGCCGCGGCGATCATCGGAGAGGAACCATGTTCAAGAAGACTCTTTGCGCCATCGCGCTCTGCCTCGCCATGGCGTTGCCGGCCTTCGCCGCCACGCCGATCAACATCAACACGGCCGATGCGCAAACCATCGCCACTTCGCTGGACGGCGTCGGGATCAGCAAGGCGCAAGCGATCGTGGCGTACCGCAAGACCCACGGCGCGTTCAAGAACGTGGACGAGCTCGGCAATGTCAAGGGCATCGGCACCAAGACCCTTGCGCGCAACCGCGCCGCGATCCACCTGAGTGGCAGCTTCGCACCCGCGGCAGCCAAGCCGAAGCACGCGAAGCGTTCACGCAAGCATTGATGCGGAACCGATGGCGCGGGCGTCGTCCCGCGCCATCGTCGCGTGTCGACGGCCGCACGCACTACACTCGCGCGCTTTCCCCGGCGAGTCCCGTCACGTGATCCTGCCCCGCTACCGCATCGGTCCATCCGCCATTCCCGGCGCCGGCAAGGGCGTGTTCCTGGAACAGCCATTGCCGCGCGGCCGGATCGCGGTGGCACCGGACCGCATCGACCAGACCTGGTCGTTCGCGGAAATCCTGTCCGATCCCGAACGCGCAAAACTGCTCCACACCTCGGTGCGCTGGTTCGAGGATCGCTACACGCTTTCGCCGGACTGGCCGGACGAGTGCTTCGTGAACCACAGTTTCGAACCCACCGGCTTGTGGCTGCTGGGCTTCATCTTCGCCGCGCGCGACCTGGATTCAGGCGAGGAATTGACCGTGGATTACCGGCATTTGCTTGCCCCCGGCCAGGAAGAGGAGTTCCGCGACGCGCAGACGGGCCAGCCCATCGTCGGCCACGCCTGGGACGAAAGCCTGCGCCTCGGCCTGGATGCGCTGCGCAAGCTGATCGGCTGATGGCCGGCGAGCCTCGGTATCATCACCCGATGCCGCGACTGCAAGCCATCCCGCGCCGCATCCAGCGCGAAGAGCCCTGGGCCAATGGCACCGGCAGCACCACGGTAATCCTGCGCGAACCCGAGGACGCAAACTGGATGGTGCGCATCAGCGTCGCCAGGGTCGAGCGCGACGGGCCGTTTTCCGAATTGCCGGGTATCCGGCGCACGCTGGTTCCACTCGACGCGCCGATGACGCTGCGTTTTTCGGACGGCCACGAACTCACCGGCCCGCGATTCAAGGCCATGCAGTTCGATGGCGCGCCCGCGCCCATCGGCGTGCTGCCGGAAGGCCCGACCCGCGATTTCAACCTGATGCTGCGGGGCAAAGCCCGCGGCGAAGTGCTGCCACGCACCCTGCTCGATGCGATGGTGCTGCCCGTCGAGACCGGCATGCGCTGGCTGGTCTATCTGGATTCCGGCCGTGCCGACATCCGTGCAGATGCGGACATGCACACGGCGTTGAACCCCGGCGACGCGACGCTGGTCTCACCCGGCGGTACGATGGCGCCGATCCGGATCGAGGGCGCCGGCGAAATCGTGCTCGTCAAGCTGTACGCTTGATATTCTCTCCACTTCGTTCGGGCGAGGCGTCGACATGCGGATGCTGGTGGTCGAGGACGATGCGGCAATCGCGGACGCCGTTTGCGGTTCGCTGGAACGGGCCGGCCACGCGGTCGACCACCTCGCCAACGGCAAGGCCGCCATCCGGGCGCTGCAGGAACATGCATTCGCACTGGTGGTATTGGATCTCGGCCTGCCCGGCGAGGATGGCAGCGAGGTATTGCGGCGGCTGCGCGCCGCGCACGATGGCATCCCGGTGCTGGTAATCACCGCGCGCGAAGAACTGGACCTTCGGATCCGGACGCTCGATCTCGGGGCCGACGACTACCTGGTCAAACCCTTCAGCCTCGCCGAATTCGACGCCCGGGTGCGTGCGCTGTTGCGCCGCCAGAGCAACAGCGGCGTGCCGATCCTGAAACTCGGCAAGTTGTCGATCGATCTTGCTGGCCGGCGCGTGCACCTGGGCGGCCACGCACTCGACCTGACCGCGCGCGAATTCGCGCTGCTGGAAGTGTTGGCTTCGCGCCACAACCGCGTCACCGCGCGCGAACACGTGATTGAAGCCCTGTGCACGTGGAACGACGCACTCACCGACAACGGACTCGACATCGCCGTCCATCGCCTGCGGCGCAAGCTGGAAGGCGGCGGTGTGAACCTGCGCACCGTACGCGGGCTCGGCTATCTGCTCGAGGCCGACGATGGTCCGTAATCCCAGCCTGCGACGACGCCTGCTGCTGTTCGTGTCGATGCCGCTGCTGGCGGTGCTGGTGTGCGGCGGCATCATCAACTACGTGATCGGCCTTCATTACGCGAACAAGGTCTACGACCGCTGGCTGCTGGACAGCGCCAACGCGATGGGCGATCTGGTCAACAGCGACGCCGGGCGCAACGAACTCAGCGAGCAGGCGCGAATCCTGCTGCAGTTCTCGGTGAAGGACCGCAACGAATTCGCGGTGCGCAGCCTGCGCTACGGTGTACTCGCCGGCGACGAGGATTTGCCGCAACCGCGGCCGGACCGGGCATCGCCGCAGAATCCGGCGGTATTCACGAATTTCACCGATCATGACCAGGCCATGCGGATGGTGTCGGTATTCATCGCCAACAAGGCCGATCCCGGCGACATCCTGGTGATTTCCACGGCGGAGACGGTACGCAAGCGCCAGGCGTTGGCGCGCGAGCTCCTCATTTCCACCGTCCCGATCGAATTGCTGCTGATCTGCGTCGCGATGGCCCTGGTGTGGCTGGGCATCAATCGAGGCCTGCGCGTGCTGGAGCCGCTGGCGCACGAAATCCGCATGCGTGAAGCAGGCGACCTGTCGCCACTGCGCAGCATCGACGCGCCCCTGGAAGTGCAGCCGCTGGTCGCGACCATCGATGCGCTGCTGGCGCGGCTCGATCGCATGCTGCGCCAGCAGCAGCGCTTCATCGCCGACGCCGCACACCAGTTGCGCACGCCGCTGGCGGGACTGCGCTTGCAAGCGGAACGCGCACTGGCCGATCCACGCCCCGACACGGTCCGCGAAGCGCTGGTGCACGTGGAGCGGCTTTCGGCCGGCACCGCGCGTGCGGCCGGCCAGTTGCTGGCCCTGGCGCGGGCGCAAGCGCCCGACGAATCGTTGGGAGCGGCGGCGCCGCTGGATCTTGCGGAAGTGGTGCGCGATGAAGTTTCGGCGCGCGTGCCCGAAGCCATCGCGCATGGCATCGACCTCGGTTATCGCGGCCCCGAACACGGCGTGACCGTGATCGGCGACGCGGTGCTGCTGCGGGAATTGCTGGGCAACCTGATCGACAACGCCGCGCGCTACGGAAGCCGCGGCAACGCCGTCGTCACCGTGGGCGTACAAACGGACGAAGACGGCACCAGCGTATTGAGCGTGCAGGACAACGGCCCGGGCGTCGCATCGGAATTGATGCCGCGCCTGGGTGAGCGATTCTTCCGTGCGGTCGGCAACAACCACGAAGGCACCGGCCTGGGCCTGGCGATCGTGCGTGAGATCGCCGAGCGGCACGGTGCCGACCTGGTGTTCTCGAACCACGACGATCCGCACGGCTTGCGCGTCGAGGTGCGGTTTCCGACATCTTGAGGCGATCATCCCTGATCGCTGCTTCACCAATGCAGAATGTCCCGGACGGATTGCAGGTCCGCCAACACCAGAACGGCGCTCCATGGCCTGACTTTCCACCACAGCTGCTTCGATCGGCTGTCCATCACCTGCCGTCGCGCGTATAGCCCGCAGGTTGGGTTGAGCGACATCAAAGCCGGACATTCCCGTTTTACATCGGCGTTGGGCTTCACGGTGTTCAGCCAACCTGCGAAAGCGGGCGGCGTGCTATGACCGATCGTCGCGCGTGTAGACCACGCCGTCCTCGACACGCACCGGAAATGTCGCGATCGGTTCGGTCGCCGGCGCTTCCTTCACCTCGCCGGTGCGCACGTCGAAACGCGCGCCATGCCGCGGACATTCGACCTCGAAACCGCACACTTCGCCGCCGGCCAACTCGCCGCCGTCATGGGTGCAGGTGTCCTCGACCGCGTACAGATCGCCCTCGAGGTTGTACACCGCGATCGCGGTATCGCCGTCCCAGACGACCTTGAATTCGCCCGGCAGCAGTTCGTCACGCGCGCATACGCGCACCCACTCAGCGTCCATCGTCACCACTCAGCGTCACCAGTTTTCCCGCGGGTTGCCCGGCTTCATCAGGGAAGCCCAACATCATCCCGCAGTGGCGCGTTGGGCTTCCGCCGGATCAAGCCCGGCGTCAACCCAACCTACAAATCTTTGACGAGCCACTCGAAGCGCAAATCATCCCGCTTCGGAATACCGAAGCGCGGATCGCCGTATGGAAACGCCCGGTACTCGCCGGTGCGGCGGTAACCGCGGCGTTCGTACCATGCGATCAACTCCGCACGCACGTCGATCACCGTCATGCGCATCGTTCGCGCATGCCATTCGTCGCGCGCCACGCGCTCGGCTTCGGTCAGCAGCGCCCGGCCGGTACCGTTGCCCTGCGCTTCCGGCCGTACCGAAAACATCCCGAAATAACCTTCGTCACCATGCTCGCCGGACAATCGCTCCACCACGCACGCTGCCAACAATTGCCCGTCGCGTTCGGCGAGCAGCAGCATCACCTGCGGATTCGCGATCAACGCTGCGACTTCCTCCGAATCGGTGCGCTGTCCATCCAGGAGATCGGCTTCGGTGGTCCAGCCGACGCGGCTGGCATCGCCGCGATAGGCCGATTGGGTGAGCGCGACGACGGCATCGACGTCAGCCGGCGTCGCGGCGCGAAAACGCAACGCCACTGCGCTCATGCAAGCAGCTTCCGCACCCGGCCAATCGCATCGACGAAAGCGTCGATCTCCGCCTCCGTGTTCCAGAACGCCAGTGACGCGCGGCAAGTGGCGGCAACGCCGTAGAACTGCATCAACGGATGCGCGCAGTGATGGCCGGAGCGCACCGCCACGCCCTCCTGGTCGAGCAGGGTCGCCAGGTCGTGCGCGTGCACCCCCTCGACCAGGAACGAAATCACCGCAGCCTTGCCCGGGACGTTGCCGAAGATGTGCATGCCCGGAACCGCTTCGAGTCGGGGCGTCGCGTATTCCAGCAATTCGCGCTCGCGCGCGGCGACGTTGGCCATCCCGATGGCCTGGAGGTAATCGATCGCGGCACCGAGCCCCGCAAACCCCGCCGTGTTCGGCGTGCCCGCTTCGAACTTGCGCGGCGAGTCGGCGAAGGTGGTCCCCTCGAACGATACGGTCCGGATCATTTCGCCGCCGCCGAAGAACGGCGGCATCGCCTCCAGCCACTCGCGCCGCGCCCACAGCGCGCCGGTTCCGGTCGGCCCGCACATCTTGTGGCCGGTGATGCAGTAGAAATCGCAGCCAATCGATTTCACGTCGATCGGCAAATGCGGAGCGGCCTGCGAGCCGTCCACCAGCAGCGGAATGCCACGCTTGCGGCACTCACGCGCCAGTTCCCTCACGGGATTGACGGTACCGAGAACGTTGGAGACATGCACCACGCCGGCGAACTTCACCTCGGGCGTCAGCGCTTCGACAAACCTGTCGACGATCAACTCGCCCGATTCGGTTATCGGTGCGACCTTCAGATGCGCACCCGTGAGTTTGCACACAAGCTGCCAGGGCACGATGTCGGCGTGGTGTTCCATCGCGGTCACCAGCACCGCATCGCCGGGTTTCAGACGCGGCAACAGGAAACTGTAGGCCACGAGATTGGTGGCCATCGTGGTACCCGACGTCAGCACGATCTCGTCGCGATGGTTGGCGCCGATGAACGCCGCCAGCTTGTCGCGCGCACCTTCGTACAGCGCGGTGGCTTCTTCGCCCAATTGGTGCACCGCGCGCGAAACGTTCGCGTTGTGTTCGCGGTAGAAGGCATCCACGGCCTCGATCACCTGGCGCGGTTTCTGCGAAGTGTTCGCGCTGTCGAGATAAACCAGTGGCTTGCCGTGCACCTTGCGTTGCAGGATCGGAAAATCCGCCCGCACCCGTGTCCAGTCGATGGACGTCCCGGCATTCATCGATTTCGCAGCAGCGCTCACGCTTCGGCCTCCGCCAACTGCTCGGCGAGCAAGGTTTCGCAGAATTCACGCAGCGGCGCGGACCGGATGCCATCCAGCGTCACCGCGCAGAACGCGCGCACCAGCATGCGCCGCGCCACTTCCAACGGAATTCCCCGCGAGCGCAGGTAGAACAATACGTTGTCGTCGAGCTGCCCCACCGTGGCGCCGTGGTTGGCCTTGACCTCGTCGGCGTAGATCTCCAGCGCCGGACGGGTATCGATCTCGGCCATCGGCGAAAGCAGCAGGTTCTTGTTGTAGAAACTTCCGTCCGACCCGTCGGCACCGGGCTGTACCAGGATCCGGCCGTGCACCACTCCGCGCGCGCGATCACCGGCCACGCCGCGCCACAGCGAATCACTCGCCGTGTCGCGTCCGCGATGGGTCACCAGCACTTCGGTGTCGGCGTGCTGGCGGCCATCCAGCACAAATGCGCCGCGGCTAGCGAACCGCGCCTGGTCGCCGGCGAGATCAACGCGCAATTCGTGGCGCGCAAGTTTGCCGCCGAGTTCCAGCGCGTGGAAATCGAGTTCCGCATCCTCGTGCAGCACGCAGTCGGTGCGTCGAAGCAACGTCGTATCCTGCGAGGCACGCTGCACGATCGTCCAGTCGAGCTGCGCTCGCGCGCGCAGCATGACATTGCGAGCGATGTTCGCAAGGTGCCCCGACGCGTCGTCGCCGACGTGGTGCTCGATCACGGACAGCGATGCGCCTTCGCCAAGTTCGATCAGGTCGCGCAGGTGCCAGGCGATTGCGCTGCCGGCGTTCGTGCCGACATGCACAATGTGCAACGGCTGCGGAACGCGCGCGCCATCGGCCACCCGCACGATCAAGCCATCCGCGGCGAGCGCACGATTCAAAAGCGTGAAACCATCGTCCTCGTCGCCGCGTGCGGCGAGCAGGAAGCGCAGCGGTTCGGGCTGATGTTCGAGGGCATCCGACAACGGCTGCAGCGTGATGCCTTCGGCCAATTCTTCCAGCCATGACAGATCCGCGCGGAACACCCCATTGACGAACACCGCGCGCGGGCCCTCGCAACCGTCCAGCCGCAGCAGGTCGTCCGCGACGGCACGGCTTGCAGCTTCGTCATCGCGTGGCGCATAGGCGCGCTGCTGCAGCGCGCGCAGCGCGGTGTATTTCCACAACTCGTTGCGGGTGTCGGGCAGCCCAAGTTCGATGAATGCGCGCAGTGCCTGATGGCGCGCATCGTCCAGCCACGCGGGGCCGCTGCCGGGCAGGCGTGCCGCCGCCGCAGCCTGCATGGATTCGACGAACGGCGAGGCCACCGCGTTCACGCGTGCGCTTCCGTCGGCCTGCGATCGCGCACCCAGGCATAACCGTGCGCTTCGAGTTCCTTCGCCAGCGTCGCATCGCCGCTTTCGACGATGCGACCGTCGGCCAGCACGTGCACGAAATCCGGCACGATGTAGTCCAGCAGCCGCTGGTAATGCGTGATCACGAGGAAACCGCGTTCGGGCGAGCGCAATCTATTTACGCCTTCGGCCACCTGCTTCAGGGCATCGATGTCGAGGCCGGAGTCGGTTTCATCGAGGACCGCGAGACGCGGTTCCAGCACCGCCATCTGGAACACCTCGTTGCGCTTCTTTTCGCCACCTGAAAAGCCTTCGTTGACCGCGCGATTCAGGAGCTCGGGCGTCATGCCCATTTCCTTGACGCGTTCGCGCACCAGTTTCAGGAACTGCATGGAATCGAGTTCGGTTTCGCCGCGCGCCTTGCGCTGCGCATTCAGCGCCGCACGCAGGAAATAGGTGTTGTTGACGCCGGGAATTTCCACGGGGTACTGGAACGCGAGGAACACCCCCGCCGCGGCGCGATCTTCCGGTTCCATGTCCAGCAGGTTCTGGCCATCGAAGGTGACCGTGCCCTCGGTCACTTCGTAACCCGAGCGGCCTGCGATCACGTTGCCGAGCGTGGACTTGCCGGCGCCGTTCGGGCCCATGATGGCATGCACTTCGCCGGGCCTTGCCTCCAACGAGAGGCCTTTCAGGATGTCCTTGCCGGCGATGCGGGCATGGAGGTTTTCGATCATTAACATACGATCTCTCGAAATATGAACTTAGTGCCTACACATCCTCTTACTACGCGGGTCCATTTATATTTTCAAGAAATGTAATGCCACGCCTCCGATCAACGTAGGCACAAATAACAAAGACGGTTGCCAAAAAAAGCATTGACACGGGGACTGCTACAACAAGCCACATAGGTCCATCAAATTGAAGAGCAAACAACGCCGTTGCAAACGCAACGGGTAGTGTTCCGACAAGGAATGACACGGATGCCGAAAGCTCTGATGTACTGGCCGACAGATAGTGCTTTGCTATTTCCAATTGCGTGGAAGGATGCAGTGATTTGTATTTCTCCATGGTCTGCTGTTCTAAACAACGCATGAAGCATTCAATAAGTCTCATCCGATAGCCCCTTCGAGCGAAACTTCCAATAGCTTCTTGGCTTCCACCGCGAATTCCATCGGCAGTTCGCGGAACACCTGCTTGCAGAAACCATCCACGATCATCGACACTGCGTCTTCCTCGCCGATGCCGCGCGAGCGGCAATAGAACAACTGGTCGTCCGAAATCTTGGAGGTGGTGGCTTCGTGTTCGACGATCGCGGTGGGGTTCTTCACTTCCATGTACGGAAAGGTGTGCGAACCGCACTGCTTGCCGATCAGGATGGAATCGCAGCGGGTGTGGTTGCGCGCGTTCACCGCGCCCTTCTCCACCTTCACCAGTCCGCGATAGCTGTTCTGGCTGCGGCCGGCGCTGATGCCCTTCGAGACGATCTTCGATTTGGTATCACGGCCGATGTGGATCATCTTGGTGCCGGTATCGGCCTGCTGGAAATTGTTGGTCAGCGCGACCGAATGGAACTCGCCGACCGAACGGTCACCGCGCAGCACGCAGCTCGGATACTTCCAGGTGATCGCCGAACCCGTCTCGACCTGCGTCCAGGTGATCCGGGAGTCGTCGCCGCGGCATTCGCCGCGCTTGGTCACGAAGTTGTAGATGCCGCCCTTGCCGTTTTCGTCACCCGGATACCAGTTCTGCACCGTCGAATACTTGATGCTGGCTTTTTCCAGCGCTACCAGCTCCACCACCGCCGCGTGCAACTGGTTCTCGTCTCGCATCGGCGCGGTGCAGCCTTCGAGGTACGACACCGTCGCAGCTTCCTCGGCGATGATCAGCGTGCGCTCGAACTGCCCGGTGTGGCCGGCGTTGATGCGGAAGTACGTGGAGAGCTCCATCGGGCAGCGCACGCCCTTCGGGATGAACACGAACGAGCCGTCCGAGAACACCGCCGAATTCAGCGCCGCGAAGAAGTTGTCGCCCTGCGGCACCACGGTGCCGAGGTACTGGCGCACCAGCTCGCCGTGTTCGCGGATCGCCTCGCTCATCGAGCAGAAGATCACGCCGACCTTGGCAAGCTGTTCGCGCGCGGTATTGGCCACCGACACCGAATCGAATACCGCATCGACCGCGACGCCCGCCAGCTTGGCGCGTTCGTGCAGCGGCACGCCCAGCTTGTCGTAGGTTTCCAGCAGCTTGGGATCGACCTCGTCCAGCGACTTCGGCTTGTTCTTCGGTGCCGAGTAATAGCTGATCGCCTGGAAATCGATGGGGCCGAGCTTCAGGTGTGCCCAGTTCGGCGGCGTCATCTTCAGCCAGCGGCGATACGCCGCCAGCCGCCACTCGGTCATCCACTCGGGCTCTTCCTTGATGGCGGAAAGCGCGCGGATGGTGTCCTCGTCGAGCCCCGGCGGCAGGCTGTGCGATTCGATGTCGGTGACGAAGCCGGCGCCGTAGCGGCGCGACAACGCGGCCTGGACCTCGCCCGGTTGGGTTGCCATCAGGTTCTCCTCAAGCTCTTGCGCCATGCGTGCGCGGCGGCTGCCGCCGCAACATGTCGGCCAAGCTCACGCCGCGCAGCGCGTTGCCGATCGCGGCGCCGACACCCTGCCAGTCGTGCGCCACCGAGCAATACGACTGGCGATCGCAACCGACATTCCCGGCGCTGCACGCGGTCAGGCCGATCGGCCCGTCCAGCGCCTCCACGATGGCCGCCAGCGAAATCTCCTGCGCGGGTTTCGCCAGGCGATAACCGCCCGCCGCACCGCGGAACGACTCCACCAGCCCGGCGCGCGCGAGTTGCTTCAGCAATTTGCTGACGGTCGGCAATTCCAGGTGCGTTTCCTCGCCGAGCTGCGCCGCCGGCAGCACCTCGCCGGGATGGCGCGCAAGGCAGGCCATCACAACGGAGGCGTAATCGGCAAGACGGCTGACGCGGATCATGCGTGCACTGGACGGCAAATGGGTACCAATATGGTACTGTTTGCCGCGGTCGCCTGCAAGGTGGCCGCCCTGTGCGGGTTACGCCGCCTTCGGGCGATGCATCAGGATCGCGAGGAGGTCCGCGATGCGATCGCGCAGCTCGCGGCGATCGCAGATCATGTCGATGGCGCCGTGCTCCAGCAGGAATTCCGAGCGCTGGAAGCCTTCCGGCAGCGTCTCGCGCACGGTCTGCTCGATCACGCGCGGGCCGGCAAAGCCGATCAGCGCCTTCGGCTCGGCGATGTGGATGTCGCCCAGCATCGCGAGGCTGGCCGACACCCCACCCGTGGTCGGGTGCGTCAGCACCACGACGTACGGAAGTCCCGCCGCACGCAGGCGAGCCAGCGCGGCGGAAGTCTTGGCCATCTGCAGCAGCGACTGCAGGCCTTCCTGCATGCGCGCACCGCCGGTGGCGGTGAAACACACCAGGGACGTCTTGTCGCGCAAGGCGGTTTCGGCCGCACGGGTGAACTTCTCGCCCACCACCGAACCCATCGAGCCGCCCATGTAGCCGAACTCGAACGCGCAGGCGACGACCGGAAGCGATTTCAACGTGCCCTTGACCGCGATCAGCGCGTCCTTTTCGCCGGTGGCCTTCTGGGCGGCGAGGATGCGATCGCGATAGCGTTTGGAATCCTTGAACTTCAGCGCATCGATCGGCGCCAGACCCACGTCGAGTTCATCCCCGCCTTCGTCGAGAAACGCCGCGAGGCGCGCGCGCGCACCAATGGCATGGTGATGCCCGCACTTGGGGCACACCATCAGGTTGCGTTCCAGCTCGGGGCGGTACAGCCCGATCCCGCAGCCGGAACACTTTTCCCACACGCCTTCGGGCACCTTGCCGCGAATGGGCGCGCCTTCGGTGCGGATCTTCGGAGTGGTCAGCTTCTGCAACCAGGACACGAGGGGTTCCTGCCGGATTTCCGCCGCCAAGGATACAACGCGCCGGGCCCGGGTGCCTCGCCTCAGCCTGCATCGAGGCCGGCGCGAACGGGCGCAAGGAATGCCTTGGCGCGGCTGCAGGCTTGGTCCCGAGTCGCGGCACCGGCCAACGCAGCGACCAGCGCCGAGCCGATCACCACCGCGTCGGCGAACGCGGCCACGGCTTTGGCGCTGGCCGCGTCCTTGATGCCGAAGCCCACCGCGACCGGCACCCTGGCACGTGCGCGAAGATCCCCGACCCGTTGCGCGATGTCCTGCGCGGACAACTTCGCCGCGCCGGTAATGCCGGCGAACGACACGTAGTAGAGATACCCTTCGGCGGCCTCGATCGCACGGGCGAGCCGCCGATCGGATGTCGTGAGCGCGACCAGCAGGATGCGTTGCAGCCCCGCCACGCGCAGTGGCTGCAGCGCGGCATCTTCCTCGATCGGGCAATCGACCACCAGCACACCGTCGACGCCGGCCCCGGCCGCCTCGCGGGCAAAACGTTCGATGCCGTGGATGGCAATCGGATTCAGATAGCCCATCAGCACGATCGGTGTATCGGCGTCCCGCGCGCGGAATGCGCGCACCCAGCCGAGGATGTCCGCAATGCCGACCTTGTTGCGCAGCGCGCGTTCGTCGGCGTGCTGGATCACCGGGCCGTCGGCCATCGGGTCGGAAAACGGCACGCCGAGTTCGATCAGATCGGCGCCGCTTTCCACCAGGGCGTGCATGAGCGCGATGGTCGCCCCGGGAATCGGATCGCCCGCCGTGATGAACGGAACCAGCGCGGTGCGGTTTCGCGCCCGCAGTGCCGCGAACCGCGCCTCGATGCGGTCACTCATAGCTCGATGTGCTCCCGCTGCGCGATCGTATGCACGTCCTTGTCACCACGACCGGAGAGATTGCACAGGACCAGCTTGTCCTTCGGCAACTCGCGCGCGAGCCTGATCGCCTGCGCCACCGCGTGGCTTGATTCCAGCGCCGGCAGGATGCCTTCGGTTTCGCAAAGTAGATGGAACGCAGCCAGCGCTTCGTCATCACCGACTCCCACGTATTCCGCGCGGCCGGTGTCCTTCAGGAACGCGTGTTCGGGGCCGACGCCGGGGTAATCGAGCCCCGCCGAGATCGAATGCGTTTCGGTGATCTGCCCGTCGTCGTCGCACAACACATACGTGCGATTGCCGTGCAGCACGCCGGGACGGCCGGCCGCGAGGGAAGCCGCATGGTGGCCGGAAGCGATGCCCTCGCCCGCGGCTTCCGCGCCGACGATGCGCACCTCGCGATCATTCAGGAATGCGTGGAACAGGCCGATCGCGTTCGAGCCACCGCCCACGCAGGCGGTCAGCACGTCCGGCAAGCGTCCGAACTGTTCCAGCATCTGCGCGCGCGCCTCGCGTCCGACCACTGCGTTGAAGTCGCGCACCATCATCGGGTACGGGTGCGGCCCCGCGACGGTGCCGATGATGTAGAACGTGTCGGCGACATTGGTGACCCAGTCGCGCAAGGCCTCGTTCAACGCATCCTTCAGGGTTTTCGAGCCGGACGCGACCGGGACCACCTCGGCACCCAGCAGTTTCATCCGGTACACGTTGATCTTCTGGCGCTCGATGTCGACCGCGCCCATGTAGACGACACACTTCATCCCGAAACGTGCACACACCGTGGCGGTGGCGACGCCGTGCTGGCCCGCGCCGGTCTCGGCGATGATCCGCTGCTTGCCCATCGCGCGGGCGACCAGCGCCTGGCCCACGGTGTTGTTGATCTTGTGCGCGCCGGTATGGTTGAGGTCCTCGCGTTTCAGCAGGATCTGCGCGCCGCCGATGCGCTCCGACAACCTCTTTGCGTGGTAAATCGGCGACGGACGTCCCACGTAGTGTTTGAGGTCGTCGGCGAACGCTTTTTGGAATTCGGGATCGTCCCGCAGGCGCAGGTACGCCGCCGCCAGCTCCTCCAGCGGCGCGATCAGTGTCTCCGCGACGAACGTGCCGCCGTAGGAACCGAAGCGGCCGTGTTCGTCGGGATACGCTTGGTAATCCTCGATCCTCGGCATTGCCGTCACCGTGATGGCCTCCGTACGTGCGTCTTCCACCCTATCGCAGCGCGGCAACCCGCAAAAGCGATAAGATCGCATCGACATGTCAGTAAAACTCACAATTCCATGGCCCGCGATCTGCCCTCGTTGAACGCACTGCGCGCCTTCGAAGCCGCGGCCCGCCTGGAAAGCGCCACCCGCGCCGCCTCCGAGCTGCACGTGACCCACGGGGCGGTAAGCCGTCAGGTTCGCGCACTGGAAACCGAGCTGGGCACGGCCCTTTTCAATCGCGAGGGACGCGGCCTGACACTGACGGCGGCCGGGCGGCGGTTGCGCGACGGTGCCTCGAAGGCCTTCGACCGTTTGCGTTCGTGCTGCGAGGAAGTGCGTCGTGAAACCACCCGCGCGCCGCTGGTACTCGGCTGCCCCGGCAGCGTCCTCGCCCGCTGGGTCATCCCGCGGCTGGAACGGCTGGGCCGTGACCTGCCGTCACTGAAATTGCACCTGTCGGCGGTCGAGGCGCCGCCCTCGCCCTCGATGCCCGGGCTGGGCGCGGCCCTGCTGATTGCCGAACCGCCCTGGCCTTCGGCATGGCAAGTGCACGTACTGGCGCCCGAGTGCATCGGTCCGGTCCTGAGCCCACGGCACCCGCGTTTCGCGAAGCTGCGAAAGGGCAACCTTGCGGCGCTCGGAAAGGAAGCCCTGCTGCACACCTCATCGCGTCCGCAGGCTTGGCCCGCGTGGGCGCGTGCGCGGCGTGTCGCGGTGGGCGGGTTGCATTTCGGCCAGGGTTTCGAGCACCTGTATTACCTGCTCGAAGCCGCCGTGGCCGGCCTGGGCGTCGCGATCGCACCACGGCAACTGGTTGCCGACGATTTGGCCGCCGGCAGGCTGGTGGCGCCGTGGGGGTTTGGCGACACCCGTGCAAGCTGGGCGTTGTGCGTGGCGAAATCGTCGGTCGATCCACGGCTTCGAGCACTTGCGGCATGGTTGAAGCACGAACTTGCGCTCGCCTGACAAGGCGGGCCTTCAAAGATTCTGCCGCGCGCCCTGCTTCAACTGTTCCATGACCTCGGCGGTGAGTTCGCCGAGAACGCCGCGGCGTTGCGCGGGGATGTGCGCGGCGGGATCGTCCTCATTGAACACGTAGTAATCGAGCAGGTTGCGCCATGCCGCGCGCTGGTCGGCCGGCAGCGCACGAAACGCGAGCAGGCAGTGGTACAACGCGGCGCGGGCATGGCCACTGACGTAACCGGGCAAATCCACCGGGTTCCACCAGTAGTTCACCAGCGCGTTCAACTGCTCCAGCGATTCGACGTGATGCCACCACAACGGCGGAATGTAGATCGCGTCGCCTTCGTCCAGGTCGGCTGCCTGCGCGGTGGCGAGCGCCTCCTTCAGGCGCGGGTAGCGCGGATCGTCCGGCCGGTCGAGACGGGCAAGGCTGATCGCGGCACCGGTGGGTGCATAGTCCAGCGGTCCGACGTAGAGGTTGGGCAATTGCTCGGGCGGGAACAGGGTGAAGCGGCGCGTCCCGCATACCACGCAGGCGATGTTCTGCTGCGAGTCGAAATGCGTGGGCGTGACGGTGCGGTTGCCGAGCCACAGGCGCGGCTCGATGCGCGGGTCGAGGAACGGCAACGTGTGGTCGGCCAGCAAGCCGGGCAGGCACTCGCGCAGCGGCACGCTCTGGATCACCAGCCCCGGCGCGTGCGCGTGCTGGCTGTACTTCGCGAGCCGCTGCAGCCCCAGCGTCAGCGGCACCTTGAAGTGCTGATAATTGAAACCGGAAAAGTCCGGCGTGTAGCCGATCAGGCCTTCGGCCTCGGGCGCGATCAGCAAGGTTGTGACGTCGGCGCCGCTGTCCAGTTCCGCCAGCCGTTGCGCGAAGGCGGTGTCGGATTGCAGGGCCAGCTTCACGATCGGCCACTCGCGCACCAGTCCGCGGATCACCAGCGGTTTGCCACGTGCGACGGCGGCGGCGAGATCGAACGCGCGCGGGTCGCCCGCGTATTCGTCGAGCGGCGCCGCGTCCGGCACCATCACACTCGCGGCATTCATGGGATCTCCGCATCCGCGGCGCGCACTGCCGCGAAGAACGCGCGCAACTTGCCGGCATCCTTGACGCCCGGCGCGGACTCCACGCCGCTGGCGAGGTCGACGGCCCACGGCCGCACCGCGCGAATCGCTTCGGCCACGTTCGATGGATTCAAGCCGCCGGCCAGCAGGACCGGACGACCCAGATCCCGCGGGATGCGCGACCAGTCGAAGGTCCGGCCGCGACCACCCTGCTGGCCAGGCGGATGGCCATCCAGCACGAAACCCAGCGCGCGCGGGTGCTGCGCCGCCGTTGCCCGGACGTCGACGTCGCCGGCCATGCCGATGGCCTTGACGTAACGCACGCCGAAGCCTTCACAGAAGCCTGCATCTTCGCTGCCGTGGAACTGGACGCGATCCGGCTGCACCGCATCGACGATCGCGCGCACGCGTTCGGCGGGAAGATCGTGGGTCAACACCACCGCATCCACGAACGCCGGCAGCGCGTCCCGGATCGCGCGGGCGCGTTCAATGGGCACGCCACGCGGGCTGCTCGGCGTCATCACGATGCCGATCGCGTCCGCGCCTAGTTCGCACGCAAGCAATGCGTCCTCGACGCGGGTGACACCGCAGATTTTCACGCGGGTGCGGATCATGGCGACAGCGTGACTTCGGGCGGGAGTTGCCATTCTGCCGGATACCTCGGTCCGATGAAGGTGAGGCCCTGCGGCGTCGCGGTGGCACCCGCGACTTCGCGGTTGCGCGCCGCCAGCAGCTCCGCCATCCATTCCATCGGCCGCTCGCCGCGCCCGACTTCCAGCAGCGACCCCACGATGTTGCGGACCATGTGGTGCAGGAATGCGTTGGCTTCGATCTCGACGGTCACCCGGTCGCCATCGCGGCGAACGCCGATACGCGTAACGTTGCGGCGCGCATGGCGCGCCTGGCATGACACCGCCCGGAACGATGAAAAATCCTGCTCGCCGACCAATGCCTGCGCCGCGGCGTGCATCGCCTCGGCGTCCAGCGGCACCCGTTCCCAGGAAAGAAACCGTGCGTCCAGTGCGGGCCGGATCGGCCGGTTGAGAATCACGTAACGGTAGCGTCGCGCGCGAGCCGAAAATCGCGCGTGGAAATCATCCGGCATGGCCCTCGCCCAAAGCGCCGCGATGGGGCGCGGCAGGCGGGTGGTGGCACCCAGGACCCACGCGCGCGGATCACGCACCGCGTTCGTGTCGAAATGCACCACCTGGCAGCGCGCGTGCACGCCGGCATCGGTGCGACCCGCGCAGGTGACCTCGACGGAATGGTCGGCGACGAACGACAGTGCCGATTCCACCTCGGCCTGCACGCTCGGGCCGTGGCTCAATCGCTGCCAGCCGAAGAAATCGGTGCCGTCGTATTCGATGCCCAGCGCGACCCGCATCGCCTCATGTCAGCCCGCGACGTCGGCCAGCAGGCGCTTGGCTTCGTCCTTCTGCGCCTGCGAACCTTCCTCGATCACTTCTTCGAGCATGGCACGCGCGCCGACCGGATCGCCCATGTCCAGATAGGCCCGCGCGAGGTCAAGCTTGGTGTCGACCGGATCGTCGGCGAACTCCTGCTCCGTGCCGTCCTCCGCCACCGCCTGCGGGGCGACGCTGGGTTCGGCCCGCCATGCCTCCATCACGGATTCCACATCGGGTTCCGTGCGCGCTGCAGCCACCGGCGCGGGAGCATGGTCCGCGGGGGAGTCGGCCACTGGCTCGAGGGGCGCTCGCACCACCGTTGCATCCCCATCGGCCGGCTGATGCAGTGCGGCCATGCCGTACGGGTCGCCCTGATCCGCCGGCAATTCGAACAGCGGCAGGTGCGGCGCCAGTTCCTCGCCCATCGTCACGACTTCCTGCCATTCGGGGGCCCGCGGATCGCTGACGTGTTCGCGCATCGCCGTGGCCGCGGCGACAAACCGGGTCTCGTCATCCTGGCCGTGGTAAAACCGGCACAACGCGAGATGGGCGGCAAGGTCTTCGGGATACTCCGCCACCTGCGCCTGCAATGCGGCCTCGTCCTCCTCGACGGTTTGCGGCGCCACGTCGTCCGGATCGGTCAGCGGTCCGTGCGCCGCGAGCGCGGCTTCACCGCCGCGCCGCTTGCGCAGCAATCCGACCAGGATCAGCGCCAGTACCACGAGCCCCGCGATCATCCATGTCAACGGACGTTCGTACCATGGCACCGTGGCCGGCTGGCCCTTCGCGGGTTTTGCGACGGCGGACGTCCGGGCGCTTGCAGTGACAGGCGCCTGCGCACCCGCACTCGTGCCCGCAGCCGCAGCGCCCGTCCTGCCCGATTGCACGTCCGCGAGCTTGCGCTGCAGTTCGGCGATCGTCGCGTCCTTCATGCTCAACAGCTTGTCGGATTTGTCGGAAATGTCCTCCAGGCTGCGCACGCGCGATTCGAGATCGGCATTGGCTTGATTGAGGCTGACCAGCGCGCCACGGTCGTTCTGCAGCTTCTGCTGCAAACCGGCCACCGTTTCGCTGCCGGTGCCGCCGGTTACGCCGGGGCGGTTGCTGGTGCCGGTGCCTTCGCCGGTGGCAGGCACCAGCGACAGGTGATCCGAAGCCGGTGCGGACTTGCCCGGCCGGGGTGCCGCGTTGGCGGCGGCCTCTGCCGCCGTGCCCTGGACCTCGGTCGCCGGGTGCGGCCGCGCCGCGCGCCAGCTTTCGTATTGGCGGTGAACTTCGGCATTGGCCTCGGCCACGCTGGTTCGGGCGATCACGTCGCGGGTCGGAATACGCAGGATCGCCCCGGCCTTCAGGTCGTTGATGTTGTCCTTGAAGAACGCGTCGGGATTTGCCGCCTTGATCGCCACCATCAACTGGTTGATCGTGACGTCCGAGTTGCGGGTGGCATCCTTCGCCAAGCCGTACAGCGTGTCGCCACGATGCACGTCGATGCTCGCGGGCAGACTGCCCGGCTGCGCGGCCAACGACGCAGGTGGCGGTGCCGGTTGCGGCGCAGGAGGGGGCGTCGGAGGCGGCGCTGCCGGCTCGGGCGTCGGCGCCGAGGATTTTTCGGCAGGCTGCGGCTGGGTTTGCGGTTGCGGCGCGGGTTGTGCGGACGCCGACGGCGGCGGCAACTGCGCCGGCTGCGCGGGCGGCGGCGCCGCGATCGGGGCGCTTGCCACCGGCGCGGTCTGCACGGCTGGCGCGGGCGCGGCGATCACGGGGTTCAATAGCACCACGAACTCGCGCACCTGCTTGCCATCGCGCGTGTTCACCTGCAACAGGAAATCGAGATACGGATCGGTGATCGGCTGGGTGCTGGTGACCAGGATCAGCTTCTGGCCGTTGTTGTCGGTGACCACGTGAAACTGCAGCGTCCGGTCGGCCGGGGTGACCTGCAGCCCGGCGCGCGCGAAATCCTCCGTCGATGCCAGTCCCACCGTCAGGCCGTCGAGTTCGGTGAGGTTCTTCGGATGCAGCGGGATCGCGGCGACCAGCGGCTGGTTCAACGCCGACTTGACCTGGATCTGGCCCAACTGCAGCGCCCATGCCGGCGCAGTGGCCGTGGCCAGCAACGCGGCACATGCAACGCGAAGTTTCAAATTCATGAAGCAAGACCCCCGGCGACGTGGAACGCGCCGGGCCGCCCGTCAAGCGACGACGCCCCGCGCGAGCGCAAGGGTATTGCAGAAAGCGCCAATCACCAAGCGGCTGGCGTCAGCGATCGACGGAAGTCGCGGATGCCGGCACACCCGCGGCCCGGAGCTTGTCCTGCAGCGCGGCGATTTCCGCATCCTTCTGCTGCAACTGTTTTTGCCGGGCGGCGTTCTGCTGTTCCATCCGTGCCACCTGCGCCTGCAGCGCCTCGTTGCGCGAATGCGCCGCCGCCAGTTTGGCGTCGACGTCCTTCACCTCGCCCTGCAGGTGGGCGTGGGGCTTGGCCGAGGCGGCTGCCGGCGGCGCCGCGATGGCCACCACCGCAGCGGATGCACTGAAGCATGCGGCGCAGAGGACCATGCCCCGCAAAACGGCTTGACGCGTCATGTCTCCCACCCCCGCGGCTGCGCGCGATCAGAAGTATTCGCGGATCAGTATCTCCGCGATCTGCACCGCATTCAACGCCGCACCCTTGCGGATGTTGTCGGACACGACCCAGAGGTCGAGTCCGTTGGGATGCGAAATGTCCTCGCGGATGCGCCCGACGTACACCGGATCCTTGCCCGCCGCATTTCCGACCGGCGTCGGATAGCCGCCCGGCTTGCGCTCGTCGACGACCACCACGCCGGGCGCGGTTTCCAGCAGTGCACGCGCGGCGGCGGCGTCGACCTTGTCACGGGTCTCGATGTGCACCGCCTCGGAATGGCCGTAGAACACCGGTACCCGAACGCAGGTGGGATTCACCTGGATCGCGTCGTCCTCGAGGATCTTGCGGGTCTCCCACACCATCTTCATCTCTTCCCTGGTGTAGCCGTTGTCGAGGAAGGCGTCGATGTGAGGGATCACGTTGAACGCGATCTGGGCCGGAAACTTCTCGGCTTCCACGTCGTGGAAGTTCAGGAGTTCGGCGGTCTGGCGCCCCAGTTCCTCCATGCCGGAACGCCCGGCACCGGACACCGATTGGTACGTCGCCACATTGATGCGCTCGATACCCGCCGCGCGGTGGATCGGAGCCAACGCCACCAGCATCTGCATCGTCGAACAGTTGGGGTTGGCGATGATGTTGCGGGCCGGGTATTCGGCGATCGCGTGCGGATTGACTTCGCTGACCACCAGCGGCACGTCGTCCACGTAGCGGAACTCCGACGTGTTGTCGATCACCACCGCGCCGGCCGAGGCCGCGCGCGGCGCGTGTTCGCGGCTGACCGAGCCGCCCGCCGAGAAGAACGCGATGTCGATGCCGGCGAAATCATACTTCGCGAGATCGCGGACCGTCACCTGCTTGCCGGCGAATTTGAGCGTGCTGCCCGCGGAACGCTCGCTCGCCAGCGGCACGAACTCGCCGATCGGGAACTCGCGCTCCTCGAGGATGGACAGCAGGGTCTCGCCCACCGCACCGGTGGCGCCGACCATGGCGACGTTGTAACGGTCTTTGCTGCTCATATGTTCGGTATTCCTGGAAAAAACGTTTGACGCGGACCATGCGGATCAAAGCCGGTCGATCCGCGGCAGCCATCCATCTGGTCATGCCTGATCCTTCATCGGCCCCGATCCGCGTCGAAGGGGCGCTCGCCGCGATTCGATCGTACCCGTCAGGCAATCCTCGGGCTCACCCTGCCCACGTCGCCACACTGCGCCCGGTGCCGGAGCGCCTGGTCCATCAGCACCAGCGCCATCATGGCTTCGGCGATCGGGGTGGCGCGGATGCCCACGCAAGGATCGTGGCGACCCTTGGTGCGGACCTCGGTTTCCTCGCCGGCGAGATTCACGCTGCGACCGGGAACCAGGATGCTGGATGTCGGTTTCAGCGCGATCGACGCCACGACATCCTGTCCCGACGAAATCCCGCCAAGTATGCCGCCCGCGTGATTGGACGTAAAGCCGTCCAAATGCATTTCGTCGCGATGCTGGCTGCCCTTCTGGGTGACGCTGGCAAAACCCGCGCCGATCTCGACGCCCTTCACCGCATTGATCGACATCAGCGCCGACGCAAGTTCCGCATCCAGCTTGCCATACACAGGCTCGCCCCAACCCGGCGGGACACCGGTCGCGACCACGTTGACCCGAGCCCCGCACGAGTCGCCGGCCTTGCGCAAAGCGTTGATGCGCGCCTCCAGGCCCGGCACCTGCGCCGCGACCGGCCAGAAGAACGGATTGCTTTCCACGACGTCGAAATCAATCGTGGCGCCTTCCGGCAACGCAGGCACGATGTCGCCCATCTGGGCGAGCCAGCCGTGCACCTCGACACCGAATTTTTCCTTCAGCCACTTCTTCGCGATTACCGCGGCCGCCACGCGCATCGTGGTCTCGCGCGCCGAAGCCCGTCCGCCGCCACGCGGATCGCGGATGCCGTACTTCTGCCAGTACGTGTAGTCGGCGTGGCCCGGACGGAAAACCTGCGCGATTTCGGCGTAGTCCTTGGAACGGGCGTCGGTGTTGCGGACCAGCAGCGCGACCGGCGTGCCGGTGGTCCTGCCTTCGTAAACGCCCGAGAGGATTTCCACCTCGTCGGCCTCGCGTCGTTGCGAGGTGTAGCGCGACTTGCCGGTGGCGCGTCGCGCAAGGTCGCGCACGAAATCCCCGGGCGCAATGGCAATGCCGGGCGGACAGCCGTCGATGACGCAACCAATCGCCGGCCCGTGCGACTCGCCGAACGTGGTGACGCAGAAGAGTTGGCCGAAGGTGTTGGAGGACACGCGCGCTCAATCCATCGGGAACCGACCCGGCAAGCTTAACGGTCGTCGGGCCCGTCCGGTGCGGCCAGCCACTCGCTTGCCGGCAAATCGAACGTCACCTCGCCGGCCTGCGCATCGCGGCGATGCATCCCCAATCCCTCCAGCAGCCGCATGCACATGAAGTTGCGTGGATCGACCTGCGCGATCACGCGCGGCTTGCGCAAGCCGCCGAAAACGAAATCCAGCATGACTTCCGCGGCTTCGCGCGCAAAGCCGCGGCGCTGGTGCGCGGGCGCGAGGCTGATGCCGAGCTCCACCGTTCCATCATCCGTGAAGTGCAGCCCGAGGTCGCCGATCAGCTCGCCCGAGTCGCGCAGCCGGATCGCCCGCTGCCACCAGGTACCCGGCGTGCCGGGCGCGACACCCTGCTGCGCCTCGATGAACTGCGCGGCGTCGGCGGCGGAAGCAGGCTTCCAGCCCTGGTAACGACTCACCGCGGGATCGCCGCGGTACGCGAACAGCGCTTCGGCATCTTCATCGCGAAGCGCATCCAGCCGCAGGCGCGCGGTGACGACTTCCACGCTCAGCGCGCGTCCGCGGCGGCGCGGATCGCCGCCGCATGTTCATCGAGATCGTGGCGCCCGAGCGCGAACACGCCCATCGGTCCGACCTTGAATTCGATCCACACGAACGGCACGTCGGGCAGCAGCGCACTCAAGGCGTGCTCGCTTTCGCCGACTTCCACGATCAACAGCCCGTCCTCGGTCAGGTGCTCCGGCGCATCGCGCAGGATGCGCAGCGCAACGTCGAGTCCGTCCGCACCGGCGGCCAGGCCCAGCTTCGGTTCGTGCGCGTATTCGCCCGGCAGCGCCGCGTATTCGTCATCGGTGACGTACGGCGGGTTGGAGACGATCAGGTCGTAGCGCTCGCCCGCCAACCCGTCAAACAGGTCGGAGCGGACCGCGCGCACCTGCTTGTCGAGCTGGTGCAGCGCGATGTTCTCGCGCGCCAGCGCCAGCGCGCCGTCGCTGATGTCGGCGACGTCCACGCGCCAGCGCGGGTTGTGCGCGGCCATCGCGATGCCGATGCAACCCGAGCCGGTGCACAGGTCCAGCGCGCGTTCGACGTCGCGGCCGTCCAGCCACGGCGAGAAGCCGTCCTCGATCAATTCCGCAATGGGCGAGCGCGGCACCAGCGCCCGCGCATCGGATTTGAACGGCATGCCCGCGAACCAGGCCTCGCCCACGAGATACGCCACCGGCTCGCGCGTTTCGATGCGTCGGTCGATCAGCGACAGCACGCGGTTCTTTTCGATCGCGGTCACGCGTGCGCTGCCGTAGGCCGGCGGCAGGTCGGGCGGGAGGTGCAGGCTGGAGAGCACCAGGTGCGTCGCTTCGTCGATGGCGTTGTCGTGGCTGTGCCCGAACGTCAGCCCGGCCGCGTTGAAGCGGCTGGCCGCGAAGCGGATCAGATCCACGATGGTCTGCAGTTCGTTCGTCATGGCGGCGCGTGCAAAGCGGGCAGTATAGACGTGGCTCTGCGGCTAAACTTGCCCGATGCGCTTCTCGATCATGCTTCAACACCTCGCGCCGCAGAAAACCCTCAGCCGCATCGTGCGCGCGGCCACCCGCTGGACCTGGCGTCCCTGGAAGAATTTCCTGATCGGTCGCGTGGTGCGCGCCTACCGGGTCGACATGCGCGAAGCCGCGCAACCCGATCCCTATGCATTCCTGAGCTTCAATGACTTTTTCACGCGCGGCCTGCGGGTCGGGGCGCGGCGCTCCGAAGGCGACGCCGGCACCATCGTCAGCCCCGCGGACGGGCGGATCAGCCAGATCGGGCGGGTGGACGCCGGGCGCATCCTGCAGGCCAAGGGCCGCCATTACACGGTCGCGGGGTTGCTGGCCGATCCGGAAGCCGCCGCGCGGTATCAGGACGGCGCGTTCGCCACCGTCTATCTCTCGCCGAGCGATTACCACCGGGTGCACATGCCGCTGGACGGCGAGCTCGTCGAAACCGTGCACGTGCCGGGGCGCCTGTTCAGCGTTGCGCCCCATCCTGTCGCCGACATCCCGAACCTGTTCGCGCGCAACGAGCGGCTGGTCTGCCATTTCGAAAGCCCACGCGGGCCGTTCGTGGTGGCCATGGTGGGCGCGATCCTGGTTTCCGGCATCACCACCGTCTGGGGCGGACCGGTGGTGCCGCCGTACGCGCGGCACGTGGTGCGCCGCGAATGGCGGGGCTGGGGCGTGCGGCTGGCGCGGGGCGCGGAAATGGCGCGCTTCGAAATGGGCTCCACGGTGATCATCCTGACGCCTTCCGGGCGACTCGATCCGGCGCTCCGGCCCGAATCGATCGTCCGGGTGGGCCAGCGGCTCGGGGATTTGTGGCCGGACCCCGATCAAGGCACAATCATCGTGCACAGGGGCAACGGCGCAGCCGCGTGAGGAATCTGTCTTTGACCTCGCAACACCAGAAATCCGGGGACAACTACCTCCGGCGGCTTGTCACACGCGTCACCGCCATGGGCCGCCATGCGCGCCTTCGCCGCCAACTCGGCGAGATCGAGCATCGCAGCCTGGAATTGCCGCGCTCCTACCGCGAGCAACTGGCGGACCTGATCGGCCGCGAATGCGACAACGTCGCACAGTGCCCCGATCCGTCGCAGTACGGCATCCAGATCGAAGGTGGCGTGACGCAAAGCGGCCTCGACATCGGCTACGACCGCGCGCGCTCGGACAACGTGCAGGTGCGCATGCGCGGCCTCGCCTTGTGGATCGCGCTCGTCTACCACGAGACGCGCGGGGCCACCGCGCCGGACGTCGAGGATCTGCACCGCCACGTCCTGCGGATCATGCGCGAACTGAAGGTGTTCTCCTCGCGGCTGGAATCCGGCGGAACCAGCGCTTGACCGCACGCGGCCCGCGCGCTCCCGGCGCCGCCGGCCGGCACAAGGACGCATCGAGGTCATGATCGAAGTCGGACATGCCAGCCATACCGGCCTGCGCCGCGAATTGAACGAGGACACCTACTGGGCCGACGCGGATCTCGGCCTGTTTCTCGTGGTCGACGGGATGGGCGGCTACGGGCGTGGCGAAGTGGCCGCCGCGCTCGCACGCGACGCGCTGGTGGAAGCCGCCCGCACCGGTGGCGACCTCGAAACCGCCGTCCGCGGCACGGGCGGCAGGATCGCGGAGCTTGCACGGCGCGCGGCCGGCAACGCCCCCACGGGCGCCGCCCTCGCCTTGCTGAAGCTCGAGCGTGACCAGTACGCCACCGCCTGCATCGGCGACACCCGGATTTACCTGTGGCGCTCCGGCGCCTTGCAGCGACTGTGTCACCAGGACCCGGACGCGACCCCCGGCGCGGCCGACGCCGATCCGGAGTCCGGCATGCGGCCGCCCAGGCGCAATCGCGCCACGCAGGCGCTCGGCATCACCCCGCCGCCGGAATTGTGCGCCAGGCCCCATGGGGGCGTGCTGGAACGAGGCACCCAATTCCTGTTGTGCAGCGACGGCTTGAGCGAAGAATTGCCCGAGGCCCGCATCGCCGCGGTGCTGGCGCGCACCGACCTCGCCGCCCAGGAATGCGTCGACCACCTGCTGCTGGCAGCGCTGGATGCGGGGGGCCGCGACAACATCAGCATCGTGCTCGTGCGGGTGGGTTGACGAGTTGGAGTGTGGCTCAGGCCGGCTCGGCCACGGGCTCGACCGTTTCGCGTCGCCACAAGCTGCCGCCGCTGGCCTTGTCCAGCGCGTCGAGCCGCGCATCGTGGGCCATGGTCTCCCGTGCCGTGGCATGCAGGACGCGCGGACGCGTCGTCAAAGCCAGTCCGGGCGGCCCTGCCGCCGCAACGGCGGCCGTCGTCGATGCTTCCTCGCCGCCCAGCGCCAATGCACCCTGTCCGGCCGTCATGGCCACCCATACGTCGGCGAGCAGGTGCGCGTCCAGCAGCGCACCGTGCACCTCGCGGTGGCTGTTGTCCACGCCGAGCCGCTTGCACAGCGCATCCAGCGTGTTCTTCTGGCCCGGATACTTCTGCCGTGCCAACGCCAGCGTGTCGACCACCGCGGCGTGATCGGCGACGCAGCCGAACGCGGCGCCCGCGCGCTTCAGTTCGTCATCCAGGAACGAGGTATCGAAGGCCGCGTTGTGGATCAGCAATTCCGCGCCGGAAATGAAGGCCACGAAATCGGCCGCGACCTCGGCAAACTTCGGCTTGTCGCGCAGGAAATCGTCGGTGATGCCATGCACGGCCACCGCACCGGCGTCGATCGCGCGTTCGGGGTTCAAATAGCAGTGGAACTTCCGCCCGCTGGGGCGGCGATCGACCAGTTCCACGCAGCCGATCTCGATCACGCGATGGCCGAGCTCGACTTCGAGGCCCGTCGTTTCGGTATCCAGCACCACCTTGCGCGTCACGGCGTGATCCTCATGCGTTCGGCTTCGGCGCGGGCGGCCTGGTCCACGCGCTCGTTTTCCGGATGGCCCGAGTGCCCGCGCACCCAGGCCCAGCTTACCCGATGGCGCTCGCACGCCGTCGCGAGGCGCAGCCAGAGATCCTGGTTCTTGACGGGCTGCTTGCCCGCGGTGCGCCAGCCGTTCGCTCGCCACGTCGCGATCCACCGCTCGATGCCCTGCCGTACGTATTGCGAGTCGGTGGTCAGCCGCACTTCGCAATTGCGCTTCAGGGATTCGAGCGCCATGATCGCCGCCATCAATTCCATCCGGTTGTTGGTGGTCAGGGCCTCGCCGCCGGCCAGCAGTTTTTCCTTGCCGCGCCAGCGCAGCAGCGCGGCCCAGCCGCCCGGGCCCGGATTCCCCAGGCATGCGCCATCGGTGAAGATTTCGACCGCATCGCTGCCGCTCATGCGCACTGGCGCCCCAACGACTTGCGATGGGCGCCGGGCAGTACGGGTTTGCGCTCGACCACCCGCCGCGACGGGGCCTTGCGCAAGGGAATGGCAGCCAGCGTATGCCGCTGCGCCTCGATGACCCAGGCCCCGCCCATCCCGCGCACCAGCCAGTGCGGCACCCCCGCCGCACCGCGCACCCGCGGCCACGGTGCGCCGCAGCGGACGGTTCGCGATACCTTCAGGCCTGCCGCACGCAAGGCCCGTTCCCAGCGACCGGGGGCCGTACCGGCGTGCCACAGCGAACGGGGATGAAAGTCCGCGACAAGCAGCACACCGTGGGGCGCGAGCACACGGGCGAATTCGCGGGCAGCGGTTGCCGGCTCGATGCCGGTCTCCTGCGTGAAACGCACCAGCACGGCACAGAACGCCTCGTCCCCGAACGGCAGCGCATCGACCGCCGCGTCCAGCGAACCGCGCCAGCGCCCGTCGCCGCAACCCGGCCCCAGCGTGGTCCAGCAGCCTACCCCGGATATCGAAGGCATCGGCATCGACCTGCCGTCCAGGACCAGCCCGTGGGTACCCGCCACCCGCCCCAACCGCGCCTCGCAGACGGCCATCGCATCGGCCCCGATCGCATCGATCGCGGGGCCGTCCTTGTCGAATGGGCGTTTGGACATCGTAGGTTGCACTTGGAACCTGTGGTGATGCATCACGAACCAATTGTGACCATTGTGACGGATTCATGAGCGAACGATAAGCAACGCTCCGGCCTTAACGTCCAGCTAACGAAGTTGCCCATGGCCGACTGTTAGGGTTGCCTCTTTTTGGACAGATACTTCCGGATGGCTTCCCTCCGCGCCCTGCCCGCGCTTCGCGACAACTACATCTGGATGCTCGCCGACGCAGCGAGCGGTCGCGCGCTGGTGGTCGATCCGGGCGAGGCGGACCCGGTACTGCACGCGCTGGCCGAGGAGGGCCGTTCGCTCTCGGCAATCCTTCTCACCCACCATCACGGCGACCACATCGGCGGCACGGCAGACCTGAAAGCCGTATACCCGGACGCCATCGTCTACGCGCCGGTCGACGACCGGATCCGCCTCCCGGCGACCCGGGTCGGCGACGGCGACCTGATCGAGATACCCGCACCCGCCAGTCGTTTCGAGGTGATCGAGGTACACGGGCACACCCGCAGCCACATCGCCTACCACGGCGAGGGGCTGCTGTTCTGCGGCGACACCCTTTTCAGCCTCGGCTGCGGCCGGATGTTCGAGGGCACGCCGGAACAGATGCTCGCCTCGCTGGACCGCCTGGCCGAATTGCCTGCAGACACCCAGGTGTGCTGCGGCCACGAATACACCCTCGCAAATGCCGATTTCGCGGCAACGCTGGAACCCGACAACCCCGCATTGAAATCGCGCACGGAAGACGCCCGTGCCCGGCGCGCGCGGGGGGAGCCCACGCTGCCGGCCCGCCTGGCCGACGAACGCGCCGCCAACCCGTTCCTGCGCGTCGACGCCATCGCGGATGAGCGGATTCCATGGCCGCAGGGAGCCAAGCCCTCGGCGCGACGCGTCGAGCGGTTCGCCGCGCTCAGGCTGGCCAAGGACAACTTCCCAGCATGAGCACCGCGCGCGCAGGCACCCGCCTTCTGACGCTTGCCGTCTGCGCAATACTCGCGGCCTGCGCCGCCGAACCCGTCAAGCCGCCGCCGAAACCCGCGGTGGTGATCGCCCATCCCGAACCGCCGCCCACCACGCTGGCTCCCATCGCCCACGGCCTGGCGCCGGGCGAACCCTGGACCAGCCTGACCGCCAGTTTCACGATGCACGATTGCGCGGATTCGCCTTTGATCCGTGCGAACGCCGCCATGTACACCCGCTCGCCCGCGCGCTTCGAGCAACGCCTCAAGGACGCGCTGCCATTGATGATGTACGTGCAGAAGCAGTTGCGGGCTGCCGGCATCCCGGGTGAATTCGCGATGCTGCCGATGCTGGAAAGCTCGTATCGACCGGCGGAGCCGAGCCATCGCGGCGATCCGGGCGGCATGTGGCAGATGATGCCGAACACGGGACGCCGACATGGGCTGGTCGTCAACCGCGACTACGACGGCCTGCGCGATCCCGTCGCGTCCACCCGCGCCGCCATCAGGATGCTGAAGAGGCTCGACAGGCAATTCGGCGACTGGCGACTGGTGGACATGGCATACAACGCGGGCCCGCATGCGGTGGTGAATGCGCTGCGCAGTCATCCCGATGCGGCCGATGACGCGATTCCCGACATCCCGGTCAGCCACACCACGCGCACCCACCTTGCACGGCTGATGGCCTTGAGTTGCATCCTGCGCGATCCGGATCGTTTCCACGTCGAATTGCCGCGGCCCTCGCCGGCGGACGAATTGCAGGCCATCGAAGTACCGGCCGACACGCACCTGCGCAGCGCCGCGGAGATGGCGGAGATTTCCGAATCGGTGCTGCGCAGGCTGAACCCCGGCTACCGCGGCGAACGCGTTCCGGACAGCAGTCCGCGCACATTGCTGCTGCCCGCCGACGCTGCGCAATCGCTTGCTGCCGCACTGGCGGTCAGTGGATCCGAGCCGGTCGCGCAGGTCGATACCCACGAACCGAACGCCGATCCCGGCGATCGGTTGCCGTTGCCGGGCGAATCGGCGCGAGCGAGTGAAGACACGCCCATCCCGACGCCTTCCGCCTCTTCGCCGCAGGCCAGGCGCCATCGCGTTCGCAAGGGCGAAACGCTGTGGTCGATCGCCCACCGGTACCACGTGAGCGTGGCCGACCTGAAGCGCTGGAACGACTTGAGCGACGACACCCTGCAGCCGGGCGAGATGCTGCGCGTGCAAGGATAGATCCGGCCTCACACGGACTCTTCGAGTGAAGCCCCGCGACTTCGCCGCATGTCGTTGCGGCTTCGCCCATGAAGCCGGCCCGGCCCAGCTGCTCGCTTGGCGGGTCCTGAAAGCCGCTTACAATGGGCGACTTCGCAGATTCCGATTCGGAGCACAGTCGACATGGGTTTCCTCGAAGGCAAGCGTGCACTGGTCACCGGCGTCCTTAGCAATCGCTCGATCGCGTGGGGCATCGCGCAAGCCCTGCACCGGGAAGGCGCCGAGCTCGCCTTCACGTACGTTGACGAAAAACTCCGCAGCCGCGTGGACGAAGCCGCCACGCAACTCGGTTCCGACATCGTGCTGCCGTGCGACGTCGGCCGCGACAGCGACATCGAAACGCTGTTCGAAAGTCTCGGCAAGCGTTGGAATGGACTGGATATCTTGATCCACTCCATTGGTTTTGCCCCGCGCGAGGCACTGACGGGGGAGTTCCTCGACGGTTTGACCCGCGAGAACTTCAAGATCGCCCACGATATTTCCAGCTACAGCCTCGCGGCGCTGGCCAAGGCCGCGCGCCCGATGATGAAGGACCGCAACGGCGCCATCCTCACGCTCACCTATCTCGGTTCCGAACGTGCACTGGCGTCGTACAACGTGATGGGCCTCGCCAAGGCCAGCCTCGAAGCCAACGTCCGTTACCTCGCGCTGAACCTCGGCCCCGAAGGCACCCGCGTCAACGCGATCTCGGCCGGACCGATCCGGACCCTCGCCGCCTCCGGTGTCGCCGGCTTGCGCAAGATGATCGACCATGTCGCCCACGTGGCACCGTTGCGCCGCAGCGTCACGATCGACGATGTCGGCAACGCCGCCGCATTCCTGTGCTCGGACCTCGCCGCCGGCATCACCGGCGAAGTCGTGTACGTGGATGCCGGCTACAGCACGCTGGGGATGGCAGGGCTGGAGACGGGCGCCTGAGCCGAGCGGGAACGCACTTCGCAGGTTGGGCCGACGCCAGCCTCATCCGCGGAAACCCAATATCGCGGCGCGTCCGGGAACGTTGGGCTTCGCGGATGAAGCCCGCTCAGCCCAATCTACCTGCCGAAGGAAGCGTCGAGCGGCGCCATGCGATAATCCGCGATTGCCTTGCCATCGCCAAACGCCGCAATGCCCCGCGAAATCCTCGTCAGCAGCGCCCTGCCCTACGCCAACGGCCGCATCCACCTCGGCCACATGGTGGAACACACGCAGTCGGACATCTGGGTGCGCGCGATGCGGATGGCCGGGCACACCGTGCATTACGTCTGCGCCGATGATGCGCACGGTACCTCGATCATGCTGCGCGCGGAGAAGGAAGGCATCACGCCGGAAGCGCTGATCGAGGGCGTGTGGAAGGAACACACCGCGGACCTGCGCGACTTCGGCGTCGCCTACGACCATTACTCCACGACCCACAGCGCCGCCAATCGCGAACTGACCTACCGCATCTGGCACGCGCTCGAAGCGAACGGCCACGTCGAATCGAAACCGGTCAAGCAACTGTTCGATCCCGAACGGCAGATGTTCCTGCCCGACCGCTTCATCAAGGGCGAGTGCCCGGTCTGCCATTCGAAGGACCAGTACGGCGACGCCTGCGAAGTGTGCGGCAGCACCTACAACCCGATCGACCTGATCGATCCGTATTCGGTGGTCTCCGGTGCGAAACCGGTCGAAAGGGAATCGCTGCACTTTTTCGTGAAACTGGCGGACTTCGAAGACCTGCTGAAGACGTGGCTGGAAGAGCGCCGCGCCGCTGGCGGCCTGCAATCCGAAGTCGTCAACAAGCTGAAGGAATGGTTTGCCGACGGCCTGCGCAGTTGGGACGTGTCGCGCGACGCACCGTATTTCGGTTTCGAGATCCCCGGCCAGCCCGGCAAGTATTTCTACGTGTGGGTGGATGCGCCGGTGGGCTACCTGGCCGCGTTCAAGGAACTGTGCGACAGCGGCCGCAAACCCGGCTTGACGGCCGCCGATTTCGACCGGTTCCTCGACGCCGGCAGCGACACCGAAATGGTGCACTTCATCGGCAAGGACATCATCTACTTCCACACGCTGTTCTGGCCGGCGATGCTGCATGGCGCGGGGCTGCGGATGCCGACCGCGGTGAACGTGCACGGCTTCCTGACCGTGGACGGGGCCAAGATGTCAAAGTCGCGCGGCACCTTCGTGAACGCCCGCACCTATCTCGAACACCTCGATGCGGATTACCTGCGCTACTATCTCGCCTCGATGCTCGGGCCGACACTGGCCGACATCGATCTCGACCTGAAGGCGTTCGAGGAGCGCGTCAATTCGCACCTGGTCGGCAAGTGGGCGAACATCGCCAGCCGCTGCGCCGGCTTCGTGCACAAACATTTCCACGGCAAGCTCGCCGATACGCTCCCGGAAACGGTGCTTGGCCGCTACGAGGCAGCCGCCGCCAAGCTGGAAGCGTGCGCCGCGCTGTACGAACTGCGCGACTACGCCGCCGCGATGCGGCTGATCATCGAAGTCGCGGACGAAGCCAACGCCTATGTCGCGGACCACGCGCCATGGGTAATGGCCAAGGACGAGTCGAAGCGCGACGAGTTGCATGTCGTGCTGACGCTGGCCCTCAACTATTTCCGGTTGCTGACGATCTGGCTGGCGCCCGCGGTGCCGGCTACCGCCGCGCGTGCGTTCGCATTCCTGGACGACACGCCCACCGCCTTCCAGGCCGCGTCCCGGCCACTGCTCGGCCACGCCATCAAGCCATTCAGGGCACTCATCACACGTATCGATCCGAAGAGCATAGAAGCCATGATCGAAGCTTCGAAAGAGTCGCTGCAGGCGAATTCGAATCCGTCCCGTTCCAGCCCTGCGCGTGACGCGGCAGGGTCCGGGAAAACCGCACCCGTGGCGAATGCCAGTCCGGAAACCATCTCCATCGAGGATTTCGCCAGGCTCGACCTCCGCATCGGCAGGGTCCTGGTCTGTGAGGCGGTGGAAGGTTCCGACAAGTTGCTGCGCTTCGAACTGGATGCCGGCGAACTCGGAAAGCGGCAGATTTTTTCCGGCATCAAGGCCGCCTACGCGGAACCCTCGAAACTGGTTGGGCGCAACGTGGTATTCATTGCCAACCTCGCCCCACGCAAGATGCGTTTCGGGATCAGCGAAGGCATGATCCTTTCAGCCGGGACCGGCGGCAACGATCTGTTTTTGCTGGATGCAGACCAGGGCGCAGGCGCGGGCGCGCCGGTGCGCTGAATTCGCGATCGGTCGCAGCGCTTCCGCGCTTTCATGCAGCCCCCGCCGGCGGGCCTCGGCGCGCCCGGCTTCATCCGATCGTCACGCGGCCGCTACGCTTTCTTTGCATCCAGAGGCGCACGCTTGCCGGTAGTGACGCCGTGCGGCCCGGAAGGGAAACCGCACCGCCTGGCCGTCGCGGGCACCACTGCGCGGGGTGATGGCCATGATCAGGCACTGGGCTTTCTTCAAGGAAGGTGACACGTCCTTCGGTACCTTCTATCCCAAGCACTACATCGTCGCGGGCTATGCCTGCCTCGAAGATGCCGAAGCCGCCCAGCATGCCTTCACCGAGTCCGGGGTCGACGCCGATGACGTGCGTGCCGCATCGGGCGATTTCGTGATCAACCAGCTCGAGGCGCACCGCGAAGCCAACTGGCTGGAGCGCGCGCAGGCCCATGTCGTCGAGTTCGCCGGCACCGAGGCGGGGTTCCTCGAGGACGACGCGGAACTCGCACGCAAGGGTGGCGCGTTCCTGTTCCTGTTTGCGCCGCATGACCACCACGTCACCCATGCGCGGCTTATCTTCGAACGGCACCGGCCGCACTACGCGCGTCGGTACCTGCAGGTGGCGATCGAACGGATCATCGACTCGCGGGTCCGCGTGACGGACTGACGCCGCAAACTGCACCGCAAGTGCTATCGTGCGCCCTTCGCGATGCCTCGCGTGGGGAGCTTGCCGCGTCATGATTTCGTTGCGCCATTCGATGCAAATGTTCGCGGGCCTGTTGCTGGGTGCCGCGCTGGCGGGCTGCAGCCCCGCGACGCCCGTGAAGTCGGCGGGACCCGCGCATGCGCCTCGACACGTGTTCGTGATCGTGCTGGAGAACGAACCCTTCCAGGTTACCTTCGGCGAACACTCGCCCGCGCCGTATCTCGCTCACGAACTCCCGAAGCAGGGCGCGCTGCTGACGCAGTATTTCGGGACTGGGCATTACAGCCTCGACAATTACCTCGCGATGATCAGCGGGCAGGCGCCCAATCCCGAGACCCAGGAAGATTGCCGCGTGTTCAGCGAATTCCGGCGCAGCGCGCCCGGCTTCGATGCGAACGGCCAGGTTCGCGGCACCGGTTGCGTCTACCCCGCCGACGTGAAGACGCTGGTCGACCAGCTGCAGGACGCGGGTTATACGTGGAAGGGTTACATGGAAAGCATGGGAGCCGACCCGACACGCGAAGCCTCGGCGTGCGGACACGTCGCGATCGGCGAGGTGGACGACACCAACTCGGCGACCGCAACCGACCAGTACGCAGACAAGCACAATCCATTCGTGTATTTCCATTCCATCATCGACGATCAGGTCCACTGCGCCGCACACGTCGTGAACCTCGACAAGCTTCCGGCAGATCTGCAATCCATCGGAACCACGCCGAACTTTTCCTTCATCACGCCCGATCTCTGTCACGACGGCCACGACGCCCCGTGCAAGAACGGCGAACCGGGCGGACTGGTATCGGCGGACAAATTCCTGCGCGAATGGGTGCCGCAAATCCTTGCCTCACCGGCCTTCAGGCAGGACGGCCTGCTCGTCATCACGTTCGACGAAGGCACCGATGGCGCGGCTTGCTGCGGCGAGACCCGGCCCGCGGGCGCGCCGCCACCCGGCAAATTCGGTCCCGGCGGCGGACGCATCGGCGCAGTGGTGATTTCGCCATTCGTGAAACCCGGCAGCATATCCAACGCGCCATACAACCACTACAGCCTGCTGCGCAGCATCGAAGACTGGTTCGGCCTGCCGTATCTCGGCTACGCGGGGCAGCAAGGACTGCGTGCGTTCGGTGCGGACGTATTCAACCGCGAACCCGCGGCAGCCAAGTCGCAGCCCTGACAGGGATCACGTGGATGAAAGCCTGTTTTGATCCGCGTCCATCCGTGTCAAAAGTCCTTGATCGACATCCAACGCTTCCGACCATGGCGACGTCACCATGAAAATCCATTGCACGCTGGCTGCCATCACGGCAACCCTTCTGGTCACCGCTGCGTCACGCGCCGCCGCGCCTGCCGCCAAACCGGCGCCAACGATGCAACAGGTGCTGGAGGCATCCAAACCTGCCGACTGGCGTGCGCTGGATCCGAACGACACGCTGTACATGGACTTGCCGGCAGGCCGCGTGGTGATCGAACTCGCTTCGGCGTACGCGCCGCTGCATGCGCAAAACATCCGCGTGCTCGCGCACCAACATTACTGGGATGGCCTCGCGATCCTGCGCGTGCAGGACGGATTCGTGACACAGTGGGGCGATCCCGCAGCCGAGGCGGAACATCCCGCGCAGCCACTGCGCCCGCTCGGCAAGGCCAAGGCCACCATCGCGCCGGAATTCGAACGCGACACTTCTTCCGATTTGCCCTTCGCGCAGTTGCCGGATGGCGACGTGTACGCGCCGGAAGTCGGCTTCAGCAACGGATTCCCGGTCGGACGCGATCCGAAAACCGGCAAGACCTGGCTGGTGCACTGCTACGGCATGGTCGGAGCCGGGCGCGACAATACGCCCGATTCGGGCCCCGGCACCGAACTCTATGCCGTGATCGGACAGGCACCGCGCCAGCTCGACCGCAACATCGCACTGATCGGGCGGGTGGTGCAGGGCATGCAATACCTTTCCGACCTGCCGCGGGGCAACGGACCGATGGGCTTCTACAAGAATTCCGCGCACCAGACGAAGATCCTGCGCGTGCGCCTCGCGTCCGATCTGCCGCCCGCCGAACGCATGCACCTCGAAGTGCTGCGGACCGACACGCCGACGTTCACCGCCCTGGTGGAATCACGCCGCAATCGCAGCGACGCGTGGTATCTCCACAAGGCCGGCAAGATCGACATCTGCAACGTGCCATTGCCCGTGCGCGAGACGCCGTAGCCTTGACGGCAGCCGCTTGCGGGCCGCCGTCCAGGTCCCAGGAACCACCGATCAGAACGTCACTGTCCCCTGCAGCATCGCGCTGCCGGCACGTTCCTGCCGATCCTGCTGGCGCATGTAGCCAAGCCGCAGTCCGAAGTTTGACGTCGGCCACAACGACACGCCGGCTCGCCATGTCGTCGTGTTGCGCGACAAGCCAATGCCTTCCACCGGCAGCCAGTCGTTGAAGCCGGTGAAGCTCGCGTTGAACACATCGCCGCGTTGACGCAACGTGTGCTGCCAGCCGGCACTGCCATCAAATGCCATCTGCATGCCGTTGGCCAGTTGCCAGCCGCGTTCGGCACGAATACCCACGCCCGTCTGCCAACGACCGACCGTTCGCGCCTCGGCCTTGAGCCCGTAACCCAGGCCGCCCTGCTCGGTGAAACCGCCGAGGTCGAGACTCTGGTAGCGCACGTCCGCAAACGGCACGATGCGCGTGCCGCCGATGTGGAACAGACGGCCACCCTCCAAGGCACCGGCCATGTAGCGCCCGGTGGACGCATTGCCCACCGGCGCCATCAGCGCACCCAGTTGCAGCAGGCGCTGCATGTCTTCGCGGTACCAGCCGGTCGCGAGCTGCGCACTCGCATACCACGATCCGTTCACCACCCCGCCATACAACGCGAGGCTGTTCATCCAGGTGCGATCGTGATCCCAGGCCTCATCCAGTTGACCGTAGCCGCTGCTCTGCCCGGCCGCCACGCCCAGCCATCCGCGCGTGCCGATGCGCAGGTCGGCGCCGGCCATGCCGCCGCCGCTGCGAAAACTCGCCCCCGCATAACCGCTGCGCTGCAGGTCGCCTTCCCAGCCGAGAGTGCTGTACCACACGCCCGACTTCGAGCGACCGCTCGCCAGATCATCGAAGTGCCCGGACAACGCATGGTGGCCCGCGTCGATGCCGCTGAACAGCATCGCCGCACTGGCGGCGTGCAACTGCCCGGAAAGACTTTGCAGCGTGGCTTGCGCCACCGCGGGTGTGGCGCTGTGCTGGATCGCACCGGCGCCCTGCAGCACGTCCGGCGAAGGCGTCCCGCCCGAGGCCATCGTCGCGTCGATGGCTTCGAACCCGGTTTGCACGCGCCGCGCCGCCGACGCCGACGCCGGATCGACGATGCCCATCGCCGCCGCGGCCACGGTGATGTTGAGGCCGGTCGTGTCCAGATACACCTCGTTCGCACCATAACCAATGGTCGTGGAAGTGAACACCACGCCCGTGTCCTTGACCAGGTTGTCGAACGTGCCGGTCACGCCGCCCGCGGCGGTGACCACCTGGGTGTGCGTGTTGGCGACATAGCCGCTGTCGGCGCCCGTCACTTCCAGCGTGCCGCCGTTGAGCGTCGCCGTGCCGGTCACCGCAAGCTTGCTGCCCAAACTCACCGCCAAGGTACCGGTGGATGATTGGGTGTAATTGCCACCCACTGTCGTATCGCCGCCATGGACGGCCACCTTGCCTGCGCTGGAAAGATCGCCAGCGACACCCGCCACCGCATCCAACACACCGCCATGGACTGCAACGTCCCCCGGCAGCGGCCGACTCGCCTGCAAGATACCTCCGCTGACGGTGGTGCCTCCTTCGTATGAATTGTCGCCGGTCAGGACCAGCGTCCCCGCTCCCGCCAACTCCAGCCCGCCCGGTCCGGAAATGTCGTTGGAGAACGTGGCCGTCGTGCCTGCGGGTACGGTGGCCTTGAAAGGACCGAATTGCGGAAACGCGAACTGCGCCGGCCCATGAACCGCCTTGGCGGCATTGACCATGCCCCAGCCATAGGTGGGATTCGGAGTCGTGTGACTGCCGTCGTCGTACGGAGTCGCCGTGGTGAGGATGGTGTCGCTGAGGTTCGCGGCAGTCATCCATGGAAAGGCCTGCAACACCTGTGCGGCGACGCCAGTGACTATGGCCGCCGACGCCGACGAGCCGTGGGCGGAACCGCTCGGGAATATGCCGGCGGCTGGAAATTGCACTTCACCGGATGCCGCCAGGCACCAATCCTTGGCAATACCGCAGGAATTGGAGGGCGCATCCGAACCGTTGTAAAGCCCGGCAGGGTTGCCGTCGCTGTCGATGCCCATGCTGACCACCGCGAGCCACGACGGTTGGAAATCGGGAATCCAGTGCGGCAGGCCGGCCTGGACCCAGGGTTGTGACGCACCGCTGCTGCCGGCCGCCCACACCAACAGGATGCCTGCATCGATGGCGGGCTGGTAAATCGACGTGGTGGCGGCGACGTTGGGCGGATCATCCAGCGCGTTTCCGGTACCGAACGAGCCATTGATGACCCGGACGCCCTGCGCGACGAAGTCGCTGAAATTGGTGCTGGTGACCGTGCAATTCAGTCCGATGTCGCAAGCCTGTTCGAAATACAGGCCCGCGTCGGGCGCGACGCCGCCCGGGAAAGTCTTGTTGTCGTCCGCCGGCAAGATGCCGGCTGCCGATCCACCCAGAATGTCGGCGACGACGGTGCCGTGCCCAGACACATCGTTGGGCGATTGCGACCCGCCGGCCAGATAACTCTTGAACCATGCGATCCGCCCATCCATCGGCGGCGTCGTCGGATCAACGCCGGAATCGAGGATGCCCACCTTGATGCCCTGCCCCGTGAAACCTTCGTCTTGCGCCGTGAGTGCACCGGTTGGAATCAGATGATTGTATGCAGGGTCATACGTCATCCCGGGTGGGGGCGGAGGTGGCGGCGGCGAAGGCGGAGGTGGTGGACTCGGCGGCGGCGGGCTGGGACGAACCATGCTGTCGCCACCGCCACCGCCACCGCCTCCACCACAGGCAGTCAGGTAAATGGGCGCGGTCGCGATGATCGCCGATGCGACGGCCAGTACGATTGCGCGTTTACGGCTGTGGTTCACGTGCGACCCCCTGTTGTTGTGACTTTTCCTGTTTTCACGATGCAGGCATCCGGTTGTCAACCGACCGGCTCAACCTGCAAAGTCCTGAGTACGAGCAACCTGTGCATTGCCGTGACGATAGCGTACCCCGAATCGTCGTGAAGGCAGTGTCAAGCGTCGCACTTCCGTCATCGGCTGGACATGCATCAAGACAGCAATGCACGGCATCGGCACGGCGAACGACGGCGATCATTCGACTCAGAAGGTGACTGTCCCCTGCAGCATCGCGCTGCCGGCACGTTCCTGCCGATCCTGCTGGCGCATGTAGCCAAGCCGCAGTCCGAAGTTTGACGTCGGCCACAACGA
The DNA here is from genome assembly GCA_044464225.1 of Rhodanobacter sp. Taxonomy (GTDB): domain Bacteria; phylum Pseudomonadota; class Gammaproteobacteria; order Xanthomonadales; family Rhodanobacteraceae; genus 66-474. The sequence continues at coordinate 33,979 of JBIQLN010000012.1, read as the reverse complement.
CACGCCGGCTCGCCATGTCGTCGTGTTGCGCGACAAGCCAATGCCTTCCACCGGCAGCCAGTCGTTGAAGCCGGTGAAGCTCGCGTTGAACACATCGCCGCGTTGACGCAACGTGTGCTGCCAGCCGGCACTGCCATCAAATGCCATCTGCATGCCGTTGGCCAGTTGCCAGCCGCGTTCGGCACGAATACCCACGCCCGTCTGCCAACGACCGACCGTTCGCGCCTCGGCCTTGAGCCCGTAACCCAGGCCGCCCTGCTCGGTGAAACCGCCGAGGTCGAGACTCTGGTAGCGCACGTCCGCAAACGGCACGATGCGCGTGCCGCCGATGTGGAACAGACGGCCACCCTCCAAGGCACCGGCCATGTAGCGCCCGGTGGACGCATTGCCCACCGGCGCCATCAGCGCACCCAGTTGCAGCAGGCGCTGCATGTCTTCGCGGTACCAGCCGGTCGCGAGCTGCGCACTCGCATACCACGATCCGTTCACCACCCCGCCATACAACGCGAGGCTGTTCATCCAGGTGCGATCGTGATCCCAGGCCTCATCCAGTTGACCGTAGCCGCTGCTCTGCCCGGCCGCCACGCCCAGCCATCCGCGCGTGCCGATGCGCAGGTCGGCGCCGGCCATGCCGCCGCCGCTGCGAAAACTCGCCCCCGCATAACCGCTGCGCTGCAGGTCGCCTTCCCAGCCGAGAGTGCTGTACCACACGCCCGACTTCGAGCGACCGCTCGCCAGATCATCGAAGTGCCCGGACAACGCATGGTGGCCCGCGTCGATGCCGCTGAACAGCATCGCCGCACTGGCGGCGTGCAACTGCCCGGAAAGACTTTGCAGCGTGGCTTGCGCCACCGCGGGTGTGGCGCTGTGCTGGATCGCACCGGCGCCCTGCAGCACGTCCGGCGAAGGCGTCCCGCCCGAGGCCATCGTCGCGTCGATGGCTTCGAACCCGGTTTGCACGCGCCGCGCCGCCGACGCCGACGCCGGATCGACGATGCCCATCGCCGCCGCGGCCACGGTGATGTTGAGGCCGGTCGTGTCCAGATACACCTCGTTCGCACCATAACCAATGGTCGTGGAAGTGAACACCACGCCCGTGTCCTTGACCAGGTTGTCGAACGTGCCGGTCACGCCGCCCGCGGCGGTGACCACCTGGGTGTGCGTGTTGGCGACATAGCCGCTGTCGGCGCCCGTCACTTCCAGCGTGCCGCCGTTGAGCGTCGCCGTGCCGGTCACCGCAAGCTTGCTGCCCAAACTCACCGCCAAGGTACCCGCATCATTGCTGGTGTAGTTGCCGTCTACCGTCAGATCGCCACCATGGACAGCCAGCTTCGCGAAGTTGGATACGTCCGCATGCACGGCACCAGTACCGGTCAGGACGCCTCCATAGATGCTTACGTCAGACACCACGAATGGATCAGACGCCAGGGTGATGGAGCCGTCGACAGCCAAGGTCCCGCCCTCGACTTGGAGGCCACCCGACCACGTGCTGGTACCGGCAAGCACAAGCGTTCCTGCACCCTGCTTGGTCAATATCCCGTCGCCGCTGATCTCACCCGCGACAGAGAAGTTGCTGCCCCCATCCGTTTGGATGACGCCGCCAGACTGCAATGCCACGTTGCGGCCAGTACTGAAACTTCCGGTGGTCTCCAAGGTGCTACCCACTTGGGTGCTGCCTCCCACCAGCACCAGTGTGGTGCCGGCTGCACCGAGATTCGCATCTTCCGATATCGAAAGCGTGCCGCCCTCTACCGTAACCCCTCCGCCGAATGTGTTGGTGCCAGTCAAACTCAACTTTCCCCCACCGTTCAACGCCACCGCGCCCGCACCCGAGATGGCGCCGCCATAGCTCATTGAGCTATCTACACCCGGGTAGAACATCAGGATTCCGTTATCCATCACGTCGCTGACGATCGACCCGTTGCTGCTTCCATCGCCGAGCTGCAGCGTCGCGCCGCCATCAATGGTGGTTGCGCCGGTGTATGTACTCGCCCCACTGAGCGCGAGCGTACCCCCCGAAACCACAAGCCCACCCGTACCACTGATGACACCGGCAATCTCACCGCCACCGCTTATCGTCAGGTTCTTTTCACCCAGCACTATGGCTGCGCCACCCGACAAGCCACCCGAAAAACTCTTGATCGTCGCTCCGCTACTCGTCCCGGAGATATCCAAAGTGCCACCCCCGTGGACCGCAAGCCGCGCCGATTCGGCAATGCTGCCATTTCCGACCAGCGCAAGCGTTCCATTGAGGATGGTGGTTTCGCCGCTGTAGGTATTCGTTCCAGACAGCGTCTCTGTGCCACCGGAGGTGCCAGACAAGATGAGCCCACCGCTACCACTGATGACCCCACTGAAATCGCCCGAGGCGTTGAGCAGTTGCAGTGTCTGTCCGCCCAAGACCACAGAGCCGGCACCTGACAGGCCATGGATTGCAGGGATCCCGGGTGTAGCCATTCCGGAAATATCGAACGTGCCGTCGACGCGTACGCCGTTTGACGCTCCGACACTACCGGCGCCCGCAAGCGCCAGCGTACTGCCGCTGTTGATCGTGGTCCCGCCGCTGTAAGTATTCGTACCCGTCAGCGTCAGCACACCCGTGCCTGCCTGGGTCACGGAGCCCGTTCCCGAAATTGTGCCCGCGTAGGTCACATCTGCATAACGGTCGAACGTCAACGAGCCGTTGTCCACAACATCACTTACGATCGAACCCGCCAAGCCACTGAAACGATTGCCCACCTGCAGCGCTGCGCCGGTGTTTATCGTCGTGAGGCCGGTGTATGTGTTCGTGCCCGAAAGTGTTGTAGTACCGCCGGACACGGTAAGACCACCACTACCGCTGATGACCCCACCAAAATTGCTGTTGTTGTTCAGCGTCAGCGTTTCCGCGCCCAATGTGATTGCGCCATCACCAAGCAGACTTTGGATGATCGCTCCGTCTGTCGTGCCAGAAATGTCGAACGTTGTGTAGTCAGTCAGACCACTGGATGCAGCCAAACTGCCGCTACCTGCAAGCGCGAGTGTGCCTCCGAGAATGCTGGTGTGACCCCCATAGGTATTATCTCCAGCCAATACCAAGGTACCCGTCCCGACTTTGAGTAGAACATCGTAGGTGTCGTAATACGGGTATTCATCGCCAGTGATCGGGTTGGCGACAGTGAGCGTCGCCCCAGCGTCAACCTGCACCGTGCTGGCAGTGTCGTACAAGTAAATTGGATGGGTGAGCGTAAATGATGCAGTAGCCTCCAGCCATCCACCTTCGAGATTCACTTCACCACTCGGTGAACCAAGATTGACATCGCTGGAAACAGCCACCTTGCCGCCATTGTCCCGATCTCCGGACACCAAGACCCCGCCCGTGAACGTATTGGCACCCGTCAATGTCAGTGTGCCTGTGCCAACCTTGGACACGGCACCGGTCCCGGAAATCACGCCTCCGTAGGTCAGATGGGCATGGTCGAAGTAGAACGTCAGCGCTCCGTTGTCCAGTATGTCGCCCTCAACCGATCCCGGGCCGACATTACCCAGCTGCAGCACTGCACCTGGATCGATCGTGGTAAGACCGGTGTAGGTATTCGCGCTGAGCAACTCCAGGCCGCCGCTCGCAAGGATCAGTCCACCCGAACCGCCGATGACGCCCCAGTACATCAAGTCCGCATCATTGCTTACGGTCAGATCCTTCCCGCCCAGCGCGATTGATCCACCACCCTGCAAATCCCTGACCATCGTTCCGTTGGTGGCGCCGGAAATATCCAGCTTGCTGTCGAGGTCCATCACAAGGCTGGCCGAGTTGGCAATGCTGCCGCTGCCGACCAGTGCCAACGCACTATCCTCGCCGATCGTGGTACCGCCGGTATAGGTGTTCGAACTGGTCAACGTGAGCGTGCCTGCCCCTCGCTGGGTCAACGAACCGGCTCCGGAAATCAGGCCCGCGTAAATCACCGCGTCGACACGATCGAAAACCAGCGAGCCATTGTTGACCACACTGCCGACAATCGAGCCGCTCCGGGTCCAACTGCCAAGCTGTAAGGTGCCCGCATTGATCGTGGTACCGCCGGTATAGGTGTTATTACCGGTCAGCACCAGGGTGCCCGCTCCATTCTTGACCAAACCATCAGTGCCGGTCAGCACGTTGTTGATAACGGCCTCGTACCCCGCACCGCCCGTGTCACCATCGCCCACCTCGACAATGGGTACGTCGCCACGTCTGTCGATCAGATTCAATGCGCTACCCGTCAACGTGTAACCGTCGACCGCGAAATGCATGCCGGAGACGCTGATGGCACCCGCACTGTCGTCCACCATCACCGTGCCGGGCGCACCCTGGAAAATAGCCAGGCCGGGTTGCGGCCACATAGCTGCGCGAATGTCGCCGTCGGTATCGGTCCAGGTGGCCGACGTAGGCGTCCAGGTACCGCTCCCGCCGGGCGCGCTCGCCGAAACCGGTGCCCAGATATTCCGTACAACGGTCCGCGCAGATGGTGGAACCGGAGGATGGTCGGGGCGCGGGTCGGGTTGGGCTGGCGACGACGCTGCGGTGGCGGCGAAAGCGGAAGCCGCGGGGGCGGACAATGCGACGACACCGGTCCACATCGGCGATATGGCGGACCACGGACCATCGGCCGGAGCGGCCGAAACCCACGGCGGGGCATCCAGCAGACCACGCCAAGGCGCCGCCTCGCCGTCGAAGCAGAATTCCGTAGCGGTAGATGGTTGGGCTGCGGCGAACGTTGCGCGTGTGCACAACCTGGCGCCGTTGGCCGAAGTCCGTGAAAGGGATAACCGCGTTTCACCGCCTCCAAGGAAAGCGACCGTCGTCGGCGCCGGAAAATACATCCAGTCGGGCACTGACACGCGTGCATTGTTGGGACGCGAGCTCGGCATGCCATGCGACGGTGTGGCGGCCGCGATCTCGGGTGCGTACAACACGAAGGCGGCAGCGACAGCCAATGCAAGCGAACGTTTGCGATCCTGACGCATATGCCACCCCCTGGTCATTTTTACCTTGCGGTTTTGGCCATCTGGCGCAAAAACCGCAACCGTCAATCGGCTTTCAAAAAATCACTCAACCTCGAATCAAATATGGAGGTCCCGCCAAGATGGCTCGAGCGGTCTGCTCCCGTCCCCGACGGTCCTCTCGGATAACCCTTGGCGCGGTATCGCCACCTGTTGTTCCCTTCGCATAGCCGGAGCGCACGATCATCAATTCGGCGCCCGGGGAATGGCCCACCTGTTGCCGGCGTCATGCGTGGCGGATCATATTCTTCGACATCCGCCGTTTCAACGAACTTCGAAGCGCCGGACCCGCCTGTCCATGCGCACCGGATCGGGCGACAGCTTGCTGGCGACGCCGACCATCAGAACATGTGCTTCTCGATCCCGAGGTGCGCCATGATCTTGCTGCCGATTTCCTCGATGGACGTATGCGTGGTGTTGAGCGAGGGAATGTTCTCGCGGCGGAAGATGCGATCGGCGACCGCGAGTTCGTGGGTGCAGCGGTCGAGCTTGGCATAGGAACTGCCGGGGCGGCGCGCCTCGCGCACCTGCGCAAGCCGGATCGGGTCGATGGTGAGCCCGTACAGGCGGTCGCGGCAGCCTTCGAGGCGCCTGGGCAGGTAATCGCGCTCGAGGTCTTCGTCCGTCAGCGGGTAGTTCGCGGCCCTGACGCCATAGTGCAACGCCATGTAGAGGCAGGTGGGCGTCTTGCCCACGCGCGACACGCCGACCAGCACCACGTCAGCCTGGCTGTAGTCGACATCGATGCCGTCGTCGTGCGCCAGCGCGTAATTGGTGGCGTTGATGCGCGCCTCGTACTGGTTGAAATCGACCAGCCCGTGTGCGCGGTTGACCGCGCCGGAACGACGGGTGCCGAGTTCCAGCTCCAGCGTACCCACGAACGGCGCCATGACATCGACCATCAGCGCGCCCGACTCCGCAATGATTTCGCACAGCTGCGGATCGACCACGGTGTTCACCACGATCGGACGTTCGGCGTTTTGCGCGTACACGGTCTTGATGCGCAGCGCGGCCGCGCGCGCCTTGTCCGGGGTGTCCACGAACGCAATGCGATGGCCATCGAATTGCACGCCTTCGAACTGCGCGAGGATGGAATTGCCGATGGTCTCGGCGGTAATACCAGTGGAATCGGAAACGAAAAAAACCGTCCTGCGACCGTTGCCGTTCAAAGCCCTCTCCCGGTGCCAAGCATCGGCCGAGTGTATCCGGGCCGAACGCGTGGCGCGGCGCGGCTTGTGTCCGCTCCGGATGCCCGCGAAAATAGGCGGTTTACGGGCCGCGAGCCTGCACATGGAGATTGTCGTGACCGAACTTGTCCTGTGGCTGGACCAATTGCGCATGACCGACCTCGCCAAGGTCGGCGGCAAGAACGCTTCGCTGGGCGAGATGATCGGCAACCTTGCCAAGCTGGGCGTGTCGGTGCCGGGCGGGTTCGCCACCACCGCCGAGGCATTTCGTGAATACCTCGAAAAGAGCGGCCTCGCCGACAGGATCCAGAAGCGCCTCGCTTCCCTGAACGTCGCGGATGTCACGGCCTTGAGTGGGGCCGGCAGGGAAATCCGCGGCTGGATCGTCGATACCCGATTGCCGGACGAACTCGAGCAGGCGATCCGCGACGCCTACGCGAAGCTCTGCAAGGATGCCGGCGGCAACGACGTTCCGGTCGCGGTGCGTTCGTCCGCCACGGCCGAGGATCTGCCGGACGCGAGCTTTGCCGGCCAGCAGGAAACTTTCCTGAACGTCACCGGCATCGAGGACGTGCTGCACAAGGTGAAGGAAGTCTTCGCCTCGCTCTACAACGATCGTGCGATCGCCTACCGCGTGCACCAGGGTTTCAAGCACGAGGAAGTGTTCCTGTCGGCCGGCGTGCAGTTGATGGTGCGGTCGGACATCGGTGCGTCGGGCGTGTTGTTCACGCTCGACACCGAGTCCGGTTTCCGCGACGTGGTGTTCGTCACCGCGAGTTACGGCCTCGGCGAAATGGTCGTGCAGGGCGCGGTGAATCCCGACGAGTTCTACGTGTTCAAGCCTACGCTGAAATCCGGCAAGCACGCGGTGCTGCGCCGCAACCTCGGCGCCAAGCAGCAGCGCATGGTGTACTCCGACAAGCCCGGTGAGCGCGTGCGGATCGAAGCGACGCCGGACGAACTTCGCCGCAAGTTCTGCATCAGCGATGCCGACGTCGAATCGCTGGCGAAGCAGGCGCTGATCATCGAGGAACACTACAAGCGCCCGATGGACATCGAGTGGGCGAAGGACGGCGCCACCGGCAAGCTCTACATCGTGCAGGCGCGTCCGGAAACGGTGAAATCGCGCGCGCACGCGACCCAGCTCGAACGCTTCCAGTTGAACGAGAAGGGCAAGGTGCTGGCCGAAGGCCGCTCGATCGGCCAGAAGATCGGCGCCGGTACCGCGCGGGTGATCAAGTCGCTGGACAGGATGCACGAGTTCAGGGAAGGCGACGTGCTGGTCGCCGACATGACCGACCCGGACTGGGAACCGATCATGAAGAAGGCCGCGGCGATCGTCACCAACCGCGGCGGCCGCACCTGCCACGCCGCGATCATCGCGCGCGAGCTGGGCGTGCCGGCGGTGGTCGGTACCGGCGACGCGCTCGAGAAAATCCCGGACGGCCACGAAGTCACCGTGTCCTGTGCCGAGGGCGACACCGGCTTCATCTACGACGGCAAGTTGAAGTTCGAGCGCATCACCGCGGACCTCGGCGACATGCCACCCGCGCCGCTCAAGATCATGATGAATGTCGCCAACCCCGAGCGTGCGTTCGATTTCGGGATGCTGCCGAACCAGGGTATCGGCCTCGCCCGGCTCGAGATGATCATCGCCAGCCATATCGGCGTGCATCCGAAGGCCTTGCTGCAATACGACCAGCAGGACGCAGACACCAAAAAGAAGATCGACGAGCGCATCGCGGGCTATGCGGGCCCGGTCGATTTCTACGTCGATCGCCTGGCCGAAGGCATCGCGACGATCGCGGCCTCGGTGTATCCGAAGACCGTGATCGTGCGGATGTCGGACTTCAAGTCCAACGAATACGCGAACCTGCTCGGCGGCGGCAAGTACGAACCGCACGAGGAAAACCCGATGATCGGGTTCCGCGGCGCCTCGCGCTACGTGGACGACTCCTTCGCCGAAGCGTTCGGGCTGGAATGCAAGGCGGTGAAGAAGGTGCGCGAGGCGATGGGCCTCGACAACGTGTGGGTGATGATCCCGTTCATCCGCACGCTGGACGAAGGCCGCAAGGTCATCGACGTGCTGCAGGCCAATGGCCTGAAGCAGGGCGAGAGCATCGATGGCAACGAAGCGCTGAAGGTCATCATGATGTGCGAGGTGCCCTCGAACGCGCTGCTGGCCGAGGAATTCCTCGACATCTTCGATGGCTTCTCGATCGGGTCGAACGACCTGACCCAATTGACGCTGGGCCTCGACCGCGACTCCTCGATCGTCGCCTCGCTGTTCGACGAGCGCAATCCGGCAGTCAAGAAACTCCTGGCCATGGCGATCCAGACCGCGCGTGCCAAGGGCAAGTACGTCGGCATCTGCGGGCAAGGCCCGTCCGACCACGCCGATCTCGCCGAATGGCTGATGGACCAGGGCATCGAGTCGGTGTCGCTGAATCCGGATACGGTCGTCGACACCTGGTTGCGACTCGCCAAACACAAGGGTTGAGCAGGCTCATCTAGCGATAGGCCTGATCGAACGGGGTGAAAAGCCGGACCATGGATGGTCACTGCGATGCGTGCGCTGCAAGTCATCGGAACTCAGCGCACGGGTACCGGGCGCAACGATCGGGACGATCGCTCGAATAGGCCATTGGTCATCGTGACCCCGCGGCGCCCGCATGGCATGCTTGGGCGTTCGACGCGTCGTGCCCCGACCGCCGCGCGCGCCCTCGCCCATCGCCGACGGAAATTCCATGAAGACAGCCTGTTTGTGCGCACTCGCACTGTGCCTGATCGTCCCCTTTGCGCCATCTTCCGCGGCAACGACCGGCGCGAGCCAGCCGGGTGCGTCGAAGTACGATCCGCAGGCGTTGTTTGCACCGTTCCATTACCAGAATCCGGTCAACCGCTATCGCAGCGCAGATGGGCGGCCGGGCCCGGATTACTGGCAGAACCGCGCGGACTACGAAATCCACGCAACGCTCGATCCCCACGGCAAGACCCTCACGGGCATCGAAACCATCACCTATACCAACAACAGCCCGCAGCCCCTCGGCTACCTGTGGCTGCACCTCGATCAGAACCTCTACCGCGCCGATGCGCGCGGGAATTTCTCCGGTGACAGGGCGCCGAAACCCGACGAGCACACCGACGGGGACGTGATCATCTCGGTCGAAGTGATCGGCGATCGCGGCGCGGTGAAAGCCGCGCACGTCGTCAGCGACACCCGCATGCGCGTGGACCTGCCCCAGCCCGTCGCGGCGAACGGTGGCAAGGTGCGGGTCCGCATTGCCTGGCATTACACGATTCCGGGACAGTTCGGCGGGCGGACCGACTGGTTTCATACCCGGAACGGCGACATCTTCGAAATCGCGCAGTGGTACCCGCGCCTGTGCGTGTACGACGACCTGCGCGGATGGGACACGGCTCCCTACCTCAACAACGAGTTCTATCTCGAATACGGCGATTTCGATTACTCGATCACCGTGCCGTCGAACATGCTCGTGGTCGGCTCCGGCGAACTCGTGAACCCCGAGGACGTCCTCACCCAGGCCGAACTGCAGCGGTACGAACAAGCGCGCAACTCGGGCAAGACGGTGGTGATTCGTTCGGCCGACGAAGTGACCGATCCCGCCAGCCGTCCGAAACAGGGCGGCACCCTGACATGGCGCTTCAGGATGGAGGACACCCGCGACGTCGCGTTCGGCGCGTCCGCCGCCTACGTGTGGGATGGAGCACGCATCGACCTGCCGGGCGGCAAGCACGCGATGGCGCAGTCGGCCTACCCGGTCGAAAGCATCGGCAAGGACGGATGGCAGCACTCCACCCAGCACGTGAAGTACACCGTGGAGTTTTTCTCGAAGTACACCGGCTTCGCCTATCCGTGGCCCAACGCGATCGCGGAAGCCGGTATCGCCGGCGGCATGGAATACCCCGGCATCGTGTTCGACTGGTGGAAGGCGAATGGCTACAGCCTGTTCCTGCTGGCCGTCCACGAAGTCGGGCACTCATGGTTCCCGATGATTGTCGGCAGCGACGAACGCCGCAATGCGTGGATGGACGAGGGCATGAACACCTTCGTCGATGCGATCGCGCACGCTGATTGGGGCAAGGCGCACAACGGCCAGTTCGCGCCGAAGAAGGACAGCGAATATGCGCCACTGACCGGTGATCCGGCCAGGGACATCGTCAAGCAGGTGTTCGATGCGCCGGACGCGCCGCCGATCCTGACGCGCGCGGATGCGATCCGCGAGAAGTTCCGCCACCCGATCACGTATTTCAAGGCGGCGTACGGCCTGACGCTGCTGCGCGAGCAGGTCCTCGGCCCCGAGCGATTCGATGCGGCGTTCAGGCAATACGTCCACGACTGGGCATTCAGGCATCCCTCGCCGTCCGATTTCTTCCGCACCATGGACAGCGCCGCGGGCGAGGACCTGTCGTGGTTCTGGCGCGGCTGGTTCCAGCACAACTGGAAACTCGATCTCGCGGTCACCGGCGTGAAATACGTCGACAATGATCCGGCCAAGGGCGCGCTGGTGACGGTGGCGAACCTCGACAAGTTCGCGATGCCGGCGATGCTGCGCGTGTCGTTCGACGACGGCAGCACGACCGACGTGCGCGTGCCGGTCGCGACCTGGATGCAGCACACGCAATTCGACGTGGCGGTCGCCGGCGGCAAACGGATCAAAAGCGCCGTCATCGATCCCGATGGCATGCTGCCCGACGTGAATCGCGCGAACAACACGTTCGACACCGCCCGCTCGCGCTGAATGCATCACCGGGCCGGCGCCGATGCGGGCGCCGGCCGTGTCACAATGCGGCCCCTCGATCACGTGCAGGGGAATACGATGCGCGCATACCCGGGGCTTGCGCTGTTGCTGATCCTGGCCGCACCCGCGGCATGGGCGGCCGCGCCGCAATCGGCGCCCGCCAAACTGCAGGGTCTGGACGGCTACGTGCAGCACGTGATGCGCGACTGGCACGTCCCGGGGCTTGGACTCGCCATCGTGGAGGACGGCAAGGTGGTGCTGGCGCGCGGCTACGGCGTGCGCGAGCTGGGCAAACCCGCCAAGGTCGATGCGGACACCCTGTTCGACATCGGCTCCAATTCCAAGGCATTCACCGTCGCCGCGCTGGGCACTCTGGTTTCCGCCGGCAAGCTCGATTGGAACACGCCCGTCACCGACGAGCTGGAAGACTTCAAACTGGAAAGTCCGTACGTCACGCAGCATGTCACGTTGCGCGACCTGCTGACGCACCGCACGGGTTACTGCGATCCGGGTGCCGCGTGGTATACCGGCGACGCGGACGGCATCGTCCACCGCATGCGTTGGCAGGAACCCGAATACGGTTTCCGCACCACGTTCTGCTACAACAACGTCCAGTACCTCGCCGCCAGCCGGTTCATTCCCGCCATCACCGGCAAAAGCTGGAACGACTACGTTGCCGCGCAGCTGTTCCAGCCGCTGGACATGGCGCGCACCGTCGGCACCGAGGCCGGCGTCGCGGCGGCCAGCAATGTCGCCACGCCCCACGGCAAGGTCGACGGCAAACCCGCGGTCATCCACCGCTATTGGCCGCACAACATGGACGTGTTCGCGGCGGTGGGGGGCATCTGGTCCAGCGTCAATGACATGAGCCACTGGATGCAGATGCTGCTGGCCAACGGCCAGTACGACGGCAAGCGCGTGCTGGACCGGCAAGTCGTCGACGCCATGGAAACCCCGCAGATGCTGATCCGGTCGGGCACGGGGGTCGGCGACGAAATACGCGCGTGGATGCCCGGCGGAACGTTCTACACCTACGGCATGGGCCTGTTCGTGCAGGACGATCACGGTCACGGGATCGTATGGCACGCCGGCGACATCGACGGCATGGCCTCGGCGGTCGTGCTGGTGCCCGAAGCGCATCTCGGGATCGTGGTGATGGAAAACATGGATCACGCCGAGGCGCGGTTCGCGATCGTCGCACGCGTGCTGCAGGCGATGCTCGATCTGCCACCGCACGACCTCGAACCCGCGCTGCTGGCGGCAGTCCGCAAGGATGAGGCCAGGGGCGCCGCGATGGACAAGAAGTTCGCCGCGACCCGGGAGCGGACAAGCAAACCGCCGTTGCCCCTCGCCGATTACGCGGGAAACTACTCGGACAAACTGGCGGGCAATGCCCGGGTCGCGCTGGAGCACGGCCACCTCGTGCTGCGCCTCGGCAACCCCGATTTCACGGGCGATCTCGAACCGTGGCACGACAACACGTTTCGCGTGACCTGGCGCTACAGGTTCTATGGCGACGACTACGCCACCTTCGACGTGGACGCGCTGAAACAGCCTTTGCGCCTGACCCTGGCCGGCATGTCACTGCATTTCGATCGGACGAAGTCGCCCACGCCATCCCACACAAGCCCGAAATGAACCCGACGCCCGTACCAGCCGGCACCGCCGCATGACCGAGACCCAACCGCAGGGCGTGTTCGTGCGCTCGGACGGCGTCTTGATCGGGGGCAGCGTCCTGCTGATCGCCGCCGCAGGCATCACGCGGTTCGCGAACGCGGGCGCGGTGCCGGCGTTCCTGTGTTCGGCAGTTGCGGTGGCACTGCTGGCCGCGCTGGTGGGCCGTGCGGTGGAGCAACTCGGCGACCGCTTCGGCGCCGGCGCGACCGGCGCGCTGCAATCCGCGCTCGGCAACCTGCCAGAACTTTTCATTGCGCTGTTCGCGCTGAAAGCCGGCCTGGTGATGGTCGTGCAGGCGGCGTTGATCGGCTCCATCCTGGCGAACCTTTTGTTGGTGCTGGGACTCGCCTTCACCGTCGGCGGCGTGCGCCACGGCACCCAGCGCATCGACTCGCAGCGTGCCCGCGCCACCACCGTGCTGATGCTGCTGGCGGTCACGTCGATGCTCGTACCGTCGCTGGCGAGTTACATCCACACGCCCGCGGCGCCGCACGAAGGTGCGCTGTCGCTGGTGGTCGCCGTGATCCTGCTGGTGCTGTTCACGGCCACCCTGCCGGCATCGCTCAAAAGCAAGCCCTCCGGCGACGCCGCCGAACGGCGTGAACCTCCGCGCTGGCCGCTGCCGCTGGCGTTCGGGATGCTGGTTGCGTCCGCGGTCGCCGCCGCATTCGTGTCGGAATGGTTCGTGGACGCACTGGAACCGGCGATGCACGTGCTGGACATCTCGCAGGCGTTCGCCGGCCTCGTGATCGTCGCGATCGCCGGCAACGCGGTCGAGAACGTGGTCGGCATCCAGCTCGCCGCGAAGAACCGTTCCGAGTACGCGTTCTCGGTGGTGATCAATTCGCCGTTGCAGATCGCGCTGGTATTGGCACCAGCGCTGGTCATCCTGTCGCGCCTGTTCGGCCTTGCGCCGCTGACGCTGGTATTTGCGCCGATGCTGGTGGCCGCCGTCGCCATCGCGGTGCTGGTGACCGCGTTCATTACCTTCGACGGCGAATCCGATTGGGGTGAAGGCGTGTCGCTGATCGCGCTGTACGCCATCATTGCCACGGCGTTCTGGTGGGGGTAAGTAATCGCGTTTGCGAGACGCCGGTCCGTAGGCTGGGCTGACGCCGGCTTCATCGGCCGAAGCCCAATGCTTTTGCGCAACCGTTGGGCTTCTTCCGGATCCGCCGGAATCAACCCAACCTTGTATTGTGATTTTGCCCGAGTCGCTCTCAGGCAAAAGGGTGTGCGGATGCCGTACCCAACCTACAGGCGGGGCATTTGCCCGCGGGCCCTTCTTACGGCGGACGCATTCGCCCTGCGTACGTTCCACATGCCACGCATTCAGCCCGCGCGCATGCTGCGCGGCTTAGCATGCGATGATGCACGGAGCCACGGATCGGCCGCACTGGAAGCGCACGCTCGCCGTGCTCGGGCTGATGGTGGGTGGCTTCGCGTTCCAGGAAACCGGCGTGCTGCCGGCCCTCCCCGACGTGCAACGGCAACTACCGGGTGCCGGCACCACCTCGAGCGCGCTGCTCGTCAGCGGGTTCCTGATCGTGGCCGCGGTCGCCGCGCCCCTGATCGGCAAGTTCGGTGATGCCCATGGCAAGCAACGGATGTTGCTGGTTACCCTGGGTCTCTATCTCGTGGGTGCGATCGGCGCGGGGGCGGCGCCGGATTTCATGGTGCTGGTGGTCTTTCGCGCCCTGCAGGGCGCAGGCGGTGCGCTTTTCTCGTTGAGCTTCGCGGTGATGCGCGACGAGGCGCCGGACCGGTTGAGCGTGGCGATCGGCGTGCTGGTCGGCGCATTCGGACTCGGTGCCAGCGCCGGGTTCGGCCTTTCCGGACTGATCACGGATCTGCTGTCGTGGCGCTACATCTTTTTCGCCGAGGCGGTATTGATCGTGATCGGCGCACTGACGGTGTGGAAATGGGTGCCGCGTTCACCGGAGTGCAGCGACGTGCGCGTCGATTACGCGGGCGTTGCATGGTTGGCCGCCGCGCTCGCGGCGCTGGTGATCGGCCTCAGCATGATGCTGGAGCTGGGCTGGAAAAGCGCGGCCCTGTTTGCAATGTCCGCCGCGCTGTTCGCCGCGTGGGTGTGGCGCGAACGGCATGCCGACCAGCCGTTGCTGGACATTGCAGTCTTGGCCAAACCCCAGGTGCTGCTGCCGAACGTGGGTTCCGGACTGGCCGGTTACGTGGCTTTCAGCACGTTCTTTCTGGTGCCGCGATTCGTGCAGGTGCCTCGCCACGCGGGCGCGGACATAGCGCGGCATCTGCAATACGGATTCGGCGCCAACCCCACCGCCACCGGCCTGTACCTGCTGCCCGTCGGCATCGGGGTGTTGTGCGCCGGTCCGTTCGGCGGCGTGCTCGGTCGCCGCACCGGCGGCAAGTGGCCATTCGCTGCGGGACTCGCACTGCTGGCGGTGGCTTCGGCGTTGCTGGCATTCGTGCACGACGAGCGCCACGCATTCGCGGTGTGGTTGTTCCTGATCGGCGTGGGCTTCGGTCTCTCCACCGGCGCGGCCGGCGTGTTCGTGACGCAGGCGGTGGGGGAAAACCAGACCGCCATCGCGAACGCGTTCAACAGCCTGGCTCGGCTCGTGGTCGGCGGCATCGGCGCGCAGGTCGCGGCAGCCATCCTGAAATCGCAGGCCGTCGCCGGCAGCAACCCCCCGCGCGAAAGCGCATTCACGATCGCATTCGGCATCTGCGCGTTGCTGGCCGCGACCGGCGTGGCGCTAGCCCTGGGTGTACCGGCGGCCAACGAAGGCGCCTGAATGCACGGAATCGGCGAACACCGGTTTTGCATCGTCTTCATGTCGCCGAAACGCCGGGGCTGCTTTCATGAATCCATGTTTTCCGCAACACGCAAGGAGCGCCCATGAACATCAAGGATGTCATGACATTGAATCCCGTTTGCTGCCCGCCCACCGCCACGCTGCGGGACGTTGCACAACTCATGCGCGACGAAGACATCGGTGAGGTACCGATCGTGGAACAGGACGGTGCCAGGAAACTGCTGGGCGTGGTGACAGACCGCGACATCGTGGTACGCGCGATTGCCGTGGGACGTGAAGCAGGCAGCATGACGGCCGGCGATTGCATGACCGCGCCCGCGGTGACCTGCAACGAGAACGACACCTTGGAGGACTGCGCGCAGGCGATGGCATCCCACCGCATCCGTCGCATGCCGATCGTGGATGAAAACGGCGAGTTGTGCGGCATCGTGGCGCAAGCCGACCTGCAGGCGACCGACGCCCGCTCGCTGAAGGAACAAGTGGCCGACCGGGTTTCCACGCCGCATTGATCACGCGGTACTGCTTCGGGGCGTTCCGCCGCGCGAGGCCATCCTTCACCGACGGGTGCCGCAGCAACTTCCTTCCGCGATCCCGGCCCGCTACAGTGCCGGGATGGCCGATTTCCCCTCCATCGCGGACATCCGCGCCGCGCGCGAGTGCCTGGGCGATCGCGTACGCGAGACGCCGGCGTGGCAGTGGCGTGGCGATGCCATTGAACGCTCGGCCGGCGTCGACACGCAGGTGTTCCTGAAACTCGAACTGTTGCAATACACCGGAACCTTCAAGGCGCGTGGGGCATTGTTGAATGCGCTGGCCCTGTCGGACGACCAGAAGCGGCGCGGCGTCACCGCGGTCAGTGCCGGCAACCACGCGATCGCGGTTGCATTCGCCGCACGCAGCGTCGGCACCACCGCCAGGGTGGTGATGCCGAAAACGGCGAATCCCGCGCGGGTCGCGTCCTGCCAGGCTTACGGTGCACAGGTCGTGCTGACCGATGACGTCTACGCGGCATTCGCGGAAGTCGAGCGCATCCAAAGGGACGAAGGCCGCACCTTCATCCACCCCTTCGAAGGCGAACTGACAGTGCTCGGCACCGCCACGGTCGGTTACGAACTCTGCAACCAGGTGGACGATCTCGACGCGGTGATCGTGCCGGTCGGTGGCGGCGGCCTGATTGCGGGCATCGCCTGCGCGGTCAAGCAGATGCAGCCGCGCTGCAAGGTGTATGGCGTCGAACCCGTGGGCGCCGACAGCCTGTCGCGCAGCTTCGCGACCGGCTCGCCCCAAAAGCTCGAACGCGTGGATACCATCGCCGACAGCCTCGCCGCGCCGTACGCCCTGCCCTACAGCTTCGACGTGGCGCGGCGCTTCGCCGATGAAATCGTCACGCTTCCCGACGATGCGATGCAGCGTGCCATGGGGATGTTGTTTGCAGAAGCGAAACTGGCGGTGGAGCCGGCGGGCGCGGCCGCAACGGCCGCGTTGTGCGGCCCGCTGCGCGAACGGCTGGACGGGAAGCGCGTCGGCTTGGTCGTGTGCGGCACCAACATCGATCTCGCGACGTTCGCGCGGCAGACCATCCCGTACTCACCATGAGCCGGAGCGGCGCTGCCGCTTGCCACGAACCATTCGCCCGCGGGAAGATCAGCTCGCCGCCGTCATGGCGCGCCCACTCCGACCAGGAAGCCGGGTTTGTCGCGCTGTCGGACTGGCTGTTCGCGCGCGCCGCACCTCGTCAGGCCGGCTGATCGACTGATGACCCGGCGCCGTGGGTTGAAACGGTTCGCGCTCGCGCTGGTGGTCGCCGACATCCTGCTGTTCGCGCCACGCCATGGCTGAAGGCCGGACTCGGCGCACGCTGGAGCGCCGTGTTCGCGACATTTTCACCGCCATTGGCTGCGTCCGTCACCGCCGTGAACCAGCCTGCATGCTGCCGCGCTCCCGGCGTGACTGAACCGCGCCGCGCGTCCACGACGCGGAACTCACATCCTCGTCGTTAGTCTGACGCGACACCCCGATCGCAATGCACGGAACGCGATGCGATGAACGTCCATCCGGTGACCCGCGGCGTCGAGCGCGCGCACGAGGCCACGTCGACGCACGCCGATTCGCTCACGCGCGCACTCGGGATCGTTGCGCTGGTCGGGGTCGCCTTCATCGCCGTCACCTGCCTGCTGGTGCAATGGCTGCGTACCGACCTCGACTGGATCACCACGTCGATGAGCATATACGTGAAGGGTCCGTACGGGCGCTGGGTGCAGGCGAGTTTCTTCGCCCCCGCGCCGGGCGTCGCGGCGCTGGGCATCGGTTGGTATCGGGCGCTCCACCGGCGCGCGCGCAGCGTGTTTCCACTGATCCTGTTCGTGCTCGCAGCCGCCGCGCTGTGCATCACGGCGTTCTTCATCGCCGACGCCACGCGCTGGCCGGTAACCCTGCACGGCAAGATCCATCAGTGGGCTGCGTTCGGCACCTTCATCTGCGTGACCACCGCCGCGCTGCTGCAATCGTTGCGCCTGCGTTTCGATCCGGATTGGCGCGCGCAGTTCATCGAAGCCACCACGATCGCATCGGTCAGCGTGGTGTATTTCTGGGCGTATGCGCTGTCGCCGATTCCACGTGGCCTCGGCGAAAAAGCCGTGATCGCGCTGGTGCTGGCATGGCTGTGGCGCGCGTCGTGGTGGCTGGTGTGTTGCGCGCCCCGTTGACGCACTTCCGCCGAGGCTGATGCGGAGGCAGCGGGTTTTCGTTCCGATCGAAGCGACTTATCCTTGCCTTCTCTCGAGAAGTTCGCCGGAGACCGCGGAATGATCGAAGGCTCATGCCATTGCGGCGAGGTGCATTGGCGTTACGAAGGACAACCCGACGCGGCAACGGCGTGCAATTGCACCTGGTGCCGGCGCCACGGCGTCCTGTGGGCCTATGCCGACGAAGGCCATGGCATCGACGTGCGCGGCGCGACGCGGCAATACCGGCACGGCCAACGGATCCTCGAATTCCATTTCTGCGCCGTCTGCGGGTGCCTTGCCTACTGGCGCGCCGTGCACGCGAACCCGCACGGCCGCCGCCGCATGGCGGTGAACCTTCGTCTCGCCGAACCGAATGCGGTGGCCGACATCCCCATCGAACATTTCGATGGCCTCGAAACCTACGAACGCTTGCCGCGCGACGGCCGATGCGTCGCCGATTACTGGTTTTGAGGTCTGCAGCGCAACGACAACCCGACGCACACCCGCGCCTGGCGGCCCAATCGTGGCGCCCGGCAACACCGCCATCCGTACGGCTCTGGCCGGCTTCAGGCAAGCGCGGCACGTCTCGACTGCGTCGCTCGGGGAACGCTATTTCGCGAATCGGCCCGACGGTTTGCACCCGCCGCCCGATTCCGAAGGATTGCTTGTCGCCACGACCTGATCGCGCTTCCATGCCGGACGCCCGGCGGCAAGCCACGGCACGCGGCGGTAGCTGTCGGCCACCACCCACACGGACGCGGCAATCAGGAATGAAATGATGAAAGCGGTGGTGGCCGTCCTCCCGGTGGGCAGCGCGGGTGCCCAGTAGGCGATGGCGATGAGCCCCAACATGGACGCTTCGAGCGTCGCCGCCAATCGCGGCCACGTGCCAAACAGCAACGCCAGCGCAGTCGCGATGCTGCATACTCCGGTGAAGCACGCCCATGCCATCGGATCGGGCAGCACCTGCAGCCACGGCTGCATCACTTTGTCACCGGCCTGCACGGCATCCAGGATGACTTCGACACCGATCATCGGCAGCGCAAGGACAAGCAGCCAGCGTGCGGCGCGAATGCCGGACGTCGACGCGCCGAAGCCTTCCTGTTGCGCGTTTCGAGCGTGTTTCGCGAACAGATACCACGCACCTGCGGTGATGATCGCGATCTCGCCGACGCTGCCCCACGCCCCCGCATCGAATGGTGCATGGATCACGCCGGGCACGTCCAGCAACACCGGCCACAGCACCATGTACGGAAACAACAGCCGGCACGTCCAGGCCAGCGTGCGCTGCCACAGCAGACCCATGCCGAACGCCAGTTCGAGCACCGCGCAGACATAAGCAAGACCCGTTCGCCCCGGCAGATGCGCCGGAACGTCTTGCCACGCCAACGCGAAATCCCCGTTGACGAGCCCCGTGACGCCAAGGGCGATCATCGCGGCGGCGAACAACACTCGGCTCGGCTGCAGCGTCGCACTCATCGCGTCACCCTACAGGCAGTGGCCTGGGTGCCACGCCATCCCCTCCATGCGGCACTTTACTCCGCCATCGCCCGGCCCGCGATGCAGAAATTGCGGGCGTGCCCTGCCGACAATCGCATGGCACTCTTCGCTGATTTGGCGACTCGACCGCCATGCTGTACAACGAGGGGACACCGCACCGATTCACCACCACAAGGAGCAAGCCTTGCGATCCCATGTCTTCCGCAACCTCGCGCGCTGTCTGCTGCCGGCGGGCCTCATGCTTTTGCTCTGCGGCTTCACCACCACGACCACCGATCCCGGCAAGGCGGAAGTGGTGACGACAGACGTGGCGCACTTCTGGCAGGCGTTCGACGACGCGGCCAAGGTGCCCGCCGCGCAGCGGGTGGAAATCTACCGGAGGGAATATTTCGATCGCGCGAGCCAGGGACTGGAAGACTTCGACAAGCAGCGGCGCGTGACGCCGGATTCGCTGGCGGCGCACGTGGAGCAGCACCGTGCCGAGTACGCGAAGCTGCGCCCGTACATCATTCAGGTGGTGGACCAGAAGCCAGTGATCCAGGCGGCGTTCCGCAAACTCGCGGTGCTCTATCCCGGCATCAAGCTGCCCACGCACGTGTATTTCGTGGTGGGCCAGCAACACGGCGCCGGCATGAATTCGCCCAACGGCATCATCCTCGCGGCAGACGTGTTCGCCACGCCGCCCGGCATGCCGTACGCCTACACAAGGGTCACGCCCGCCTTCGTGCCGTTCACGGCTGTGCACGAAACCATCCATTTCAACCAGACGGACCAGCCGGACGACAAGAGCACCCTCCTGCAACTCGTCATCAACGAAGGGACGGCGGACTTCATCACCACGCTGGTGTTGCCACAGCCCGACGTTCGACAGATGACCGACCGTTGGCGCTACGGCTGCCCGCACGAACAGGCACTGTATGCACGCTTCATGAGGGAGAAGGACGGCACCGAAAGCAAGCCCTGGCTGTTCGACCACCACCCCGCTCCCGGCTGGCCGCCGGACATGGGTTACTGGCTCGGCTATCGCATCGCGCAGACGTATTACGGCCACGCCACCGACAAACACGCCGCACTGGCCGAGTTGTTGAACGTGACGGATTTCCAGAAGTTGCTCGATGAAAGCGGCTATCCCGCCAAGGCACCGGCCTGCAAGCCGGAGCAGCCGGTGCGGTGACGCCGACGAGTCCTGCGGGCAGGACCGCGTGGGCATCGGCCGACACGTGTTCAACCGCGCCTGCAACGAGCACCCGGCTGTCGCGTCGACCAACTCGTCGGGACCGTCCCTCGCAGGATCGGCCCCGGCAGTCGCTCACAGGAACATGCCGCCCGAAGCCTCGATGCGCTGGCCGTTGATCCAGCGGCCGCCTGGGCCGAGCAGCGCAGCCGCCGCGGCGCCAATGTCTTCCGGCAGGCCGGCGCGGCCCAGCGCGGTGTTGGCGGCGACGAAGCCGTTGAGCTGAGCGTTGTCGCGCACCGCGCCGCCGCCGAAATCCGTTTCGATCGCGCCCGGCGCCAGCACGTTCACGACGATGCCGCGCACACCCAATTCCCTGGCCTGGTAGCGCGTCAGCACTTCGATCGCGCCCTTCATCGCCGCGTACGCGGAATAGCCCGGCAACGCGAAACGCGCGAGGCCGCTGGAAATGTTGAGGATGCGACCGCCGTCGGTGATCAACGGCAGCAATTTCTGGGTGAGGAAGAACGGGCCTTTCAGGTGCACGTTCATCAGCAGGTCAAATTGCGCTTCGTCGATGTCGGCGAACGCCGCGTGCACGCCGACGCCGGCATTGTTGACCAGGTAGTCGAATCGTTCGCGTTGCCAGTGCGCGCGCAGCGCGTCGGCCACCTGCGCGACGAACGCATCGAAACTTTTGATGTCGCCGACGTCCAGTTGCAATGCAACCGCGCGGCGACCGGCCGCTTCGATTGCGGCGACCACGGCGTCGGCTTCGTCGCGACGGCTGCGATACGTGAGGATCACGTCGGTGCCTTGCGCGACCAGCTTCAGCGCCATGTCGCGGCCGAGGCCGCGGCTGCCGCCGGTGATCAGGGCGATGGGGGTGGAAGTTTTCATGGCGTTCTCCTTCGGGTGGATGGGACGAACGCCAATCTATTGATCATGCTGCTTGCGATAAATCAGCAAAAACTGATTTGAATGTTCGCGTTTGACGAACAATAATCCGTGCCTATGAACCAGCTCGACGCCATGCGGGCCTTCGTCCGGGTGGCGGAACTCTCCAGTTTCACCCGCGCCGCCGACAGCCTGGGCCTGCCCAAGGCCAGCGCCTCGACCGCAGTGCGCAAACTGGAAACTTCGCTGGGTACGCAGTTGCTGCACCGGACCACGCGTCGCGTGCACCTGACCGCCGACGGCCAGGCGTTCTACGAACGCTGCAAGGATCTGCTGGACGACATGGACGAATTGCAGTCGATGTTCCGGCCCGCCCACGCGTTGCGCGGGCGCCTGCGCGTGGACATGTCCAGCGGGCTCGCGCGACATTTCGTATTGCCGCGGCTGCCGGAATTCCTCGACCGGCATCCGCAACTCGAAATCGAACTCAGCGGCACCGACCGCATCGTCGACGTGGTGCGCGAAGGTTTCGACTGCGTGCTGCGCGTCGGCACCGTGGAGGACAGCACGCTGGCGGCACGCCGGCTCGGCGCGTTGCCGGTCGTCACCTGCGCCAGTCCCGCCTACATCGCGCGCCACGGCATGCCGAAGCAACTGGAAGACCTCGACGCGCACCGGCTGGTGCATTACGTCTCGACACTGGGCGCACGCCCACCCGGTTTCGAATATCCGACCGAGAACGGCTATCGCACCCGGCCAATGCACGGCGTGATCACCGTCAACAGCGCCGAAGCCTACGTCGGCGCCTGCCTCGCCGGACTCGGACTGATCCAGGCGCCACGCACCGGCGTCGCGCCGCTACTCGACGAGGGCAGCCTCGTGGAAGTCCTGCCATACCTCGCCGCCGAACCGATGCCCGTCACCCTGCTCTACCCGCAACGCCGCAACCTGCCCCGCCGCGTGCGCGCCTTCATGGATTGGGTGGCGGAATTGCTGGCGCCGTCGCTGATTCCATAACGAACGCCATAAGAACATTCACTTGCGACCTGCCTGCTCGGATGGGATGATCGCCGAGGGAAACAATTACATCAGAATCTGGAAGCTTTCGCAGCCAAAGCTGAGTGCAGTGCCCCCCCAAACAGCGCTGGTCATAAAGGGTGCTCACGCACCGAACGATGAGAGAGGTTGAGGAATGAACGTGTCAGATAAATCTTTAAGGCGATTGCTGACAGATGGAATTTTAATAGCATTTAGTTATGCATATGTTTATCTAATCGCTTATGCCTACGAATGCGGATATTGCTATCATTTTGACATTCCCATAGAGTTTATAAATCCAAGCATTTCTACGTTGCTAGTGGCAGGCATGGCAATGGGACTGGTATTGTTGGTGTCGTATGTGTATCTCGGCATAAGCGTTCCATTATTTCGAGCAGCATTTAAAAAGGAGAACAATAATCCAGGTCTAAGCTTCGTATACTTTTTCAATGGAATAATTATTATCGGAGGAATATTAATTATTACTTCCTATGGTTTTTCTATTAAACTTTTTGTGGAAATTATTGGTGCAATAGCGTTGATTAACCTGACGATATTTTGGCCAGCGCTCGTACCACGCAAAAATAGAACGTTTATAGAACGACTACAAGATAATCTAGAAGCTCAAAACTCAGATCCTTTCAGTATAACGAATGCCTTAATGGGCTACGTGGGCATTCGAGCAGCTTTAGTAATATTTTTGTTTGTACTACTAATTGCATTTGCATTCATGGTCGGTAACGGGAACGCTTACAAAAAAACAGAATTTTTGTCGATGGACGAGTATCCGAATTTTATTCTTGTACGGACATACGGGGACCTCCTGATTCTGAAATCCGTTGACGCGGATGGTCGCGTGCTTGGCAATAAACTGAAGATAATAAAGTTTTCACCTGGCCACTCCATCGATTTCACGCAACGGAAATTTGATTCCCTAGATACTAATACCGCCCCGTAAAGCTCGTTTGGCTCGGGTGAATATGCGAAGATTCAGAGAAGTGCAGCGGTTTCAGGCCAGCGAGCAAGGCAGGTTATCGCCCGCTGCGGCTGTCTGTAGATCACCCCGCCTTTTATCACGAACGACACATGTTCGATGGCGGTGATGCCCTTGTAGGATCGCCTTGCGCCATACCAGGCTGCATCGACTGGATTCGGGCGTTGCCCTTTCACGGCCACTTCGCGAGCAAAGGCCATCATGCCGCTCCTGCGTACGACGATCCTTACCGCACTGGCGCTGGTCGCCTTCGCGGGGAATTCGCTGTTGTGCCGCGCAGCGCTGGCGCACACGCGCATCGATGCAGCGAGTTTCACGACGGTGCGGTTGCTGTCGGGCGCCGTGGTGCTGTGTTGCCTGGCGTGGCTGCGCGGCGGCGCGCGCACAGGCCGCGGCAACTGGCTTTCGGCGTTGGCGCTGTTCGCGTATGCGGCGGGCTTTTCCTTTTCGTATTTGCACCTGACCGCGGCGGCGGGCGCACTGCTGCTGTTCGGCGCGGTGCAGATCACCATGATCGGCTACGGCGTTTGGTCCGGCGAACGCATGCGCTCGCTGCAGGTCGTCGGAATCGTGCTCGCCTGCGCCGGGCTGGTCGGCCTGTTGCTGCCGGGCCTGTCGGCGCCGCCGTTGCTGGGTGCGCTGTTGATGCTGGGCGCGGGTGTCGCGTGGGGCGTTTATTCGCTGCGCGGCAAGCGCGGCGGCGATCCGCTGAAAATCACCGCCGGCAACTTCGTGCGGGCGGTGCCGATGGCGCTGGTGCTGAGCTTCGTGCTGGTCGCCCGTGCCGCGCCGGACCCGACGGGCATCGGCTACGCATTCCTGTCCGGCGCGTTGACGTCCGGCGTGGGCTACGCGATCTGGTACGCGGCGTTGCCGTCGCTGAAATCCACCACCGCCGCGACCGTGCAACTGAGCGTGCCCATCCTGGCGGCGGCGGGCGGAGTGTTCTTTCTGGGCGAACCGCTGACGTTGCGCTTGCTGATCGCGTCGGTGGCGATCCTCGGCGGCATCGCGCTGGTGGTTCTGATGGGCGCGCGAAAAGAGATGCGCGGCCCTGCGCCCAGGCGCGACCTCGGCACCGAACCACGGTCCTGACTTGAACCCTGCCGGCAAACTTCAGCTTCGCGCCCGGCGCAATCGCTTGCGGGCGGTGCACGCTCATTGCTGCACAGGTCAGGCGACTTCGAAGGCAGGTCAATCCTGGTCCGCAGCAAGCGCGGATCGCGAGAACGGCACTCCGCTGCGCTCGCCCCAGTAGTAGACGACCACGGCGATGGCGGCGATCAGCAGCGAGTCCCATGGACCTTCGACGACATGCCTGCCGCCGAACGTTCCAAGCCAGGAAGCGGCCAGCACCAGCGCGTAGAAGCCGACCAGCCACAGCGAGGCGCGAACGTCCTGCGCCAGTTGCGCACGCCGGGAACGGTGCCGCGCCACGTACGCGACGTATACCGCGTACAACAGGATCTGGAGCCCGAGTAGCCACGACACCGTGCCCCAGCCGGACCAGTACACGATCAGCGCGGCGACAATGAAAGACAACGGCCCCAGCACGGCGAAACCGCGGACCCGGAACGGACGGGGCATGTCGGGTGCGCTGCGGCGCAGCGCCGCGGTGGTAATGGGCGCCACGGCGTAGCTCAGCACCAGCGCGGCGGACACCACGTTGATCATCGCCGACCACGATGGAAACGGCAGCATCCAGAAGATCGAGAGCGCCAGCGTCAGCCACAGCGCCGGGCGCGGGATGCCTGACTTGGCATTGACCTTCGTGAACATCTTGAAGAAGGTGCCGCCGCGCGCCCAGCCGTAGACGACGCGTGGCGTCGCGTTCATGTAGATGTTGCCGCAGCCGCTCGGCGAGATCACCGCGTCGCATACCACCAGGAACGACAGCCAGCCGACGCCCAGCGCCATCGCGATGTCGTGGAACGGCAGCGCGAACAGCTTGTCGATGCCCTTCCAGCCGTGTTCCACCATCGCGGCGGGAACGCTGCCGAGGAAGGCGATCTGCAACAACAGGTAGATCGCCGTGGACAGGGTCACGGAGAGGATCAGTGCGATCGGTATGGTGCGCTGCGGGTCGCGCACCTCGCCGGCCACCGACACGATCGGTGTCAGCCCGAGGTACGCGAAGATGATGCCGCCCGCCGACACCGCGCCCGCGATGCCCGCGAACCCGAACGGCGCAAAACCATGCGCGGTGAAGTTGCCGCGGTGGAAGAACCACAGCAGTACCACGATCACCGTCAGCGGCACCACGAACTTGAACACGCTGACCAGGTTGTTGGCACGCGCGAAGGTCTTGACGCTGTAGTAATTGAGCAGGAAGAAGACGATGAGCAACGCGAGTTGCACGAACCAGCCGAGCGGCGTGGGCGATTGCGATCCCGCCTGGGTCAGTTGCGGAAACCAGGCCGACGCATATTGGCGGCAGGCGGTCACCTCGATCGCGATCAGGCTGGAAAACGCGATCAGCGTGATCAGGCCCATCAGGTAACCGAGCAACGCACCGTGCGAATACACGGGATAGCGCACCACGCCTCCCGAATGCGGCAGCGCCGCACCGAGTTCGCAATACACGAGACCCAGCAACAACACCGCGGCGCCGCCGACCAGCCAGGACACGATCCCGGCCGGCCCGGCGATATCCGCGACATAGCTGGCCGAGAACAGCCAGCCGGAGCCGAAGATCGCACCGAGCCCGATGAAGGTGAGATCGGTCAGGCTCAACTGCTTCCTGAAGCGGCCCTGCCCTGTCGCAGTAACGTCCTGCGCGGCAGTCCTCGGTGCAGTGGCCGAGCCTCCCGGCTTCACGCACGCCCCGCCACGATGATGTCGGCTCCGATCCCGAACGTGCCGGTCACATCGATGTCGACGGTGGCGCCATCGACTGCTGCGTCGCCGATGGCTGCTTGTAGATGACCCCGCCCTTCATCACGAACGGCACGTGTTCGGTCGCGGTGATGTCTTGGGTCGGATCGCCCCGCACCGCGATGATGTCGGCGTCGAGACCCGGCTTCAGTTGCCCGAACTGGTCCTGCTGGCGGAGGATCTTCGCGTCCACCGCGGTCGCGGCCAGCAGCGCCTGCGCCGGACGCATGCCGTCCTTCACCATCCACTCCAGTTCCTTGTAGTTGGTGCCATGCGTGAACACGCCCACGTCGCTGCCACAGCCGATGGTGACGCCGGCCTGCATCGCCAGCTTGAACGCGTTTGCCGACTGCTTCATCTCGTCGGTCGGCGGATCGCCCGGCTTCCAGTGGTCGAAGTATTCGGCATACGCGGCCACGGCCTCCAGCGTCGGCAGGTAGGCGACGTCGTGCTTCTTCATCATCGCGAAGACTTCGGGCGTGCCGTTGAAACCGTGCTCGATGGTGTCGACTCCCGCGAGGATCGAACGCCGCATGCCTTCGGCGGTGGTCGAATGCACCGACACCGGCAGGCCCAACGAGTGCGCGGCTTCGACGCCGGCGTTCAATTCTTCCTGGGTGAAGGTCGGCACCGAGCCGTGCGACTTGCCGCAGTGGTAGTCGGCGTAGATCTTGATCCAATCCGCGCCGTGGCCGGCCTGGTCGCGCACCGCCGCGATCATCTCCGGCACGCCCGCGACCGGAATGCCGCCCTGAGGGATCGTCATGTCGGTGCGGAAGCCCATCGGGCCCGGGCCGTAGCAATCCTTCGCGATGGTCGCGCGCGTGGCGACGAACAGGTGCGGACCGGGAATCAGGCCGTCGTTGATCGCCTTCTGCACCTGCACGTCGGCGTAACCGGCCCCTTCGGTGCCGAGGTCGCGTAGCGCGGTGAAGCCGGCCATCAGGGTGTCGCGCACGTGGATCACCGCCTCGATGGTGCGGTACGGCAGCGGCTCCTTCAGAACCTGGTCGTTCCACAACGTCTCGTTGTACGGGTGCAGGAAGATGTGCGAATGCGCGTCGATCAGGCCCGGCAGCAGGGTGGTGCCGGGAAGGTCGATCTCCTTTGCGCCCGCGGGGGCCTTGATCGAATCGCGCGGACCGACCGCGGCAATCTTGTCGCCCTCGACCAACACCGCCCAGCCCGGATGCGCGGCTTCGCTGCGCGCGTCGAACACCCTGTCGGCGGTAAGCAGGAACGTGCCCGTGTGCGCTTGCGAAGCGGAGGTCCGGGCGGGTGTTGCCGCGCATGCCAGCGTTGCGACAAGCAGGGCCGTGAACGCGACCAGGATTTTCCACATGGACATGGCACCACTCCGGTCCGCACAAAACGTGGAGCGTACACCGCGGGGCGGCACTTGTGCGGCCCGCTCGGCCGGCCAATACTCGCACGCGGTTGCATCCGTCCGTTCACCGCAACCCCAGGAGGGAAAGTCATGATCAAGGCCATACTGGCCGTCGTGGTCGGCGTCTTGCTGGCTGCACCGGCTTTCGCGGGTGACGCGCACGCGTCGAAAAAATCCATCAAACACGGCGAATTCCTGGTGAATTACGGTGGCTGCCAGGACTGCCACACCCCTGGCTGGGCCGAGCACGGCGGCCAGGCTCCGAAAGACGTGCTGCTGACCGGCGGCGGGATGAACTTCCAGGGGCCCTGGGGTACGACGTACGCGCCCAACCTGCGCCTGCTCGTGCAGAGCCTGACGGCAAAGCAGTGGATCGCCAAGCTCCGCTCGCTGAAGTCGCGCCCGGCGATGCCGTTCTGGACGTTCCGCTATCTGTCGGACAAGGATCTCACCGACATGTACGCGTACATCCATGCGCTGGGACCCGCCGGCAAACCCGCGCATGACTGGGTGCCGCCCGGGCAGGACGCCCCCGCGCCCTATTTGAAGCTGGTGTTGCCCGCGCCGCCGGCGGTGGTCCACGTCGACGCACATTGATGCCGGTCGGTGCCGCGAACGCGGCGACGATCCCCTGCCGGTTGCCTCATCCACGAACGGGTCCGATACTTGCGACCTTCGCGCAGAAGGGGCAAGCCATGATCGGTGAATGGTATGCGGGTGTGCGCGTGCTGCACATCCTGTTTGCGGCGCTCTGGGTGGGGTCGGCGGTGTTCTTCACGCTGTACGTGTCGCCTGCGCTCCGGACCACCGGACCGGATGGCGCGCCGGTGATGGCGGAATTGATGCGGCGACGGATGGGCGGGTTCATCGCCGGGGCGGCCATGCTGACGGTCCTCTCCGGCCTGTGGATGTACTGGGTCTTCACCAATGGCTTCGACGGGGCCATCGTCGGCCACGGCGCCGGGCTGGCGCTGGGCATCGGCGGCCTGTGCGGGATCATCGCGGCGGTGATCGGAGGTGCGGTGATCGGCCGTGCCGCGGAACGCGCCGGCGCGCTGTCGCAACAGGTGGCGCAACTGCCGGAAGGCGAGCAACGTGCGACCACCATGCAGACCGTCGCGGCCTTGCAGCACCGGGTTGCAATGTCGAGCCGGGTCGCCGCCGTACTGCTGGTGGCGGCGCTGGTTGCGATGGCGCTCGCGCACGCGCTCTAGCGGCATCCCGATCCTGCACGGCGCGCGCGGCGACGGGGTTGCGGTCGCCCGGCACGCTCGTCCTACGTGGCGGCACGCAATGCTTGCGCCAGCTCGATCTTCAGTGCGGCCATCAGGTCCCGCGCGGAAAGCCCGCGCGCCAGCGGCGCGCCCTGCCCGGCCCAGTGCGCGCCGTAACCGGTTTCGCCGGCGGCCTTGCCTGCGCTGTTCAACGCCTTGCCGGCGTCATAGGCGATCGGGTAATCGGGGATGACGCGATCGTTCGTCACGGCTGCACCCCAGCGCGTGAATTCGTTGGCGAGGCAACGCGCGGGCCGTCCCGAAATCACGCGGGTCATGGTCGTGTGATGGGCCGATTCGCCGAAGAGGCGTTCGCGATACGCCGCATCGGCCAGCGACTCCGTGGTGCCGACGAAAGCCGTGCCCAATTGCGCCGCACACGCGCCCAGCGCCAGCATCGCGGCGATGCCAGCACCATCCATGATCCCTCCCGCCGCAATGACGGGCAGCCCGGTCGCACCCACCAGCAGGCGCGTCAACGGGAGGGTTCCGAGCCGGTCGTCTTCGGCATCGGGATCGAACACGCTCCGGTGACCGCCCGCTTCATGGCCTTGCGCAACGACGGCGTCGATGCCGGCCGTTTCGATGGCCTTCGCTTCCTGCACGTTCGTCGCCGACGCCAGCAGGTGGATGCCGGCTGCATGCAGCATGTCGACCTGCCGCGGATGCGGCAGCCCGAAATGGAAACTCACCACCGCGGGCCTTTCCTCGACGAGCATGGCCAGCATCGCCTCGTCGTCGAGGAACGAGGTGTAGATCTCGCGCAACTGCCTTGGTGGTTCGGCGTGGCAGCGTTCGAATTCGGGACGCAGGCGTTCCAGCCACGCACCCTCGCGCGATGGATCCCGGCGCGCGCCACGATGCACGAACACGTTCACGTTGAGTGGTCCATCGCTCATGTCGCGGAACTGGTGAATGGCCGCGCGCGCCTGGCCCACCTGCATCGCGCCGATGCCCAGCGAACCCAGGCCGCCGCCGTTCGACACTGCCGCGGCCATCGCAGGCGAGGAAATGCCCGCCATCGGCGCCTGGATGATGGGCACCTGCAATCCCAGGGCATCTGGCAGTTGCCTCGGGAAGGGTCTGGTCATGTCTTGCTCCTTGGCGCGGTATCGAGCGAGCCGGATGGAACTCAGGTTGCCCCCAGGCGAACAAGTTCATTTTCCGCGAAACCGGCGGCACGGCGGGCGTCGAGGTTGAAGGGGCCGCGCAAGCCCGTGGGCACGAATTCTGAGAGCAATGCGTCGAACGTCGCGGCGGGATCGCGCCCTTCGCGCTCGCAGCAGAACCGGAACCAGCGCGTACCCGCGGCGACGTGCGGCACTTCCTCGCGCAAGATGATTTCAAGAATGCCGGCGGTGGTATCGTCGCCGACCGAACGCAGGCGCGCGATCATGCCGGGGGTGACGTCCAGTCCGCGCGCTTCCAGCACGCGCGGCACCAATGCCATGCGGGCCACGCACGAATGCGCCGTCTTGACGGCCATTTCCCACAAGCCGTTGTGGGCGTCGAAATCGCCGTAGGCATGGCCGAGTTGCGCGAGTCGCGCCGACAGCATCGTGAAGTGGCGCGACTCGTCGTGCGCGACGGACGCCCAGTCATGGTAGTAATCGTCGGGCATGCCGCGGAATCGGTACACCGCATCCCACGCGAGATTGATCGCGTTGAACTCGATGTGTGCGACCGCGTGCACCAATGCCGCGCGGCCCTCCTCGCTGCCCAGTCCGCGTTGCGGCACGTCGCGCGGCATCACGAGGCGCGGCTTCGGCGGGCGGCCCGGCGCGTCGATCGGCGCCGGCTGCACGCCACCGTCTTGCAGCGACAAACGGCCTTCGCGGAGGGCGTCGAAGGTTTCGCGGGTCAACGTGACCTTGGCTTCCGGTTCCCCGCAATCGATGCAGCGTCTGGCGGCTTCGAACAATTCGTTCATGCGACCCGCGTCGACCCCAATTCGATTCGGTCCGCGAGCATGGCCGTTTCGATGGACTGCGGCCGGTATTCAGCCTGCGCGTACCACTTCAGCCATACCGACGGGTCGATGGTTTCGTTGATGCCGCCCCCGACCACGCGCTGGAACGGCCGCTTGAACACCTTGTAGATCCCGCCCATGAACCCGCCGTAGGAATCGTTGGGCACGCCGAGTTCGGCGCCGGCGGCGGGCACGAAATCTTCGGTGAAGGCGAGCCCGGCACCTTTCGCCTTGGCCTGCATCCATGCCAGCGTGATTTCCGGCAGCGTGTCCGGCTTGTGCCCCGCCCCATCGCTCTGTTCACCGCCACCGACGTCGGAGTGCGCGCCCACGAACCAGCGTTGTTCGACTTCGATCTGCTGCGGCTTCCAGGCGGACGCCGATTCGCCGGATTTGCGCGTCGCTTCGGGCCGCGTCCACTTGGTGGGTTTGAAGTCCGCGCGGTGCTCGTCCAGCGCCAGCGCCTGGTATGCATACTGCACGATCTTGCTGAGGTCCGTGTCGTGGAACGCATAGCGGCTGCGCGAAAACGGAAACCATGACGCGACGCCCGGGATACCGAGCGCGCCGACGGTATCCCACACGCCGATGAAGCGGATCATGACCACGTGCGAATGGGCGGCGCGAAACGCCTGCATCGCGGGATCGTCCGGGTGCAGTCCGTTGCGATACAGATCGTAGGCCGCATCGACGTCGGCGGAATCGACTCCGCCTTGCTCGTCGAGTTTCAGCAAGCCGCATTTGCGGATCAGGCCAGCGAGGCTGCGCGCGGTGTAGGCGCCGCGACTGAAACCCAGCAGCCAGATTTCGTCACCTTCGCGCCACGTCTGCGAGAGCCACTGGAAACCTTCCTTGACGTTGCCGGAAAGGCCGAGGCCGAACGCGCCGCCCAGCAGGTGCTCGATGCCGGGTTTCACGCCGACACCCGCGATGTATTTGCAGACCTGTTCGTTGCCCGCCGCGTCCCCAGGGGCGATCAGCTTCCACAAGCGCTCGACGTTGGTGCGGGTCTGCACCTTGCTCCAGGTGCCGTCGAACAACACGATCAGGCGGCGTGGCATGGAAGACTCCCCATTGTTCGCATCATCCCCGATGCTCACCTCTCGCCTGTGCTCGAAGCCCGTCTGCGGTGGTCCAGATTCGTTCCAGACGATTTTGTCGCTTCGCTCCTCCCGCCCTGCCTGCTCCCGGGGAATGGGGCTCGAATCAGGCACTGCGCCGCTGGGCCTTGGCCTCGTCCGAACGCATGAACTCCAACTGGCGCAGGTACTCGGTGTCCACGCCGGTGACGTAGCGGCCGGAGAAGCACGAATCGTCGAAATGCTTCAGGTTGTCATTGCCTTCGGCGACGGAATCGATGAGGTCGTCGAGATCCTGGTACACCAGCCAGTCGGCGCCGATGGTTTCGCGGATTTCCTCGACGCTGCGGCCATGCGCGACCAGTTCCGCCGGCGCCGGCATGTCGATGCCGTACACGTTGGGATAGCGCACCGGCGGTGCGGCCGAGGCGAAATACACCTTCTTCGCGCCCGCTTCGCGCGCCATCTGCACGATCTGGCGCGAGGTGGTGCCGCGCACGATCGAATCGTCGACCAGCAACACGTTCTTGTTGCGGAACTCGAGCGGAATCGGGTTGAGTTTGCGGCGCACCGAACGCACGCGCTGGCCCTGACCCGGCATGATGAAGGTCCGGCCGATGTAGCGGTTCTTGACGAAGCCCTCGCGGAACGGCACGCCGAGTTCGGCAGCCAGCGTGGAACCGGCGGTGCGCGAGGTGTCGGGAATCGGGATGACCGCGTCGATGTCGTGGTCGGGGCGTTCGCGCAGGATCTTCGCGGCGAGCTTCTCGCCCATCCGCAGGCGCGCCTTGTACACCGACACGTCCTCGATCATCGAATCGGGCCGCGCGAGGTAGACGTATTCGAAAATGCACGGCGCGTGCACCGCGCCTTCCGCGCAGCGCCGCGTGGAAAGCTTGCCGTCGAGGCTGATGAACACCGCCTCGCCCGGCGCCACGTCGCGCACGCGCTTGAAACCCAGGATGTCGAAGGCCACGGACTCGGAGGCGAGCGCGTATTCCTTGCCCTCCGGCGTGTCGCGCTCCCCCAGCACCAGCGGGCGGATGCCGTGGGGATCGCGGAACGCCAACAAGCCGTACCCGAGGATCATCGCGACGCAGGCATAACCACCCTTGGCACGCGCGTGCACGGCCGCGACGGCCTTGAACAGTTCGTCCGCCGTCAGCGCGTGGCGCTCCTGGATCTGCAACTCGTGCGCCAGGATGTTCAGCAGGATTTCGGAATCGGAATCGGTATTGATGTGGCGACGGTCGTTCTCGAACATCTCGCGCCGCAACTGCTCGGTGTTGATCAGGTTGCCGTTGTGCGCGAACGCGATGCCGTACGGGGAGTTCACGTAGAACGGCTGCGCCTCTTCGGAATCCTCGGCCCCCGCGGTCGGATAGCGGCAATGGCCGATGCCGGCATGGCCCTTCAGTTCCTGCATGTCGCGCGCGCCGAACACGTCGCGCACGAGCCCCGGTCCGCGCCGCATGTGCAGCTTGTGTCCGTCATAGGTGGCGATGCCGGCGGCGTCCTGGCCGCGGTGCTGCAACACGGTCAACGCGTCATACAACGCGGTAGCGACTTCGGTCTTGCCGACGATGCCGATGATTCCGCACATTGGAAACTATGCCTCGAAGAGCC
>JBIQLN010000011.1:0-105119 GCA_044464225.1 Rhodanobacter sp. | reverse complement strand
TCGATCGCATCCTGGTCGCCCAGCCAGTCGCCGCCCTTCACGGTGTCGTAGAAGTGGTAGCGCCAATCATCTTCGCCCATGTTGCCGAGCGCGGCGGCGACGCCGCCCTGCGCCGCGACGGTGTGCGAACGCGTGGGGAACACCTTGGTGACGCACGCCGCCGACAATCCCTTCGCCGCCAGCCCCATGGTGGCGCGCAGCCCGGCACCGCCGGCACCCACCACCACCACGTCGTATTGATGCGTTTCGACCTTGTAACTTTCAGCAGGCATCGGTGGCCCTTTCCCGGAATGGAGTCATTGCACTTCGATCAGTAATAACCGGCGCCGGTCAGCCACACCGCGAGTATCGCCATCACGCCGGCCAGCGCACCCAGCATCGCGCCGAATCGCAACGCGATCTGCAGCGTCATGGCCAACCAGCGGGTATGCACGTAATCCTCGATGATCACCTGCAGGCCGAGCGCGCCATGCCAGAACAGGCACACCACGAAAACGATCAGGAAAATCGCGTGCACCGGCTGCGCGATGGTTCCGAGCACGGTCGGGTAATCGGCATGCAGCACGCCACCCATCAGGAACAGGAACCAGATCGACAGCGGCACCAGCGCGACGGCTGTCACCCGCTGCAACCACCACGGGCGCACCCCGGATCGCGATGCGCCCAGCCCGCGGGCCACTTTCAGCGGATCGCGCAGGCCTTCTTGTCCCGGATACGCGCTCATGCGACACCTCCGCCCACCTGCACCAGCAGCAAGACCCACACCAGTACCGTCAATACCACGCTGACCGCGATGATCGCCCATCCCGCAGGCCAGTAAACCGGATCATGCGTGCGGTCGCGATTGGCCGGGCCGTAGTTCATGCCGGCGTCGCGCATGAGGTGCTGGATACCGTTGCAAAGATGGAACAGCAACGACCACGTCCACAGGAACAGCAAAACCAGACCGATCCAGCTTCCGCAGAACACGGCGAACGTGCTCCAGGCCGCGTCGCTGGTTGCCGCCGCGACCAGGCCCCAAACCACCAGCAGCGCGCCGACGCAGAGGAACAGGCCTGTCAGCCTGTGCAGCGTCGATTGGAGCATGTTGACGCGCCAGCGATAAATGCCCAGGTGCGGCGACGTTGGTCGGGAATTCGGCATGTCCTTGGGTTCCTGATGACGACTGGCGCAGTGTCCCCACGTCGGCTTGCGCGCCGATGATCCCTTCTATTGTTGCACGAACACGGCAGCGCTGCGAAATGCGCCGTTGCGTGGCTTGTGTCAAAACGGGTGCTGCGAAAAGTGCATGCGGCGATCCGTTACGGTTCGACCGGAAATCAGAAATCGATGCAGCGTCCGTTCTTTTCCCAGTCGCCGTAGCGCGTGGGATCGAGGTCATCGCCTTCCGGTGTCGCGCGCTCGCGCGGCACCAGTGCGGGCCCCGACGATTTCCCGGGCACGGGTGCTTGTGGCGCGTCCTGTTCTTCCTGGTTGTCAGTCATGTCGGTCGATCGAAAACGAAACGCGAATTGTCGCACCGAACGCGTGTGCGCGCAGCCAGGGCGCTGCTAACGTAACCTGTGTTGATCCGGCCACCTTGTTCGAACGGGCACCATGACCTCCGATTTTCCTGCCATCGGTACCGTGCATGCCATCGCACTGGAAGGGGATGATGCGCGACGGTTCGCGCAGGCGCAGTTTTCGGGCGACGTCGACATGCTGCGGCCGGGGTGCTGGCAGTGGAATGCATGGCTCGACCCCCAGGGCCGGGTTCAAATGCTGATGCATCTCGCAGATCTCGGCCCCGGCCGCCTGCTGGCCGTGCTGCGGGGCGGTAATGCGGAAACCATTCGCGTCGCGTTGGCGAGATACCTGCTGCGCCTGCGCGTCAGGCTCACCGGCGAGTCCTTCGCCGCGCGATGTGGAAGTCCATTGCCGGAGGGAGTGGCACGGCAGGAAGGCGATGAGATCGTCCTCGGCCAGGGCCCGCGAAGCCTCCGGCTCGGTCCCCTTGAAGCGGCCGCTTCGCCCGAGCCGGACGCGCGGCGCCGCTGGCGGCTCGGTGACATCCGTCGCGGCTGGCCTGTCCTGCCTGATGGCGCACCGGAATTCCTGCCGCCGGCGTTGGGGCTCGAACGGCTCGGCGCCGTGGCGTTCGACAAGGGCTGTTATCCGGGGCAGGAAATCGCCACCCGCCTCCATTACCGCGGCGGGCACAAATGGCGTCTTGGCCGGATACGTGGACCTGCTGCCCTGCCTGTCGGGGATGTTCACGACGCTGCGGGATCCACGGTCGCGCGGGTGCTCGAGGTTGCGAGGGCGGAGGCCGGGTTCGAAGCACTGGCTGTCACGCGGATTGATACTCCACCCAAAATCAATCTGCTGGGAAACTTTTATGAAGTCGAATCTGACTTCGACGCGTAACCGGATCTAAATCGGCCCGCTCGCCTAACGATTTCTTAACGTGTCGGCACTTGCGCCCCGGCTGAACCGCCCTTACCTTTCGCGCAGCTTCGCAAGCCGGGTGTGACCTATTGCCCGGTTTGCGCGTGGTCCGGAAGTCCGCACCGCGCGCAAAAGCGGCGACGAACGCCGATTGCCACGACATGTTGGCGCAGTGCGGAACCTCCCAGCCCCGGCCCTTTGCCGGAGATCGCTTCCGGGTTTCGAGCCAGCATCCATCCATCTGCGGCGGAAGGCCCTGGGCCCGCCGTGTTCCAAGCCAGGTGCCGGCCTGATCCGGCATGTGGTGCCTTGCATAGGAGAACGACCCGATGACCTTGGGCCTGTTGCTCGGCATGGTCGCACTACTTCCGCGTCCGGTCGCCGATCAAACCTGTCTGGCTGCCACCGTGTACATGGAGGCGCGCAGCCAACCTACCCGCGGCCAACTGGCCGTTGCCGAGGTGGCGCTGGATCGCCTCGACATGGGCCGCTATGGCAACACCATCTGCGACGTGGTCACCTCACCGCACCAGTTCGCGCTGACGACCAATTCGAAAAACTTCAGGATCGACAACCCGGTCGCCTGGAACAAGGCATGGAAGATCGCCGGGCAGGCCATCGCGATCTGGAACCAGCCCGTCGCGGACCGCAAACTGGTGGTGCCGCACGCCAACCATTTCATCCGGTTGGGCTCGACGGCCACGTGGGCCAAGAATCCGGTCGCCACCATCGGCGACCACGAGTTCTACGTGGTGGATTGATCCGGCCCGCGAAAACCCAAGAGCCCTCCATCCGGAGGGCTCTTGGTTGACGCAGGGGAACGCGGGCTCGATCAGTAGCGATAGACCGCGTTGTTGCGAATCATCACGTAGTCACCGACCTGGACCTGGGGCGGATCACGTTGCGTGACCGTGGCGTACTGGCCATCCTGAAGCTGCACGACCACCTGCCAGCCGTAATCGGCGTTGCCGGTGCGCTCGCCGATCGCATGACCGGCAACACCGCCACCCACTGCGCCCGCGACGGTGGCCGCGGTCTTGCCCTTGCCGCCACCGACCTGATGACCCAGCAGACCGCCGACCACGGCACCGATCACGGTACCCACGGCCGCGCCGTTGCTGTTGCCGCTGCGGAGCTGGACTTGCTGGATGTCGCGGACATAACCGCAACCCTGGTAGCACTGCCGCCCACCGTTGTAGCCCACCGGCTGGTTTCCGTAACCCGGGCGGGTGTTGTAGGAGGGCGCACACGCCGCAAGCAGCAACGCGGCAGCAGCGATGGTGATCAAGCTGGCCATGGACCGCATGGCCTTCCGGTGCTCAAGAAACACTCTGTTCCACATGGCTCTACTCCTCTTCCTTGCGTGGGCCGCTGAAACTCACCGGTAGTAGTTGCCTGACGACTTGCCGCCGGCAACCACCACCCCATTGCGAACCGGCAGGCCGGTGCCGACACCCGGGTTGTGGTCCATGCGGATGTGGCCTGCCTGCCCGTTCAACGTATAGGTCACGTCGTAGCCGACCGTTTTGGTGGAGGTGCTCTTGTCGGTGACCGTGTGGCACACGTTGCGGACTTCCGTGTGCGTTTGATTCTTTTCCTGATGGCGCTTCTGGATTTCGTGTCCCGCGAACGCGCCTGCCGCCGCACCACCCACCGTGGCGAGGGTCTTGCCCTTGCCGCCGCCAACCTGGTGGCCGGCCAGCGCCCCCACGAGTCCCCCCACCACGGCGCCGCCGACCTGGTGTTTGTCCTTGTAGGTTTCCGGAACCGCAACCTGCTCGTCCTGGCATACCTGCCGTGGTTTGCTGCTGGTCACCGACTGGGTGATCGGTTGCACCGCCACCACCTGTGCGAATTGCGGCTGGGCTGCGGCGACCGGTGCAGCCGGCGCCTGTCCGTTGGCGTTGGCCATGGGTTCCTCTCCCGGGGGCAACTGTGCGGTCGCCGCTGACGTGGCCATGGCCATGTTGGCCGGTGTCGCCTGGGCCTGCGGATTGTTCCCGTGCCCACAGCCGGCCAGTACGGCAACGGCAACCACGGCGAGCGACGCGAGGACTGCGCGAGTCAGGATCGTTTTGCGTTTCA
This sequence comes from Rhodanobacter sp., assembly GCA_044464225.1. Classification (GTDB taxonomy): domain Bacteria; phylum Pseudomonadota; class Gammaproteobacteria; order Xanthomonadales; family Rhodanobacteraceae; genus 66-474. The sequence continues at coordinate 100,607 of JBIQLN010000011.1, read as the reverse complement.
TCGAGTTCTCCCGGCCGAATGGCCCCTGATGACAAGGTGATTCAAACAACCCGACAATGAACCATTCATCAACATGTCTGAATCGGTTCATGTTTCGTTCCAGCGTACTCCGATGAATGGAAAGCCGCCTGTGTCATTGTTCGACAGCCATGCGCATCTGGACGCGCCGGAATTCGACACGGATCGCGAAAAGGTGCTGCAGGCAGCCCGCGCAGCCGGCGTCGGCGAGGTGCTGGTCCCGGCGGTGGCCGCCGCCGGGTGGCCGGCGTTGCACCGGCTGTGTACGGCCGAGCGCGGCCTGCATCCCGCCTATGGCTTGCACCCGTGCCATCTCGATCGGCACTCGGACGACGAGGATCTGGCCGCGTTGGCAGAGTGGCTCGCATCGCACCCGGCCGTCGCGGTGGGCGAATGCGGGCTGGACGGGAGCGCGCCGGACCATGACCGCCAAGTGCGCCTGCTGCGCGGGCACTTCGAAATAGCCCGACGTTTCGACTTGCCGCTGGTCCTGCACGCGCGCCGCGCTTTCGAGGCGATGATCCTGGAGCTGCGGCGATTCGGCAAACCCTTGCGCGGCGTGGTGCACAGCTTCTCGGGCAGCCTCGAACAGGCGCATCAACTCCGGAAGCTTGGGTTCTTCGTCGGGATCGGGGGACCGGTCACCCACGATCGCGCGCGTCGCCTGCGCAAGGTGGTCGCGGCGCTGCCTGCCGAAAGTCTGCTGCTCGAAACCGACGCGCCCGACCAACCGGGGGCGCACCACGCGGGCCGGCGCAACGAACCGGCATTCCTCGTCGAAGTCCTGCATTGCGTTGCCCGGCTCCGTGCCGAAGATCCGGAAGAGCTTGCACGATCCACCACCGCCAACGCGCGGCATCTGTTCCGGCTGGAATGAACCTCAGGGCTTCGGCTTCAACAACATTTCGATGGCCCGCCCCACGGCGGCGAAGCCGAACGCCGCGGTCACGTGGGTGGCCGCCCCGAGGCCGCCGCCGCAGTCCAGCCTCAGTGAATCCGAACCTTCCGGGCGCGTGCCGCAGACGCTGCCGTCGGCTTGCGGATAGCGCACGTTCTCCAGCGAATACACTGCCGGGACGCCGAAATAGCGGTCGCGGTTCGACGGGAAATGGAATTCCTGGCGCAATTTGCGACGCATCAGGCTGAGCAGCGCGTCATGTTCCGTGCGCGAAAGATCGCGCACACGGATCATGGTGGGATCGGTTCGCCCGCCCGCCGATCCGCACACGATCAGCGGCAATTTGCGGCGACGGCACCACGCCGTCATCTCCACCTTCACGCGAAACGCATCGCAGGCGTCCAGCACCAGGTCGTAATCGTGGTCCAGGAGCTCGGCCAGTGTGGAGGGTGTCACGAACCGCTCGACCGGCTCCGCGTTCAGTGCGGGATTGATGCCGCGCAGGCGCTCGGCCATCACTTCCACCTTGGCCCTGCCGAACGTATCCGCCAGCGTATGCAGTTGCCGATTGCTGTTGGAAACGCACACCTCGTCGGCATCGATCAGCGTGAGGGCTCCCACGCCACTGCGCGCCAGCGCCTCGGCCGCCCAAGAACCGACGCCACCCACGCCCACGACCGCCATGCGCGCGGCGGCCAGGCGCGCCACGCTGCCGGCGCCGTACAATCGCTCGATGCCGGCAAAACGGGGGTCGATCATCCGGCCATGATAACGACGATCAAATGCCCGCAATGAGAGCCGGACGTCAAATCCGCACGCGACCGCGCAGAATATCGGCGAACATCACCCAATCGCCCATCAGGCTGTAGACCGGGTGGCGGAATGTCGCGGGTTTGTTCTTCTCGAATGCGAAATGCCCGATCCATGCGCACCCATAACCGCACAAGGGTGCGCCCACCAACCACCATGGATTGCGTGTCGCGATGGCGACGATCACCGACGCAATCACCAGCCACGATCCGAGAAAATGCAGCCGCCGGCAACGGCGGTCACCGTGCTCGCCCAGATAGTACGGATAAAACTCGCGGAAGCTGGCGTACATGGGGCGCATCATCGCACCCCTGGAAATCACCTGCACGCCCGGTTTTCCGGCCCATCTGGAATAACCGCGGTCGTGTGCGGTATCGGCGCGATCCACGGAGGATCGCAAAAAGAAAGCCCCGCATTGCTGCGGGGCTTTTCCTGTTGCGCTGGCAACGATGGCTCAGGCGGGCTGCACCTGGTCGGCCTGCAAACCCTTCGGGCCCTGGACGACGTTGAACGTGACCTTCTGGCCTTCCTGCAGGGACTTGAAGCCGGTGCCGACGATCGCACGGAAATGCACGAACACGTCCTCACCGTTTTCACGGCTGATGAAACCGAAGCCCTTGGCATCGTTGAACCATTTCACGGTGCCGGTCTGACGCTCCGACATAACTGACTCCTTACTACTCGAATTGGTTGAAAACAGCGCACTTGCGTGCACAACTTGAAGCACTGACTAGCGAGAGTGAAGACAGCGATGCGATCGTCTAACGGTCCGCAACCGGCCCCAACAAACCGCCCCCCGCGGCTTGGCTAACTCAGCGGGCGCGATCCTACAGCACTCTTGCACCAAAATGCCAGTGCATGCGCCTTTGAATGCCCCACAATTGTTCACGAGGGGGATCAATCCCGATCGATATGGCGTCGCTGGCTTTCTTCGATGCCGACCAGGGCCGCCAGGGCGCCGCTCAATGCCAGCGCCGCAATGCCATAGCCGACCAACCCGATCACCATCCCGAGGGCCAGCGGCACGGAGCCACCATGCGATACCGCGGCAGTGATGCCATAGGCGATGCCCGCGGCGACCAGCAGAATGCCGATCCAGGCGATCAGCCGCGCGGTGGCCAATGCCATTCCCAGATGTCGGCTTTCCAGGTGTCGGTACGGTAGCCAGCGGCGTGGTTCCATGTCGGTTTCCAAGAGACGCCGCAATCGGAGCGGCTTGTATGGGGCGGCAGGCCAAATAAGGCCGTTTTGGATTTGCAACCCCGAAACCTGCTTCGGAGACGGGCAATTCGGCGGTGCCGCGATCGGGGATGTTCGCAAAAATCAAAGTCCATCGTAATGCGTGACCGCGTTGAAAAACATCCGATAGCTGCCGACGGTTTCACCACGCCAGATCGGATTGTTGGCGAACAGCAACACGTGGCCCTTGCCGTAACGCGCATCGACCACGGCGGGATGGCCGGCCATCCCGCCGCCGTTTTCCAGCAGTCCGGAGATCAGCAAGTCACCCGCATCGGCCCAGCGCGCAACCACGACCGGTCGCGCGTCTTCGGGAATCACGAACGGATTGTTGCGCGCCTGCTCTGCGTTGAGCGGCACCGGCTGCCACGGCTTCACGTCCGGCAATGCCGGGGGCGCCTGGTAGGGACGGCCTTCCGGCACGTCGGCGTCATCGGGGCCGCCGCGTCCGGTGGGGCGCTGGTAATCCCTGGCGGTAGCCAGCCCGCGGTTGCCGATGGTCTGGTTGGCGACGTTGAACGACATGCCTCCGGAGCTGTAGAGCGCGAACGAATCGTCGTAGCCGGCGGCGACGGGACTGTTCTTGTCCACGAGGTTGGCGCGCAGCACGCTCCCGACCACGCGCAGGTCGTCGGCCTTGGCCACCGAAACCCCCGGCGCGATGCCGATGTCGATGGCGAACCGCGCGGTGTCTTCCGAGGTGACCAGCAACCCACCCGCCGCCACGAATCGTTTCAGGTTGGCCACACCCGACTCACCCAGGCCCGGCCGGACATCCGGCGTCGAATCGATGCGGCCGAGGTTGGGCGTCAGCTCCGTTTTCTGCCACGGCATCGGATTGCCGTACATCGGCAGGCCCTCGATGATCAGCCTGGTATTGGCGTAGCCGACCGGCCCGAACAGGATCACGTCGTACTTCGCACGCAGGTCGGGATCGCGCGAGACGTCCTGCGTGCTGATGTAGGTGTACGGCACGTGCAGCTTGTCCAGCGCCATCCGCCACCAGCCTTCGGTCTGGGTGGAAAGCCAGGTGTGCATCAGCGCCACGCGCGGTACGCGACCCGAGACACCCAGGGACGCCAGCGTGAACGCGGGCCGGTCGAAGTCGCCCTGCACTTCCTGCATCGGCACCTTCAGGACGGATGGGTCGACCACGCGCGCGACCTCCACGCCGAACAGGTCGCCGAACGACCAGCCGGTGTCGTCGTAGGGATGCTTCTGCGGATCGTCGGGCGACCAGTACTGGCGATCGAGCAAGGTGTCGGCGATGCGCGAATACGGCTGATCCATGCGGATGATCCAGCTTCCCGCAGGGAAGGTACGCTTGGCCGCCGCGACCTTCGGCGGCTCGGTCGACGCGGACTTCTTGCCGTTCGACTTGTTGCTGCCGGTGCTTTCCGTATCGTCCGCCACCTCGACGGTGAACGGCGCGCTCGCGCGGCTGATCTCGACATGCTGCAAGTGCAGCGTGTGCAGCAGGTGCATCTGCGCGCCCTTGTCCTTTTCATTGGCGGTGAGCACGTAGGCCGCGGGCCCGGCGAGCTGCGGCTTCTTGATCGAGCGCCTGGACTTCTGCCAGAAATTGTCGAGGAAATGCTGGCCGTGTTGCGCGAAGTAGTACAAGGCCGTCAGCAACCCGGACTGCTCATAGTTGTTGTTGTCGCGCTGCGACCACAGCACCTTGGGCAGCGGCGGGTTGGGCTTGTACCAGGTGCGCGCGTACTCGTCGGGGTCGAGGATGCGCTCCTCGGTATCGGCGCCACCGTTGCCGAAAGTCTCGTAGAGGCGGCTGATGCCGTTGTGCATCGCCGCGATGAACATCAGGTACCCGGGGCTCCAGGTATCGAAGTCGCCGTGGGTGAACACGCCTGGCAGGCCCAGCTTGGTCAGTTGCTCGACATTGTTCCAGCCGATCTGCTGCCACTCGCTGGTGAGGATCGGATCGATCCACGCGTTGTACGGGCCGTCGCCGACCGTGTTGTCGTACAGGAACGGCACCGATTCGTGCAGGTCGTGCAGCACCTGCGCATGCCAGCCGACATAGGTGTCCAGCACGTTCTTCGTGAGGTCCAGCGTCACGCCCATTGCATCGCGATTGTTGTCGTGCGCGACGTAGTGGCCCCAGTAGATCAGGCGCGGATAGTTCTTGCCCGGATGCGCGCGGTGCCATTTGTACAGGTCGACCATGCGGTCGCGGCCGTCCACTTCCACGACCGGCGTGATCAGGGTGATCATGTGCGAGCGGATGTACCGGATGTATGGCGCGTCGTCGACCGCCAGCCGGTAACCCAGCTCCATCAGCGCCGTCGGCGCGCCGGTTTCGGTGGAGTGGATGGTGCCGGTGATGTAGTAGACCGGTACCGTCTGCTTGATGATCGCTGCGGCTTTCGCATCGTCCATGCCGAGTTTGCGCGGATCGGCCAGTTGCGCGAGCCGCGCCTTGTTGGCGTCAAGATCCTTCATCAGCGATTCGTCGGCGATGGCCACCGCGATCATCTCGCGGCCTTCCTCGGTCTTGCCGATCGTGAAGACCTTCACCCGCGGCGTGGCCTTGGCCAGGATGCGGAAGTAGCGGTACACGTCTTCCGCGTACGGCAGCATGTTCGGCGCGCCGGCGACGTCACCCAGCACGGCTTCCGGCGTCGGCACGGTTTGCGACGCCGGCAGGTAATCGGTCAGCGGCGTGTTGAAGTCGGCCTGTGTGGTGTATTTCGCGATCTTCGCGGTGTAAGCCTGGTCGACCGGCTGGTCCGGGTCGCGCGCGTACGGGTTGTCGGCGGCGGCGAACGCCGTGCCGCACACCGCCAATGCCAGCCACGCCAAGCCCAAACGTGTGCAACGCATGTCGCCACTCCCGCCTTGTTTCGATTCCGACAAGCGTAGCCAGATTCAACGCCTGGCGGGGGTGTCGAAAGGCATGGTGGGATCGCGGCGCCGCGATCGTCTCATTCGCAGGCCAGCCATTGCACGCTGAATTGCCGGTCCGGATCGGTCCAGACGCCGCGGACCCGCAAATCCGCCCGCGCCGCGAAGCGGGCGAAACTTTCCAGCGTGTACTTGCAACTGTATTCGACCAGCATGGCCTCCCCTGCGGCGAAACGGAACGTGCGGCCGTCGATGTGCACATCTTGTTCGCGCCTGCTGACGATGTGGGTTTCGATGCGGGCTGCCAGCGGGTGCCAGCGCGCCCGATGGCGAAAGGCGCCGAGGTCGAAATCGGCCCCCAGCTCGCGGTTCATCCGCACCAGCAGGTTGAGGGTGAACTCCGCGGTGACGCCCGCCTCGTCGTTGTACGCGGCTTCGAGCGCGGCGCTGTCCTTGACCAGGTCGATACCGATCAGTACGCCACCGCCGAGCATGCCGCCGCCCTGCCCGGCTTCGTTGCGCATCTGGCGGAGCAATCGCAACGCGTCGTCCGGCGCGAAATTGCCGAGGGTCGAGCCCGGGAAATACACGACCGTCTGCCTGGGCGCGCGCGCCGCACGCGGCAGCGTGACCGGCCGGGTGAAATCCGCGCATACGGGCAGCATTTCGATGTCCGGAAACTCGCGTGCGAGCCGGCTCGTGCTTGCCGCCAACGCATTGCGGGAGATTTCCACCGGCACGTAGGCCACCGGTGATTCGAGGTTTCGCAGCAGCAAACGCGTCTTCAACCCGCTGCCGCTGCCGTACTCGACCAGGCGCGCGTTCGGCCCCAGCGCCGCGGCAATTTCCCCGACGTGGTCGCGCATGATCGCCAGCTCGGTGCGGGTCGGGTAGTACTCGGGCTGTTCGCAGATGCGTTCGAACAATTCCGAGCCACGCGCATCGTAGAAATATTTCGACGGCAATCGCTTGGGGGACTGCGACAGGCCGGCCAGTGCATCGGCCAGGAAACCTTCGCCCGGCTGGCGGTCGACGAGGCGGGAGATGCGCGCTGTTCGCGGAATCGGTTTCATGCATCCCTCGCCAACCGGATGCCGCTGAACTGCCAGCGTGCCGCCGGATAAAAAAAGTTGCGATAGCTCGCCCGCACGTGTCCGGCCGGCGTCGCGCACGAACCGCCGCGCAGCACCCACTGCCCGCACATGAACTTGCCGTTGTATTCGCCCAGCGCGCCGGTTGCCGGCCGGTATCCCGGATAGCCGACGTAGGGGCTCGACGTCCATTCCCAGACGTCGCCGAACATCTGCAAAGGCCTTTGCGGATCCGCTTGCGCGCGCGCGGGGCGCGGATTCAGCGCGCCGGAATCGGCCCAATTGCCCTCCACCGGGAGCGCCTGCGCCATGCTTTCCCATTCGGCTTCGGTGGGCAGGCGCACGCCCGCCCAGCGGGCGAACGCATCGGCTTCGAAAAAGCTGACATGGCAAACCGGTGCGGACGCTTCGATCGTCCGGCGTCCACCGAGCGTGAAGGTGGTTTCAAGGCCGTCGTCCCAATACAACGGATGCGACCAGCGCTCGCGCAGAACGATGTCCCAGCCTTCCGACAGCCAGAGCGTGGGGTTGCGGTAGCCGCCATCGTCGATGAATTCGCGAAACTCGGCGTTGGTGACGCAACGATTGGCCATTGCATGCGGATGCAGAAGCTCAGGATGACGCGGCGATTCGTTGTCGTACGCAAAGCCTTCGCCCGGGTGGCCGATCTCGGCAACGCCTTGGCGGCCATCGATGAAGCGCAGCGGTACCGGCTCCGCATTCGGAAGCGGCGGCATTTCCCGAAATACCGGCTGCAGCGGATTCAACGAGAACAGGTGCTGGATGTCGGTGAGCAGCAGTTCCTGGTGCTGTTGCTCGTGGTTCAAGCCCAGCGTGACGCGCGCCATCACTTCGGGATCGTCGCCGCGCCCATCCAGCAGCTCGGCCATCGCATGGTCGACATGGGCGCGGTAATCCATGACTTCCTTCAACGTCGGGCGGGTCAGCAGACCACGCTGCGGCCGCGCGTGCATCGGCCCGACGGTCTGGTAATAGGAATTGAAAAGAAAATCCCAGCCTTCATGAAAGCGGCGACAGCCCGCATCGAAATGCGCGAGCAGGAATTGCTCGAAGAACCACGTCGTGTGCGCAAGGTGCCACTTCGCAGGACTCGCGTCGGGCATCGACTGTGCGACCGTGTCCTCGGGCGCGAGCGTGGCAGATAGCGCCTCCGTCGCTCCGCGGACGCGCCGGTAATTCGGGACCGCGCTCAAAGCGGTAGCCGTGCGCTCGCTCGGTTCGCGGCTCGGTCTTGGCTGGGCGGACATGCGAGGAAAGCCTCGACGCGGCGTCACAGGCTACAGGCGGAAGACTTAATTGAAGCAATCCGCGCGTTCAGCCGGCGTGACGATACCCGCGGTCGTGGTTGTCCGCGGGCACCGAGAACCGAACCGCCTCCCGCAAAATGGCGCAGCGGATTCACAGGACCGACGAGTCGTCGTGCAGCATCTCGCGACGCACGATCGCAATCGGTGCGAAGCCGTGTTGCATGAAGTCGTCATGGAATCTTTCGAGATTGAAGTTCGCACCTTCCTTCTTCTCCATGTCGGCGCGCAGCTTCAGGATCTCCAACTTGCCGAGCGTGTAGTACAGGTACGTCGGGTCGGAGGTGCCGCGCTTGGTTTCCACTTCACCCACCGCGGGCGACTGATAGCCTTCCCTGACGAAAAAGTCCTTCGCCTGGTCCAGCGTCATCTGTCCGGTGTGCAGCTTGATGCCGACGATGAAGCGCGCGTTGCGCAGCAGCGCGTCCTGCAACTGGCCGAGCTTCAGCAGCAACTGCTGGCGGCGGTCCTGCGGAAATTGGTACCGGGCAAGGCTCTCGTCGAGCATCATCTGCTCGCAGTAGTGCGCCCAGCCTTCGGCATTGGTGGCGGAGCCGAGCAGCTTGCGTACGCGATCGTTCACCTTGTGCATCCACAGGAACTGGATGTAATGGCCGGGATAGGCCTCGTGCGTCGCGATGCTGGTGATCACCGGATAGCTGAATTGGGCCATGAATTCCTCGGTGCGTTGCTTCGGCCAATCCTTTTCCGGCAGCGTGACGTTGAAGTACGCGGTGGTCGCCTTCTTCTCGTAAGGGCCTGGCGTGTCCATCGATGCGAACGTGGTCGCCCGCATGAACGGCGGCGTTTCCTCCACGGTCGGACGCACGGTGGACGGAATCGTGATGATGTGGTGGCTCTGGATGAAGCCGATCAGCGTGTCGAATGTGGAGCGGAAGGTGTCGAGCAGCTTGCCGGGCGCGGGATGGTCGGCGGCGAGGTCCGCGAGTACTTCACGCGGCGTCTTGCCTGGCTCGAGTTCCTTCGCCACCTTGGCGAACTCGGCCTGGTTGGCCTTCATGTTGGCTTCGTCCAGCGCGACCAGCTTGTCCAGCGGCAGGTCGACCATCTCGTCGTATTTCAATTTCTCGCGAAACGCCTTGGCGCCGATCCGGAAGTCGCCGTGCGATTTCGGCAGCACGTCATTCTTCAGCCACGTCTGGTAATCGCCCAGTGCCTCGATCACGGCGCCGTTCGAGGCCGCGAATTGCTGTTTCAGCGCAGCGTCCGTCACATCCGTGAACGCCGACGGCACGTCGTGCCGGAAGAACTCGATCAAGCCGGGCAATTGCTCCAGCGCGATTTCCGTGTAGATCTTCGGCGGGTTCTTCAGATTCGCACGCGCGGCCAGCAACGCGGCAGGCATCTGCCTTTCGCGCAAGATCAAGTCACGCAGGCGGGTTTCCGGCGGCGCGAACTTGCGCTCCATCAGGGTGAAGGCGCTGGACGTGATGCCGCTGGAATAGAAATCCGGGTTCTTTTGCCACGGCCGAATCGATTGCAACGTCAATAGCGAGCTTCGAATGTTGTTCAGCACCAGATCGCGATCGCCGCGCACGTAGAGACTGAGCGATGCCGGATCGACCGCCGCCACGCGCTGTTCCCAATCTTGCAACGCCTTCACTTCGGCGTCGATGCCGGCGCGCGAATAATCCTCCAGCTTGCCGTCGTATCGGTGGACGCCGTAGCTGGTGGCCGCCGAAGGGTTGGTCGGCAGGTAGAACGTGTCGAAGTACTGATCCGCCAGATGCGCGAATGCCTGGTCCGCGGCGGCCGTATCGGCAGGTTTTGCAGCGCCCGCAACGCACGGCGCGAACAGCAGGACGAACAGTGCCAGCAGCCAACCCTTGCCCAGTTCGCGCATCATGCAGTCTCTCCGATCGGAACGATGTTCAATGCCGGAACGCCCACGCTAGCAACGCTGCCCCCGCCCTGCCCGTGCCAAAGGTTGGCAGATGGCCGACGGCCAACAAAAAGACCCGGCTGCAGGAGCCGGGTCTTTCGTTACGCGATGACGTGGTCAATGGCCATGGTGCCGGTAGTACCGGGCTCGGCCGTCATGGTGGCCACCGCGGTAGTAGCCATGGCCGCCTCCATGGCGTCGATAATCGCGGCCACGCCAGTGGCTGCCGCCGCTGCTGTACACCACCCCGACGCTCACGCTGTTCCCGTAGGCATAGGCGGGATAGCCGTAGCCCGTGCCATACGAATACGCCGGATAGCTGGGGTAGCTCGGATAGGTCGGATAGCTCTGGTAATAGCCCTGCGTCGGGTAACTCTGTGCCGGGTAGTAATACCCGCCGTCGTAGTACGTGTGGGAACGCTGGCTGGCGCTGGCGATCACGCCGCCTATCACCGCACCGACGACCAGTGCACCCAGCACCTTGCCGGAATCATTCCGGTGGCCTCGGTAGTCGTGCGCCATGGCCGCCGGGGTCGCCAGCACGGCTGCCGCGGTCAATGCGCAGGCGAGCATCAGTTTGTTGCGGATCGAGCCGGGTCTGCTTTTCATGGCTGACTCCCCGTGTGAAGGTGGTGTCAGTATCCCATACACGGATAAATCTATACTGAAGAGTTTTGTTATGGAAGTGCTAACCATTCAGCGGTTCACGCGCCCTTGGAAGCGCCGGCATCGCCACCGCGATCCTTGCGCTTGCGCGACTCCAGCAGGGCCTTAAGGTTGGCCACGGCCTGTTCATGACTGATGGCCTTCGGCTTGGGCGCCCGCGGCTTCGGCGGCTTGCGGGTCGGCGTGTGCGCGGCGGGCGTGGGTGAACGTGGCAGCTCCACCGGACCACCGAGCATCCAGTCATCGCCGAAATGCGAGCGCGGGATGTACGAAGGCGGGCGCCGCCGGGCGTTGGCCCGGGCAGCGGCTACAGCCTTGGCCGCGGTTTTCACTGAAGCCGGCCTTGCGGCCGGTTTCACGGATGCTGCGGATTTGGCCGGGGTTGCAGGCTTGGGCGCGGCACGCTTGGCCGTTTTGGCGGCCGGGCGTGGCTTTTTGACCGCGGCGCGCGCAGGCTTGGTCGCCTTGCGCGGTGCGGCCGCCTTCGTCGGCTTCGACTTGGCGGTTTTGCGGGCTGTCTTCGCGGCCTTGGCGGGGGCCTTGGAGTTCCGTTTTGTCACCATTGCAGCTTTCCTCATGTTGTCGCAGCGCACGCCCGACGCACGGGATGTCCACGGGTGTGCTGAATCGTTCGAGACGGAGCCCCTGTTGCCGATCCGGCCTGTGCTAGAAGCTGCGCCCGTCCACTTGCTGGATGTTCAGATTGGCCGGTTCCACCCCTTGCAGGCAACGGACGTTCACCGCAGCCATGGGTTGCCCTTCCTGCTCGCCGTCCGCAAACGGCGCCACGCCGCAGGCAGGACAGAAGTGGTGGGCGATCTTGTGCGTGTTGAACCGGTACGTGTTCATGTCCGCCTCCGGCGTGGACAGCCGCAACTGCTCGCGCGGCACGAACCACAGCAGATAACCCTTGGGCCGGCAATGGGAGCAATTGCACTCCATCACGGTTCCGATTTCGCCCTCCACTTCAAAGGCAATGCGGCCGCAATGGCATCCACCACGCCAAGTCGTCATGCATCCAACCCCAGCGTCAGTGCGCAATTATCGCATGAACCGGGCTTTCCCGCACGTGTATCCTGTTGATCCCTTTCCCGAAGGCGCCCTGATGCGGAGTTTCGACGACGAACACGGCGGCCACTGGCAGGCCGCGCTGCTGGAAGCCTCGTTCGGCAACATATTGCTGATCTTCACCCGTATCGGCGGCGATGGCGTGCTGCACCGGGCGCTGGATACGGCCAATTACCGCGAGGCAGAACAATGGCTTGCCGGGGCGGAGGACGCGGCGCTGCGTACCATGCTGGAAACGGCCCAGCCCTGGGGCTGAGCCGCGGGCGGTCCCGCGGTGTCTGGCTGCAGGCCGCTGATGGTGATCGTCGGCATCCCCTGCGGCAGAAAAGAAAAACGCCGGGCGGAATGCTCCGCCCGGCGTCGCAACTCGATCGGCGTTGAATTACAGCGCCTGGACTTGCTCGGCCTGCAGGCCCTTCTGGCCCTTGGTCACCACGAAGCTGACCTTCTGGCCTTCCTGCAGCGACTTGAAACCGCTGCCTTCGATCGCGCGGAAATGCACGAACACGTCCTCGCCACCTTCCTGGCTGATGAAGCCGAAGCCCTTGGCGTCATTGAACCATTTCACGGTCCCGGTTTTACGATCCGACATGGATTACTCCTTGCAACATTGGGAATGCCGTCGCCACATGGGCGGCAGCTCGAACTGATTTGCAGGGGGAGCAAGCGGGAAGACGATGGGCGAGATCGCGAGATCAGGCGCATCGGGCCACAATTTACCGTGACCCGGCAAACACAGTCCGACCATGATACAGGGGATCCCCGAAAATGGCGAATGATATTTCGCCCGGATTCAGCGGGCGTGCAGGGAAAGCCCCAAGCCGACCAGCGAACTCAGGAAAACGAGTCCCAGCAGGATGCGGTAGCCCAGCAGCCAACCGGCGCGCCCTGCGCCGCGGGTACCCGAAAGGAACAGCGCAATGCCGAGCGCGAACAGCACGGTGCCCGCCGCCACCAGCCCGAAGGATCCCCCAAGGGTGCCCGCAATCACCCCTGCGTTGCCGAGGTTGAGAACCAGCCATTCAACGGCGACCCAGCCGGGCGAGGGCACATGGTCCGACAACCACGCCTGCCCTGCCCCGAACACGATCTGGGCAACGCCCACGATCAGCACCAGGTAGGCCGACATCCAGACCAGTTGTTGCACCGGGCGATGCGCCACCGCGGCCGCCGCCAGCCCGCCTGCGATGATTGCGGCAACACCCAGCCACGCAAACGGCCGCGCCGCCCGCCAGCGGGCATTCGTTGCCGGCATCAGCACCTCAAGCCGGCCGTCTCGCGGATGCCGTCGACGACGGCCGGATCGAGTCCGACGTTGTTGCGCTCCAAGACTTGTTCGGCACGGTAGCTGGAGCGCACCAGGGGCCCGGACACCACTTCGAGAAAGCCCATGCCCAGCGCCAGCTCCCGGTATTGCCGGAACTGTTCCGGCGTCACGAAGCGCGCGACGGGCAAATGATTTTGCGTCGGACGCATGTACTGGCCCATCGTGACGACGTCCACGTCGGCGGCGCGGATGTCGGCCAGTGCGCGTTCGATCTCGTCGTCGGTCTCGCCAAGGCCCAGCATCATGCTGGTCTTGGTGACGGTCTGCGGCGCGTAGTCCTTGGCGAACTTCAGGATGTCCAGCGTCTGCCGGTAACCCGCGCGCGCGTCGCGCACCGGGTGCGTCAGCCGCTCGACCGTTTCGACGTTTTGCGCGTAGGTCGCCAGACCCGCGTCGAGGACCGTGGCGACGTGCTGGTGCCGGCCCGCGAAATCCGGCGTCAGGGCTTCCACCGCCGTCCCCGGCATGCGGCCGTGGATCGCGCGGATGCACGCCGCGTAATGGCCGGCGCCGCCGTCCGGCAGATCGTCACGATCGACCGAGGTCAGCACCACGTACTTCAGGTTCATCAACGCGACGGCGTCGGCGACGTTGGCCGGTTCCATCGGATCCAGCCAGCCGTGCGGGTTGCCCGTCGACACCGAACAGAACTTGCAGGCGCGCGTGCACACCGAGCCCATCAACATCAATGTGGCGGTGCCGCGCCCCCAGCATTCGGCGATGTTGGGGCACTTCGATTCCGCGCACACCGTGGACAGCTTGTGGGTGCGGACGATGTCGCGGATCTCCTCGTACTTCGCCCCGGCCGGCAATTTCACCCGCAGCCACGGTGGTTTGCGCGCTGCATCGGGCACGAAGCTCAACTTGCTGGGACGAATGCCGTCCTTGACCGCGCGCGTGCCCTGCGGGCTGGTGAACTTGCTGCCGGGCAACGGGCGGAGCTTGTCTGCGGATTCGCTCATGGCGTCGGTGCGGAGGAATGGCGCGCATCGCTGCGCTGAAGCATCCCATTGTAACGCCGCTCCCTCGTCACATCCCGAAATGCGGATTGCGCAACTGCTGCAGGAAAAACGGAATCACCCGTGGCTCCATCAGCACCGTGAACACGATGCCGTAGGCCGCGCCCCACATGTGCGCGCTGTGGTTGATGGAGCTGCCGCCACGATGGTCCATCCAGATGGAAAACCCCACGAACGCGACCGCGTACAGGATCGCCGGCACCGGGAAAAAGAACACGAAGATCATCGACCACGGCGACAGCAGGATGAACGCGAACAGCACGGCCGATACCGCGCCCGATGCGCCGAGGCTGCGATAGTTTGCGTTGCGCCGGTTCTGGATGTACGTCGGAAGGATCGAAACCAGCAGGCCGCCGAGATAAAACCACAGGAATCCGAGCGGCCCGAGGTGCCGCGCGTACAGCCACTCCATCGCGCGCCCGAAGAAGAACAGCGTGATCATGTTGAACAACAGGTGCTGGAAATCCGCGTGCACCAGCCCGTAGCTGAGCAGGCGCCAGTATTCGTGTTTCTTCTCGACCGCGGGCGGCCACAGCAACAGGCGCTGCATCAGCTTGCCGTCCTTGAAGGCGATCCACGAGACGACGCAGGTGACGGCGATGATGGCGAGTGTGAGGATCATGTCGATTCGTTTTGGATGAGTTGTTGACGGCGGATTTCACAAGTGGACGGTGCACCGCGGGTGCAACTCCGGCCACGTGGATGCCCGGCTGGACGGGCTGTCCCGTCGCCATGTACCGGCAAGGAGGAGGCCACACCTGCACCCAGCACGGCACGCGGGCTCGCCACGCAGGATCGTGATACTAACGGCGGACCTTCTGGCCGCCACCAGCACCGCCGCCGCGACCGCGCGAGAACCGGCATCGTCGGATCGCCCATTGCAATCGGGAAATCGGTACGGTCGTTGCCGATCCGCGGTGCCGAGCGGCGCGTCGACCGTGATCCCGGTTCAGGCGTGCATCGGCCCGCCTCCTGCAGCGATGGACGGCGACGGCGACGGTTTCCGCGCCTGCGGCCACCGCCGTCGCCGCGCAAGGTAGTATGCTGGGGCGCGATATGGGGGCATCCGGCGCCGGCGTGCGGCGTGTGTCGCCATGCAAGAACGTCCACCCAACCGTCCGAGGATTTCTTCATGTCGTCCTTTCGCTTTTTCCGCTGCCTGACGATCGCGGCCGCGATGGCCGCGACTGGCGCAGCCCTGCCCGCCCTGGCCGATTCGGCCGTCAGTGTGACGTTCCAGCCGAACAATCCATGGACGCAGGAAATCGGCAAGATCACGCGCATGGATTACGCGCAGGATTACACGGTCTCGATCGCGGCCGGCAAGACCTTCCAGATCAACCTTGTCACGCGCGACCCGAACGTGTTCTTCACGGTGAAGAACGATTCGCAGCGCAAGAAGCTGGTCGACACTTATCAAACCGGCGCAACCACCTGGTCGATCTCCAATGCGGACGCGGCGACCTACACGATCCACGTGTATGTCCAGCCCGAGGCCATGCAGCGCGGTGAAGTGGCGGATTACGCTTTGCAGATCGGGCAGTACGGGCAATCGGACATGCGCGCGCCGACCACCACCGTGACGTTCGAGGATAGCAAGCCGTGGGTGCAGACGGTGGGGACGCTCGATTCCCAGGCGACTTCGCGGGACTACGCGGTGGCGATCGCGGCGGGGGAGACGCTGGCCGTGAACCTCGTGACCCGCAACCCCAATGTCCATTTCAAGGTGGCGGATCAGGCCAACGGCCAGACACTGGTCGACAGCGGCGCAGGCACCGCAACGAGCTGGACCACGCCCGTCGAAACGGCGGCGACCTACACGATCAGTGTCTACGCCGATGCCCAGGCGGTGCCGCCCGGCGCGAAGGCCGGCTATGCCCTGCAGATCGGCCATTACGTGCAGGGCAACGCGCAGCCTGCGACCGCCGCCAGCGCCGCGGTACCGGCCGTCGAATCCGCGCCGGCTTCACCGGCCGAAGCAGCGAGCACGCCCGACTGATTCCTCGGCGCATCTGACGATGCGAACGCGACCGTGCCTTTCAGCACAGTCGCATTCGCGCGCCGGTCGTTAAAGTCGCACGGACATCCACATCGAGCATGCGCGGCGCGGGATGTGCCGCACGGCAGTCGTTGCCGCGGGCATCGACTCATCTGGACGGGGCCGGAAGTTTCCGGGCCTGCTGCGCTGACAACCCCGGACGGATTGTCTTGCGCATTCACAACGTTGACGGGGAAATCTGACGATGCACAAATCTCTTCTCGCGACGGTGTTCGCCGTCGCCGGCTGTTTCGCCTGCGCGGCTTCGCTCCCGGCGCACGCCGATTCCGCCAAGGGCAAAACCGACAGCAGCTCGGATTTCCAATTGCCGCCGCTGCCCGCTGCTGCGAGCAAGGCGCAGAGCATCTCCGTCGGCGGCCATACGCTGAATTACACCGTCACCGTCGGCTGGCTGCCGGTCCGCGACGACAAGGGCAAGACCATCGCGCAGGTCGTCTACACCGCGTACGCCGCCGCGGGCAAGAATCGTCCGGTGACGTTTGCGTTCAACGGCGGCCCGGGCGCAGCGTCGGTATTCCTCAACATGGGCGCGATCGGGCCGAAGATCGTCAATTTCGGCGTCAATGGCGATTCGCCCTCGGACCCGGCGAAGCTGCATGACAATCCGAGCACCTGGCTGTCCTTCACGGACCTGGTGTTCATCGACCCGGTCGGAACCGGCTACAGCCGCTCGCTGGTGGACGACAAGCAGTCGACCAAGGACTTCTATTCCACCGACGCCGATATCGCGTACCTGTCGCGAATCGTCTACGACTGGCTGGTGAAAAACGGCCGGATGGCGTCGCCGAAATACATCACCGGCGAAAGCTATGGCGGGTTCCGCGGCCCCCGCATCACCTATTACCTGCAGACGCGCCTCGGCGTGGCCATGAACGGGATGGTGCTGCTGTCGCCCTATCTCGACCCCATGGCGTGGAGCGACGAATTCGTCTCGCCGATGGCATGGATGACCACCCTGCCCTCGATCGCCGCTGCACACCTGGAACGGGAAGGCAAGCTCGACGCCGCGAACATGGCGCCGGTCATCGCCTACACCCGCGGCGACTATGCACATGCCCTGATGAAGGGCCGCAGCGATCCGGCCGCCTACGACGCAATGATCAAGAAGGTGACCGAACTCACCGGCCTCGACCCGACGTTCGTGAAGAATTCGGGCGGTCGCCTGGAAACGCAGGCGTACCTGCGCGAGGTGTACCGCTCCCAGGGCAAGCTCGGCAGCCGCTACGATTCCAACTTCACGGCCTGGGATCCGTTCCCGTATGCGCCGCACCAGCGCTCGGGCGACCCGATCCTGAACGGCATCATCGCGCCGACCACCACCGCAATGGTGCAATTCGTCACGCAGACGGTCGGCTGGAAGTACGACGGCCGCTACAACACCCTGAGCTACGACGTGAACCGCTTGTGGCACGACGACGACGACGCGAACGATGGCTCGGTGAAGCAGTTGCGCGAGGCGGTCGCCAACGATCCGAACCTGCGCGTGCTGATCGCGCATGGCTGGGATGACTTGTCGTGTCCGTTCATGGTGTCGGTGCTGGCGGTCGACCAGATGCCGGCGATGGGCGACCCGACCCGCGTCGAGGTGAAGGAATATCCCGGTGGCCACATGTTCTATGCACGCGCCGCGAGCAACGCGGACTTCGTGAAGGACGTGCGCGCGCTCTTCGACAAGCGGGGCTGACCGATCCCTCCAAACGAATGATGGCCCGCTCCTGCGTGCGAACCAGCGCTCCGCAGGGGCGGGCCGTTCTGCCCTTCTGCCCCGGACCAGGATGCGCTACGCTGGGGCGCCGGTAACGCCGACGAATCGCCCCACTCCGGCCAACCAGGACGATGTATCCGTGATGCAGACGCGCCGCTCCACTCCGGGCTTTGCGCGGAGACTTGCGCTGGCGGGGCTCGCCACCTTGCTGCTCGTGGCCTGCACGGGCGCGTGGGCGAAAGACGCGGCGCCGCGTTTTCGTGTGATCGGTTACGCGGTCGGCTGGAACCCCGCGCAAACCGCTGACCTCGACAAAATCGACACGCTCATCTTCGCCTTCGCCAAGGTCAGGCATGATCGCGTCGTCTTGGGCAATGAAGCCGCGGAAAAGCTGGATTCGCTGATCGCGCTCAAGAAGCGTGACCCGGGATTGAAGGTGGACATCTCGGTCGGTGGCTGGGGAGCCGGTGGTTTTTCCGAAGCCGCACGAACGAGCGCGGGCCGCAAGCGGTTCGCCGAAAGCGCGGCGCAATTGGTGGTCGATCACGGCGCGGATGGCCTGGACATCGACTGGGAATATCCGGGCCACCACGAATCGGGCATCGCCTCCAGTCCCGATGACCGGCAAAACCTCACGTTGCTGCTGCAAGCGGTGCGCGCGAGCCTCGATCGCGCGGGCGCCACGCACGCCCGCACCGGCGACAGCGCCTACACGCTCAGAATCGCGGTGGCCGACGGCCCGCTGGTCAGCGGCATCGATATCGCGGCGGTCGACAAGTACGTCGACTGGTTCAATCTGATGACCTACGACTTCTGCAACGCCATGACGCCGACGACGTGCCACCATGCAGGCTTGCACGCATCGAAACTGGCACCCGCGGACGCGCGGACCACCGACCGCGCCGTCGAACAGTTCCTCGCTGCCGGCGTGCCTTCGCGCAAACTGGTGGTCGGAGCGGCATTCTACAGCCGCGAATTCGGTGGGGTGGCCCCGGCCCACGACGGCTTGTACCAGCCATACAAGGAATTCATCGCCTTCGTGCCGTGGGCCGAGTTGAAGGCCGGCTTCATCGACGAGCGCGGGTTCACGCGCCACTGGGATGCGCAGGCCCAGGCCGCATGGTTGTGGAACCCCGGGACGCGCACCTTCATCAGCTACGACGATCCCGAAGCGCTCGCCGCCAAGGCGGCCTTCGTGAAGTCGCAGCACCTCGGGGGCATCATGTATTGGGAACAAAGCCTCGATCCCGGTGACGAACTGCTCGATGCCATCTGGCGCGGGCTGCAATAGGCGCCCGATCTCAAGTCGAGTCCGATTCGAACTCGCCTGATGCGGCGCCATCGCGCGGTTCCGCAGCCTCCCCGGAATCGAGCGCAACCCGGTTGCGGCCACTTTTCTTGGCCACGTACATCGCGCGGTCGGCTCGCCTGACCAGGCTGTCCGTGTCAGGCTCATCGCCGCGCGCACTTGCCACGCCGATGCTGACAGTGGGAAGACCCGGAGAAGCGGAAGCCAATTGGTGCAGTCGGGCCCGGATGCGTTCGCCGATCTGCATCGCGCGCCGTGCGCCCACGCCCGGCAGCGCGACCACGAACTCCTCGCCGCCGTAGCGGCCTACCTCGTCCACCTCGCGCAGTTCCTCGCGCATGACCGCCGCCAGCGTTTGCAGCGCGCGGTCACCGGCGTCGTGGCCAAACCGGTCATTGACCTCCTTGAAGCGATCCAGATCCAGGAACAACAGCGAAAGCGACTCCCCGCGCAAGTGGGTGCGCTCCTGCAGTTCGGCCAGCCGGCGTGCCCAGGCGCGGCGATTGAAGACACCGGTAAGCGGATCGGTGTCGGCGAGCCGCCGTACCTGCGTGTGCTCGTGGTGCATGACGGCGCTGCGGCGCGCCAGCCCGAACGCCAGCACCAGCGCTTCGAACGCGCCTGCCCCCATCGCCGCGGCGTTACCGAAAACCCAGTCCGGGGTCCACCCGGACAGCTGCGCGCTGCCGAGCGCATTGATCAGCAGCAGCGGCGTCCAGCCGGCCAGGAAGAGCAACGCATAACGGGAGCCACGAATCGCCGCGACCACGCTGGCCGCCAGCGCGGACAACATGCCCAGTGCCAGCAGTGGGTTGATCAAGCCGCGCACGAACGCCTGGGCCCCGGGCACCGGAAACAGGCTGCATGCGGTCAACGCCACCACCATGCCCGCATAGCCGAGCAAGAATCGACGCCAGCGCGGTGCATGCCGGCGCAAGTCCGCAAAGCGCGACACGAAAAGCATTGCGCAGGTCACTGCCAGTGCCGTCGCGACGCGCCCCCACAGTTTCGGCGCCTCCGCGATGAAAGACCAGCCCAGCGGTTCGACCACGTAGCCGCTCTGGATCGCCATGATCGTGGCATAGCCGAGGTTGAAGACCGCGTAGTAGGCGAAGGTAAGATCGCGCAGCCAGGCGCAGAAGAAGAGCGCGATCAGCAGCACCGTGAGCATGACCGCAAGGCATACGCTGGCGAACGCCACCCAGCGCACGTTGGCGCGCAGGTAATCGTCCATCGAGCGCACGGCGAAGGTGACCGATACGGGCGTCACGTCACGTGCCTCCAGCAGCAGGCGCAGGGGTTGTCCGGCTGGAGGCATGCGGGTGACGCGGAACGCAAGGCGATCGGTTCCCGTCAGTGCATTCGTGGTGGACATCAGCATGGCGGATTGCACCACCGTGGAACCAGGCGGAAAGAAATGGGCCGTCTGCAGGCCAGGCGCATCCACCTCCACCACGAAGGGCGCATCGGGCCATTCACCGGCGGGCCACAGCAATATCCAGTTGCCCGCCTCGCCGGGTGCGAACACGCGCGGGCGTGCGGGATCGAACCGCTGCAGACCTGGATCCGAAAGCGCCGGGGGCGATTCTTGCGCCCGCGCCGGTCGCCAGGCACCCTGCAAGACGATTTCATGCGCATCGGCCCGCACGGCTAGCAGGACCAATGCTGCAAACAACGCCAGGGCGACTCTCTGCCGCCAGGTGGACGTCGCGCGTGGCGGCGACGGCGTGGCGATCGGCATTGGCTCTCCTGCACCCACGGAAGTTCAACGGGCGAGGATAAGGCTTCGCCACGGGGAATGATCATGACCGGAGTCACTGCACCGGCATTCGCCACATGGAGCCGCCCGTGCGCGGCTGAAAGTGCGGCCCGCCGGTATTGCATCGCCGGCTCGCGACGCCGGCGGCGGATCGGGAAAGGGCCGGACGCAATGGACTTCCCCGGCCGGCAGCGAGGGTCTGGAAGACCGCGCAACCCCGCGGGTTGCCGAACCGATGGTTTGGCCGCGGATCGGCGTCATGCCACTCCAGGGAGGCTACGCCGATGCGGGGCAGGCGCTCGACAGATGCTTCGCTGGCACCGCCTTGGAGGCACGTGTTGCGGCCATGCGAACCCGCTACCGTGGCACGATGCTTGCCGTCCAGCGTCCCCCGTGCGATGAAGGCGTCATCCGCAGCCGGCCATGCGTCGCCCCGCCGCGACGTGCGCACCCGGGGCGCGCGCTGGCCGCCAGCGTGTTCGGCTCCAGCATCGCCTTCATCGACGGTTCGGTGGTCAACGTCGCCCTGCCCACGCTGCAGCGCGAGATGGCCGCCGGGCTGGCGGCGATGCAATGGGTGGTCAACGCCTACCTGTTGATGCTCGGTGCGCTGGTGCTGGTGGGCGGCGTGTTGGGCGACCGCCTCGGCCAGCGCACGGTGTTCGTCTGGGGCCTCGCGCTGTTCACACTGGCCTCCGTAGTCTGCGGCTTGGCGCCGGACGCCGGCATGCTGATCGCGGCGCGCGCGGTGCAAGGCATCGGCGCCGCGCTGCTGGTGCCGAGCAGCCTGGCCATCATCGCCGCCGTGTACCCGGAAGCGGAGCGCGGCAAGGCGATCGGCATCTGGGCGGCGGCGGGTGCGATCACCACCGCGATCGGCCCGGTGCTGGGCGGCTGGCTGGTCGACGCCGTGTCGTGGCGCGCCATCTTCTTCATCAACGTGCCGCTGGCGATCGCGGCCGTGATGCTGGCGCACAGTGCCGTGCCGAACCAGCGCAACGGGGGTGCCGAACGCCTCGATTGGCCGGGTGCGGTACTTGCGATCGTGGGCCTGGCCCTGCTGACGTGGGCGCTGATCGCATGGCCGGACCGCGCTTCGAACGCCATCATGATCGGCGCGGCGCTCGCGCTCGGCGTCGTCGTGCTGGCCCTCTTCGTGGTGGTCGAGGCGCGCAGCCGCGCGCCGATGGTGCCGCTGGGGCTGTTCCGTTCGCGCGACTTCTCCGGCGCCAACCTGGTGACGCTGCTGCTGTACTTCGCGCTGGGCGGTGCGCTGTTCTTCCTGCCCTTCAACCTGATCCGCGCGCACGGTTATTCGGCGATGGCGGCCGGCGCCAGCCTGCTGCCGTTTTCGATCCTGATGGGCACCCTGTCCCCGACCGCGGGCGCATTGGCGACGCGCTTCGGTGCGCGTCTGGTATTGACCGTCGGTCCGGCGCTGGCAGCGCTCGGGCTGGCGTTGCTCGCCATGGGTGCCGCCACTTCGGATTACTGGCGCGGCACGTTTCCGGCCATCGCCGTGCTCGGCCTCGGCATGACCATCGCCGTGGCGCCGCTGACTTCGACCGTGATGGGCGCGGTACCCGCGGCCCAGGCCGGCGTGGCTTCGGGGATCAACAACGCGGTCGCGCGCATGGCCAGCCTGCTGGCGGTGGCGGTGCTGGGTCTGCTGTTCCGCGCGCCGGCCGATGCGGCGACGCCCGCAGGAACGATCGCCGGCTTCCGCGCCGTCGCGGCGGGCGCCGCGCTCTGTGCCCTCGCGGCAGCGGTGTGCGCACTGGCGATCATCCACCCGCCGCCGCAGCGGAAAAATCGGCGCGCCCGCGCCGGGCGGTCACGACACGAATCGTGAGAGCGCCCGGCCCGCGTGCGTGCGGCCGTTATTGCGCCGGCTTGCGGAACCGATAGATGAATTGGCTGGTATGGCCGCGGATCGACGGATCGAACACCTTGATGTCCAGCGGATCCTTGGGGTTGACCAGCGCGTCGCTGGAACCGTCGAACACGAAGCCCGCCGATTCGACTTCCTGCTTCACCACCTCGGGATCGATCCGGTGCAGCGTGTTGGTGTCACTCACCCCGGATCCCGCAGGCGCCGCGTGGTCGATCACGATGAACACGCCGCCCGGCTTCAGCGCGTCGAAAACCTCCTTGTCGAACTTCTTCATGTCCACGGGGCCCATGAACGGATCATGGTAATCGTGGTAGTTCTGCGAGGTGAACACGACGTCCACCTTCTGCGGGACGCTCAACGTCGCCGCCGGCTGCTTCAGAAGGGTGACATTGGCGTAGGTCTTCTTCACCAGTTCCTGCCAGTTCGAGAAACTCTTCTCCGAATACTTGGCCATTTCATCCGGCCATACGGTATACACATGACCCTGCGGGCCGACGATCCGGCTGAACACGCGCGTCCAGTAACCCGACCCGGGATCGAGTTCCAGCACCTTGTCTCCGGGCTTCACGCCGGCAAACGCCACCACCGCCGCGATCTTGCGGCGCGCATCGTCCTTGCGGTCGGCCGCGCGCGCGGGATCATCGATGGCCTTGGTGACATAGGCGGGAACGTTGGCGCCCTGCATGGCCGGCGTGGACGAAGACGCGCCGGATTGCGCGTTCGCCGCAAGCGGCAGCGCCAGCGCGGCAAGCAACACGACACTCGGATTTCGCATCACGTTCTCCTTTCGGGGCGGGCCAACCATTGTGCACCCAAAACCGGTGGCCGTGACACGTGGCGCCCCGCAGCGCCGCGAGGCCAGGCAGGCGCCCGTCCGGACGGGCCGACCCGTCAACCGGACGCTGGGGATCCCCTGCCCCGGTGGCCCCGCAACCAGTCCATCGCGCGCGTTTCATCGAGGAAACCGCGGAATGCAAGTCCGTGATTCAAGGCGACGTGCGTGCCGAAATTGTCGGGGTCGACGAATTCCGGCCGGATCACCAACGCGAGGCGAAGCGCGCCACGCCCGGCAACCGCCCATTCGGCAATGATGCGGTGGCGCTCCGCCAGCGTCGGCGGACCCGACGCGATGGCGGTGATATCGACCAGCAGCTTGTCGACGGCGGATTGTTTGGTACGCTGGATGGCATCACCGACCAGGGAGACACTGCGGTCGAGGCCCTCGCTTCCGCCGAGACGGAAGATGGCGACGTCTTCGAACACTTCGTAAGACGCATCACCCATCGGATACCTGCCGGCACGCTGGAGCCGCGAGGCGGATGGTAGCACCGACGCCCCGTGGGGAGTTGTCCGGCGACTGCGCCGGGAACCGAACTCAGGCGGCCACCACGAACCGGTTTCGCCCGGCCAGCTTCGCGCGATACAGCGCCGCGTCGGCCTGTTCGATCCATGCCCGTGCAGTGCCCAACCCGGCCGGACCGCGCGCAAGGCCGATGCTCAACGTGCAGCGCAATCCCGGCGCCTGCGCGATTTTCAGTTCCGCGACACCCGACCGGATGCGGTCCGCCACCACCTCCGCAGCGGTGACGTCGGTTCCGCACAGCACGGCACCGAACTCGTCACCGCCATAGCGCCCGGCGAGGTCGCCCTGGCGCAGGCTGGCACGAATGATTTCGCCGACCTGGCGGATGACCTCGTCGCCAATCGTGTGGCCGAACTGGTCGTTGATGCGTTTGAAGCGGTCAATGTCGAGCAGCAGCATCACCGCGCTGTCGCAGCAATGAAGCGACAACGCGTCGTTCACCGCTTCTTCCCAATGGCGACGATTCAGCAGGCCGCTCAGGGCGTCGATGCTGCCCAGTCGGAGCAACTGGCGATTCTGGGTACGCACGCGCCGCGACAGTCGGTGCGTCATGAACCCGAGCGTCACGGGAAACACCATCAGCAACGGCAGCGCGGCAATGACTTCGGCCATGTCCGTGGTCGGCGCGAATGCCATGCCATTGGCTACCGCGGCAATGCAGCACGCCAGTACCAGCAAGGCGAGGCCGCGCGCGAAGTAGCCGAAACCGTCGATCGCTATCAGGGTGATCGCATACATCGTCATCAACAACGCCCCCGGCAAGACGTTGAACTGCATCAGCGCTATCCAGACGCCACCCATCGCGGCATCGCCCAGGGAAAAGCGGCGGTCCTCGACAATCGGATTCGCGCACCGGCGCAGGATCAGCCAGGCAACATGTGGCCACGCCAGTGAATGCAGCGCGAGCAGCACCCACACCTGCACGGGCACGCCATTCCGGTACAGCACCGTACCCACCATGAGGCCGCCGAACCCCAGCCCGAGCGTCCGCAAGCTGCGCGAGCGCGCGAGCATGCGCTGCACCTCCGCAGGCGTCTTGATCTCGGTGGCTGGCAGTACGTCGATGGACATGGACGCGGCAACCCGGATGGCTTCGGGTTCCACTCGAGCAAGACCGGTGCCATGCCCGCGTCCGTGCCGACGTGCGTCACGGATTTTCACCGAATCCGGAACCGGACCGTGACGCACTGCGCATGTGGAAACACATATTCACGCGCTGCCGACGCGTGCGGTCAGGCTTTCAGCCGCCAACCCGTCCGGAAGATCCACCACACGCCCGCGAGGCACAACGCAAGAAAGCCCAGTGTCGCGACCACGCTGATGCCGACGTTCACGTCGGCGAGCCCGAAGAAGCTCCAGCGGAAGCCGGAGATCAAATACACCACCGGGTTGAACAGCGTCACCTTCTGCCAGAAAGGCGGCAGCATGTGGATCGAATAGAAGCTGCCGCCGAGGAACGTCAACGGCGTGATGACCATCAGCGGCACGACTTGCAGTTTCTCGAAATTGTCCGCCCAGATCCCGATGATGAAACCGAACAGGCTGAAGGCCACCGTGGTCATCACCAGGAACAGCACCATCACTGCCGGATGCGCGATCGAATACGGCACGAACAGCCTTGCGGTGCCGAGGATGATCAGGCCGACGATGATCGCCTTGGTTGCGGCCGCGCCCACGTAGCCGGTAACGATTTCGAGGTAAGACAACGGCGCCGAATGCACCTCGTAGATGGTGCCGACGAATTTCGGGAAGTAGATGCCGAATGATGCATTCGACACACTCTGCATCAGCAGCGACAGCATCACCAGCCCGGGAATGATGAAGGCCGCGTAACTCACGCCCTCCACGCTGGTGATGCGCGAGCCGATCGCCGAACCGAACACCACGAAGTACAGCGACGTGGACACCACCGGCGACAGCACGCTCTGCATCAGCGTACGCCCGGTGCGGGCCATCTCGAACTTGTAGATCGCGCGGATGCCGTGCAGGTTCATGCGTCCTCCTTGACCAGTTCCACGAAGATCTGCTCCAGCGTGTCCTGGCGCGTGTTCAGGTCCTTGAAGCCGATGCCTGCGGCGGCAAGGTCGCGCAGCAACGCGGTGATACCGGTGCGTTCGCTCTGGGTGTCGTAGGTGTAAGTGATCTCGTCGCGCTTGCCGTTGAGTTCCAGCCCGTATGCCGACAACGTTTCGGGCAGGCCGGAAACCGGCTCGTGCAACTGCAGGCGCAGCTGCTTCTTGCCGAGTTTCTGCATCAGCGCGGTCTTTTCCTCGACGACGATCAGTTCCCCCTTGTTGATCACGCCGACGCGATCGGCCATGTCCTCGGCTTCTTCGATGTAATGCGTGGTCAGGATGATCGTGACGCCCGATTCGCGCAGCCGCCGCACCATCGCCCACATGTCGCGGCGCAGTTCCACGTCGACGCCGGCGGTCGGCTCGTCGAGGAACAGCACCATCGGCTGGTGCGACAGCGCCTTGGCGATCATCACGCGCCGCTTCATGCCGCCCGACAGCATCAGGATCTTCGCGTCGCGCTTGTCCCACAGCGAAAGATCCTTCAACAACTGTTCGAGGTACGCATCGTCCGGCGCCTTGCCGAACAGGCCGCGGCTGAAACGCACCGTGTTCCACACCGTCTCGAACGCATCGGTCTTCAGTTCCTGTGGCACCAGGCCGATGATCGTGCGCGTTCTGCGCCAGTCGCGGATGATGTCGTGGCCGTCCACCGTCACCGTGCCCTGCCCGGGATTCACGATGCCGCAGATGATGCTGATCAGCGTGGTCTTGCCCGCGCCGTTCGGGCCGAGCAGTGCAAGGATTTCGCCGCGCCGCACCGTGAGGTCGATGCCCTTCAGCGCCTTGAAGCCGCCTTCGTAGGTCTTGTCGAGGCCGCGCACCTCGATCACGGCATCGTTCGCCGCGTCGCCGGCCGTGGAATCACTTTGCATGGGCATAGCCATAAATGAACCGGTGGGTATTGTATTTATGACTCGCGTGGCGGCACAAGCGGAGCGGGATCGCGTGGCTCAATCGGCGGAAGCGCGCGTGTGGACGCGCCCGTTCTTGAGCACGAAATCGATTTTCGTGGTGTTGCCGATGTCGCGAGAGGGATCGGCGTCCAGCACCACCATGTCGGCCAGCTTGCCGGGCGTGATCGTGCCGCGATCGGCGGACTGTCCCAGTGCGGCGGCGCCAACTCGAGTCGCGGCTTCGATGGCCTGCAGCGGCGTGAATCCGGCGTGCCTGACCAACAACGCCATCTCCTGGTGCACCGAGGGCAGCTCGTCCAGTTCGGGGCCGTTCTTGCCGTACGGGAATCCCGCGTCGTCGGTGCCTGCATCGATCAGGACACCGCGCTGGTGCGCCAGTTTCGTCACCGCATAACTCCACGGCATGATCCCCGCGCCGACGCGTTGCGGATGGTGGTCCGCCTCGTTGCTGAATACCAGCAGTGTCGCATCGAGGATCGTGCCGTGCTTCTTCATCGCATCGAACAGCGCAAGGATCTGCGGCGCATCCGGCCTGATGTGTTCGAAATCGCCCATCGCGCGGACCTTGTAGTCGTCGGGAACATGCGGCGCCGCTTCCCACACCAGATAGGGCGTGTGCGAAATCGTGTCGACACCGGCGTTCACGAGATCACCCGGCGTTGCCGGGAACACCGTCGCATGCGCCCACACCCGCAGGCCCTGTCGGTGCGCTTCCGCGGTGATCGCCTCGACCAGCGCGCCCGGAAGATTCGCATACAACTTGATGCCGGTCGCGCCCGTGCCCTTCGCTTCGGCGACCGCCAATGGAATGTCGGTCTTCGCAGCGATCGCCTGCATCCACGGTGCGAACCCCAGCGGTTCGCCCTTCGAGGCGTCCTGCGCGCGGAAATCTTCCTTGAAGAAACTCGGCCCCGCCATCAGCGCCACATAGAAAATGTCGGGCGAGGCGAAACCGTCCGAATTGGCCCGGCTGGCGAGGAACTGCAGCAGGCGATCATCGCCGGCCATGTCGCGGATGCCGGTGACCCCGCCCAACAGCAGCGCCTTCAGGAACGTCTTGTAATGGGCAATGTCGGGCTCGGCATCGGTGATGTGCACGTGCGCGTCGATCAGTCCGGGGATTACGTATTTGCCCGAGAGGTCGCGCACGTCCGCATCTTTCGGCACGGCCCGGCTGCCGCCCGGATACACCGCGGCGATGCGGTTGCCATCGATCTCGATCGTCATGTCGCGCTGCACCGGTGAGCCGGTACCGTCGATCAGTCCGACATGGGTCAGCAGCAACGGTTCCGGTGCCGCGGCATGCGTCGGCCACGCGAACAGGCACAGCAACAACGGCAGGATGCGTTTCATGGAATGTCCCCGGACGATCCGCCAAGGATAAATGGAACGCGGCTGGGCCCGCGTTCCGCCTCGGGCGGCCAGATGGTTGCGCATTGCGCATGCTCATCCTAACATGCAACCACATGGTTGCGTATGACTGTCGCCGGAGGCCGCATGAACACGAACACGGACCGCATCGAAAAGCAGGTTCTCCTGAAGGCTCCACGTGAACGCGTCTGGCGCGCGCTCAGCGAAGCGGACCAGTTCGGCACATGGTTCGGGGTTCGTTTCGACGGATCGTTCGTCGAGGGTCGGCGGCTGACGGGAAAAATCGCGCCGACCCAGGTGGATGACGAAATCGCGGCGATGCAGGCGCCCTACGAGGGCACCCCCTTCGAATGGATCGTGGAAAGCATCCAGCCGATGCGGCGCATCGCCTTTCGCTGGCACCCGTTCGGCATCGACAAGACCATCGACTATTCGCACGAGCCGATGACGCTGATCGTGTTCGAACTGCACGACGCTCCGGAAGGCATATTGCTGACCGTCACCGAGTCCGGTTTCGACAAGCTTCCGCCGGAACGCCGCGCGAAAGCATTCGCCGCCAACGAGGGCGGCTGGACGCACCAGATGAAACTGATCAAGCGATACCTCGCCCGGTTCTGACGCGACCTCATGCGCAAATCAGGCACGCCCCCCCTCCCGAAAGCCGCGCCGGTGTTCGCGGCGCTGGGCGACCCCACCCGCCTGCGACTGATCGCCGCGCTGTGCGCCGGCGGCGCGCTGTCGATCACGCAACTCACGGCGGGCACGGCCGTCACCCGGCAGGCCGTCACCAAACACCTGGAAGTGCTGGCAGCCGCCGGCCTCGCCCGCGACATCCGCCAGGGCCGCGAACGCCTGTGGGAACTGCAGCCCTCGCGTCTCGACGAGGCGCGCCGCGCGCTGGATGCCATCGCCGCCCAATGGGATCAGGCGTTGCAGCGGCTGAAGGCGTTCGTGGAATGACGATGCCGGGATTCTCCCTTGCGCTCGTCATTCCGACGCGGCCTGAACCCGGTGGCTCCTGCGGGAACGGACACGGAGATGCCTGGATCCGGAATATCGATTCGCGACGGAGTTTGCAGGATGGGAACAGAAGGCCGGCGGGGCGCAGCGCGAGCGACATGGGATGGCGAGAAGCAGCCCGGAATGACGCGCAAAAATCCAGGCGACCTCAGCGCAACTGGCTGTCCTTGCTGCCCCGCCGGTTGTAGCCGCTGAACACGCCTTCCTCGCGGTCGCGTTCGGCCTGGCACTTCACGCACAGACGCACGCCCGGCACGGCCTTGCGCCGCGCTTCGGGGATGGGTGCGTCGCATTCTTCGCAGTGGGTCCGGCCCGGCCCCCGGGGCTGCTTGCTGCGCGCGCGCGCCACCGCGTCGGCGACTGTCGCGTCGATCTGTTCCTGCACCGCGTCGTCGTTGACAAAACCCTTGGCCATGCCTGCAACGTAAGGCCGAAGGCGCCGCGACGCAAGGCTCGCGCCGCCGGCTATTCAGCGACCGAAGCTGTCGAGACGCAGTCGCGGCCATGGCCCTTGGCCGCATACAGCGCACGGTCCGCCGCGGCGATCAACGCATTCGAACTTTCGCCGGAAGGCCGCGCGGCGCCGACGCCGACGCTGACGGTCACCCAAGGTCCGACCGGCGATGCCGGATGCGGCATCTGCCGTTCGCGCACGCCGGCGCACAATTGCCGGGCCAGGCGTACTGCGTCTTCGAGGGCGCACCCAGGCAGCAGCACCGCCAGCTCCTCGCCGCCGTACCGCGCCACCAGGTCGCTGTCGCCCCGCACCCTGCCCGCGCACAGTTGCGCGATCTCGCGCAGGCATTCGTCGCCCCGGAGATGGCCCAGCGCGTCGTTGAGCGCCTTGAAGCAATCCACGTCCACCATCAGCAAGGCCAGCGACGTGCCGGTTTCCGCGCAGCACTGCCATTCCTCAGCGATCCGCAGGTCGAAGCAGCGACGGTTCGCGATGCCGGTCAACCCGTCGCTCATCGAAAGCTCGCGCAGCTTGCGGTTGGCGGTTTCAAGTTCGCGCAACAGGCGCGCTGCGTGGATCGCGCCCGCGACCTGCTCGGCGACCGCGTCGAATACCTTGCAAACGTCGGGCGTGAAAAAATCCCCGCGGGTGCTTTCGAGGTTGAGGACGCCGTGCAGGCGATCGCGATGCCGAATGGGCACGAGGTATTCGGAACACACTTCGTTGTTGCCCGGCACGTAATCGGGATCGTCGCGCAGGTTGGTGATCAACTGGCTGCGGCCGGTGCGCGCGCAGCGGCCCGCGGCGCCCAGTTCGACCGGCCACGGCATGCCGCCCGGCAGGTCCAGTTCGATGCGGCCCGCCCACACTTCCTGGACGAAATGGGTGCGTTCTTCGTTCAGCAGGATGATGCTGGCGATCGTCACCGGCAGGCGGCGGGTGATGCAATCCACGATCCCCCGCAGCATCGCTTCCAGCGTGTCGCCCTGCATCGCCTCGTGCGATACCTGCGCCAGGATGTCGGTCAGCATCGCCCGCCGGCCGAACGCGTCGCGTTCGTCCCACAGCGGGTGCTGGCTGCGGATGTCGGTCGGCTGGGCCTTGGAATGCGCCATCAAGATCCCCTCGCGCCACGAGTGTATCGGCGGCGGGGGCGGCAGTGTCGATTTCCGGCCGGGCCGTTCGTCGCGTGCATGAATTCCCATGACGGGGCATATCCATGCAGCTTTATGGCCACCTCTTTTCGTCCTACACCCAGAAGGCGCTGACCGCGCTTTACGAAAACCACACGCCCTTCGAATTCCTGGATCTCTCGCCGGACAACCCCGAGGTGTACGCCGACTTTGCACGGCGCTGGCCCCTGGAGCGTTTCCCGCTGCTCATGGACGGCGAGCGGCAGGTCATGGAGGCCACCAGCATCATCGAATATCTGGACGTCCATCATCCCGGCCCGACACGATTGATTCCCTCGAATGCCGACGCAGCCGTCGACGTCCGCATGCTTGACCGCTTTTTCGACAATTACATTTCAACGCCGCAGCAAAAAATCGTCTGGAACCCGTTGCGCCCGGAAGCCCATCGCGACCCTTACGGGGTGGACGAAGCGCGCGCGATGCTGGACACCGCGTATGCATGGCTGGACGGCCACATGGCCGGGCGCCAATGGGCTGCGGGCGAAGACTTCGGCCTCGCCGATTGCGCGGCCGCGCCGGCGTTGTTCTACGCCGACTGGACGCACGCCATCGGCAAGCAATTCCTCAACGTGCACGCCTATCGGGCACGGCTCCTGCAGCGGCCGTCGTTCGCGCGTTGCGTCGAGGACGCGCGCCCGTATCGCCCGCTGTTTCCGCTGGGCGCACCCGATCGCGATTGAAATGGTCGTTCCTGCCGGTCGTGACCGGTGCCTTCGATGTGTCCCGGACGTCAAGCTTCACCGAATGGAGGAAAACCCATGACCCCGCTCGTCCCCGCCGCGGAACTCGCCGCCCGCAACCCCATGCGTTTTCCCAACGAAAGCGCCGAATACCGCCGCGCACGGCAGGCCTTGCTGGCCGAAGAAATCGAATTGCGCCGCCACATCGAACGCGTGGCCGAACAGCGCCGTGCCCTGCCCCCGGGTGGTGAAGTCACCGGCGACTATCGTTTCACCGGCGAACAGGGCGAAACCGGTTTCGCCGGCCTGTTCGGCGACAGGCAGACGCTGGCGACCTACAGCTGGATGTTCGGTCCGCAACGGGAACGGCCCTGTCCGATGTGCACCTCGTTGTTGAGTGCCTGGGACGGCGAGGCGCGCGACGTCGAACAGAACGCGGCGCTGGTGGTCATCGCGCGGTCGCCGATCGAGCGGCTGGCGGCATTCAAGCGCGAACGCGGATGGCGTCACCTGAAACTCTATTCCGATGCCAATGGCAACTTCAGCCGTGACTACTTCGGTGTGGCCGAGGATGGCAGCGACATCCCCGGCTTCAACGTGTTCACCCGCCGCGACGGCGTGATCCGCCACTTCTGGAGCGGCGAGATGGGTTTCGAAAGCGCCGACCCCGGCCAGGACCCGCGCGGCGCGCCCGACCTGATGCCCCTGTGGACCATCCTCGACAGCACCCCGGAGGGCCGCCACCCGACCTGGTATCCGAAGCTCGAGTACGACGAATAGGCATCCGGTTTGAGCGCACCGGCGCGGCATGGCACGATCGCGCCGATGGACGAAGGCCCCGCCACCGAGCATGCCCTTCGCGATCTCGCCCGCCTGCGCCGGGTGCGCGACCGCATCGATCGCGAGTACGCCAAACCGCTGAACGTCGAGGCGCTGGCGCGCGGCGTGCACATGTCGGCCGGGCACTTGAGTCGGCAGTTCAAGATGGCGTTCGGTGAATCGCCCTATTCCTACCTTATGACCCGGCGCATCGAGCGGGCGATGGCGCTGCTGCGTCGCGGCGACCTCGGCGTCACCGACGTCTGCTTCACCGTCGGTTGCGCGTCGATGGGCACCTTCAGCACGCGCTTCACCGAACTGGTCGGCATGCCGCCCAGCGTTTATCGCCGGCAGGCGGCGCGCGCCACCGAAGGCATGCCGTCGTGCGTGGCAAGGCAGGTGACCAAACCGGTCAGGAATCGAGAAGCGCCGGCCACGGATCCTGCCTAGCATGGCAACTCCCATGCGACGGCTGCCAACGCCATGACCATCACCATCCATTCAAGCTTTCTTCCGCAGACCGATCCCGACGCGTCGCTGGCGTTTTACCGCGACGTGCTGGGTTTCGAAGTCCGCAACGACGTCGGCTACAACGGTTTGCGCTGGATCACCATCGGCCCGCCGGACCAGCCCGACACCAGCATCGTGCTGTTTCCGCCGTCGGCCAGCCCCGGCGTTACCGATGACGAAAAGCGTACGATCGCCGAAATGATGGCGAAGGGCACCTACGCGATGATGCTGCTGGCCACGAAAGACCTCGATGCCGCTTTCGAAAAGATCCAGGCCAGCGGCGCCGAGATCGTCGAAGAGCCCACCGAGCAGCCCTACGGCGTGCGCGACTGCGCCATCCGCGATCCCGCCGGCAACCTGCTGCGCGTGCAGGAACGGCGCTGAAATCCGCCACATCTCCAGACAGGAAATCGAAATGGCAACCCAGAAAGCCACCAAGGCAAGCAGGTCATCCGGATTCACCGCCGAGGAGCGCGCCGCCATGAAGGAGCGCGCGCGGGAGTTGAAGAACGCCAAACGCGGCGAGGATGGCGAGAAGGACGTGCAGGCCGCCATCGCGAAGATGCAGGACTCCGAACGCCAGTTGTGCGAAAAGCTGCACAAGGTGATCCGGGATGCCGCGCCGCATCTGCTGCCGAAAACCTGGTACGGCATGCCCGCCTACGCCAACGCCGACGAAAAGGTCGTGGTGTTCTTCAAGCCCGCGTCCAAGTTCAAGGACCGCTATCTGACATTGGGATTCAACGACTCGGCCAAGCTCGACGACGGCGCGATGTGGGCGACGTCGTATGCGGTGCTGAAATTGACGGCCAGCGAAGAGAAGCGCATCCGCGAGCTCGTGAAAAAGGCAGCTGGGTAGGTTGGCGCTGAGCGCAGCGAAGCCCAACGAGCTTTCCGGCGTCAGCGCCCATTCGAAGATGTCGCGGAAAACACCGCCAGCTGGTCCTCGAAGGCCAGCTTGTACGCGGGCCGTGCTTCGGCGCGCGCGACATACGCCGCCAGCGTCGGAAATTCGTCCAGCATGCCCGACGGTTTCAATCGCAGCAACGCATGCACCATCATCAGGTCGCCCGCGCTGAACGCGCCATCCAGCCATTCGGCGCCGCCCAGCCGCACCGAAAGTTGTTGCAGCCGATGGCGAATGCGATCCTTGACGAGTGGCAGGCGCTCACCGGCCCAGGGCTTTTCGCCCTCGATGAGCCGCACGATCACCAGTTCGAGGATCGGCGGTTCCACCGTGTTGAGCGCGGCGAACATCCACGCGATCGCGCGCGCCCGTGCATCCGGATCGCCCGGCAGCAAACCAGCATGTCGCTCCGCGACGTGCAACACGATCGCGCCCGACTCGAACAAGGCGAGGTCGCCTTCTTCATAAGTCGGAATCTGCCCGAAGGGATGCAGCGCAAGGTGGGCGGGCTGCTTCATGGCTTCGAACGAAACCAGCCGGACCTCGTAAGGCTGCCCGACTTCTTCCAGCGCCCAGCGCACGCGCATGTCGCGCGCCAGCCCCTGGCCGCGGTCAGGCGATCGCTCGAACGCGGTGATGACCGGAGTCATTGCGCGCCTTCGGCAACGGCGGCTTCGGAACGACCGGCAAGCTCGGCGTCCGGGCAGCTTTCGTAAACCTGCCGCAACTCGCACTCGACTTCCCAGTCGTCACCGTGCACATCGAGGAACCGCTTGACCAGTTGCAATGCGTGCTCGATGGAATCGGCCCGCAGCATGGCATAGCCGCCGATCACTTCCTTGGATTCGGTGAAAGGACCGTCCGACACCGTCTGCCTGCCCCGGGACAGGCGCACGCGCTTGCCCTCGGCAGTCGGACAAAGGCCGCCGGTATCCAGCAGCGTGCCCTCCGCGGTCATCTGCGCCATCAACTGCGTCATGTCCGCAATCAGCCTTTCATCGGGCTTCTTGCCCGAACCTTCGTTGACCCGGATCAGGGAAAGGAATCGCATCGTCGTGTCTCCTGTGGTGGCCAAGCCACGGCCAGCGGATGCGGGCAGCGTGGCGCTCCTGGTACCGCGACGGATGAGCGATGGCCGAATCGACAATCGTCCCAACCCGGTCCTGCTCGTCATCCCGGCCCCGGCCCAAACCGGGACCACGGGTTCGCTCCTGCACCGGAATCCGGAATGGCCGCTCAACCAGCTCATCCCGGAACCCGGAATCAGTGCCCCCCCATCGCGACCTGGCTGCTCAGGTAATACCGGAGAAGCACCGCACAATTCCGCGTGCCGGCAAGGTTTCCTGTTCATCTTTCCATTCCCATGCAGCTGATTTGGCGGTACGCTCGGCCCTCCCCTGACCAAACCGGAGCGCTGTCATGGCCCTGTGGAAAGAACCCGCCAAGTCCCCGTCGTCCCCGCTGCCGAACCCGCCCGACGTGGCGCGCTTCGACATGCCCGATCCGGTTGAACAACCCGCGCCGGCCGCGAAAGCGCCGAGCTTCAGCCCCGAGCCCGCGGCGGCTTCGGCCAAATCGGCATCCGAGTCGCACATCGCGCCCGACCTCGTGATCGAAGGCAAGATCGAAGGCGCCGGCCACGTGCGCATTGCCGGCCGTTTCAAGGGCGACATCAACGTGCGCGGCGACCTGACCATCGAGCACGGCGCCAAGGTCAACGGCAGCGTGCGCGCGGAACGGGTGACGATCGCGGGCGAGCTGACCGGCAACATCGAGACCGCGGCGCATGTGGAACTGCTGCAGACCGGCGCCCTGACGGGCGACGTGAAATCCACCACCTTCAGTGTCGCCAAGGGCTCGCGCATGCGCGGCCAGGCCGAATTCGGCTGGGACGACAAGGGCGGTTCGGCGGACGCGCACAAGGCCAACGGCCACACCAACGGCAACGGTAAATGACCCCGTCCCAGGCGGGTGCGGCAGGCGCCACGCGCACCTGCCCGCACTGCCGCGAAACGATCCTCGAAAGCTCGCAGGTTTGCCCTGCGTGCAACCACAAGCTGCGCTACGGCGGCCCGGCCGGTGACCTGGCCGCGCCCGCCACGCTGACGCCGCTGCGCGTCGAAGGCAGTTTCCGGAATCCCTCCGACAATGGCGCCTGGGAATACTCGATGGTGCTGACGATCCGCAACGAACGCGGCGAGGAAATCGCGCGGCGACTGGTCGGCGTCGGCGCGATGCAGCCCGGCGAACAGCGCACCTTTGCCGTGAGCGTCGAGATGAACCCCGCCAGCGGCAAGCGGACGCGGCATTAGGGACGCCTGATTTTGCTCGTCCCCCCGGGATACCCGCGCCATCCATAGCGCTCGCGCAGCGCGCCGGCTTCGGCGTCCGCGTTTGCAGTCCTGCAACGCAGTCGCGAAGCGATATCCAGAGCCAGCGTGTTTGCATTCAGCCCGTTGTTGAAAGTCACTGGATCCCGACTTCCGCCGGGATGACGAATCAGGGAGTGTTCCAGCTTCCCGCGGCAACATGTCGCCGCACCCGGCTTTCGGCGGCCGTGCGGTTTGCAATCAACGCGCACATGCAATACGGTGGGGAGACAGCGTCGCCGCGCACGCGCCTTCGGCGCCGCAAGGGGATTCAAGGTTCAGTGCCGCTGTGTGCTGCCACGCCTCCTGTCGCGACGCTTCCATCCTTTCCACGCCGAGGAGAAGCATGCGACCGCAGCGCTATCACATCCGTTTTCCTGCCGACAACCTCACCAGCGCGAGCCAGGCCGAAGCGTACTTCACGATCATGGAAGATGGCGCCGAGCGTCGCATCGCCTTTCACGACTACGCCGACATCTACAAACGCCCCGGCCTGTACGAGCAGTTGTTCTATCAGCGGCTGAAGTGCACGTCGCCTGAAAAGCTCACCAGCCTGCTGCGGGACGCCGCCATCAAGGCCGGCGATGATCCCACCCAGATGCGCGTGCTGGACGTTGGCGCCGGCAACGGCATGGTCGGGGAGCTGCTGGTGCAGCATGGCGCCGCGCGCGTAGTCGGCATCGACAATATTCCCGAGGCCGAACACGCCGCCGACCGCGATCGGCCGGGTGCCTACGACGCCTATTACGTCACCGACCTCACCCGCCTGCCGCCGGCATTGCTGGCGGAACTCAAGAGCTGGAACTTCGATGCGATGACCACGGTCGCTGCACTCGGTTTCGGCGACATTCCGGTGGCCGCATTCGCGGCGGCGTACAACCTGGTGCGGGACGACGGCTGGATCGCGTTCAACATCAAGGAAACCTTCCTCGATACCGCCGACACCAGCGGCTTCTCGCGGCTGGTCAAGCACATGGTGCACGACGATTACCTCAAGCTGCATCGGCTGGAACGCTACCGCCACCGGCTTTCGATCGAAGGGAACATGCTGTATTACTACGCCGTGGTCGGACGCAAGCGGCGCGATATCGACGATGCCTGCCTCGCCGGAATCCAGCACGAAGCTTCCTGATTCGGCATTCGCGCTGGTCCACGCCACCCGCGCGTTCGGGGCGACGCGCGCGGTGGACGACGTCAGCCTGGCCTTCGCACGCGGCCGCACCAGCATCCTGATCGGCAGTAGCGGGTCCGGCAAATCGACGCTGCTGCGGATGCTGGTGGGCCTGGAATGGCCCACCGCCGGCGAGGTGCTGTCCGATGGCGAACCGCTGCGACGCGAAACGGTGCTGGCGGTGCGCCGCCGCGTCGGCTACGTGATCCAGGATGGCGGCCTGTTCCCGCACCTTACGGTGCTCGGCAATCTGGCGCTGCTGCCGCGTCACCTCGGCTGGAAACCCGCCGGCGTGCTGGAGCGTGCGCGCGAACTGGCCAGGTTGGCGCATCTGCACGAGGATCTTTTCGATCGGTTTCCGGCCGAACTGTCCGGTGGCCAGCGGCAGCGCGTCGCGCTGATGCGCGCGCTGATGCTCGATCCACCCACCTTGCTGCTGGACGAGCCGCTGGGCGCACTCGATCCGCTGGTCCGCCACGGATTGCAGGACGAGCTGCGCGAGATATTCCGCAGCCTCGGCAAGACCGTGATCATGGTGACGCACGACCTGGCCGAGGCCGCTTTCTTCAGTGATCGATTGATCCTGCTGCGGCGCGGACGCGTGCTGCAGGACGGCAGCCTAGAAGACTTCCGGCGCGAACCCGCCGATTCGTTCGTGCGCGAATTCCTTGCCGCGCACCGCTCACTGCCGGACGCGGCATGAACAGGATGGCGAACAAATCGATCGTGGGGAAAGTTTTTGCGTTGGTCGTCCCCGCGATTTCGCGTTTCCGCGCGCGACGCGGAAGTCGCTGGGTCCGGGCTTTCGCCGGGATGACGAATCACGGGAATGATTGCGCGTTTGCCGGCCATTCCCCCACGAGGCAAAGCCCATTTCACCGGATGTGGAATGTCGTCACGGCCAGCTCGATGGCTTCGGTCGCTCTACTGGTGTTGTTGCCGCTGGCCGCATTGGCACAGCAGCCCACCATCGTGATCGGCTCCAAGAACTTCACCGAATCGGTGGTGCTGGGCGAGATCGCGCGGCTCTCCGCACGGCAGCATGGCGTCCGGGCGGAGCATCGCCGCAGCCTCGGGGGCACGCGCATCCTGTGGCGCGCGCTGCAGGGCGGCGAAATCGACGCGTATCCGGAATACACCGGCACCATCACCCACGAACTGCTGCGCGACGTGCCGCCCGACGCGGGCATCGGTGTGTTGCGCGCGCGCCTTGCGAAACTCGGCATCGGCATCACGGCTCCGCTGGGCTTCAACAACACGTATGCGATCGGGATGTGCGCGGACGAAGCACGCAAGCTGCACATCCGCAGCATCTCGGATCTCGCGCGGCATCCGGACTTGAAACTCGCGTTCTCCAACGAGTTCATGAATCGCGCCGATGGTTGGCCGGGCCTGAAGCAGGCTTACCGCCTGCCGATGGACGCACGCGGCATGGACCACGCGCTGGCCTACCGAGCGCTCGCGTCCGGCGCGGTCGATGCAATCGACCTGTACAGCACCGATGCCGAAATTGCGTATTACCACCTGCGCGTGTTGAAGGACGATCTCCATTACTTCCCCCGCTACGACGCGGTGTATTTGTACCGGCTTGACCTGGACGAGCGCGCCCCGGCATTCGTGGCCGCGTTGGACGACCTCACGGGAAGCATCGACGCGCCGCAGATGCGTGCGATGAACAAGGCCGTGAAAATCGACGGGACGAGTGAAACCGCCGCCGCCGCGAGTTTTCTCGGAATTGAAGCGGAATCCGGCAACGGCAGCGCGTTCTGGAAGCGGATCGGCGGCTACACCTTGCAGCACCTCGCGCTGGTCGGCATTTCGTTGTCACTGGCGATCGTGCTGGCCGTGCCGCTCGGCGTACTGGCCGCGCGCCGTCGCCGACTCGGGCAAGTCGTCCTGAGCCTGACCGGCATCCTGCAAACGGTGCCGTCGCTGGCGCTGTTCGTCTTCATGATCCCGTTGTTCGGCATCGGTGCCGAACCCGCGATCGCGGCGTTGTTCCTGTACAGCCTGCTGCCGATCGTGCGCAATACACATGCAGGCCTGACCGGCATCCAGCCTTCGCTGCTGGAATCGGCGGCGGCACTGGGACTGCCGCCACGGGTCCGGCTGTGGCGCGTGGAACTGCCGCTGGCGCTGCGTTCGATCCTCGCGGGCATCAAGATTGCCGCGGTCATCAACGTCGGCACCGCCACGCTGGGTGCATTGATTGGCGCCGGCGGCTACGGCCAGCCCATCCTCACCGGCATCCGACTCGACAGCATTCCGTTGATCATGGAAGGCGCCGTGCCGGCGGCGCTGCTTGCGCTGGTGATGCAGGGTGTATTCGAGCTGATCGAACGTGTACTCACGCCGCGCGGACTGCGACTGCGCGCGATGGCGTGAGGATTCGCCGGGAGCATTGCCAGCAGGCCCCTTTTCCCACGCCCGATGCGCGTGGAAAGAGGGTTCAGCGGCGGCGACCCCATCGAAAGCCTGCCGGGAGAACGTCGATCCATGGGCGGGCGCTCGCCGGCAATACGCATTTCCGCAATCGTGCTTCCACACCGAACACGTGCGGATCGTCGGCGCCGAGTTCGCGCAAGGTTTCGGCCAGCCTGAGCACGTATTCGCGATTGCTGCCGCTCGGGCCGGAAGCACCCGCGACATGGCGCGCAATGGCCGCCTCGTCGGCGGGCCCAAGCCACGCCGCGTTTTCCTCGTTGGCGATGTAGACGATGCCTTCGGCCGATTCGCCATCGGCGAAATGCAGCGTCATTGCGAACCGCAAATAGCCATTCTTCTCGCGATGATCGAGGTGCTCGAAGACCGCGGGCGTGACGCGGTAACCCATGCCCAGGCATGTCGCATCCCGTTCGGGCACCAGCGTGGCGACACGACCAGGGTGTTCGAAGGTGCCGCGGTGGTCATGCGAGCCTTGCCACAGGCGCCGGGACCAGCCACGGATCGTCACCGGCCTGCGTTCGATGTAGGGGAAATCGACCTTGTAGATCAGCGAGCCGTAGCCGAACAGCCACACGCTGTCGAGGCCGCTGAAATCCTGGCGCGTGGAATTGATCGCGCTGGTGTCGTGC
Source organism: Rhodanobacter sp. (assembly GCA_044464225.1). Taxonomy (GTDB): domain Bacteria; phylum Pseudomonadota; class Gammaproteobacteria; order Xanthomonadales; family Rhodanobacteraceae; genus 66-474. The sequence goes on along the minus strand of JBIQLN010000011.1, from coordinate 59,726 downwards.
GAGGCTGGCGCCGGATCGTGGTGCGTGTGATTCATCGCGGGTTGGTGGTGCGGCAACCCCCTCATGGTACCGGCACGCACGCGCCATACCCACGCACGCGTAACATGTCGGCTCGGCAACGGGAAGTGAATGATGGGCAGCTATACCGTGGATCGCGCGACACTCGGGGACCAGCCGATCGTGGTGCTGGCCGACAAAACCGGCCATCGCGTGCGCATCGCCTGCCACGGGGCCGCGCTACTGGGTCTGGAAGTTCCGCGCGACGACGGCGTTTTCGACATCGCCTGGGGCTACCGTGACGCCGGGGAAATCAGGGCCCGCAAAGGCTCGCACTTTGCGATCCTCGCGCCATTCGGGGGACGCGTCGGCGACGCCCGTTACCGTTTCAACGGGGAAGATTACGACCTCGAACCAGGTGCCGCGGGCGCGGCGCGCGAATGCCGGCATGGCTTCGTGCGTGGCGCGGATTTCACCATCGGGGAATTGCGGGCGGATGACGGGGCCGCGCAATGCACGCTTGCCACGTCCGCCATCCGGCCCCGGCCGGGTTATCCCTTTTCGATCGACCTGGCGGTAACGTTCGCACTCGATGCGGCGGGCCTCACGCTGACGGCGCGCATGCGCAACGTGGGCGGTCGACCCGCGCCGTGTTTCTTCGGTTGGCACGCCTATTTTCGCGCCGGTGGCGGCATGGCCGATGAGTGGACGCTGGAAATTCCCGCACGCACCACGATCCGTACCGATGACCGCCTTATCGCACTGCCGGGCGCTGCGGCGTACGTCCCACTGGACGACGCGCCCGCGCTGGACTTCCGCCAACCGCGCGGGATCGGCGACACGGTGCTCGACAACGGTTACAGCGATCTCGTGCCCGACGGGGACGGACGCATCCGCACGCGGCTGTCCGGCCCCGACGGTTTCACCGTGACGGTGTGGCAGGAACGCGGCGTGATGCACGCCTTTACCGGCGACACCCTGGGCGTGGGCGCGCGCCGCGCGGTAGCGCTGGAGCCAATGGAGTTCATGGCGGATGCCTTCAACCGGCCCGAATGTGCCGAGGGCATCAGGCTGGAACCGGGCGCCGAGCGCGTTTACCGCTGCGGCGTCGAATTCATCGCACGCTGAGCGCTTGCTCAACTGCGAACCGACGGCACCAGTTTCAGCTTCGTGCCGGGCGTATGGCGCTTCGGCCGCAACATGCGTTCCAGCGCCGCCGGCTGCAGGGGATAGGAATACAGGTAACCCTGCCCTTCGGCGCAACCGGCGCGCTGCAGGAAATCGTGCTGGCCCTCGGTTTCGATGCCTTCGGCGATCGCAGTGAGGCCAAGGCTTCCGGCCATCGCCAGCATCGCGCCGATGATCGCCACGTCGTTCGCGTTGTCGGGCAAGCCGGTGATGAATGATCGATCGATCTTCAGGTATGCCACCGCCGGCAGCTTCAGGTAGGCCATCGAGGCGTACCCGGTGCCGAAGTCGTCGATCGCAACGCCGATGCCGAGCGCATGCAACGCGCGCATGGTGCGCTCGGTTTCTTCGCCCAGCCGCAGCATTGCGCCTTCGGTGATTTCCAGCACGATCCGCTCGGGCGCGACGGCGTTCGTGTACAACGCGCGGCGAACGCTTTCGACGAACCCGGGATGGCCGAGCCAGCGCGCCGACACGTTGAGGGCCACGCGGATGGGCGGCATGCCGGATTGGTCCCAGGCATGGATCTGCGCGCAAACCGCGTGCATCACCCATTCGTCGATGCGATGGATCAGGCCAATGCCTTCCGCAACGGGGATGAAGTCGCCGGGCAGGATTTCGCCGCGTTCGGGATGGTGCCAGCGCAACAGTGCCTCGACCGCGACGATGCGGCCCGAGCGCATCTCCACGCTGGGCTGGTATACCAGCCGGAATTCTTCTTCCTGCAATGCCTGGCGCAACTCGGTGGTCAGCAACATGCGCTGACGTGCATTCGCCTGCATCATCGGCAGGTAGAAGCGCCAGGTATTGCGCTCCTCGGTCTTGGCCGCGTACATCGCGGCGTCGGCGCTGGCGATCAGGGTCTTGGCGTCCTCGCCGTCCAGCGGATAACCGGCAATGCCTATGCTGGCGCTGACCACGATTTCGTAGCCATCGACGTGGAACGGCTCCGACAACACCGACAGCAGGCGATCCGCCAACCGGGTCGCGTCCTCGCGCAAGGTCAGCCGCGGCAGCAATACCGTGAATTCGTCGCCACCGATGCGGCCCGCGACATCCCCGTCGCGCAATTCGTGGAGGATGCGTTCGGCCACCAGCCTCAACAACCGATCACCGGTGGCGTGGCTGTAGCTGTCGTTGACGAACTTGAATGCATCGAGGTCTATGAACATCACCGCCACCGCGCCACGATGCTGCGCCGCGTGCTCGATGGCCTTCTCGCAATGGCTCTGGAATTCCGAACGGTTGACCAGCCCGGTCAGCGCGTCGTGGGCGGCGAGATGCTCAAGCCGGTAACGGTCGGCCTTCGCCACCGATATGTCGCTGAACACCGCCACGTAGTGCAGCACGCCCTGGTCGACATCGCGGATCGTGCTGATGCTTAGCCGTTCGGGATAGCTGGTGCCGTCCTTGCGGATGCTGCGCACCTCGCCCGACCAGTGGCGGGCTGCGGCGATCTGTTCCCACATCGTGCGCGGCAACGGCGTGCCGTCCGGCATGCTGCGCGAATCGTCCAGCCGCGTGCCGATAAGGCTTTCAGCGGTATGGCCGGTGATCAACGTGGCTGCCGCGTTCACCGACACCACCCGCCGCTCGGCGTCGGCGATGATCACGCCCTCGGCAATGCTGGCAAGCGCCTCGGCGGCAATGCGCCGCGCACGTTCGCTTTCCACGCGTTCGGAAATGTCGCGGATGATGGCCTGGCGGACCTTCTGCTCGCCCCATTCCGCGGTGCTGGTTTGGGCTTCGACCGGCTTGAGCTGGCCATTCACCGCGCGCAACTCGCCGTTGCCGGCCGCGCCCTTCTGCAGCGGATCCTTCTGGAACAGCTCGGCATAATGGTTGCCGACGAGTTCACGGGGGGCGCGTCCGGTCCACGCGCTGGCGGTGCGGTTGACGTCGAGCACGTGACCACTGTGCTCGTCCACCATCAGGATCGCGTCCGGCGCGCTGTCGAACAACAGCCGATAACGTTCTTCGCTGCTGCGAATGCCGGCCAGCACCCGGCGCACCATCAGCAACCAGACCGCCAAGGCGGCTGCGACGAGTACGACCACGCCGGCGAAAAGAAGCCTGCCGGTCATGACGGAGGCTTCGGCGATCGCGACCGAAAACTGATTGCTGCGGGGACGAATGAATCCGTTGAGCGCGTTGATGCGATCGCGCTGACTGACGATCTCCTCTGGCGAGATGGTCCCGGCAACGTAGGCTTGGTGCAGTTCGTCGCCGACCACCTTCAGTTCCGCGACTGCAGCATCGGTCGAACGCCACAGAGCCAGCGAATTCCTGACGTAGGGGGCCCGCGCGAAATAATCCCACAGGAAAACGATATTGGTGAGCGCCACGGGCATGGCGTGACCGCGGCGCAATTCGTTCTTGACGGTGGAATATTCGAATTGCCCCGACGAAATCATGTCACGGGCCGAGCGCAGCGCGTCCATCGTGGCCACGCTCGATTGCAAATCGGCATAGGCCGCCGGATTGCCGGTATTGGCGTAGTCGAGCAGATCGACGACAGCCTGCTTTTGTGCTTTCGACCAAATGCTTTCGCCATTGAGCAAGCCGACGAAAGCCGTCTGGAACTGGTTGGAAGACCACGTCAGCAGCAGGATGAACATCACGAACGCCACCGACGCGCACGCCAACGGCACCAAACGCTTGGTCATCGAGTCCGGTCGGAGCTGAGTTGTGCCGCGGCGCATACGGATCAGGGCCCGTCGCCTATCGTGCTATATGGTCCTCCTTGCAAGCACGTTTCGTACCACGAATCGAAATTGGGGCCGAAAACATCCCGGTTTATTGAACTGGCTCACGATTCGATCATGGCCTCGACCGCGCCACCCCGGGCGCGGTCGAGGCTACGAGCGCTTTGAGCTCATGCGGCGGCCGCAGATTCGTACCCGACTTCCATGATCTGGCTCTTCGCCACGCACCGGTCGGCGAGGATCCGCATGGCCACGTAGCTGCGCTTGACGCACTCGGCGATGTGCGCCACATCCGCAGCCTTGGGCGCAGCACCGAGGATGGTGCAGACGATTTCCAGCGCTTCCCAGGGATGTTCGTCGTCATAGGCAGCGTGCAATTGCAGCCAGCGGAGCGTTCCGCGACGGGTCGATTCGGGGAATTGAGCGACGTACCTCTCGCTCTCGTAAAGGGTGTGGGACCATTCGCCCGTCGCGCCTTCAATCGCGTAGTTGACGGCGGCAATACTTGCCGCAAGCGATCCCTGGGTGCTGATCTCGTCGCACCAGTCCGCGAGGATCCGCGTTCCGGGGGGCAACTGGCCATCGATGAGTTGCTGGCGGGGCACGTTGTGTCCTTCCGACCAGTTCAACCAATACTCCGCATGGTTCTGTTCGACGCGGATATTGCGGACCAGCCACCTGCGGGCAAGGTTGTCGCCCTCGCTGCGGCCGTACCGCGTCTTCAGCAGGCTCCTCGCCATGAAGCCCGGAAAACCCTCGATCACCGGCCAGATTCCAACCATGAATTTGACCATGCAGTCGTGGGTCGCCTCGCCATCACGAATCAGGCCCCACAACTCATGCTCCACGAAGGTTTTCTTGACGACATCGCACTCACCAACCATGTCCTGCGTCCACTGCGGGTAGCTGCTCAATTCGGTCAACGGACCGGTACGCTCGAAACGCACACTCATGATGATCTCCTCGGGTCAGGTCGAGTTTCAGCGCAGCACCCCTGCCCGGTAGGAGGCGGCTTCGCTGCTGCGCTTTGGTTCAACCAATCGGCGAGCGGGACTCGAAAGATACGCGTGAGTACGTTGGATGCCCGGCTTCACAAAATTGCATGCGAAGGCGCAGGTAACCTGCTGACACGTCTCACCATGTTTCCCCACGAACCCCTGCTAACCGGCTGGCTGCGGCCCTACTTTACGCCTTGTGCACGGGAAGTCCATCACAAAATGCCCTGAATCGCGCTCTATTCTATATTTGACTTTATGGAAAGCCTGCTAGCAATTGATTTTGCTTGTGCAGGCAATGGCTGAAGCCAACGTGCCTTTGGGATCGAGAAGGGGCGGCGATCCATGCGTGCCCTCGGGCCGGACGTGGAAAGCGGAGTCGGCTGACGGGCGGGGACAGGATTCGACCGCGCGAGTCGCCCCTACGCGTACGCCGGTCGCGAGGCGCGGTGGACCGGTCAATACGTTGGTTTGGACGGTGAGGCCAATGTCCCTTCAGCCGCGCGGGAATTGGCGCAGCGCTGCCGCGAAATGGCGGGCACGGCGCATCAACGGATGCGCGTGATGTTGCCGCTCGGATCCACCTGCACGAGATCGCCGACCCGCAGGCTGCTGGCGTCTGCCACTTGCACGTTCATGTAGCTGCCGTTCCCCATCCGGACGTGCACCAGATAGCTGTGTTCGGCGCCGCCACGGTTGCCGACGGCACGACCGGCAAATCCGCCACCCACCGCCCCTGCCACGGTGGCAGCCTTGCGGCCCCTGCCCTTGCCCACCTGGTTGCCAAGCACCCCACCGGCGATCGCGCCAATCACCGCACCGGCCGTGCCGTGGCCGGTGCCCTGGCTGATGTTCTGATCGATCCGCTCGACCGTGCCGCACTGGTCACAGCGAACATAGATGCCGTCGGATCGAACCAGCACGCCGTTGTTGTTCTGCGCAGACGCCACACCGAGTCCGGCAACACCCAGCGCAATGGCCACGAGCAACGATGACAGGAACCCGGCCTTCATGGTGCCTCCTGATGGGTCGCGCATTCCGACAAGCACGCGATGGACATGCCTCGAGGGTACGCCAACCAGGCGTGCATGGCGCCGATGCGGTTGGTCTTCGTTAAGGAAAACGCCACCAACGATTCAGGCCTGCCCGGCGCCGGCGGCTTTCACGCGTGCGCCAGCGCGTAGTCGATCGCGGCGCATGCCGCTGCCACCTGCGCCGCATTGCACTGCCCCGGCGTTGCGCGCGGACTGTCGGGATACACTTCGGTGGTCGTGCGCCAGCGTGCCGAAGTGATGCCCGCGCACAGGCCCCACTCCACCAGCGGGTATTCGATCACGCCGGGCGCCACCACGGGCGAACCGATGATGGTGCCGTCCGGATCGGCCGGCGCGATATGGGTCACCTTCGCCACCGCCGCGATCACCGCCTGCTGGAACGCCGGCTCTGGATTGGCGCTGTCGGCGCACAGGTAGAAGCCGTCCGGGATCGTCCCCGGCTCGAACGAGGTGCCATCGCGGGCGGCCAGCGCCGGACGAAATTCCGACTCATCCGTATCGGTGGTTTCGTGCAGGTCGATGTGCATCGACACGCGCTCGCGGAATGGCGCAACCAGTCGCATCAGCGCGGCCGATTCCGGCGCCGGACTGTCGGGAATGAAGTTGCGGTTCGGATCGAGGGCGAAAGGATTCCAGCGATGGATGCGCTCGTATCCCCAAGGGCTGACACACGGCACCACGATCATGTTGGCACGACCGGCATAGTCCGATGCGCGCCCGCCCGCGAACTGCAGCGCGCCATGCACCCCGCTGGTTTCGTAACCATGTACGCCACCCGTCACCAGCATGACCGGCGATGCGTCGTTCCAGTCGCGGCTTTTCAGCGCGAACAGCGGGTAGCGGTCAGGCGCGTAATCGAGCTCGCCGTAATGCACCGCCTCGAAGCGCGTGCCCAGGCGATCCACCGCTGACAGTACCTCATCGGCGTAACTGCGCTGCTTGCGCTGCCGCGAAAGCCACTCGGCTTTTTCCGCGTCGCCCCATGGCTTGCCCGGCGTGCCGATCGGATAAAAGGCTGTCATCGCACTGCTCGTTTCGGGTAACAGCCGGACACTCTAACACTTCGTGCGTGCGCACCCGTGCCGAAAGCCATTCAGACATTCGGCACACGACGCGCCACGCACCCGCCGCGAAAATCGGAACGTGGGCGCGGCGCGATCCGTTGCACGTGCACCGCCAGGCGTCTTCGAAACCACCGCAGGGAGCCGATCATGACCATCCGGACCGCCATCCTGTCCATCACGCTGCTGGGCTGGTGCGGCCTCGCCCACGCGCAGGTCGACCTGTCCAAGCTGCGACAAGGCATCGCCGGCCCGCACGCCGAAGTGCTGGTGCTCGGCACCGCGCATCTTGCCAATGCGCCGAAGAGCTTCAAGCCGGAATCGCTGCAGCCCTTGCTGGCGCGGCTGGCTGCGTTCAAGCCCGATGTCATCGCAATCGAGTCCATTTCGGGCGAACAATGCGCGCTGATCAAGCAGTACCCGTCGATCTACGATCCGGAAAACCTGGCGCCGTTCTGCGTCGATACCGGCGATGCGAACGCCGCGACGGGGCTGGACCAATCACGGGCCGTCGTCGAGGTACACGCGGCCATGAAGACCTGGCCCGCGCACCCGACGCCGGCGCAACGCCGACGTCTCGTCGCTTTGTTCCTGGCCGCTGGCGAACCGGCGTCTGCGCTCGTGCAATGGCTGCAATTGCCGGATGCGGAACGCCACGCGGGAAACGGCCTCGACCATGCGCTGGTGGCACAGATGAACAAGCGCCTCGGCTACCGCAACGAGGTCTACCAGATCGCTGCGCCGCTGGCCGTCGAGCTCGGCGAGCAACGCTTGTATCCGATCGACGACCACACCGGCGACAACATCTCCATCCCGAAGTCCGAGGATGGAGCCTTCGCAGCGGCGATCCGAAAGGCGTGGGATTCGAGCAAGGACCGCGTGCAAGCGATGCGCGACCGCGAACATCGATTGCTCTCTGACAACCGGATCATGGCGTTGTACCGCCTGCTCAACCAGCCTGCCTCGCAGCAAGCCGCCATCGAAGCCGACATGGGTGCCGCGCTGGGTGACGGCGTGGCACCGTACTACGGCCACATGTACGTGACCGGATGGGAAGCGCGCAACCTGCGGATGGCGGCCAACATCGTCGCGACCTTTCGCGAGCGGCCCGGCGCGCGCGTGCTGGTGATCGTCGGCGCCACGCACAAGCCGTGGCTCGACAAGATCCTCGGGCAGATGCCGAACGTGCAGATCGTGGATGCCGAAAAGGTGCTCGGCACCGGCGACTGACTCGGACGCGTGACCGGCGCACTCTCGCCCGCGCGATGGACCCGCTAGGCTTCCCGCGCCCGCAGAACCGCCGTACACCGATGAATGCCCCCCGGATGTCTTTCCTGTCGTCGCGCCATGGTCGCCGTGTGCCTCGGCCTTTGGGCCGCCGCGCCCGCAACGGCGGAAGTGCGCCACAACCCCGGTTACGACCGGCCGGGCCTGGGCTTCACGCCCGCGGCGTTGCAGGCCGGTGACGTCACGATCGAACAGGGCGCGCCGGATTGGAGCCGCGTCCACGGCGCTTCCGGCTTCACTGCAGACACGCTGTTGCGCGCAGGCGTCGGCCATGCCCTGGAAGTGCAACTCGGCAGTGGATGGAACTGGTCCGATACCGGCGACGCAATGGTCCGGGGCCGATCCGACAGCGTGCTGGGCTTGAAGATTGCGCCACCCGCTCAAGGCCGTTTCAGTTGGGGGTTGCTCGGCAGCATCGAATTCACGGATGGTGCGCGCGCGTTCCGCAGCGATCGCCGCCAGTACCTGCTCGGCGCCAGCTTCAACTGGCAGCACGGCGACAATCGTTCAACCGGCCTATACGCCGAAGCGCAGTCGGGCGACGTCGACAGCCAGTTGCTGGCCATCAACGAAGGCTGGTCGCCGACATCGACGCTGGGTGTGTTCGTGGAAGCCGCCGCGCAACACACGCAGGCGTCGGGCTACGGCGGTGTCGCCGGCGCCGGCCTGAGCTGGCAGGTCACGCCGCGCGTGCAACTGGACCTCGGTGCGCGTCATCGTGTGGCGGGTCACGCCGACACGTGGCAGGGCGGCATGGGCGTATCGGTGTATTTCGGCGACTGAGGCCCCACGCGCTCATTGACATGCGCGCAAGCGCCTCCACATCGGTGTGATCCCACCCCGGTTCGTTGCCATGACTGCCCCTGCCCGCTTCCGCATCGATTTCGTTTCCGACGTCGCGTGTCCCTGGTGCGCGATCGGCCTCGCGAGTCTCACGTCGGCGTTGGCGAAGCTCGAAGGCAGCGTCGACGCCGAGATCCACCTGCAGCCGTTCGAACTCAATCCGCATCTGCCGTTCGAGGGCGAGGACGCGGGCGAGCACATCAAGCACAAGTACGGCATCGACGACGCGCAGCTTGAAGCCAATCGCAAGGCAATCCGCGAGCGCGCAGCGCCACTGGGCGTGGCGATCAACACCCGGGCTGGCAGTCGCGTGTGGAACACTTTCGACGCGCACCGGCTGCTGCACTGGGCCGAACAGCAGGATCGCGAGAAGGCCGTGGCACTCAAGCAGGCGCTGTTTCGCGCCTACTTCACCGACAATGAAAACGTCGCCGACCGCGACGTGCTCGTACGCATTGCGACGGAGACCGGCCTGGATGGCAACGCCGCGCGCGGTTTGCTCGAGAGCGACGAATACACCGACGCAGTACGCGCACAGGAACGCCGCTGGCAGCAGGCGGGGATCCACTCCGTACCGGCAACGGTCGTCAACGGTCAGTACCTGATCCCGGGTGGCCAGCCGCCGGAAGTCTTTGAAGGCGCCCTGCGTGAAATCGCGGGCAAGATGCCCGCCGCCTGACCGCTTCCACGCGACACGCGCTCACCACGGTTGCAGCAGGAACAACCGCACGACGCCCCAGATCGCCAGCGCCAGCAGCAACAGCCACGCGATCATCGATACCATGAAGGGATAATGTCGCGCCTCTGCGCTGCGCAGATACGCCGGCACGTACCACACGCGCGCCACGATCCATACCAGTCCGAGGACGCCGGCCCAGGTGGGGTTGCCCCACTGCGCGGCCAGCCATAGTGTCGGCAGGAATACCACCGTGTGTTCCAGCGTGTTCATCTGCACGCGGAAGGCCCGTTCGAAATCCGGGTGGCCCGTCGTCGCAGGAGCCTTGACGCCGTGGCGGCCACGGGCGCCGGCCACCACCAACCCGGTGCCGAACAGCAGCAGGACGTTCAACAGCACCACCAGCACGGGCAAATGGATCACGTCGAATTCCTTCCGCAAGGGACGCCCGAAGTGTGGTTTGGACCGCCGCAAGTGTCCAGCCCGCACGCATGAAAGAGCGGGCGCCCTCCGGCGCCCGCTCGTTTGCCACCCACCCGATTCGTGGATCGCGTCACTGGACGCTGATGGTGCCGTGCATCAGTGCGGAATGTCCCGGGAAGCTGCAGAAGAACACGAACGGGCCGCCATCCTTGATCTTGCTGACCGGGAAACTCACCGACGCGGTTTCGCCACCGCCGATCAGCTTCGTGTGCGCGATGACGCGCGGATCATCCGCCTTGATGTAGCCGTTGTCCAAGCCGGCCGCCGCACTTTCCTGATCGACCGCCTGCATGTCGGACTGCTTGGTGATGACCACATCATGGCCCATGGATGCCACCGGCAGCTTGCCGGTGTGCTTGAGGGTGATCTTGAAGTCCGTGCAAGACGATGGCACCGCGATCGAGCCGACGTTGTATTGCATCGCATCATTGGCCTCGATTTCCGTGCTGCAATTGTTGACCGTCGCGGGTGGCTTGCCGGTGCTTGCCATGGACCCGGATGCCATGGCGGACGTACCGGCCGCCCCGGGCATCGCCATCCGGCCCGCGGTAGACGTGGTTGCGGGCGCGGCCGTCATCGGCATGGCAGGCGCAGTGGTCGCAGGCATCGGAGCCGTGCCGCCTGGCGCCGGTGCGTTCCCGGATTGGTTGTTGTTGCCGCCGCAGGCCGTAAGCACCAGCGTGCAGGCGACGACGAGCGCGGGCATCTTCAGGTTCATCATCCGGTCTCCTTGGCCAAAGCCAACATTATCGGGGCGAAATGTTCCACGCCATGTGAAGGCGGACGTGGGGCGCCATCACGAACCGATCACCCGCGCGACCCATGGAAACGCCTTGACATCAATTCCACCCACGGGTGGTTAGCCTGTGGCCGCTTGCGGCGGCGGGCGGCGTGTCATGGCTTTCCGCACGCGGCCTGAACGGTGCGTGCCGACGCGTCCAGCCCTCCGGCGCCTCGACGGCGGATCGCGGGGTGACAATGTGAGTTCGATGTGGCGCGAACGTTCCAGCGATCCGGCCGACGATGCCGTCCCGCACGGCATGCGCATCGGCGCCGCATTCACGTGGCGCCTGCTGGTGATGGCCGCGGCGATCGCGGGCGTGGGATATCTCGCGCACATGCTCGCGGAAATCGTGATTCCCTTCCTGATCGGCATCATCGTGGCCGCGCTGCTGGTGCCCCTGTCCGAGTTCCTGCAGCGCCACCGCTGGCCCAAGTGGCTTGCCATCCTGGTTGCGCTCCTGATCGGCATGGCGGTGGTGGTCGGCCTGCTGCTGCTGGTGACCGAACGCGTGGTGACCGCGTTGCCAACGCTGGAAAAACAGATCGGCGCATTGGGCAATTCGCTCAACAGCCTGCTCGCCACCCATCCGCTCGGTTTGACGCCGGAAAAAATCAACGGTTACATCTCGGATGTGGTCCTGTGGCTGCAGCACAACGCTTCGCGCCTCGCCCTGCGCGCGGCCAACGCGGGCAAACGCGTGGTGGGCGTCCTGGAAGGCATCTTCATCATCATCTTCGTGATCCTGTTCGCGATGATCGACGGCGCCCAGATCTGGTCGTGGACCACGCGGTTGTTTCCCCGCCGCGCCCGCGCCCGCATCGATTTCGCCGGACGCGCCGGCTGGCACACGCTCAAGGAGTTTGCCCGCATCCAGATCTTCGTGGCCGCGCTCGATGCCGTTGCGATCGGATTCGGCGCGTGGATCATCGGCGTGCCGCTGGCGACGCCGATCGCGGCCATCGTGTTCTTCGGCGCGCTGGTACCCATCATCGGATCGATCGTGGCAGGCGCAGCGGCCGTGATCATCGCGCTGCTGTTCAACGGCTGGACCAATGCACTGATCATGTTGGGTATCGTGCTGCTGGTGAACCAGATCGAAGGCAATGTCCTGCACCCGTGGATCACCGGCGGGGCGGTCAGGGTGCACCCGCTGGGAATCGTGCTGGGCGTGATGGCGGGCGCAGCCATCGGCGGCATTGCCGGGGCATTCTTCGCGGTGCCGTTCATCGCGACCGCCAATTCGATGATCCACGCCGCGGTGAACCACGCTTCGGGCACCGCCGCCGGCGCGCCGCCCGCTGCCGGCGACCACGAAGAACTTGTCCCGTGAACGACGCATTGCATATCGTTTGTCCGCACTGCCAGGCAGTAAACCGCGTGCCTCGCGGCCGTTCCGTTGAGGCGGCCCGTTGCGGCAAATGCCACCAGCCCCTCTTCGAGGGCAAACCGGTGGAAGTGGATGACGCCGCGTTCCGCAAACATCTTTCCCGCAACGACATTCCAGTGCTGGTGGACTTCTGGGCACCCTGGTGCGGACCCTGCAAGATGATGGCACCCCATTACGCGCACGCCGCGGCGCAACTGGAACCGCGCGTGCGCGTGCTGAAAGTCGATACCGAAGCCGAGCAAGGGCTTGGCGCCCGCCACGGGATCCGAAGCATTCCCACGCTCGCACTGTTTCGCGGCGGTCGCGAAGTCGCGCGGCAGGCCGGCGCCATGGATGCCGCCGGCATCGTTCAGTGGGTGCGGAGTCACGGTGGGTGATCGTCGCGCGGCCCCGGGGAGCCACTGTCATGGATGCGCGGCGGGCTCCGGCGGCGGCCCACCCGGCCGCATCCGCAGGAATCGCACGAAGCGCGGCAGCCCGCGGTTGGTGAGGCCGTTGAACCGGTAGGTCACCCACGAGCCGACCGCCGGCGGATGCTTCCGCTGCGCATCGGAAAACCCCGAGCCGATCGCGAAACGGCGCCCATCGGGCGTACGCACCTCGATCGAGCCCATCATGCCCTTGAGCCGGCCTTCGCCCGGCCGGATCGCAACCACCCTGGCTTCGGCGTCTTCGTACGGCTTCAGCTTGAGCAGGCCGACATTGCGTCCGGAACGGTAAGGCACGTCGCCGCGATGCAAGACCAGTCCCTCGCCGCCCTTGTCGAGGACGCGCTTCAGCGCTGCGTGCAGCGCGGCTTCGTCACGAACATGAAACTGGCGGATCGCCACCACCCATGGGTCGCCAATGGCGGCGACAGTCTTGCGGATCGCCGGCACACGTGCGTCGAAGTTTCCACCCTGCGCCGGGAGATCGAAAATGCGATAGCTCATCTTGTGCCACGCGGGGTCATGCGGTCCGGCCGTGCGCACGATGGTGGAAGCCGTCGCGAAACGGCCGTAGCCGGCCCACAGCTCGCCGTCCATCGGCGTCTTCGGCCAATGCCTGGTGAACCACGCCGGCACGCGCACGACCGTGCCGCCGCGCGTCAGCAATTCATGGCCGTTCCAGTAGCCGCGCACGCCGTCGAACTTCTCGCTGACCCAGTAGCGGGACAGGTCGACACCACCGTGGTAGACATCGACCAGTTCGACCGGTGGTGGCGGTGCGGCGCCCGCCGCCACCGGCCAGATCGCCATCCACAGCAGGATTCCTGGTACCAGCCATCGAATCATTGCACGCACGATTTCCGCTCCGCTGATCGCCAGCGCCGATTGTCGGCGCGGGCAAACGGCCACGAAGCCGGCCGCCATCCCGGCGATCGCGCGAGACGTTCCGAAAGCGCTGTCGGAAAATTCCTACCGCGCTGGACCGGTGCAGCGCACGACGAACCTGTGCAGCGCGCTGCGCCCGCATGCCGTGGATGCGGCTCGGCAAGACGGTTTTGGCCACGGGCGGGGCACGCGCTGCCTCGGCGGAATATCGATTTGAACCCGCGCGTTGCGATCACCGGATGCTGTGACTCGAAGGAGCATCGATGTAGGATCGGACGCCGTTCTTCCCGGCCGGTGCCATGATCCCCGTCACGCGTCATCCGGAAAAAGGCCGATCAGTCGACGGCCCCAAGCTGCTCGAGCAGGTGAGCCTGCCGGCGGCGGTGGTGTTCGACTCGGTGCTGGCCCACAACATTGCCTGGATGCAGCGCTTCGCCGATCAACACGGCGCCCGGCTTGCCCCGCACGGGAAAACCACGATGGCGCCGGCGCTGTTTCGCCGCCAACTCGACGCGGGCGCGTGGGGCATCACCCTGGCCACCGCCGTCCAATGCGGGGTGGCGTTCGAACATGGCTTCCCGCGCTTGCTGATGGCCAACCAGTTGGTCGGCAGGCCCAACATGGCTATCGTGGCGGGGCTACTCGAAGGCGGCGCGGATTACTGCTGCCTCGTCGACAGCGTGGCCAACGTCGAAGCGTTGAACGCCTTTTTCGGGCAACGCAACCTCACCCTGCAAGTGTTGATTGAGCTCGGCGTGCCGGGTGGCCGCTGCGGGGTGCGCAACGATGCGGAGTTGAAGGCCCTCGTCGATGCCGTCGCCACGGCGCCCGCCCTCGTACTCCGCGGCATGGAAGGCTATGAAGGCCTGATTGGCGGCGGGCATGCAGTGGACGAGGTCCGCAGCTACGGCCAGCGGCTCGTCGATGCGGTGCGCACGCTTCTGGCCGCAGGTGCCTTTGGAGGCCGAAAGCCCCTCATCACCGCCGCGGGTTCGCAGTGGTTCGATCTGATCGCGGAAGCCTTCGACCGGGCCGACTTGCGTCAACACTGCACGCCGATCCTGAGGCCCGGTTGCTACGTCGTGCACGATCACCGCTCGTATCGCGACGCAATGGCCGAGGTGAAAACGCGGCATCCCGAACTCGAAGGCCAGCTCGAGCCGGCGCTGGCCGTGTTCGCCCACGTGCAGTCGCTGCCCGAACCGGGCATGGCGGTGGTGGCGATGGGCAAGCGCGATATTTCCGTCGATCCCGATCTGCCGATCCCGCTGCAACTCCACCGCATCGGCGAGCCGGCCCGCCCACTAGACGGCTGCCACATCCGAAAGGTCATGGACCAGCACGCGATGATGGCGGTCCCCGGGAACATCGATCTCCGCATCGGCGATGTGGTGTCCTTCGGCGCTTCGCATCCCTGCCTCACCTTCGACAAGTGGCGACAGGTGCTGCTGGTCGGCGACGACCTGCAGGTACTGGAAACGATGCCGACGTTCTTTTAGCAACGAACCGTTCGAGCGCGCGAGGAGAACGCTACTGCGAGCTTCCGGCTCGGCACAGCGCGTCCTTTCGTCGAAGTTTCTTACACAAGCGACTGGGCCACCTCCGGTGCGCAGAAGCGTGTCGCTCCGCCTTCGAACGCCTTTAGGTGGCAAGGAATCGCAACTGGCCGGCGTCGGAACACATTACAAAAGGCACCCGGCACCAGCCAGTGCAAATCCAGGTAAATCCGGCAAAACAACGACCTGCATGCTTGGCACGTGAAATGCTGCCGCACGGTGTCGAATGGCAGACAGGGGGCTTCGACATTCCATCAACCGAGGGAGGTTGAAGCGATGAATGCGATGACGGGAATCTCCATAAGGAACCGGCTCCTGACCGCCGGCGCGGTGCTGGCGATGGTTGCCCTGGCTCCCTTCGCCCACGCAGACGTGGTGAGGATCCATTTCAGCGGCGCCCTGGGTAGCGGATACGCGGACCTGACGACCGGGCCCGCCCGGGCAGACGACGTGGTCAACCCCGACAACGTGCCCTTGGCGATCAGCGATGCCAGCGGCACCTTCAACGGCCGGGCAATCACGGGCGTGCGGGACATCGACCACACCACGGCACCCGGCGAGGTGCTTCCCTGGAGCTACAGTCTTTTTGCGATCCCCGGCGTGGGCGACCACGACGGCGTGTCCTACGACAATCTCTTCTACCCGACCGGGTCGCCGCTGATCTGCTTCGTGGACGGCTCCCTCGTCTATCCGTTTTCCGGCGGCTTCCTGGATCTGATGGGCGTGATGTTCGCCCTCGACAACGGCGACTTCCTGGACCTGTGGAGCTTCGGCAATACCGCACCGGACTTCTTCGGACCGGGGTGGCCGGGCGGACTCACGTATGGGATGAAGCTAATCCAGTCCGATGGCAACGGCGGGTACTTCGTCGACCCGAATGCAAGCCCGTTCGCCGTCGCGTCCGTACCGGAACCGGATTTCCTGTGGTTGTTCGGCGCCGCCGTACTCGGCCTGTTCGCCTGGCGTCGATCGTCAAGGGCACGCCGGGAAACCCTCCGAATCGATTGATCCCGCGGCCTGCGGGAGCCGGCGCGGCACAGCATCATCTGCGCCGCGTGGCGCGCCGTGTCATCCATCGGGAAGCCGACCCGCCCGGTGAACCGGAATCGATCGGCCGCGCGCATGTGCAGACAAGGGCTGGCGCCGGCCGGACCGTCCTTTCCGGCCGGGTGGGCAAACGGTGGTAGGCTCGGGAGTTGCGCGACGTCCGACGACGTCGCCTCTTCTCTGACATCACCGGGGACGCCATGACCAAGCACCTTCGCATTGCCATCTGCCTGCTCGCCGCCCTGCCCTGCATCGCCTTCGCCGCATCGCAATCGGCGAAGGACGAATCACTGTCGGCACGGGTCGACCGGGTACTCACCGAGACGCCCGTGATCGACGGCCACAACGACCTGCCGTGGGAAATCCGCGACAAGTTCGGCAATGTCGGCAACCTCGATCTCGCGGCCGATACGTCCAGCCTGCATGGCAAGGACGGCGACGACGTGCACCTGATGACCGATATCCCGCGCGCCCGCAAGGGGCATCTCGGGGCCCAGTTCTGGTCGGTGTGGATTCCCGCCTCCGTCACCGGACCGGAAGCCGTGCAGATGACGCTCGAGCAGATCGACATCGTCCGCACCATGGTGGCGAAGTATCCGAAGGACTTCGAGATGGCGTACACCGCGGGTGACATCGAGCGCATCGAGAAATCCGGGCGCATCGCCAGCCTGATCGGCGTCGAAGGCGGCCACCAGATCAACAATTCGCTGGCGGTGCTGCGCGAGTACTACGCGCTCGGCGCCCGCTACATGACGCTGACCCACTTCAAGAACACCGATTGGGCCGACTCCGCCACCGACGACCCGGTGCACCACGGGCTGACTGCATTCGGACGCGCCGTGGTGCACGAAATGAACCGGCTCGGCATGCTGGTGGATCTTTCGCACGTGTCGCCCGAAACCATGAAGGCCGCGCTCGAAACCACCCAGGCGCCGGTGATCTTTTCGCACTCCAGCGCGCGCGCACTGGACGACCATCCGCGCGACGTGCCCGATGACGTCCTGCGCATGGTCAAGCAGAACCACGGCATCGTGATGGCGAATTTCTATCCCACCTTCGTTTCCGCGGACGTCGCGCGCTGGCATGCCGACCGCGCCGGCGTATCCGCAAAATTCGAGGCGCTGTATGTGGGGCAACCCGATCGCGCCAAGGCCGCCATCGAAAAATGGGAACACGCGCACCCGCTGCCGAAGGCCACCATCGCCCAGGTCGCCGACCACATCGATCACATCCGCAAGATCGCCGGCGTCGAAAGCGTCGGCATCGGCAGTGACTTCGACGGCATCGAAACCACGCCCACGGGTCTGGACGGCGTCGACAAGTATCCCGCGCTGTTCAGGGAACTCGCGCGCCGCGGCTGGACCGACGACGAACTGGCCGACCTCGCCGGCCGCAACCTGCTGCGCGTCATGCGCGAAGCCGAAGCCGTCGCCAAGCGCCTGCAGGCACAGGAAGCACCGTCGCACGCGACGATAGAGATGGATATCGACGCGAAGAACGGCTCGAAGGAAGGCGCGACCGGCGTCTGAAGGCGGCCACCATTTCGCCGCTGCGTCACGCGGCGTCAGTCCCGGGCGACTGCCACCCGCACGCGATTCCGCCCTGCACGCTTGGCCGCGTACAGGGCGTCGTCGGCGCGCTTCAACAGGTCACGCAGGTTTTCACCGGGCACCATCTCCGCCACGCCGAAGCTGCAGGACATGGCGACGCCCTGCGGCCATTCGGCCTGCTCGATCATCACCCGCAAACGTTCCGCGCGCCCCGCCGCCACCTCCAGCTTCGCACCGTCGCAGGCCAGTACGAACTCCTCGCCGCCCCACCGGCACAACACATCCTGCTCGCGGATGTTCGCGTTGACCAGCCGCGCGAGGTTGCGCAGGCACTCGTCGCCCACCTCGTGGCCATGCACGTCGTTGATCCGCTTGAAGTGGTCGACGTCCATGAAGATCACCGACAGGTGCCGGTGTTGCGCATCTACCTGCGCGCGCAGCAGGGCAAGGCGATGGCGCAAGCCCGCACGGTTGTAAAGGCTCGTCAACTGATCCCGGTTGGCGACGATCGTCAGCGCCTGCCGCTCACGCTCCAGGGCCGCGTTCACGCGCTCCAGCTCGCGCCGTCCCGAACTCGCCACCACCGCCGCGCGCCGCGCCTCGCGGAACCCGGCGACGAGGTACACCATCGCCGTCATCGACCACAGCGCCACCAGCAGGGTCAGCAGCTCGACCTGGCTGATCCACTTTCCGTAGAATTCGATCGAGCGCACCCCGATCGTGTAGACACCCGGCCCGACGTTGCTGCCGGTTCCGATGTCGATGGCCACCACGTTGCGCAAATCCGGGCGCGCGTACTCGGCCGGCACCTGGAATTGCTGGATCCACCAGGTCGCCACGTGGAAATTGGCCAGCGGCGTCGTGAATGGTTCGTCGCCGTTCGCGGGCGCGTACTCCAGCATGTTGACCTTCAACGTGTCGGAACTGCCGGGCTGGTAGTACACCGGATCGAAATTGCGCAGGTACACCACCACCGGCACCGGCGTCGGCCCGTGCGTCCGGATGTCCAGCTTCACCGAATCGAAGCGCGCCAGGCTGACCCCGTCCGGCACCCTGCCGAGCGCGATGCTGACATTGCAGTAGGGCCACGCATAGCCCAGTTCGATCCGGCAGGTGATCACCGATGCGCCACCGGACACGGCAAGACTCGCCTCACTGGCCCCGCCCAGCTCGCGATCGTCGAATACCTCCACCGGATACGATCCCGCGCGGTCCACGCGCAGCGACGTGTTCATGCCGAAGTGCCGCCACAGCGGCAAGACCACCGTCAGCACCAGCAGGCAGAGCACCCAGGCCACGAACCCCTTGTTGCGCACTCCGACCCCAGCGGTCTGCCCGTCAGAAAGATTTCCGCCAACCATCATTGCAATAAGCCTGCCAAGGTTCCCGAAGCAGGCGCGCGACGTGCGCAATGCCCCGATCGAGCTTGTGACCTTTTGTTACGCAGGCGCCTTTCGTGACGGAGGTCGTGACTTTGTCCGCCGGCCTCGGTATACATTGGACATACATGTGCGTCGGGCCGGCAACGGAGGCCTCGTCAGTCAAGGGGAGCAAATGACCGCTCAAGACAACGCGCGCCGCAACAGCAACGAATTCTACGAGATGCTGTTCGTCGCGAACCCGCTGCCAATGTGGGTTTTCGAGATTGCCAGCGGCCGTTTTCTCGCGGTAAACGCCCAGGCGTGCAAGCAATACGGCTACAGCGAGGAAGAATTCCTCGCCATGACCATTGTCGACATACGGCCGCCGGATGAAATCGAGCGCCTCGCCAGGGTGCGCTCCACCGGCCCCGCGGGTCACCGTGAATTCGGGTATTGGCGCCACCTGAAAAAGGACGGCACGGTCATCGATGTCGAGATCTCCTCGGACGACATCGTGTTCCGCGGCGTCCCCGCGCGCCTGGTACTCGCCAATGACGTGACCGAGCGCGTCCGCATCGAAGCCGCCCTGCGCCTGAGCCACGAACGCTTCGACTACGTCACCCGGGCCACCGAGGACGCGGTCTGGGACCGCAACGTCGAAGAAAACACCATCTGGTGGAACGGCGGCCTGCAGCGGCTGTTCGGGATTCCGCCCGAAGAAATCGAGTACACCGCCGAATGGGCGCGCGAACGCGTGCACCCCGACGATCGCGAGGCGGTCACCCGCAGCGTGAACGAGGCCATTGAATCCGGTGCAGACCAATGGGCATGCGAATACCGATTCCGCCGTCACGACGGCACCTACGCGTTCGTGTATGCCCGCGGCTTCCTGATCCGCGACAGCGCCGGCCGCACGGTTCGCGTGGTGGGCGCCATCACCGATCTTTCCGATCGCAAGGAGCGCGAAGACACCCTGCGCGAACAGGCGATGCTGCTCGACCGGGCCAAGGACGCGATCCTGGTGCGCAGCCTCGACCGCCGCATCCGGTACTGGAACAAGGCCGCGGAAACCATCTACGGCATTCCCCGCGAAGAGGCGATCGGCAAGCGGGTGGAAGACATCATCGTGTACGAAGATCCGGTCGCGTTCGAGATCGCGGACGCCGAGGTGTTCGCGAAGGGCGAATGGTCCGGACGCTTCCCGCAAACCGGGGCGGACGGAAAGACCATCACCGTCGATGGGCACTGGACCCTGCTGCGCGACGAAAGCGGGCAGCCGGCGGGGGTCCTGAAAATCCACACCAACGTCAGCGAACGCGTGGAGCTGGAGCGCCGACTCACGCAGTCGCAGAAACTCGAGGCAATCGGACAACTCACCGGCGGCATCGCGCACGACTTCAACAACCTGCTGACGGTGATCGTCGGCAACGCCGACGCACTGGCAGAGGAACTGCCGGGCCACAAGGACGTGCTTCCGCTGGTGGACATGATCCGCACCGCAGGTGAACGCGGCGCGGAACTGACCCGCCACCTGCTCGCGTTCGCGCGGAGGCAGGCCCTTGAACCGCGTACCGTCCGCGCCGACGAATTGGTCGATGGCATGCGGAACCTGCTGCGCCGCACGCTCGGCGAAAACATCGAGCTGGCGGTGGAGCATGCGCCCGACCTCGCCAAGGTGTCGGTGGACCCGGCGCAATTCGAGTCGGCACTGCTGAACCTGTGCATCAACGCGCGCGACGCGATGCCCGGTGGCGGCAGGCTGATGATCGAAACCGACAACGTGATCCTGGACGAGAACTATACCGAACAGCGCGCGGACGTCGTGCCCGGCGACTACGTGCGGATTTCGATCTCGGACACGGGCACCGGCATGAGCGCCGAAGACGCAGCGCGCGCGTTCGAACCCTTCTTCACCACCAAGGCACGCGGCCAGGGCACCGGACTGGGCCTGAGCATGGTGTACGGCTTCGTCAAGCAGTCCGGCGGGCACGTGGCGATCTATTCCGAACTCGGCCACGGCACCGTGGTCACGCTTTACCTGCGACAGGCCAAGGGCCGCAACGAGCCGGTCGTGACGATCGAGCCCGGCGATGTCGCGGGCCACGGCGAGCACATCCTCCTGGTGGAGGATGACGAACTGGTGCGCGCGCACGCCGTGCAGTTGCTCGCGAGCCTCGGTTACGGCGTCGTCTCCGCCACCAACGGACCCGAAGCGCTTGAGCTGCTGCGCCAGGATATTCCCTGCGACCTGCTGTTCACCGACGTGATCATGCCCGGGGGCCTCACCGGGCCGAAGCTTGCGGAAGCGGCGCGCGCGCTGCGCCCGGGACTGCCGGTGCTGTACACATCGGGATACACCGAAAATGCGATCATCCACCATGGCCGGGTGGATGCCGGCATCAACCTGCTGCACAAGCCGTACCGGAAACCGGAGCTTGCGGCGAAGCTGCGGGCAGTGCTGGATGAAAAGCGATCAAGGGATGGTGGCATCTGATGGAATCGGACAACTCGCGACGGCTGCTCATCCTCGATGACGAACCCGCCGTGGCGCAGACCGTGGCCTTCGCCGCCGAACGGCATGGCTTCGCGGTACGGATGTCGGAATCCGCCGAAGCGTTCTTCGGCGACATCGCGGACTACCAGCCCAGCCACATCATCATCGACCTGCTGATGCCGGGCATGGATGGGGTGGAGGTGCTGCGCAACCTCGCGACGGGCGGATGCGACGCCAACATCATCATGATGAGCGGCATGGGCAGCAAGGTGCTGGAGTCGGCGCAGCGGGTCGGCCTCGAACGCGGCCTGCACATCATCGGCGTCCTCCCCAAGCCCTTCAAACCCGCCGAATTGCGCGCATTGCTGGACGCGCATGCACGTCACCGCGCGCAACCCGAACCCGTCGCGGCGGCGGATCGCGAAGCATTGCTGGACGACATCGCACCCGCCCTGCGCGAAGGGCAATTCGTGCTGCACTACCAACCCAAGGTCCATCTCGCCAGCGGCCGTCCCGCCGGCGTCGAGGCATTGGTGCGTTGGCAGCATCCGAAATTCGGGCTGTTGCCCCCCGACCGTTTCCTGCCGTTGATCGAACAATCCGGCAACATGGACGCGCTGACGATCCGCGTCATCGAGGCGGGCCTCGCCTGGTTCGCCGGGGTCGCCGCCGACAATGCGCTGCAACTCGCGATCAACATTTCCGCCGCCAGCCTGACCGACGTCAGCTTCGCCGACCTGCTGCATGAACGATGCACGCGGTTCAAGGTGGATCCCGCGCGCATCATCCTCGAGCTGACGGAAACGACCGCGCCGCAGCGCACCACCGAATTGCTGGACATTCTCACCCGCGTGCGTTTAAAGGGATTCCAGCTCAGCATCGACGACTTCGGCACCGGCTATTCATCGCTGGTCCAATTGGCGCAATTGCCGTTTTCCGAAATCAAGATCGACAGGTCGTTCGTCGGCGGCCTGCACGCTTCCGACGAGGCCCGCAAGATCGTCGCCACCACCGTCGGCCTCGGCAAGCAACTGCACCTCTCGACCGTGGCCGAAGGCGTCGAGACCGAAGCGCAGGCGCGCACGCTGGCCAAACTCCAATGCGACCAGGCGCAGGGCTACTATTTCGCAAGGCCCATGCCCGGCGATGCCGCCAAGGCGTGGCTGCGCGAGCGCAGCGTGCGTCCGGCCGAAGAACACATGCCGTTGCGCTGAACCGCGGCGACGGCCACGTTCCCCCGGAGTTTCGACGGGTCGTCCCCGCCCTACGTTTTCCACCTGTATAGCGTTGCGTAGTCCGCGCCCGTGCGCCGACACGCGCGCCACGCCAAGCCGCCTTCGGCCATCGCATCCCGCACGCTGGGCGCGATCAACGCCAGCACCCGCCCGGCGCCGCGGTCGCGCCACCGCTGCAGCCCCGATCGTTCCATCAGATCCAGCGCCCAGCCTGGCAGCAACGCGGCCGCCGCGCCCAGGAACAGGTCGCGGCTGAGGCCGGCGAAGGGAATCGGCAAGCGGATCGAGCCCAGTACCCGCAACGTTTCGCGGGTGCGTGCATCGAACGACAGCTCCAGGCGCACCCGTGCGAAAAACGCGTCGAGTTCCGCCGTCGATACCGGAACCTCGCGTGCCCCCAGCGCCCGGGCGACGCGGGCCATTTCGTCGAGATAGCCATCCTGCATCGCCACCGGGATGCGTTGGCAGTAGCGCTCGTACGCGCGCAGGAAACACCAGCATCCGGCGCAATGCACCCACGCGAGCAAATGCGGATCGTCTGCGCTGTAGGGGCGCCCGTCTTCCGCGGCGCCGTGCACGCCGTGGTGAATGGCGCGCACGTGTGCGATGGCCGCTTCGGCCGGCGCGCGCGGCGCGTACGTCGTGCGGCCCACGAATGCGGTGGTGTTGCGCAGGCGGCCGAGCGTGTCGGTGCGGAAAGCGGAATGATCCCACACACCGGCCAGCGCAAGCGGATGCAACGCCTGCAGCATCAATGACGCCAGCCCGCCGGCCATCATCGACGGGAAATCGGCGTGGACCTTCCAGGTCACGCTGTCCGGGCCGAACAGGCCGGGATCGCCCAGCGGCGCATCGTAGTCCGGCGCCGGTGCGTCGCGACTCAGCACGGCCAGCACCTGTCGCCGCAAACGCTTCCGCGCCACGGACGGCAACAGGTTCACGCCCGGCAATCGAGGGCGCGCCGGGCTGCCGCCATGATGGCGCCCTCGCCCGTCCAGCGTCATGTCATCCTGATCGCGCATGCCTCAACTGTACGCCAAAGGCGTGCGCCACGGACCGCGAGGTGCTTCAATGGTGGGCCTCCGTGGAGCTTTCGTTCCACATCACAAGGATCGCGATCATGGGATTGTTGGTGGATGGCAAATGGCAAGACCGGTGGTACGACACCGCCAGCACCGGCGGGCGCTTCGAGCGCTCGGCCAGCCAGTTCCGCAACTGGGTCACGCCCGACGGCAGCGGCGGCCCGTCGGGACAGGCCGGGTTCAAGGCCGAACGCGGGCGCTACCATCTTTACGTGTCCTACGCCTGCCCCTGGGCGCACCGCACGCTGGTGATGCGGGCGTGGAAGGGACTCGAAAAACACATCGACGTTTCCGTAGTGCACCCATTGATGCTGGAAAACGGCTGGGAATTTCGCAGCGACTTCGAGGGCGCCACGGGTGACAGGTTGTACGGCCTGGACAAGTTGTACCAGCTTTACCTGAGAGCCGATCCGCACTACAGCGGCCGGGTGACGGTCCCGACACTGTGGGACAAGCAGCGCGAAACCATCGTCAACAACGAATCGGCCGAAATCATCCGCATGCTCGGGCACGCATTCGATGACATCGGCGCGCGTCCCGGCGACTATTGCCCCGATGATTTGCGCACGGACATCGACGCCATCAACGCAACGGTGTACGACAACGTCAACAACGGCGTCTACAAGGCCGGCTTCGCGACCGGGCAGCAAGCCTACGACGCGGCGGCCACCGCATTGTTCGAAACACTCGAATCGCTCGAGCAGCGCCTCGCGAAGCATCGTTACCTGATCGGCAACACGCTCACCGAAGCGGACCTGCGCCTGTGGACCACGCTGGTGCGTTTCGACGCGGTGTACACGACGCATTTCAAATGCGACCGCAAACGGATCAGCGACTATCCCAACCTCCAGGGACTGCTGCGCGACGTCTACCAGATGCCGGGTGTCGCCGGTACCGTCTGGCTGGACCACATCCGCAACCACTACTTCCGCAGCCACAAGACGATCAATCCGCATGGCGTGATTTCGATCGGTCCGGTGCCCACGTTCGACGCGCCACATGATCGTGCCCGGCTGGGCGAGCGGGAAATCCGCGACATCGGCTGAGCCATCGCGACGGCTCCCGCCATACTGGAAAGCACGCGAGCCGTACCGTCGCCGTGCCGCCGATGGCGGATTGAAACCTGCCGTGCCCTGCATGGCTTCTCGCCATCTGTTATTTTCGCCTCCGCGCCGCGTTTGCGGCACTGCGGACGGGGAACAATGGACGGACAGCCATCATCGGACGCGATCGCGGAATGGAACGCGCGCGGCGTCGTCGTGCTGCCGAAGTTCTACGCGGACGCCGAGATCGATGCGGTGCTGGCCGACTTTCGCGCGCTTTGGAATGATCGGCGCGCCCGCGCCACCGTGGACGACATGGACCTCGGCCGGCGGATGAAGTTGCGAGACGTGCCCGCGGAGGCACGCGCGCGCCACCGCTTCAAGGTCAACGACCTTTACCTCGAGCAGGCCTCGGTCCGGCAGCTCGCGCTCAACGACCGGCTTGTTCCGTTGCTGCAGCGCCTGCTCGGCGAGCGGCCCGCGATGTGCAATTCGCTCAGCCTCGAATACGGCACCGAGCAGGAAGACCATGTCGACTCGTTGTTCATGACGCCACGCACGCCCGCGCATCTCATCGCAGTCTGGGTGGCGCTGGAGGATTGCTCCCCGGAATCCGGCCTGCTGCGCTATTGGCCTGGCAGCCACAGGATCGAACCCTACGTTTTCTCCAACGGCCAGCGCCATTTCGTTCCCGGTGAGCTGGGCGCGTGGCAGCGCTGGATGCGCACGCAGGTACAACGGCTCGGGTTGCAAAGCGAATTGTTCCAGGCCGGCAAGGGCGACGTATTCATCTGGAACGCGCAACTGCTCCATGGCGGCAGTGCCATCGCCGAACCCGGGCGCACGCGCCGCAGCGTCGTGTTCCACTACTTTTCGGAATCCGATTGCCGGGCGATGGGGCACCGGCTGGTTCCCGCTTCCGGCGGGTTCTGGATACGACGGGCACACCAGCCCGTTCCCGGCAGCCTGCATGCCCGGATGCGCAATCGCGCAGGAAAAATCGCCCGCCGCGTGCGAGGCCTGTTCGCGCGCCACTAGGCATGCTTCGGCCAGGCACGGGGGCACATGCTGCGCCCCCTGGTGTGGGCTATGCTTGGACGGGGAGCCATGGGGATGGCCGAATGTCCGCTCGCAAGCTTGCCGCCATCGCGCTGTTCGCGTGTGCCTGCACGGGGCACGCAGTCGCATCCACACCGGATGCAGGTGCGCCCGCCAGGACCGCACCCGGCGCCCTGCTTCCCGTCAGCGCATTTGCCAGTCGTTCGCTGGTCAGCAGTCCGCGGCTGTCGCCCGATGGCGACTACCTGTCGGTGCGCACCGACAGCCCGTCCGGCGACATGCACGCACTGGCCATCTACCGCCTGGCGGACATGAAAGTGGTCAGCTTGCTGCGCCTGCCGGTCTACGAAGTGCCGGTGAACACGGTCTGGGTCAGCGCCGATTGGCTGGTCGTGGAACTGGGCAAGGAATTCGGCTCGCTGGACCATCCGCTGGCAACCGGTGAAGTCATTTCTTCCAGCATCGATGGCAAGCGCCAGCATTACCTGTACGGCTACAAGCCGGTCGGCCGGCGTGCCGCCACCGGCCAGGACGACGAAGGTTTCGGTTCCATCGTCGGCCTCCCCGCCAAGGCCGACGGCAGCTTCTATCTTGGCGAACAACCGTGGAGCCACGAAAACCGCAGCCTGGTCTATCGCGTCAATGCCCAGCACGACACGCGCGACCTGATCACGGACATGGACGTCGCCAACATGAATTTCCTGATAGATCCCGAGGGCGAGGCCGCCTTCGCCTTTGGCGCCAATTCCGACTTCGAATACGTGGCTTACCGGCACGTCGGTGGCCAGTGGAAACCGCTCGATGCCCGGCAGGTCGGCCAGCATTTTGCGCCATTCGACTATGCGCCGGACGGCCAGGAGATCTATGCGTGGTGGAGCAAGGACGGCGGTCCGCTGGCCTTGGTCGAGGAAAACCAGGACGGCAGCGACCGCAAGGTCCTCGCACGCGACGAATTTGCCAGCATCGACGACCTGCAATGGACGGCGCCGCCGCGCCAGCCATTCGCGGCCACCACCGAAAGCGGCATTCCCCGGCCGATTTTCATCAACGCCGATCTGCCTGCCGCCCGGCTCTACCAGGCGCTGGCCAAAAGCTTTCCCGGCGAGTTCGTCGATTTCATCGATTTCAGCGAGGACGGCAGCAAGTTGTTGTTCTTCGTTTCGAGCGACCGCGATCCGGGCGCCTACTACTTGTTCGACGCAAGCAGGCGCAACGCGACCAAACTGCTCGCCGTCGAGCAGTGGATCAAACCGGCCGACATGGCCGAACGCCGTCCTGTCCGTTTCAAGGCCAGCGATGGCGTCGAACTGGATGGATACCTCACCATCCCGTCCCACCGGAACCTGGCCAACCTGCCGATGGTGCTGGTGCCGCACGGCGGACCGCACGGCGTACAGGACACCTGGTTCTACGACGACGACGCGCAATTCCTCGCCAACCGCGGCTATCTCGTGTTGCAGGTGAATTACCGCGGTTCCGATGGCCGCGGCCCCGACTTCGAACGGTCCGGCTACCTCAAATGGGGCACACGCATCCAGCAGGACCTGATCGACGGCGTGAAGTGGGCGGTCAGCCAGCATTACGCCGACCCGGATCGCCTGTGCGTCTACGGCGGAAGTTTCGGGGGCTATTCGGCACTGATGTCGGTGATCCGGGCGCCGCACCTGTTCAAGTGCGCGATCGGCTACGCGGGCATTTACGACCTGAAGATGATGTACAGGAAGGGCGATATCCGTTCCAGCCAATTTGGCCGCAGTTATCTCGGCGCGGTGATCGGCAGGAACGATGCCGAGCTCGATGCCAATTCACCGGACAAGCTGGCCGAACAGATCGACGTTCCGGTATTCCTCGCGCACGGCAAGGAGGACAAGCGCGCGCCGTTTGCCCAGGCTGAAGCAATGCGCGACGCGCTCGATGCCGCCCACAAGACCTATGAGTGGATGGCCGTGCCGAAGGAAGGCCACGGCTTCTACACCGAGGCCGACCGCGCCGAGTTCCTGGCCCGGATGCAGGCATTCCTCGAGAAATACATCGGCCCCGGCGCACCCGTCCAGCAATAGGTCGGAAGAAGCGCGGCGAATCCCGCCGTGTGCGTCGAAATGGCGCCGCACCCACCCCTCCACGTCGCACGCCACCCCACCGGCAAGGTGCAACGACACGTCGCGCGGGGCGAGTCCGCTATCCTGTGACCGATTTTCCAGCCTGCCCGCGCCCGCGAAGGAGATCCAGCGTTGAATGAACCGACGGTTCCCGATTCGATCTTTGCGTGGGACCAGTATTGGCGCGACGGACGCCTGGCTTCGTGCGGCGGTGAAGGCGGTGCGACTTACCAGCCGGTCATCGCCGAAGGCTGGCGGCAATTCTTCGGTGCCGTTTCCGATGCGGCACGCATTCTCGATGTCTGCTCGGGCAATGGTGCCGTCGCCCGCCTTGCCGCCGAAACGGCGCATGCGCACGGCATAAGCGTGGCCATCGATGCCGTGGACGCAGCCGATCTCCACCCCACCGGCACGAGCCCCGGTTCCGGCATGATCCGCTATTCGCCGCGCACGCCGGCGGAATGCCTGCCCTTTCCCGACGCGTCGTTCGATGTCGTCGTCGGCCAGTACGCCATCGAATACACCGACCTCGACCGGACCCTGGCTGAACTGAAGCGGGTGAGTCGGCCATCCGCACGCGTGAGGTTCGTTACCCACGCGGCCAACAGCATCGTCGTGCAAGGTGCGCACGCCCAACTCGCCGACGTGCAACGGCTGCTGCAAACGGGCGTATTCGAAACCGCCGAAGCACTGGCGAGGGCCATCGGCGGCGACGAGCCCGCAGCCAACATCGACGGTGCCAGGGGCAAGTTCCTTGTCGCACTGCAATCGTTGCGCGACGCCGAGGCTGGCAGCGGGGATCTCCGGATGTATCGCAACGTGGGCAGCGTTCTCGTCCACGCCATCCAGCACCAGCCACAGGTCGGCCGCGGTCCGGTGCTCGACAAGATTGCCGAGATGGCCACGGCGATCAATGCCCACGGTGCCCGTCTGTCGGCGATGTGCCGCGCGGCACTGGATCCGCCGGCCGCCGAGGCGCTCGCCGTATCGGCCGAACGGCTCTGGGAAACCTCCTTCAGACGGGAACCCTTGTTGCGGTCCGACGGCGCGCTGTTCGGCTGGGTGATCACGTCCGCCACCGCGGCGCACGCATGATCCTCGGAACGAAACCGGCTTCTGGCATGGTGGCAGTCGGTTCGATGCTCGCCTCGTTGGCGTTCCTCGTACCCGCTGCAAACGTTGCGGCGGCGACGTTGGATCGAGCGGGCGGCGCCACGCACGCCCCCGCAGGACACGGCATGATGGTTTCGATGCACGACGATCCCGCGCGGCCATGGGAGAACGCCAGTCTGTCGCCGGACCAGCGCGCCGGGCTGTTGCTCGAGGCGATGACGCAGGACGAAAAATTCCGGTTGCTGCGTACCGAATTCGGCGACGGCGACCACAAGCCCCCGGGCGCCCTGGGTTCGGCGGGTTACGCGCCGGCCATCACGCGACTCGGACTTCCCGCAATCCAGGAAAGCGATGCGGGGCTCGGCGTCGCCAAGCCGCTGGAATTTGGCGCCACCGCCCTGCCCTCGGGACTCGCGACCGCGGCCAGTTTCGATCCGGCGCTCGCTTGCGCCGGCGGCGCGATGATCGGCGACGAAGCGCACCGCCGCGGTTTCAACGTGATGCTGGCGGGCGGCGTGGACCTGGTGCGTGATCCACGCAACGGCCGCAATTTCGAATACGCGGGCGAAGATCCGCTGCTGGCGGGCGTGATCGTCGGCAACGCCGTCGCCGGCATCCAGAGCCAGCACCTGGTCTCCACCGTCAAGCACTTCGCGCTCAACGACCTGGAAACCGCCCGCAACACGCTGAGCGCGAACATCGACCGCGCCGCGGCGCGCGAGTCGGACCTGCTGGCCTTCGAAATCGCCATCGAAACCGGCCATCCGGGCGCGGTGATGTGCGCCTACAACCGCGTCAATGCCGTGTACGCCTGCGAGAACCAGTGGCTGCTCGACCAGGTGCTGAAGCACGACTGGCACTACCAGGGCTTCGTGATGTCGGACTGGGGTGCGGTGCACAGCGCCGCGAAGTCCGCGCTGGCCGGACTGGACCAGGAATCGGCCGGGGAAACGTTCGACAAGCAGGTGTACTTCGACAAGCCGCTGCGTGCCGCGGTGGCTTCCGGCGAGGTGCCGCAATCGCGCATCGACGACATGGCGCGGCGCATCCTGCGCAGCCTGTTCGCGGCCGGCGTGATCGACCATCCGCCAACACGCGAGCCCATCGACTTCGATGCCGATCGCAAGGTGGCCCAGCGCGTCGAGGAAGCCGGCGCCGTGCTGCTGCGCAACCGGGATTCGCTGCTGCCGCTGTCCGCCGCGCAATCCGTGGCGGTGATCGGCGGCCACGCCGACAAGGGCGTGCTGACCGGCGGCGGATCCTCCGCAGTGCAGTCGCCGCAGGGCAATGCGGTGCCAGGGGCAAGGCCCACGAACTGGCCGGGTCCGCGCATCTACCAGCCTTCCGCACCACTCGCGGCCATCGAAAAGCGCGCCCACGGCAAGGTGAACTTCGCCGACGGCAAGGACATCGCCGCCGCCGCACGACTCGCCGCGCATTCGGACGTCGCGGTGGTGTTCGTCGAACAATGGGCGGCGGAAAGTTTCGACCTGCCGACGCTCGCGTTGCCCGGCAACCAGGACGCACTGATCGAGGCGGTGGCCAAGGCCAACCCGCACACTATCGTGGTGCTGGAAACCAACGGCCCGGTCGCGATGCCGTGGCTCGATCGCGTCGGCGCGGTGCTGGAAGCGTGGTATCCCGGCGCGGCCGGTGACGAGGCGATCGCGCGGCTGCTGTATGGCGAAGTCGCCCCAAGCGGCCGGCTGCCGGTGAGCTGGCCGCGCGACGCATCACAACTGCCGCGTCCCGAAATTCGCGGCGCTGGCCTCGCCGCGATCGGTCTCCCGCCGCGCGGCAAACCGGCGCAGGATATCGACTACGACATCGAAGGCGCGGACGTCGGATATCGCTGGTACCAGCGCAAGCATCTGGAACCGCTGTTCCCGTTCGGCTACGGCCTCACCTACACGCACTTCGAATACGGCGATTTCGAACCACATGTCGAACACGGCCGCGTCACGGCCTCGTTCACCGTCACCAACCGCGGCGAACGCGAAGGCGTGGACGTGCCGCAACTCTACGTGACCCTGCCCGGTGCGGACGAGGTACGGCGACTGGCGGGCTGGTGCCGGATCAGTCTGAAGCCCGGCCAGTCTGCGCATTTGACGGTCACTGCCGATCCGCGGCTGCTCATGCACTTCGACAGCCACGGCCAGCAATGGCAGCGAGCGGCCGGCGCGTATCGATTGCAACTGGGCCACTCGGCAACGTCGTTCCAGGGCGAGGGAAAAGTGTCGCTCAGCGCTGCCGACTGGCCGGCCAATGCAGGGCCGGCCGGCGCACCGGCACCCTGCAGCAACGCACGCGTCAACTGAACGAGAGCGCACCCGATCCCGGGTTTGTCTCGCGCGTCGCCTCGGCGGCCACCACCCGGTTGCCGCCCTGTTTCTTGGCGCGGTAAAGCGCCTGGTCCACCCGCTGCAAGACGGCCTCCGGACTGTCCCCGGCCCGGATCATCGTGGTGCCGAACGACGCGGTCACCTGCTCGACCGGTGCAACGGACAAGTCCGCGATCGCCGACCTCAGACGCTCCGCCACCCTTTGCAATGCGGACGCGTCGACGTTCGGCACGATCACCAGGAATTCCTCGCCGCCCCAACGCGAGATGCCTTTGCCTGCGCGCAGGAGGCCTTGGCAGCCGTCGGCGACCGCCCGCAACACCTTGTCGCCCGTCGGATGGCCGTGCGTGTCGTTGATCGCCTTGAATCCGTCCAGGTCCAGCATGATCACGCCGGCAGGCGTTTGTGCGCGCAACGTTTCGCGCAACAGTCCGTCCCCGAAAAGCCGGCTCTGGATGCCCGTCAACGGATCCCGGTGCAGCATCACTTCCATCCGGTTCCGCTCCGAGGCCAATCGCCTGATCTTGCCGACCAATCCCCGCTGCACCGGCAACAGCACCACGACGATGATGCTGGCTGGCCCATACGCCATCAGCAGGTCCCTGCCCCGGGGCGCCCACATCTCGTGGGGATGGAGCAGCAGGTAGGCCAGCACCGGCAGCGCGATCAACGCCCAGCTCAGTGCGGCCATGAAAAACGCCGACCGCCCGGGGACGAAAATCATCAACATCATCAGGAACACCACGAACAGCGAAGACACCGGCGGCAGGATGGTGATCAACTGCAGGCCCGGCGCAAGGCTGGCCTCCACGGTATAGAGCCACGCCGGCGCCACCAGCGCGAAACCTGCAGCCAGCAAGGCGATCCGCACGATGCCGAATACCCGATGGGGCCGCCGCACCAGGGCGACGATCAAACCGCCATACAGGATGCAAATGGCGGGGGGAACGACCAGGTCCATCATGCGATGGACGGGGGCAAGCCAATGGATCGCGGTGGCGCATGCGCTCGCGAACAGGGACAACGCCAACATGGTCATGACCGCAATGCGGACGTAACGGTCGTCGGGGTCTTGCGCTTGCATCCTTCAGGACCTGCGGAGATTGCGGGCGAGTTTAACCGGGGCCGTTTTCCGGACGGCGCTGCCGCCGGCACGACCGTGTACGGGTTTATCGGCCGAGGCGGCGATCACTCGAGGCTCCCGTGCCCCATGAAGCCGGGAGAAATTCATTCGACGAACCTCGATCGCCCTGCCCGGTGGTCGCCGCAAAGCGCGGCCAACCACGGCCTCGTCCCGAATGCCTCCTGGAAGCCGAATTCATGCGAACCCGGCGCCCCGATCGTTCACGAGGGTACGGCTGGCCGCCATGTTTCCCTAGACTGTACCCTCCCGCCCACATGGATTGCTCATGGCCAAGCCCAACTACTCCTTCGAAAAACGCCAACGCGAACTCGCCAAAAAGAAGAAACTGGAGGAAAAAAACGCGAAGAAGCGTGCGCAGCGCGAAGCGGCCAAGGGTGGCGACGCGAAAGCGGACTCGAACTGACGCCAAGGCGCTTGCGACATGCGCGTACCGCCGGTAGACAACGCGCCGCCTGCCTGGCAAGCGCACCCCGCTCGCCGAGTCCCTTGCAACGATGGACCCAGGCATTCGCTGGAAGCTCCGGACGCAAGGAAATGCAACCGGAATGACTTGATCGCCTTCGTCCCTTTCGCTGAGCCTTCCGTCCCCCTTCTTTGACCAGGTTTGTCGCCCCCCATGGTCTTGCGCCGGACACATCGCCCGGCGTCGTTGCAAGGCTGCACTACGACGCTCGCGGGTAGCCCCGTGAAGATCGTGGACGCCGCACACGATTCACGGACCCGCAGCCTTGTCCGCCGTCGGCGCGGCGGCGCTCCCCGACGCCGGCAATGCCTGCACCGGCAAGGCATCACTGGGGCGCCAGCGCATGCGGCCGCTGTGGAATTCGTCGTAGGCCACCTGGTAGGCGGCGATGGCCTGGTCCACTTCGGCTCCATCCGCGTGCGGGTACGGCACCGCGCCGCCGGTATCGCGGTTCGGTTTCACCTGCTCCACCTTGTGACCGGGCGAGAGGATCGTCAGGCGATCCCCGCGCAGGTAGCCGAGGTTCTGGTAGGTCGACGGGAATGCGCGTCCGCTGCCCGGCGGCATGTCGAGGACATCTTGGCCGAAGAACCGGCTGCGGTAGCTGAAGTGCAGCAGGCCAAGCAGGGTCGGCGGAATGTCGATCTGCGAGGTCATGCGCTCGACGCGCCGCGGCGCAATGTGCGCGGGCGAGTAGATCAACAACGGAATGCGATAGTGGTTGATCGGGATGCGCGACTTGCCGGAACTGTCGGCGCAGTGGTCCGCGGTGATCACGAACACGGTGTCCCTGAAATACGGCTTTTCCCGCACGCGCCGGATGAAATCGCCGATGGCCCAGTCGGTGTACTTGACGGCCCCGTCGCGCTTGCCCTGCTTCATGTCAACCCGTCCCCGGGGCCAGGTGTAAGGCCGGTGGTTGGAGGTGGTCATGATGTGCAGGAAGAACGGCTTGTGTTCGCCGTGGATCTTGTCCATCTGGCCGATCGCCAGCGTGTACAGGTCCTCGTCGGCCACGCCCCAGACGTTCTCGCTGTGGATGGTCGCGGTCGCGGGAATGTCACGGCGGTCGACGGCCTGGTAGCCGTTGTGCGAAAAGAAGTAGTCCATGTTGTCGAAGTAGCCGTAGCCGCCGTAGACGAACTCCGACACATAACCGCGCTGGTTGAAGATGTCCGCCAGCGAGAACAGGTTTTCGTTGTGCTTCTCCTTGATCAGCGAGTCGCCAGGCGTCGGCGGTATCGACAGCGTCACCGCTTCCAGCCCGCGCACGGTGCGGGTGCCGTTGGCGTACAGGTTGTCGAAGAACAGGCTCTGGCCGGCCAGCCGGTCGAGGTTGGGCGTGAGGCCCTTCGGGTTGCCGAACACGCCGAGGTAACCCGCGGACAGGCTTTCGACGGTGATCAGCACCACGTTGAGATGCTGCTCGGGCCCTGCGGCGTGGATCGCGCGGGTGAGGTCGTGCGGGTTGCTGCTGACCCAGGTCGCGTTCGGCGTTTTCAGCATCCCGCGCACGATCGCGTAGGCCTGCCCGTCCGGCAAAGTGCGGTAGAAGCGATGGACATCGAGGCTGGCATTGCGGAATGCCGCGAAGAATTCGTAGATGCCGTTGCCGGCCAGCGAGTTGACGTAGGCGTTCTGCCGGCGATCCTTCATGCCGGAGTTGATGGTCAACGCGGTGGCCACCGTGACCACCAGCCAGCCCAGCACGACCAGCGAGCGCTGGCCGAAACGGCTGTCGTCGTCGCGGGTGCGCAAGCTGCGGCGCGTGAGCGCGAGGATCACGATGGCCGCCAGCGCCAGCATCGTCAGCCAACGCGCGATCGGGTATGACTCCTCGATGTTGCCGATCACCTCGCGCGTGTAGATCAGGTAATCCACCGCGATGAAGTTGAAGCGCGACCCGAACTCGTTCCAGAACGTCAGTTCCGATGCACCCACGAAAAGCAGCCCGAACAGCAGCAGCAGGCAGAATGCCCACAGGATCCACTGCCCCACCCGCGAGGTGTAGGTGAACGCCGCCAGCGGCAACGCAAACAGGAATGGCAGCAGCACCGGCCATGCGGTCTTCCAGTTGGCGTGGAACTGCCAGCGCAGCAGCCCCACGCAGGCGGCGAAGATGCCCATCAGCAGCAACACGTACAGCAGCCAGCGCTGCCAGCCCGGCAGGCGCCCGCGCCGCGTCGGCACCAGCCACAGGAACAGCACCATGGGCCACGCGAAGTAGACGAAGGTGACCACGTCGTAGCCGAAGCCGACACCGAAGGCGTACAACCAATCGATGGGGCTTGGTGGCACCCCGGAACCCGTCATCAGCAGCAGGACCAGACGGGTAACGAACGCAATGGCGAGAAAGCACACGCCCAGCCACAGCAACGGGCGGAAGCGACGCGCCAGCGCCCCCCGCGACATGATTTCGGTCACGCGTCGATGCTCCACCGTGGAAATGCCGCGAATACCTGCATGTTTGTTCGAAGTGGTCGGATCCCGCGGCATCGTACAGGGGGTTGGCGGATCGAGCCTGGCCTAACCGGAACCCTGCTCGGGCGGGACCAGAGTTTACGCTCGCCGCGGTCGCCATGATGGGACCGTGTTTACGGTTTCCCCCTGCCCACGAAGATCCGCCACCCGCAACGGGCGGACCGGCACTTCCCCGGCAACACATGGCCGAGGAAAATGGCCATGAATGCGATCGTGACCATGGACCAGACGCAAACGCGGGATGGCGTTGATGGAGCGGTCAAAGCCGCAGGCCGCGATCGACGTCCTCGTCAGGCCGTGGGTGTTCTCCCCGGATTTTCTCCAGGACGAACTCCGCGCCCGCCAGGGTTTCAAGGAGCGAACCGGCATCAATGAGAATCGCCACCTACAACGTCAACGGCATCCGCGCGCGGCTGCCCTTGCTGCTGCGTTGGCTCGGGGAGCAATCGCCCGACATCGTTTGCCTCCAGGAACTCAAGGCGCCGCAGGAACTGTTTCCGGTCGCCGCGCTCCGGGAGGCCGGCTACGGCGCGGCATGGCATGGGCAGAAAAGCTGGAATGGCGTGGCGATCCTGGGCAAGGGCTGCGATCCGGTGGAACGCAGGCGCGCCTTGGCCGGCGATCCGGACGATGTGCAAAGCCGGTACCTCGAAGCCGACGTGGACGGCATGGTCGTCGCATCGCTCTACCTGCCCAACGGCAATCCCGCACCCGGCCCGAAATTCGACTACAAACTGCGCTGGTTCCAGCGCCTTGCGGACCATGCACGCGACCTCCTGGATTCCGGCGTGCCCGCGGTTCTCGCCGGGGACTTCAACGTGATCCCGGAAGAACTCGACGTGTACGCGCCGGAGCGCTGGGTGGACGACGCGCTGTTTCGTCCGGAAGTGCGCACGGCGTACCGGGACCTGCTGGCGCAAGGCTGGACCGACACGCTGCGCACACTGCACCCGGAAGAACGGATCTACACGTTCTGGAAGTACCTGCGCAACGCGTTTGCGCGGGATGCCGGCTTGCGGATCGATCACATTCTCTTGAGTCCCGCCGCCGCACGCCGTCTTCGATCGGCAGGCGTGGACCGCGACGTGCGCGGCTGGGAACGCACGAGCGATCACGCGCCAACCTGGGTAACTCTTGCAAATGGCCCAGCGGATTTGGCAGATGGGGGCTGATCCCGCCCTCTTCCTCGCGGCCGGCATCGCCACGGCAAGGGAAGGACCCAACCCGGCCTCTTCTTCTGTCCTGTCATGGGCATCGGGATGGTGGGTGTCGAAGATCTTTACGGATTGTGCGAAAACATATCACCCTGGAACCAACAAAACATCGTGAAATCAAATGCTTGCAGCATTGGCACGAATGCTGCTGGCAACGTCGTGGAGCCCGGCTGATCGTAGCGGGACCCATGGGGCGCGCCCGGGATTTGCAGCATCACCCGTAGCGGAGATATCCAATATGAGGATGCTTGCCAAAGGCGTGTTGTTGCTTGTTTGCATCTGGCTCGGCATCTGCACATTCCGGGCGCAGGCTACTCCAATCACATTCGTCTTTTCAGCGAACGGCGTAAGCGGAACACTGGATTCCAATCCATTTTCCGACGCAAGCCTGGTGGTGACTGTCTACGCCGACACCCCGGACATCGCCGCCTCGGATGGAGACGTTTTTGGCTCGAATACGATCCTGACGGGAACCTTCAGCTTGAGCGGAATTGGTTCGGGAAGCTTCGATGAGCTGCTGTATGTCTTCGACAACCAAGATGGTCAGGTTGTGGGGTTCGGCCAACAATTCGATCTCGCGGGTTTCCACGCACCCGGAGTGGCCCTCGATACTTACGATATGAAGTCAACCTCCGGGCCGATTGACGTCCTGGCCGCGACCCGCTTCTCCAACGTGGGAACGAGCCTCGGGAGCTTGACCTTGTCCAGCCGCGGCGAGGGTACTTTCCAGGCAATTTGCACAACCCACGTCCGTACCCGAACCAGGCAACGCGTTGATGTTTGCGTTGGGCTTGCTGCGCTTGGGATTCTTCTTGCGGCTCCGCAATGCGGGAGCAAGGCCTGATCGTGATGCCGGGACGGTGGCAACCGGGAACCCTGCGGTCGGTGACTGCGTGGTTCGCAACTTTGACACCGACGATGACCATTCGACCAACCACCGGAGGATCCAATGAAATCCATTTGGCTTGCAATGCTTGCCGGCGTATTCGCCACATTCGCGTTTGCTCCACCTGCCTCGGCAGTGCCTCTTCAAATTATGGTGATAGGGGACGCGCAGGGGTGCTTCGGGTCGGGTTGCTCACCGGCGGAAGCCGCCGCAACCGTCATGAATGGCGTGCCGCTTGCCTATTCGACTTTGGTTCCGGCGGATTTCAGTGGAACCACGACCGGCGGCTCGTTGGCGGTTGACGGGACGACCGCCAATTTTGGCGTCTTGAGTCTCGGCACGTCAGTTTCCCCCGTGACCATGAACCTACCGTTCACGCTGCAGCTTTCGTTCGTGACTCCAACCGGACCGGCATTGGGCCTGTTCCAGGGGCTGGTTTCCGGCGTGGTGTCGCCCAATCCTTCGGACGGCGTTCAGCTCACGTTCTCACCCACGTCACAGTCGATTTCGTTCACGGATGGATTGCCGGGCGACCTGAGCGGGATGCTCACCGTGCTGCTCGACAATATCTCCCTGGCACCGGGCGGCACGGCACCGCTCACGGGGCTCATCACTGCGGGCACGCCGGGGGTGTCGGTGCCGGAGCCCGATACGCTGGGGCTGATGGGTATTGGCCTGGTGGCCATCCTCGGCTTCGCGTGGCGGCGTCGCAGGATTCGCGGACTCGCGTAGCAGCGACGGGGCGCCGCCAGTCGCACCGCGCGGCGCATCCCCCAAACGATCTTCACGAACCAGAAGACGGATCAGTTCGCCACGCGCGTGCCCATCAGCGGCCCCATCGACGACAAGCAATTCGACACGTGGCGCGCCATCCTCGACGTGCTGCACAACGCCTTCGTCATGGCCCGCACCCTGCAACCGGCACACCTGCGCCCCGCGCCGCGCGACAGCAAGTAAAAGCGGTTGCCCGGAATGAGGCCGGATCCATCCATCCATCGCACGCCAGGCCCGACACCGCACAGGCGCAGGCCGCCGTTCCTGGCGTTTTTCAAAACGGCTTCGCCGCGACGCGCTCGTGCAACTCGGGAAGCAACATGGCGGCTGCGGACCCGTACCACGCGTGGTATTCGGCAGTCATTTCTCCGCTGCGAATCACGGGGTCGGTTGCAGTCAGGCGCTTCGCTTCCGCCACATCCGGCACGGCGAACAGGAACAATCCCCGCCAATGCTCCGGATCGTCGCCGAACGGTCCCGCCAGCACCAGCTTGCCGTCCTTCGCCAGACGCCGGATATTGGCGAAGTGGCCCGCGAACATCGCGTCGCGTGCCCTGCCCTCCGGCATGCGTTTCGGGCCGGTCTTGAGGATCACCAGCACGTAGTGCCGCATGCCGTGCTCGTCGGCGCCCGTCTTCTTCGCCAGGGCCGCATCGAAGGCCGCGTTCGCGGGCGACTGCGGAAACGCGGTCCCCGCCACGATTGCCGCGGCCATCCCGAAGCAAGCCACCCATCCACGCAAGTTCATGATCGGTTCCCTCCGTCGGCTCCGTTGCAAAGGCACGAACGCAAATACTGCCACTTCCATTCCGGGCTCCCCCGGCCACTCCATTTGCCGCCATCCGCAATCCGCCGTTGATCTTCAGAGCTGCGACGAACCGAGCGTCGACAGCCAATCGGCCACGCGCCGTGTCCACGGGCGATTGCGCCATTGCTCGAGGGTGACTTCGCGCGAACGGCTGATGTCCTCGTCGATCACTTGGGTCATGTGCGTGGCGAACGCACGATCGGGAATGTTGAGGTTGGATTCGTCGTTGAGCTTGAAGGAACGGTCGTCGAAATTGGCCGAGCCGCCGATCGTCAGGTAGCGGTCCACCACCATCAGCTTGTTGTGGAACAGCGACGGCTGGAACTCGAAGAAGCGCGCGCCCGCCTGCATGAACACACCCCAGGTCTCCCGCGACGCATCGCGCACGACGGGACTGTCGACGTGCGCACCGGGCACGACGATGCGCACCTTCACGCCACGATGCAACGCGTCGAGCAGTGCGGTCCGGGTCAGGTCGTCGGGCACGAAGTACGCCGCCTCGAGATCGATGCTGTGCCGCGCACCGTTGATCGCCATCAGGTACAGCAACTGCATGTTGATGCTGCCGCCCTCCGGCGAACTGGCAAACGCCTGCACCGCGGTGTTGCCCGCTCGCGGCGTGTCCGGGTAGTACGCATCCCCGAGCAGGACCTCCCCGGTGGTGGCCAGCCAGTTGTCCGCGAAGATCGCCTGCATCTGCGCCGCGACCGATCCCTCCACCCGGAACTCCATGTCGCGCCACTGGTCGGGCCTGGTGGCGTTGCCATTCCACGCGTCCGCGATCCCGGCACCGCCGTTGAAGCCGATACTGCCATCCACGATCAGCAGTTTGCGGTGCGTGCGATTGTTCATCCGGTCGAGCGAATACCAGTGCAACGGATGAAAATATTCGAAGCGCACGCCACCGGCGCGCATGCGCTCGACCAGCGAGCGTTTCATCTTCGAGGATCCGGCCCAGTCCGCCAGCACGTGCACCTTGACCCCGGCTTGGGCGCGCTCGATCAAGGCATCGGCGAATTCCCGGGCGATGTCGCCCGACCAGTAGATGTAGGTTTCCATGTTGACGCTGCGCTGCGCGCCGCGAATCGCCTCCAGCATCGCCGGGAAGAACTCCGCGCCGTTCTGGTAATCGGCCACGGCGTTGCCTTCGGTGATGCTCGCGCCGAGCAGGGTGCCGATCTCGCGCCGGAACTGCGCGCTGTCCACCGCGCTGACGTGCTGCAGGCGGTGCTCCAACT
Source organism: Rhodanobacter sp. (assembly GCA_044464225.1). Classification (GTDB taxonomy): domain Bacteria; phylum Pseudomonadota; class Gammaproteobacteria; order Xanthomonadales; family Rhodanobacteraceae; genus 66-474. Next base: position 18,963 of record JBIQLN010000011.1, on the reverse strand, counting down.
CCTGTTCCCGCGGTGAAAGGTTCAGCGAGACGATGGCCACCACCGCCGCGGCGATGGCGCCGAACGCTGCCCAAACGATTCGCCGCTTTGTCTTCGTCGTCGTCATGACCCTTGTTCCTTCTCTTCCCTGCACTCCTGGACCGCGCATCGGTAACGCGAGGGGTGGTCGCACCGGTCGCGCTACACGGTACGAAGTGTGCCAGCCCTGCGCGGTGAAATGAGGATTGCCAGCTTCAACGCATCGCCGGTCGCATGGCCCGCTGCCGTATTGTCGAAAATGCACCAGCGCTCGCGCGTTCGTTTTCCGGGACGGGCCAGGCGACGCGCCAAACGCGCCAGCGTTGCGTCCGGATAAGCGTCGTAGTACATGCGAGGCGAGCCGTGCAGGCGCAGGTATTCGGTCTTTCGGTCGCCTGCCGGTGCGGCCGCGCGCGGATGGCGCGCGGGATCGGCCGCGACACGCGTGATCCCGCGCTCGCGCAGGGCCGCGTCCACGCTTGCCCGGAACCACGAAACGTGTCGAGGCTCGCAAGCGATCGCGCCTTTGTGGCGCTTGCGCAGGTCGTCCAGGAACGGCAACACGATGCCTGGATCGAACGCCAGGCCCGGCGGCAATTGCAGCAGCAGGATGCCGAGTTTCGCGCCGAGGCAGCCCGCCTGATCGAGAAACGCCTGCACCTCCGTACCGCAATCGCGCAGGCGTTTGGTGTGGCTGATGGCTTTCGGCATCTTCACCGCGAAGCGGAATTCTTCCGGCACCGATGCGGCCCAGCGTGCATAGGTCCGCGGCTGGTGGACCCGGTGGAACGACGAGTTGATTTCCACCGCATTGAAGGTGCGCGCGTAACGTTCGAGATGACTGCCGCCGCCGGGAAACGAGCCGGCGTGGGCCGACGCGATCGACCAGCCTGCGCAGCCGATGAAGACCGCGGGGAGACGCGCTGTCACTTGGGGGTACTCACGAGGGTCGCAGCCGTTCGATACTCGCAGGCATCGATTGTGCGGCAACTCGACGGCACGCTGCGTGAGGGAAGCGTCACGTCGGTCCACGCCTTCCAGCGCGCGCCCTTCGCAGTTTCCATACCATGGTACAAATCGAAGTCGTCCGCCGCGGCGCGCGCCATCACCCGAAGGAAGTGGAAGTGAGCCTGACTCCGTTGTTCATGTTGTTGCTGCTGATACCGGGCACACCGACGCCCGCGGCACCCGCGGTACAGACCAGCGAACCGTTCGTGGGCGTGCAACTGGAACGGATCGCGAGGTCCGAACCCCGGCCCGAGATCATCCATCTCGCGGTCATCGATCCCCAGGCACCCGGCATCCGCTTTCTGGTCACCCCGTCCAACGGTGATCCGAACGGACCGCTGCCGGGCGACCCCAATCTCGAAACCACCCGCGAGACGACACTGCAATTCATCACCCGGCAACACGCGCAACTGGGGATCAACGCATCGTTCTTTACCTTCGTCAGGCATTCGCTGGACACGAACAACGTGTCGCTGGTGGTCTCGGACGGGCACGTCGTGTCGCCGCTGGATCCGCATCGCCCCTGGGTACTCAACATCTCACCCGACAATCACGTCCAGATCCGCAAGGTCGGTCCGGGCGAAACCGGCAAGCCCGATTCCCGACTGCATGACGCGATCGCCGGTTCGGATTTGCTGGTGGAAAGCGGAAAGGTCGTCGCGCCCAGCGGATCGAAATTCGATGACAGCCATCCTCCGCGCACCGCCGTGGCGGTCACGCGCGACGGGCACTTGCTGTTGATGACCGTCGACGGGCGCCAACCCGGATTCAGCGAAGGCATGAGCCTGAAAGAAGTGGCGCGGTTCCTCGTTGCGCACGGCGCCGTCGAGGCGCTCAATCTGGACGGCGGTGGATCCACCACGATGGCGATCGCCGATCCCCACCCGCGGATCATCAACTTTCCGAGCGATCACAAAGCCGACGGGCGTGCCGGTGAAGCGCGCGCGGTCGGTGTCAGCCTCGGGGTATTCGCCGAACCGAACCCGGATTACAAACCACTGACGCCCCTTCGGGCCGCGGCTTCCCACTGACCAGCCCCGTTTTCGTCACCCGGGCAGGAAGCAAACCTGATCCCGTTCTTTCGGGTGCTACCATGCCCCCAGGCAAAGGGGCCACCTTCCGGGCAATCAGGCATGATGTTCCTGGCCGAGCTCCGCAAGCGCAAGGTCTTCCAGGTAGCCGTCGGTTACCTCGCAGTGGCTTGGCTGCTGGTGCAGGTCACCGCCACCATCCTTCCCGCGTTCGACATGCCGGTGTGGACGCTGCGTCTCGTCGTGCTGCTGTTCGCGCTCGGCTTTCCCGTTGCGCTGCTGATGGCCTGGTCGCTGGAACTGACGCCGGACGGCGTGAAGCTGGACGTGAGCACGACCGCCGGCAAGGGCATGCTCGCGGTCGCCGCGGCGCTGATGGCCGTCGCGCTCGGATGGTTTTTCCACGGCCTCGTGCTGCCCGCGCCGCATGCCGCGCAAGTCGCGGCCACGAGCCCGACAGCCCGGCCGAAGGTGGATGCACGCTCCATCGCGGTGCTGCCACTGGTCAATGCCAGCAACGACCCCGACCAGCAGTTCTTCTCCGACGGGCTCTCCGAAAACCTGATCGACGCGCTGTCGCGCTTGAACGGGTTGAAGGTGATCGGTCGCACCTCCGCTTTCCAGTTCCGCGACAGCAAGGAGGACAGCGCGACCATCGGCCGCAAGCTCGGCGTCGCCTACCTGCTCAGCGGCAGCGTGCAACGCGCCGTCGGCGTCGTCCGAATCAGCGCGTCGCTGATCAAGGCCGCCGACGGCAGCACCCTGTGGGCCCAGCATTACGATCGCCCCTACGAGGACCTGTTCGCGCTGCAAGACGAAATCGCGCTTGCCGTCGCCGACGCACTGCAGGTAAAGCTGCTTTCGACAAACGCCGCCGCGAAGCTGGGGGACCGGCCCCCGAGCGGCAACCTGGATGCGTATGCCGCCTACCTGCACGGGATGCAGTTCTTCTACCAGGGGGACACGCCCGAGATGATCAAGTACCTGACGCTGGCGACCCGGCTGGATCCCGGTTATGTCTCCGCGTGGGCTTACCTGTCGGTCGCCTGGGCGCGCCAGGGCATCCAGAACACCGGCGTGCAGGCCCAATCCGACTACCACCAGGCGCGCGTCGCGGCGGACAAGGCGCTGGTACTGGCGCCCGAACTTGGCCTCACCCATGCCGTCCGGGGCAACCTGCTGTTGAGCGCGGATTTCGACTGGCGAGGCGCGTTGGCTGAATTCCGCCGCGGTATCGAACTCGCACCGGAAATCGGCGCGATCCACAGCGGTTACAGTCGCACGCTGGCCGCGAATGGCAAGGTGCGCGAGGCTACCGTACAGAAACAGTTTGCCCTGTCCATCGACCCGAGGATGGTCGGCGAACGTTTCCGGTACGTCGACCTGCTGGTTGCCTCAGGCCGTCTGGACGAGGCCGAGAAAGAGGTCGAGGCCGCGGTGGCGGTGTCGGGTTGGACCGAACCGCAAACGTACTACCGTTTGCGGTTCGCGTTGTTGCGCGGCGATGCGAAGGCCGCGCTGGAAGCGGCCGGACGTGCTGGACCCGACACGCGTGACCTGTACATGACGCTTGCCGCCCAGATCAGCCCGGATCGCGCGGCAGCGGATGCGGCGCTGGCGGGTTTCCTCCGGGACCACCGGGACTGGGGCGACAGCCGGCCCTACGACCTGGCGTCGTTGTACGCACTGCGAGGCGATGTCGAGAACACCGTGGAATGGCTGGACCGCACCTGGGCCAGGCGCGACGTCAGCATCCTGGCAATGATGTACGACCCGATGATGCTGCAGTTCCGCAACCAGCCGAAGTTCATTGCTTTCTGCAAGAAGATCGGCCTGCCGCCGCCGAGCGAGAGCGAAGCACTGGGCGTCGACCAGATCCGCGCGCTCTGACGCATCGCCGCGTTTCCGCGATGCCATCCTGGCGTGTCGCCCGATCGGCAGCGCCGAGGTGGCGCGGCGAGCAGCTGGTCACGCAGCGCCCTTCCCGCTGGCCTTTCTCAGCCCCGCAGCAGCAAGACGGGAAGCGCGACCAGCGCCAGCGCGACCAGTATGCCCAGCAAGGCCAGCGCGACGCGCAACGGGTCGGATCTGAGGATGCCGATGAACGTTTCCGCCGTGCCTTTGCGCCTGGCCGCTGCGTATTCCGCGCGAACGCGGTCGCTGCGCTGCTGCTCGTATTCATCCAACGCGCGTCGGGCCTGCGTGAAGTCCGCGTCGTCGGTCACCCAGATGCCGCCGGACGAGATGCCCCAGAAGCCGGGCGGCGTTTCGTAGCAGGGGATCCGCTTCGCCTCGAGCAGCGCGCGCACGTCGGCGGCCTCGTCTTCGGGCACGTTGCGCAGATTCAGGAGCAGCCTGGACATGACGGCATGATAGTCGCGCACGTTTCCCGACCTGCCTTGCCCGACAAGGAACTCCCGCGCCGCCCGAAGCGACGACCAGCCCTGCCGGCGGCTGAAGCCGACCGGAGCTTGAATACGGACAGTTGAACCTGACGCATGGGCCCGTTGGCGCGCGACGCGCTTTTCACTCCCCTTCGCCTAGATTGAATGTCATGGAACGACGCTCCCGCATCATCCTGTGGTCGTCGCTGGCGGCGGTCATCGTCGCCCTGATCGGCTTGCGCATCGCCCTGCCCTCGATCGTGCAGCATGAACTCAACCGGCGCATGGACCGCATGGGCGATTACCACGGCCACGTGGCCGACGTCGACATTTCTTTGTGGCGTGGCGCCTACACGCTGGATGACCTGGAAATCGTCAAGGTGAGCGGCAAGGTGCCGGTGCCGCTCCTGCAGACGCCGCACATGGACATCCACCTGAGCTGGCGCGCACTCGTGCACGGCGCGATACGGGCCACCGTGGAATTCGATCGGCCGGTATTGAACTTCGTCGATGGCAATGGCGGCGCCGGCACCCAGGCCGGCGGCGGCGTCGACTGGCGGGCAAAACTGCAACAGCTCGTCCCGATCCGCCTCGATGAAGTGGATGTCAATGACGGCACCATCACCTTCCGCAATTTCTCGTCCAGCCCCCGCGTGGACGTCAAGGCGACCCGCGTCAACGCCGTGGTCACCAACCTCACCAACGCTGACCGCAGCGGCGGACGCCGCGTCGCCGACCTGCGCGCCACCGCGCTGGTGCTGGGCGAGGCGCCGCTGGAAACCTCCGCCAGTTTCGACCCGCTCGGGGAGCTCCTCGACTTCACGTTCAACCTGCGCATCCTGCACATCGACCTCACCAGGCTCAACGACCTGGCGCGCGCGTACGCCAAGCTCGACTTCGAATCGGGCAAAGGCGATTTCGTCATGGAGCTCAACGCCCGCGACGGCAGGCTCAACGGCTACGCCAAGCCACTCTTCCACGACATGAAGATCTTCAGTTGGAAGCAGGACGTGGAAGACGAACACGAAAATCCGTTCGAAGTCGCCTGGCAAGCCATCGCAGAGGGCATCACCAAGATCTTCACGAACCAGAAGAAGGACCAGTTCGCCACGCGCGTCCCCATCAGCGGCCGCATCGACGACAAGAAGTTCGGCACCTGGCGCGCCGTGCTCAACGTGCTGCACAACGCGTTCGTGAAGGCCTACACCCCGCAACTGGAAAACCTGAAGCCCGCGCCGCGCGATCCGGAAAGCGGACAAAGGTAATTTTGCCGTGAAACGATTGCTGATCATCTTCACCGTCGTCGTACTGGTGGTGATTGCCGCTGGCGCGGGCGCGTTGCTGCTGGTGGACGCCAATCACTTCCGTCCGCAGATCCAGGCTTCACTGAGCGAGGCGATGGGCCGCCCGGTCAGCGTGGGCAAACTGCATCTCTCGGTGTGGTCGGGCTCGCTGGATGCCGACGACATCCGCATCGGCGACGATCCGGCGTTCGGCAAGCAGCCCTTTGTCAGCGCCAAATCGCTTGCGGTCGGCGTGCGCCTGTGGCCGCTGATCGCGCACCGGCAGCTGCGCGTGACCTCGTTGACGCTGGACCAGCCCAGCGTGTACCTGATCCAGAACCGCGCCGGACATTGGAACTTCGCCCGCCTTGCCGCCGGCACGCCACAGAGTGCGCCGCCGTCCACGGGCACGCCCGTGTTCAGCGCCGACAAGCTGCGCATCAAGGACGGCAGCATCACGCTCACGCACGCGGCCGGTGACACACGCACCTACGACAACGTGCAAATCAGCGCCGACCACGTCAGTACGCAAGCCGCGTTCCCGTTTTCCATGCGCGCCGCGATCGCCGGTGGCGGAACGCTGCAACTGGACGGCAAGCTGGGCCCGTGGCATGCCGGCGACGCCGTGCTGACACCGGCCGACGCACACCTGGTCGTGCACGACCTGGACCTGGTCGGCGCCGGTTTGATGGGCAAGGACGATGGTGTCGGCGGCGTCCTGGACCTGGATACGCAGATCCACTCATCCGGCGGCGTGCTGACATCGAAAGGTCACATCGACGCGCACAAGCTGCAACTGGTCGCGTCCGGCTCGCCGGCGCCGCAGCCGATACGCATCGACTACCAGGCCAGTTACAAACTCGACGCCGGCACCGGCAGCATCGATCACACCACGGTGGGCACCGGCAAGGCGCGTCTGGCCGTCAAGGGCGGCTTCGAGAAGCGCAGCGCGGTGATGAGGCTGGACCTCACGATCCGTGGCACGCAACTGCCGGTCGATGACCTGCAACCGCTGTTGCCGGCCGTGGGCGTGGTGTTGCCGAAGAATTCGCGCCTCAGCGGCGGCACGCTCGGCGTGAACCTGCGCGCACGCGGTCCGCTGGACAAGCTGGTCATCAGCGGCCCGGTCACCCTCGACAACTCGCGACTGGCGGGCTACAGCCTCGGCTCCAGGCTTGGTGGCGCGCTATCACTGGCCGGGATCCACGCGCCCGCGGACACCGGGATCAAGCATGCCGAAGCCATCCTGACCATCGCACCATCGGGGATCCGCGCCGACCCGGCGCAGGCTGAATTTACCGGTCTCGGCAGCATGACGGGCAAGGGCCGGATGGCCGCCAACGGCGCACTCGACTTCAACATGCTGGTGAAGCTCGACAAAGGCGTCGTCGGCAGCCAGGGCGCCAGCGGCCTGCTCGGCGATTCCGGGGCCGGGCGCGTGCTCGGTGGCATCCTTGGCGGCAGTGCCGACCGGGGCATCGGCGTGCACGTCACCGGCACCGCCAGCGCGCCGAAGTTCAAGGTCGACCCGCGTGCCGTCGTCGGATTGCTGGAAGCCGGCGTGGCCGGAGCAAAACGAAGCCCACCGAAGTCCGACTCCGGCAAGGCCTCCCAGCCAAAACGCGCCGAGGATGTTCTGGGCGACCTGCTGCGCGGCGCCCTGAAGAAAAGCGACAAGGACGCCAAGGACGACGGCGGTCATTGAACCGCAAGCTTCCACGTCAAGCGGACGTATCAAAGGCAGGACTTCCGGCGCCATCGGCGCCACTTGATTACCCCGCCCCTTTTTTCCAGAGCTTGTCCGGACCACGGCCCAGCCATCGACGCAGCAGCGCCTTGTCGTAATGCAGCGGCGCCGCCGATGCGGCCGGCAGGCTCACATCGTGCAGATGGGCCGGGTCGCGCAACACCCGTTTGTCCTCGCGCAGCACATTGCCGTCCTGGTCCACCAACCTGAAGTCCAGATCGATCCACGGCGGGTAGACGTCGCCCTTCTTTTCGGGACCTCGGTCGATCGTCAGCTCTGCAGGCGCACGATGTAGGCGTCGAGGAACTTGATATAGGTCTCGAGCACTTCCCGGACGGACGGCTGCCGCTGCAGCATGCCATCCAACTCGGCGCGCGCCGCTTCCGCCGCTTCATACGCCGTCCCGAGGCCCTCGGTGCGCTGCATGCATGCCAGGATGCCGGCAAGGTCATCCGTCGAACTCGTCAGGTTCCGGTGGATCTCGTTGATCCGGTCCCGGTGCTTTTGCACGCGGCGCTTCTTGAGGGGGTCCGTGATCCAGGAAAGGTTGTCGCCGACCTGCTTGAGCGGGACATCCAGTTGCGAATCCAGGGTCTTGTCCTGAAGCAGGCCGACCAGCTCGCCCCTGAGCTCCCGCGCGCTTTCGAGCGTATCCAGGCGCACCTGCTGCAGGATTCGGGCGAGGTTCGGATCTTCCTTTTGTTTGGTGAGCTTCTCGACGATATCGATGACGCCGGGGACGAGCGGCACGACCTGCTTCGCCCCGGTGATGATTTCAAGAAAACCGAACATGGGTGCCTCCCGATGGACTGCATTCCCGGTTCGAGGAGTCGGGTGCCATTCTGAACCACAATCAGGAAGAAATGGGGCCAGGCGCCCGCTGGTCGGGGGCGCAGATCGGAGCGCCTTGTCCACGAGGAGGTAGCGTGTCCGAAGCTGTCGTCCGACCCCCTTCCGGCTTCGACATTCGCCGCTGCACCGGGGCCTGTCCCAAGGAACTCTGGCGCACGTTCTTCTGGGGGTCGTGGGTCGAATCCACGCCGGTGGTGCATGCGGGCACGATCTACGTGGGTTCCTCCGACCTGCGCCGCGTCAGCGCCATCGACCCGGCGAACGGGAACGTGCTCTGGCGCAGCGATGTGTTCGGCTGGACCTGGGGCACGCCGTTGGTGGACGGCGACCGGCTGCACGTGGGGGTTGCCGGAGGCACGCCGCATTTCATCCGCCACGTCGCCGGCTACGTCACGCTGGATCGCGCAACCGGCCGCGTGCTGACGCGCCACCCGTTCGCCGATACGGGCGGACACCAGTGGGGCATTGCCGGTTCCCCCGCGATGGGCGACGGCGTGGTCGTGGTGGCGACCATCGCGGGGTCGCTGTTCGGCTTTCCGCCGGGTTGAGCGCCGCGGCGGCGCTCCGCGCGTCGCCACCTCCGACGCCACGAAACGTCCGACCTCATGGCCCGAAAGTCTCCCCTACTTCCGGCACGCTCGCCCGCGCCCGGCCAGCGGTAGCGTTGCAGCGACCGCGCCAACGCGCCCGCCGCGCAAGGGGACGAGATGCCCGACCTCGATCGCCGCCGATTCCTGAAACTCGCCGCCGCGATGGGTGCGGCCCTGGCCGTGGGCTGTACGCCCGTCCGCCCTTCCTCGAGCGGCTGGCGTGAACGCCGGGATCTCTATCCGCAGGGCGTAGCCTCGGGCGACCCGGACGAAAACAGCGTGCTGCTGTGGACGAGGCGTCCTTACGCGGACGGGCGCAAGGCTGCCCGCCTGCGGGTCGAAGTCGCCGAGGACCCCGCTTTCACACGCGTGGTCGCGACGACGAATGCGCGGATCCTCGCGCAATCGGATTGGACCAGCCGCGTACTCGTGGCGGGCCTCAAACCTGCCAGCGAATACTGGTACCGCTTCACCGACGCCGACGGCAACGGCAGCCGGATCGGCCGCACGCTGACCGCGCCCGGGCGCGACGATCCGCGACCGGCGCGCTTCGCATTCGTCAGTTGCCAGGACGTCTGCGAGGGCACGATGAACGCCTGGCGCAGGATGATCTGGGAGGACGAACGTGCCGCGCCGGAGGACCGGCTGGGCTTCGTACTGCACCTGGGCGATTTCATCTACGAAGTCGTGCAGTACCCGGACCAGGTCAAGGACGGCCACCGCTACAACCGCATCGTCACCTTCCCCGTGAAATTCCCGACCGGCGGCAAGGCCGTCGCCAAGAACCGCTTCCGCGTCCCGCAGTCGCTGGACGATTACCGCGCGCTCTACCACGCCTACCTGCTGGACCCCGATCTGCAGGATGCGCGCGCGCGTTTCCCATTCGTGGCGATCTGGGACAACCACGAATTCTCGTGGCAGGGCTGGCAGTCCATCCAGGAATTCGGCGAAGGCCCGGTCTGGGCGCAGACGCTGAAGGTCGCGGCCAACCAGGCCTGGTTCGAATTCCAGCCGGCGCGCGTTTCGCCTAAGGGAAGCAGCCTGGAAGCCTTCGATGCGCCGCACGTGGTGGATGCGCCGGTCAAGGACTTCGACGAGAACGGCCTGGGGCAGGAACCCAACAACCTCGCCGCGATCGATAGCCTGATCGCCTATCGCACGCTGCGCTGGGGACGCCACATCGACCTGATCCTTACCGACCAGCACAGTTTCCGCGGTCCGGACCCTTCGAATCGCGACGAGCTCAAGCCGCTGTTCGAAGGCGTGTCGTTCCCCTTCTTTCCCGAGGCGCTGGCGATGCAACTCGACAGCGGCCGCGACTTCGCCGACGGCCATCCGCCCGCCAAGCTCTCCTTCGGCGACAAATCCATCCCCAACTTTCGCGCCGCGGAGCCGCCGCAATCCATGCTGGGCGCGAAACAGAAGGCGTGGTTCCTGGAGCGCCTGCGCAGCGCGGACGCGACCTGGAAGATCTGGGGCAATTCGCTGGGCACGCCCGACTGGCGCGTGGATCCGCAGAACATGCCCGCCAGGATGGGCAAGTGGACCGATGGCTATGCCGTCCTGGCCAATGGCGACTGGGGCGGCATCTACCACGAGCGCAGCGAGATCTTCGATGCCGTGCGCGACGCCGGCGTCACCGGCTTTGCCATCGTCTCCGGCGATCGCCACAGCTTCTGGGCGGGCTATGCGGCCAAGGCCTTGCCGCCCGCCACGTTCGAGCCGGTGGGCCTCACCTTCGTCGGCGGGTCCATCTCGTCGCTCGGCATGCAGGAAGCCTACGAGTACGGGCGCAAGGACGATCCGTTCCGTCCGTTGTTCATGGTCGACCACGACGGCGCGCCGCCCGACCCCACCATGAACCTGCTGTTGAACCATGGCGTACGTTCCGCGCTGGCATACGCGCAAAGCGGCGACCTGGCCAAAGCGCACGCGGCGAGCAATCCGGAAATGGCGCCGCATCTCACCTTCGTGGACATGGGCGGGCACGGCTACGCCACCGTACGCGTGGACGCGGAAAAGATGACGACCGATTTCGTTTGCATCCCGCCGCCGATCCAGCGCAGTGACCGCGCGGACGGCGGGCCGCTGCGCTATCGCGTGCGATTCGAAACGCCTTTGTGGCGCGCGGGCGAAAACCCGCAGATGCGGCAGACCGTGCTCGAAGGCGACGTGGGGCTGTCGGCGTGAAATGCCCGTGCGTCAGAGCTTGTCCGGGCCACGCCTCAGCCAGCGACGCAGCAGTGCCTTGTCGTAATACAGCGACGTTCCCGTTGCGGACGGCACGCTCACGCCGCTGTTCAAGTAGTCCAGATCGCGCAGCACCCGTTTGCCCTCGCGCAGCACATTGCCGTCCTGGTCGACCAATCTGAAGGTCAGCTCGATCCGCGGCGAGTAGATGTCGCGCATGATCCGCACGTAACTCCATTGCGGGCCGAGCCAGGGCTCGTACGCACCGGCAAGCTGGATGTCGGTGATGTCGACCTGCAGGCTTTGGCCCGGCGCAAGGATGTCCTGCCCCTGCTTGATCAGGTACGCCTTCAACTCTGCCAGGTAGTCGATCCGGTTGAACCGGTCCTGCCTGCCGTACAGGCGGTTTTCGGTGAATTGCTCCGGGTTGACGTACGTCACCGATACCGGGGATTCGGCCGGCGTGACCGCGGCGGTGCTGGGCGGCGAAATGCTGCCCAGCCACAGCGCGAGCGCGGCAAACAGGGCGATCGTGCCCCGATGGGATCCGGCGATGGGTTTCATGTTCCACCTCGCTTGCAACCTGCTGCACGGCGAGTCTGCCACGAACGGTGTTGCGCTTCCGTGTAGCCCATGCCGGTGAGAGCCATGCCTCCGGGAGACAACGGATCGAGGCCCAGAATGAAGATTGGCTTCGGGTTCGCGTTGGGCACGCAACCCCGTATTCGCAATGACAGGGTTTGCGGCGAAGCAGCCCTCGAACGTCCGCAAACGCCCAGTTACCTTCGTTCCCGTTGCCCTTTTGTCGCTCCCACCGGTGACCGACGTTCCGCCAGCACCATGCGCCATGAGCCACCCCGCCCATCGATGGTGTGCTCCCATGCCACTGCGAATCCTGCCCGCGCGAGGTGCGCATCGAACGCAGCCGGCGCCCATCGCACCACCAGGTAGTCGCCAGCGGCCCCGTGCTCCCGGCACTCGTCGTCGCCTTCCGGGTACATCAGGAGCAGCGGGCCGCCCGCGTCCAGTGCACCTGCCAGCTTGCGCAGCGCCGCATCCAACTGCGTGCGTTCAAAGTGCTGCAACACACAGAGCATCATCGCGCCGCCATAGCGCACGTCGATGCGGTCCGACAGCAGGTCGAGGCGATCGCAACGCTTGCCGCGTTCGGCCTGGAAATCGCAGAAGGCGGCGGTGACGTCGGTGCGGTGCACATCGATGCCCAGCGCCTCGAGTGCATCGGCATCCCAGCCGGGACCGGAGCCGATCTCCAGCACGCGCGCACCCGGCGCGACCCGCTCAGCCAGCCGCCGCAGCGCTTCGGCACTGGCCGATGGCCTGCCGTTCACCGTGGCGACGTACTCACGCGCGGAGTGCTGGTAATCCGCGACTGCACGACGGTTGTTGCCGGAGCGGTCTTCGGGCATCAGCGCTCGTCAATGACCTCCGTCCCGGTTTTGGCCTGAGCCGGCACGGCGAGGCTGCGATCGGGATCGCCGGTGGCACCGCTTTGCAGGTTCGGCGGAATATGGCCGACGTCGCCCACGGCAATCACCTTCATCCGGCCGTCGGGCTGCACGCGAATCACGGTGATGCTGGCATTGCCCACCGACATTTCCAGCCATGCCCGGGTGTCCACCCGCATCGCGCGCGTCACCAGGTAACGGATCACGTCGCCGTGGCACACCAGCAGATCGCGTTGCGGACCGCCGACCGCAGGCTTGAAGAAACGCGCGAAGTCGCGATCGAGCCGGGCCTTGCAGTCCGCCTGCTCCGCGCGCGAATAATCCTTCGCGACATCGGCGCGCCACGTCGGCGGCACGCATTCGGCCAAGTCATCCACCACCTCGAAATGCCGGCCGGGGAAACTTTCGCCGATGATCGCCGCGGTATCGCGCGCACGCTGCATCGGACTGACATACATCCCGTCGAAGCGACCCGGCATGCCGGCCAGCCGCGCGCCGGCGAGATGGGCCTGCGCCGAGCCCAGCGGTGACAGGTGCGGACCGATCTTGTCGTCGATCTTCGGATCGGGCACGTAACTGCCGTGGCGAACCAGCACGACGGTGCGCTCGGCGGGCGCCTGCGCATCGGCCGCGCGCGCGGCGCCGCCGATGATGGATGCGAGCAGGACGAAGCTGCACAGCGTGATCAGGCGTTTGTTCATGGCGATTCGCCGATGGCCACAAAATGGAACGCCAGCATTTTGCCTCATTACCCCATTCCCTTGCGGGCCGTTCTTTGAACCCGGCCCGGCTCCCGCCAGTGTAAGATGACCGTGCAGCAGGCCATCGAATGACCGCCAAGCGGATGCAGGCCCGCTGCGGAGGCGAAGGTGAAAACCTTCATCCGGGTGTTGCAGGTCGGTGCAATCTTTTTGGCAACGTCGATGGCGGGTTGCGCGCACGTACCCGCTGCCAGTCACGGTGACGTCACGCCACTTTTCCGCGACGCACTGTTCAAGCCGCCCGCCGAGCCGGTGGACCACGCATCGATTTTTGCCGTCGACGCCTCGATGCGGCGCTTCATTGCGGATGAAATCCTTCCGCAGAATCGCCACCGCGATGCGCGGCAAGCGTTGCTCAATGCCCTCAACGGCAAACTCCTGATCGATTACGACTCGGCCATCACCCGCACCGCGTCGCAAACTTTCGCGGTGCGCGAAGGCAATTGCCTCTCGCTGGTGATCATGGCCGCCGCCCTGGCCAAGCAACTCGACATCCACGTGACCTACCAGGAGGTCCGTGACTTCGACACCTGGTCGCGCGATGCCGGGTTCGCCATCCTCAGCCAGCACGTGAACCTGGTGCTCGGCCCGCGCACGTCGGGCTTTACGTTCCACCGTGACGACGAAACACCCATGATCGTGGACTTCCTGCCGCCACGGCAGGTGGCGAGCGCCGTGTCGCGGCCGATTCCGGAGCGGACCATCGTCGCGATGTACATGAACAACCGCGCGGCCGAGGTCATGGTCCATGGCGATGTCGATCGCGCCTACTGGTTTGCCCGCGCGGCGCTCCATGCCGACCCCGGATTCGCGAACGCCGCCAACACGCTCGGCGTCATCTACCTCGAGCGGGACCACCGGGCGGCGGCCGAGCGCGCGATGCGTTACGCGCTCCAACGCGATCCCGACAACGTGTCGGCGATCTCCAACCTGATGCGGGTACTCGCGCTGGAAGGCCGCGGCGCGGAAGCGGAGGTGTGGGCGAAACGGCTGGCGCAGATCCAGCGTCATTCGCCGTTCTACTTCTACGACAGGGGCATGGAGGCGATGCTAGCGGGCCGGTTCGCGGACGCGGCACGGCTGTTCGAGAAGGCGCTTTCGGAGCGGCCCTACGATGCCGCATCGCATTTCCAACTGGCCGTCGCCGCGTCGCATCTCGGCGACATGCGCCTGGCACGCAAGCAACTGGAACTGGCGAAAGAGAACAGCACCACCCCGCATTGGCGCGCCATCTACGCCGCCAAGCTGCAACACCTGAAATCGCTGAATTGATCCCTCCAACCGGGCTTGCTGGAGCGAAACAGGAAGCCAGCAAGGCGAACCAATGCATGGCATTGCGCAGGCCGAGCCGCTGGACGCGGGGACTTTGCCTTTTCGTGTGCTGCGCGAAAGTCACTGGGTCCGGGCTCTCCCCGGTTCTCAAAACGCGGCCATCCATGGCCCCTCCCCGCGCCGCCGGGATGACGGGCGAAAATCAGATCCCGCCTGATGCGCCGTGCCGATCCCGACGCGTCGCCACACCGAAATCGGCACGTCGCCGTTCGGACGCGGCGGCACCCGGTAGCTGAGCGTGTCGCCGTGCAATTCGAACGTGCGGGTTTGCACCTGCCCTTCCCAATTCGGGAACGACGCAGCTTCGATATGGAACACCAGTTGGTGCTTGCCCGCTTCGACTGCGAGCGTGCCGTAATGGGTGCTCGAGCCCATCACCGCGGCGCGGTATTCCTGCGCGGTGCCCCTGGCCTTGGCGGGGCTGGTGAAGCGGGGGCGGTCGCTGCGGAAAATCTGCAGCGAGTAGCGCCCCGCACGATCGATCATCAGCAGGCCTTTCGGCGCATCGCCATAGTCGCGCGCGCGCGAGCCGTCCGGATGGATCACGTCGGCGGCCACCAGCGTCCAGGTTCCGGCCAGCGAAACGTCGTTGTGGGTGTCGGCCGCTTTCGCGGCGGAAGACAAGGCCATGCCGGGCAGCACACAGGCGACGACGACAAGGCGGAAGAACAGGCGGTACAGGTTCATGGGTTGTCCTCTTTCGAATCGCACGTCGCGACGTCAGGGAAACTCTCGCTTTTGTCGTCATCCCGGAATCGCGAAGCGATATCCGGACTGCGAAGGTAGGATGCCGGAGCGAACATCGGCGAAGCCGATGGCCCGTAGGGCGAGCCGCGGGAAGCGGCGAGTTTGCCAGCGACTTTGCATTTCAGTGCGTTCCAAGAAAGTCACTGGGTCCCGGCTTGCGCCGGGATGACGACGACGCGGTTGATCAGAGTTTCCTCGGCGAAGCCCGATCGAGCATAGGCTTTGCAAACCTGTAGAAAAAGCGAATAATTCGAAGCAAATCGTTTCGATTTGCTTACCTATGTCCCTTCCCAATCTCGACATGGATGCGCTGCGCACCCTGGCCGCGATCCTTCACCTGGGCAGCCTGGCCCGCGCCGCGGAGCGCGTGGGTCGCTCGCAATCGGCGGTCAGTCAGCAGATGCGCAAGCTGGAAACGCAACTGGCACAGCCGTTGTTCCGCAAGCAGGGGCGCCGGGTGGTGTTGACCGAAGCGGGCGACCGGGTGCACGCGTATGCGCTGCGCATCCTCGCGCTCAACGACGAGACGGTGCACGCCGTGCATGGCGCATCGATCGGCGGCACGGTGCGGTTCGGCTTGCCCGGCGACTTCGCCGAATCCTGGCTGCCGGCGGCGCTGGGGCAATTCAAGAAGGCTTACCCTGCCGTGCGGGTGGACGTGGCGGTCGAACGCAACAGCGCGCTGCTGGAAAAGCTCGATCGCGGCGAGCTGGATCTGGTGCTGGCGATGGGCCATGCACGGCGCGCCGATGCCGAACGGCTCGCGACACTGCCGATGACGTGGGTGGGCGCCGCGGACGCGGGCAAGCGGTTGCGATCGAGCGAGGTCATCGACCTGGCGCTCTACCACCCGCCGTGCTTCTTCCGCGAGGCCGGCACCCGGGTGCTGGACAAGGCCGGCATGGCCTGGCGGCCGGCCTTCGTCACCGCCAGCCTGCAGAGCCTGTGGGCAGGTGTCGCCGCCGGGCTCGGCATCACCTTGCGCACCAGCGCAGGCATCCCGCCCCACCTTAAGCGGCTGGACGGCAAGTACGGGCTGCCGCCGTTGCCGCGCGTCGATGTTTGCCTGCATGCCGGCGGCGATCCGGCATCGCCCGCGCTGAAGCAGTTGCGCGGCACCGTGACGGAGCACGCGTTGGCGGAGCTTGCGGGAAACAAGAAGAAAAGGCGTGTCAGGGACAAGCGGGAAGCCTGATTTTGTTCGTCATCCCGGAATCGCGAAGCGATATCCGGGACCCGGCGTCTTTCGTTTCATGACCCTCGCGAAAAGTCACTGGGTCCCGGCCACTCACTGCACGACACCACCTTGGCCCCGCGACTCGGAAATACCTTGTCCATGAAGAAATCGTGGATGGAAGGATCGCTGTCTGCGCAGCCGTCGCGGAGCAGCGTCATGCGGTAACCCAGATCGGCCGCTTCGTAAAAGGTCGCCGCGACCATCGCGCTGGTCGCCACGCCGGCGAGGCAGATGGCGTCGATTCCGTTGGCGCGAAGAATGAGATCGAGGTCTGTTCCGGTGAAGGCGCTGGCCCGGCGCTTCACCACGACAATGTCGCCAGGCGCCACGGGAAGATCGATCTCCGTTCCCGGCGCACCCTCATGAAAGCTGTCGCCCGCCTCAAAGAATGAGCTGTAGAGCGCGCTGCCCGGTGGCAGATCGGTGCGGTTGGTCCGGAACGCAATCCGGACGAAAACAACGAGCATGCCCGCAGCTCGAGCCCGGGGCAGCAGGTCGGCCAGGGGCGGCAGGACCTGTCGGGCGAAGGGATAGGCGCCGGTAATGCCGCGCTGGATGTCGCCAATGATGAGTGCCGTTGCCACAGTCCGGAAAGCCTGTATCGAGCCGGAAGCGGAGAGTGTCCACGGGGCCGCCCGGGAAAGCGACCGCCAGAAGCAATGGCTCCCTGGACCAGCAGGAAGCTCGACTCCGCCCCTGTTCGATTATCGCCTTGACGAGGCGCGCCGCCTTGCGAGCAGCACCGTTGCGAATGCACCCAGCCCGAGAACAGCGATCCCCAGATCCCGTGGCTCGGGCACGGCGGTCAGTACCCACTGGCCCGTTGCCCCGCTGCACCACGGGTCACTGAAACAGCCGGGGAAATCGGAATGCGCATCCAGGAATGTCCAGACGCCGTTGCTGGATGTCATGTAGAAGTCCATTTCCGCGTTGTTTGCGTACAAGAACCCCGTCAAAAGGCTGCCGATGCCACTGCCCATCGGCGTCATGTCCATCGAGATGGATACAGCGCCGACGTTCCCGCTCAGGTTCGGCCCCAGGTGGAAGCCATAGGGATTGCCCTGGATGGTCAAGGCAAGCAGCGAGAATGGACTGCCGTAGTCCACGCCGGGATCGTAAGTGCCGGTCGACACGTCATATTGCAGGGGACCCGTCGCCACCAGCTTCCCACTGCTGATGAGGAACTCGCCGCCGGCGTCATCCGTACCCGCCGCCAGCGGATGCCACGTGTACACCAACGTGGCGCCCGCGAGTTGCGGGACGAGGGACAACAAGGCAGAAACAACGAAACCGCAAAGTAGGCGTCGCATCTTGATGCTCCCTCGAGGACCCCTGCGAAGATCGTGACGGCTCGGACCACGGCTTTCGACGGCTCCCGCCATCGCCACCCAGCATACTCGTTTTCGCCGCGTGCGATGCAGGCCAGGCGCCGCCGATCGCGCAAGGCGAGGAACGACTCCGACCCCGCTTTCAAGGCATCCCAAGGTTACATCGTGCATTCACGGACGACTCCATAGAGTAACCGTCTCCCGCCCCACCCGGCACCGAGAAGGAACTCCCATGAGCACCGAGCAGAAACTGGAAGAAAAACTATGGAAAGCCCTCTCCTCCGACCGCACCGTCATGCTCGGCCTGAATGGCGTGGAGGATGGCCACGCACGGCCCATGACGGCCATGGTGGAAGGAAATTCGGGACCCATCTGGTTCTTCGTGGGCAAACCCAACGCGGTGGCCGACAATCTGTCGAAGAGCGATCGCGCGATTGCCGCCTTCAGCGCCAAGGATCACGACCTGTTTGCCAGCATCCACGGCAAATTGTCGGTGGACCAGGATCGGGGCGTCATCGATCGCTTGTGGAACCCGTTCATCGCCGCGTGGTTCGACGGCAAGGATGATCCGAAGCTGGTCCTGCTGCGCCTCGACCCGGAACACGCCGAAGTCTGGCTCAACGAATCGAAGATGATGGCCGGGGTCAAGATGCTGTTCGGCCGCGACCCGAAAAAGGACTACAAGGACAAGGTCGGCGACGTCGATCTGCGCTGATGGTCGGTGCACCCACCTTCGAACGTGGACGGCAATGCCTCCACGCGAGGTGGCGCGAACCCAGGACACGCGCGCCTTCGACTCCCACGCACGCGGCCCCGGTCACTTTCGACCTGCGACGTCTCAGGACTGGAACGGCTTGCGCGGGATTCCAGCCCACCTGCCCATCGGGTAACCTGACCCGATGAGTCGACCGGCTGACCACACCATCGGGTGTTCCACGGCATGAAAACCATCGGGCTGATCGGCGGCATGAGCTGGGAATCCACCCTGC
>JBIQLN010000010.1:0-109041 GCA_044464225.1 Rhodanobacter sp. | reverse complement strand
GGTCGGAATCGAACCGGCGTACGCGGATTTGCAGTCCGCTGCATGACCACTCTGCCACCTGGCCAGGTGACCGGAACGACCCGGCGGCGCTTGCGGGGCTCGTTCCAATCGAAACCGCGTTGCGCGGCCCCGAAACAACAGACCCCGGGCATGGCCGGGGCCTCGAAAACCTGGAGCGGGAAACGAGACTCGAACTCGCGACCCCGACCTTGGCAAGGTCGTGCTCTACCAACTGAGCTATTCCCGCGCGAGCCGGCAATGATACGTGGCACCGCAATCCGGTTCAAGCCTCCGGGGGTCTTTCGGTGCCCGGCATTCGGCCGCTCTGCAATACCGGCCACGCGGCCCTCATGTAGGCGAGTCCGGACCAGATCGTCAGGATCGCCGCGACCACCAGCAAAACCTCGCCGACGTACCAGCCGCGCAGGAAGGTGGCCTCCTTGTCGCGTTCCCACAGCAGGATCAGGATCGCAACGATCTGCATCACCGTCTTGAACTTGCCGATCCATTGCACCTTGACGCGGCCGCGCTCGCCCACGAACGCCATCCACTCGCGCAACGCCGACACGGCAATCTCGCGGCCGACGATCACCGCGCTGGTCACCGCAAGCAGGGCGGTGGGATGGCTCTGCACCAGCACGAACAGCGTCACCGCCATCATCAACTTGTCGGCGACGGGGTCGAGAAACGCACCGAACGCGGATTCCATGTGCCAGCGCCGCGCGATCCAGCCATCCAGCCAATCGGTCAGCGCAGCCAATGCGAACACCGCGACCGCGGCGATGTTGGCGAATCGCAACGGAACGGACGGGATGGCTTCATGCGAGTAGAACACCACCACCATCACCGGTAGCAGCAGCACGCGGAACAGCGTCATCCATGTCGGCAGGTTGATGCGCAACGGTTTTGCTCCGAACGAACCGCACCAGTGTCGCACACGCGCGCACGATCGTCAGGGGCGGGGGGGGGGGGGGATCCGGGGCCCGATAACGGGTCAAGCCCCGCCAGCGGCCTTGCCCTGCAAGGCGTTCGTGCGGGAAGCCGGGCCCATGGAAGGCCTTTCCGGACTCGCAGAGCGGGGTCGCCCGACCTGCAGCGGACGCTCGTGGCGCCGCGACCACGGACGATCGCACTAACCGTGCAGGAACGCGTGGATGCGTTCGGCCAGTTCGCGATTGATGCCGCGGATGCGGCACAGTTCCTCGACGCCGGCTGCCATCACCCCCGCGTGGCCGCCGAACGCCTTCAGCAATGCCGAGCGGCGCGCCGCGCCGATCCCCGGCACCTCTTCCAGTACGCCCCGTTCGCGTGCCTTCTCGCGGCGTTTGCGATGGCCCGTGATCGCGAAGCGATGGGCCTCGTCGCGCACCGCATCGATCAGGTGCAGCGCCGGTGAATCGGGACCGGGCTCGAGCTCGCGCCCGCTGTCGCCCAGCACCAGGGTTTCCTCGCCCTCGCGGCGCGACGGCCCCTTGGCCACGCCCACGACTTCGATGCCGTTCAGTCCCAGGTCCTGCAGCACCGACAATGCCTGTGCCACCTGGCCCCTGCCGCCGTCGATCAGCAGCACGTCGGGGGCTTCGCCCTCGCCACGCGCCAGCGCCTTGAAGCGTCGCTCCAGCGCCTGCCGCATCGCCGCGTAGTCGTCGCCGCCGGTGATGCCGCGGACGTTGAAGCGGCGATAGTGGCTTTTCAGCGGGCCCTCGGGGCCGAACACCACGCACGACGCCACGGTTTCCTCGCCCATGGTATGGCTGATGTCGAAGCATTCGAGGCGCTGCGGCGTCTCGTCGAGCTCCAGCAGGTCGCGCAGCGCTTCGAAGCGCGTGTGCAGGGTCTGCCGGCTGGTCAGCCGCGCCAGCAGCGCAGCCTCGGCGTTGCGCGCGGCCATTTCCACGAAGCGCGCGCGTTCGCCGCGCACGCGCCATTTCAACGCCACCTCTCGTTCGCGGTGCGCCGACAGCATCTCGGCAAGCGCCCCGGCGTCGGCCGGCTCGCGATCGCACACGACTTCGTTCGGCGCCGGCTGGTCGAGGTAGTACTGCGCGAGGAACTGTCCGAGCACGTCTTCCGGCGCCGAGTCGAACGCCAGCTTCGGAAAGTGCGCGCGCGAACCCAGGCTGATGCCGTTGCGGAAGAACAGCACCGACACGCAGGCGACGCCGTCCTCGACCCGGCACGCGAACACGTCCATGTCCGCGGTGGCGCCGTGCACGTAATGCTGCGCCTGCAGACCGCGCAACGTCGCGATCTGGTCGCGCAGGCGTGCGGCGCGTTCGTAATCCTGGTTCGCACTGGCGGCATCCATGCGCGCGGCGAGTTCGCCCAGCACCGCGTCGTTGCGGCCTTCCAGGAACATGACCGCGTGCCGAACGTCTTCGGCGTACTCTTCCGGATCGATGAGCGCGACGCATGGCGCGCTGCAGCGTCCGATCTGGTACAGCAGGCACGGTCGCGAGCGATTGCGGAAATAGCTGTTCTCGCAGGTGCGTACCTTGAACAGCTTCTGCATCAGTGCCAGGCTTTCGCGCACCGCATGCGCGCTCGGGTACGGCCCGAAGTAACGGCCCTTCTCGCGCTTGGCGCCGCGGTGGAACACGATGCGCGGGAACGGGTCATCCGACACGAAGATGTACGGATAGCTCTTGTCGTCGCGCAACATGATGTTGTAGCGCGGCTTCAGGGACTTGATCAGTTGCGCTTCCAGCAGCAGCGCCTCGCCTTCGGTGCGTGTCAGCGTCACCTCGATGCGCGCGATCTGCGAAACCATGGACGCGATGCGCGGCTCCAGGTTCGGCTTCAGGAAATAGTTGCCGACCCGCTTCTTGAGGTTGCGAGCCTTGCCCACGTACAGCAGCGCGTCGCCCGCATCGAACATGCGGTACACGCCGGGCGAGGTGGTGAGGTTGCGAACGAAGGCCTTGCCGTCGAAGGCCGCTGCATCGGACTGCATGGCGTCATTGTAGCCGCGCCGTCGCGGTGCCTGGCCCCGTCGTCACCGATGCACGGATATGGCGCCCTTCGCAGATTGACGCCGAACGCAGCGAAGCCCGACTGACGTCCCGGATGAAGTCCGGCCCGCTAGAACGACCGCACGCCCTCGATCACATCGGCCGCCTCGGACGGATTGCCGGGGCGACACGTCGTCGCGACGTCACTCGTCCACCGCGACCCGTTCGCAGGTTCCGCGCGCGGGGTCGATGCGCAGGATGGCGTGGTCATTGCGATCGGCCACCCACAGCGCGCCCGCCCCGAACGACAAACCCTGCGGCTCGTGCAGCGGACAATCAAGTTGCAGGGTCGCGGCCTCGCCGCTGTAGGGATCGAGCACACACAAGCGATCGTTGCAGGTGTCGGCCAGGTACACGCGGTTTTCGGCGGCGGCAATTCCTGCCGGATAGGCAAGCCGCACAGTGCGACCGGCGCCGTCGTGCCGGCCCGGTTCCCATGGCGAAGAGCCGACGAGGGTGGTGAGCGCAAGGTCGGCGAAGCGCAGGCGCCGTATGGCGTTGCCGCCTGCATCGGCAATCAGCATCTGGCCGGGCATGGATGCCAGGGCGAGTGGCTGCGACAACGATGATTGGCCGCCGATACCGTCGCGCACGTCGCTGCGGCCATCGCCGGCAACCGTTTCCACACGCTGGTGGTGGATGTCGGCGCGCAGGATCTGGTGCTGGCCCGACGCCGCCACGTACAACATGTCGCCGTCGACGGCGACGGCATTCGGCGCATTGATCGCAACCCGCAAGCCGCCGCCCTGCTCCTCGACGTTGCTGTAGGCGGGCCGCCCCGAACCGAGCACCGTTTCGACCTCGCCTGCGTCCAGGCGCACGCGGCGCACGCAATGGTTGCCGGCATCGGCGACGTAAAGCGTGTCGTTGTCGATCGCCAGTCCTTGCGGGAGCTGGAATCCGCATGCCGCCAGTTGCCCGTCCCAACTGCCGGGCGTGCCCGAGCCGAATTGCCGCAGCACGCGTCCGTCATGGCTGCACTCGAGGATGCGGTGGTGGCCGGAGTCGCTGACGAACAGGCGCGTGCGGGTGGCCAGCGCGTGCGCCGGAAATGCCAGCGGACTTGCCGGCTCGGCGCGGACGTCGCGCAGCGGTGCCGGCGTGGGCGGAGGCATCGCGGAACTTTCCGCATGCATCTCGTCGCGCAGCTGGATGATCGCATCCTCGATCTCCTGGGTGCGTCCTTCGCCCACCAGGCGCGCGGCCAACCCGCCGTTCGCGTCGATCAGCAGGGTCGTCGGCCAGGCCGGAATCGAAAACTGCTTCCAGGCCAACCAGTCGCCGTCGTTCGCGACAGGTGTCCGCAAGCGGTTGCGATGGGCCGCCTTCAGCACTGCCGCGTCGGACTGCTGGGACACGAAGCGGGGCGTGTGCACGCACATCGATACGAATGCACCCGGCATTTTCTTTTCGAGCTGGCGCAACTCGCCAAGCATGTTGGCGCTGCTGACACTGCTCCCGTTCCAGAACAGCACCAGCACGATTTGTCCGCGCCAATCGGTCAACCGCAAGCGCTCGCGGCGATTGACCCAGCGGAGCGCCTCGGGAAATTCGGGCAGCACGGGGCGCGATACCGGGCGGGTCGCATCGAACGGAATGTCGCCGACGATCATCGCGGGGCCCCGCCCGCTCGCAGGCGCTCGGCGAGTCCGTCGACGCCCCGCCGTATCAAGCCAAGCACCGCATCGAAATCGTCCGGTGTACCGGTGTACGGATCGGGCACGTCACCATCGTCGGTCGAGAACCGCGATGCCAGGCCCGCCGCGACCAGGAAACGCTCGGGCATCTGCGTCTCGTCCGGAACGCGCCTGAGCAATTCGTCCAGCGTGGCGCGATCCACCGCCAGCACCGTCGCAAAGCGCGAGAAATCATCTTCATGGAACTGGCGTGCGCGATGCGGCGACAGGTCGAATCCCTGCGCGCGTGCCGCGGCGACGGCGCGCGGATCGGCACCCTGCCCGACGTGCCAATTCCCGAGGCCCCGCGAAGCCACCGGTATCTCCAGTCCAAGTTTTTCGAATTCCGCGCGCGCCACGTATTCGGCCGTCGGCGAACGGCAGATGTTGCCGAGGCAGACGAACAGTACGCCGGCGGGTGGCCGGATCATGCCTGCACCCTCATCGCGGCCAGCGCGTACTCGGCGCGCGCCAGATCTTCTTCGGTGTCGACGCCCGGCGGGAACGGTTCCGGCGTCGTGCGCACCGCGATCGCGAAGCCGTGTTCCAGCACACGCAACTGCTCCAGCGATTCCGCCCGCTCCAATGGCGTCGGCGGCAGCGCGGCGAAGGCCTTCAGGAATTTTGCGCGATAACCGTAGATGCCGATGTGGCGGAGCACGGTCACGCCCGGCGGCACGCGGGTACGATCGCGCGCCAGTGCGTCGCGCGCCCACGGCACCGGGGCGCGCGAGAAATACAACGCGTGTCCGCGGGCATCGCAAACCACCTTGACGGTGTTGGGGTCGAACCATTGTTCCGCCAATTCGACCGGCGTCGCGAGCGTCGCCATCGGCGCCGAATCCTCGCGCAATGCTTCGGCAACTGCGCGGATGCCCGCCGCCGGCGCGAACGGTTCGTCGCCCTGCAGGTTGACGATGCACGCGTCGTCCGGCCAGGCGAGTTTCCGGGCGCATTCGGCAAGGCGGTCGCTGCCGCTCGCATGGTCGGCCCGGGTCATGCAGATCTCGATGCCGCGGCCGTCCAGCGCATCCGCGACGCGCCGGTCATCCGTGGCAACCACCACCCGCGCCGCACCGGCGGCGCGGGCACGCCGGGCCACGTGCACGACCAGCGGTTCTCCGCCCAGCAAGCGCAGCGGCTTGCCCGGCAACCGGGTCGAGCCGTGGCGCGCGGGGATCGCGACGATGAAATCCGGCCCGACGTTCACGCAATCGGTTGTCCGGTGGCACGCGCGGGATTTGGCCGCGGCCGGCGGACGAGTTCTCCGCCGCAATTGGGGCATGCGTACTGCATCAGCTCGGCGCATCGGGGGCAGAAGGTGCACTCGAACACGCAAATCCAGGCCTCGCCTTCGGGCGTCACCTGCGCGTGGCAGTGCTCGCATTCGCCGCGCATCTGTAGCGCCATGTCGCCTCCTTCAAAACCGCGTTCAAACCGCGTTTGTTCCGTCGCGTTCAAGGGTAACGCGAAAACACGCCGGCCCCAGCGGCTCGGTATCGCCCGTGCGCCAGGTCGCGACCGACGCGTGCGAGTTCCAGTCGGAAGCGCGCGCCGGCAATACCACCTCCGCGGCGACGATGTTGCGGGCCAGCCCGCTGGTCACCAGAACGGACAGATTGTCGACCTCGCCCCAGTCCATGAGTTCAACGGCCCGGAGCGGGGCCAGAGTTTCGCCCTCTGCGGTGACGGGACGCAGGCCCGCCGCGCGGGCTTCGCGCCGCAGCAGTTCCACGCCCAGCAATTCGCCTTCGCCGTCGTGGCGCAGCCAGCGGATCACGCCCACCATCCAGTCGCGATCGTCCTCGTCGTCCACCGGCGACAGCCCGATCACCTCGCCGATCCGCACCCGCAGGCCTTCCGCACCATGCAGGCGCATCCGGTAGCCTCCACCGCTCTGGTCCAGCACGTCAGCCCGAAAAACCTGGGGACGCGTGGTATCGGACGTGGCCAGCCACGCGGAGGCCAATTCGTGGGTGCCGACCATGATCGCGTCACCATGGACGCGACGCACGAAGGTCCCGAAATCGAGATTGCCGGCCAGTGCGTAGTGCAAGGCATGCATGCCGACCACGACGTCGAGCGCGTGCTTCGCCGACAGCCGTGCATGGCCCCGCGGCGCCGGCCCCCACGCCATGCGCAGGCGATCGAGGAAGCGCACGCTGGTGGTCACCACGCCACCGCCCGGCTGCGGCAGGTCGATCGCGTCCATGTCCGCGGGCAGCAATGCGCTGCGTTCGAACATCCGCTCGACCGGCGAGACATCGACGGCCAGCACGCCAGAGCCCGTGGACAGGCGCTCCTCGGCGATGTAGCCCGGACCGGCGTCGCTGTCGGTATCGACGCCGATGCCCTCGCCGCCGGCGCGCGCAAGCAAACACTGCGCGGCGACGCAGCGGACCACCTGCCGCGCTTCCTGCAGTTCGCGGGCGGAAAAACGATACGGATTGCTCATGGCCAGCAGCAGCAGTTGTGCGTAGGCCGCCCGCGCGGTCAGCGGCACGTCCCCGGCAAGCGCGTCTTCGACGGGCTGGTCGGCCAGCGCGAGTTCGCCCGCGAAGGCGTGCAGCGCATGGATCCGCCGCCATACGCCGCCCGGCGGCGACGCATACTGGCGATACGACCATGTCAGCATCCGGTCGGCGTGGGTCAGCGCCCGCACCACGGCCGTCGCCGCGGCTTTGCCCTTGAACATCGGCACCTTGCCGGCCGGCGAACAAAGTTCATGCAGGCCCACGGCATAGCCGCCCAGCATCATCCATTGGACGCGTTGCGCGGCGGCCGCCCACTCGGCCGCGGCCGGAGCGAACGGGTGCGGCTCGGCGGCGAGCTGGCGTTCGATTCCCCCGCAGAGGCTTTCCACGGGCGCGCGAAGGTGTTCCAACGCCGCGATCCGTTCGGCACCCGACCAGGTCCTCGCCAGCATGCCGTCGAGAAGCTGGTCGACCTCGCGGACCGCCTGGACGGGATTGGCCAGCGGCAACGCAGCGACGGCTTCGCGGATCGATTTTTCGCCTGTCCGTTGCGAACGGCCCGGCGGCAGCCGGGCGGGCAAATCTTCAATCAGGCGTTGGTAGTTATCCATCGCGGCTTCGAACCCCCTGTGGTTTCGGCCCGACACTTTGCGTCGAAACTCTCCCATTCTAGCCTTGAACCGGAGATCGAGGCCGCCGAACATGGTCCCCGTGAAATCAGTCATGCACGGCTCGCGCCAACCCCCGTCCCACCCGTTCCGTCCGCTGGCCGAGCAAGCCCTGTCGCGTGCGGCGGGCGCCCCGCTTTCCACCGGCAACCGAGTGGATCTGCTGATCGACGCGCGCGCGAATTTCGATGCGTGGCTAGAAGCCATAAGAACTGCGCAGCACAACATATTGTTCGGCAATTACATTTTCCGCGACGACGAGGTAGGCCGGGAATTCGTCGAGGCCCTCGCCGAACGCGCGGGTGCCGGCGTGCACGTGTGCGTACTGCACGACTGGTTGGGCTGCCTTGGGCAGTCCCGATCGCGCTTCTGGCAGCCCCTGCGTGACGCGGGCGGGGACGTTCGCACCTACAACCCGTTCGACCCCCTGAGCCCGTTCGGCTGGGTGAACCGGGATCACCGCAAATTGCTGACGGTCGACGACCGGGTTGGATTCGTGTCCGGCGTTTGCGTCAGTGCGGCATGGCTGGGCGATCCGGCGCGTCACCGTGAACCCTGGCGCGACACCGGCGTGGCCCTGCGCGGCCCCGCGGTGGCCGACCTGGTGCACGCCTTTGCGGAAACCTGGGCGGCGCTGGGCGAACCGTTGCCTTCGCCCGCCAACGGCAGCATCGAGTCCGCGGGTGATGTGGCGCTGCGCGTGATCGCCACGCTGCCGTCGAGCGCCGGCACGTTCCGGATCGATCAGCTCATCGCCGCCCTGGCCCGCGAACGGCTGTGGCTGACCGACGCATATTTCATCGGCGTCGCGCCGTACCTCAGTGCGCTGATGAACGCTTCCTCCGATGGCGTGGACGTGCGCCTGCTGGTGCCGGGCGCGTCCGACATTCCCGCCGTCGCCGCGCTGTCGCGGACCGGCTACCGCGCCTTGCTGGAAGCCGGCATCCGCATCTACGAATGGAAGGGCCCGATGCTGCACGCGAAGACGGCAGTGGCCGACAGCCAGTGGGCGCGGGTCGGATCCACCAATCTCAACATCGCGAGCTGGCTGGGCAACTGCGAAATCGACGTCGCCATCGAGAACGAGCAATTCGCCCGCCAACTGGCGCAGCAATACGAACGCGATCTCGAACACGCCACCGAAATCGTGTTGTCGCGACGCCGCGCGCGTCCCGCGACACCGCCGCCGCACCACGGCCTCCGCGGGCATGGCAGCGCGGGACGCAGCGCAGTCGGCGCGATGCGCATGGCCACCACCCTGGGCGCTGCGCTGGGCAATCGCCGCGTGTTGAGCGATACCGAATCACGTCCACTGCTGGGCGGTGCCCTGGTCTTGCTGGCGATCGCCGTCGTGGCCGCACTGTGGCCGTGGGCATTGGCGTGGCCGCTGGGCGCGCTGGCGGCGTGGGTCGGCGTCAGCCTCGCCGCGCGCTGGCTGCGCATGCGCAACCGCCGGAAGCGCGTGTCGCCTGCCAGCGCGGTTCCCGATGCCGTCACCAAGGCCCGGGCCGATCATGACCGTTGAAATGCCCACGCCCGATCCGCGTCGCGTGCTGACGCCTTCCGCGCTCAACCGGCTGGTGCGTGAATTGATCGAGGGCGCGTTGCCGATGGTCTGGATCGAGGGCGAGGTGTGCAATTTCACGCGCGCCGCATCCGGACACTGGTATTTCTCGCTGAAGGACGCGGCGGCCGAAGTGCGCTGCGCAATGTTCGCACGCGAGAACGCGCGGCTGCGATTCCGGCCCGGCAACGGCACGCGGGTGCTGGCGCGCGCGCGGGTCAGCCTGTACGAGGCGCGCGGCAGTTTCCAGTTGGTCATCGAACAGATGGAAGACGCCGGCGAAGGTGCGCTGCGCCGTGCTTTCGAACAGCTCAAGGCCAAACTGCAGGCGGAAGGCCTGTTCGATGAAAACCGCAAGCGCACGCTGCCGGCGTTTCCGCACCGGCTTGGCGTGATCACGTCGGCCCGCGGCGCCGCGATCCGCGACGTGCTGTCGGTGGCGCGCAGGCGCTTCGCGCTAACGGCGATAGAAGTGCTGCCGGTGCTGGTGCAAGGCATGGAGGCACCGGCGCAGATCGCCGCGATGCTGCGCAATGCCGCGAAGTCCGGGCGATACGACGTACTGCTGGTCACCCGCGGCGGCGGTTCGCTGGAAGACCTGGCGGCGTTCAATGACGAAGCGGTCGCGCGGGCGATCGCCGCGAGCCCGGTGCCGGTGGTTTCGGCCGTCGGGCACGAAGTCGATTTCTCAATCAGCGATTTCGTCGCCGACCTGCGCGCGCCGACGCCTTCGGCTGCGGCGGAATTGATCCTGCCGGACGGAGATGCGCTGGTCCGCATGCTGGCACACCTCGACAGTCGGCTGCGCACGGGTTGGCGACGGCGTGCGCAGAACCTGATGCAGCGACTCGATCATCTCGCCGCGCGGCTGAATACCCAGCGGCCGCAGCAACGGCTCGCGATGGGGCGCGAGCGGCTGGTCGAATTGCGCGAGCGCCTGCTTCGCGCGCAAATCATGGCGCGCGAACGCGCCGCGGCTCGCCTCGCCCACGCCGGAACGCGGCTGCTTTCCCGGCACCCCCGGGCGCGCCTGCAACAGCTGGCGCAACGCAACGCGGATCTGCAACGGCGGCTTCTTGCCGCGTGGGAGCATGGCGGCGAGCGTCGCCGGCAACGGCTGGCCGGGCTTGCGCGCGCCTTGAACGCGGTCAATCCGCTCGATGTGTTGAAGCGCGGTTACGCGATCCTCTTCGACGAATCCGGAAACGTGCTGCGCTCGGCGCGCGGTGCACGACCGGGCACGGTCCTCCGTGCACGGCTCGCCGACGGGGAACTGCCGCTGCGGGTGGATCCGGTGGATCGACACTGAGACCCGCGTATGCCTTTCTTGTCCATCCGGGCAGGCATATACGGATTCGAAACAACCCTTCGGCAACAATCCGTGTTCACCTTCCATCGCCCTTGCCCCGCCACGGGAGCTCCATGTCCAGGACGCCAAAACTGAAACCGCGCTATCCCTATTACCTCGCCAACAGCCCGGTGCAAGCCAACGCGGACTTGCCGGTACTCGACAAATATTCCGGCGAGCCTGCAACGCGGGTCGCGATGGCGGACGCCGCGGCCATCGAACAGGCGATCGCCGCCGCAGCGGAAGCCGCCGCGCCCATGGCCGCGATGAAGCCATACCAGCGACGCGCGGTCCTCGAACATTGCGTGGAAAGCATGCGCAAGCGCAAGGACGAACTCGCCTATGCGCTCTGCGTCGAAGCCGGCAAGCCGATCAAGGATTCGCAAGGCGAAGCGGAACGCCTGATCGACACCTTCCGGATCGCCGCCGACGAGTCCACCCGCCTCGACGGCGAGATCGTCAATCTTGAAATCTCCCAGCGCACGAATGGCTATCGCGGCTTCGTCAAGCGCGTGCCGCTGGGGCCGTGTTCGTTCATCACGCCCTTCAATTTTCCGTTGAACCTGGTCGCGCACAAGGTCGCGCCGGCGATCGCGGCGGGTTGTCCGTTCGTGCTGAAGCCGTCCGAACGCACGCCGATCGGCGCGCTGATCATCGGCGAGGTGCTGGCGGAAACCGATCTGCCGGAAGGCGCGTTCTCGATCCTGCCGTGCCGCATCGAGGATGCCGATCCGTTCGTGGAAGATGACCGCCTCAAACTGCTGTCGTTCACCGGCGGCCAGATCGGCTGGGAATTGAAGGCACGCGCCGGCAAGAAGAAGGTGGTACTGGAACTCGGCGGCAACGCCGCGTGCATCGTGGATGTCGACCAGAAGCCGCGCCTCGACTTCGTGATCTCGCGATTGATCTCCGGCAGCTTCTATCAATCAGGGCAAAGCTGCATCGGCGTGCAACGCATCCTCGTGCACGCGTCGTTGTACGACGAGGTGAAGAAGCGCTTCGTCGCGGCGACGAAAAAGCTGAAGGCCGGCGATCCGAAGGATCCCGAAACCTTCCTCGGCCCCATGATCGACGAAGCCGCTGCGCTGCGCCTGGAAGGCTGGATCGCGGAAGCGAAGAAGGCCGGCGCGAAGATCCTGTGCGGCGGCAAGCGCAACGGCAGCATGCTGGATGCGACCGTGCTCGAAAACGTGCCGCACGCGGCGAAACTCAGTTGCCTGGAGGCCTTCGGGCCGGTCGCGCTGCTGGAACCATTCGACGATTTCGATACGGCGCTCGCCATCGTCAACGAGTCCGCCTACGGCCTGCAGGCGGGCGTGTTCACCGACAACCTCACGCATGCCATGCGCGCGTGGGACACGCTGGTCGAAGGCGGCGTGGTAGTCGGCGACATCCCGAGCTTCCGGGTGGACAACATGCCGTATGGCGGCGTGAAGCTTTCCGGTTTCGGCCGTGAAGGGATCCGCTACGCGATCGAGGACATGACCGAACGCAGGTTGCTGGTGATCCGCGATCCGTGACGGGACGCACGCGCCATGCCGGCTCAACCGGCATTGCGGTGGCGCCGCCCCACGCGGGGAAGCGGCCCACCCGGGTGGCGCTGGCCGCCGGCGACTTTCCGCGCATCCACCCGCTGGTCCAGCATGGCTTCGAATGCTTCGCGCGGCATCGGCCGCGCGACCAGGAACCCCTGGAAGGCGTCGCAGCCCTGTGCCATCAGGAATTTGCGCTGCGCTTCGGTTTCGACGCCTTCGGCGATCACGTCCAGGCCAAGGCCTCTTCCCATCCCGATGATGGTTTGCGCGACCATCGCGTCGTTGCGATCCTCCGGCAGCCGGTCCACGAACGAACGGTCGATCTTCAGCTGATCCAGCGGCAGGCGCGTCAGATAGGCGAGCGACGAGTAGCCGGTGCCGAAGTCGTCCAGCGAAACCTTGACCCCCAGTGCGCGCAATTCGGCCAGCTTCGCCGCGGTCTCATGAAAATCTTCCAGCACCGCCGTCTCGGTGATCTCCAGCTTGAGCCGCGACGCGACCGCACCCGTCGCCGACAAGGCGCCACGCACGCTGTCCACGAACCCGGCCTGCGCAAACTGCCGCGCACTCACGTTCACCGCGAGCGACAAGTCGCACAGCGACGGCTGGCTTGACCACGCGACGAGCCAGGCGCAGGCGCGCCGCAGCACCCAATCGCCCAGCGGAAAAATCAGCCCGTTGTCTTCGGCGATGGGAATGAAAACATCCGGCGGCACGCGTTCGCCCGAGGGGCGCGTCCAGCGCAACAGGGCTTCGGCCCCGATCACTTCGCCCCCGCGATCCACCTGCGCCTGCAGGTGCAAATCGAAGGTTTCATCACCGATCGCGCGGCGCAGGTCCTGAACCAGAGCTTCATGGTGCACCAGTTCGGCGTGCATCGCGGGCTGGAAGCGGCACACCTGGTCGCGACCCGCGGCCTTGGCGCGGTACATCGCCAGCTCCGCTTCCTTGAGCACGGACTCGGGCGTACCGTGGCCCGGCACCAGTTCGGTCCAACCGATGCTGATGGTGATCGTGACCGGCGTGTCACCGCCCAACTGGAACGGTTCCCGCAATGCCTGGCGGACGCGTTCCGCAGAGGCCCAGGCCTGCTTCGGGGCCACCCCCGGCTGGTCGCCACCGCAGCCCGCCAGCAACGCGAAGGTGCCTCCGCTGAAGCGGCTCAACACGTAGCGGTCGTCCTGCATGTGGCGCAGCCGCTGCGCGATCAGCCCGAGCAGTGCATCGCCGGCGGCGTGCCCGCGAAGATCGTTCACCCGCTTGAAATGGTCCAGGTCGAACATC
Organism: Rhodanobacter sp.; assembly: GCA_044464225.1. Lineage (GTDB taxonomy): Bacteria > Pseudomonadota > Gammaproteobacteria > Xanthomonadales > Rhodanobacteraceae > 66-474. The sequence continues at coordinate 95,481 of JBIQLN010000010.1, read as the reverse complement.
AACAGCGCGCCGCCCCGGGAATCGCCATCTTCCAGCAGGTGTTGCAGTCGCCCGTGCAGGAAGTGCCGATTGGGGAGGTCGGTCAGCGAGTCGAAGAACGTCATGTGATCGACGCTCGCGTGCGCTTCGCGTTCGCCGGTCAGGTCGATCATGGAGCAGATGTAGTGGGTCACCTTGCCCGCGGCATCGGCGACCGCCGACACCACCGCACGGATCACCTTGGGTTGCCCCTGCCTGACCTGTATCCACTGCTCGCCCTGCCAGATTCCGTCACGCGCGACCTGTTCCCATACGTGCTGGTGGAACGGTTCGTCATGGTGGCGGGAGCGCAGCAGCGAGAACGGTTGCCCGATCACCTGATCGGGCTCGTAGCCGGTCAACGAGGCAAAGGCGCCATTCACCCGCTGGATCACGCGATCGGCATCCATCACCACCAGGGAAGCCTGTGACTGGAATGCAACGGCGGCCAGCCGCAGTTCGCTCTCGGTGCGTTCGCGGTCACTGATGTCCTGCGCGTACACGATCACGTATTGCGCCTCGCCATCGACATCGTGGGTGATCGAAATGTCCAGCAAGACCGGGAACCGGCGCCCGTCGCGCGTCACCTGTTCGGTTGCGATCATCGCGTGGTCGAGTTTGTTGATGTCGTGCCGCGCCCTCCGCCGCTCTTCCAGCAGGTCTTCCGGATACAGCGCGTCGACCGGCATTCCCACCATTTCTTCGGGCGTGTAGCCACGCTCGCGGGCAAAGGCGGGATTGGCCGCGGTAATGCACTTGGTCCGCGCGTCGAACATGGCGACGGCAAAGGTCGCGTGCTGGAACGCATGCGCCCACAGTCGCAACCGCTCTTCCGTTTGCAGGCGCTCGCTGATGTCGCGTGCAGTGTTGAGGACGCCGCGCACTTGCCCATCGCTGGCGTACAGCGGCACCTTGATGATGTCCAGGTCCAGCGTGCTGCCACCCGGCAGCGCCAATGGCAGCACCGCCCGCTGGCGCTGCCGGGAGTTCAGCACGGCCAGGTTCATGGCTTTCGATTCGGTGGCGAACGTGGAATTCGCCGCGTCCATCGCCTGAGCGGCGGTGTACCCGATCATCTTTTCCGGCGGCATGCCGAAAACCCGGGCAGTGCGTTCGTTGCACTTGAGCAGCACGCCGTGGCAATCGGTCACCCACATCGCGTCGGGGCTGGCATCGAACAGCGCGCGCATGTTGCCCTGCTCCGCGTTCAGCTCGCGCGTGCGACGCGCGACGCTGCGGCGAAGCATCCATACCCAAAGCATCATCAATGAGATCAGCGCGACCGTGATTGCCAGGGTGATCCTGGCCGCGTGCAGGTAAGGCAGCAGCGCGGCGGGATGTTCCAGCCAACGTGCCTGCAGCCTGGCGCGCTGGTCTGGCGTGATCGATGCCATGCCTTGCTCGACCGCGTGCAGCAGCGGCAGGTTGCCCTTGCGGACGGCCCAGCGGGGTTCGCCCGTGTAAAGCACGAATGCCCGGTAAAACCTGTCGTGCGCGTCGTCCCGGTACAGGTAGTAGTCGGCCGGATACTGGTCCATGCAGAAAATGCGCAGGGTTCCCTGCACCGCGGCCTCGATCATTGCCTCGTAGCTGTCGTACTGCTGCAGATAGTGCAAGCCGGACGCCCGCAGGCGCTCGGCGCAGGCATCGCCGCGCAGCACCCCCACGGGGAAGCCGCGCAGCGTGGCCACGTCCCGGATGCCGCGAATGCGCTGTTCGACGTAAATGCCGACCGGCTGCGAGGCATAGGGGCGGGAAAACTCGTATTGCGCATCCCGGGCGGGGGTGCGGTAGAGCATGTCGATCACGTCGGCGCGCCCGGACAGCACGGCCTGCTGGGCGGCTTCCCATCCCATCGGCAGAAGCTCGACGTGGATGCCGGTGTGGGCCTGGAACAGGTGCCACATGTCGGCTTCATACCCCTGCGTCCTTCCGTCTCCATCCAGAAACAGGAACGGCGGATAGTGGCGGGCGGTTGCCACGCGGATGGTTTCCGGGTGGCTACCAGCGGGCGCTGCCGGCGCGGGAGCGTCGAGCGCTCCTGCAGCCGCAACTGCAGCTGCCACGACAATGGCCACGAGCACAATCGCGATGAAACCCCGCTTCAGCCCTCCCATGTACCTGGAACTCCGTTTGGTCATGCGCCACCCTGTTGCGGACAAATCGGCGGGTGGCAAGCCTTGTGCCTCTTGCACAAGCGATGCCATCACGCCACCTCAACCCACCGCAACGTCCGGCCGGCCCGTACTGCTGTATCGGCCAATTCGGGAAATCATTGATGATCATTTCCACCCAGGGCGTCCCCGGCTTCTCCAAATCCCGCGCAAGTAGCCGTATTTCGGGAAGATTTGCTCGAGCCTCCGTGCGCAGCCACCAAGGCCGCTCGGGGAACCGCGTTGAACTGGCCGGCCTGATCCCCACTTCATGGCGATGACCCGATCAGCCGATTCCGGCCGCACGCGCCCTGCCCGCCAGCTCGCCGCGCTTGGCGCACTGTGGCCCTACATGCGTCGGCACCGGACCCTGGCCGCCGGCTGGCTGTTTTTCCTCGCCCTGTCCTCCGCCGCCACGCTGGCATTGCCCGTCGCCGTCCGGCACATGATCGACCGCGGGTTCGCCAGCCACGACGCCGCACTGGTCAACGGCACCTTCCTGCTGCTGTTCCTGCTGGCACTGGTGCTGGCGATCGCCACCGCCGCCCGGTACTTCTGCATCAGCCTGCTCGGGGAGCGCGCCATCGCGGCGCTGCGCGAGATCCTGTATTCGCGCCTGATCCGGCTGGACGTCGCGTTCTACGAAAAAACCCGCGTCGGCGAACTTATTTCGCGCCTCGGCACGGACACCGAAGTGGTACAGACACTGATCGGCTCCAGCATCTCGATCGCATTGCGCAGCGTGGTGATGGTGATCGGCGCGGCGGCGCTGATGGTCTGGACCAGCCCGCGGCTGGCTGGCCTGACCGCGCTGGTAATACCGGCCGTGATCCTGCCGATCGCCTTGTTTGGCAAACGCCTGACGCGGCTCGCGCGCGCCAACCAGGACCGCATCGCCGATACCAGCGCGATCGCCAATGAAACGCTGAATGCCGTGCACGCAGTGAAGGCGTATGCACGCGAAGGCATCGAAAGCGCGCGCTATGGCGACGCGGTCCGGCGTGCGTTGCGGGCGGCACAGAAACGCATCGCCGCCCGCGCGATCCTGACGGGTGGCGTGATCGTGCTGATTTTCGGGGCCGTCACGCTGGTGCTGTGGGCGGGCGCCCGGGACGTGCTGGCCGGTTCGATGGACGCGGGCTTGTTGAGCCAGTTCGTCTTGTATGCCGTGATGGCTGCGGGTTCGGTGGGCGCGCTGGGGGGCGTGTGGGGCGACGTGCTGCGCGCCGCCGGCTCGATGGGCCGGATCAGCGAACTGCTGGACGAACGCCCGTCGATTGCCGACCCGGTCGAACCCGCAGCGCTTCCGCATCCGCCGCAGGGTGCGATCGCCTTCGAACACGTGGAATTCCGTTATCCATCACGCCCGGACACACCGGCATTGCACGACTTCACCTTGCGCATCCACCCCGGCCAGACGGTGGCGCTGGTCGGACCGTCCGGGGCCGGCAAGAGCACGGTGTTCAACCTGCTGCTGCGTTTCCACGACCCACTGCGCGGACGCATCACCCTGGACGGCGTTGACCTGCGTGCACTGCAACTCGACGACTTGCGAGGCGCGCTGGCGCTGGTGCCACAGGAAACGGTGATCTTCGGCGCGAGTGCCGCCGACAACATCCGTTTCGGTCGCGCCGGCGCGACCGACGACGCGGTGCATGCGGCGGCCCGTGACGCCGAAGCATTCGGTTTCATCAGCGAACAAGCCGAAGGCTTCGCCACGCCGCTCGGTGAGCGCGGCGTGCGGCTCTCGGGCGGCCAGCGACAGCGCATCGCGATCGCGCGGGCGATCCTGAAAGACGCACCCGTACTGCTGCTGGACGAAGCCACCTCTAGCCTGGACGCCCAATCCGAAGCCGCGATCCAGGCAGCGCTGGAACGCGCCGGCCGCGGCCGCACCACGCTGGTGATCGCACACCGACTGGCTACCGTGCAGCGTGCCGATCGAATCGTGGTGATGGACCAGGGCCGGATCGTCGCCGACGGCAGTCACGACAAGCTGTTGCGCGAAGGCGGGCTGTACGCGGAGTTGGCCCGGCTGCAATTCGCGGCATAGCGGTGTGCCCATGGCGGGGCGATCGTCCCCATCCCCGCGTCACGCATCGGCTCGGGAACCCAACCGCCATGGCATCGCGCAGCGCCGACACGGCCTTCCATGGCCTGGCTCCTCGCCAAGGCCGTGCAATCGCCCCGATGGCTGCTCCATGGAACGATCCGCAAACGAAATCGTTCCGGCTTCCCGCCACTCCGGTACGAGTCTTCCGTGGCCTGGCTCCCCACCAACAGCCGCTTCGAACGGCTGTTGTCGAAGCCGGCTTCAGGAACTTCGGCGGATCACGCTGCGGGCGCGGAAGCGGCTTCGCCTTCGCCCGTCACTTCCGAAGCCTGCATGCCCTTGGGTCCCTGCACGATTTCAAATTTCACGCGCTGGCCTTCCTTCAGGCTGCGGAACCCCTGCGCGCGGATGGCCGAAAAGTGCACGAACACGTCCGCGCCGCCGCCGTCGGGCGTGATGAAACCAAAGCCCTTGGCGTCGTTGAACCACTTCACCGTACCCACTGACATTTGGAAAACCCCTCTTCGCAACGATCCATATCGCGGCACGCACCCGCCGCGGGAACGAGTATCAGACGGACCCCTGCCGCGCGCAAGCCTGTTTTGTGACGTGCGTCGCTCAACGCGCCAGCAGCCCGTGCACGATGGCGGGCACATGCCCGGTCGCCGCGGCGAGGTGCGCGTGGATTTCCTCGAGGCTGATCGGCGCGTCGGGCTTGGGGCCGCAACCGGCGGCCCAGTTGGCGACCACCGCGATACAGGCGTACTCCATGCCCCGCTCGCGCGCCAGGACTGCCTCGGGCATGCCGGTCATGCCCACCAGGTCGCAGCCGTCGCGCCGCATGCGAACGATTTCGGCGCGGGTTTCCAGGCGCGGCCCCTGGGTCGCGCCGTAGCAGCCGCCGTCGACCACGTCGACACCGGCACGGCGCGCCGCGTCCAGCAACCCACGCCGCAACGATTCGGTGTACGGCTCGCCGAACTCGACGTGCAATACCGCCTCGCCCTCCACGTCGCAAAAACTCGAAACGCGGTGGGTGTAGTCGATCAATTGATCCGGGATCGCCAGTACGCGTGGCCCCATGTCGGCACGGATGCCACCCACCGCGTTCACGCCCACCACCCGTCGCGCGCCGAGTTCGAGCAGCGCGTCGATGTTCGCACGATAGTTGATGCGATGGGGCGCAAAGGTGTGAAGATCCCCATGGCGTGCGAGAAACGCAACGCGCTGGCCGCCGACTTCGCCGATCACGATCGCGGATGACGGCGCGCCCCATCGGGTGGAGACCTCGACGCGCTCGGGACGTTCCAGCCCCGGAAATGCATACACGCCGGTGCCACCGATCACCGCAAGATCGATCGCGGCAGTGTTCATGCTGCACCCTCGGGCAGCGCATAGATGGCCGGAAGATTGCGGCCCTGCCCGTAGTAGTCGAGGCCGTAGCCGAACACGTAGCGGTCGGGCACCTCCATGCCCACGAAGTCTGCCGCCAGACCCGGGACACGGCGATCGTGGCGCTTTTCGCACAGCACGGCGACCAGCACGCGCCTGGCGCCTTCGGCAAGACAATGACTGCGCAGGGTGGTCAGCGTATAGCCCTCGTCCAGGATGTCATCGGCGAGGATCACGGTGCGCCCGGCCAGCCGTGTCCGCGGACGGTGGAGCCAGCGCACCTCGCGCCCGACTGTTGCCTCACCGTAACGGGTCGCATGCACGTAATCGAGTTCGAGATCGCAGCCGATCGCCAGCGCCAGCGGGGCGGCGAAAAACAACCCCCCGTTCATCACCGTGAGGAATACCGCGCGTTCACCCTGCAGCGCCTTGCCGATATCCCCGCCCATGCGTGCGATCGCGCTCTCGATCGCGGTTCGGTCATGGATGCACTCGGCGTACGGCCGCACGGCCGCGAGCGGATGTTCCGACGCGCTCATGGCCGGGCCGCCTCCGGCGCCGACAGCCCGGCCAACGCGGAGACATATCGCGAATGCTGCGGATCGTCCAGCAGCGCCTCCCATCCCGGCGCCACGCTGCCGTAGAGGCTTGCTAGCTTTTCGGCCGCACAGGGTTTGCGACCGCGGACGACCGCCAGCGCGGCATCCACCATCGCCGGGTGGCACACCAGCACCAGGTCGCAGCCGGCATCGAGATGCGCGGTCACCCGTTCGCCGATGCCGCCGGCGGACTCCGCCGCGGCCATTCCCACGTCGTCGCTGAACACCACGCCGCGAAATCCCAGTTCGCCGCGCAGGATGTCGTTGATCCACGTTCTGGAATACCCCGCCGCCCGCGCATCGATCGCGGGATAGGTGACGTGCGCGACCATCACGGCTTCCGCGCCGCTGGCGAAGCCTTCCTCGAATGGAACCAGGTCGGCGGCGCGAATCCCGTCCAGCGGGCGCGCATCGATGGCCGCCTCGAGGTGCGTATCCTCGGCAATCGATCCGTGTCCGGGATAGTGTTTCAGGGTGGCGGCCATGCCGGCGAGGCGCATGCCGCGCACGTAGGCCGCGGCAAGCTCGGCCACGATCTGCGGATCGGCATCGAAGGCGCGTTCGGCGATCACGCGATTGCCGCGGGCGAGATCCACCACCGGCGCGAAGGAAAGGTCGATGCCACTGGCACGTACCTCGCTGGCCATCACGATCGCGTGCATCTCCGCCATCGCGATGGCCGAATCGCGGTCGCGGTGATACAACTCTCCGATGCGCGCCAGCGGAGGCAGGCGTGTGAAGCCTTCGCGGAAGCGTTGCACCGGTCCGCCTTCGTGGTCCACGCAAATGACGAAAGCTTCGCCGCGCAGGTTGCGGATCGACCGGACCAGCGCGTCCAGCTGCGCACGGTCACCGTAATTGCGGGTAAACAGGATCGCACCGCTCACTTCCGGCGCCGACAGACGGGCGTGTTCGTGTTCGGCAAGCTGCCTGCCTTCGATTCCGATGATCAACATCCGGCATGATCCCGTGGCGCATCCACAGAACGAACGATCATACGGCATCGTGCCGGGATCCGATCACCTTTCGAACAGCGCGATCGACTCCACGTGCGCCGTGTGCGGAAACATGTCCATCACGCCGGCGGCTTCCAGCCGGAACCCGTGATCGCGTACCAGCGTGCCGGCATCGCGTGCGAGCGATCCGGGATGGCAGGACACGTACACCACCCGCCGCACCGGCTTTGCGGGCAGTTGCTTCAGCAGTTCGCCGGCGCCGCTGCGGGGTGGATCGAGCAGCATCAGGTCCCATTCGGCTCGCGCCCAGGCGCTGCCGCGGACATCGCCGGCAAGATCGCCGACGTGGAACTCGGCGTTGCCGATGCCGTTGCCCGCCGCGTTGGCGCGCGCGCGTGCCACCAGGCCGGCGTCGCCCTCCACGCCGCCCACGTGCCCCGCGCGCCGGGCGATGGGCAGGCTGAAATTGCCGAGCCCGCAAAACAAATCGAGCACGCGGTCGTCCGGCCCGGGCCGCAACAGCTCCAGCGCGTGCCCGATCATCTTCTGGTTAATGCGCGCGTTCACCTGCACGAAATCCAGCGGCGTGAACGCAAGCTTCAGATCGAAGCCGGGCAGCGCATAGTGCAGATCCACCGGCGCGTCCTCGAGGGGATGCACGCTGTCGGTACCGCCGGGCTGCAGCAGGATCGCGAAGCCGTGGGCGCGCCCGAACGCGGCGAGTTGCTCGCGATCACCACCCGACAAAGGCGCGAGATGACGAAACACCAGTACCCGTGCTGCATCGCCCGCGGAGAATTCGATCTGCGGAATGGACGTGGCGCCTTCCATGCTGTTCAACAATGCGCCGAGCGCATCCAGGTGCTCGCCGAGGGCCGGGTCCAGCACCTCGCAACGCGCGAGGTCCGCCACGAAGCGTGGGTCGCGCTCACGGAAACCCACCAGCGTCTTGCCCTTTTTCGGCACGTGCTTCACCGAGAGCCGCGCTCGCCGGCGATAACCCCACACCTCCGACGTCAGCGGTTCCAGCCAGCGCGCGGGCTCGACATGCCCGATACGTCCGAAGTTCTGCGCCAGCACGTTCTGCTTGGCCGCAATCTGCGCCGCCGGCGCCAGGTGCTGCAAAACGCAGCCGCCGCACACGCCGAAGTGCGGACAGCGGGGCTCGACCCGGTCCGCCGACGCGACAAAGATCTCTTCCGCGCGCGCCTCGTCGAAGTGGCGGTGTTTGCGAACCAGCTTTGCGCGCACCCGCTCACCCGGCAAGGCGTCCGCCACGAACACCGTCTTGCCATCCACGTGCGCGACACCGCGCCCATCGTGGGAAAGATCGTCGATCGTGGTTTCGAAGGCGGCATCGCGCGGCATTTTCATCCGCGCATCTTGCCAGACGTGTCAAGCCGGATCGTGTGTTCTGGCCGGGATGAAATCCATCACCACGGCGGACGCCGCGTCGGCGGCCGTCCGCCACGGGAAGCCTGCCGCGCCCACTGCCGCACGACGTGCGCACCCTGCCTTTATTTCTTCCTCCAGTTGCCGGAGGCGTCCTGGTAGTACCAGCCGGCGCGGGCGCGGCTGATCCACTGCTTGGCAAACGATTCGCGCATCCGCTGTGCCCATTCCGGATGGCCGTTCGCCACGGCTATCTGTTTGTACAAATCGGCGCGGTCTGCATTTTCCGCCGCTACCGCCTGCGTGGCCTGCCCGCGCTGCGCAAGCGGGATTTTGGATGCATCGCGGATCGCGACATCGCCGTTGTGGGTGAAACCCACCGCACCGGAAGCCAGGAGGCCCCTCAGGATCGAATGGAAGCGGGCCCGCATGCGCGCCTCGATCGCCTGGATCGCCGGGGTCTGGATGTCGAGGTTGGGTTGCGATTCCGCTGCGTATGCGGCAGGGATCACCGCATTGAGGACGCGCACCGAAAGCGGCTCCGGCTGCGCCGGTGGCGCGCTGGACGGCGGCGGCGGCGTGCTGGAAGACGGTGCCGGCGGCTCTCCCGAAGCATCCGGGCCGATGATGTTGCCGATGACCTTGTCGGCCGCCTGCTGTGCGGCGGCGGCCGGAAAATACACGTTGATGGTGACGCAACCGGCCAGCAGGGCCAGCGAAAGGGCGAGCAGGAAAGCCGACTTGCGCATCGCATGTCTCCGTTGTTTGTGCAGCAGGCGGCGATTCACCGACGCCCGCCTTGAAGTTCGAGTTTACATGTTCGAGCCGAGCGCCCTATTTGATCACCGGCCCGTTGCCCTTCGTCGCCGACTCGAGGCGGCTCACCAGGGTCGCCCAATCGACTTCGCGCTGGTGGCCGATGACCGTGATGTGCGGCAGGCCACTGCCCTCGACGATGGTGTAGCCGTTGTCGTCCGCATCGGGGTCCGGCGTGATCCCGCCCATCGTGCAGATCCCGCTTGCCAGGGTGCAACTCAGCCCGAGCCGCGAATAGCCGAACGTCTTGAACACGCGCAGCGCGATGCTTTGCAGTCCGCCCGCGATGCCGCCGCCACCGACTTCGGTGAGGCTCTTGATGGCGTGCTGGCTGATCTTGCCGCCGCCGTCGGCGGTCAGCTTCGCCTTGAACGAAACCGGATTCCAGTCGACCAGTTCGAGTCCTTCGATCTTCCCGTCGAGGCGGCCCGTGATTTCGCCGAAGTCGAACACGCCCGTCAGCTGTGCCAGATCCAGTTGCTGCATGTCGATGTCGGCGGCGAGGCGCGGCGCGCTGCCCAGCGGATGCAGCATGCTGAGGTTGGTCACGCTCACCGAGCCGCCGAAAACATCCAGCGACAAGCCGCCCCCGAACACCAGTTCGTCGCCGCGGTAGCTGAGGTCCGGCACCGCGCCGCCCAGCTTGCCGCCGAACGCCGGCCAGCCGAACGCCTTGCACAACTGGGGCAGGTCGACGTCGGTGACCGCAAACGCCGCCGACAACTGCCTGGCTTTCCCGGCATCGGGTCGCCACACGAAACGGTTGAGCTGGAATGAACCGCCGAGCATCGTGGTAATCACCGGCGTACGCAGCGTCAATGCCCCCGATGAATCCTCCAGATCGAGCCTGGCGGGGCCGAACGCGATGCGGTACATCGCCAGCGCGTTCCAGCTCAATGTGGTCGCCGGACGCGAAACCCCGGCCCGCCAGTCGACCTTGCCATCCAGGCCGGCGATCGCGAGGCTCCCGCCGTGGCTGTCCATCGAGACGTTCTCGGCGGTCAGGTCGAACGCCTTCAACTGGCTGCCGTCAAGCCGCAGCGATCCGGCGATGGCACCCGACGTCTCCAGCTGTGCGAACCCGGTGAGGTTCTGCACGAACGTGGTGCCGTAGCGTACATAGGCGGCCGGGAACGTCGCCGCGAATCGGGTGAGATCGAGTTTCGCCATGGCTCCCTTGCGATCGAAGCCGACGCTTCCCGAAACGCGCAGCGCATCCCGGTCATCGAAGTCGAACGAGTCGATGGTGATGCCCGCGGGCCCCGCCGTGGCGGATACGTGCAGGCTGGCAGGATGCGAAGGCAACTGCGCATACAGCGGCCCCAACAGCATCTGCCCGCCCCGCAATGACCCGTCGAACATCGCGCTGGTCGATGCCGGCCCGTTCTCGATCCGGAACGCGCCGGCGGCCCCCAGCTTCTGGGCCGCGATGGTGCCGGTCTTGCTGTCGAGCGAGATGTCGGTGACATCGACGCGCCCCGTCATCCGGGTACCACCCGTGGCCAGGTCCAGCGCCACGGTTCCAGCCACCTGGCCGCCGTTGAGCCGCCCTTCCGGCCAGGCGGAAGCGAGCACCCCGCGCAGCCACGCCAGCGGCAGCGCCGCCAGCGTCATCTGGACGTGCGTGGTCTGGTCCAACGGCAGCAACGCGCTGACAACGCTCTTGCCCTGTTGCACGTCCACCGCCAGCGTGCCGCCATCGGGGTCGTAGACGATCACGAGATCGGCGTCGGCCAGTGCGCCGCCGGGTGCACGCCGGGTGGCGACGTGGCCGGTGAATTTCCAGGCGTCACCGCCCGCCTGTTGCGGTTCGCCCTGCAGATCGAGCGCGACATCGCGCCACCCGAGCGCGGGCACCGACACCTTCGCGGCCGTCAACGTCAATTGCGGCCGTCCGTCGGCGCCCAGGGATGCATCCATTTGCACCCCGGCCAGGGTGACGCCGGGCAGCGCCAGCGATTCGGCCTGCATGCGCACGGCCGCCCGCGCGCACGCGCACGCGAACAGCAGACATGCCGCCACCAGGTACCGACGCCAGGTTGTCACGGGAACCCTTTTCCGCTATGACTGCCCCGATTGTGCCAGCCCACGTCCGAATGGATGCCAACGAGAGCTTGGAACCCGTCGCCGCCACGCATTTTCGGGTGCTCCTGGCCGAAGACGATCCGGTCAGCCGCGCGTTTCTCGCCGAGGGCATCCGCGCCTGCGGTGCGGAACTCTCCGACTGCGGCGACGGTGACGCGGCGTTGCAGCTCGCGCGCATCCGCGTTTTCGACTTGCTGATCCTCGATCATCACCTGCCCGGCCGCAACGGGGATGCCGTCCTGGCTGCGCTTCGCGGCGACGCCGATGCGGCTTCGCATGCAGCGCCGGCCGTCGCCACCAGCGCCGCGCGCGACGCCGAAGCCGCGGCGCTGCTGCAGGCCGGCTTCGTCGACGTGCTGCCGAAACCGATGACACTGGAAATGCTGCATCACGCGCTGCGCCGGCACGGCTGCGCCACCGGTTCGCCCCTGGATGATGAGGGTGCACTGCGCGCCTGCGGCTCGACCGACGCCATGGCCCGGCTGCGACGACTGTTTTTCGAACAGGAGTTGCCGAGGGTACAGGAAGAACTCGACAACGCGGTCGGCGATCCAAAGGCGCTGCGGCCACTCCTGCACCGGCTGCAGGCTTCGTGCGGTTTCTGCGGGGCACGAATGCTGGCATCGGCCACAGCGACCTTGCAGCACGCTCTGGCGACCGACTCCCCGTCCGTCGGCAAGGCGTTGCAGGATTTCCGCGACGCGCTGGTGGAGACCCGCGCCAGCCTGCACGCCACCCTCGAAGAAGCCGACGCGTGATTCAACCGTGGCGCAGCGTGCTCGCCAGCACCCGCCAGGACTGCAACCCGTGCTCTCCCACATGCGTGCCGATCAGGGTTCGCATCAGACGCCGCAGGGCCGACAGGTCCTCCGGCTGCGGGAACGTCCCGGTGGCCAGCGCGAGCAATGCGGCACCGCGCACGCGGACGCTGCCCGGGTGTGCGCCGGCATCGACCGGTCCGTCTTCCGGCAGGTAGTCGTAATCACGCCCGGGGTCGAGTGGTTCACCCGTGTCGGCGGCTGTTTCCAGCTGCAGCGCGTAACCGATCGCCGCCAGTAGGTCGCGTTCGAAGCAGCGCAGCTGCCACGCCAGCGACGGCGCATCGGCCAGGTCGTCCAGCATTTCCCCGTAACGCTCGAACAAATGCGGGTGCGGGTCGTTGCGCGCGGTCAACCGCACCAGCAATTCGTTCACGTACATCGCCGACAGCAACGCGTCGCCGCGAAACGCGCGCGGCGCGCCTGCCGCCTCGACCGCCGTCAGCGTTTGCAGCTCGCCGCGACCGCCCCAGTCGATGCGCAACGCCTGCAACGGTTCCAGCGCGGAACGCGACAGGCGCGCGCGTGCACTGCGCACGCCGCGCGCCACCAGGCCAACGCGTCCCCAATCACGCGTGAAAGCTTCCAGCAACAGACTGGTTTCGCGCCAGGGGCGGACATGCAGGACGTAGGCGGGTTGCTGGCTGATGCGCATGGGAAACGGAAGGCGGGATATGCGGGGACGCTATCGCTTGCGCATAGTGATCAGGGCACGCCGACGCGGCAACCGGGCACATCGCCACCGGCCCCGCCCCGCCCTTCATTCATACCCGAACTGCCGCAACGCGGCCTCGTCGTCCGACCAGCCGGCACGCACGCGCACCCAGAGCTTCAGGAACACCTTGCGACCGAGCAGCGACTCGATGCCACGCCGCGCCATGCTGCCGATGGCCTTTGCGCGGCGCCCGCCGGCGCCGATCACGATGGCCTTCTGGCCTTCGCGCTCGACCCACACGACCGCATGGATCTCGACAACGCCATCGGGGCGATCCTCGAAGCGTTCGACCTCGACCGAGGTGGCATAGGGCAATTCCTCGCCCAATTGGCGCATCACCTGCTCGCGCACCAACTCGGCGACGAGGAACCGTTCGCTGCGATCGGTGAAGGCATCTGCGTCGTAGCGCGGCTCCCCCTCCGGCAGGCGCGCCAGGATCGCGCGCGCGAGTTCGGCGAGACCGGCACGTTTCTGCGCGCTGACCATGAAAACTTCATCCCACGTCCGGTCGCGCGCAAGCCCTTCCACGAACGGCAGCAATTTCGCCTTGTTCGCGACGCGATCGACCTTGTTCACCACGAGCAGGCGCGGCAGGTCGCGTTCGGCAAGGGCTGCGTGCACTGCGGCATCTTCGTCGTCCCAGCGTTCCGCCGTCACCACTTGGACGGCCATGTCGGCGTCTTCGATGGCGGCGTGCACCGCCCGATTCAGGCTGCGGTTGATCGCGCGCTTCGCCTCGCGATGCAGTCCCGGTGTATCGAGGTAGAGGATCTGCCCACCCTCGGAATTGGCAATTCCGAGGATTCGCTGGCGGGTGGTGTGCGCGCGCGGTGTCACGATCGAAAGCGGCACGTCGATCAAGGCGTTCAGCAGCGTCGACTTGCCCACGTTGGGACGGCCGACGATCGCCACACTGCCGCACCGGAACGCGCTCACGGAAACCTCCGTCCCGTCGAAAACAAACACCTGCACTTGGACATCAAGGTTTCGCCGCCGTTGCGGAAAGGAATTGTGGACGGGATTTACGCCGATGGACACGGATAAAGCAAGCAGCGCCGACGGGTGCGTCCGCCCCGGTCGGCGTCGCAGGAGCCCTTCCGGCCATCACGGTTTCTCGTGGGCGGCGAGATGACCCAATGCCGCTTCGGCGGCCACCTGCTCGGCGGCCCGCCGGCTGCCGCCACTGCCGTCGAAGCGGGCAGGATAGGGTTGTTCGATCGCGCACACCACGTCGAAAATCCGCGCGTGCTCATCGCCGCGTTCGGCCAGCAGTTCATAGTGTGGCAGCGGCAGGCCGCGCCCCTGCAGCCATTCCTGCAGGCGCGTTTTGGGGTCTTTTTGCGGAGGCCCCGCCTCGGCCAGCGGGCGGGCGAAAATCGCATGCAGCCATTCGCGGCAAGCAATGTAGCCGCCGTCGCGATAAATCGCGGCCACCACGGCTTCGAACGCATCCGCGAGAATCGAATCACGCCTGAACCCGCCGCTCTTGAGCTCTCCCGAACCCAGCTTCAGCGCCTCGCCCAGCCGCAATTCGCGCGCACGCTCCGCCAGTGCAGGCTCGCTCACCAATTGCGCGCGCAGGCGCGAGAGTTCGCCCTCGCTGGCACGCTCGCGCGCGTCGAACAACATCTCGGCGACCACCAGGTTCACCAGCGCATCGCCCAGGAATTCCAGTCGCTCGTTGTTGGGGCGCCCCGCGCTGCGATGGGTCAGGGCAAGTTCCAGCAGGGTTTCGTCGGTGAAGTGGTAGCCGAGCTTCACGTCACTGTTGCACTTGCAACTTCAACGGCACCGATTTCTCGAAGTGCACCAGGAAGTCGATGTTGTAGATCCACGGGATCTTCTTGTCGTACTTCACCTGCAGCAATGAACCGCCGCCCGGCGCGGCGACCACGTGCACGGCCTGGGCACCCAGCGTGTCGTCGTCCACGTACTGGAAGCTGCCCTTGAAGCCGAGGTCCGCGCGAATCTGGTCGGGTGACTTGCTGGCGGTGTCCGGTTCCGAGGCGACCTGATTCATGGCCTTGACCACGCCCATGTACTCGATGTACGGAGGGACCAGCTTCATTGCCGTATAGCCGAAAAAGGCAAGGATGATCAGGATGATCAGGAACCCGACCAGGGTAATGCCCGATTGACGTTTCATGGAGTCGCCCCCCTCGCACTTCGATTGGGAATATTCAGCCCGCCGCAACAAGGGCATCCTCAGCCCGCGGGACGGCAAGAGCTTAATGCAACTTGCCGAAACTGCGCATGGAAGGCGAAGCGACCTCCTCATTTCGTGACCTGCTTCCGCGGGGCTAACGGCAATTCGAGATAGCTCGGCTGTCGCGGCCCAAGATGAATGGAGAACGTGGCGGTGCGCGCATCCCTGGCTGTTTCGTAGCCGATGCGTCCGCCGGAGTTGTAGTTCTTCTGCAGGTCCGGGGTGTTCAGCGGCGCCAGCACCACGCGCAGGCGCGCGCCTTTGGGCAGCTCGCGGACGCTGAAGTAGAACCCGTCGAAGCGCCACGGCTCGGTCGCGCCCGGTGTGGCGAGCTGCGGATTGGCCATGCCATGGCGAAAACGCGCACGCACCATGTCACGACCCAGCACCAGCGTGCGCCCGTCCGGCAGGATCGCGTCCACTTCCGCGCCAATGTCGCCATCCGGAGTATCCAGCGAAATGTTCGCCAGGAGCTTCATCGCGCCGGCGAGCGTGATCGACTCCGGCAGCCGCCCGCTCACGTAGACGAGCCGGTCCGCCTTGAACGGCTCGGCGGAATGCACGAGGTAATCATCGGGCTGGTCCTTCAGCAGGTCATCCGTGGGCACCAGCTTCAACGGGTCATCCGTGAACGTGTCGGCCGGCTGCTCGCCGGGTCGCGCTGTCGTCAGCAGCCCGGCATGGAACACGTCATGCGCATCGCTGCCCGGGGAGGACAGGTACAACCGCAGCGTGCGGTCCGACAGGTCTTCCAGCGAATCGGCATGGCGCCATTCATCGGCGCCCATCACATAGTAATTCACGCGGTGGCTCAGGATGTCCGGGCGCTTGCCACCCTTCAGGGCCCAGTTGAAGAAATCGATGTGGAGTTGGTCGATGTCCAGCACCGATTTCCTGTCGAAGGCCAGGCCGCCGAGCTTCTCCCTGGGGTGCCGCGTGCCGGGGTGATCCCACGGACCCATCAGCAGATAGAAGTTCCGTTTCGCGTCGGTCGAAGCGTTCGCCATGAACTCGCGGTAATAGCGCAACGCGCCGGGCTGGTCGCCGTCGAAGTAGCCGGTGATCGTGAGGATGGGGATGTCGATGGATTTGTAATCGTCCGGCTTCGGGTTGTAGTCCGCCCAGTAAGCGTCGTAGCCCGGATGATCCAGCCACTCGAGGAAGGCGGCACGATTGGTGCCCGCGAGATCGGCGAGCCGGGAGAATGGCTGGTGGTGTTCGTAGACGTCCGCGAAACGCGACTGCCAGTACGTCCGGTCGCCGAACAGGTTGTCCTGTCCCGTGTTGCCGCTGGTGAACGCGAGCCACTGCGCCGCATAACTGAGGAAAATGCCTTTCGGTTGCGGGTAATCCCAGCCGGGATACACCGCTGCGGTCGGCACCGCCGCCGCAAGATGCGCCGGATGCTGCGCCAGTATCTGCCACTGGTCCATGCCGCGATACGAACCACCGCGCGTCACCACGCGTCCGTCGCACCACGGCTGTTTCGCCAGCCATTCGATCAGGTCGGCGCCGTCCGGGCCATTGCCGTAGAGCGGCGTGAACTTGCCCTCCGAAGTACCGCGTCCACGCACGTCGACGCTCACGTAGGCGTAGCCGTTTTCGGCAAACTTGACGGCGCGCCCCTGGGTTTCGTCGGAGATGTACGGCGTCAGTACCAGCACCACGGGCAATGGCTTCTTCTGGTCCGCCGGGCGCCAGATCGTCGCGGCCAGCTTCACGCCATCGCGCATCGGAACCATGTGGTGAAGATCCACCACCACGTTTCCGCCGACCGGTCTTGCCGTCGCCTGCGGAACGACGGCGCACACTGCCACGATCGCCAGCAACCCACCGGCGAAAAACCTGCGGACGCGTTGCATGATGGCCCTCCCGTCGACGCGTGTGTCCATTGGCGCACGCCCTGCGCGCGGCGTCCATCCCTCGAAGGTCATGGGGCGACGGAAACTATTGCAGGACCGTACCGATCCGGTGCCAGTCGGCGAGGCTGAACCAGATGAAGAATGCCTTGCCGGCGAGGTTCTTTTCCGGAACGAAGCCCCAGAAGCGGCTGTCGGCGCTGTTGTCGCGATTGTCTCCCATCGCGAAGTACTGGCCCTGCGGCACCTTCCATTCGCAGCCGCCATCAGCCGTGAGGGTGCCGCCGGAGCCGATGCAGTTGTACGACTCGACGTACCGGAAGTGCAGCGTGGAATGCGTAACCCCGTCCAGATCTTCCGTGTAGAGCTGCACCGGCGACACGTTGGGATTCTCCTCCATCTGGATGCTGACCTTGTCGGTGCCGCGGTATTCGCCGACGAGGGTCTGTGGCAGCGGTTTGCCATTGATGGAAACATCCTCGCCAACCACCTTGACGGTGTCGCCGGGCAAGCCAACGATGCGCTTGATGTAATCCTCCCTGGGATTCAGCGGGTACCGGAATACCGCGATGTCGCCGCGCCTGGGTTCGCCGGTGTCGAGGATCTTGGTATTGGTCACGGGCAAGCGCAGGCCGTACGCGAACTTGTTGACCAACACGAAATCGCCGACCAGGAGGGTTGGCATCATCGAGCCCGACGGGATCCGGAACGGTTCCAGCAGGAATGTGCGGAACAGCAGCACCGCCAGGATCACCGGGAAGAACGAGCGCGCGTAATCGACCAGCACGGGCTCGTGCGGCTTGCGGCCATCCGCCGCGGCGCGCTCCCGCCGGCTGCGCGCGAAGGCAATGCGGTCGATGGCCCAGATCGCGAAGAACGCGGCCGTGATCAGCACCAGCGCCAGCGCGAAATCCGAAGTCCTGTACCAGATGTAGAGACATATGGCGACGATCGCCACAAGCACCACGGTCCCCAATGCGTCTTTCTTCACTGCGTAATCCTTGGATCGCGCGCAAGGCGCGGTTTTGCATCTGTGGCCATCGTCATTTCCGCTGATGCGGAAATCCAGTGACTTTCGTCATCCCGCCAGCACCCGCCCGCAGCAGGTTGGGCTGAGCCGGCTTCATCGTCGAAGCCCAATGTCGGGAGAAATACCGGTTCGGGCTTCATTGCATTCAGCCCAAGCTACCCGATCCGCGCTTTCGAGCTCCGAGTCCCGACTCCCGGCCTCACTCACTTGTCCGTCCGCAGCACGGCCAGGAACGCTTCCTGCGGAATCTCGACGCGGCCGACCTGCTTCATCCGCTTCTTGCCTTCCTTCTGCTTCTCGAGCAACTTCCTCTTGCGGCTGACGTCGCCGCCGTAGCATTTGGCGAGCACGTTCTTGCGCAGCGCCTTGACCGTGGAACGCGCGATGATCTGCGCGCCGACCGCGGCCTGGATCGCCACGTCGAACATCTGCCGCGGAATCAGTTCACGCATTCGCTCGACCAGGTCGCGGCCGCGCCGGTCAGCCTGCGCACGATGCACGATCAGGCTGAGCGCGTCCACCCGGTCGCCGTTGATCAGCACGTCCACGCGCACGAACGGACCCGCTTCGAAACGATCGAAGTGGTAGTCCATCGACGCGTAGCCGCGGCTGACGGATTTCAGGCGATCGAAGAAATCCAGCACCACTTCGGCCAGCGGCAGTTCGTAACTGATCCGCACCTGGCTCGCCAGATACTGGATGGAACGCTGCACGCCGCGCTTTTCCTCGCACAGCGTGATCACGCTGCCGACATGCTCCGGCGGCGTCAGGATGTCGGCGACAATGATCGGCTCGCGGATTTCCCCGATCTCGTTGGCGGGCGGCAGCTTGGCCGGATTGTCGAGGCCCTGCACGCTGCCGTCGCTACGCAGCACCTGGTACACGACGGTCGGCGCAGTGGTGACAAGGTCGAGGTCGTACTCGCGCTCCAGGCGTTCCTGCACGATTTCCATGTGCAGCATGCCGAGGAAGCCGCAGCGGAAGCCGAAGCCCATCGCTTCCGATGACTCCGGTTCGAAGAACAGCGCGGCGTCATTGAGGCGCAGCTTGTCCAGCGCTTCGCGCAGCGCCGGGAAATCGTCGGACGCCACCGGGAACAATCCCGCGAACACCCGCGGTTGCATGTGCTGGAATCCGGGCAATGGCTTCGGTGCCGGATCACCCGCAAGCGTCAGCGTGTCGCCGACCGGCGCGCCGTGCACATCCTTGATCGAGGCATTCACCCAACCCACTTCGCCGGCGCCGAGCCTGGCCGTTTCCTTGCGCTTGGGTGTGAACACGCCGACATTGTCCACCTGGTGGCTGCGGCCGGTGGACATCACCTGCAACTTGTCGCCCGGCTTGATCTCGCCCTGCATCACCCGCACGAGCATGACCACGCCGAGGTAATTGTCGAACCACGAATCGATGATCAGCGCCTGCAGCTTGTCGGTGTCGCGCGGCTTCGGGGGCGGGATGCGGGCGACGATCGCCTCCAGCACGTCACGCACGTTCTCGCCGGTCTTGGCGCTGATCGCGACCGCGTCGTCGGCATGGATGCCGATCACCGCCTCGATTTCCTCTTTCACTTTCGGAATGTCGGCGGTCGGCAGGTCGATCTTGTTGAGGACCGGCACGACTTCCAGGCCCATCTCGACGGCGGTGTAGCAGTTGGCGACCGACTGCGCCTCGACGCCCTGCGCGGCGTCCACCACCAGCAGCGCGCCCTCGCACGCCGCCAGCGAACGCGACACTTCGTAGCTGAAGTCCACGTGGCCGGGCGTGTCGATGAAGTTCAGCTCATAGACCTGGCCATCGCGCGCCGTGTACGGCAGCGACACCGAACGCGCCTTGATGGTGATGCCGCGCTCGCGCTCGATCGGATTGTCGTCCAGCACCTGCGCTTCCATTTCGCGCTCGGTGAGGCCGCCGCAGATCTGGATGATCCGGTCGGCCAGCGTGGACTTGCCGTGGTCGATATGGGCGATGATGGAAAAGTTGCGGATCTGCTGCATGGGGCGCTGGCATCGCCGCCGGGCGGCGCAAAACCGCAATTATCGCATGACAGCAACCCGAAACCCGGATCGACCGGCCTGCGCTTCGTTTTCCCTGGTCATCCATGGCCTGGCCATCATGGCGCGCGCTTCTTCAACCCCCACGAGCCAAGGGATGGCCGACCGGCGTTGCCGGTCGGCCGGACGTCGTGGAAGCACGATCGGTCACGCGCGAAGCAACCGCTTCCTTACATTTGCGCGAACTTGAACGTCGCACCGCTGGGGTCGACGGCGGCTTTCACCGCGGCCTCGTCCGCCTTGTCACCGATGAACAGCACCACCACGCCCTTGAAGGATCCCGGTGACGCCTGGCTGAACGCGTTCTCCAGCACCTTGGCGGTGGTGGCCGAGTTCGGGCCGCCCGCAGCCACCATGTTGCCCGGCAACACGGTCGCGGCGACCACCGTGTTGAGCTGGTCCTGGACGCGGCCCAGGGTCGCCTCCGCGGATGAAGCACTGGCCGGTTGGCCCGCCGTGCCGGCCGCGCCCGCCGAGGCTCCGGCTGCCGCGACCTGGACCGGCACGTCCGGGACGAAGTAAACGTACGGGGTGTTGGTGATATTGCCCAGGTTGTCCTGCACGATCTGGGTCAGATAGGCCTGCCAGCCCTTGATGTCGTTGGAGTCGGTGGGCTTGGTTGCCTTGGCCTCGACCGTCGTCTGGCCTTCGCCACTGTCGTTGCAGGCACTGAGACCTACGGTCCCCAGCAGCGCGATGGCGGCGATGAAAAGGAATTTGCGCATGGCGATCACCTCGATGACTTGCGTGGAACGGCGGAACCAGCTCGCCCCCCCGGCTTGCGTCGGTGTCGACGCAAGGCCTTCTGGACAGCCGGATGAACAAAATTGGAAACATCGCCGCCGAGGCTCGCGATTTCGCGCACCAGCGACGAAGAAATGAAACTCCATTCCTCGGCCGGCGTCAGGAACAACGTCTCGGCTTGCGGAATCAGATGCCGGTTCATGCTGGCAAGCTGGAACTCATACTCGAAATCGGACACCGCGCGCAATCCGCGCAGGATCACGCCCGCGCCGCATTCGGTCATGAAGCTTGCCAGCAGGGTATCGAAGCCGCGCACTTCGACGTTCGGTACGTCGGCCAGCGCGGCGCGCGCAAGTGCGACCCGTTCGTCCAGTTCGAACCGCGGCGTCTTGCCGCTGGAACGCGCGACCGCCACGATGATCTTGTCAAACAGTGGCGCCGCGCGGGCGACCAGATCGCCATGGCCGTTGGTGATCGGGTCGAAGGTGCCCGGATACACCGCGATGCGCGGGTTGGATCGGGTTGGCTTGTGGGTCCCCATGCCCCATTGTGCCATCTTGCAGCGCCGACGTGACAGCGCCGCGCACATCAATCCCGCCCGACGCGAAACAAGGTACCGCGCACTGCGCCTGCATCGCGCTGCCGGTGCACGCGCCAGTGCACGGGAATCTCCCACGCGTCCTCGACGCCCGATTCCACGTACACCCACGCATCCGGGGCCAGCCAGCCCTTGTGATCGAGCAGCATCGCCGCATGCGCCCACAGCGCCGCGCCGAAGGGCGGATCCACGAAAGCGAGGTCGAATTCTTCCGCCGCAGGTGCAGCCAATGCGCGCAGCGCGTCCTCGTGCCGCACGGTCGCGGCATCCTGGTGCAGGCGCGCAAGATCCGCCTCGATCGCCTGCGCCTGCGCACGCTCCTGCTCGAAAAAAACCGCCCGCCGCGCACCCCGCGACAAGGCTTCGATGCCCAATGCACCGGTTCCGGCGAAAACGTCGAGCACACGGGCGCCGTCGATCACCGGCGCCAGCCAGTCGAACAGCGTCTGGCGAAGCCGCTGCGGCGTCGGACGCAGGCCCGGCAACGTCGGCACGCTCAACCGCGATCCGCGCAGTCGCCCGCCGATGATGTGGACGTGCCCCGGCGGTATCGTGCCTTGATGTCGTTTCCCCATACCTGTCCGAAGCCGTTGTCGTGAAAAGTCGGGGCAGGAAGCCCGTTGTGGAGTTGGCGATCGCCCTGCCTTCAGGAGGCAGCAGGAATCGTTGCGCCGCGATCACGGATGATCGCAAGAAAAATGGTCGGGCCATGGGTGGCCGTTCTGGTATCGACGACCGCCATTCCTTCCGGACGCGGGATTGTTGCGCCGCGATCATGGATGATCGCATTGGTAAAGCAACCCGGTGTTAGCATTTCGACCTGCATCCCCAAGCGTGAACCCGATGCCGAGTCTCTGGAACAAACTGGCCGGCCGCAAGCCGCATCCCGAACCGCCACCGACGCCCGACGCACCTCCCGGCGCGCAGGATGGAGCATCCGGACAGCCGGGTGCCCCTTCCCGGCACGTGCCCGAGCCACCGCCGACGAAACCCGCATTGCCGAACGTCGCGAGTGGTCCCGACGACCTTCTCGCGCCGGCGCAGTCGACCCCGTCGCGGCGCAGTTGGCGCGACCGGCTTTCGTCCAGCGGCTTCGCCCGCGGCTTGTCGTCGCTGTTCTCGCGCAATCCGGTGCTCTCCGACGATTTGCTGGACGAGCTGGAAATCACCCTGCTTTCCGCCGACGTCGGCGTGGCTTCCACCAGCGAGCTGATCGACGACCTGCGCCGGCGCATGCACAAGCGCGAATTCGCCGACGCGCTTGCATTGCGGGAAACCCTGCGCACGCGCCTCGTCGACCTGCTGCAGCCGGTCGCGCAACCACTCGAAGTCGGCACGCGCAAGCCCTTCGTGCTGCTGGTGGTGGGCGTCAATGGCGTCGGCAAGACCACCACGATCGGCAAACTGGCGCGGCGGTTCCAGCAGGAAAACCGCGGCGTACTGCTTGCCGCCGGCGACACGTTTCGCGCCGCTGCCGTCGCGCAGTTGCAGGAATGGGGGTCGCGGCTGGGCGTGGCGGTGTGCTCTCAGGGGCAGGGGGCGGATTCGGCCAGCGTGATATTCGACGCGCTGCAGATGGCCGTGGCGCACAAGCATGACATCCTGATCGCCGACACCGCCGGCCGCCTGCACACGCGATCCGGATTGATGGATGAACTGGCCAAGGTCAAGCGCGTGCTCGGCAAGCTCGACGCCGAGGCACCGCACGAAGTACTGATGGTGATCGACGGAACCACCGGCCAGAACGCGATCAACCAGGTGCGCGAATTCATCAATGCCATCGGCGTGACCGGGCTCGCGGTCACCAAGCTGGACGGTACCGCCAAGGGCGGCGTGGTGTTCGCATTGGCGCGCGAGTTCGCGCTGCCCAT
Organism: Rhodanobacter sp.; assembly: GCA_044464225.1. GTDB lineage: Bacteria > Pseudomonadota > Gammaproteobacteria > Xanthomonadales > Rhodanobacteraceae > 66-474. The sequence goes on along the minus strand of JBIQLN010000010.1, from coordinate 72,125 downwards.
CCGTTACGTCGGCCTGGGCGAACGCGCGGAGGACCTGCGCGTGTTCGATGCCCGTGCATTCGTCGACGGATTGCTGCCCGTCGGCAGCTGACCATGGCGGCCACCGCGCCATCGTCGCGGCACCTCCTGCGCTGGATTGCATTGGCGATCGTCGCGGTATTGGTTGCGCTGGCGATCGCCGTGGCCGTGTACGTCCACAACCTGCTGCAACCCGATCGTTTCACGGCCTTGCTGGAAAACGACCTTGCCGCGGTCGGCCTGAGGCTGCGCCTGCAGGCGCCCGCCGAACCCACCCTGTTTCCCCGGCCCGGCGTACAGTTGAAGGGCTTCAGCCTGACCAACACGGGTTCCAGCAGACCGGTGCTGCAGGCGGCCGGCGCTACCATCGTGGTGCCATGGCGAGCGCTGCTGCACGGCGAGGTGGCCATCGAACGCGTGGACGTCACCGCTCCGCATTTGAACCTCGGCGAACTCGAATCGCTGCTCGCGCGCCTGCCGCGCCGCGCCGCCGGACCGCCGCGCCTGCCCACGATCACCACCGGCGTGCACATGAGCCAGGGCACGCTTTCCCGCAACGGTTCGCCGTTGCTGTTCGACTTCAGCGTCGAGACGGGCGCGCTGGCGCCCGGGAAGGTGTTCCGGCTGGAAGCCGCGGCACGCGGCGCGGCCGGCAATCGCTTCACCGCCGTGCTCACCACGGTACCCTCGGCGGCGCATGATGGCGTGATCGACCTCAAGGCGCTGAACTTCCAGCTCGCCGAACAGCAAGGCATTGCGCTGCAGCTCGAGGGTAGCGGCAGTTGGCGCGGCGGCGAAGACCTCGCGATGCAACTCCGCGGCACGCTTCGCCACCGGGCATTTGCGCCGCAGCCTGCCGCCTCGACCAGTGCGCCCGCCCCGCCCCGGTCGGCCGCCCGCCAGCCCGTCGCCCTTCCGGAACCCGTCACCGACGAGATTGCGCTGGACGTTTCGCCTGCACGCGGGCATCGGCCGCTGACGGTTGCCCTGAAACTGGACGGCGATGACGCACACGCCGACCTGCGCTTGCAGCCCACCGAGTTCGGGCGCTGGTGGAAACGCGTGCTGGCCGCGCAGCCGGGCCAGTCACCCGGGGCGCTGCCGTTCACGGGCAAGGCCGAAGTGCGGCGACTCGATCTCGGCTGGCTGAAGGCGACGGGCCTCACGATCGATGCCGGCCCGGATCTCGCGCCGGCCACGGGCTCCTCGGCCGCGCCGCCGTCCGCATCGTCGGCACCTTGAAGCATGGACGAGTTCGCGCGCCACCTGTTGCACTGGTACGACATGCACGGTCGCCACGACCTGCCGTGGCAGCACCCCCGCACGCCTTATCGGGTGTGGATCTCCGAGGTGATGCTGCAACAAACCCAGGTCGCGACGGTCATCCCCTATTTCCAGCGATTCATGGATTCGCTGCCGGACGTCCGAACGCTCGCGGCCGCGTCGGAAGATCGCGTGCTGGCGCTGTGGTCGGGTCTCGGATACTACCGGCGTGCGCGATACCTGCACGCGGCGGCACGACAATGCGTCGCCCGGCACGGTGGCCAATTGCCGCATGATTTCGAATCGATGGCCGCCCTGCCCGGCATCGGGCGTTCCACCGCGGGCGCGATCCTGGCGCTGGCGCACGGGCAGCGCCATGCGATCCTCGACGGCAACGTCAAACGGGTGCTGAGCCGCTATCACGGCGTCGGCGGCTGGCCCGGCGAACGCACCGTCGAAAACGCGCTGTGGTCACACGCCGCAACGCACACCCCGGAAGCGCGAATCGCGGACTACACCCAGGCGATCATGGACCTGGGGGCGACGGTCTGCACGCGTGCGAACCCCCGATGCGATGCCTGTCCGCAAGCGCAGGATTGCATCGCGCGCCGGGATGGAACCACGGCCGCGATCCCGGCCTCCCGCCCCGCGCGCGCACTGCCGGAAAAGTCCACCTGGTTCGTCGTGCTCCGCGACGAGCGGGATCGCGTGTTGCTGCAGCGACGTCCGCCGCAAGGCGTCTGGCCTGGATTGTGGAGTCTGCCGGAAGCCACCGATGAACGCGCTGCGCGGGAGCTTGCCTCGCGCCTCGCCGATCTCGGGCACGGCGGCGCCGTCGCCTTGCCCGGGATCCTGCACGTATTCACGCATTTCAGATTGCACGCTTCGCCGATCGAGTGGCGCAGCGTGTGCGCGCGCGCTGCGATTGCAGACGATCCCGCAACCCGTTGGTATTCACGCGCCGAGATTGCCGATCTCGGCGTCCCTGCGCCCGTGAGAAAGGTATTGATGTCATGGCCCGAAGCGTCTTCTGCGAAAAACTCCAGCGCCAAACCGAAGGCCTCGACCGCCCGCCCTGGCCGGGCGAACTCGGCCAGCGCATCTACGAACACATCGGCCGCGAAGCGTGGCAGCAGTGGCTTGGCTACCAGACCATGCTGATCAACGAGAACAGGTTGTCGCCGCTCGATCCGGACACGCGCAAGTTCCTCACCGCGGAGATGCAGCGATTCCTGTTCGGTGATCCTCCGCCCGGCGACGCCGGCGACTAGCCGCTGGACGCCGACGCGCCTTCCTGCTTTTCCTTCGCGCGATCCTGCTTCATCTTCAGCTCGTTCACCGGCTCGATCTTCACGATCTTGCATCGCTGGTGATCGAACGTGACGAAGTCGAAGTTGCGATACAGCATCTGGTTTTTCGCAGTCAGGCCGATGCCATTCGCGAACGCGAGATTGGTGCATGGCGTCTGCACCGTGAGCAGGTACAGCTTGTTGACGCCGAACCAGATCGCCACCTTGTCCGGGGCCAGATACTGGAATCCATTGATCTGGAAGTAGCGGACATGGTCCACCGGCGCCTCTGCGTACTTCTGGTAGCGCGCCAGGTCGGCGCGTTCCGAATCGGTTTGCTGCGCCCAGGCGGGAAACGTGGCGAAACCGACCAGCAGCAGCGTCAAGGCCGCGAATTTCCGAACGGTTTTCATCTCGGTGCGCCTCATGCTCGCCCTCGGATTTCTCACTATACTTTGCGCCGCGGCGCGCCGGGTGAGCAGGCGCCGGCCGCCCCTACCCGCAGGAGCTGGCTCTGGCCGTGTCGAACCACCAGGTTACCGCCAAGCGCGACGCATCGGGCACGCCACCGAAACGTCTGCCTGCGCCACTGGAATGGCTTGCGCGGCCATTGGCGCGGCTGTCCACCAGCCTGTTCAACCTCCGCGCGGGATTGATTTCGGACAGCCTGGTCAGCCTGCTGCTGATCGCTGCCGGCATCTGGTACGGACGCATGCAGCCGGCGCTGGCGGCGCTGACCTCGCTGTGCGGATTGTTCGCCTTCACCTTCATCGAATACGCCGCGCACCGCTGGCTGTTCCATGGCAACACCGGCCCATTCAAGTCGGGTCACGACCACCATCACGACGACCCGCTCGGATACGACGCGCTGCCGTTCTTCATGCCGCCGCTTTTCATGTGCGCATTGGGCGCGCTGTTCGCGCTGGCCATCCCGGTCGGCTACGCCCTGCTGCTGGCCGGCACCATCGCGGCGGGCTATGCCGCCTACGGGCTGAGCCACGTCGTAATCCACGTGCATCGCTTCGACAGCCCGATGATGCGTCGATGGGCCGGTTTCCACAACATCCACCACTACCACCCGGACGCCAATTTCGGCGTAACCACCGGACTCTGGGACGTGATACTCGGCACGCGCTATCACCGCAAGCCGCGGACCGTGTCGTAATTACAGCTTTCGTTTTCGCCATCAGGGCAGCGCCCTCGCGATCTCCGGTGGTGATCGTTTAGCATGGCCATTTGCGCTGCCGCCGGAGCCGTGAATGGACCGCCGCAATTTCCTCAAATCCGCCAGCCTCACCGCGCTCGCCGGCGTGCTGCCCGGAAGCGGGGCGCTGGGCGCGCAGATGCACCCCGCCGCCGCCGACTCGACGACCACGTCGGCCGGTGCGGCCGATCACGTGTTGCGCATCGGCCATGGCGTGCTGGAATTGTCGGACGAGAAATTCGTTTCGACCACGCTGTACAACGGCGGCTTTCCGGGCCCGCTGCTGCGCTTCAGGCAAGGCCAAAGGACCACCGTCGACATCTTCAACGATACCGACCACGACGAGCAGTTGCACTGGCACGGCCAGTACGTACCCGACAGCGTCGACGGCGCCGACGAAGAGCGCACGCCCCCGGTGCCTGCACGCGGCCATCGCCGCATCACGTTCACGCCTGCGCCTTCCGGCGTGCGCTTCTACCACACCCACGTACGCGCCGGCCCCGATCTCGGGCGCGGCTTGTACACGGGTCTTGCCGGTCCGGTTTACATCGAACCGAAAAACGAACCCGGCGCCCATGATCGCGAAGCATTCCTGACCCTCAAGGAATTCATGCCGTACCTGACGCGCGTCGACATGGACATGGCGTTCATGCAGCCGTCGGGCATGGAAATGGACCTGGTCACCATCGCCGCGAACTCCGATCCCAACGCCGGCAGGGTGCCACCCGGTTACGAACTCGCCTACGGCGCATTCGCGATCAACGGGAAATCGCTCGGCCACGGCGAACCGATCCGCGTGAAACGCGGCGAGCGCGTCCTACTGCACGTGATCAACGCCAGCGCCACCGAGAACCGCAGCCTCGCCCTGCCCGGCCACACTTTCAAGGTGGTCGCGCTGGACGGCAACCCGGTGCCGCATCCGGCCGAAGTGCCGGTGCTGTGGATCGGCACCGCCGAGCGCGTGTCCGCAATCGTCGAGATGAACCATCCCGGCGTGTGGGTACTGGGTGACACCACCGATTCCGACCGCGAAGGCGGCATGGGCATCGTGGTCGAATACGCGGGTGCCACCGGCAAGCCACAGTGGCAGGCACCGCCGAAATTCATGTGGGACTACCGCCTGTTTGCCGATCCCAAGCGCAAGCCGCCGAAGCCCGACGAGGTCATCGACATGGTCATCACCGCGCGCCAGAGCGGCGATGAAGGCTTCGACGTGTACTCGATCAACGGCGTGCCGTACGACTGGAAAACCATGCCCGTGACGCGCAAGTTGAGGCTGGGCGGCCGCTATCGCCTGCGCTTCCGCAACGCCAGCGACGACATCCATCCGCTGCACCTGCACCGCCATGGTTTCGAGATCACCAGGGTCCATGGCCAGCACACCGCCGGCGTGATCAAGGACGTGGTGCTGGTGCCGCCGTTCCAGACCACCGAAGTCGATTTCACCGCCGACCAGCCGGGCCTGACCCTGTTCCATTGCCACATGCAGCAGCACATGGACTACGGTTTCATGGCGCTGTTCGAGACAGTCTGAGCCACCGGCCGGCGCCGCGGACCACTACGCGCGCCGATTGCATTTACACGCGCCGATTACATTTCCGCGCGTACGCTTGCGTCTCCCACACCGGGCAGATCGGAGGCAGCGATGAACAGGTTCCTGACAACGGGCATGGCCGGCGCACTCGCCGCCAGCCTTTCACTCGTCGCGTTCGCGAACGGCGGCGCCGACAGCGAGGTGAGCACTGCGCATGCCCACGCACTGATGGCGCAAACCGCCAAGAACACCGCGATGGCGCACGCGCACCTGCAACACGTGATCAACTGTCTGGTCGGCCCCAATGGCGCCGGCTTCGATGCCAAGGCCGAAAACCCCTGCAAGGGCCAGGGCAACGGTGCGATTCCCGATGCGGCGTCCAACCAGGCGCTGCACGACAAACTGGAAAGCGCGTTGACCACCGCGCAGGCCGGGCTGAAGTCCGACTCGCTCGCCAGCGTGCAACAGGACGCGGGCAAGGTCGCGGCGACGCTGCAGGACAGCAGCTCGAAGGCCAACCCCACGGCCGGCAGCAGCTCCTGGTAGTCTCCCGCATCGGCCATCCGTGCGCGGGTCGGGGCGAACGCCGCGACCCGCGCGGCCTGACGTGGATCATTCACGCTGGCGCCGCAGCGCGGGACACTGCGCCATCCGCATCGGGAATCACCATGGCAACGCGCTACACGGGCCTTTCCACCAGCATCCTGGACGCCGTCGGCGACACGCCGCTGCTGGAAATCGACGGCATCTTCGCCAAGTGCGAATTCCTGAATCCTTCGGGTTCGATCAAGGCGCGCATCGCCAAATACATCATCGAGCGTGCCGAGGAAACCGGCGCGATCAAGCCCGGCGACACCATCGTCGAGGCCACCAGCGGCAACACCGGCAACGCGTTCTCGATGGTTGCGGCCGTGAAGGGCTATCGCATGATCGTGGTGATGCCGGAAGGCCTTTCCAGCGAACGCGTCGCGATTTCGCGTGCCTACGGCGCCGAGGTTCTGTTCTGCGGGACCTTCCACGTCAATGACGCACTGGAACGCGCGCGCGAACTCGGCAAGCAGCCCGGCTTCTTCTTTCCCGGCCAGTTCGAGAACGAGTGGAACGTGGACGAGAACCGCGAAATCCTCGGCCCCGAAATCCTGTCGCAACTGCCGGAAGGCCGCGTGCCCGACGCCTTCGTGCACGGCGTCGGCACCGGCGGTACCTTGATCGGTGTCGGCCAGGCCTTCCGCAAGGTCAATCCGAACATGCGGCTGTTCGCGATGGAACCCTCCGAATCGCGCACCATCCTGTGCGGCGAAGTCGCCCTGCACCAGATCGAAGGCATCTCCGATGGCTTCGTGCCCGGCATCTTCGCGCAGCACCGCGACCTCGTCCGCGATACCACCAGCGTCGCCAGCGCCGACGCGATTGCCGAAATGCGCAAGTTGGCGCGCACCCGCGGACTGTTCTGCGGGCCGAGTTCCGGCGCGCACATGATCGCGGCGCGGCGCATCCGCGAGCAGTTCCCGGAATTGAAAACGGTCGTTACCGTCCTCGACGACGAGGGCGAGAAATACCTGCAGGACTTCTTCATGCGGCCTGCGGCCGGCACCGATGCACCCGTCCCATTTCACTGATTAGGGAACATGTCATGACCCAGCGGCTCAACTATGCGAAAGCCTCGCCCGACGGATTCAAGGCCATGCGAGGCCTCCAGGCATACGTCGACGACTGTGGACTGGAGCACCAACTCATGGAACTGGTGAAGATGCGCGCGTCGCAGATCAACGGCTGTGCGTACTGCCTCGACATGCACAGCAAGGACGCACGCGCCGCGGGCGAAACCGAACAACGTCTGTATCTTCTGGACGCATGGCGCGAATCGCCGTTCTACAGCGATCGCGAACGCGCCGCGCTCGCGTGGACCGAAGCCCTCACCCGCATCTCCAAGACCAGGGACGTTCCCGACGCGCTCTACGAAGAAGTCCGCAAGCAATTCAGCGACAAGGAACTGGTGGACCTTTCACTCGCGATCATCGCGATCAACGGCTGGAATCGCCTTGCCATCCCGTTCCGCTCCGAGCCGGGCCATTACCAGCCGCGCGATCGTCCCGGCAAGTGAGCGCGCACGAATCGATGGGTGTTCGGGGGCATGGTGCCCATGGATGCCCGGTGCGCACCGGAGCGCATGCGAAAGCCCCGACCGGAGACGGGAATGGCACCCGACGGAAGAATCGAACGACGATGGCTTGCGTCGAAATGGTGGCCAGGGGCGGAATCGAACCACCGACACGGGGATTTTCAGTCCCCTGCTCTACCAACTGAGCTACCTGGCCGAACCAGCGCGACCGCCCAGGGTGTCCGCATTGCGCGAACGGCGATCACGAACCGCGTATTAGACCGGCCGGCGCGTGAACCGTCAAGCCGTTCGCGCTCAATCGATGCTCCACAAGGCACGGTCCAGGTCATGGTCGAGCCCGAACGCCCGCATCGGCACGCGGCCGTCGCGCACATCGACGCCCTCGGCGCGAAGGCGCCTTGCCTGTTCACGGAATCCCCGGCTGCCGCGCGGCAGCGCGATGGTGCCGTTGGCATGCAACACACGGAACCACGGCAGCTCCAGCCCGTCCGGCGTATCGCGCAGCGCCGCGCCTACCAGCCGTGCCCGGCCCGGCAGGCCGGCGCGCGCGGCGATCTGCCCGTAGCTGGCGACGCGACCCGGCGGAATGGCAATGATGGCGGCGTAGATGCGTTTGTAGCGATTGTCCATCTTCATCCATCCGGCAGAAGACGCGAGGCAAGACTTTGCTGTCACCGCGCCGGTGCCGAAAGAGGAGCGGCAACCGGCGCACGATCCCGAGAGGCAACGGGAGGGTCATTGCACCCGGATCCGTCGCGCCACCACGATGCCGTAGATGCTGATCACGAACCACACCGCTTCCAGCAGGAACGCCGACAGGTTGAACGTCCCGAACAGCAGCGACAGCGCGACGCCCAGCGCACCGAGCGCGTTCATCAGTTGGTAGGTCAGGCCATTGCCATGCAGCTTCTGCGCCTGCAACAGGAAATAGGCGAGTAGCGTCACGATCATGCCGACGAGCCCGACGACGACGGTCCAGTCGAGGGTGATGTTGATGCTCATGCCCTGTTTCCCCGCTGCCTCACTGCTTCGAACAACGCAACGCCGGTCGCCACCGAAACGTTCAGGCTTTCCATGGCACCCGGCATCGGGATGCGCGCCAGATGATCGCAGGCTTCGCGCGTCAGCCGGCGCATGCCGTCGCCCTCGCCCCCCATCACCAGCGCGATCTTGCCCTTGAGATCGACATCGTAGAGCGACGCCCCCGCGTCGCCAGCGAGCCCGGTCAGCCAAACGCCGGCATCTTTCATCTCGCGCAATGCGCGGGCGAGATTGGTCACTTCGACCAGCGGCACCCGATCGATCGCGCCCGCCGATGCGCGCCGCACCACCGGCGTGATGCCGACCGCGCGATCCTTCGGCACGATCACGGCCGCGGCGCCGGCCGCCGCCGCGCTGCGCAGGCAGGCACCGAGGTTGTGCGGATCGGTGACGCCATCCAGCACCAGGAACAAGGCGTCGTCCGTTCCAAGCAGATCCGCGAGGTCGTGCTCGGATTTCGCCGCGGGCACTTCGTAATTCGCGGCGACACCCTGGTGTCGCGCATGGCCGGAAACCTTGTCCAGCATCGCACGCGGGCGGGCGTGCACGCGCACGCCCAGGCGCTTGGCCTCGTTCACCAGTTCCGCGATGCGCGGATTGTGCGTGCCTTGCTCGACCAGCAGTTCGCGCACGCGCGAAGGGTCGTTGGCGAGAGCGCCTTCCACCGGGTTGATGCCGACGATCCAGGTTTCGCTCATGGCAATTCCATCACCCAATCATCGTCATCCCGGACGCCGCCCCGGATCAACGGCACTTCCGGGGCAGGCTGCGCGGCGATCCGGAACCCGGCGACTCTTGCACAGTCACCGGGTTCCGGGTTCTGCCCGCAGAAATTGCGGGCAGCCCCGGAATGACGACAAGTATTCAATGACGCCGGCGCTTTTCGCCCGCAACCCTTTCCTTCTCATCGCGCCCCGACACCATCCTGAAATCGATCTTGCGATCTTCCATGCTCGCGCGCAGCACCTGCACGCGCACCTCGTCGCCGAGGCGGAAGATCGTGCCGGTGCGCTCGCCGCGCAGTTCATGACGGCGCGCATCGAACTGGTAGTAGTCGTTGCGCAACTGGGTAATGTGCACCAGTCCCGATACCTTCGATTCGGTCAGTTCCACGAACAGGCCGAACGAGGTGACGCCGGTGATGATGCCGTCGAACTCGGCGCCGACGTGCTTTTCCATCCATGCGCACTTGTAGCGCTCGTCCACGTCGCGCTCGGCTTCCTCGGCGCGGCGCTCGGTGCGTGAACAGTGCGCGGCCATCGTCGTCATCTTGCTTTCGGTGTAAAGGTAAGCGGCCGGCTTGCCGCCCGCGAGCGCATAACGAATCGCGCGATGCACCAGCAAATCGGGATAGCGGCGGATCGGCGAGGTGAAATGGGTGTACGCGTCCAGCGCCAGCCCGAAGTGTCCATGGTTGGCGGGCTGGTAGCTGGCAAGGCTTTGCGCGCGCAGCAGCACGCTGCGGAACAGTTCGGCGTCGACGCGGTCGGCCACGCGTTTGAGCAGCGCGGCGAAGTCGCGCGGCTTCACGTCGGCCAGCGGCGGCAGCTTCAACTTGTATTCGCGCAGGAACGCCAGCAGGTCCTCGTACTTGTCGGCGGGCGGCGGTGCGTGCACGCGGAACGGTGCCGGGATCTTCTTCTTCGCAAGGAATTTCGCCGCCTGCACGTTGGCCGCGATCATGCACTCCTCGATCAGCTTGTGTGCGTCGTTGCGCTCGTGCGCGCCGAGTGAAACCACCTCGCCGTTGTCGTCCAGGCGGTAATCGACCTCGCTGGTTTCGAATTCGATGGTGCCGCGCCGCTTGCGCGCGGCGGCGAATGCCTTGTACAGCGCGTGCAGTTGCTCGATGTGCGGCAGCAGCTTGCCCACCGCGCGCCGCGTCTCCGGATCGTTCTCGCCGATGACCTGCCAAACCTGGTCGTAAGTCAGCCGCGCGTGCGAACGCATCACCGCCGGATAGAACTTCGCACGCGTGACTTCGCCACCACTGCCCACGCGCATCTCGCAGGCCATGCACAGCCGGTCCACGTCGGGATTCAACGAGCAGATGCCGTTGGACAAGGTCTCCGGCAGCATCGGCACCACGAAGCCCGGGAAATACGCCGAGGTGCCACGCTTGAAGGCCTCTTCGTCCAGGGCGGTTTCCGGCTGCACGTAATACGAAACATCCGCGATCGCGACGATCAACTTGAAGCCGCCGCCGCGCACCGGCTCGGCGTACACCGCGTCGTCGAAGTCGCGCGAATCGGCACCGTCGATGGTGACCAACGGCAGCTTGCGCAGATCGACGCGGCCCTCGCACTCGGACCGTGTCACGCTGGGCTCGACGTCTTCCGCTTCGCGCGTCACCTCGAGCGGCCATTCGTGCGGCAGCCCGTGGCTTTCGATCGCCATTTCCACGATCAGTGAAGGCTGCAGGCGTTCGCCCAGCACGCTGACGATGCGGCCGATGGGTCCACGCTGCAGCGTCGGCGGTTCGGTGATCTCCGCCACCACGATCTGACCAGCCCGTGCACCATTGCGTGCGTCGGGCGGAATCAGCACGTCCTGGTGCAGGCGACGATCGTCGGGGTCGACCACCACCACGCCATGCGCTTCCACCACGCGCCCGACCAGCCGCGGTGCGCGGCGTTCCAGCACCTCGCGGATCGCGCCCTGCTGCCGGCCTCGCCGATCGACACCCACCACCGACGCCAGCACGCGGTCGCCGTGCAGCACCGACCGCATCTGCGCGGGCGACAGATACAGGTCATCGCCCCCCTCGTCCGGACGCAGGAACCCGTAACCCTCCGCGTTCGCCAGCACGGTGCCCGCGATCAAGCCGATGCGTTCGGCGGGCGCAAGGCCACCGCGACGGCTTTCGAGCAACTGGCCGTCGCGCAGCATCGCGCGCAGGCGCTTGTCCAGGGCCTCGCGCCGGACGTCGTCATGGATGCCCAAAGCCTCGGCGATCGCGTCCGCGCGCAACAGGCTGCCGCGTTCGGCCAGCAACGCGAGGATCGCCTCGCGGCTCGGGATGGGGTGTTCGTAGCGCCGCGCTTCTCGCTCGGCGTGCGGATCGACGAAGCCGCGCCCCGGCTTCTTGTCGATGTTGCGTGCAGGCCGCCGCTTCTTCGCGCCGTCGCGCGGCGAAGTCTCGCGCCTGCGCGTGTCGGTTTGCTTCGGTGTGCGCGGCTTGCGCGCGGAGCGGGACGGCGGACGATTGCGTCTTGGCATTCCATCAGCGTCGCGCAGCGGGGCCGCGAAAGCAAGTCCGCTTCGCCTTCACGGCCGGGCGGACGTGGGTATGCGTCACGGAAGCCCTGATTCTTGCTCGTCATCCCGGAATCGCGAAGCGATATCCGGGACCCAGCGACTTTGCACTTCGGTGCATTGCGCGAAAGCCGCTGGGTCGCGGCCTTCGCCGGGTGAGGAGTGACGGGATAAGTCCATCACAGCGCCGACAGGAACGCCACCAGATCGTCCTTTTGCTGCTCCGTCATTCCGATGTGGAAACGCGTGTCGTAGAAGTCGACCACGTCGTGCAGGGTCGCGGCCGAACCGTTGTGGAAGTATGGCGCGCGCGCGGCGAGCCCCCGCAGGTTCGGGCCCTTGAACTTGCCGATGTCCGCCCACTTGCCGGTCAGCATGGCGAGGCCCGGGTCGGTGGTCCGCACCACCTGGCCCGTCTTGATGTTGGTCAGCGTGTACAGCGGCATGTCTGGCGTGCGACGGCTCGCGTCGGCGATGCCGATATTGAGCGGCGCGGCCACCGAATGGTTGCCGATGTTGGGCGAATCGTGGCAGGTGCCGCAGGTGCCGCGGATCACCGGCTGGCCGGTGGCGTCGTTCAAACCCGCCACGCCGGTGATGTTGATCGGCATCGAGTTGAACAATTCCTGGCCACGCGCGATCGCCGCACGCGCCATCGAGCGCGCATCGAAGCGGCGCACCCGACCCGGTTCGCGCCAACGGTCGAACAACCGCATCACCTTCGGATCGAAAGGATCGAGGCTCGGATCATTGCCGAGTGAATCGTTGATGCCTATCCAGAATTTCTGCAGCGCCAGGATGTCGGCGCCGCCCATGCCGTCGTCTTCATTGAGCAGTCCGGCCTGGTTGTCGTAGTACTGCGCGGTGACGAGATGCAATTCGAAACCGACGATCGCATCCAGCGTGGCTTGACTGGGCGCCAGCACCCCCTGCTCATGGCCGAGCACCGCGTGCAGGGCTTGCGAGGCGAGGCTCAGGCGAAGATCCCCGACGTTGATGCCGGCGTCCATCGGCGGCTTGAACGCGAGGTAGGTCTCGCGGCCATCCCACATCACCGCGGTGTCCCAGATCAGGTTGGTTGCGGGCAGCGGGCGCCGGAACAGCGAAAGCGCCTGTGCGCTGGCGTAGCCATACGGATCGTCCACCGCGGTCAGCTTGAACTCCGCACCGGCCGGGATCGGCAGGCTCACCCGGATCACGCCGTGATCGAGCAGCATCGAATAGGCCGCCGCACGCGCAGCCGGCGTGGACACATCCGCCAACGGTGAATTGGCGCCATCGACCGGACGGAAGATGGGATCGGTGCCGCGCGTCATCCTGAAACGCTTGCGGACCTCGGCGGCCGAAATCGTCCAACCCTCGGCCTGGCGATGGCAGGAATCGCACGAACGCCCATTGCTGCCGAGGCTCCGGAAGAACGGGTTGTGCTTGTCAATGCGGCCCGTCGGCGTGCTGGTCTGCAGCCACCCCGAGGGATCGCGCGTGACAAGCCCATCCACATGGGAGGGCATCGCGGCCTGCTGCGCGAGACCGCCGCCAGCCACGCCCAGCAAAACCACTGCAGCAATCGAACGGAAGTGGCCGCCTGACCGCGGCGAATGTCGATCGAACATCGCGCTGTTCTCCCTATGCGGATGGGCATCAGGAAGAACACCGTTCCGAAGGCAATTGCGACATGCGTTCGCGCCTGCGGAAAACGACGGCGGGGATCACTTCATCAGGATTCCGCACGATCCCGCGGGATGGCGAAGTTCGACCCGCGCACGGGCGAGTTCCGGATGCACTGCAAGGCCGTTCGCATCGATGATCGCGCGCGCCGCCTGCGCCTGCCTGGTGGCGCCCGTGCAATCGCCCGCCCGTGCCATGGCGAGGGCGAGCCACAACTGCGCAGCCACACGACGCGGGTGCGAAGGTTGCAATTCGGCGCTGGCGCGCCGGATCGCATCGGCCAGCTGCGCGCGCGCGACCTCCGGTCGGCGATGCAGCAGTTCCACCTGCGCCAGCAATGTGTGCGCCCACAACAGCATCGGATCGCCACGCCCGGAAACGGCGGCGAAATCCTGCTCGATTGTCGCCTGCAGGCCGTCCGGGCATGACGATGCCGGTGCCTGCGCGCACGCAAGCAGCAACCGCGCTTCGGCAATCAACGGCGGTACCTTCCACCTGCGCGTGCGCAATCCCTTGATCGCACCCGGCAGCAAATCGCGGGCCGGCGCCGGATGGCCCTCCAGCAGGGCGATGCCGGCCAGTTCGCTGTCCACGCGGCCGATGCGCATCCGGTTGGCAGGATCGGTGCCGTACAGCGTGCGGGCCCGTTCCAGCAACGCCTTCGCGCGATCGAAGTTGCCCGCCTCGATCTCGCCGAACGCGGTGGCTTCCAGCGAATCACCGTGCAGCGGCGTGTCCGCTCCGAACCCCTCGGCGGACAGCTTCTGCGCCAATGCGCAATCCTTCGCTGCCGAAGCACGATCCGCCCGCGTGCCGTCCAGCACGCACGCCTTCTGCGCCGCGTACACCCGCGTGACCTGCGGCTTGCCGCCGATGCGCGCGTACATCGCCAAGGCACGCGTGAACAGATGGTGCGCCTCGGTCCAATGGCCGGCGCGCCACTCGGCCGACGCCCATCCGGCCAACGCCAGCGTGGTTTCATTGCTGTCGGGACCGAAGTGCGCGACTTCGAACCGATACGTCTTTTCCCACATCGGGATGGCTTCACCGTAGCGCTCCAGTCCTTCGAGCGCGGAAGCGACATCGTTGTACCCGACACCTACGCGGGAATCGTCCGGCCCCCAGGTGGCGATCCTTTCCTTCAGCGCCTCCTGCGCCAGCTGCAGCGCGGCCTCGCCATGGCCCTCGATGTTTTCCACCGCCCCCAGCGGTTCCAGCAGGTCGATCAGTGCTTCGCCGTGGATGCCCTGCGCCTGCATGCGCCGATGGGCAAGGCGCAGGTCGGCCGCGCCCGCCTCATAGTCCTCGTCGCGCACCGCGGCATAGCCGCGCGCCGTGAGTGCACGAATCGCGTTGATGTCCGATGACGGCAATACGCGTTCCGACAACGCGACCGCCTGATCCGCCAGCTTCCGCGATTGCGGGATGTCGCCGAGGTTCTCGTACAGCCGCGAAAACATCGCCAGCAGATCGACCCGTTCGCCCGCCCCCAGTTGCGGCGAGTGTTCCAGTTTCGCGACGCCACGTGACAGCAGTTCCGTCAGGCTGGGCTGCTTCGAGGCAGCGATGCCGTAACGCACGGGGGCGAACAGGCTCTCGACGAAGTCGCGCACTGTGTTGGCACGCGCGGCCTGCTGGCGCGCCACGTGCGCCTGCCACAGCGCGATCGACAGCGAGGCCAGGACCGCCACCAACAGGATCGCCGTGATCGCCACGCCGCCGCGATGGCGGGCGGCGAAGCGGCCGGCGCGGTACCAGCGCGATGGCGGATGCGCGCGCACCGGCAGGCTGTCGAGATGGCGCTCGATGTCCTCGGCCAGCGCACCACCGGAGCCATAGCGGCGCTCCGGTTCCGGCGCGGTGGCCTTGGCGACGATATTCGCGAGGTCGCCGCGCAACTTGCGGGCACGCTTCGGCTGCGGTGGCCTCACGTGCATGGACATCCCACCTGCCGTGCGCGCCTGCCCGACTGCGTCACGCTCGCCGGTCAACAGTTCACGCAGCAGCACCCCGAGCGCATGGACGTCGGTCGCGGTGGTGATGGCGCCGGGGGTGAACTGTTCGGGCGCGGCGTAGGCGGGCGTCAGGGCGTGGTGGTGCGTGCGGGTGGCATCCTCGGTGTCGTCCAGCAACTTGGCGATGCCGAAATCCAGCAGCTTCATTTCTCCTTCGGCGGTGACCAGCACGTTGGAGGGTTTCAGGTCGCGATGCACGATCAGCGCACGGTGCGCGGATTCGACGGCCCGGCATACCCGCAGGAACAGCGTCAGGCGTTGGCGTTCCGACAGTGCGTGTTCCTGCGCATACACCGTGATCGGCTTGCCTTCGACCAGTTCCAACGCGATGTAGGCAAGGCCGTTGTCAGCGATGCCGCCCTCGATCAGCCGGGCGATGCCTGGGTGGCGCAGGCGCGCCAGCGCTTCGCGCTCGTGACGGAACCGGCGCCGCGCTTCGGCGGTATACAGGCCACGCGCCAACAGCTTGATCGCGACGAACTGACGCACGCCCTCCACGTCGCGAAACGCGCGAAACACCGTCGACGAGCCGCCCTCCCCCAGCACCTCCAGCAACTGGAACGGACCGATGCGGCTGCCCGCCGGCAGCGGCTCGACGTCCTCGGTTTCCCCGATCGTTTGCGCAGCGCTGGCAGCGTCGCTCTCGGCCAGCCAATCATCCTGCTCCGCATCGGCTGCCAGCATCCGTTCCAGTTCCGCGCGCACGGCCGGATCGCTGCAGCGCTCGCCAAGCAAGTACGCACGCGCGTCGGGCGGCAGCGACAGCGCCTGCTCGAACAGGTCGCGAAGCGTGGGGGTCGATTCCACCGCGGCTACTCTCCGCTCATTCCACCAAGCTTGCCAAGATCGCTTGCCCTTGCCCACGAAGGTGCAAGTCGAAGTGCATCGAATCCTTGCCCATGTTTCGGGTTCGCGGAGCCGCGCTTCGCCGGGTGTGCCGCGAACGGCCTTTCATTCCTGGAGCGACTCCATCCATAAACCCCGCCTGCACGCCGTTTGCGACGCGCCGATCATTCCAGATGCG
Organism: Rhodanobacter sp.; assembly: GCA_044464225.1. GTDB lineage: Bacteria > Pseudomonadota > Gammaproteobacteria > Xanthomonadales > Rhodanobacteraceae > 66-474. The sequence goes on along the minus strand of JBIQLN010000010.1, from coordinate 55,692 downwards.
ACTTGATGAATGCGCGCGCGAAACGCCAATCGCGATCGATCGTGCGTCGGGTGAGCCCCAGGGTGGCGGCGACCTGCTCCAGGCTCAGGCCCGCGAAATAACGAAGTTCGACGACCTTGGCCGCGCGGGGGTCGTTTTGCTCCAGGGCCTCCAGCGCGGCGTCCAGCGCCAGCGCCTGCTCGGCCGTGGCGATGGCCAGTTGGGTGTCGCGGTCGTCCAGCGTGACGCGATTCCACTGGCCGCCCGCGCGCAACCGCAGGCGGTCGCGCGCGCGGTTGATCAACAGATGGCGCATCGCACGGGCGGCGTAGGCGAAGAACTGCGCCGGTTCCCGGAATTGCAGGGCGGGTCGATCGCCCATGCGCAGGTAAAGCTCGTGCACCAGTTCGGTGGTACCCAGCGTGCCGTTGCGTCGCTGGCTCGAGAGCCGCCGCGAGGCCATGGATTTCAGGCGCTCGTAGACCTCGACGAACAAGGCGTCGGTGGAACATCCGGCCGGCATCTCGCTGCAGTCGACCATGAGGCCTCCCGACCCATGCGACGCCCGTTTCCGCGGAGGCCAGACTCACGCAGAATGGCCGCGAACGCAAGCCCGGGCGGCGGGTGCCCGGGCCCGCGCGGCTTACTTTACATTGCCTTGCCGGCGTGCATCCGCTGGACGATGGCCAGCGACCGCTTCACATGCTGGTCAGGCGTCAGGTTGTCTTCCTTCGACGAAAACGTCGACACGATCCTGCCCTGCCGGTCGATCACGAACGTGGTACGGGGGAAGAAGCCATGGGTTACCGGCTTGCCCTCCACGTCCGTGACGCCTTTCTGGGGTGGCATCATCGTCAGGTCGTATTGCGTCGCGATCTTTCCGTCCGGATCGGACGCCACCGCAAATTTCCCCGCGCAGTACTTGGGATCGGCGGAAAACTGGTTGAGGCGCTCGATCGAATCGGCCGACACGCCGATGATGGTGGCGCCAGCCTGCGTGAACTTGTCCTTCTCGGTCGCGAAGGTATGCGCTTCGAGATCGCAGCCACCGGTGTACGCCGCAGGGTAGAAGTAGACCACCACCGGGCCTTTCGCGAGCGCCTGCTTCAGCGAAAAGCTGAAGTCCTTGCCCGCCTGGCTCGCCATCGCCGTGAAGTCGGGCGCCGCCGCCCCCGGCTTCAGGGCCGCCAGGCCAGGCAACGCGATCAAGGCCGCCACGGCACCGGATACCAGCATACCCACGATTCGCTTGTTCATCGCATCCTCCGAACGTTGACCGCGGCACGACCATTCGTACCGTCCCGCGTCAGATGACCGCACCCGAAACGGGATGCTTACGCTGCCACGTCGAGCCGCCGGGGTCGGCAGAACATTGACAGGCGAGACTCCCAGCGGCTATCTTACGCGGCTCGCTGGCGCCTGGCGCCACGGCGCACACCTGCCCAGGTGGCGGAATTGGTAGACGCACTAGTTTCAGGTACTAGCGGGTAAAACCGTGGAGGTTCGAGTCCTCTCCTGGGCACCACCGAGAATCCGGGGATAACGGAGCACCTGCCGCGCCGAAAGCCGGTCCGGTGTGCCAGCGATGCCTGCGGGATGCCGATGGCTCGCGCGATGGTCGATCACGACGATGCGCCTTCTGCCGCCAGCGAATCGTCCCCGCAGGCGCAAGGGTCTCGACACGGAAGAGCCTACGCGGCATCGCACAAGGCCTGCCTCGGAAAGGCGTTTCATCCATCCACTCGTTTCATTCGCGCACCGGCGACGGGGCGGCGCGGGAAGCCGGTCCATCCGCTGCCCGTTCGGGCGCTGCGCCGTGGCGTTTCCGCAACCGAACGAGCTAACTTTCGGTGCCGGCGAGCGCGGCAGCCACCACGCCGGCGAGGCAGTCGATGCGGAACGGCTTCTGCAGCACCTGGTAGACCGCCGATTTCAGCTCGGGAGGCAGGCTGGGGGCGTAGCCGGTCATCAGGATCACCTTCAATTCCGGCTGCAGCGCCTTGCCGGCGGCGGCAAGTTCATATCCGCTCAGACCCGGCAGGCGGATGTCGCTGACCAATACGTCGAACGTCGAATCCGATTCCAGCATCGCCAGGCCGGCGCTTCCGTCACCCACGGCAACCACCTCGTAGCCGGTTTCCTCGAGGCTCTCGGCAACCACTTCGCGCAGGAACTCCTCGTCCTCGACAACCAGCAGGCGCGCAACCTTCACCTCCGCAACCGGCATCACGCCACCTCCGTCGAAACGGCACTGAGTTCGCGCGGCAACACGATATCGACGGACGTCCCGACGCCCACTTCGCTGTCGATGCTGAGCCGTCCGTTCGATTGCAGCACATAGCCGAGGATGGTGCTGAGCCCGAGGCCGGTACCCTTGCCGACGGGCTTGGTCGTGAAGAAAGGGTCCATCGCCCGGCTGCGCACTTCTTCGGTCATGCCGGTGCCATTGTCGGCAACCCGCAGCCGCACCTGGTCGACCACCTTCTGGCCGGGTGATTCATCCGCATCGACGCGCACGTCCGCAGTGCTGATGGTGATCCGCCCGCCTTCGGGCATCGCATCGCGCGCGTTGATGATGAGATTGAGGATCGCATTCTCCATTTGATTGACATCGCACAAAACGTGCCAACGCGAGGCCAGCTGGTAACGGATTTGCACATCCGGTCCCACCGAATGCTCCAGCAGCGGCTGGATATCCCGGATCAGGTCGTCCAGGCGCACCGAGCGGGCGGACAGCGGCTGCTTCCGCGCAAACGCCAGCAGGCGGCGGGTGAGATCCGCAGCCTTGTCGATGCCGCCGTTGGCGGTTTCCAGATAACGCCCGATCTGCTGCCGGCGGGCTTTGCCCTCGGCGACCAGCGCGAGGCCGTTTTCCAGCACCTGCAGCAATCCGGCGGCGTCCTGCTGCTCACCGGCGGCCAGTCGGGCGCGCGCTACCTCGGCGAATTGTTCGATGGCCGAGACGCTCTGGGTCAGCCGCTTTTCCAGCAGCACGAGCGCCGATTTGACGATCATCAGCACATTGTTGAAGTCGTGCGCGATGCCGCCGGAAAGCTGGCCCACCGCCTCCATCTTCTGGCTCTGGCGCAGGGCTTCCTCGGCGCGCGAGCGTTGTTCCATTTCCGCGATCAGGCGCAGGTTTGCCTCCGTCAGCTCCTCCGCGCGCCGGTGTGCGTCGGCGTTCGCACGCGCCAGCATGCGCTGCGCCAATCCGAGCAGCGAAAGCATCACCACGGCCATGATCGTCAAAAGCGCGACACCGCTGACACGCGCCAGGCGCATGGTCCAGGGTGTCGGCGCCGCGCGTACCCAGACGCTGCCGACGATGGTGCTGCCCTGGCGTGCCGGAACCGCCACCAGCAGCGGACTTCTTCCGTATCGCTGCGCCGGGACCTTGGTGGGGACGATGGGTTCACTGCCGGGCCGCTGGTCGCCCGCCATGAGGTGGCCGGATTCGTCGTAGACCGCAGCAGCCTCGAGGCGCGGATCCAGCATCAGCGCGTGGATGTACTCGCGGGCGGCGGCACGGTCGTCGAAGGCCACCGCCGCGGTGACGCTGGCGGCGAGCGTGTTGGCTTGCGCGGTGATCTGGCGCAAGCGCTCCTCGCCGGCCGTCCGGAACTGGTACACCATCGCGACCGTGCCCACCAGCAACAACAACAGCACCGAAGCGACGATGGTGACCGGCCGCAGCAGTACCGAACCGTGGAAGCGTGGTTCCATCGTTACCCGGCTCCCTTTACCGCCAAGGCCAGGTTCAGGAGCTTGGAGCTGATCACGAGGTGGTTGCGCGTTGCCGCGGCATTGTCGATCTCGAATCGCACGTGGCCGCGACGCACCACGAAGTGCACGATGCTCCCCGCGAAGTCCGCCTGCCGCGAATCGGTCACCGTGAGGACCGGCCGGCCGTGCAACGCCTGCAGCGCTTCGCGTATTTTTTCCGGCTGGACGTAGCCGATGAAGGCGATCTGGCAGTCGTCGCCGCTGCCGATCGTTTCCATTCTCTGGATCCGGAACGGGTGCGTTCCGAACGAGTGCCCGCTGACCGCCTTCTCGAGAAAATCATCGAATGGATCAGGACCCACGACGCAGATATCGAATGGCGCATCCGGGGAGTTGAACGTGCCGGGCGGCCAATTCACGAAGGGCGCCAGCTTGTAGAGATAGGTGGCCTTCACCGCGTATTCGAGTGATATTGCAGGCTGCGGCGGGAGTGCGGGCAGTGTGGCGAAGGGCAGCATCAGCAGCATCGCCAGCGCGCATTTTGCCACGCCTGGCCACCGCCGGGGACGCGGCGCCGGGCATGGGCCCGCCTGCCCGGCCGTGGCGGCTTGCGCGGGGCGGAGTCGACGAGGAACGGATGGGGTCATCGCACGGACGTCGGGTGGCCGGAAGGTCGTCAAAACTTGAACCGCGCGTCCAGGAAAAAAGTCCGTCCTATGCGATTCGCGTAAGCAGCCACGTATTCCTGGTGCCATGGATGCAACAGGTTCATTCCGGACAACGACAGTTCCCAACGGTCATTCGGCACCCAGCCCAGGCGCGCGTTGAGTTCCGTGTAGCCCGGTACGCGCGGATCCGGCAGTTCCCCCACGTCCCGCAAATCGGCATCCAACTGCCAGCGCGCGCCGAGGTTCATGGACGAACGCAGGAAAGCGCGATGACGCGGATCATTGCCGGCCTCCGCCTGGCCATAAAAGCCCGCCGAATCCCGCTTGAAACCGAAATGCTCGCGTTCTTTCGACAGGCCGGCACTCAGCTTCCACCAGTCGGCGACCGAATAGCCGGCCCACATGTCGACGCCATAGGTGTGACCCCGCATGCCGTTGCCCCACACCAGAGGCAATACCGTCGGGGAGAATTCGACGCTGCGCAGGTCGTCATAGACGTTGTAGTAAAAGGAAACCGACAAGGTCGCGCGGGTGGCCCATTGGGTGCGCAGGCCGGCCTCGTAGGCGGTGAGTTTTTCGGTGCGGTAATCCGGATCGCCGTTGAGGACGCGTAAAGGACCGGCCGGGGTATTGGAGATCTCGATGACGTCCTCATCGAAGGCGGTCGGCGTGCGTACCGCGCGCGATGCGGCCAGCCACAGCAGCATGCCATCCTTTGCCTTCCAGGAAAAACGCGCGCTCGGCATCCACGACAGGCCGGAATACGGATCGTGTTCGGCCTTGATGCCGAGCGTCAGCCGGGCGCGCGTGCCCAGCGCAAGTTGATCCTGGGCAAAAACGTTGGACAGGCTTTGCGTGTTGACCGCCGGATCCCACATCAGCGAACCGTCCGCACGGATGTCCGGTGACAGGCGATAGTGGTAGACGCGGTCGCCCACGCCCCAGGTGACGTGGTGCACGTCGCCGATTCGGAAATCGTGCTGCGCTTCGACATCCCAGGTGGTCAGCATGACCGCGCCCGCCGACAAGGCGTCCCAACTCCGGTCATGGGAGTAGTACCCCTGCAACTGGAGATGCGAGCCGCCATCGAATGCGTGTCGCCAACGCGTCAGCACGTTCACCCCGGCCGTGCGGTAATCCGGCGCATCGATCTGGTCGGTGCGGGCATCGAAGATGTCGCCCTGGGCGGTGAACGCATCGCTCGCGCCCGAATCCCAGTCCATGCGGAACCCCGCCTGCGGCGCCGTCCAGCCGTTGCGCGCGTCACTACCGTCGAGCGAATCGAAGGACCGCCGGCGAAAATCGTGTGCGTAGATGCGATACCGGCCCCTTTGGCCCAGCGCGCCCCCGTACTGGAGCGACGCGGACCGGCCTTCGTTGCCCCAGCCGAACTCGACCAGCCCGCCCTGCGTTTCGGCTGCCGCGCGGGTGATGATGTTGATGACGCCGTTGACCGCATTGGCGCCCCACAACGCGCCGCCCGGGCCGCTGATCACCTCGATCCGGTCGATGTTCTCGGGCAGCACGTACAGCGTGTCCCACGAAATCCCCGAATACAACGGCGAATAGACGCTGCGCCCATCGATCAGCACCAGCAGCTTGTTCGGGAAATTCTGCGCCGCCTGGTTGCCACTGAGACCGCGGGACGTGACGATGTAATTGCTCGGGCTGAGCTGCATCACACCGAGATTCGGCGCCAGCCTCAACATCTCCGGCAACGAGCGGGCGCCGGATCGCATGATGTCGTCGTGGGAGATCACGTACACCGCCGCCGGCGAGTCGGCCAGCATCTGCGGATGCTTGGCCACCGATGTCACGACGATCCTGCCGAGGTCCTGCAACGAAAGCTTGCCGAGATCCTGGAGTGACCCCTGCGCGAAGCCGGCACCGCTGGCGCACGCGACTGCAGCGAACAGTCCCATGCGGCCGCCGCGGCAGAGCCATGCGGTGCGTGCAGCGTGACGTTCGCCGGAACCTCCCGATGGCATCGCTCTCTCCTGTGGCGCACCCCACGCGGCGCATCCCCGCCGCGGCCGGCCATTATAGCCATGCCCGTCCGGGCGGCCTCCGCAAGGGGCACGGCGGCCGCCGCGACAAAGCCGATGGGGGTTGCGTGTCAGGAGTACGGGCGCGCACGCACGCGGCCACCCGACGGGGCTCGGCCGCCGGCGATCCGTGAACCGATCAATGACGCAGCGTGCTCACGTGCGAAACGCCCATTGTCCAGGATGGTGCATCGCTGGCGGGGAACGTCTCCATGAGTGCCTCGTCGAGCAGGCGCTCGCGCTTTTCATGGGAGGCACGGACGGAATCGAGCGGCAGCGTGGAGGCGCGATCGCCGGCCGTGCGTTCCCGCACAGGGACGTCGTGGCTGGATGGATTGGAAGTCATGTGAATGCCCACCGTCGTCGACGGCGAGTGGCGATGCGGGCGCTGTCGCCACCGCACGTCGTTGTTTGCAACACCAGCATACGCCGTCGCGCGATGGATGGACGGACGGCGCGGCCACGGCATCACGCGGATTCCGGCGATGCCGGGAGCCCCGGGGACGGCATCGGACGTGCGCCGTTGCAAAAGTTCAGAAAGGCGCGCTGGACCAGCCTGATAGAATCGCTGCCCGCCGCATCAGGGGGCCGGTATCGGCGTGACGCCGACATCCGTCAATCAGGGAGAACAACATGCAAAAGAAGTTCACGGCGCTTGCGCTGTGCGTGGCGGGGGCGTGCCTTGCAACCGGCGCGCAGGCCAAGGACCTTACCGGCTGGTTCATCAACGGGGGTGCGGGCAGCGCGCACTACAAAGCCTCGTACGCCGGGCTGTCCGGCACCGAATCGGATACCAGCTACCAGATCAATGCCGGCTGGCGGTCGCGGTTCATCGGGATCGAAGGCGGTTACGTCGACCTCGGCGGCATCTCGCAGCGCGACGACGCCGGCGACCGCGGGAGCGTCTCCGGTAAAGGTTGGACACTCGGCCTCGACGGCCATTTCAATCCCACCGAGAAATGGTACATCTCTGCCCGCGCCGGGCTCTTCAAGTGGATCGTCGACCTGCGGGCCGACATCACCGACGCGACCGGCACCACCACCCGTTACTCCTACAGTGCCAACGGCGTGAACGGGTACGGCGGCGTCGGTACCGGCATCGATTTCAACCGCCACTGGAGCCTCGGCGTGAACTTCGACTACTTCCAGATCAAGAAGGACGGCGCCGACGTCGACACCAAGGTTTATTCCGCGAATCTGGAATACCGTTTCTGAGTTGACGCGACGTATTGCCTCACGACGGGCGCCGCATGGCGCCCGTTTTTGTCGAAAACCGAATGCCGGGCTGCGCACGTCTGCGTTCACACCTGCAGGCGATCGCCCTGGCGTGCCACCAGCTTGTACAAGGCCGGCATGACGAAGATGCCGATCGCGAGGCGTGACATCATGCCGGCCACGATCACCAGCGCGAACGGGCGCTGCGAGTCGGTGCCGACACCGTGTGCGATCGCCGCCGGCAGCAGGCCCAGCGCCGCGACCAGCGCGGTCATCAGGATCGCACGCAATCGCACTACCGCTGCTTCCTGCGCGGCCTGCAGCATGTCCATCCCGCCCAATCGCAATTCGTTTGCGCAGGAAATATAGACGACCCCCGTCAGCACCGACACGCCGAACAGCACGATGAACCCGATGCCGGACGACACCGAGAACGGCGTACCCGTGATCCACATCGCGAACACCGCGCCGAAAGGCGCCGACAGCAGCACGCCCAGCACCGTGATCAACGGGAACTTGAAGTTGCCGTACAGCACGAACAACAGACCGAAGATCAGCACCACCGTCAGCGGCAGGACCACCCGCATCTGCTCGCGCGACGCGGTGTATTCCTTGTATTCGCCGCCCCATTCGAGCCGATAGCCCTGCGGCAGTTTCACTTGCTTCGCGACCTGGGCGATCGCATCGTTCACGGCGCCTGCGAGATCGCGCCCCGCCACCGAGAACTGCACGCCGATATAGCGCGACCCGTTCTCGCGATAGATGAACGAGGCGCCATTCTCCACCTTGATGCTGGCGAGCTCCTTCAACGGAATCTGCTGCCCACCGGGCGTCGCCACGGGAATGTCGCCGATCTCCGTCGGGTTGTCGCGGAAACGCTGCTGCAGGCGCACCACCAGGTCGAACTGCTTGTCACCCTGCACCACCTGGGTCGCGACGTCGCCGCCGATCGCGGCATTGACCAGGCCATTGATGTCGTCGACATTGAGGCCGTACCGCGCGATCTTCGCGCGGTCGATCTCGATTGCAAGGTTGGGCTGGCCAAGTTCGTGCACCAGCGTGATGTCGGTGATGCCGCGCACCTTTTCCATCACCGCCTTGATGGCCTTGCCTTCCTTCTGCAGCACCTGCAGGCTGGGGCCGTACAGCTTCACGGCCAGCGCGCTCTTGAGGCCCGTTTCGGCTTCGTCCACCGCATCCTCGGCGGGCTGGGTGAAGTTGAACTGGATGCCCGGGAATCTTTCGAGCTTCTTGTCGATCGCCGCGATCAGGTCCTGCTTGTCGCGGTACGCGCCGTGCCATGCCGCGTACGGCTTCAGGCCGACGAGGAATTCGTCATTGAAGAACCCCGTCGAATCGGTACCGTCGTCCGGGCGGCCGAGTTCCGACGTCACCGTGGTGACGACGGGGAACGACATCAGCACCTTGCGGATTTCCGGCGAGATTTCCGATGCCTTCTCGAACGAGATGGTGTACGGCATCGTCGCGCGCACCCACAGTGCGCCCTCGTCGAGGTTGGGCATGAACTCGGCGCCGATTCCCTGCATCATCAGGAAGGTGAGCCCCAGCAGCACGACCGACACGGCGGTCACCCGCCATGGCACGCGTTGCGCGCGATCGAGCGCGCCCACGTACCACGCCTTGAATTTTTCGTAGATCGCGTTGTGTCGCTCGCGTACGCCACGGCGCAAGAAGATGCCGCACAACACCGGCAACAGCGCCAGCGTGACGACGAGCGAGCCGACCAGCGCGAAGATCATGGTGTCGGCCATCGGCTTGAACAGCGTGCCGGACGGTCCCGTGAGGAAATAGATCGGCAGGAAACTGGCAACGATCACCGCGACGGCATACACCAGCGGCCGGTCGATTTCGGCGGCCGCGGAGAGGATCACTTCCCGGATCTCGTATTCGGTGCCGCGCCGCGCCCCCAGCTCGCGGAAGATGTTCTCGACCATGAAGATCGCACCATCCACGAGGATGCCGAAATCCACTGCCCCGATCGAAAGCAGATTGGCGGATGCATTCTTCAAGTCGAGGCAAAGGAACGCGAACAGCAGCGCCATCGGTACCGTCACCGCGACGATCAGCCCGGCGCGCAGGTCGTACAGGAAGAACACCAGCACGCCTATCACCAGCACCAGTCCGAGCGTGAGGTTGTGCATCACCACGCCCTTGGTCTGGTCGATAAGCGTGGTCAGATCGTAGAACGGGTGGATCTTCACGTCCCTGGGGAGGATCGTCTCATTCAGCTCCTTAGTCTTGGCTTCGACCCGCTTCAACACGTCTTCGGTCTTCGAGCCGGTCAGCGCCAGGATCACGCCTTCCACCGCGTCGTCCCGGTGCATGTAACCGAACTCGCCGAGACGGGGCGCAATGCCGACCTTCACCTCGGCGACATCCTTGACCAGCACCGGTGTGCCGTCGTGCACCGCCAGCACGATGTCGCCGATGTCCGCGGGCGTCTTGATGCGCCCGAGGCCGCGCACGTAGAAGAACTGCCCACCCTGCTGGTAGAAGCCGCCGCCGCCATTGCTGTTGTTGGCGGCGAGCGCGGCTTCGACCTGCGACACGCTGAGTCCCAGCCCGGCGATCTTCACCGGATCCAGCAACACCTGATATTGCATGGTGCCGCCACCGAAACCCGAATCGTCGGCGACCCCCGGTACCGAGCGGTATTGCGGCGCGATCACCCAGTCCTGCAGCGTTTTCAACTGCATCGGCGAGCGGTCGGTACTCTGCAGCACGTAGCGGTAGACCAGTCCCGACGGCGGCGACATCGGCCCGACGTCGGGCGTGATGCCATCAGGCAGGTCGATCCCCGGAAGACGGTTGTAGACGCGCTGGCGGGCAAAATAGCGGTCCGTGTCGTCGGAAAACGTGAGCGTGACGTCGGACAATCCGTACAGCGAGATCGAACGTTTGGTGACGAGGCCCGGGATCGCATTCATGCCGAGTTCCATCGGCACGGTGATCTGTTGTTCGACCTCTTCCGCCGAATGCCCCGGCCATTGCGCGACGATGTCGACCATCGGCGACGACAGGTTCGGATACGCGTCCATCGGCAGGACCTTCCATGCCCATACACCGGCCGCCGCCATGCCCAGGGACAGCAGCACGATCAACAGGCGTTGCTCCAGCGAGAACGCCACGACGCGGTTGATGAGCGACGGCTTGCGCGGCGCTTCGCCTGCCAATGCTTGCGCGTTCATTGCGACTGGATGAACTGCAGGAAGATCGAACCGTCCGCGACCACCTTGTCACCGGCGCGAAGCCCGTCGGGAATCACGAAGCGGTCGCCGATGCGCCTGCCGAGGGCAATGGACCGGCGTGCATAGCTGCCGTCGGAGTCCACCACGTACACGAACGGCAGGTTTTCGTCGTCGCGCAGCACCGCGGAAACCGGAATCAACAAACCCCGACGCGCATCGCGTGAATGAATGTGCACCATCACGTACATTTGTTTCTTCAGCACGCCGGCGGGGTTGTCAACCAGCACCCGCGCCTGCACCGACCGGCTGTCGGGATCGACCACCGCGCCCACGTTGGTGACGGTACCCCCCATCGGTTTTTCGCCGGCGCCGGGATCCACGCTTGCGGAATCGCCGGCCCCCACGCGCGCCACGTCGTCGCCGAAGACATTCGCCATCACCCACATCTTCGATGTATCGGCAACCGTGAAGCACGGTGTCGCCCCGGCGGCCAGGGTTTGCCCCGGCGCAATGGATTTCGCCACCAGGGTGCCCGCGATCGGCGCGCGGATCACGCCGCGCCCGCCGGAAACCGGCTTGCCGTCCCGAATGGCGGCGATGGCCTTCGCGTCCATGTGCAATGCCGCCAGCGTCTGCAACGCAGCATCGCGGTCGGCGTCGGCGCCCGCGGCATCGGCCTGGGCCTGCGCGTTCTCGCGCTGCGAAATCGCCTGGTGCGCGTACAGCGCGCGGTCATTGGCCGCGACCGCGTCGGCGGCGTGCGCCGCCAGCACGGCCTTGCGGTAGGCGCCTGCCGCCGCGGCGAAATCGGCCGAGTCAACCTCGGCCAGTGCCTGCCCTTTGGCGACGTGCTGTCCGAGTGTCACCAGCACCTTCGTGACCGCACCCGAAAAAGGGGCCACGATGTCGGCCGCCCGATCGCGGTCGAAGTCCACCACGCCGGTGGTCGTGACCGCGGCGTGGTATTGCACCGGCTCGACCGTGACGACGCGGAGGCCGGATTGCTGCGCCTTCGTCAGCGTCACGTTGTGCGGAGTGGTGGAACTTTGCCTCTGCGCCGGTTTGCCGGAGCAGCCGGCGAGTGCGACAAGCACGAACAATCCCGCCATTGCAATGCCCGTGCGCAATCCGGGACGTTGCCATGCAAGATCGACATGGATTGATCGCGCCCGCTGCGTGGCCCCGTCCGGAAATACTTCAAAAGATTTGCAGGGTCGCGCACGAAAACCCGCGCCCGCTCGAAACGTTCGTGTAGTCATGCTCATTGCTTGCCCAATTCCGGGTGATGCCACCATCCGCCGCCGAGCGCCTGGTACAGGGCCGCGGTGTCGGCAAAGCGGCTTGCTTCGGCTTCGACCAGCGCGATGCGTGCCTGCTGGTACGACTGCTGCGCCGCCAACAATTCGAACGTGCCGATGTAGCCGCGCTTCAGCTGCAGTTGCGACAAATCCAGCGTGGTCTTCGCGGCGCGCCCCGCCTGCGCGGCGGACTGCAATGCCCTGGCGTCCTGGTGCAGCGCGACCAGCGTGTCGGCGACGTTCTGGAATGCGGCCAGTACCGTCCCACAATATTGTTCGGCCGCTTCGACGTAGGCCGCCTTGGCCGCGCGTTCCTGGTGCATCAGTTGGCCGCCCTCGAAGATGGGCCCGGCAAGGGACGCGGCGATGCCCCAGAAGCCGGTGCCCGACCCGAACACTTTCGAGATCGCAAGCGCGGTGCTGCCGGCATCCGCGCTGAGCTGGATCTGCGGCAGGCGCTCGGCCGCCGCGATGCCGATCGCGGCACTCGCCGCGTGCAGGTTGGCGCGCGCCTGGCGCACGTCCGGACGTTGCGCAACCAGCGTCGATGGCAGGCTTGCGGGCAAGGTTTCGGGAAGATGCAGATCGGACAGCGCGAACGTCTGCGCCGACACGGTGCCCGGAAATGCGCCGACCAGCACCGCCAGCGTGTGCTGCGTCGCCGCCAGTTGCTTCACCAGCGCCGGCAGCCCGGCTTCGGTTTGCGCCAATTGCGACTGCTGCGCGGCCACGTCGAGCTTGCTGGCGTCGCCCTTCCCCAACCGGAGTTCCAGGATCGCGAGGCTGCGCTTCTCCAGATCTACCAGCTTGCGTGTGGCCTCGACCTGTTCGCGCAGCGCCGCTTCCTGCACCGCCGTCAGCACCACGTTCGAAGTCAGCGTGGTCCACACGGCGATCATCTGGAAGCGCGCTGCCTGCTCCTGCGCCTCGAGCGACTCGCGCGTGCGACGGTTCAGGCCGAACAGGTCCGGCGAATAGGAAATCGAAAGCTGCGGCGTGAACAGGCTGTACAGATACGCGTTGTTGCTCGGCACCGGCGCCAGCGCGGCCGACGGATCTTTCTGGCGGCTGGCAGCGAGACCGACGGATACGGCGGGAACGAACGATCCGCGCTGCGCCAGCATGTCCTCGTGCGCGACCCGCAGGGCGGCCTTTGCAGCCCCGAGGTCATGGTTGTTCTTCAGTGCGCGCACGATCAGCGCATCCAGCTGCGGCGAGCGGAACAGCGTCCACCAGTCACCCGGAATGTCGCCGCCCTGCGTGAAAGCCTGCGCAGCGCCACCGGCCACGCCCTGCGTCGCTGCCGTTGTCGTCAGCGAGCGCGCAGTCGAAACGGATGGCGGCGCCGGCGGTTTGAAGTTCGGCCCGGCCGCACAGCCGGCAAGCATCAACGACGCCGCGGCCAGCGCGACCGTGAATGCACGCAAGGCTCGGGGCGGCGAAAGCTTGATCATCCAGGTCGGTTCTCTTGCGGGACGGCACGGTGCCAATCCGGCCAGTGCGGAAGTGATCCGTCGCCGGAGCCCATGCATCGGGCCGCGGCGGGCGCGTAATGTTATATCGTTACACCCCGCAAAGACAAGACGCCATCAACATGGCGCGAAGCCGCACATCAAGGGCGCCACGTCGGCCGCTGCAGCGCTTCGGTGGCGACTGGAGTCGAACCCGGCGCCTACTTCCCCGCATCCGGAGCGGGAACCCGGAATTGGTGCGGCGGCGTGTCGCCGGCGAGATGCTCCACGAACCAGTCCCAGCGCCGGCGCGTCACGTACGACGAATCCTCGCCATAGCCGTGGTGCCGGTTCGGCAGGATCAGCATGTCGAAATCCTTGTTGGCCTTGATCAACGCGTCCACCACGAGATAGGTGTTGCTGATCGGCACGTTGTCGTCGATCTCGCCGTGCACCAGCATCAGATGGCCCTTCAGGTTCTTCGCGACAAGCTGGTTGGCCTGCTTGTCGTAGTTCGTGGTCCCGTCCGGGTTGGTGACCAGCAGGCCCTGGTACTTCTCGCCCCAATCGTTCTCGTAGTTGCGGTTGTCGTGGTTGCCGCTCTCCGCCCAGCCTGCCTTGAAGAAATCCGGATAGCGGAACATCGCGGTCGCGGTGGCGTTGCCACCACCCGAATGGCCCCAGATGCCGACGCGATCGAGGTCGATCCATGGATGGCGCTTCGCGAGCTCCCTGATGCCGGCGACCTGGTCGGGCAAGGTGTTGTCACCCATGTTGCCGTACCAGTAATGATGGAAGCTCGTCGAGCGCCACGGCGTGCCCATGCCGTCGATCGCGACCACGATGAAACCGAGTTCCGCCATCGCCTGGTGATCGATCCGCGCGGCGAGGAAACTGCGCCCGCGCACCGAGCCGGTCTGCGGACCCGGATAGATGTAATCGATCACCGGATACTTCTTGTGCGGGTCGAAGTTCGTCGGCTTGAACATCATCCCGTACAGCCTGGTCTTGCCGTCGCGGGCCTTCACCGTGATCGGGATCGGCGGCACCCAGCCGGCGGCCTCCAGGCGCGAAATGTCGGCCTTGGCGACGGTCGCGATCACGTGACCATTGTCGCTTGCACGCAAAACCGTCACCGGCGGCGTGGTCGGTGTCGAATACGAATCGACGAAGGATTTGCCATCCGGCGACATCGTGATCGTGTGGTCGGCATCTTCCGGCGTCAGCAGCGTGGCCTTGCCGCTGTCGATGTCCACCTTGAAGAACTGCCGGTAATACGGATTCACGCCCGGCGTGCGACCCACGCCCACGAACCACAGCGTGCGCGCGGCGCGATCGAGGTGCAGCACCTCGGTGACGTTGCCTTCGCCCGAAGTCACCGGCCGCAATTGCCTGCCGGTCTTGAGGTCGTACAGGTACAGATTGTTCCAGTCGTTCTGTTCGGACGGCCAGATGGCTTCGTGGGTCCTCGGCAGGTATTGCCAATTCACGCGGCCGTGGCCGCTTTCGTAATAGTCCTTTGCGCTGTACTCGAACGCGGTATGCATCGCGCCGGTTTCGGCATCCGCGACGCGGAAGGTTTCATGCTGCCGGTTCCTCGAGGTCTCGACCAGCGCCAGCGTCTTGCCATCCGGCGCCCACTTCACGTCGCTCCACGTGTAGGGCTCGCCGTCGTCGCAAGCCAGCGTGTCGCACAACGTGGACAGGCGCTGTTCCGGCGCCATCTCCAGACGCACCATCTTTTTCGTCGCGACATCGATCACCACCGGCTCGATCATGAACACCTTGTCGTCGCCCGGCAGCGGATATTTCCATGCATCCAGCTTCGGATGCCCAACCCGGGTGTCGACGGTGTACATCTCGCCGACATCACGCTGGTCCTGCCGATAGGTCGCGATCCTTTTCGAATCGGGCGACCAGCGCACGATCGCGCCATCGCCGTGGATCCAGCCGGCATTCTGGGTGGCGTAGCCGTAGTCCTGCGTGCCGTCGGTGGTGAGCTGCGTTTCCTTGCCGGTCGCGAGGTCTCGCACCCAGAGGTTCCAGTCGCGCACGAAGGCCAACAGCTTGCCATCGGGCGACAACGCGCCGGGCTCGTTGCCGGTCTTCAGCATCTTGTCGCGCGCGGTGCAGACGCCCACGCCGGAAAGGTCGCAGCGATACCAGTCGTTGCCAGACTGCACATCCAGGTCGCCGCCCGGCAGGACACGGAAGTCGAAGCCGCGCGTCGGCCATTTGGTGGCGTGCATAGCCTTGCCGCGCGCCTTGCCCAATGCGGCGGCGAGCTTGGCCTGATCGAACGCCGGCGCGGTCTTGCCGGTCGCGGCGTCCATTTCCATGATGCGGTCGCCCGTCGCGTCATGGTCGCGATACCAGAAATGGGTATCGTCCAGCCACTTCACGCGCTGCACGTCGTGGTCGACCAGGGGATCGGCGTTCTGCGGAAGAAACTTCACCGCCCGCGCGTAATCGGTGGCGGCGAGTTGCCGCGCATGCGCAGTGGCGCCGAACGTCAGCGCGCCGGCAAGCAGCACACACGCTATCCCGCGAATCGATGACATGCCCATCTCCCGTCAAAGGCTGGTACGCAACCCGTCGATGCTAGTCCGCCTGCCCCCGTGCAGCCCCTGCCAAAAGTTGGGATGCGCGCTATCGGCGCCCGTATACACGCCGCCTTCCCGATGCCGGCGACAAGTCGATCAGCAACGCGATCACGATGCCGACGATCGGCCACAACGTCCACTGGCCGTGGAACCAGTGCTGGACCGCGGTGTACCAGAGCAGCGTGGTCGGCAGGAAAACGAACCCCAGCACCGGCCACAACGCGATGCTGAAGATGCCGCTGAACCAGTTCGTGAACAGCCACAGCAGGACGATCACCACGCGCGGGACGAACAGCGCAAACAACACCATCAGGCAGGGCATGCGATTCTCCTATCTCTTGCCGGGATCAGGTCCTGACATGGACCCGCGAGCCCGGGATCGGCGGGCCCTTCAGTTCCACCACGTTGTCCTCGGGATCCAGCACGTAAATCGACGGTCCCTCGCCCTCCGCACCGTAGCGCATGCCGATGTCGCCCACGCGCGCGCCATGTGCTTCCAGGTGCGCAACGATCGCGGCTTCGTCGTAACCTTCGATGCTGAGGCAGATGTGGTCGACGTTGTGGCCCTCCGCACCCGGCGCCGCGCCGCCCTGGATGCCGAGCTTCCCGTCGACGTCGACGAGGTCGATCAGCGAATCGCCGGCACGCAACTGGAACAGGCCGATGGCCGGCTGGTCCAGTTCCGGCGTGCAACCGAGCAGGTCGCAATAAAACCGCCGCATCGCCGCGACATCGCGCACGCGCAGCACCACGTGGTCCAGTTGGCGCAGGCGGAAGGGGACGGGCATCACGGACCTCTTCGCTGAATGCGAACGGCGATGGTACGGCATCCCGTAAAGGGACACCTGTATAATTGCCAACGTGGTGGAAGAAGCAGCCCTGCTGCTGCCGAAGGCGCAACGCCCGTAATCGCTCAGGCCCGATACCACCACGTTCAAAACTCTGGAGAGACCGGCTTTCGATGCACCGGAAGAACCGGCGCCGAAGGGGCAAGCAGCAGATTGCTGCGAAACTCTCAGGCAGAAGGACAGAGGGGCGTATTTTTTGTGCGATCGTCCCTGATCGCGGCGTCGCTGCGGCGGATTGGTCAACCGGAATGCACCAGGCCCGGAGAGACCAGAAGGGCCCTCCATGGCCTGATTTTCCACCAACAGCCGCTTCGACCGGGACGTACCGCTTGCCGCCACGCGTCCCGGAATCCTTGCCATGACCCAGCACAGCCCTTCCCTGCACGACCTCGAACAACACGACGGTTTCATCGATCGCCACATCGGCCCGGACGACCACGAAATCGCGCACATGCTGAAAGCGGTCGGTTACGACTCGCTGGACGCGCTGGTCGACGCGATCGTGCCCGCCACGATCCGCCAGAAGAATCCGCTGGCGCTGCCGCCGGCCGTCACCGAGACCGAGGCGCTCGCCAAGATCCGCGCGATCGCGGACAAGAACGAAGTCTTCAAGTCGTTCATCGGCCAGGGTTATCACGGCACGCACACACCGCTCGTCATCCTGCGCAACATCCTCGAGAACCCGGCGTGGTACACGGCCTACACGCCCTACCAGGCCGAGATCTCGCAGGGACGCATGGAGGCGCTGATCAACTTCCAGACGATGTGCGCGGACCTGACCGGCATGGAGATCGCCAACGCCTCGCTGCTGGACGAGGCCACCGCCGCGGCCGAGGCGATGACGCTGGCCAGGCGTTCGTCGAAATCGAAGTCCAACGTGTTCTTCGTGTCGAAGCACGTGCATCCGCAGACGATCGAGGTGCTGAAGACGCGCGCCGAGCCGCTGGGCATCGAGCTTCGCATCGACGACGAAATGAACGCCGCGAATGTCGATTGCTACGGCGCATTGCTGCAATATCCCGACACCTTCGGCACCATCCGCGACTACAAGGCGTTGTGCGGGGCGCTGCATGCGAAGGGCGCGCTGGTTGCGGTCGCAACCGACCTGCTGGCGCTGACGCTGATCACGCCGCCGGGTGAATGGGGCGCCGACATCGTGGTCGGCAATTCACAGCGCTTCGGCGTACCGTTCGGTTTCGGCGGTCCGCACGCCGCATTCATGGCCTGCCGCGACGCCTTCAAGCGTTCCATGCCGGGGCGCCTGATCGGCGTGTCGAAGGACGCGCAGGGCAACAACGCCTACCGTTTGACCCTGCAGACGCGCGAGCAGCACATCCGCCGCGAGAAGGCGACGTCCAACATCTGCACCGCGCAGGTGCTGCTGGCCGTGATGGCCGCCATGTACGCGGTGTATCACGGTCCGGAAGGACTGGTCCGCATTGCGCGCCGCACGCATCGGCTGGCCGCGATCCTCGCAGCAAGCTTGCGCAAGACCGGCATCCGGGTCGGCGGCGATTTCTTCGATACGCTGCACGTCACAGCCATCGATGCACACACCATTCATGCGATGGCGAACGCGGCGCACATCAACCTGCGCCACATCGACGACCAATCGCTCGCGATCAGCCTCGACGAAACCACCACGCGCGAAGACGTGCACCAGCTTGCCGCCCTGTTCGGCGCGCGGATCGATGACATCGACGCGCTGGATCGCGAAACCGCCGATGCCCTGCCCGTGTCGCTGCAACGCACGTCCGCGTTCCTGACGCACCCGGTGTTCAACAGCTATCGCAGCGAACACGAAATGCTGCGGTACCTGCGCCAGCTCGCCGACAAGGACCTCGCGCTCGACCGCAGCATGATCCCGCTCGGTTCGTGCACCATGAAGTTGAACGCGACGGCCGAGATGATCCCGATCACCTGGCCGGAGTTTTCCAACATCCATCCGTTGGCACCCGCCGAGCAGTGGCGCGGTTACCGCGAATTGATCGACAGCCTCGAGGCGCAGTTGATCGCGATCACCGGCTACGACGCAGTGAGCCTGCAGCCGAACGCCGGTGCGCAGGGCGAATACGCGGGCCTGCTGGCGATCCGCGCCTACCACCAGGCCAACGGCCAGGCGCAACGCGACGTGTGCCTGATCCCGGAATCGGCACACGGCACCAATCCCGCGTCGGCGCACATGTGCGGCATGACGGTGGTGGTCACCAAATGCGACGGCAACGGCAACGTCGACGTCGAGGACATCCAGGCCAAGGCCGAGAAGTACGCCGACCGCCTCGCCGCGATCATGCTGACGTATCCGTCCACCCACGGCGTGTTCGAGGAGGAGATCGCGAAGATCTGCGAGATCGTGCACCAGCACGGCGGACAGGTCTACACCGACGGCGCCAACCTGAATGCGCTGTGCGGCGTCGCGCGTCCCGGCCGTTGGGGTTCGGACGTTTCGCACCTCAACCTGCACAAGACCTTCTGCATCCCGCACGGCGGCGGCGGCCCCGGCGTGGGACCTTGCGCGGTCAAGTCGCACCTCGCGCCCTACCTGCCGAAGGGTTTCCCGAGCGCAGACGGCGAGCGCAAGGGCGGCATGGTTTCCGCCGCGACTTTCGGCAGCGCGTCGATCCTGCCGATCTCGTGGATGTACATCACGATGATGGGCCGCGAGGGCATCCTGAAAGCCACGCAGGCCGCGCTGCTCAACGCCAATTACCTTTCGAAGCGGCTGGCCGACCATTACCCGACGCTCTACACCGGCCGCAACGGACTGGTCGCGCACGAGTGCATCCTCGACGTCCGGCCGCTGGAAAAGGCCAGCGGCGTCAGCGCCGAGGACATCGCGAAGCGCCTGATCGACTTCGGCTTCCACGCCCCGACGCTGTCGTTCCCCGTGGCCGGCACCCTGATGGTCGAGCCGACCGAATCGGAATCGCTGCACGAACTCGACCGTTTCATCGACGCGATGATCCAGATCCGCGAAGAAATCCGCGCAATCGAAGACGGCCGCCTGGACCGCGAGGACAACCCGCTGAAACACGCGCCGCACACGGCCAGCGCGGTGTCCGCCAGCGAATGGACCCATGCTTATCCGCGCGAACTCGCCGCGTATCCGCTGGCCTCGTTGAAGCATGTGAAGTATTGGCCGCCGGTCGCGCGCGTGGACAACGTGTACGGCGACAAGCACGTGTTCTGTTCGTGCGTGCCGATCGAGGCCTTCAAGGAGGACGAACCGGCCAGCGCGTCCGCTGCGTAAGTTGTGTCGCCCTGCCTCCCCTTCGCGGCCGGAGGGGAGACAGGGCAGGTTCAAGGCCTGCCACATCCCCGCCGCAATCGCTTTCCCCCCGCAACAGTTGGCCCGCTCGACGGCGACGGCGCAGGCTAGCCCCTGCTTTTGATGATGCTGAAAGAGCCGTCGCCTTCCATGTACATCGCCTTGACGCGATCGAGCGATTCGAGACCCTTCTTGCGCAAACCCGCTTCGATCTCCTCGCGGGTCACCAGTTCGCGCCGCATGTTGCGGTCCACGACCCGTCCGTTGCGGACCAGCAGGATCGGCGGCGCTTCGGTAAGCCGCGCGATCGCCTTGAAATGGACGCCGAGCCAGTCGAGCAACAGGTTCCATGCAGCCAGCGTGGCGATCAGGACGCCTCCGTCGGCAACTGTATGCCCATTGCCGATCATCGCGTTCTGCGCCGCGTCACCCAGCAGCACCACGAACAGGATGCCGGAAATGCCGGCCGAGCCGGTGTCCCGCCGCAACAGGAACCGCAGCAGCAGGAACAGGCACCAATACATGATCGTGCCGCGGATGAGAATCTCCAGCGGCGACATGCTGAAGCTGAGGAAGTTGCTGAAATGAAGCACGTCCATGATCGGTCCTTGCGCGGGGAATTCTCCCTGAATCTACCGCAAAGCAGGCACCGTCATCGCGCTGTCGCGTTTTTCGGGATCACCGTAACCCATCGATCGCTTGCCGCAGCACGGCGCCACAATCGCCTCCCAGCTTGAACGCGAACAGGTCGTCACCGCGCGTGCGGCCGCGATTGACCGCGACGACTTCGATGCCTCGTGCGACGGCAGCCCGCACCAGCCGGAAGCTTGACCACACCATCAGCGATGAGCCGGCCACCATTACGCCATCGGCGGATTCGATCGCGGCCAGGGCCGCCGCGGTGGTTTCACGCGGCACGGATTCGCCATAGAACACCACGTCCGGCTTCAACATGCCGCCACAGATTTCGCATGCCGGCACATTGAACTTGCCGAAGTCGATGCCTTCGAGATCGGCGTCGCCGTCCGGTGCAATGCGCGCGGAGGATACATCCCAATCAGGATTCGCGTCGCGCAGGCGGACCTGGAAGGCACCACGATCGAAGCGATGATCGAGGGCGAGGCAGCGCACCACGTCCAGTCGCCCGTGCAGGTCGATCACGTGGCGGCTGCCCGCGCGCTGGTGCAGGCGATCGACGTTCTGGGTGACGATATTCGCCACACGTCCGGTTTGCTCCAACCGCGCCAGGGCGGTGTGCGCCGCGCTCGGCCGCGCCGCCGCGAACATGGGCCAGCCCGCGAAACTGCGGGCCCAGTAGCGCCGGCGCACCGCCTCGCTTTCCACGAAGTCGCGGTACTGCACCGGCGGCAAACGCTTCCAGTTGCCATCGCCGTCCCGGTAATCGGGAATGCCGGATTCGGTGCTGACGCCGGCGCCGGTGATGGCGGTCACGCACGAGCGCGCCGCCAGCCATGCTGCAAGGCGTTCGCCATCCACGACATCCGTTCCGGCAGTGATATCCATGCGGTCAATGTAGCGCGGGGCAATGATGGTCGTGACGTTTCGCCGACTGCAAGATCAGGCCGATCAGCGCCGGCGCCACGGCAGACGCGGTCGGACGGCATTCCAGGGGGCGATCACGGACGCGGCTGTTGCGACGCAGGCGACCGCGAATACCCAGGGCGACGGCGACCAGCAGGCCGTCCGGCCGCACCAGGCCTCGATCAGCGGCCGCGCGCCCGAACATTGAACACGATGATGGCGCGGTGCAACGCAAGCACGGATGCCGCCGTCGTGCGCAGGCCATCCGTCAGTTCATCGTGACGAATTCTTCCGCCGACGTCGGATGGATCGCGACCGTCTTCAGGAAATCCGCATGGCGCGCACCCATCCGTACCGCCACCGCGAAACCCTGCAGCATTTCGTCCATGCCCGGCCCGACGCCGTGCAGGCCCACGACGCGCTCGTCGTCGCCGACGCATACCAGCTTCATCATGGTCTTGCCTTCGCGGCCCGCAAGCGACCACAGCATCGGCGTGAAGCGCGTCGAGCGGACCTTCACGGCATCGCCGTACTGCTCGCGTGCTTCGGCTTCGGAAAGGCCGACGGTGCCGACTGGAGGATGCGAAAACACCACGCTCGGAATGCACGAGTAATCCAGGTGCGCATCGGGCTTGCCACCGAACAGCCGGTCGGCGAGCTGCCGACCCGCGGCGATCGCCACCGGCGTCAGCGCGGGTTTGCCGTTCACGTCGCCCAGCGCGTACACGCCATCGACCGAGGTGTTTTCGAAATCGTCGGTGACGATCTCGTTGATACTGCCGAGCTTGACGCCCGCGTCTTCCAGGCGCAGCGATTCGACATTGGGCAACCGCCCGATCGCGGCGATCACCTGGTCGTAGGGTCCGTGCGGCTCGTGGTCCGAACAATCCAGCCACAGTCCTTGCACATCGCGATGCACGCCACGCACCGCGCAACCTTCGTGATGGCCGATCCCCTCCCGCTTCATCATGTGGCCCAGTGCATCCCCGAGATCGGCATCGAAGCGCGAAAGCAAGCCGCCGCGCGTGATCAGTTCCACACGTGAACCCAATGCGCGCAGCACGCCGGCCAATTCCACGCCTATGTAGCCGCCGCCGATGATGCCGACGCGGGTGGGGCAATGGTCGAGCCTGAAAAAACCGTCCGAATCGATCGCGAGGTCGCCACCGGGCAATTCCAGTCCCCGCGGGCGCGAACCGGTCGCGATCACGATGTGCGGCGCACGGTAGTCCGCGTCGCCGGCGCGCAGCGCGTGTGCCCCGGTGAAGTGTGCCGGCGCGGGCACGAGCTCGATGCCGAGTTCGCGCAAGCGGTTCGCGTAGGAGGTCCGCGAACGCAGTACATACGCTTCACGGTGGCCGATGAACGTGGCCCAATCCAGCAATCCCGGCTGCACATCGAACCCGACGGCCTCGGCCATGCGTTGCGCATCGGCCAATTCGGCGGCCAGCCACATCGCCTTCTTGGGCACGCAGCCGCGGTTGACGCAGGTCCCCCCCAACTCGTGGGGCTCGAACAACACTACCTTCGCGCCATGCCGCGCCGCGCGAATCGCGGTTGCCAGCCCGCCCGAGCCGCCTCCGACCACCAGCAGATCCGGATCGTTCTTCATGCGCTCACACCTGTTCCGCGAGGGGCGTGACGCCATTTTCCACGATCCGGTAGCAAGGCACGTACTTGCTGCCCGGGAGTTTCATGCGTTGCTGCGCGACGAAGCTCTGCAGCAGCGTGTCGAGCGCGCGCATGAACTCCGCGTCGCCATGGATTTCGTACGGGCCGTTGCGCTCGATTTCGCCCATGCCCTCCTCCTTGACGTTGCCGGCCACGATGCCGGAAAACGCGCGCCGCATGTCGGCCGCCAATTCATGCGGCGCCCGGCCGCGGTGCAGGTCCAGCGCGGCCATGGCCGCGTGCGTGGGCCGGAACGGCTGCTGGAACTGCAGGTCGATGTTGATTTCCCAGTTGAAGAAGAATGCGTCGTGCGTTTCCACGCGGTGGTTGCGCACGACTTCGATGCCCTGCTGCATCGCGTGCGCCACCGCCACCGGATCGTCGATGATGATCTGGTAGCGCCGCGCGGCGGCGTCGCCGAGCACCAGTCGCAGGAACTTGTCGATCTGCTGGAAATACGGCGCCGCCGATTCGGGACCGGTGAATACCAGCGGAAACGGCACGCTGGCATTGGCGGGATCCAGGAGGATGCCGAGCAGGTACAGGATCTCCTCGCAGGTGCCGACGCCGCCCGGGAACACGATGAAACCGTGGCCGACGCGAACGAAGGCTTCCAGGCGCTTCTCGATGTCGGGCAGGATCACCAGGCTGTTGACGATCGGATTGGGCGATTCGGCCGCGATGATGCTCGGCTCGGAGAGGCCGATGTAGCGGTTCTCATAGTGCCGTTGCTTGGCATGCGCGATGGTCGCGCCCTTCATCGGCCCCTTCATCGCGCCCGGCCCGCAGCCGGTGCAGATGTCCATGCCGCGCAGGCCGAGCTGGTAACCGACGGATTTGCTGTAGTCGTACTCCTCGCGCGAAATCGAGTGCCCGCCCCAGCACACCACGAGGTTCGGGTCGAAGCGTGCGCGCAGCACGCGCGCGTTGCGCAGGATGTCGAATACCGCGTGGGTGATGCCGCTGGAATCCTCGAGGTTGAACTCACCCGATTCCAGCTTGGTGGATTCGTAGACGATGTCGCGCACCACGGCGAACAGCAGTTCGTTGGTGCCGCGGATGATCTTGCCGTCCACGAACGCCTGCGCCGGCGCGTTCTTCAGGTCCAGCTTCACGCCGCGGTCCTGCTGCAGCACCTGGATGTCGTAATCGGCGTACTGGTCAAGCAAGGCGCGCGCGCTGTCGTGCATCGCGCCCGAGGTCAGCACCGCAAGGGTGCACGAGCGCAACAACGTGTGCAGGCCGGCAGTCGTCGCGTCGCGCAGCCGCGCGATCTCGTCGCGCGACAGCACGTCCAGCGTGCCGGCCGGGACGATCTGCGCGTTGACGGTTGCCGGCCTCACGGGATGATCGATGTCGTTCATGCGAATGTTCCTTCGCTCAACCAGCTTTGAGGTAGGCCTCGACGCCGCCCAGGATCATTTGCGCCGACAGCGCGATCAGCAACATGCCCATCACGCGCTCCATCGCGGCGAGCACGCTCTCGCCCAGCAACCTGAACAGCCACGTGGAACCCAGCAGTATCGCCGCGGTGGCGAGCCATGCGATCAGCAGTGCCAGGCCCCACTCGACCTGGCGGCCAGGCTGGGCGCTGGTCATCAGCAACAGCGTCGCCATCGCGGATGGCCCCGCAACGCCGGGTATCGCCAGCGGCACGATGAACGGTTCGCCCTGGCCGACGGGTCCGAAGATGCCGCCGTCCCGCGGCGGAAACACCATCTTGATCGCGATCAGGAACAGCACCACGCCGCCACCGATGCTGATGGCCTCCTGGCGCAATTGCATGATCGACAGCAGTTCACGGCCACCGAGCAGGAACGCCACCAGCACGCCCAGCGCGATCAGCAGTTCGCGGACCATCACCCAGCGCCGCCGTCTGGGCGGCACGTCCTTCAGTATCGACAGGAAGAACGGGACGTTGCCGGGCGCGTCCAGCACCAGGAAAAGGGTGATGCACGCCGACACGAGGGTCATCTGCTGCTGCATCGTTCAATCCCGGATGTGTTCGACGCCACGCAGGTCCAGCACCTTGCCGCGCGCCGGCCGCGCATCCGGCGACAGCAGGTAGAGCACCGCCTGCGCCGCCGATTCGGGCGTCGCAATCGTGGTCGGGTCCTCGCCCGCCCACACGGTGCGGCGCAGCGCGGTCCGCATCGGCGCCGGCAGCAGCGCGTGCACGCGCAGGCTGGACTCGTCGGTTTCCTCGTGGAGGATCGAAACCAGGCCTTCCAGTCCCGCTTTCGCCACGCCGTAGGCGCCCCAGTGCGCGCGACCCATCCGTTCCGGATCGTCCAGCACGAAAACCACCGCACTGTCTTCGCGGGCGAGCAACAAGGGCAGGCACGCCTGGGTCAAGAGGAATGGCGCCGACAGATCGACGTGCAAGGTGGTGATCCACTCCTCGGGCGACAACATCCCGAGCGGCGTCAGGCCTTCGCACTTCACCGCCGCATGCACCACGCCATCGAGCCGGCCCAGCTGCCGCTCGACGGATTCGGCGAAGGTCTGGTATTCGAGCGGCGAAGCGCCCTGCAGGTCCATCGGCTGCAGCACCGGCTGCGGCGCACCGGGCAACGCCGCGATCTCGTCATAGACCGGTTCAAGCGCGCGCGTCTTGCGGTCGGCCAGCAGCACGGTGGCGCCGGCTTTGGCGCACGCAAGCGCCGATGCGCGGCCAAGGCCGCCCGCGGCGCCGGTGACCAACACCACGCGTCCCGCCAGCGAATCCGCGGCGGGCACCCAGCCCGCCGGAAGACGCGTGACGGGCAGCGTCACGAGGCAGCCGTCTGCTTGCCGGCCTCGGCCACCATGCGCTGCAGTTCGCCGGATTCGTACAGCTCCAGCGTGATGTCGCAGCCGCCGATCAGCTCGCCGTTGATGTAGAGCTGCGGGAAGGTCGGCCAGTTGGAATAGCGCGGCAGGTTGGCGCGGATCTCGGGATCCTCCAGCACGTTCACCGAGAAGTACTCGACGCCGGTGGCACTGAGGGCCTGCGAGGTGCGCATGGAAAAACCGCACATCGGAAACTCGGGCGTACCCTTCATGTACAGCACCACCGGATGTCCGGCGAGCGTTTGCTTGATGCGTTCGATGACGTCCATAGTGATTTCTGAACCTGCATGCGTGACGGATTTGAGTTCGCGGAACACCCTACGCGGTCGTGAAGACGGATCGCCGGTGCGACCGCTTCAATGAAGCCGGAACCCCGGCCTTGCGCAAAGCCGACAAAAACGTGCGATCGGTCTACAATGCCGGATGGTGTCTTGCGGATGCCGTGCATTGTATCAGGCGCGCCTTCCTCGCATGCTGCCATTTCTCCGATTCCCAAACCTCCAAGGAGCACCTCCATGGCGATCGAATTCCCCCCGCTTCCCTACGAACGCAACGCGCTGGCCCCGCACATTTCCGAGGAGACCCTGGAGTACCACTACGGCAAGCACCACAAGGCGTACGTCGACAACCTCAACAAGCAGATCGAGGGCACCGACTTCGCCGACATGAACCTCGAGGACATCGTGAAGAAGGCCACGGGCGGAATGTTCAACAACGCCGGCCAGGCCTGGAACCACAACTTCTACTGGAACTCGCTTTCGCCCAAGGGCGGCGGCGATCCGTCGGGCAAGCTGGCGGACGCGATCACCAAGGCGTTCGGCGGCGTCGACAAGTTCAAGGCCGAGTTCGCGAAGATCGCCGTCGGCACCTTCGGTTCGGGCTGGGCGTGGCTGGTGCAGCGCACCGACGGCTCGCTGGGTCTCGTCAGCACCCCCAATGCAGGCACGCCGATCACGGGCAGCGATCGCCCGCTTCTGACCTGCGATGTGTGGGAGCACGCGTATTACATCGACTACCGCAACGCTCGCGCCAAGTACATCGACGCATACTGGAATCTCGTGAACTGGGATTTCGCGGCCAGCCAGATGGCGTGACGCCTGCGCGGCTTCGTTCGCCCGCGGCCGAGCCGGGCGAACGAAGCCGGCGGGTGCCGGCCTCAATGGCCGTGGCAAAATTCACGGCTCCGTTCGTGCATCCAGAGCCACAACACCGCGCCCAGCGGACCGCTCCATTCGGCAAGGAACGTCTTCGCCACTGCAGAAATCGCCGGACCGCGACCCGTCCTTCGCCGTCCCGCCAGCCATTCCCGGCCGCCTTGCCATGCGGGCCGCAGCACGTGCCGAATCACCGGCGCGAGAGCCGCCCCGAGTTGGACCTGCAGCAGTACCAGAAGCACGTCGAGCATGCCCGCGTCGAGGAAGTACGCGGCGAACGTCCACGTTTCCGGTTGCGCCAGCATTACCACCAGGGCGGCAATCGCCAACGCCTCGAGAGCGTGGAGCGGCCATTCGCGTCCCGGATTCCGCTTGCTCACGTTTTCTGATCGCGGGTCGCGCCGGCCGCCGCGGCAGTTACCGCATCGGCCAGCCGGCCGGCAAGCGCCTGCACTTCATCCGCATTCTCGCCCTCGATGGTGACGCGCACCAGGGGCTCGGTTCCCGACGGCCGCAATACCACTCGCCCGCGCCCGCGCAACGTGCTCTGGACGTCCGCCAGCGCTTCCTGCACGCCGGGTGAGCCGACCACGGTCTTGGCGCCAGCCACTTTCACGTTGCGCGTGATCTGCGGGAGCTTGGAAAGCCCGGATCGCGCCTGGGACAGGTCCTTGCCCGCGCGCGCCAGGGCATCCAGCGCGGCGAGTGCGGAAACGATGCCATCACCGGTGCTGGCGCGGTCGAGGCAGAGGATGTGCCCCGAGGTTTCCCCGCCCAGCATTCCGTTGTGTTCCTTCAACTGTTGCAGCACGTAGCGATCGCCGACATTCGCGCGCAGGAATCGCACGCCGGCGCCGGTCAACGCACGCTCCAGGCCGAAGTTGCTCATCAGTGTGCCGACCACCGGCCCGCGAAGACGCCCCTCGGTCAACCAGTCCCGGGCGAGCACGTACAGCAGGTCGTCGCCATCCGCGAGCTCGCCGTTGCGGTCGACCATCTGCACGCGATCGCCGTCACCGTCGAAGGCGATGCCGAGGTCGGCATGCTGCTCCAGCACCGCGCCGCGCAACGCCGCGGGATGGGTCGAGCCGACGCCGCGGTTGATGTTGAAGCCATCGGGTTCGCTGCCGATCCGGGTGACCCTTGCACCCAGCGCGGTGAACACCTTCGGCGCGACCATGTAGGTAGCGCCATGCGCGCAGTCGAGCACGACGTGCATGCCGGAAAGGTCCGGCGGCGTGGACAGGGTGCCGAGACAAAAGCGGGCATAGCGTTCCACCGCATCATCGATGCGGCGCGCCTTGCCCAGGCGCTCCGGCGCAACCGTGGTGAAGGTTGCATCGATTTCGCGCTCGATCTCGGCCTCCACCGCGTCATCGAGCTTCTCGCCGCTGGCGGAAAAAAACTTGATGCCATTGTCCTCGTACGGGTTGTGCGAAGCACTGATCACGATGCCTGCACTCGCGCCGAACTCGCGCGTAAGTTGCGCCACACCTGGCGTCGGGAGCGGCCCGAGCAATCCCACGTTCGCGCCCGCCGCGACCAGTCCCGCTTCCAGCGCGGATTCGAACATGTAACCCGAGACACGGGTGTCCTTGCCGATCAGCACCAGCGGCTGTCGCCCGTTGCCCAGCACCACGCCGGCGGCACGACCGAGCTTCAGCATGAATTCGGCGGTGATCGGCCATTCGCCGACGCGGCCGCGAACGCCGTCGGTGCCGAAATATTTGCGCGGTTGGGTCATGCTGGACGTCACGTGTGAATGGCAAGCGGAAAGGATAGCGCGCGATGCCGCGGCTGTATCAGTCGTCACCGAAACGTTGCGAGCCGAACGGCCTGGGCTCGTGCTTCACCGGCGCGTCGCCTTCATGGACAGCCTGCCAGACCGCCAGTGCATCCCGCGTCACCGCCACGTCATGCACCCGCACGATCATCGCGCCGCGCTGCACCGCGACGAGCGCCGCAGCGGCCGAACCGGCCGCGCGACCGGGGCCCGCGTCACGACCAGTCAACGTGCCGATCATGGACTTGCGCGACACACCCACGAAAACGCCCGCGGCAAGATCGCGGAAACGATCGATCGCCCGCAGCAGCGCGAGATTGTGTTCCAGCGTCTTGCCGAAGCCGAAGCCCGGATCGACCAGGACCCGGCGTTTGTCGATGCCCGCCATTTCGCACGCAAACACCCGTTCGGCAAGAAAACGGTGCACCTCGCCGACCACGTCATCGTAACGCGGGGCATCCTGCATCGTGCCGGGCTCGCCCTGCATGTGCATGATGCAAACCGGCACCTTCAAATCCGCCGCCGCGTCCAGCGCGCCTTCGCGGCGCAATGCATACACGTCGTTGATGAACCCTGCACCGGCCGCCACCGCCGCGCGCATGACTTCGGGCTTGGAGGTGTCGACCGAAACCGGTACCTCGACGTGTTTCACCAATGCCTCGATCACCGGCACGACGCGCGCGATCTCGTCGTCCGCAGCGACGGGCTTCGCGCCCGGGCGCGTGGATTCCGCGCCCACATCCAGCATGTCCGCACCCTGCCCGGCCATCGTGGCGCCTCGCGCAACGGCGGCTTCGACGTCGTCACGCAGGCCGTCCCCGGAAAACGAATCGTCGGTGAGATTCAGGATGCCGCAGATGCGCGGACGGTCCAGCCGCAGCGGCCGGCCGTTGCAATCGAGCGTGGGAATGGTCTCGAACATCGGCCCAGTTTACGGCATGGAACGAGGCATTGCCGCGCACCGCGCAGGTTGCGCCCTTGCAACGATCGCCGGGACGCATGATTGGCCACGTTGTCACATTCGGGGGAAGCAAAACGCGCCCCCTTGCCCGCCCACCCCGGGCACCCAGGTACGACACGCATGCCTTGTGACGTGCGGTGCGGCCGCGAGCGCCGGCCTCTGGATGGCGGCGCACAAGCGTTCGCGACCGGGCACCTGTGCGTGGGGCCGTACTACTTCAGGCTTGCCGTGATCTCGCGGTAGCGTGGCAGGCTGCGCAGGCTGTCCAGGTCGGGGTCGTGTTCGACCCAGTCCCGAAATCCGTGCCCCACCGAAACCGCCCGCTCCAGCAGGTCGAAGGCGCGATCGGTCTCTCCCATGTGCGTGTAGGTACACGCGGCGTTGTAGAGCGTACCGAAATCGTCCGGTTGCAAACGCAGCGCCGCTTCGACGTTTCGGCGCCCGCCTTCGACGTCACCGAGGCGCACCTGCATGCCGGCGGCGAGATACAGCGCCCGGCCGTTTTCCGGGTCGCTGGCGATTTCGGCCAGTGCCGCCGGCAACGCGAGCCGCGTCAGCGCATCACCGCGCGCCTTGTCGCCCAGGGAATCCGCCGCATTCGAAGCCAGCGACAGCGCCTGGAATTCATCGGGGCGCACCCGGTGCGCGGCCTCGAATTCCTCGATCGCGAGCGCAAACTCGCCCCGCGCGTAGCAATGCCGCCCGAAGTAGTAATGCGCTTCGTAAAGTTCCGGATCGAGTTCGATCGCCTGCCGGAACGCCGCCACCGCGCCTTCGTTGTCCCCGGCCAGTGACAACGTATTGGCGTGGGCAACGTGGGCTTCGGCCAGGTTCGGCGTCAATTCCAGCGCGCGCCGGGCCGACTCGATGGCTTCCTCGAGAGCGGGTTCGGGCTTGATGATCCTCCACATCAGGAGTTGCGCAAGCGAATCGGCGAGGCCTGCATGGGCGTGGGCGTAGTCGGGGTCCAGTGCGATGGCACGGCGGAACATCTCCGGCGCCTTGGTCCAGTTGTCGCTGCTCTTCAACGACTGGATCTGCCGCCCGCGCAGGTAAAACTCGTACGCGCGCATGTCGCGCGGTGCATTGCAGCTGCAACCATCGAGTTTCGCGGCGCCCTTCAGCGAGACGCGCAGGGCACGGGCGACATTGCGCGCGATTTCTTCCTGGATCGCGAAGATGTCCTCGAGCCGACGATCGAAGTTCTCCGACCACAGGTGGTAACCGTTTTCCGCATCGATCAACTGCGCGGTCACGCGCACGCGATCGCCGGCCTTGCGCACGCTGCCTTCCATGATGGCCGCCACGTTCAGTGCACGGCCGATATCACGCGCATCCACGTCGCCACCGCGAAAGCGGAAGGATGAAGTGCGCGACGCGACGCGCAGATCGTGGATGGACGCCAGCGCATTGAGGATTTCCTCGGCAAGCCCATCGCAGAAATAGGCCTGGTCACGCGCTTCGCTGAGATCCGCGAACGGAAGAACCGCGACCGAAGCCCCGGGCGCGGGGGCGGGTTCGTGATTCGCGGCCGACGGTCTCCGGGTCGCCGGCAATGTCCGCTCGATGCCGTGCAATCCCAGGTCGTACACCCACGCAAGCACGCAGGCCAGCACGAAACCCAACACGAGCAGCACGATCAACAATCGCATGGACCACGACGGCAACCCCAGCGGTTCGAATACCGCGCTCCCCAGTTGGATGAGGATCCAGCCGGTCACCACGTAAACCGCGACCATGCGAAACACGCGCCGTCGGCGGAATTCCGCGAAGGATTGCCTGAGGCGTCCGATCCAGTCACTCATGGGCGGTTTCGACCCGACAGGTCGGCTGGCGACCGTTTCGCGATGCACTGTGCGCGCCGTTGCAAAAATACTACATGAGCCGGACCGCGAAACGAGAAGGCCGCCCGGGGGCGGCCTTGATCTCGATTCGAGCAAGCGAAGCGGTGGCGGTGAACGTCAGGCCATCGAGGACCGCCCCGGCATTCCGCACCCCGAAATCCTTCGCGGAAGGCAAACGCCGCCTCGGCAGTGTTCGTTCAGGGATGAACGCACGTCAATGCTGCCCGGCTGGATGGCTGGAGGGGGCCGGCGCGACCCCGGTCGCCGGGGCCGGTTTGCCGCCGCCCATGCCGGTATTGCTGTCGCGCGGATGCCAGTCGCGCGGCGGGCCGGGCTCGCGACCTTCCATGATCGCGGCGATCTGTTCCCTGTCGATGGTCTCGTACTGCAGCAGCGCCGCCGCCATGGCGTGCAGTTTCTCGATGTCCTCGGTGAGGATCTGGCGTGCCCTGTTGTACGCGGTGTCGATGACCTCGCGCACCGCAACGTCGATCTTGCGCGACGTCTCGTCCGAGACGTTCTTGTGCTGGGTGACCGAACGGCCCAGGAACACTTCGTCCTCGTCCTCGGCGTAAGTCATGGGACCCAGCGCGGACGACAGGCCGTACTTTGTGACCATGTCGCGCGCCAGCTGGGTCGCACGCTGGATATCGTTCGACGCGCCGGTCGTGACCTTTTCGCTGCCGAAGATCAATTCCTCGGCGACGCGGCCTCCGAACAGGCTCGCCAGCTTGCTTTCCAGCGACAGCTTGCTGTGGCTGTAGCGGTCGGCTTCAGGCAGGAACATCGTGACGCCGAGCGCGCGGCCACGCGGAATGATCGTGACCTTGTGCACCGGATCGTGGTCGGGCACCGAAAGGCCGACGATCGCGTGGCCGGATTCGTGGTAGGCGGTGAGCTTCTTCTCGTCCTCGCTCATGATCATGGAGCGCCGCTCGGAGCCCATCATGATCTTGTCCTTGGCGCGCTCGAAGAAATCCATGCGCACGTCGCGGGCGTTCTCGCGCGCCGCGAACAGCGCCGCCTCGTTGACCAGGTTCGCGAGATCGGCGCCGGAAAAACCCGGCGTCCCGCGGGCGATGGTGAGCGGATCGACGTCGGCGGCCACGGGCACCTTGCGCATGTGGACTTTCAGGATCTGCTCGCGGCCCTTGAGGTCCGGCAGCGGCACCACGACCTGGCGGTCGAAGCGGCCGGGGCGCAGCAAGGCGGGATCGAGCACGTCGGGCCGGTTGGTGGCGGCGATCACGATCACGCCTTCGCTGCCCTCGAAGCCGTCCATCTCGACCAGCAACTGGTTCAGGGTCTGCTCGCGCTCGTCGTGACCGCCACCGAGGCCGGCGCCGCGATGGCGGCCGACCGCATCGATTTCGTCGATGAAAATGATGCAGGGCGCATGCTTCTTGGCCTGCTCGAACATGTCGCGCACGCGAGCGGCGCCGACGCCCACGAACATCTCGACGAAGTCGGAACCGGAGATCGAGAAGAACGGCACCTTGGCTTCGCCCGCGATGGCCTTCGCCAGCAGGGTCTTGCCGGTGCCGGGCGAGCCGACCATCAGCACGCCGCGCGGAATCTTGCCGCCCAGCTTGGTGAACTTGGAAGGATCGCGCAGGAAGTCGACCAGTTCGGAAACCTCTTCCTTGGCCTCCTCGCAACCGGCGACATCACTGAAGGTGACCTTGATCTGGTCCTCGCCCTGCAGCTTGGCGCGCGAGCGCCCGAAGCTCATCGCCCCGCGTCCGCCCGCACCCGACTGCATTTGCCGGAAGATGTAGAACAGCAGGCCGAATACCAGGATGAACGGCAGCCAGTCGATGATCAGGCGCATCAGCGAGAAGCCGTTGTCGCCCGGCTGCTGGGTGGTCTTCACCCGGTGTGATTCCAGCAGCGGCAGCAGCGCGTTGTCGCCGACCGCGGGCAGCACGGTGCGCAGGGAACTGCCGTCCTTCAGCTTGCCCGTGATCACGGGCGGCATGTTCGCGCTGATGGTGATTGACGACACGTTGTCGTTCTTCACCTGCTGCACGAATTCGGAATAGGACATCTGCTGCTCGCTGCCGGCCAGCCGCGGGCTGAGGCTCTGGTAAGCCAGAACCACGATCACCGCGACCACCAGCCACAGCAGGATGTTCTTGGTCAGGTCGTTCATGGGAGGTTTCATGCTGCGGTTCCTGCGCCCGCGCCCGCACGTGGATGTGCGGCCTTCTTGCGAACGACTGTCTTGAAATGCGTGTTCAGGTAATTCATGCCACTTTTTTCCATCCGGTCGCCAGGGCATAAACCTCGCGCGAACGCGCCCGGGAGGCCTTGGGCTTGCGCAGTGTCACCCGCGCGAAGCCTCCGCGCAAGTCGCGGAGGTATTCATCGAAGCCGCGGCCCTGGAACAGTTTCACCAGCAATGATCCTCCGGGTTTCAAGCATTTGGCCGCGAAATCTGCCGCCAGTTCGGCCAAGTGCATGGCGCGCGCCTGGTCCGCCACTTCTATACCGCTGATATTGGGCGCCATGTCCGACAGAACAAGGTCCACGGGTGCGCCTTCCAGCCTGTCCATCAACGCGTCGAATACGGCTTCCTCGCGGAAATCACCCTGGATGAACTCCACCCCGCCGATACCCTGCATGGGCAGGACATCCAGCGCGAAAACCTTGCCGGCACCTCCATTCTTCTGTCCCAGCCGCTGGCGCACCAGTTGCGACCAGCCACCGGGCGCCGCACCCAGGTCCACCACCACCATGCCGGGCTTCAGCAACCGGTCGCGATCCAGCAGTTCGTCCAGTTTGAAGGCAGCGCGCGAGCGAAACCCTTCGGCCTGGGCACGCTTGACGAATTCGTCGCCGAAATGTTCCTTCAACCAGCGCGCGCTGCTTTTGGATCGGGCCACGGATTCAGTTCCGGTGACGGCAACACTTGCCGCCCTTCCACGCGAAACAAGCGTATGTCCATGATACCCTGACTGACTCGCCGAACCTGCGTCCGCGCTGAACACATGCCGCTGTCCTCGTCACAAATCCGCTACCTTCGTGGCCTCGCGCACCCACTGAAACCCGTCCTGCTGCTGGGCGGCAAAGGCATCACCGATGGCGTGCTGAAGGAATTGGAACAGGCGCTCGCCGACCATGAACTGATCAAGGTCAGACTGACCGGCGACGACCGCGCCGCGCGCGCCGCCGCCCTCGCGACACTGGTCACATCGAGCCGCGCCGAAACCGTGCAGACCATCGGCCACATCGCCGTGTTGTACCGGCGCAACGATGAAAAGCCGCAGATCGCGCTGCCGCGATAAACCATGACAGCGCCGCACATTGTCGTCATTCCGGACGCGGCGCAGCCCCGATCCGACTGCGTTTGCAGGGTTGCAAACGCGAACGCCGGACGCGGCTCGCAGAGCGAGCGCCAGGGGTGGCGCGAGTCGACCCGGCGATTTTCACCGGAAACCAAAGTCGCGGGGTCCAGGGTTCAACCTTCGGCTGCCCGGAGTGACGAGCGGATGGATTGACCATGGAATTGAACCTCGAGCGCCCGCGTGATTACTTGTTCGTGCGTCGTGCAGGCGCCCGTTCGGTCACCATCGTGGACCGCCCGTTCACCGCCAGCATCATCCTTGCGCGCGACAAGGTCATCGACGATTGGGGCGTGAGCGATGTCGCGGCGATGACGCCCGAACACGCCGAGCCCATCCTCGCGCTGCAGCCCGACGTGGTGCTGCTCGGCACCGGCGCGCGTCAGCAGTTTCCTTCGCAGGAAGTGCTGGCTGCGTTCCTGCAACGGGGGATCGGCGTCGAAGTGATGAACAACGCCGCCGCCGCACGAACCTGGGACATTCTTGCCAGCGAAGGCCGCAACGTCGTCGCGGCGTTTGTCTTGCCGTAGGCGGGGCTGATCCCGGGCTTTGCCCGCACCCGGCGGAAATGTCGGGCTTCGCAAAAACGGCTCACCCAACCCGCGTAGCTTGCCGACGTCAAGTCACACGGATATCCGCCCAACGCAACTTACCGCGATGGCAGGTAATCCAGCGGGTCCACCGGCTTGCCGTCCTTGCGGATCTCGAAGTGCAGCTCGACGCGCGGCGCGCCGCTGGCGCCCATCAACGCGATCTCCTCTCCGGCATCCACACGATCCCCTTCCTTCACCAGCCGCCTGCTGTTGTGGCCATAGGCGGAAAGATAGGTGTCGTTGTGCTTGATGATGATCAGCTCGCCGTAGCCGATCAGTCCATTGCCGCTGTACACGACGGTGCCGGAAGCGGCCGCGCGCACCGGATCGCCCACGTTGCCCGCGATGTCGACCCCTGCGCCATCGCCACCGCTCCCGGCCTGGAACCCACCGAGGATCTTGCCGCTCGCCGGCCACCGCCAGGTGATGCCGCCCACCGTGCGGGTCGCGCCGGATGGGGGCGTGGGCACCGTTGCCGTTGAGGGCGGTGCCGATGGTGGGGGCGGCGGTGGAACGGTGGAAGCGGTCGCAACCGTCGCGGTCTGCGATGCCGCAGTCGATGCCGGGCCGGCCGGCGCCACGCCGGTCGCGGTCATGATCTGCGTGGTCACCGGTCCGAACACCGGCTCCGGGGGCTGGGCTGGCACGGGCTGGCCGTGCGTCGGTGATGGTGCATTCGTCACCGAGGTGCCTGCGGCGACCGTCGGTGACGGGGAGGGCGCCAACGACGGCTTCAGCTTCAACACCTGTCCCGGATGGATCGTGTAGGGGGCGGGAATGCCATTCAACGCGGCGAGCTGGCGAACGTCCACGCCGTGCGCGAAGGCGATGCTGTACAGCGTGTCGCCTGGCGCCACGGTGTAGCCGTCGGTCCCGACCGTGCCGTTGGCGTGGCCGCCGAGGCCGAACGTCTGCACCCCACGGTTGTTCGTCGCGGGTTGCGTGGTGGCCGGCGGGGGTTGCGTGGCCGGCTGCGGACTGCTGCCGCCGAACGAGTGATTGACCACGGGCGCCGGTATGGACGCACAGCCTGCCAGCAACAGCGGGAACACGGCGAGGGCGAGGAATGGCTTCAGGAAATGGGTCGTTTGCATCATGCGCGCAAGGATAACGGATCGGCCTCCCTCTTCGCGTCCGTCGGTCCTTTCGGCTCCGCGGTTTGTGCAGGTCGGCGCCGAGCGCGGCGAAGCCCAACGCTCACCGCAAATAGAAATACAGCCCCAGTACCACGATGATCGCGACGATCACCCAACCGGCGACCTCGATGTGCTTGTGCAGTGCTCTTTCGGCGCGTTCGCCGCCGAGGCGGATCACGCCGGCGACCAGGAACACACGCTTGCCGCGGCCGATCAGTATGCCGGCGAGGAATGGCAGGATCGGCATGCCGACGATGCCGCAGGCCCAGCTCGCGACCTTCATCGGAATCGGCAGGAAGCCGGCCGCGACCAGCATCCAGAACGCTTCCCACGGGTGCTGCCTGGCGGCCGCGCCGAACTTTGCGACCATCGCGTCCAGGTGTTGCGACCAGCCTATGTCGGAGAGAAACGGCTGCAGGTAATGGAACGCGTAATGGCCGAGTTCGTAGCCGATCATCGAACCCGCCAACGATCCGGCGAGGCTGATCGTGGCGAAATACCACCAGCGCCTGGGCCGTGCCAGCGTCATCGGCGCCAGCATGATTTCCGGCGCGATCGGGAAGATGAAGGCCTCGAAGAAACTCAGCACGCACAGCCACACGTCCGCGCGCGGTTTGCCGGCCCATTCAAGGGCCTTTTCGTACAGCGGGCGGAAAAGTTTCATGGATGCGATCGTCCATGGTCGCTGCGTCTGCCGCCACGGGGACGGAGGCGGACTTCATGTTTTCCCGGGCACCGGAACGGCCATCCCTCACCGGGCTTGCCCCGACGGCCGTTGGGCACGCAACCCGAGGCGCGGGAAGAAGGCATCAACCAAGCCCGCCCAGCAGGGGCACGAAGCTCACGGACTCGAATTCCTCGGTGTGCCACTCATCTCCCGCACGGCACGCGCGTACCAGGCGTTGCGCACCGGGTGGGCCCAGCGGCGCGACCAGCACGCCCCCGTCGATGAGTTGATCGTGCAGCGCGCGCGGCAATGATTCGCCCGCCGCGGTCAGCACGATCGCATCGAACGGAGCCTCGGACGGCCAGCCGATGTTGCCGTCGTCGTGGCGCGAGCGGATGTTTTCGATCTTCATGTTGCGGAACAGGCGCCGGGCCTTGCGCAGCAATTCCTCGATGCGCTCGACCGTGTAGACGGTCTCCACCAGCGAAGCCAATACGGCCGCCTGGTAACCCGAGCCGGTGCCGATTTCCAGCACCCGTTTCGGCACGCCATGCTCGGTCAACAACTCGGTCATGCGCGCCACGACCCAGGGCTGCGAGATGGTCTGGCCAAGGCCGATCGGCAGCGCATTGTTTTCGTACGCGCGCGCCGACAACGCTTCGTCGAGGAACAGGTGGCGCGGCATGGTGCGGATCACGTCCAGCACGCGCGCATCCTTGATGCCTTCATCGCGGAGCGTGGCGACCAGCCGATCGCGGGCCCGCTGGGAAGTCATTCCCCGCCCATGCGCGGACGCCGGAGCGGTACCGAACAGATGCATCATGCCGCCTGCTCCCCCTGCAGTTGCGCGGTCAGGCCACCGATCCAGTTCGAGACTTTCTCCAGCGCCTGGAAACGGGTGAGGTCCACATGGATGGGCGTCACCGAAACGAAACCGCGCCGCACCGCATCGAAGTCGGTACCCGGGCCTGCATCGTCGGCGTCACCCGCGGCGCCGATCCACCACACCACGCGCCCACGCGGATCGCGCTGCGGGATGCACGGAGATGAGCGGTGGCGCCGGCCGAGTCGCGTCACCTCGAAACCTTCGATGCCATCCCACGCGCGATCGGGCACGTTGACATTGAGGATGGTGTCGGCGGGCAACGGATCGACCAGCAGGCGCCGCATCAGCAACGACACCGCGCGCGCGGCGGAATCGAAATGGTGACCTTCGCCGTCGTGATGCTCGCCCGGTCCGGCCAGCGAAACCGCGATGGCCGGCAGTCCGAGAAACCGGCCTTCCATGGCGGCCGAAACGGTGCCGGAATAGATCACGTCATCACCGAGGTTCGCGGAATTGTTGATGCCCGACACCACGATGTCCGGCTCGTCGCCCAGTAGCCCCGACAGTGCGAGATGCACGCAATCCGTGGGCGTGCCGGCCACGCGGTAGTGATCCTCGTCGAGTCGCGCGACCCGCACCGGCTGATCGAGCGTCAACGAGTTGCTGGCGCCGGAACGATCCCGGTCGGGCGCCACCACGGTCACTTCGCCCAGCTCGCGCAAACGCTCGGCAAGCACGCGGATGCCCGGCGCCTCGACGCCGTCGTCATTGCTCACCAACACCCGCATGCCGTTAGAACCCCGGAATCGAAAAAGGATTTTGCACAGCCAACAAGTCTAGCCGATCAGGTCGGCCCCACCGTGCATCAGTGCCCGGGATTCGTCGCCGAAGTCCCGCCGGTTGCCGGAAGCGGCGCGCGGCTTGCCGCCGGGGCCGGCCCGGTGACCACCTGGTAGAACACTTCGCCGGGTTTGATCAGCCCGAGCTGCGAGCGGGCGCGCGATTCGACCGCATCGCGGCCATGCTTCAGGTCCTCGACGTCGGCGTGCAAAGCGTCATTGCGCTGCTTGAGCTTTTCGTTCTCCGCGTGCTGTTCGGATACGCGCTCGCGGATGGCGCGCAGATCGCGCATGCCGCCGTCGCCAATCCACAGCTTGATTTGCAGGCCGATCAGCAGGGCGATGAGGATCAGGGCGAGCCATCTAAGCATTGCGGCCTTCCATGGTCGCGGCCTCGGGCCATGACAAGGCGAGCGACTCCACTCTCGGTCCACCCACGCAGGAACGAGGGTCCACGCACTGACTTTCCACGACAACCGCTCCGAAAGACGAGCCGCGCCAGCCGGCTCTCCGGAAAGTCAGGGACATGATCTCAACCCGGCAAAGCCTTGAGGTTCGGGAATGCGTCCCGGCCAGCATACTTCGCGGCGGCCCCGAGTTGTTCCTCGATCCGCAGCAACTGGTTGTACTTGGCGATCCGGTCGGAACGACACAACGAACCGGTCTTGATCTGCGTGGACGTGGTCGCCACGGCGAGATCCGCGATCGTGGTGTCCTCGGTTTCGCCGGAACGGTGCGACATGACGGCGGCGTACTTCGCCTTGTCGGCCATCGCGACCGCTTCGAGCGTTTCCGAAAGCGTGCCGATCTGGTTCACCTTGATCAGGATCGCGTTGGCAATTTGGTGGGCGATGCCTTCGCGGAAGATCGACGGATTGGTGACGAACAAGTCGTCGCCCACCAGCTGGATTTTCTGTCCGAGTTTTTCGGTGATCAGCTTCCAGCCGGCCTGGTCGCCCTCGGCCAGGCCGTCCTCGATGCTGACGATCGGATACTTGCGGCACCAATCCGAATACAGTTCCACCATGCCGGCAGCGTCGAGCTTGCGGTCCTCGCCCTTGAGGTCGTACACGCCGTTCTCGAAGAATTCCGACGAGGCGGGATCGAGCGCGATCCAGATCTGCCGGCCTGCCTTGTAACCCGCGGCATCGACGGCTTCGAGGATGACTTCGATGGCTTCTTCGTGCGTGCGCAGCGCGGGCGCGAAACCGCCCTCGTCGCCGACCGCGGTATTCATGCCGCGCTTTTTCAGTTGCGCCTTCAGCGCGTGGAAAATCTCGACGCCTGCGCGCAGTGCATC
Organism: Rhodanobacter sp.; assembly: GCA_044464225.1. Classification (GTDB taxonomy): domain Bacteria; phylum Pseudomonadota; class Gammaproteobacteria; order Xanthomonadales; family Rhodanobacteraceae; genus 66-474. Next base: position 14,893 of record JBIQLN010000010.1, on the reverse strand, counting down.
GGAAAACCGGTCGAAACCCGCCGGCATCACCATGAATTCCTGCATGTCGAGCGGATTGTCCGCGTGCACGCCGCCGTTGATGACGTTCATCATGGGAACCGGCAGCACCGGTGCGCGATCGCCCGCGAGGTATCTCCACAATGGCTGTATGCGCGAGGCGGCCACCGCGTGCGCCGCCGCGAGTGAAACACCCAGCGTGGCGTTCGCGCCGAGCCGCGATTTGTTGGGCGTGCCATCCAGCGCGATCAGTTTTTCATCGAGGCCTTTCTGGTCCGCAGCATCGAACCCGGCCAACGCCTCGGCGATTTCGCCGTTGACGTTCGCGACCGCCTTCGTGACGCCCTTGCCGAGATAACGCGACTTGTCGCCGTCGCGCAGTTCCACCGCTTCACGCGTGCCGGTGGAAGCACCGCTCGGCACGATCGCGCGACCGAACGCGCCATCGGCCAATGTGATTTCCGCTTCGAGGGTGGGGTTGCCGCGGCTGTCCAGCACTTCGCGGGCGTGGATGGTCTTGATCGTGGTTGCCATGTTCCGGATTCCATGCTGTTTGTGGGAGCGCGCCTGCGCGCGATCCGTCGTTTCGCACTCGATCGCCTGCAGGCAGGCTCCTACAGGAGCGATGAGCGCTTGGTAACCGCGTCGAGTTCTTTCAAGGTCGCCAGCAACGCCTCCATCTTGCCCAGCGGCCAGGCATTCGGGCCATCGGACAGCGCCTTGTCGGGATCGGGATGTGTTTCCATGAACATGCCGGCGACGCCGACGGCGACGGCGGCGCGCGCCAGCACCGGCACGAATTCCCGCTGGCCGCCGGACTTCGTGCCCTGCCCGCCCGGCAACTGCACCGAATGCGTCGCGTCGAACACCACCGGGCAGCCGGTGTCGCGCATCACCGCCAGCGAGCGCATGTCGGAGACCAGGTTGTTGTAGCCGAAGCTCGCGCCACGCTCGCACACCATGATGTCGTCGTTGCCGACGGCGCGTGCCTTCTCGACCACGTTCTTCATGTCCCAAGGCGACAGGAACTGGCCCTTCTTGATGTTGACCGGCTTGCCGGCGGCGGCGACCTTCTGGATGAAATCGGTCTGCCGGCACAGGAACGCCGGCGTCTGCAGCACATCGACGACCCTCGCAACTTCATCGAACGGTGTGTATTCGTGCACGTCGGTCAGCACCGGTACGCCGACCTTTTTCTTCACTTCGCCGAGGATGCGCAGGCCCTCTTCCATTCCAAGCCCGCGGAAACTCTTCGACGACGTGCGGTTGGCCTTGTCGAAGCTCGATTTGAAGATGAAATGGATGCCGAGCCTGCCGGTGATGTCCTTCAACATGCCCGCCGTGTCGACCTGCAGTTGCTCGGATTCGACCACGCACGGGCCGGCGATCAGGAAGAAAGGTTTGTCGAGACCGACTTCGAAGCCGCAAAGATTCATCGCAGGACTTCCCGACAGGTGCAGGAGCACGCCCGGGCGCGACCGGTCGCCGGAAAAGAAAAGACAGGCGCCACGCGCCGACAGGCTCCTGCGAGGGGAACGATCGTCCTGCCCACCGAACGCCTCATCCCGCTGCCTCTTTCGCAAGCCGCGGCGCATCACGCATCGCCTTGTACTCGCGCGCCGCACGCACGAAACCGTTGAACAGCGGGTGTCCGTCGCGCGGCGTCGAGGTGAATTCCGGATGGAACTGGCAGGCCAGGAACCACGGATGCTTCTGGGCCGGCAATTCCACGATTTCAACCAGGTCGTCCACCGAAACCCCTGCGATGACGAGTCCGGCTTTCTCCAGCCGATCGCGATAATGATTGTTGAACTCGAAACGGTGGCGATGCCGCTCGCGGATGGTGTCTGCGCCGTACAACTCGCGCGCCAGCGTGCCGGGCTTCAGGCGGCACTCCTGCGCGCCGAGGCGCATGGTGCCGCCGAGGTCCGAGGCTTCGTCGCGGCGCTGCACGTCGCCCGCGCCCTGGGTCCATTCTGTGATCAGCGCGATCACGGGGTCAGCGCATTCGCGATCGTTTTCGGTGGAACCCGCGCCGGCGATGCCGGCCACGTCGCGCGCAAACTCCACCACCGCGGCGTGCATGCCGTAGCAGATGCCGAAATACGGAATCCCGCGCTCGCGCGCGTATCTCACCGTCTGGATCTTGCCCTCGAACCCGCGCTTGCCGAAGCCGCCCGGCACCAGGATCGCGTCGGCATCGCGCAGCACCGCGTCCGCGCCGCGCGTTTCGATGTCTTCCGAGTCGATCCATTCAAGCTGGACACGGGTCGAATTCTGGATACCACCATGGCGCAGGGCCTCGCCCAGCGACTTGTAGGCATCCTTGTGTTCGACGTACTTGCCGACGATACAGACGCGCACTTCGTCCCTGGGGTTTTCGATCGCATCCACCGTGCGCTGCCACTGCGACAGGTCGGCCGGCTTGGCATCGAGGCGCATGCGATCGACCACGATGTCGTCGAGGCCTTCCTTGTGCAGCCACAGCGGCAGCTTGTAGATGGTGTCGGCATCCGCGGCGCTGATCACCGCGCTTTCCGGCACGTTGGTGAACAGCGCGATCTTGCGGCGCTCGGATTCCGGCAGTGGTTCTTCGCAACGGCACACCAGGATGTCCGGCTGGATGCCGAGCGCGCGCAGTTCCTTCACCGAGTGCTGGGTCGGCTTGGTCTTGATTTCGCCGGCCGCCTTGATGAACGGCACCAGCGTCAGGTGCATGAACAGCACCTTGTCGGCGCCGCGTTCGATGCGAAGCTGGCGCGCGGCTTCCAGGAACGGCTGCGACTCGATGTCGCCGACGGTGCCGCCGATCTCGACCAGCGCCACGTCGAAACCGCGGGTGGCCTCGTCGATCGCGTGCTTGATCTGGTTGGTGATGTGCGGGATCACCTGCACCGTGGCGCCGAGATAATCGCCGCGGCGTTCCTTGCGGATCACCGCCTCGTAGATCTTGCCGGTGGTGATCGAATTCTTGCCGGACAGCCGCGTGCGCACGAAGCGCTCGTAGTGCCCGAGGTCGAGGTCGGTTTCGGCACCGTCGTCGGTGACGTAGACCTCGCCGTGCTGGAACGGGCTCATCGTACCGGGATCGACGTTGATGTAAGGATCGAGCTTCATCAACGTCACATTGAGGCCGCGGGCCTCGAGGATGGACGCCAGCGACGCCGACGCAATGCCCTTGCCAAGCGAGGACACCACGCCGCCGGTGACGAAAATCAGGGAGGTCATGGTCGGACCGTGTGTGGAAAGCGTCATTCTACCGGAAGCTCGCGCGCCGGTCAGCGCTCCGTGCCACACTTGCGCACCGACAAGGGCGGCCGCACACTCCCCGCCGACCGATTGAACGGCCCTTCCGGCCGGCGGGCGGGCGGAGCGGCATCGTGGCCACGCTGCGTGCGTTCTGGTTCGAATTGAAGCGGCGCAACGTGCTGCGCGCGGGCGTGTTGTATGCGGCGGCGGCATGGCTGCTGGTGCAGGTCGCCACCCAGGTCTTTCCGTTTTTCGGCATCCCCGAGTGGATCGTGCGCTGGATCGTCGTCGCGTGCATCCTCGGCGCGCCGTTCTGGCTGGCGCTGGCGTGGTTCTACGAACTCACCCCGGAAGGATTGAAGCGCGAAAACGAAGTCGCGCCGCACGAATCGATCGCGCGCAGCACCGGGCGCAAGCTCGACTACGCGATCATCGCCGTGCTGGCGGTCATCGTGGTGATCCTGGCGGCGAACACCCTGGTGTGGCGCAAGGGCGCCGGGCTGCAATCCGACGATGCCGCCTTTGCCGCGATGCTGGCGAAGGCTCCGGAACAATCGCTGGCGGTGATGCCGTTGATCGACGAAGGCGACAACAAGGCCGAGCAGTATTTTTCCGACGGCATCTCGGAAGACCTCATCACCGCGCTGTCGCAATTTGCCGGCCTCAAGGTGATCGGCCGCAACTCCGCGTTCCAGTTCCGCAACAGCCAGAGCAGCCCGGCCGAAATCTTCGCGCGCCTCGGCGTCGCGCATCTGCTGGAAGGAAGCGTGAAACACGACAGCAACGAGGTGCGCGTTCGTGTCGAGCTGATCAAGGCGATCGACGGCAGCACGATCTGGTCGCAGCGCTACACGCGCCCGTACCGCGACCTGTTCAAGCTGCAGGACGAAATCACTGCGGCCGTGGCGCTGGCGTTGAAGGCGAAGCTGCTTGAAGGCAACGGCGCGGTGCCGCAGGACGACCGCCCCCGCAGCGGCAACCTCGCGGCCTACCAGGCCTACCAGCAAGGCGATTTCTTCCTCTATCGCAATACCAGGACGGATCTGCGCAAGGCGATCGACCAATACACCATCGCGACGGGCATCGATCCGCGCTACGCCGCCGCGTGGGCGGGCAAGGCGTTCGCACGGGTCGCGTTGGCATCACAGGGTTACCTCGACGCCGAGGGCGCCCGGCGCGCCTATACCGAAGCGCGGGCGGCGGCGGACACCGCGGTCGCGCTGGCCCCGGACCTCGCCGCCGCCCACCTCGCGCGCGGCTATGTATTGCTCTCGGCCGACCTCGACTGGGCCGGTACTCGAACCGAATACGAACGCGCTGCAACGCTGGCCCCGAACAACAGCCGCGCCCAATCCGGGCTGGGCAATCTTTATGCCATTCTGGGCCAACCCCGGCGGGCGCTCGAACCGACCAGGCGCGCGCTCCTGACCGATCCATTGCACGCGGACTGGTACAACCTGCTTTCGCAATACCTGGCTGCACTCGGCCGCCTCGACGAAGCCGAGCAGGCCGCGCGCAAGGCCATCGAGTTCCAGCCGCAGGCCGACTACTTCCATACCCAGTTGGTGGTCATTGCCATCCAGCGCGGCGATGCCGAAGCCGCGCTGGGGCTGGCGCAGAAGGAACCCTCGGAGGCTTGGCGGGAAGTTGCGATCGCGATGGCGCGGCAGATCGACAGCGATCGCGCGGCTGCCGATGCTGCGCTGCGATCGCTGATCGCGAAGTACGGCGACCTGGCGGCGTACCAGATCGCCGAGGTTTATGCGTTGCGCAACGATCCGGACAACACCTTCAGGTGGCTCGACCACGCGCTGGAGAGCCGAGATCCCGGCATACGGCAATTCCTGTTTGATCCGTTCCTTGTGCGCTTCCGGAGCGACCCGCGCTTTGCGGCGTTCCGGGCGAAAGCCGGCCTGGGTGTGCCGGGCACCACTGCGGCTGCGCTCGAGGATCGGCTGCATTGACGGCTGCCCGTTTGCGGGCAGCCGCATGATGCGCGTACATTGCTTGCTTCGCCCGCGGCTCGCGACGCCGCAGCCACCGGAACGCTCCATGACTGCCCATGCCATTCCTGAACGCATCGCCGCGCTGCGCGACGCGATGCAGCAACGCGGCATCGCCGCCTGCATCGTGCCGACCGCCGACCCGCACTTGTCCGAATACCTGCCGGCGCACTGGCAGGCGCGCGAATGGCTGTCGGGCTTCACCGGTTCGGCCGGCACGCTGGTCGTGACGCCGCAATTCGCGGGGCTGTGGACCGATTCGCGCTACTTCTCGCAGGCCGAACGCCAACTCGCCGGCAGCGGCGTCGAACTGGTGAAGTTGAACGTGCCGCACACGCCGGAACACGTCGAGTGGCTCTGCGAACGCGTGCACGCCGGCGACAAGGTGGCGTGCGCGGCCGACATGCTGTCGCTGGCTTCGGAGCGTTCCCTGCGCAAACAGTTGGCCGAACACGGCGCGGAGCTGGTCGAGGACGACCTGCCGGGCGCGACCTGGCATGACCGCCCGCCGCTGCCGCACGCGCGCGTCTACGAGCACCCTCTCGATTACGCCATCCGTGCCCGCGCGGGAAAACTCGCGGACGTGCGCACGGCGATGCAGCAGAACCATGCGACGCACCACGCCGTGTCCGCATTGGACGAGATCGCGTGGGTGCTGAACCTGCGCGGCAGCGATGTCGAATACAACCCGGTCTTCCTGTCGCATCTCCTGATCGACGCGAGTGGCGCGACCCTGTTCATGGAGGCATCGAAACTGGATGCCCCCTTGCAATCGGTGTTGGCCAACGACGGCATCCGCGTCGCGCCCTACGAGGGCATTGGTGATGCCCTGCGCGCGCTGCCGCGCGATGCGACGCTGCTGCTCTCGCCGGGGCAGGTTTCCGCCGCCATCGCCCATGCGATTCCCGATCACGTGACGCTGATCGAAGCGTCGGGGCCGATCACGTCCGCCAAGGCGCGCAAGACCGCCAGGGAAATGGAGCACGTGCGCGAAGCGATGCGTCGCGACGGCGTGGCGCTGGTGCGCGGCGCGCACTGGCTGGAGCAATCGTTGCGCGAGGGCAGGCGACTCTTGGAACTGGACGTGGACGAGAAGCTGCGCGAACTGCGCGCGGAGCAGCCGGGATTCGTCAGCGAAAGCTTCTCGACGATCGCGGGCTACCAGGCAAACGCCGCGCTTCCGCATTACCGCGCCATGCCGGACTCGCACTCGGAACTGAAGCCGCTGGGCATGCTGCTGATCGACTCGGGCGCGCAGTATCTCGGCGGCACCACCGACATCACGCGCATGTGGGCCTTGGGCGAGACCACGCCGGAACAACGCCGGGACGTCACACTGGTACTGAAGGGCGTGATCGCACTGTCGCGCGCGAAGTTCCCGCGCGGCGCATCCGGTCAGCAGCTCGACGCGCTGGCGCGAGCACCGATCTGGGCGGCGGGCATCGATTACGGCCACGGCACGGGGCACGGGGTCGGCTACTGCCTGAACGTGCACGAAGGCCCGCAAGCCATCCGGCCTCCGCGCTCTGGCCAGCATCTCGAGGCATTGGACGTGGGCATGATCACGTCGATCGAACCCGGCATCTACAAACCCGGGCGGCACGGTGTGCGCATCGAGAACCTGGCCGCGACCATTTCCGCCGGCGATGGCGAGTTCGGCGAGTTCCTGTCTTTCGAAACCTTGACACTCTGCCCGATCGACGCGCGCCTGCTGGAACCGTCCTTGCTGGATGCGAGCGAAATCGCCTGGCTCGACGATTACCATGCGACGGTGCGCGAACGGCTCGCGCCCTTGCTGGACGATGCCGCCGATCGCGCGTGGCTGGACTTGCGCTGCGCACCCTTGAAAGTCGCGAAAGCCGCCTGAACGACGGTACCGGCGTCTCAACACGAACGGTGCGTTCTGCTAGCTTACGCGGGTTCCGTCCTCGAGGATTGCCCGTGCTGCGCCGACCGATGCCGCTGACCCCGCGTGCACTGGCTTTTGCGATCACGCTGGCGGTCGCACCGGGCATGGCGCTGGCGCAGGGTTCCGCGGACACGTGTCCGCTGGGCGCGTTCACCTGCCCGGTCGTGAAGAACGACTTCGCGCTGTGCAGGAAGAACGACCTGCTGAATTTCTACGTGCCGGGCCTGCCGACCCAGGGCGATCGGGAAGCCAGTCCGGCGCAGGTCCAGGGCGACAGGTTCTCGAGCCCCGACAGCAAGCTCTTCCATCTCTCCGGCGACACCGCACTGCAGCGGCTGGACCAGTTGCTGCGCGCCGACAGCCTCACCTACAACGCCGACACCACTGCCTATGACGCCGAGGGCCACGTCCGCTATCAGGAGCGCGGGATGCTGTTTTCGGCCGACAGCATGAAGGGCACCACCACCCCGGAATACGGCGTCGCCGACAACGTGCAGTACCAGCTGCTGAGTTCCCGCGGCAACGGCGTTGCCAGCCAGGCCATCATGCTGGACCAGGATCGCGACAAGCTGCACGACGTCACCTACTCCACCTGCGATCTCCACAACCGGGTGTGGGAAATCGAAGCCAAGACCATGACGATGGATCGCAACGAAGGCCTCGGTCGCGCCCACGGCGTCACCATGCGCGTGAAGGGCGTGCCTTTCCTGTGGCTGCCGTACATGCGCTTCCCGATCGACAACCGCCGCCAGACGGGTTTCCTGTATCCGTCGTTCGGCAAGCGCAGCCGTGCCGGATTCTTCGTGTCGATCCCGTTCTACTGGAACATCGCACCGAACTACGACGCCACGTTCACCCCCGTCTGGTATGCGGATCGCGGCGGCATGCTGGACAGCCAGGCGCGCTGGCTCACCGGCACCAGCAAGGGCGAGTTGAATCTCGAGTACATGCCGCACGACAAGGTGGCCGGTCGGAACCGCGGCTACCTCACGCTGCGCAACAGAACCAAGCTGCCCTGGGACCTCCGCTGGAACACTTACATCGCGCGGGCCACCGACAAGGCGTGGTTCCAGGACTTCGGCGAGAACCTGATTACCTCCAGGGCCGTCCAGCTGCATTCGTCCTCGTACGTCTCCAGTTCGGGCGACTGGTGGAACGCCGGGGTCGGTGCCGACTGGTACCAGATCGTCACGCCGGGAATCTCCGACAGGGCCGCGGCCTACCGTCGCCTGCCACGGCTCTATTTCAATGCCGATCGTCCGATCGGTGGCCCCGGCGGCCCCGAATGGGGCATCGAATCGGAAGCGGTGCGCTTCGTCCAGCCGGAAAAGGTCGGCGGCGAACGCTTCGACATGTATCCCTACCTCGCGTGGCCGCTGCAAGGCGCGGCATGGTTCCTGCGTCCCGAAGTCGGGGTGCGCTATACCGCGTACAACCTGCCGCAGCCGGTGGCACGCGGCGACAGTGACCATCCCACGCGCACCACGCCGATTTTCGATGTCGACGCAGGCCTGATCTTCGAGCGCGACACCCATCTGTTCGGCAGCGATTACACCCAGACGCTGGAGCCGCGTGTCTATTACCTGCGCGTGCCGTACCGGAACCAGGACGACCTGCCGCTGTTCGACACCCGATCCCTCACCTTCGACTTCTGGCAACTGTTCACCACCAACAGTTTCAGCGGCGCCGACCGCCAGATGAACGCCAACAACCTGTCGCTGGCGCTGACCACGCGCTTCCTTGACGAGGATGGCGTGGAGAAACTGTCCGCCAGCATCGGCCAGATCCGTTATTTCGATCCGCAGAGGGTCACGCTGCGTCGCGGGGGCAGGGAAGTCGATTATTCCGGCTCCAACTACGTTGCCAACCTCACGATCGCGCTGAACGACAACTGGCGGCTGACGACCTCCCAGCAGTGGAACCCGAACACCGACGAGACGGATGTTTCGACCGTCGGCCTGCAACGCCGCCTCTGGGGCGACGGCATCGTCAACCTTGACTACCGCTATCGCCGCGGTTTGATCGAACAAGCCAGCATGACCGCCGAAGTGCCGGTGGGCGCGGCCTGGAAGCTGGTCGGCGGTTACACCTACTCGCTGCGCGACAAACGCGCGATCGATGCCTTCGCCGGGATCGAATGGGACAGCTGCTGCACCGCGATCCGCATCCTGAGCCGCCATTACGTGTACGACTACAAGGGCAACTCCAACAACGCCATCATGTTCGAAATCCAGTTCAAGGGCGTCGGCTCGTACGGCCAGCACGCCGGGACGTTCCTGCAAAATGCTATCCTTGGCTATCAATAATCGTGCGATCGTCCGTGGTCGCTGCGCTGGGAGGGGTCCGATACAGGCGTGTTCCCCCGGAGCCACAGGCATCCAGACGGCCCTCCCGGCTCGAGTTCCGCAATAGCTGCTCCGACCAACCTGTCTTCGGCATCTTCCAACTTTCGGCAGCCGGCGTTGTCGAACCCGCGGATTCCGGAATCTTCCGTCCGACCCGCCCCAACCGGTCACACAAGACGAACATGAAATCATTGCCTCTCGCCAGCCTTGCCCTGACGCTCACCGCCGCGGCCTTCGCCCTGCCCGCATCCGCGCAACTGTTGAGCCCTGCCGCGCCGCCGAGCAGCAGCGCGCTGCCCTCGTCGCTGCCCTCGTCGCTGCTCTCGCCCGGGGCCGACAACGCCAATGAGGTCCAGCCTCTGGACCGGATCATCGCGGTGGTGAACGACGGCGTGATCCTGCAGAGCCAGCTCAACGAGACCATGGGGACCGTGGCCCGGCAAATCACCGCGTCCGGCGGCAAGCTGCCGCCGCAGAACGTGCTGGAAAAGCAGGTACTGCAGCACTTGATCGTCAACGAACTGCTGGTGCAGAAGGCGCATGAAAACGGCGTGCGGGTGTCCGATGACCAGGTCGACGCCGCAGTGGCCAACGTCGCCCGGCAGAACAAGATGAGCGTGCCGCAGATGCAGGCGGCGATGCAGCAGCAGGGCGTGGATTACAGCTCGTTCCGCGAGCAGTTGCGCGACCAGTTGCTGGTGCGGGCCGTGCAACAACAGGTGATGCAGCAATCCGCCCAGGTCTCCGATGCGGAAATCAACAACCTCATCGCCAGCCCCGCGTTCAAGCAGGGGGAGGTGCATCTCGCCCGAATCCTGATCGGCCTGCCCGAAGGCGCCGACGCCAACCAGATCGCTGCCGCACAGGCCAAGGCCGAAAAGGTCGAAAGCGAACTGAAGAAGGGCGAAAGTTTCGCGGCGCTGGCGGTCAGCAATTCCAGCGCGCCCGAAGCGCTGAACGGCGGCGACCTCGGCTGGCGGCGCGTGGACGAATTGCCGCAGGCCGTGCAGCAGATCGTCAATTCCCTCCAGCCGGGGGAAAGTACCCAGCCGCTGCGGGATGCCTCGGGCTTCACGATCCTGAAACTGGAGGGCAAGCGCACGCCCGACACCAGGCAGATCGTCACCGAGTACCACGCGCAGCATTTGATGATCAAACCCACGGCGGTGCTGACCGAACAGGGCGCGAAGGACAAGATCGAGAATCTGTACCACGAGATCGTGGATGGCCGGGCCGATTTCGCCGCGCTCGCCAAGAAGAATTCGGACGACCCGACCACCGCGAACGCGGGCGGCGACATGGGCTGGTTCATGCAGGGCGACTGGGGCAGCGAAGTCGGCAAGCTGCTCGCCGGCATGCAACCCGGGCAGGTCACGCAGCCCTTCCAGAGTCCGGATGGTTCGTGGCACATCATCAAGCTTCTGGGTACCCGCCAGGCCGACAAGACCAAGGACCTGGAACGCGAACAGGCACGCCAGGCCATCGCCGCGCGCAAGGGTCAGCAAGCGTTCGAACAGTTCCTGCGCGACATCGAATCGTCGGCGTACATCAGCATCCGGGTGCCCGAGCTGGCGGACGCTTCATCCACCGCCAGCAACGACGCGCAATGACGGCCGAGCCGGCCCCGGCCGGCTCGCCCCGGCCCGCCCACCTTCCGAAACTGGCCATTACCGGCGGGGAACCCGCCGGCATCGGCCCCGAACTCGTCGCGCGGCTGGCAGCCACGCCCATCGGTGCCGATCTCGTCGCGATCAGCGATGCCGCTCTGCTGGAACGTGCCGCGCGTCGCAGCGGCATCACGCTGAAACTGGAACCTTACGACGGCCAGCCGCGCACACTCCGGGCGGCCGGAAACCTGCGCGTGCTGGACGTGCCGTTGCGCGCCGGGGAAGTGCCCGGGCGGCTCGATCCCCGCAATGCGTTCCACGTGCTGAATACGCTGGCGCAGGCGGCCGACGGCTGCCTGAGCGGCGAGTTCGACGCGGTGGTTACCGCACCGGTGCAAAAGTCGGTGATCAACGACGCCGGGGAAGCGTTCTCGGGCCACACCGAGTTTTTCGCGCAGCGCGCCGGCAGCGACGTCGTGATGATGCTGGCTTCGCCAGAACTGCGCGTGGCGCTCGCGACGACCCATCTACCGCTGGCCGGGGTTCCGGCCGCGGTCACGCGTGAATCGCTGATCCGGACATTGCGCATCGTGCACGCGGAACTGATCGCGAAGTTCGGCATCGCCGCCCCGCGCATCGCGGTGCTGGGCCTCAACCCGCACGCGGGCGAAGGCGGCCACCTCGGCCGCGAGGAAATCGAGACGATCATTCCCGCGATGGACGCGTGCCGCGACCAAGGCGCGCACTTGATCGGACCCTTGCCCGCCGACACCGCATTCGTGCCGGCCATGCGTGCCCGCTACGACGCGGTGATCGCGATGTACCACGACCAGGCGTTGCCGGTGCTGAAAGCCGAGGCTTTCGACCGTACCGTCAACATCACGCTCGGGTTGCCCTTCATCCGCACTTCCGTCGACCACGGCACCGCCCTCGATCTCGCCGGTACCGGCCGCGCAGACCCTGCCAGCATGTTCGCCGCGGCAGACATGGCCCTGCAGCTCACGCTGCGCGCTCGCCAATCGGGAGACCGCTGACGGGCAGCCACCTTCCGTCAAGCCCGCGATGCCGCGCCACCGTCCCCAGCCCATCCCCAGATGCCACGTCCCAAGAAGCACTACGGTCAGCATTTCCTGCACGAACGCGGCGTGATCGAGCGCATCGTCGCCGCGATCGCACCGCAACCCGGCGAGCGCATCGTCGAAATCGGTCCGGGCGAAGGTGCGCTCACGCTGCCGTTGCTGCGCGCTGCCGGACACCTGACCGCGATCGAACTCGACACCGAGTTGATCGAACCGCTGCGGGAGCGCGCCGCGGCGCTCGGTGAACTCGAGGTCATCCATGCCGACGTGCTGAAGGTGGACCTGACCGCGCTTGCCCGTGCCGGCAAGCTGCGCCTCGCCGGCAACCTGCCCTACTACGTCTCCAGCCCGATCCTGTTCCACTGCCTCGCGCACGCCGACGCGATCGCCGACATGCACTTCATGTTGCAGAAGGAAGTGGTCGACCGCATGGCGGCCGAACCCGGGAGCAAGGTCTACGGACGGCTGTCGGTGATGCTGCAGCTCGCCTGCCGCGTCGAACCGCTCCTGCGCGTGGCGCCGGGCGCATTCCGCCCACCACCCAAGGTCGATTCGGCCGTGGTCCGGCTGGTGCCGCTGCCGATATCGCAACGCCCGGACGCGTACCTCGCACGCGCGATTGAAATCGTGGTGCGCGCCGCGTTCGGCCAGCGCCGGAAGACGCTCTCCAACGCCTTGCGCGGACTGCTGCCCGCCGAAGCCATCCATGGTGCGGGGATCGACCCGCGTGCGCGTGCCGAAAGCGTCGCGCCGCGGGGTTTCGTCGCATTGGCGCAACAGGTCGATCGCACCGGCTTGCAGCCCGCACCGAAACTCGCCGACAATGCCAGTCAATGAGTCCCCGGCAAACCACCAGCGACAAACCGAGCAAGCCGCGCGAGCCCGAACCGTACGCGGTCGAGATCGACGTGGAGGCACGCTACGTTTCCGACCAGTCCAAACCGGAAGCGAACCGCTACGTGTTCTCCTACGCGATCACGCTGCGCAACCTCGGCATGATGCCCGCGCGCCTGCAGACCCGGCACTGGGTCATCACCGATGCCAATGGCAAGGTCGAGGAAGTGCGTGGCGAAGGCGTGGTGGGCGAACAGCCGCGCCTGCAGCCGGGGGAAAGCTACAGCTACACCTCCGGCGCGGTGCTGGAAACGCAGGTCGGCACCATGCGTGGCGCCTACCTGTTCCATGCCGACGACGGCACCGACTTCGAGGTTCCGATTCCCGAATTCGTGCTGTCGGTTCCGCGCACCCTGCACTGAGCCGGCCGGAATCCGCGCATGGCCGTCTACGCGATTGGCGATGTGCAAGGTTGCTATCCGGAATTGCAGCGCCTGCTGGAACGGCTGCGCTTCGATCCTTCGGCCGATCGCCTGTGGTTTTGCGGCGACCTGGTCAACCGTGGCGGCGAATCGCTGGAAGTGCTGCGACTCGTCCACGCGTTGCGCGAAAACTGCATCATCACGCTCGGCAACCACGACTTGAGCCTGCTCGCGATTGCCGAACGCGAGCCGGAAGCGCGCGCACGCACCAACCCCGACCTGCGCAGGGTGCTGCAGGCCGAAGATTCCGGCGTGCTGATGGAGTGGCTGCGCAACCAGCGGCTTGCGCACCACGACGCCGAATTGGGTTTTACCCTGGTGCACGCCGGTCTCGCACCTTCGTGGACGCTGAAGCAGGCGATGCACATCGCACGGGAAGTCGAACGCGCCTTGCGCGGTGACGGCCATCGTGCGCTGCTGCAACGGATGTTCGGAAACCGGCCGGCGCGCTGGTCATCCAAACTGCACGGTCACGACCGCCTGCGCGCGGCGATCAACATTTTCACCCGGATGCGCTATTGCGACGCCCACGGGCGCATCGATTTCGACGCGAAGGGCGTGCCCGGTTCGCAGCGTGCCGGGCTGTACCCGTGGTTCGAGGTGCCGGGTGTCCGCGCGCGCGACACCCGCATCGTGTGCGGGCACTGGTCCGCGCTCGGGCGTTTCGCCGGACTCGGTGTATACGCCATCGATACGGGCTGCGTGTGGGGTGGCAAGCTGACCGCGCTGCGCCTCGACGGCGAGGAACCCGAGTTCCTCGCGGTGGACGCGGAGCCACATCGCAAGCGCACGTGATCTTCGCATGCGGCAAGATGGAAGGCGGGAGTAGCACAGCGCTTCCCGCCGAACGAGGTCCACGACGGGCGGATTGCACCCGCCCCTGCCAGAGCTGTCGCGCGACGCCTACGCCGCTCCGAGACCACCAAGGGCGCGGAACGAACATCGCGCCTTGCAGGTGGGGCTGGGCGTAGCCAAGCCCAACATGATGATCGCGCGGCGACGTTGGGCTTCCACTGATGGAGCCGCGTCAGCCCAACCTGCAAATGCGCGAGTTGCGCGTCAGCGGAGGCCCGTTTCGTTGCGCGCGATCACCATGCGCTGGATTTCCGAGGTGCCCTCGTAGATCTCGGTGATCTTGGCGTCGCGGAAATAGCGTTCCAGCGGCATTTCCTTGGAGTAGCCCATGCCGCCGTGGATCTGCACCGCCTGGTGGGCGATCCACATCGCCGCCTCGGACGCGGTGAGTTTGGCCACCGCCGCCTCGGTGGAAAAGCGCGCGCCGGTCTTCGCGGCTTGCTGCTTCATCCACGCCGCACGCAACGTGAGCAACTGCGCCGCGTCGAGCTTGCACTTCATGTCGGCGATCTTGGCCTGGGTCATCTGGAACG
>JBIQLN010000009.1:0-112824 GCA_044464225.1 Rhodanobacter sp. | reverse complement strand
TCGATCAGGTAGGCCTCGTTGGCGCTGAACACGAACTTGCCGTTGGTGATGTCGACCTGGCCGCCGCCGAAGTTGACGGCGTACAGCCCGCGCCCGACCGAGGCGATGATTTCCTGCGGATCGTGCTTGCCCGCGAGCATGCAGGTGTTGGTCATGCGCGGCATCGGCAGGTGCGCGAACGATTCGCGCCGCCCATTGCCGGTGGGCGCCATGCCCATCAGGCGCGCGTTGTGTTTGTCCTGCATGTAGCCGACCAGCCGACCATTTTCGATCAGCGTGGTGCAGTTCGTGGTGGTGCCTTCGTCGTCCACCGACAGCGAACCGCGCCGCCCCGGCATCGTGCCGTCGTCCACCACCGTCACGCCGTCGGCGGCAACCTTGTCCCCGATGCGGCCGGCAAACGCGGACGTACCCTTGCGATTGAAGTCGCCCTCAAGGCCATGCCCGATCGCCTCGTGCAGCAGCACGCCCGGCCAACCGGGACCGAGCACCACGTCCATGGTGCCCGCGGGTGCATCGACCGCGTCGAGGTTCACCAGCGCCTGCCGCACCGCTTCGCGTGCCCACCCGTGCGCGCGACCGGAATCGATCAATTCGCGATACGCGCAACGCCCGCCGCCACCCGAATAACCGGACTCGCGGCGACCGTCGGCTTCCGCGATCACCTGCACGTTGACCCGGGTCAGCGGGCGCACGTCCGCGGCCAGCGTGCCATCGGCGGCGGCGATCAGCACGGATTCGTGGGTCGCGCTCATGCTGACGATCACCTGCTTGATGCGCGGATCGAGGCTGCGCGCCAGCGCGTCCAGTTCGCGCAGCAGCGCGATCTTGGCGGCGTTGTCCAGCGCGTCGATGGGATCGTCGGCCGGATACAGCGCGCGGGTGTTGCGAATGCTGAGTGGCTTGCCCGCACCGTTGCCGTCCTGCGCGATCGCACGCGCCGCGCCGGCCGCTTCCAGCAACTGCGGCAGCACGATGTCGTCGGAATACGCAAAACCCGTCTTGTCGCCGGACACCGCGCGCACGCCCACGCCCTGCTCGATGCTGTGGCTGCCGTCGCGGACGATGCCGTCCTCCAGCACCCATGATTCGCTGCGCGAATGCTGGAAGTACAGATCCGCCGCGTCGATGGACGGCGCCATCACCCGCGCGAATACGCGTTCGAGATCGTTGGTGGACAGGCCGCCCGGTGCGAGCAGGCTGCGTTCAACCAGAGCCAGCGGGAAATCCATGAAAAGCGAGGCCTTGCAGAGGATCGTGACAACGTAAGGGCGGGCCGGGCCGATCGCAAGCGATACATTGCCCCGTAGTCGTTCAACCGGCGTGCATCACCCCGCGCGGCATGGGATGGATTTCGTAATGCATCCCCATGCCAGCCGTGATGGCAGGATCCTTTTCCGTGATCGCACGCACCGCGGCCAAGTCCTCCGCCTCCAGGATACCGACCCCAAATGCGCCGGTCGGATCGAGCACCAGCCCCAGCGCAAACACACGCGTGCCCTGTTCGATCACGCGCGTCCAATAGGCGACGTGCCGGCCCATCGCCTCCGTTTCCGCAGACGTGATGTCCTGCACGAACGTGGCGCGTGGCGGAACCAGCTTGCAAAAGAACGTCTGCATGACGATTCCTCCGTACGGGGTGGCGGCGCGATCTTGCTTCAGCCCGATGTCGCTGGAGCGGGCGGGGCCGGCAACGTGGAGAGCGGACCACGCGGCGTTGTCGACGGTGCGGTCGGCGGCGGCGCGCTGGTCGCCGGCGCGGCGACGCTTGCCGGTGCCGGTGCGGTGCCGGCGGGCGCGGCGCTGCTTGCGCCGGATGCGGGCAGTGGCAGCGAAGCCACGGTTTCGATCTTCGGCTTGTCCCAACTGCCGGTGACTCGATAAATGCTGCCCGCGGCCTTGTTGAGCCCCTTGCCGATCAGGCCTTGCACCACCAGTCCGGCCGCCGCACCGACAGGGCCGCCGATCACGGCCCCGACGACCGGCAGCGCACCGCCAACGTGCGGGGTGACGTCGACGGTAAGGTCGTAGTCACGCGCGCGGAACCCGGTGCGCCCCTGCATCACGATACGCGCCGCAGGCGCGGTGATGATCATGTTGCGGGTATGGGCACTGCCATCCTTCAACTGGAAATTGGCGGACACACTGTCGAAGCCGAAGCCCGACTTGAACACGTCCCCGAAATGCAGCATCAACCGGCTCGGGATTTCGCGCAGCGAGAGCAAGCCCAGCAATCTTCCCAAGCCCGGCTTTACCGCCAGGATGCGGCCTTCGCCCACCTTGATGTCGAGTTCGCCCGTCATCCATGCCAACGAAAACCCCGATGGCGCGCCGGGCCAAATGCCGTCGATGTGCAGGTGTGCATTCTTGCCGCCGGCCAGCAGGCCGCTGAAGCCGAACGCGTCCAGCATTTTGCCGAAGTCGTGCGACGCCACGTCGATGACGAGATGCGACTGGCTGGAGGCCTTGGTGCCGTTCCAGTCGCCATGCGCCTGGATCGTGAAATCCGCGCCCTTCGATTCGAACTTGTCGATGCGCATGCCCTCCGGCGTGGACGTGCTCTCGAACCGGGTCGTCCCGAGTTGCGCCTTGCCGAGTTTCAAATCGCCGATCGTGACGTGCAGCGGCGGCACCGCGGCCGGTGCGATGGGCGAGTTCGCGGGTGGCGGCTCCGGTGGCGGCGGCGGACCGGATTCCTGCTTCGGTTCGGACGGCTCGGGCCAATGCAGGTAATCCAGCTTCGCGGTAATGCCGCGCGTGGCGAGGTTGGTGGTCGGCAGACCGATGGTGCCCTTCACCGCGTTGCCATCGAAAGTGATGGTGTCGTTGTCCGCCTCGGCTTCGAATGAAAACTGCAGCGCGCCGAGATCGGTGCCGAACACTTCGGCGGAGTCCGTTGCGACATTCGCCTTCACGAGTTCCGGAAACGCACCGCCCGATTCGCCGCCAAGCGCCTGCTGGATCCAGCCGCTCACGTCCAGCCGCGGCGCGCGGCCGTTCACCACCAGTCCCCGCTCCGGCACGCTCTCCGGCATGCCGCTGCCGAAGTTCATCGCCAGCGCCGTGGGCAGGTTGCGCGCGGCGTCACCCAGACGCCCCCGCACCTGCAGCACGTCGCCCAGCGATACCGTCAGCGGTGCACCGGCCGGGGGCAGCTGCAATGTGAGATCGAGCGGCAGCGATGCATCGGCAGGCTTGTCCAGCGGCGCCGGCAGATCCAGCGCCAAACCGACAAGCGTGGATTTCACGTTGAGGATGGTCGTCGCGGGCGCGTTGTTCTCGCCATTCACCAGGCGCACGGCGATGTGGAACGGCGCCGCGCCGCTTGCATGCTCCACGAGATTCGCAAGATCCGGATAGCCCTGCACCAATGCCTGCGCAGAAGCGGTGGTATCCATCGACGCTTCCACCATGTCCTTCGGATCGCCCACCGCATTGCCGCCGACCGCCATCGACAGCTTCGCGGGGGCGCCGCGGAACATGGCCGAAAGGTCCCGCGCCTGAAAACCCTTGTTGTCGATGAACAATGGCCCGGTGAGATCCTTGAGCGCGATATTCCACTTCGCCGCGGTCACGTCCGCATGGGCCAGGTCCACCTTGCCACCGAGCGTGAAGTTTTCCGCCCGATCCAGCGGAATGGACAACTTGATGCCGAACTTGGCGTTCCCCCCGACCTTCAAGCCATCCAGCACATCCCTGGCACTGGTGCCGACCGGGCTGTGGCGCACGAAATCCAGCAACTCCGCGCCGGTGCCGCCGCCCTGGATATCGAGGCCGAGCACTCCATGGTGCAAATCCGGAATCTCGGCCACGGCATGGGTCGTGGTGACGCCTTGCACCGTCGCGTGGGTGGCGACGATGGCCATGTGGTTGTCCACAAAATCCAGCGCGGCGTCCACGCCGGTCGCGCGGGGCCATTCGTCGGAGAAATCGAATGTGGCGTCCTGCACGGCGCCGGTCGCCTCGAAGCGGCCTTGGTGATCGAGGAACGGCCAATCATCCAGATTGCCGCGCACCACCACGCGCCCCGCGGTCACGTCGCCGCCCACGAAGGCATGGTCCAGCCACGCGATCAGCGACGCCGGCATGCTGCGGTATGGCCAGAACAGCTTCGCCTCGGTGACCTTGCCACGCTCGAGCGCCCCCGACGCGGAAATGAAAGGCTTGTGTCCGCCGCCTCGCCAGACCAGATGCGCCTCGCCATTGCCGGCAAACTCGCCGGTATCGAAGTGCAGCCCGTCGGCCGCGATGTTCCACAGGCCATCCTCGCGCCACGCCACCATCGTGCCGCCGAGCCGGCGAAACTGGAAGGGCTTGCGAAACACGTTCGTCAACGCGAGCGTCGCGTTCTGTGGCGGCAGTTCCAGCGACAGCGCCTCGTTGTCCGCGCGAACGATGCCGCGCGACAAGGCGATGCCCGGAATCGCGCCCGTCGCACTCGATCGCAGTCCGGAAAATTGGAGCGTCGCGTCGTAGCGTCCACCTTCGCGCCATGCCAGCGCGGCGGCATCCAGTTGCACGTGCGGCTGCGCCTGCGCGGCCCAGCCGATCAGCGTCTTCGGCGCCTGCGGTGCCATCGCGGCCAACGCCAGCCACGGCGAAAGATCGATCGAATGCGCCGCCGCGGACACCCGCCATGCACCCGCGTGGCCGCGCAGGTGCACGATCGCGCCGCCGGCTTGATCGATGTCCGCACCGGGGTTTCCGGGGCCGCGCCATGCAATGTCCCAGCCATCCGCGACGTGATTGGCCTGCAACCTGCCCGCCAGCGCCGCAAGCGTGATGCTGCGACCCTCCGGTCCCGATGCCACCAGGTCGCGCATCGCGTACCGTGCCGCCGCGGACTGGAATTTGCCGCCCCGCCAGTGCCCCCAGATTTCGATATTCGCGAGCCCGCTGCGCACCCCGTAACCCTTGAGATCCAGCCCGCGAACCGCCTCGGCGAGATCGAAATTGCTGGTTGCCACATACAAGTCGTAGTTGCGCTCGGACGCATCCATGCGCCCACTCACGGTGACCGCCTGGCTCGTTCCGAGCTGCTGCAGACTTCCGCCGAAACGCACCGAATCGCCGATGTTCACCACCCGCAACCGGGGCGCCAGCACGCGCCAGGAGCGCCCCGTCACCTTGTCGACGATATCGACGCGTACGTCGCCAAGGTCCAGATCCACCGGCAGCGATTGCAGCGGCGCATGCGTTTCACCGGGCGAGTTGCCGAACCCGACGACCTGCCAGCCGGACATCGAATGTTCGACACGCAACTCGATACCGTTGAGGCGCAGGGTGATCCAGCGATGCGAAGGACGCAGCCATGCACCGAAATCGAACTTCAGTTGCGCACGCTTCAGCGTGACCGAACCGCCGCCCGGTTTCTCGGGCCCGAGCGTCAAGTTCTTCACGGTCAGCAATGGACCCGACGGCTGCCAGTGGCTCGTCACCCCGGTGAAGGCCACGGGACGGTGCAGCCGCTCCGACAACTGGCGGGCGATGAGGTCCGGATAGTGCGTGGCCACCGGCAGCAGGATCTGCACCAGGCCCATCGCCACGGCCGCCGCGATCAGCAGCACCGCCACCAACGCGGTCAGCGCGAACCGCGCGCGGCGAAGATGGTGGCGTGGGATCATTGCTCAGCCCGACCTGCAAGTCCGCGCGTACACCGGTAACACAAGGTGCAGGGCGGGAGTGGCCCCGCGAATCCCGCCAGCCGCGCGGACAGCGGGTCGCCACCCACCCTGCCAGACCTGCGGGGTCCCACCTGGGGCGAGAAAAAATCAGAGCAGCACGACATCGAACTGCTCCTGCCCGTACTGCTCCTCAGGTTGGAAACGGATCGATTTCCCGATGAAGGCTTCCAGCTCGGCGGCCGCGGCGGATTCTTCTTCCAGCATCCGCGCCACCACCTTGGGGGCGGCCAGCACCAGCAGTTTCTCGGCTTCGAACTGGCGCACGGCGCGGGTGATCTCGCGGAAGATCTCGTAGCCCACGGTCTCGGCGGTCTTGACGATGCCGCGGCCGGCGCACGCGGGGCACGGCTCGCACAACTGCCGCGCTAGGCTTTCGGTGGTGCGCTTGCGGGTCATCTCGACCAGGCCCAGCGGACTCATTTCGTACACGGTGGTCTTGGCGTGATCACGCGCCAGCGCCTTTTCGAGCGTGCGCAGCACTTGCCGCTTGTGCTCGTCATCGTGCATGTCGATGAAGTCGATGATGATGATGCCGCCAAGGTTGCGCAGCCGCAGTTGCCGCGCCGCCGCCTGGGCGGCTTCGAGGTTGGTGCGGAATGCGGTTTCCTCCAGGTTGCGCGAACCGAGGTACGCGCCGGTGTTGACGTCGATCGTCGTCATCGCCTCGGTCTGGTCGATCACGAGGTAGCCGCCGGATTTCAACGGCACTTCCTTGCGCAACGCCTTCTGGATTTCGTCCTCGACGCTGTACAAGTCGAAGATCGGCCGCTCGCCGGGATAGTGTTCGATGCGGTCGGTCAGGCCGGGCATGAACTGCCGGGCGAATGCCAGCGTGCGTTCGAAGGTTTCGTACGAATCCACGCGCACCTTCTCGATGTCGTCGTGCATCAGGTCGCGCAGCACGCGCAACGGCAGCGGCGGCTCTTCGTAAATGCGTTCGCCAGGCTGCGCGTGCGCGATCGTGGCCGATACCGTCTGCCAAACCCGCGTCACGTAGGCGACGTCTTCGGCCAGCGTTGCGGCATCCAGCCCTTCGGCGTTGGTGCGTGCGATCAGGCCGAACCCGCCTGCCGCCAGGCCGGCGAGCACATCGCGCAGGCGTTCGCGCTCGGCTTCGTCCTCGATACGCACCGACACGCCCAGCGTCGTGCTGTCCGGCAGCAGCACGAGGTAGCGCGACGGAATGGAAAGATAGGTCGACAGCCGCGCGCCCTTGCTGCCGATGGGATCCTTGATCACCTGCACCACCAGGCGCTGGCCTTCGTGCACGAGTTCGGTGATCGGACGTACGCTGACCGGCGCGGAACCAGGGCCCTCGATGGCGTCGCTGTTCAACCCGGGATGCGCCATGTCGCCCGCGTGCAGGAATGCGCTGCGTTCCAGGCCGATGTCCACGAACGCGGCCTGCATGCCTGGCATCACGCGCTTCACGCGACCGCAATAGATGTTGCCGACGTAGCCGCGATGCCCGGTGCGCTCGACGTGGACCTCCTGCAGCATGCCGTTCTCGACCACGCCGACCCGCGCCTCGCGGGGCGTCACGTTGATCAGGATTTCCTCGGTCATGTCGGGCGCTCAGCGTAGGCATTGGGCAAGCAGTCATCCATGGAGCGATATTCCGCCCGCGCATCCATGTGCGGGCGCCATTCAAGCCATCCTCGGCGCCCACCCGTGCGGGCCACCCTTGGCGTTCCGGCGCGCTCCGGCGCGCCTGCCCGCCCGTTATAGCCCGGCCGGTCTGTACCTGTCGATGCAGCAATCGCGCCCGGTTCAGTCGCCGTCAGGCCACGACGCCCGCGTCGCGCAGCAACCGCGCCGTTTCGAACAACGGAAGGCCCATCACCCCCGAGTAGCTGCCGGACAGGTGCGCGATGAAGGCGGCGGCCCTGCCCTGGATCGCGTAACCACCGGCCTTGCCGAACGGTTCACGGGTGGCGACATAATTTGCGATGGCGTGTTCGTCCAATGTGGCGAACGTGACCATGGATTCGCACACCGCCACGTCTTCCGAGGAAGCATCCGCGCAACACACCACCGAGATCACGGCATGCTCGCGGCCCGACAACGCGCGCAGCATCGCGGCGGCGTGCTCGGCATCGCGCGGTTTGCCGAACACATGGTCATCCAGTACCACCTCGGTGTCGGCCCCGATCGCAATGGCATGTGGATCGCGCGCGCTCACCACCTTCAAACCCGCACGCGCTTTCGCGCGCGCCACCCGTTCGACGTACGCGCGCGGCGCTTCATCGGCGCCACGCACCTCCGGAACCTCCACGTCCACGATCTCGAAAGGCACGCCGATCTGCGCAAGCAGTTCGCGACGCCGCGGGGATTGCGATGCCAGGTAAAGCATCACGCAAGCATATCCGCGGGAATCACGCAGCCGCCGCATCCACCCGGGCGCCCTGCTGCGGCGGCACCAGGGCGATCACCGTCCAGCCGGGACGAGGCTCGGCTTTTTCCCGGTTGCTGTTCACCCGCAGCTTTCCGTTCGGCTCCAGCCCGAACAGCAGGATCGTGTCCGCGCCATGCTGCGCCACGAAATCCGGCCAGCCGAACGCCTCGGTCAGGCCGTTGGTCTTGATGCGCCAGCCACCGGCCAGCAAGTCGATGAAACGCGTACGCGTCATGTCGGCGCCGAACAGGGCCTTGGCACGCAGGTTGCCGGCGAATGCGGAGCGATTGCTGGCGTCTTCCGGGGCCAGCACCCGCAGGCGATAGACATGTTCGCGCCCGAATTCCTGGCGGTAATGCAGGCACGCCAGCGAATTCAATTCGCGACGGTTCGACATCGCCAGCAGGCGCCCGATGCCGGTCAAGTCCAGGTTCAACGCGGCATGCTGCGAAGTGGGATTGCCGAAAAAAGTCGTCAGCCCGGCCATCCGTGCCTTGCTGATGCCTTCCCAGTCGTCGTCCGCCAGCACCACCTGGAATTTCTGGTCTGCGAGCGCCTGCGCGATGCCGCGCGCGACTTCATCGGAACCGAAAATCAGCACGCCATCCGGATCGGGATCGGCCACCTTGAGCCAACCTGCCAGCGGACGTGCCGTCGCGCTTTGCAGAACGACCGTCGCGATGATGAGGATGAACACCAGCGGCACCAGCGCATCCGCCCCTCGCACGCCGAGATCGCCCAGCCGCAGCGCAAACAGCGACGACACCGAGGCCGCCACCACGCCGCGCGGCGACACGTATGACAGCAACGCGCGTTCGCGCCAGTTCAGGAGACTGCCGAACGTCGCCACCGCGATCGACACGGGTCGAATCACGAACTGCGCCGCCAGGAAAACCAGGATGCCCGCCATCAACATGCCCGGCGGCAGTGGCCAGTGCAGCCGCGCCGCCAGAACCACGAACAGCAACGACACCAACAGCGTGGACAGGTGTTCCTTGAAATCCATGATGTGGTCGATGTGGATGCCGCGCAGGTTGCCCAGCGTGATGCCCATGATGGTCACGGCCACCAGACCCGATTCATGCGCAAGCTGGTTCGACAACGTGAACGCGCCCAGCACCGCAACCAGCGTGCCATAGGCCTGCAGGTACTCGGGAATCAATTGGCGGTACAACAGCAAACCCAGCGCGGCAGCGACCCCGAAACCGATCCCGGCACCGATCCCGACCGTGGCGCCGAACACTGCAAGCGAATGCCCCTGCTCATGTGTGACGATGGCCTCGAACACCAGCACGGCGAACAATGCGCCCAGCGGATCCAGCACGATGCCTTCCCAGCGCAGCGCGCTGGCAATCCGCGCGTTCGGCCGCAACGTACGCAGCATCGGCGTGATCACCGTGGGTCCGGTCACGCATGTCAACGCACCGAACAGGAAAGCGATCGTCCATGGCACGCCGGCGATCCAGTGCGCCGCGCCGGCCAACATCAACAATGCCAGCAATGCCCCGTAGCTCACCATGCCGCGCACCGCGCGACCGATCCCGCGCAATTCCGAAAAGCGCAGCGTCATGCTGCCCTCGAACAGGATCAACGCGACCGCCAGCGATACGGTTGGAAACAGGAAATCGCCCAGCGCCTCGTCGGGGTCGAACAACCCCGTCGCCGGCCCGATCACGATGCCGATCAGCAGCAGGAACAGGATCGCCGGCAACCGCATCCGCCACGCCAGCCACTGGGCGAAGAACCCGACCACCAGCAGCACGGTGAGCACTACGCCAAGATCAATCGCCATGCCATCTCGCGTCTTTCGGGTTGCCGGTCATGGTAACGCCAAGGCCGGCGGCGCCGGCTCGCGGCATGCAATGGGGTCGTTGGCCCGATTTGCCGGGCTATCGCATACCGTCCGGCTTTGGAGTGCGCGGCAGCGGGCGATACGGCGGGTTGGCGCAGGGCAACGAAGCCCAGCGACCTCCTAGCTTCGTCCCTGCCACCACCGACACGACGGCCGTTGGGCTTCTCCCGGGACAAGTCCGCAATCAATGCAGGCTACAAAGCCATCGGCAGGCAGGACTCGCATTCCTGATGATTTGTTCGATGCGACTGCGGGAGAAGGCAGTCTCCACGATCACCCGCGGTGATACGGATGCCGGTTGAGAATCGTCACCGCGCGATACAGCTGCTCGGCGACGACCAGCCGTACCAGCATGTGCGGCAGCGTGAGCGGGCCGAGCGACCAGCGCTGGTCGGCGCGTTGCAGCACGCCGCGCGCGTGGCCGTCCGGACCACCGACCAGGAAAGCGAGGTCGCGGCCGGCCATGCGCCAGTTCGACAGTTGATGGGCAAGTTGCTCGCTTGACCACGTTGAACCGTGGCCGTCCAGCGCCACGACGTACGCGTCGCGCGGCAATGCGGCGATCAGTGCAGCGCCTTCGTCCGCCATTGCGCGCGCATCGTCGCGGCCCTTCCCGCGCGCGCCGGGCTTGATTTCGACCAGTTCCAGCGGAAGATCGCGCGACAACCGTTTCGCGTATTCCGCGAAACCCTCCGCCACCCAGCCCGGCATGCGTTCGCCGACCGCGATCAGCTTCGCGTGCATGCCGGATCGCTCAGTGGTCGTTGACTGCGGCGGCCTCGGGTTCCTGGTCGCCCACCGTCCACAGGCGTTCCAGCCCGTAGAACTCGCGGACGCGCGGCAGCATCACATGGACGATGATGTCCCCCAGGTCGACCAGCACCCATTCGGCTTCGGCCTCGCCTTCCACGCCCAGCGGCAGCATGCCTGCGCGCTTGGCGTATTTGACGACTTCATCGGCGATGGATTTGACGTGGCGGGAGGAGGTGCCGGACGCGATGATCAGCAGGTCGGCGATGGAGGTGCGGCCGCGGACATCGATTTCGCGGATGTCGCGCGCCTTCAGTTCATCGAGGGCGGCGAGCACGCGGCGGCGCAGGGCTGCAAGGGTGGGCGTGCTACTGACGGCAGTGGCAGTGGAGCGCGACGCGGTTTGATGGGTCAAGTTCTCGAAGGCCTCGGCCTTTGGTTGCGCGCGGAGTGCGCGGGTCCAGTATGCACCGGCCGGGTTCGAGCGCAAGTGCGGCGATGCCGGGGCCGTTCATGCGGCGCCGGATCACGCCTGGGCCCCGGGACTGCGGCGATAAGGCCGCAGCAACGCCCGGTCGTCCAGCACCGCCTGCGGCACCAGCCAGCGCGGCTCGCGGCCGTCCGCCAGCAGCGCGCGGATGCGGGTGGCGGAAATGCCCAGCGCGGACACCACCATGTTGAGCACGCAGCCGGCGGGGGCTTCGCGCAAGCCGGCAATGTCGTCGACGGTGCGCGAGGTGACTTCGGCGGCGAGCTCGCGAGGCATTGCCGGGATCTGCGCAGGCCGCGTCAGCACGCACATGTGTGCGAGCTCGAACAGTTCCCGCCAGCGATGCCATTCGGACAGTCCGGCGAAAGCGTCGGCACCGATCAACAGCACCAATGGACGCGCGCTGCCGATTTCCGCGCGCAGGGACGTGAGGGTATCGAAGGTGTACGAGGGCCCCTCGCGTTCGAGTTCGCGCAGATCGAGCACCAGGCGATCCTGTCCAGCCAGCGCGGCGCGCAGCATCGCCGCGCGCTCGGTGGCAGTGGCGACCGGCTGCGGGCGGTGCGGCGGAATCTTGGCGGGCACGATGCGCACGTCCGCATCCAGCGCTTCGGACGCTTCCCAGGCCGCGCGCAGGTGCCCGATGTGGATGGGGTCGAAAGTACCCCCGAAAATCGCGAGCGGACGCACGAACATCAGGCGGCAAGCAGCGTCGCGGCGGCGCGTGGCTGCGCGATCGCGACCAGCAGGCGTTCCATCTCGCGCCACGGGTCGCCCCATTCGCGTCCCTTGGCCATGCGGTCGATGCGCGCGCATTCGGCAAGGCAGCGGCGCCAGTGCGCATTGCCGTGCCCTGCCCGCTTCAACGCGCCCGCGAACAGTTTCTGGCGCGCGGGCCACATGCCGTATTCGTTGCGCACCGCGCTCGCGAAATCGGGCGCCGACGACAGCCGCAACGCGAGGTCGATCTGGTTGAGCAGCCACCCCAGCATCGGGATCACGTCCTCGCCTTCCGCGCGCAGGCCATTCAATATCTTCAACGCACGCGCCGCATCGCCACCGAAGGCCGCATCGCTGAGCTTGAACACGTCGTAGACCGCGTTGTCCGCGCCCAGCGATTCCAGATCTTTCGCACTGACCGTACCGCCCTCCCGCTGCGCCGCCAGCTTGTCGATCTCCTGCGCGATGGCGAGCAGGTTGCCTTCCGCGCGTTCGGTCAGCAGCGCCACCGCGTCTTCGCCGGGCGCAAAACCTTTCGCATGCATGCGCGCCCGAATCCACGCGGGAAGCTGTTCCAGATACGGCGCCCGCAACCACACGTACACGCCGGCGCGCTCGATCGTTTTCACCCACGCGCCTTCGTGCTTCTTGCTCCATTGCGCGGCGCTGATCATCAGCACGGTGTCGGGCGCGGGCGACTTGCACCACTCCGTGATCGCGGCTGCGCCGTCGCGATCGGGCTTGCCGGTAGGCAGGCGCAACTCGATCAGGCGACGCGTCGAGAACAGCGACAGGCTCGCGCTGCTGCGCGCCAGCCGGTCCCAGTCGAAATGCGCTTCGACATCCAATACTTCGCGCTCGGCGAAACCCAGCGCACGTGCCCGCGCCCGCAGGGCATCGCCGGCCTCCTGCAGTTGCAGGGGCTCGTCGCTGGCCAACAGGTATACCGGGGCGAGCTCGCCCTTCGCCAGCGTCTTCAGCAAACCTTCGAGCGCGTCGGCCACGACTCAACCTGCAGTGGATGCCGAAACCGGAGCCGTGATACTGGAAGCGGCGGCCGGGGGGCGCGCGCTCGACGCCGCAGCCGGCGTGCCGCGATGGGCCTGCGCTTCCAGGCGGCGCATCACCGCGTCGGTCATCTCGCGCACCAGGCTGCGCTGGATCGCTTCGGTCTCGCTGGAAATCGCGGAAAACTGGGTCTGGTCGATCGCGAACTCGTGCGACAGCGAGATCGACTGCATCGGCACCACGGTGTGGCCATCGGCATCGGTGAGGGTAAATCTCACATTGAAGCTCACCACGTACTCGCCGACGCGCTGCACGGCCCCGCTGGTCAGCATGCGCGAGTCGAAATCCGCCACCGGCACCGACAACGTGGCGACACCCTTGGCGGATTCGTCCAGCACGTCGACCTTGTTGGCACGCAGCGCCGCCGCCAGCGAACGCGTGAATTCACCGCCACCACTGATCTGCAGGTAGACCTGCTGCCGCATCACGTCCGGCAGCGCGGCGCTGCGGCGCAGGTGGAAGCCGCAGCCGGCGAGCGCGGCCATGCAGGCGATGCACGCCAATCGGAGGAACCAGGTTTGGATGCGGCTCATGCGTACTCCGAGTGGAACAGGACCGGGGCCGAAAAAGCATAGCAGCGGCGATCGGGGCTGCCGCTCATCGGGAATCATCCGTCATGCGCGACCGTACATCCGTGTTTTCGCATCGGAACGCCGAAAGGCGCGCGTGGGACGGAGGGCGCCCCATGGCGCGAGTATGCCGGAGGGACATTCAGGCACTTTCAGCCAACGACGATGTTGACGATCTTGCCCGGCACCACGATCACCTTGCGCACGCTCGCATCGCCGATTGCCGCGACCACGCCCGGCAGCGCGCGTGCGGCCGATTCGAGTTGTTCGCGCGGCGCATCCGGTGCCGCTTCCAGCGTGCCCCGCAGCTTGCCGTTCACCTGC
Source organism: Rhodanobacter sp. (assembly GCA_044464225.1). Classification (GTDB taxonomy): domain Bacteria; phylum Pseudomonadota; class Gammaproteobacteria; order Xanthomonadales; family Rhodanobacteraceae; genus 66-474. The sequence goes on along the minus strand of JBIQLN010000009.1, from coordinate 98,972 downwards.
ACCGCCAGCGTGACACTGTCGCGCACCAGCGCTGCCGGATCGGCCTTCGGCCAAGGCACGTCTTCGATCAGCGTTTCGCGATGACCCAGTACCTGCCACAACGCATGGCTGGTGTGCGGCGTGAACGGATTCAACAGCAGCACCATCGTTTCCAGCGCCTCGTGGCGCAATGCACGACCCGCATCGCTCATGTCGTCGAACTTCGACAACGCGTTCAGCAATTCCATCAGTGCGGCAATCGCGGTGTTGAAGTTGCGACGGCGGCCGATGTCGTCGCCCACCTTGGCGATGGTTTCGTGCAACTGGCGCCGCATGGCCTTCTGTGCGGGGCTCAAGGTCGCCGGGTCGATTTCCGGATGGTCCGGCTGTGAAGCGTGCGTCACCACGTCGCGCCAGAAGCGGCGCAGGAAACGCGCCATGCCTTCGACGCCGGCCTCGTTCCATTCCAGCGACTGGTCGGGCGGTGACGCGAACATCGAGAACAACCTCACGGTGTCGGCGCCGTAGCGGTCGATCATCACCTGCGGATCGACCCCGTTGTTCTTGGACTTCGACATCTTCTCGGATGCGCCGATCTGCACCGGCTGGCCATCGGCCTTCAAGGTCGCGCCGACGACGCGGCCTTTCTCGTCACGCTGGATATCGACGTCGGCGGGATTGATCCATGTCTTGTCGCCGTTCTCATCGTCCCGATAGAACGTCTCGGCCACCACCATGCCCTGGCACAGCAGGTTGGTCGCGGGTTCGTCGGAATGAACCAGCCCCGCGTCACGCAACAGCTTGTGATAGAAACGGAAGTACAAGAGGTGCAGGATCGCATGCTCGATGCCACCGATGTACTGGTCGACCGGCAACCAGTAATTGGCGCGTGCGTCGATCTGCGTTGGCGCACCGGGCGAGGTGTAGCGGGCGTAGTACCAGCTCGATTCCATGAAGGTGTCGAACGTGTCGGTTTCGCGCTCGGCCGCGCCGCCACATTGCGGGCAACGCGCCATGCGCCATTCCGGGTCGGTCTTCAGCGGGGATTGCACCCCGCTGAAAGCCACGTCTTCGGGAAGCACGACAGGTAGCTGGTCCTCGGGTACCGGCACCGGTCCGCACTTCGGGCAGTGGATGATCGGGATCGGGCAGCCCCAGTAGCGTTGCCGCGACACGCCCCAGTCGCGCAACCGCCAGTTCACCTGGCGCCTGCCGCGGCCTTCGCGCTCGAAGCGCCCGGCCAGGGCATCGAAGGCTTGCCGGTAATCCATGCCATCGTATTCGCCGGAGTTGACCAGCGTGCCGTGTTCCAGGAACGGCCCCTCGGTGATGATGCGGTTTTCGAATTCCTCCAGCAGTTCCTCGACGGGACGCGGTTCGGCCACGTCGATGGCTTTCGATTGTCCCAGCGCGGCGCTCATCGCATCGGTGTTCTCGGCGGCATCGCGCGCCAGTTCGCGGATCGCGTCCCGCACCGCATCGCTGACGATCACCATCTTGATCGGCAAGTCGTACCTGGTCGCAAACTCCCAGTCGCGCTGGTCGTGCCCGGGCACCGCCATCAGCGCACCGGTGCCGTAGCCCATCAGCACGAAATTGGCGATCCAGATCGGCACGCGCTCGCCCGTCACCGGGTGCAGCGCGAACAGGCCGGTATCGACGCCGCGCTTTTCCCTGGTTTCGAGTTCGGCTTCGGACACGCCGCCCTGCTTGCACTCCTCGATGAAGGCCTGCAGCGCGGGATTGTTGCGCGCAGCTTCGATGGCCAGCGGATGCTCGGCCGCGATGGCGAGGCAGGTCGCACCCATCAGGGTGTCGGGGCGCGTGGTGAAGACTTCCACGGAACCGCCGCCCTCCACGTCGAAGCGGATCTCCAGCCCTTCCGAGCGCCCCAGCCAGTTGCGCTGCATGATCTTGACCGCATCCGGCCAACCAGGAAGTTTGTCCAGCCCATCGAGCAATTCTTCGGCATACGCGGTGATCTTGAGGAACCACTGCGGAATCTCGCGCTTCTCGACCACCGCGCCGGAACGCCAGCCGCGACCGTCGACCACCTGCTCGTTGGCCAGCACGGTCTGGTCGACCGGATCCCAGTTCACCACGCTGTTCCTGCGGTACACCATGCCCTGCCTGAACAGCCGCACGAACATGCGCTGCTCGTGCACGTAATAGGACGGATCGCAGGTGGCGAACTCGCGCGACCAGTCGATCGCGAAGCCCATCGCCTTCAACTGCGAACGCATGTGCGCGATGTTGTCGCGCGTCCACTTCGCGGGTGGAATGCCGCGCTTGATCGCGGCGTTCTCGGCCGGCAGGCCGAACGCGTCCCACGCCATCGGCTGCAGCACGTTCATGCCCTGCATGCGCGCGAAACGGCTGATCACGTCGCCAATCGTGTAATTGCGCACGTGGCCCATGTGCAGCGCGCCCGACGGGTACGGCAGCATCGACAGGCAAAAATACTTTTCGCGCGACGCGTCTTCCTTCACCTCGAACGCACGGGTGTCGGACCAGAACTTCTGCGCGGCGGCTTCGACGGCGCCGGGATGGTAGGCGCTGCGATCGTGGTTTTCCTGCATGGCGGAGGTGCGGCGGTGCCGGTTTCGGAGAATGGATCAGACTACCGCAGTGCAGCAACAGCGCCAAGCGTCCGGGTATGCAGCGCACCGCCGGCGTGGCCCAACTTGCGGCCTGCGACAGCCGGGCGCGGTGTGGTTATGATGCCGGGCTTCATCCGACGAGGGGACACCATGCACATTCCAGGTTTCCGCACATTGCCGCTGACGCTCGCGATCGCCGCACTCACGATCACCACCGCCCAGGCGGCACAGGCACCGGCGGCAAACAGCACCTCGTCGCCCCAACTCACGGTGATCCACTGCGCACACCTGATCGACACGGCTGCGGGCAGGATGCTGGGCGCCACGACGATCGTCATCGACGGCCAGCGCATCAAGGAAGTGGTGCCGGGCTCGGCCTCCCGCGACGACGCCAGGGTGATCGACATGCCGGCCAACGACACCTGCCTGCCGGGCCTCGTCGACTCGCACACGCACCTGACGTCCCAATTCAGCAAGAGCACCTACAGCGACCAGTTCCGCCTGAACCCTGCCGACTACGCGATCCAGAGCACCGTGTATGCACGCCGCACGCTCATGGCCGGCTTCACCACCGTGCGCAACCTCGGCGAAAGCGACAATTCCTCGATCGCGCTGCGTAACGCGATCAACAAGGGCGAAGTGCCGGGCCCGCGCATCTTCACCGCGGGCAAGTTCATCGGCACCACCGGCGGCCACGCCGACCCGACCGATGGCTATCGTTGGGACCTGCAGGGCGACCCGGGTCCGAAGGGCGGCATCATCAACTCGCCTGCCGATGCGTGGAAGGCGGTGCGCCAGCATTACAAGGACGGCGCGGATCTCATCAAGATCATGCCCTCGGGCGGCGTGCTGGATGAAAGCTCCAGTTCGGAAAATCCGCAGATGACGATCGATGAAATCAAGGCCGTCACCACCGCCGCACGCGATTACGGCTTCACCGTGGCCGCCCACGCACACGGCGCCGAGGCGATCCGTCGCGCGGTGCTCGGCGGCGTCGATTCGATCGAGCACGGCACCTTCATGGACGACGAAGACATGAAGCTGATGAAGCAGCACGGCACCTGGTACGTGCCCACGATCATCGCCGGCGAGTTCGTGATGGAAAAGGCCAGGGAAGGCTGGTACCCGCCGCAGGTCGCACGCAAGGCACTCGAAGTGGGCCCGAAGATCATGGCCACCGCGGGCAAGGCCTACAAGGCCGGCGTCAAGATCGCCTTCGGCACCGACGCCGGCGTGTACCCGCACGGCGAGAACGCGCAGGAATTCGTGTACATGGTGCAGGCGGGCATGCCACCCATGTATGTGATCCAGGCCGCAACCACCCATGCCGCGGCATTGCTGAAGCACCAGGACGATTTCGGCAGCATCACCGCCGGCAAGTACGCGGACGTGGTGGCGGTGCCGGGCAATCCGCTGGACGACATTTCCTTGATGAAGAAGGTCGACTTCGTGATGAAGGCCGGCACCGTTTACAAGCAAAATGGCGAACCGACCGGTGCGGACCTGAAGTCCAGTCTTGGAATGTAAGGCAACGGCCACCACCTATTTGCCCATGAATTTCAATTCCAGACCCGATGGCGCCGTGCCCGCCGACAGTTTCGTGTTCGAGGCCGGTGAAGCCAACTTCGAAACGGACGTCCTGCAGGCGTCCCTGCAGACACCCGTGCTGGTGGACTTCTGGGCGACGTGGTGCGGGCCTTGCAAGACGCTGGGCCCGATCCTGGAAAAACTCGCCGGCGAATACGCCGGCGCGTTCCGGCTCGCCAAGGTCGATTGCGACAAGGAACAACAGCTCGCCGGGATGTTCGGCGTGCGCAGTATCCCGACCGTGGTGCTGATCGCGGGTGGGCAGATCGCGGATGCGTTTTCCGGCGCGTTGCCGGAATCGCAGGTACGCGAATTCCTGAAGCGCCAGCACATCGAGCCGGCTTCGCGTATCGAGGCACCGGCGCAGGATGCAGGCGACGAAGCCGTCCCGCCGGCAGAAACCCCGCAGGCCGCGATCGCACGCATCGAACAGGCGCTTGCGGCCGATCCTGACAATGCCGCACTCAAGCTCGATCTCGCGCTGGCCCGCGCTCGCAGCGGCGACACCGCAAATGCGCAGGCGACGCTGGACAGCCTGCCCGTGGATCTGGCCGAAGACGACCGCGCCAAGGCGCTCGCCGCGCTGCTGGCGATGCAACAGTCGCTGGCACAAATACCGCCGGTCGCGGAACTGCAGGCACGCGTGGAGCGTGATTCCCGCGATTTCGCCGCACTGGACGGGTTGGGCGTGCGCCGCCTGCTCGGCGGCGAGGCCGCGGAAGCGATGCAGCACTGGCTGGCGATCCTGGCCGCCGATCGCGGCTGGAACGAGGGCCTCGCGCGCAAACGCCTGCTCGATGCGTTCCGGATCGTGCACGACGAGGTGCTGGTGTCGACCACCCGCCGCAAGATGTCCTCGCTGCTGTTCTGATCACGGCACATCCCGGATAATCCGGCTCCCCCTCGAGAGCGGGAGCCGCGGCATGGTGCACGACCTGTTCCGTTTCGAGCGCCGCGGCGAAGCATTGCTGCCGTGGCGGGTTTTCCTGCTGCGCCGCGTCGGCCGCACCCTGCTCGCAGGCGCGGTGGTGATCGTTCTCTCGCTGGCCCTCGGCATGGCGGGCTACCGGCTGACCGAAGGCATGGGCTGGCTGGACGCGTTCCTGAACGCGTCGATGATCCTGGGCGGCATGGGTCCGGTGGATACGCTGCACACCGCGGCCGGCAAGCTGTTCGCGGGTTTCTATGCCCTCTACAGCGGCTTGGTCCTGGTGTTCACGGCGGGCCTGCTGCTGGCACCTTTCATGCATCGGTTATTGCACCGGTTCCATCTGGAAAACCGCCACGCAGGCGCAGACTGATCGCGCCGAGTCGCCGACATCGCTGCCGTCACGGCCCCTCACGTTGCGAGCCGGAGTCCCTGCTCCGTCGCGATGCGGATGCGCGTGCCCCCACTCTGCTGCGATACTCGGCGCCGACAGGAACGGCGAGCGGGGATGGACGCCCATGAACGAGTTCGCACAGGCCACGGAAGTACCCGGTTACCGGCTGGTGCGCCCGATCGGAAGCAGCGGTGCCTCGACCGTGTATCAGGCGATGCAACGCTCACTGGAACGCCAGGTCGCGGTGAAGGTCTTCGAGGTGGAGGACGCCGACGCCGCGGCGCGCTTCGAACCGCTGCTGCGCACGAACGCGCGGCTGTCTCACCCGAACGTCGTCGGCGTGCACCAGATCGGACATACCGCGGATGGGCGGCTGTTCCACTCGATGCCCTTCCTGGTGAGCGCCGAATCGTCCGCGCACTCTCTGCGCGCCAAGCCGTTGAAGATCGCGGCGCTGCTGCGCGAGGTGCTGGACGCGCTCGGCCACGCCCACCGGCGCGGCATCGTGCACGGCGGCATCAAACCCAGCAACGTGCTGTTCGACGCGCAGGGACACGCTCGCCTCGCCGATTTCGGGATGGCGCGTTGCGCCGCCGAGATCGGCCTTCCGCATCCCGCCGCGGAAAGCTACCAGAGTCCCGAACAGTCGCGCGGCCAGCCGCCCGGCCAGCGCTCGGATCTGTACAGCGTCGGGGTGCTGGCGTGGTATCTGCTCACCGGCTCGTTGCCCTTCCATGGCGAGGATGCGGTGGCGATTGCGCTGGCCCATGCGGAGCAGCCGGTCCCGCGCCTGCCTCCGATGTCGCATGGCTGGCAGGACTGGATCGATCGTGCCATGGCGAAGGCGCCCGGAGATCGCTTCCAGAGCGCCCGGCAAATGGCCGATGCGCTGTCGGCACTCGATGGTCGCGGGACCGGCACCGCCTCGCCGCCACGCCCGCACGTCCGCATCTCGAAATGGACGATCGCCGTGACCGCCTCGGCGGTCGCGGTTGCCGCGCTGGCCGGGTGGGCCACGTGGGGACGCCATCGCGCGCCACCTGCGTTGGTGCCCGATGCATTGGCACCCGCTCCGGTCGTCGCGGCGTCGGTTGCGGCACCGGCTTCCGGCACATCGACCGAAGTGCCGACCGTTTCACCGTTGGCGGAACGCATACGGGTGCTGGTCGCGCAAGCCGATGCATCGCGCGCCGCAGGGCACCTGTTCGCTCCGACCGGCAACAACGCGGTGGAGCAATACCTCACTGTGCTGATGCTGGAGCCCGGCAATCAGGACGCCACGGCAGGCATCGACGACGTGCTGAGCACCCTTCGCCGTCGGCTCGACCGCGCCTGGCGCAGCGGCAAGCTGGATACCGGCCTCACCCTCGTCAAGCGCGGCGACTTGCTGGCCGTGCACGCGAGTTCGCTGGCGAGTCGCGGCTGGCGCGTCCAGCGCGACGCGCTGGCAAAAGAGGTCGGCATGGCCGTCCAACGCGCTGCGAACGCCCATGATGCGGAGCGGTTCGCAGCCTTGAAGCCGCTTGCCGATACGCTCCCCGCGATTTTCCCCGCCGGCTTCGATCTGGCTGCCGCCGAACGCAACGCGACGGCCCCGGTGCGGGGGGCGGCTTTGCGCGATCCCGGCGGTCCGGTGGTGGTATACGTGCCCGAATCTCCCGGAAAGCCGGCGTTCGCGATCGCGCGCGTGGAGGTCACCCGCGCCGATTACGCCGCTTTCGTGCAGGCGACACATCGTGCCGATTCGCGCTGCCTCGAAGCCTACAATCCGTTTTCGCGCATGCGCCACCTCACCTGGCAGGCGCCCGGTTTTGCGCAGGGCAGCGATCATCCGGCGGTTTGCGTGAGCTGGAGCGACGCCGAGGCTTACGCCGCCTGGCTGTCCAGGACCACGGGCGCGCCCTATCGCCTGCCCGACAGCGAAGAATGGCAGCGCGCCGCGCGCGGAATGCCGAAGGGCAATCCTTGCCAGCTTGGCAACGTCGATGACGTCAGCCGCCAGAGTGCAATGGACAACGATCGTTGGTCATGCAGTGACGGCGCGGCAGAGACCGCGCCGGTCGGCGGTTACGCGTCCAGTGCCCTCGGCGTCTACGGCCTGTACGGCAACGTCAGCGAGTGGCTGTCCGGCGGCAGCGCCCACGCGCGCGTTTTCCGCGGTCTTTCGTGGCGCGACGGCAGCCACCAGACGCCGCTTGGACGGCAAGGCACGGCCGATTCGGACGTGGGCTACACCAACATCGGATTTCGCGTGGTGCGCGTGATCGACACCGCGCATCCCGCGCCGCCGACCGCTTCAGGGCGCTGAGCGGCGGCACCGCGCCCGCTGCCGGCAAAACTCCGCGAGCGGCACCATCGGCCCCGGAACCGGCGATTTGTGTATCATCTTGGCTGGAGCTTCACCTGTAATTCGCCACGGAGGGCAGCTCGATGGCCACCGTTGCCTGCATTGCCGCAAGGTCCCGCCCCGGTTCGCATGACGCGCGCCGGCATCATGCGGGCCCGGAAGCGGGCCGCACGTTCATCACCACGTCACCTGGCCGGCGCGATCCATCCGCGCGTCCATGAACGCGCGCGCAGCGCCCGCTGTGGGAGTGCCCGGCTACCGGTTGATCCGCTGGATCGCGGCCAGCGGTGCGGCCTCGCTCTACATGGCATCGGACCTTTCGAGCGGCCGGCCTGCGGCAATCAAGATCTTCCATCGCATCGACAGGCAGACTCTCGATCGGATCGAGAAACGGCTCCGGGCGAACGCCGGACTTTCACATCCGTGCATCGTCCCCGTGCACTCGATCGGGCGGACCACCGACGGCCGGCTGTTCCATTCGATGCCTTTCCTGATGGGCCTCGATCAGGCGCGCCACGACCTGCTCGGCCGACCGTTGCGGATAGCCGCGCTGCTGCGTGGCCTGCTCGAAGGATTGGCCTACGCGCATCGATGCGGGACTGTGCACGGAGGCATCAAGCCTTCCAACGTACTGTTCGACAAACAGGGATACGCGCAGCTGGCCGACTTCGGTCTCGCATGCTGCATGGCCAAACCGGGTCTGCCGCTGGCGGACGAGGGCCGGTACCTCAGCCCGGAACAGGCGGAAGGCAAGTCACCTGACCCGCGTTCGGACCTCTACAGCATCGGCATGCTCGCCTACGATTTGCTGGCGGGCGCATCCTCCATCCAGGGTAGCCGGGCGTCCAGGCTCGCCCGCATGCGAGCGGGACAAACCGCGCCGCGGCTGCCGCCCCGAGCGGCCGCATGGCAACTTTGGATGGATCGCGCACTCGCCGCATCGCCGGAGCAGCGTTTCCAGACCGCGGAACAGATGGCCGGGGCGCTGAAAAGCGCTCTCAGCAGTCGCGACCCTGGCGACGACGAGCCGCCCCCCGACATCAGCGGGCCTCGCCGAGCACGGCGATGGTTGCCCTATGCCGTGGCACTGCTGGGGGCGATCGTGCTGCTGATCGGTTGGGCGGTGTCGGGACATCGGAGCGCTCCCGCGGTCGTGGCCGCCACGCCCCCCGCGGCCCCCGGTGTCCACGATGCAGCGTTGCCGACGTCCACCATGCAGCCGCCTTCCACGTGGCCGGCTGCGTCGGATCCGGCTTCCCTTCTCGCCGGCCGCGTGCAGGGATTGATCAGCGCCGCCGACGCCCTGCGCGCCAACGGTCACCTGTTTTCACCACCCTTCCACAATGCCGCCAGCCACTACCTCGCAGCCCTCGCCTTCGATCCGGACAATGCCGAGGCTGCGGCGGGCGTGGAAGCGATACTCGCCACGCTGCGCAACGAATTGGACGAATCCTGGCGCAACGCCTCCGATACCACCCAAGCCGCCGGCATGCTGCAGCAGGGCGATGAGCTTGCGGAACACGCACGGGCACCCGCGCGGCAGGCCTGGCGCTGGTACCGCGCGCGACTGGCGCGGCAGGTGGGAGAAGCCGTCGCGCGGGCTGCACGGGCACGTGATGCGCAGAAGGTCGCGGCACTCGAACCCATGGCCAAGGCACTGCCTGCGACGTTTCAGGACGGGTTTGATCTTGCCGAAGCGCAACGGCTGGCGAGCACGGAAGTCCCAGGCAATGCCGACCCGCGCGCGCCGGCGAAGGGCAACCCCATGCGCGATCCGCACGGACCGCAACTGGTGTATGTGCCGGCCACGCACGACGCGCCCGCCTTTGCGATCGCACGCAATGACGTCACGCGCGCCGACTACGCCGCTTTCGTGCGTGCCACGCACCGGCCCGCCGCGAAATGCCTCGAGGCCCACAATCCATTTTCGCGGCTGCGCCATCTCACCTGGCGCTCGCCGGGCTTCGCGCAAGATGATGACCATCCCGTTGTGTGCGTGAGCTGGGACGATGCGACCGCCTACGCCGCGTGGCTCTCGAAGAAAACCGGCAAGCATTACCGCCTTGCGAGCAGCAGTCAGTGGTTGCGCGCCGCGCGCGGGATGCCGAAAGCCAGCCCCTGCAAACTCGGCAACGTGGACGACGTCAGCCGCCGAAGCCGGTTCGACAACGATCGTTGGTCCTGCGACGACGGTGCCGCGGAAACCGCACCCGTCGGGCGTTACGCGGCCAGCGCCGTCGGGGCCTACGACATGTACGGCAATGTCAGCGAGTGGGTGGCCGGCGGAAGTCCCGGCTCGCGTCCGTTCCGCGGGGTTTCGTGGCGCGACGGCAGCCATGAACGTGCGCTCGGCAGCCACGGAACCGCCGACGACGACGTCGGCTACAACAGCGTCGGTTTCCGCGTGATGCGCGTGATCGATCGAGTGCATCCCGTGCCGATGGTCGCTTCGGGCGGCTGACGCACGCCGCCGCAGCGCTTCCCGGCGGGGCATGACTTGTGGCGTATGAACTCCGGCGCACGAGCGCGCATACTCGGGCGCTCCGGCGTGCCTGCGCGTCCGGACCTCTTTCCAGACCAGTCGGGAATCGTCCATGAAATCCACTCGCCTCGCCGCTGCCCTCGCTTCGTTGTTGTTGTGCAGTGCCCCCGCCTTCGCCGCACCGCCGGCCAGCAGCGCATCCTCGGGCAACGCCAGCGACAGTACACCGTCGCCGGAAACCCTGGTCCAGAAACTGATGAAGCCGATGTCGTCCACGACCACCGGCACCGTCACCGTCGAAGGCAAGGCGATCAGCTACAAGGCCGTTGCGGGAACGCTGGTGGTGGACGGCACCGGTTCGAAGGAATCCACGCCCGAAGTGGCGATGAGCTACTTCGCCTACTTCAAGCAGGGTGCCGATGCGTCCAAGCGCCCGATCACCTTCATCTACAACGGCGGCCCGGGTTCCTCGACGGTGTGGCTGCACATGGGCGCGTGGGGCCCGAAGCGCGTCGTGACCAATGACGACACGCACACGCCGGCGGCGCCGTACCAGCTCGTCAACAATGACTACAGCCTGCTGGACGCCAGCGACCTGGTATTCATCGACATGCCGGGCACCGGCTTCGGCCGCCTGCTGCCGCAGGGCAAGGACGATGCCGAACGCGCCAAGGACCGCAAGGAATTGGCCAAGCAGATCTGGGGCATCGACGGCGACGCGCAGACGTTCTCGCGTTTCATCACCAAGTTCCTGTCCACCTACAACCGCTGGAACTCGCCGAAATACCTGTTCGGCGAAAGCTACGGCACCACCCGTTCGGCGGTGCTTTCCTACATCCTCCAGACCCAGGACAACGTCGATCTGAACGGCGTGATCCTGCTGTCGCAGATCCTCGACTTCAGCACCAGCGTCGACGGTGCGGACATGGATCCCGGCAACGACCTGCCGTACGCGCTGGCGTTGCCGACCTATGCCGCGACCGCGTGGTACCACCACAAACTGCCGAAGTACGACGGCGACAAGCTCGGGCAATTGCTGAAGGACAGCATCGATTTCGCCAAGGGCGAATACCGCGAAGCGCTGTTCGCGGGTTCCACCCTCAGCCAGGCCAAGCGCCAGGAGATCGCCGCCAAGCTGCACGACTTCACCGGATTGCCGGTCGACTACCTGCTGAAGGCCGACCTGCGCGTCACCGGCGGCATGTTCGAGCATGAGTTGCAGAACGGCACCGATATCACCACGGGCCGCCTCGACACCCGCTTCTCCGGCCCCAGCATGGACCCCCTGGGCAAGGAATCGGACTACGACCCGCAGTCGGCGGCGATCAGTTCGGCCTACGTGTCGGCGTTCAACGATTACGTCCGCAGCGAGCTGAAATTCGGCGAAGGCATGAAATACCGTCCATCGGTGTATGGCGCCGAAGACTTCGACTGGGACTTCAAGCACAAGCAGCCCGGCATGCATTTCGCGTGGCCGAACGTCAACGTGATCCGCGACCTCGCTGCCGCGATGAAGTACAACCCGGACCTCAAGGTAATGATGAACGGCGGCTTCTACGATCTCGCCACGCCGTTCTATGCGGCGGTGTACGAACTGGAACACATGCCGATTCCGGAAAGCCTGCGCAAGAACATCTCCTACGCGTTCTATCCGTCGGGCCACATGGTGTACGCGCACATCCCGTCGCTGAAGAAACTGCACGACAACGTCGCGGGCTTCATCAACTCCACCGACAACCAGAACAACGGCAACAACAAGTAACCTCCGCACGGTCGACGTGCTTCGAACCGGCGCGACGCGAGTCGCGCCGGTTTTTCATTGCCGCTCGAAATCCGCGAGTTCATCCAGCTGCCGCGATGCGCGCTGCAAACTGCAACCGCTCATGTCATCGACGATGCGCCGGACCCGGGGCGATTCAATGGTCCGGCGGTCGATTCGGCGCGCCAACCACAGACTGAAGGCCATGCCGATGCCACCTGCCACCATGCACGCCCAAATCCAGCCGGATCCCGCGGCAAACCAATCCACACCGGTCCATTCATAGGCAACCGCCATCGGCAGCAGCAGCCACAGGCACCACCACGGCAGCCCAAGCGCCAGCGTGGACCAGGCGCGGAATCGCCGCAGTTGCGCAAGCCGCCGCTGCAGCACCACGATCGGCGCGTCGAAAAGATAGATGCGGCTCAGGAACAGCAATTGCGTGGCACAAGACCAGATGCCGGCAATGCCATAGGCATGCAACACCAGCCCGATCACCAGCCAGTGCAGCGTGCCGCGATGGTTCACCCAGAATGACCCCGCAAACGCCGTGAAGCCAATCCAAACGGCCAATTCGAAGACAAGCCCGGCAAAGTTCCAACGCAGCGTCGAGCGCGTCTCGTCCATGCGCCGATCACGGAGCTCTCCGCGCAGCAGCGCCTCGGTGCCTTCCTGGCGCCGATTCATCGCCGCCCACGCCCCTTTCATCTCGTCGAGTTCCATGTTGATCCTCCAATGGTGGGCACGCAGGCGCCTGCGTGCGCAGTTTGTGTTTGATGCGGTTGAGCTTGGTCGCCACATTGGTTTCCGAAATGCCGAGCACCTCGGCGATTTCGGCATGGCTGCGTTCCTCCAGGTAAAGCAGCACCAGTGCGCGACTCAGCGGATCGAGCAGGGCAATGAAACTGGCCAGCAGGGCGATGCGTTCGTCACGCTCGACTGCCTCGCGCTGGGGGTCGTCCGGCCCGGCAACGGCACTCAGGTGTGCGTCATCGAGCGGCTCGAGGTGGCCCGCGCCGTGGCGTCGCGCGCTGCGCGCCCAGGAGATCGCCACGTTCAGTGCGACGCGATACATCCAGGTGGTGAATTTCGCGCGGCGCTCGTCGTATCTGCCGAACGATCGCCAGAGCTGCACCGCGATCTCCTGGCCGAGGTCCTCGACGTCCTGCCTGTCGTTCGCGTAAATGCGGGCGACTTTCGACACGATGCCCCGATGCTCGCGCAGCAGCGCCTCGAAAACCGCTTGCCGCTCAGGTTTGCCGCGCATGTCCATTTCCCGGTTCACGACATGATGATTCGCGGATTCCAGGAAAAAATCACGCCCGCCACGTCCGGCGCCACGCCATCGCCTACAATGCCGGCACTTCCGGACGAACGTCGCCGTGCCAGCTCCCGAACTCCACATCAAGCGTTACCTGATCACGGGCCTGCTTGCCTTCATCCCGGTGTGGATTACCTGGGTGGTGTTCAAGTTCGTGTTCACGCTGCTGGCCGGGGTCGGGGCGCCGCTGGTCACGGGCATCATTGAATTGATCGGGCTGGGCGCGCCCCAGGCCGCCCAGGCGCTGCACCGTGACTGGGTGGTGTCGATCCTCGCCTTCATCCTGACGCTGGTGGCGCTTTACCTGCTCGGCTGGTTGTCCACGCGCATGATCGGGCGACGCATCCTCGGGCGCGTGGACCGCCTGCTGGAACGCCTGCCGCTGGTGCACACCATCTACGGCGGCGTCAAGAAACTGATGACGCTGATGCGCAACAAGCCAGGCGGCACGCAGCGCGTGGTGCTGATCGACTTTCCCTCGCCGCAGTTGAAATCGGTCGGATTCGTCACCCGCACCTTCATCGATGCGGCGGGCCGCGAAGTTGCTGCCGTGTACGTGCCGACCACGCCCAATCCCACCGGCGGCTACCTGGAACTGGTGCCGACCGAACGGCTGATCGCCACAGACTGGAGCATGGACCAGGCGATGGCCTTCATCGTTTCGGGCGGCGCCGTCGGGCCCGAACAGTTGCCGGACGTGGAAGGCGCGCCGACGCGCGCGGTCGAAGCCGCACACCGGGTCGCTTCGTGAGCCCGGCCGCCGCTACGGAACCCGCTGCCGATCCCCGCTGTTTTCTGGCATTGCTGCCTGATGTCGCCAGCCTGCAGAACCTGCGGCGTTGCCGCGATGCGCTGGAACGCGCCATCGCCGGCACCACACGCGGGGTGCGCTGGGTCGAACCGGCCGCACTGCACCTGACCCTGCGATTTCTCGGCGAATCGCGCAGTGCGCAAATCGAGTATCTCAAGCACATGCTGCCGACGCTGGCGACATCACTGCCTGCCGTCAGCACGCGTCGCTTCGGCGTCTGGCCCAATCGCGCGAGGCCGCGTCTGCTGGTGCTGGAACTCGAACCCGACATGGCACTGTCGGATCTCGCGCACGCGTGCGAAGCGCATGCACGCAAGGCCGGATTCATGCCGGAAACCCGCGGATTCCGGGCGCACATCACGCTGGCCCGCCTGCGCCCCGGCTGTGCATTCGGCATCCTGCCCCATCCTCCGCCTTCGATCGCGTTCGAAGCGGTCGCTTTGATGCAGAGCACGCTCATGCGTCCGGGCGGGATGTACACCGAGCTCGCGCGCGTCGCGACATGAAAAACCGGTGCGGGCACCCGGAGGCTGCGCACCTCCCCTTGCCGGCGCCCGTACCGGTGCGCTGTCGACAGGCAATGGCAAGCGTCCGAACTCCCCTGTCGAGGTTTTTTACGTTTACGCTTGCTGCCGATAAACGTCAGATTCCAACCAGCCAATTGGCGAGCGACCATCGGTTCAGGAAAGTCAGTCGAAAAGCCTTACAAAACGGAACGATCGCAGGACTGAAACCCTATTAAATTCAAATATATATTGTATGGCATGGAAATTGCTCTTATTCGCCCACCGGAACCGATGATCGACGAGGTCGAACACGTCCGTGTTTCGGAAACAGCGAAATTCGAGGGATTTCCCATGAAAAAGATTTTGGCGCTTCTGGGTCTGGGCCTCCTTGCCGGAGCAGCCGCATTACCGGCGTTGGCGACGCCGATCACGATCACCACACCGGGGGCTTATCAGGGCGACGATGTCGGAAGCATCGATACGCTGTACGGCTACGGGAAAGCCAACAGTGGCGACCAGAGCGAGGTGGATTTCGCAAATTACCTCACCGGCCAGAACTATCAAGTGTCCGATTTCGCCAAGTTCTGCGACGGCAGCGAAGTTTGCGGCAACATGTTGCTCAATACCAGCGAGGCGGGCGTATTCGCGATCTACCTGGCCTCGGCACCCGAGTTCTTCATGATCAAGACGGGGGCCCAAAGCAGCTTCTCGCAGACCGGTACCTATGCATGCACCGCGGGCTCGCCTGGCGGTGACGATTGCGAACACTTCCTGTTCGAAAACCTGGGCAATACCTCGTTCCTGGTGTTCAGGATGACCGACATGGGCTTTGGGGCAGATGCCACCGGCAAGATCAGCCACGTGGACAGCTTCGGGACCACGACCGTCAGCGTGCCCGAACCCGGAATCCTCGGCATGTTCGGCGCGGGCATCGGCCTCATCGGCCTGTTCCTCGCCCTGCGGCGGCGCGCCTGCTGATCCCGCCGAATCGAGTCACGTGATCTCTCGACCCCCGGAAACGGGGGTCGTTTTTATGGGCGTTCGATTGCGGGTCGGCGCTGCCGATGCGCCATCACACCGTCACCCTTGTGCCTGGCATCGGCAGCGCCACCCGGCCGCCCCATCGCGATTTCAATTCGTCCGCCAGCCTGGATCGCCCCGGATCTTCACCGTGGACGAGGCAGACCGGCGGATGACCCGCGATCTTTCCGTACCATGCGGACAGCCCGCCCTTGTCGGCGTGCGCGGACAAGCCGCCCACGGTGTGCACGCGGGCGCGCACCGGAACGTCGTTGCCGAACAGGCGAACATGCTTCGCACCGTCGACAAGTGTTCGTCCCAAGGTACCGACCGCCTGGTAACCGACGAACACGATGTGCGCGAACCGGTTGGCCAGGTTGTGCCGCAAGTGGTGGCGGATTCGTCCGCCGGTGCACATGCCGGAACCGGCGATGATCACCGCATGATCGTGGATGGCGTTGATCGCGCGTGAGGCGGCGCCGTCCTCGGTGAGGGTAAGGTTGGGCAAACGCAGCGGATGCGGGCGGGTCGCCCACAATGTCCTCGCTGCATCGTCAAACAGGTTTTCGTGACGGTCATAGGCACCAGTGACTCGGATCGCCATCGGACTGTCGAGGAACAGCTTGAACGCGCCGAGGTTCCACGCATCGAAATGTTCGGCAAAGAAATACAGCAACTCCTGGGTTCGTCCGACCGCGAACGCCGGGATCACCACGTTGCCGCCATCCTTGTGTGCGGCAGCGAAAATGGATCCGAGTTCCGCGATGGTGTCTTCGCGCGCCTTGTGCAGCCTGTCGCCATAGGTCGACTCCATCACCACCAGGTCGGCCGCGGGAACCGGCATCGGATCGCACAGGATCGGCGTATGGTCGGGGCCGAGATCGCCGCTGAACGCCAGCTTGCGCGATGCTCCATTTTCCAGTGCTTCGATTTCCACGGTCGCGGAACCGAGGATGTGCCCCGCATCGCGCAGCGTGAGGCGCACGCCGGGCAGGATTTCGATCGGCGCAGCGTACTCGACCGGCCGCATCGACTTCACCGCCGCATCCACGTCATCCTGCGTGTACAGCGGCATGAAAGGCCTCTGCCCCGGTGGCAGATGCCGGTTGTCCCGCTCGGTGTCCATTTGCGCGATGTGCGCGGCGTCGCCCAGCATGATCGCCGCCAGATCGATGGTGGCCGGATGGGTGAAAATCGGTCCTGAAAATCCGCGCTTCACCAGCAGCGGCACGCGACCGGTGTGGTCGATGTGCGCGTGGCTCAACACCAGCACATCGATCGATGCCGGATCGAATGGGAAATCCGCCGCGTTGCGTTCGTCGGCATTGCGGTCGCCCTGGACCATTCCACAGTCCAACAACACGCGCTTGCCCGCAATCTCGACCAGGTGGCTCGAGCCCGTCACCTCGCCCGCCGCGCCGTGAAACACGATGTCCATGCCAGCTCCCCGCAACAAGGTCGCCGCAGTATGCAGGCACACGCGACGCGCACAAGCCGCCGACATCGCGGCATGACTTCCGACAGGGGTGCGCTCCACCGTTGCCCGTTGCTGGCACAATCGACCGCTCTTGCGCGCGCACGCCACGCGCGGCATCCCCGTTTCGCAATGCCAAAGGACGCATCCATGCACAAGCATTTGTTGACCCCGATCGCGCTGGCCGTCGGCGCGGCCCTGGCCGTTTCAGGTTGCACCGGCAACCAGAACCAGAACACCTCGGCACCCGCCGCGGCGACCACCGCGCCCGCCCCGACCCATACCGCCGCGGCGCCCGCGCCGGGCTCGACCGTCGCCATCATGCCCGAGCAGCCGATCGCGTTCGACCTCGACGACCAGTACAACCCCTGCAACGACTTCGCCGACTACGTCAATGCGAAGTGGAACAAGGCCAATCCGATTCCCGCCGACCAGACCCGCTGGGGCGCGTTCGGCATCCTGCACGAGCGCAGCCTGCAGCAGCAGAAACAGATCCTCGAAACGGCCGCCCACGATGCCCGGGATCGCAAGGGCAGCGAGCTCCAGCAGAAGCTCGGCAACCTCTACGCCGCGGGCATGGACACCGAGACGATCAACAAGCTGGGCTACGACCCGATCAAACCGCAGCTCGCGGCGATCGACGCGCTCAAGACCCCGGCCGAGATCGCCGACTTCATCACCACCAGCTACAACAACGGCGACAGCTATGTCTTCAACTTCGGCTCGAGCGCGGACTACAAGGACGCGACCAAGCAGATCGGCTACGTGTTCCAGGACGGCCTCGGCCTGCCCACCCGCGACTACTACCTTTCGCCGAAGTACAAGGACATCCGCGCCGCCTACCTGAAGTACATCGCGAAATCGCTGGAGCTCGTCGGAACCCCGGCGGCCGACGCGAAAAAGCAGGCGGACGAGGTCATGAAGTTCGAAACCGAACTCGCCAAGGCTTCGCTGGCCCCGGTGGAACTGCGTGACCCGAAAAACCAGTACCACTTCGTCACGGTGGCGGAGGCCGACAAGGTCAGCCCGCACTTCAGCTGGGACAAGTTCTTCAAGGGCCAGGGCGTGGACATCGGCAAGGGCTTCTCGCTGTCGCAGCCGAAGTTCATCGCCGAGTTCGACAAGCTGCTCGCGCACGCGCCGGCATCGCAGTGGCAGGCCTATCTCAAATTCCACCTGATCAGCAGCGCGTCGCCGGCGCTGAGCCAGCCGTTCCAGGACAACGAGTTCGACTTCTATGGAAAGACCCTGCAGGGCCAGCTCGAGCAGAAGGACCGCTGGAAGCGCGTGATCAGTGCGGTCAACGGAGCGATGGGCATGGGCCTCGGCGAGCTGTACGTCGCCAAGTACTTCCCGCCCGAATCGAAGCAGCGCGCGGAGGAACTGGTCACCAACGTCCGCGCGGCGCTGAAGGAACACATCGAGAACCTCGACTGGATGAGCGAGGCGACCAAGAAGAAGGCGCTCGAGAAGTGGTCGCTGTTCCTGCCCAAGATCGGCTATCCGGACAAGGGCGAGTGGCGCGACTGGTCGGGGCTGACGATCCAGCCGGATCAGTGGTACGCCAACCTCGAGGCGGCCTCCAAGTACAACTACCACTACGACATCGGCAAGATCGGCAAGGCGACGGATCGCAAGGAATGGCACATGAAGCCGCAGACGATCAACGCCTATTACTCGCCTTCCACCAACACCATCAACTTCCCGGCCGCGATCCTTCAGCCGCCGTTCTTCTATGCCAAGGGCGACGATGCGGTGAACTACGGCGGCATAGGCTTCGTGATCGGGCATGAATCCAGCCACGGCTTCGACGACGAGGGCAGTCAGTTCGACGGCCACGGCAACCTGGTGAACTGGTGGACGCCGCAGGACAAGAAGCAGTTCGATGAGCGCACCGCCGCACTGGTCAAGCAGTACGACAGCTATGCGCCGATCCCCGGCAAACCGGACCTGCACGTCAACGGCAAGTTGACCTTGGGCGAGGACATCGGCGACCTGGGCGGCCTCAACATCGCCTACACCGCCTTGCAGGCGGCGCTCAAAGCCGACCCCAGGGAAGCCGACCGGAAGATCGACGGCATGACCCAGGACCAGCGTTTCTTCCTGAGTTCCGCACGCGTCTGGGAAGGCACCGCCCGCGACAAGACGGCGGAATTGCTGTTGAACGTGGATCCCCACGCGCCCGCCAACATCCGCGCGTTCGCGACGGCCGCCAACATGCCGCAATTCGCGCAGGCCTTCCAGTGCAAACCCGGCGACAAGATGATGCACACCGGCGACAAGCTGGTGAAGATCTGGTAGGACCCGCCCTCCACCAACATGGCCGGACCTCAGGCGCCGCACGCGAGTGCGGCGTCTTTTTTGTCCGTGTGCCGAATTTCGGCGGCCCCTGGCGAATCCCGCCGCTGGGTTGCATCACATTCGTATTGCGAATCGTTCGCATTTGCCTTACCATCAGCCGCGCATCGCCCGCTAGCTGATGGGCGAACCCGACTCAATCGCTGTGCGATTCGCGCTACGCCGCCCGCGCGCGGCCCGCGCGATCACGAATCGTCCGGCGCACAAGAACAAGGCACACCTTTCATGCCCGGCATCAAGCACCGCAAGCACGCCCGCCACCGTCCGCTCGCTTTTTCCACCCTGGTGACCGGCATCGCACTTGGCCTGCCCTCACTGGCCGCCAATCCGGCATCCTCGCCGTCGTCGATGGAGGCCAGCCCGACGCAACTCCCCGTGGTCAATGTCAAGGCGACGCGTGCCCCCTACAAGGTCGACGCGGTCCAGTCGCCCAAGTTCACCCAGTCGCTGCTGGACACCCCGCAGACCATCAACGTGATCGGCAAGGAGATCATCCAGCAGCAGGGCGCCACCACGCTGACGGAAGCGCTGCGCAACAGCCCCGGCGTCGGCACCTTCTATGTCGGCGAGAACGGCAGCACGTCCACCGGAGACGCGATCTACATGCGTGGCTTCGATACGTCGGGCAGCATCTTCGTGGACGGCGTGCGTGATCTCGGGTCCATCTCGCGCGACGTGTTCAACGTCGAACAGGTCGAAGTCACCAAGGGGCCGGACGGCACCGAATACGGCCGTACCGCGCCGACCGGCGCGGTCAACATGGTCAGCAAGCAACCACGCCTGAAGCACCGGGTGTCGGCATCGCTGAGCTACGGCAGCGGCGACCACCGACGCGTGACCGCGGACTGGAACGATGCCATCGGCGGGCATGCCGCGTTCCGGTTGAACGTGATGGGGCAGAAGAGCGGCGTCGCCGGTCGTGACGAGGTCCGCCAGGATCGCTGGGGCGTGGCGCCGTCCCTTGCGTTCGGGCTGGGCACGCCGACCAGCGTCTACCTCGACTTCCTGCACGTCCGCCAGAACAACGTGCCGGACGGCGGGGTACCGACCGTGGGGTTGCCAGGCTACGCATCCCCGGATCCCGCGCGCCCGTTTCTGGCTACGGCGCCGCGCGTCGATGCATCGAACTTCTACGGCACCGATGCCGACCACGACCGCGTGAAGGCGGACATGTTCACCGCGATCGTGCGCCACGATTTTGCGAACGGCGCGGTCCTGCACGACACCTTGCGCTGGGGCCGCACCCACGAAGACTACCTGCTGACGTCGTTCATGGGCAGCGATGCGCGCCTGCTGACGCCCGACCCGGTCGACCTGGCCACATGGACCATTGCGCGCAGCAATCCCACGTTCAAGGACCAGACCAACCGCATCCTCACCAACCAGACCAATCTGACCGTGGATTTCACTACCGGTGGGATCGAGCACGACCTGAGCACCGGCATCGAGCTGACCCGCGAAGACGTCGCCACCGGTGGCACAGGCGCACTGGACAACAGCGCATGGACACCCGCCAATCTTTACCACCCCGATCCCCACACCGCCACCGGGCTTGTCATTGGCGACACCGGCGCCTGGAGTCGCGGGCGCACCGACACCGTCGCTGCGTATCTGTTCGATACCCTGCACTTCGGCGAACACTGGCTCGCGACCGCGGGCGCGCGCATGGACCACTACAGCACTGATTTCCAGAGCGTGGTGCCCTGCGGCACTTCGCGTCGTGCCCCCGAATGCGGCATCCATCCGCCCGCCACGCCCCTGCCGGCGGTGGACGCCGACAAGGGCGGCAACCTGCACGGGTACAAACTGGGCCTGGTGTACAAGCCGGTCGAGCAAGGCAGCGTGTACGCGAACTTCGCGATATCCGCCCAACCACCGGGCGGCGACAACCTCGCACTCAGCGCGTCCGCCAACAGCGCCGACAATCCGATCTTCGATCCGCAACACGCGCGTACGACCGAGATCGGAACCAAGTGGGAAGTGTTCGGCAACCAGTTGCGCCTGACCGCGGCTTTGTATCGCACCGTGGTCACCAACCTGGTGGTGCAGGACCCGGTCGACCTGCAGTACTACCAGATCGGGCGCCAGCGCGTGCAGGGCATCGAACTCGGCGCGATCGGCCGGATTACGCGAACCTGGGCCGTGAGCGCGGGTTACACCATCATGGATGCCAAGGTCACCCGCGGCAACGCCCTCGCACAGAACGGTTCGGACGACCTGCCCTACACGCCGAAAAGCGCCTTCACCGCCTGGAGCACGTGGCGCTTGCCGCACCACGTCACGATTGGTGGCGGCGTGCGCTATGCCGGCAAAATGCAGCGCGGCCATGATGGTGCGCTCGGCACGCCATCGTTCACCGAGGCTTATTGGGTCTTCGATGCAATGGCGAGCTATGCCATCAACCGGCACGCGATGCTGCAACTGAACGTCTACAACCTGTTCGACGAAAGCTACGTCGCGGCCATCAACAAGAGCGGCTATCGTTACACCCCGGGCGCGCCACGCTCCGCGCTGCTGACCTTGAACATCCACTACTGATCACCGACGTCCCGCGACATCCGCCATGCCGCAATGCGCAATCAACATGCCCATGACGGCTGCCGCCGTCGCGGTCGTCCACGAATCGGGAAGGCGCTACCCACCTTGTTTCACGAGGGCCCGGGCACCGGAACGTTTCGGCGAGCGCTCGTAGCACCGCCATAGAGACCGCGACCGGCATTCCATGCTGCTGCACATCGAAAACCTGCTCGATACGGCGTCACTGGCAAGCATGCGTGCAAGGCTGGAAGGCGCGGAGTGGATCGACGGCCGTGAAACCGTCGGGCCGCAAGGCGCCCTCGTCAAGCACAACCAGCAGTTGGCCGACACCTCGCCGCTGCGACTGGAACTGGGTCGCGCGGTGCTGGCCGCTTGCGCACGGCATCCGGAATTCCACGCGGCAACCCTCCCCGTCCGGATCCTGCCGCCGCGTTTCAACCGCTACGCCCATGGCGGGCATTACGGCGCGCACATCGACGGCGCGGTGATGGCACTCGCCGACGGCAGCCAGTTGCGCAGCGACATCGCCTGCACATTGTTCCTGGCCGATCCCGACGACTATGACGGCGGCGAATTGGTCGTCGAGGACACTTACGGCGAACACGAGGTAAAGCTGCCGGCCGGCGATGCAATCGTGTATCCGGCCTCGAGCCTGCACCGCGTCGAACCAGTGACACGCGGCGTCAGGGTGGCCGCGTTTTTCTGGATCCAGAGCCTGGTGCGCGAAGAAGCGCAACGTCGCACGCTGCTGCAACTCGACACTGCCATCCGCACGCTCACGGCCAGCGGCGCGGAGGACGCGGCCGTCAAGCAGCTCACCGGCGTGTACCACAACCTGCTGAGGCAATGGTCAGAGACTTGACAGGCGTCCATGGATCGAAGGCGCCAGGAGACACCCGCAGGAGCGGGCCTGCCCGCGGCCACCAGAAGACGGCCGCTCGCGCGCTGGCGCACTCCTGCACCGAAACGAAGGTAGCCACCCGTCATCGGGGCAATCGGAAACGACGAGGTCACTCCATCGACCGACGCACGCACGCACGCGACGCGCGATAATACGCAGTTTTCCGCAAGCGGATTCGCGATGGAATACATTCCGGGCCAACGCTGGGTGTCGGAGGCGGAACCCGAACTCGGCCTCGGCACCGTGTTGCGTTGCGACGACCGTGCGGTGCAGGTGTTGTTCGCGAAGTCGGGAGTGGTACGCAATTACGCTTCGCACGGCGCGCCGCTCGCGCGCGCCACCTTCCGTGTCGGCCAGCGCATTGCGGGGCGCGGCATCACCTTCGTCGTCGAACGCATCGATTTGCGCGACGGCCTGCTGGTGTACTCGGGCGAGAAGCGCGAGCTGGCAGAGGGCCAGCTCGACGACGAACAATCCCTGTCGCAGGCCGACGCCCGGCTGATTTCCGCGCGCGTCGACAAGCCTCACCGCTATGAGTTGCGCAAACGGTTCCTGTTGGCGCGCGCGGCGGCACGCCGCTCGGATGCATGGGGCATCCTGTCGGCGCGGGTCGATCTGTTGCCGCACCAGCTTGGCGTCGTCGCGGCATGCATGGAGCGCGAGCATCCGCGTGCATTGCTGGCGGACGAGGCGGGGCTTGGCAAGACCATCGAAGCCGGCATGCTGATCGCGCGCATGCTCGCGACCGGCCGAGCCGCCCGTGTGCTGATCCTGCTGCCCGAAGCGTTGCTCGTGCAGTGGTTCGTTGAAATGCGCCGGCGCTTCCAGCTTGCCTTCGCAATCATCGACGACGAACGCTGCACGGCAGTCGCGGCAACGGATCCCGCCCAGAACCCCTTCGAAAGCGAGCAGCTCGCCATCGCGCCGGTCGGTTGGCTTGGCGGGGATGCGCAGCGGCGGGAACAGGCGGTGGCGGCTGGCTGGGACATGCTGGTGGTGGACGAAGCCCATCACCTCGAATGGACCCCGGAAGCTGCAAGCCCGGAATACCAGGTGGTGGAAACGCTCGCCGCGGTCGCACCCAGCGTGGTGCTGCTGACGGCCACCCCGGAACAACTGGGCCGCCGCGCGCATTTCGCGCGATTGCGCCTGCTGGATCCCGCGCGTTTCGACGACCTTGACCGTTATCTGGCCGAAGCGGAAAGCTATGCCAGCCTGTCTCCCATCGCGGAACGCATTGCATCCGGCGAACCGCTGGCTGACATGGAACGCGCCGACCTGCGCGCACGCTTTCCGCATGACCTGGCGCTGCACGCGCTGGTGGATGCGTATCCGGAAGACGCAGACGCGTTGCTGTCCGCACTAATCGACCGCCACGGCACGGGCCGGGTGATGTTCCGCAACCGCCGCGACAGCGTGGGCGGATTTCCCGGCCGCCAGCTCGACGTCGGCCCCGCCGCTGCCGACGCATCGACGCATCCGGGGCTGCTGGCCGAATTCGAGGACGACGTGCGCGGCACGACAGCGGAACCGCGCACGCTCGACTACACGGATGACCCACGCATCGAATGGCTGGTCCGGCTGCTCGATGCGCATCGCGACGACAAATTCCTGTTGATCGCGACCACCCGCGCCAAGGTCGAGGCCATCGACGCGGCGCTCCGCACGCGCACCGGCACAAGGATGGCGAGTTTCCACGAAGCGATGACGCTGCTGCAGCGCGACCGTGCAGCGGCGTGGTTCGCGCAGGCGGACGGCGCGCGTTTGCTGCTGTGTTCGGAAATCGGTTCCGAAGGCCGCAACTTCCAGTTTGCACATCGGCTGGTGCTGTGGGACTTGCCGCTCGATCCTGACCTGATCGAACAGCGCATCGGGCGACTGGACCGGATCGGCCAGCGCCTCCCGGTGAGCCTGCACGTGGCGGGATTGCCGGGCACCGCGCAGCAGGCACTCGCACGTTGGCACGCCGAAGGCACCCGCGTCCTGCGTGAATGTCCCTCCGACGGCCGCGAGTTGCTGCGCCGGTATGGCAGTGAACTGATCCGCATCGCGCGCGCGCACGCCGAGGCCGGGGAATCGGATGATCCGGAGCTGGACGGGCTCGTCAGCGCGACCGCCGTGGCGCACGCGGAGCTGTCCGATGCAATCCGCTCGGGGCGCGACCGCTTGCTTGAACTCGCGTCACGCAACGCAGGTGGCAAGGCACTCCACGACGCGATCCGGACATTCGACGACGACCTGCCGTCGCACGCGCTGATGCAGGAATGTTTCGAACCATTTGGCGTCCACGCCGAAGATCTCGGGGACGGCACCATCCTGCTCGACCCCGAATTCCTGTCCACCGATGCCCTGCCCGGCTTCAGCGACGGCCCGCGTCGCGCGACTTTCGACCGTTCGCTGGCACTCGCGCGCGAGGAGCTGGAGCTGCTGCGTCTGGACCATCCGTTGGTGCTCGGGGCGTTCGACCTGCTGCTGACCGGCGAATTCGGCAATGCTTCGTTCCTGGTCGACTCCGGATTGCCGGCGCGCAGCGTGCTGCTGGAGGCGGTGTACGTGGTCGAATGCGTGGCGGACGTGCGGCTGGATGCGCCGCGCTTCCTGCCGCCGACGCCACTCACCGTCTGCGTCGACTCGCGCCTCGCGGCGCGCGACTACACGCCTTCGGCGTCATCGCTCACGCGGGCGCGCGAGCGCATGCCCGACATCTCGCGCCATCGTCGCCACCTCGCGCAGCTGGTGCCGCCGATGCTGGAAGCCGCCGATGCGCTGGCGGGCAAAAGCGGGCGCGACGTCGCGGACGCCGCCATCGCGGAGGCACGGGCCGCGCTCGACGCGCGCCTGCAGCGGTTGCAGGCGCTGGCGGAGATCAATGCCTCGGTGACGCCGGACGAAATCGCCGCAGCCGAATCAACCCGCGAGAAGACCCTGGCGGCGCTGGCCAACGCGCGTCCGCGCCTGGATGCGGTGCGGATGGCGGTGAGTGCCGATTTCCTGTCGCTGCGGTAGGTCTGGCTGAAGCCGGTGCGTGCTCCCGGTCAGCCCGACATGGCATGAAGTCCGTGGGTCGGTTGATCCCGGACTTGATCCGGGAGAAACCCGACCGTCCCCATGAAACGCGAACCTCGGCGTCGCGCGGTCGAACCGCGTCTGTCGTCGGGCCTCGCTGCGCCTCCGCCAACCTACGAGAGCCGCCGTTGCTGCTCCAGCTCGTCAGGCGCCTGACGTTGAGTTTCCGCCTGGGAAGCCGGCATCAGTCCAACCTACGGCCGGCGGGCCAATTCCGGATTGTCCCTTGTCACGGGCATCAGGTCCTTCTTCGAAACACCCAGCCACAAAAGCATCGGGCTGGCGAAGAAGATCGACGACAGCGTGCCCACCAGGATACCGATCAACATGGTGATTGCGAAACCGTGCACGGCCGGGCCGCCGAACAGCCACAGCGAAGCCATGGTGATCGCGGTAAACACCGAGGTGATGATGGTGCGCGACAGGGTGTTGTTGATGGCGCGGTTGAGGATCTGGGGGGTATCGGCCTTGCGCGCCACGCGGAACAGCTCGCGGACGCGATCGAACACCACGACCTTGTCGTTGATGGAATAACCGATCACCGCGAGGATCGATGCCAGCACCGTCATGTCGAACTCGCGCTGCACCAGCGCGATGATGCCCACCGTGATCACCGTGTCGTGGATTTCGCTGGCCACCGCGGCGAAAGCGAACCGCTTCTCGAACCGCGCCCACAAATAGATCATGATGCCGATGATCACCACGATCGCGGCGTAGATACCGCTGGTCTTCAGTTCCTGCCCGACCTCGGGACCGACGAAGTCGGGTGGCTTGGCCAGCTTCGCACCCGAATTGGAGGCCTGCAACGCAGCCATCACGCGCTTGGATACCGCACCCGCGACCTCGTCGGGGCTTTGCTTGGCGCCGGTTTCCTTCGGCGGCTGCAGGCGAATGGAAATTTCGCGCGTGCCGCCCATGCTCTGCACGACCGCATGATCGAACCCGGACCTGGTGAGCGCGCTGCGCACGTCACCGACATCGACAGGCTTCTCGTAGGTCACGTTGAGCAGGATGCCGCCGGTGAAGTCGAGGCCGTAATTGAGGCCCTTCACGGTGATCGCCCACACCGACACGATCAGCAGGATCGCCGAAATGGCGATGCTGACCTTGCGCATGCCAAGGAAGTTGATGTTGAGATCGTGGTGGAAGATTTCCATGGGTTGGTCGTGTCTCGATGGCGAAACGCTGCCTGCAGCGGCGTCATACCCAAAGTGTCTTGAGCTTCTTGCGGCGGCCGTGGATCAACGCGGTGATCGCGTGGGTCATGGTCACCGAGGTGAACAGCGAAGTCGAAATACCGATGAACAGCGTGACGCCGAAGCCCCGGATCGCTCCCGACCCCACCGTGATCAGGCCGAGCGCGGCGAGCAAGTGGGTAACGTTGGCATCGAGAATCACCGACCACGCCTTCTCGTAACCCGTCCGGATCGAGGCCAGCGGTGTCGATCCGTTGCGGAGTTCTTCCCGGATGCGTTCGCAGATCAGCACGTTGGCATCGATGGCCATACCGAGCGTCAGCACGATGCCGGCGATGCCCGGCATGGTCAGCGTCACGCCAACCGCCGACATCACCGCGATCAGGATCAGGAGGTTGAATACCAGCGCGATGTCGGCGACCAGGCCGAACAGCCGGTAATAGATCGCCGCCGCGAGCAACACCAGGACCAGGCCCAGGATCACCGCGCGTTCGCCCTTCTGGATGTTGTCCTGGCCGAGGCTCGGGCCGATCACGCTCTGCTCGACGATGTCCATGGGTGCGGCCAGCGAGCCGGAACGCAGCATCAGGGACAGGGTCTGCGCTTCCTGCTGGGTCAGGCCGGTGGTCTGGAACTTCTTTCCGAACACGCCCTGGATCACCGCGTTGTTCAGCACCGTCTCGGTGGTCTTGGAAGAATGCACTTCCTTGCCGTCGACGATCTTCACCACCGGGGTGGTCTCGATGTAGACGACGCCCATGCGCTTGCCGACGTTCTCGGTGGTGAAGTCCAGCATCTTGCGCGCGCCAGCGGAGTTCAACGTCACGTTGACGTTGGGCATCCCGGTCTGCTGGTCGTAGCCGGACGAGGCGTCCACCAGCTCGTCGCCGCTCACGATCACGCGCTTCTTCAGCACCACCGGGGTGCCGTCCTTCATGTAGTACAGGCGGGCGTCCGGCGGTACGTTGCCGGTACGCGCTGCCTCCTGTGGGTTCACGTTCGGATCGTCCGCGTGGTACTCCAGGGTCGCGGTGGCACCCAGCACCCGCTTGGCCTCGGCGGTGTCCTGCACGCCCGGCAATTCCACCACGATGCGGTTCTGGCCCTGCTGCTGGATCAGGGGCTCCGATACACCCAGCGCGTTGACGCGATTGCGCAGGGTGGTGACGTTCTGGGTGATGGTGGTCTGCGCGAGCTTCTGCAGTACCTCCGGCTTGATATCGGCGTGCAGCGTATAGGCTCCGCCCGGGGTGCGACCGTACGAGAAGTTGAGGTCCGTCGCATCGCTGCCGATGATGCCGGCGGCCCGATCACGATCATCCGACGTCTTGAACACGGCCTGCACGCCGTCGCCACTCAACGACACCGAGTCGACGGGGATCTGTTTCTGGCGCAGCGTGGAACGGATGTCGTCCAGGTAGCGCTGCTGCTGTTTCCGCAGCACCGCATTCTGGTCCACCGCCATCAGGAAGTGCACGCCGCCCTGCAGGTCGAGGCCCAACGGCATTGCATGCGCACCGATCTTCTGCAGCCACGCCGGTACCGTCGTCGCGAGGTTCAGTGCGACCGTGTAGTCATCCCCCAACGCGACCCGCAATACGTCGGACCCGCGCAATTGCACATCCGTGTTGGCGAAACGCACCAGCATCCGATCATTCTCGATCGAGATGTCGTCGTAGGACACGTTGGCCTTGTCGAGATCGGTCGCGACCTTCTTTTGCAGGGCCGTGTCCACCTTGGCATCGCGGTTGGCCACGATCTGCACGGCGGGCTGCGGCCGGAACGCATTGGGCGCGGCGTACAGCAGGCCGAGCACCATTGCGAGGCCGACCAGCCAGTATTTCCAGCGGGGGAAGTCGATCATGGTTCGGGAAAAGTGGTCTGCGCGAATGAAGGCACGCCGGCGGCGTGCTCAGGAAGATTTCAGCGTGCCCTTCGGCAGCACGTTGGAGACGGCGCCCTTCTGCACCCGGATCTGCACGTTGTCGGCCACTTCCACAGTGAGGAAATGCTCGCCGACGTTTTCCACGCGGCCCAGGATGCCGGCCGCGATCACTTCGTCGCCCTTGGCGAGTTCCGAAATCATCTTGCGCTGCTCCTTGGCACGCTTCTGCTGAGGACGGATCAGCAGGAAGTAGAACACCACGAACAGCAGGATCAGGAAGCCGAACGAGTACATCGGGTTCGGTTCGCCCGCCGCGGCGGGCGCCGCAGCGGCGGCGAAAAGCGTCGAAAACATGTGGGACTCTCGGTTGTGGGGCGGCCGCAACAGCGGCGTGTCTGCCCAAAAGACAGCGGATTATGCCACGGGCGGCCGTCCGGCGCATGCGCCGCAAGGCATTGATCGGCCGAGCCGTGACGCAGGTTGGACACGCTGCGATAATCCGGGGTTCCGCAAAACCCCGAAGGAACCGGCCAGATGCAGCACCTCACGGTCGTCACCACCGGCGGCACCATCGACAAGGTCTACTTCGACGCCAAGTCGGATTACCAGATCGGCGCGCCGCAGATCGGAGAAATCCTCGCGCAACTCGGTGTGGCGTTCGAGTTCGACGTGGTTCCCGTGCTGCGCAAGGACAGCCTGGAGATGACCGATGCGGATCGTGTGGCGATCCGCGACACCGTCGAGAAACAGCCGCACCGGCACGTCCTGATCACCCATGGGACCGACACCATGGTGGAAACGGCGCGGGCGCTTGCCGGCATCGCCGGCAAGACCATCGTGCTGACCGGGGCACTGAATCCTGCCCGCTTCCAGGGTTCGGATGCCGTTTTCAACATCGGCTGCGCGGTGGGCGCGGTCCAGACGCTCGAACATGGCATCTGGATCGCCATGAACGGCCGCATCTGGGATCCCGCGTGCGTGCGCAAGAATCGCGCGGCGAACCGCTTCGAACCAGCCCGGTAGCGATCCGCTTCTTCCTTCGATCCAAAAAGGAGCCCGGCACATGCCGGGCTCGAAGTCGCCGATGAAACGCCGATGTCAGAGTGACGCGGCCGCCTGGCTCATGACGATGCTGCCGAAGCCGGTGCAGTAATCCCAGCCGGCCGCCGCGCTTTCGCCACCATTGCTGCCGGAAGTCACGTCGTGGAAGGCCGAAGCCGGCAACTGATAGAGCTTCGGTGCCGCAAACCCGATGCCCGTCCCCTTCGCGGCAATCATGCGCGCCCAGAAGCCCACGAACAGCGGCGACGACAGGCTGGTGCCGCCGTATTGCGCCGGACTGCCATCGACGACGATGATGGCACCGCTGTTGGGATCGGCATCAAACGCAATATCGGGCACCCCGCGGGTCGTGTGTCCCGCATTCCGCCCCACGCCGACCTGCCAGCTCGGGATGGGTTCGAAGGTGCTGGCGCTCCCGCCCGTACCGGACCACACGGTCTCGCCCTGCCAGACCGTGGTCGTCGCGTTCAGCGTGGTGCCGCCCACGGCCACCACATAGGGCGAACTGGCCGGCCAGCTCGGCGTGGTGCCCTTGGGACCGCCCCGGCCGCATTCGTTGGAACCCGAGTCGCCCGTGGATACCGAGAACGTCTGGCCCTGTGCATCGGCCTGCTGGAAGATCGCGTCGGCCGCGGCCGCCGAACCGTCGCCCTGGGCCGAGGTTTCGCATTCGCCCAGCGACACATTGATGACCTTGGCAAAGTCCGCATTCACGACGGTATTGAAGTCGGCCACCATGCTCGAATTCGCCAGAGTCGGAATGTTGTAGAACACGATCTTGCCGACCTGGCCGCCGGCCATGCCGACGATATCCTGGCTGTCGAGGTCCCACTCGGCCGTGCCGCTGGTATCCGTACCGGTGCCACCGGTGTTTACGATCTGCGTCGTCACCGCCGCCAGGCCGTTTTGCGAAGTGAAGGTGTCGAGATCGGAAAGCGTCTGGTCGAGGTCGCCATTGGTGATGATGCCTACCGTGACACCGGCGGCGGTCGGCAGGCTGGCTCCGCCGTAGATCGACGGGAAGCTGGTTGGATTGTGGCCAATGATGGAACCGCCGCCGCCTCCGGGTTTGCCCTTCATGACGTGCGGCACATGCACCGTCTGCAGACCCAGTATCCCGCTGACGCCGTGCAGCGAGGCGGGAATCGACGCGTCGCTGGAGTTGGCGACAGCATTGCGGCCGTCATGGGTATGCACACGCACCAGGTTGGTATGAAACGCGGACTGCACGGCCGCCACCGGCGCCGTCGCCGAGACCAGCAGGCGGTTCGACGAAATGCTCACGTCGGAGAAACCATGCCGGGTAAGCCAAGTCGCGACAGCATTCGCCTCGGCCTCGCTCGGCCCATACTGGGCGGTGAACTGGGCGGGCGTGAGGTTGGGGTGGTTCGGATTGGCGATAAAGGCCCGCAGTTGCGTCTCGTTGCGCAATTGCAGTGAAACCGATACGCGCATGGGTCGGGCAAGGGCCATTGGCCCCGTCACCATGTCCCCGGCATGCAGCGCGGCGGCACGCGCCACCAGCCTGGTACCGGCAGGCGCCGCGGCGCAAGCCAGCGAGGCGGCGGCGAGGCCAAGGCCTGCCGCCAGACTTTTCATATGCGACTTGTGTGACATCGAGTTCTCCTCAGGAAGTGCACGAAGATGATCGAGCTCGCGACATCCACGCACGGCCCCGGCCTGGAAACCCGTGCCGGATGCCACCTCCCCTGGCGTTTTTGCCCGCTCTGCCCGGACAGGCATGCGCGGAACGCCGAGTTCGACGTTGCAGACCACCTGGGCGCGCCCTCACGCGCACAAGGCAAGAAACAGTATTCTTTCCGGTGACTGCAAGTCACGCTGCAATGCACCACCGCCCGCGCAGGATGATGGTGACCGGAAATCTCAGCGCCGGATGCCGCCCATCAAGTGGGTCGGCCGGCTGCGCAGCACCCATGACGCGAGTGCCAGCACCAGCAATACCGGCGTTGCCCAATACAACATCAAAAGCAGGCCACGCAACGGTCCGCGCGACTGGGTGAACAACTGGCTGGCAGCTGTGGCCGGCGAGGCCGTGATCGATGGATATGCGTCGCCGAAGGCAGCGTCGGCCACGCGCTGGCCGAAAGCACCGGTGTGGGGCGCCAGTGGTCCGCCGAGCACGATGTAGGTGTGCAGCAGCGGTGCGTTCGCGCGCGCGGAAGATGCGATTGCCGGCCCGACTTCCGGTTCACGTGCGAGCGATCCATACAGCCAGGCATCGAACGCGAGACACAGCACGAACAGCGTGAACAACACCCGGTATTTGCGCCAACGCATCGCCACTCTCCTGTGCCGCACAGCATCGCAAGCGATCCATGGACGGTCAATGGGCCTCCGCCATGGCGCAGGAAAAGGGGGCCGGCCGAACGGCCGACCCCCGGCCTGCAAAGCGAGCGTGGGTCCGGTTTCCTCAGAACGTCATGCTCCAGCCGTTCAAGGTGCCGTAATCGCCACCATCGCCCCAGATGTTGTCATCGATCACCTTGAGCTTCCAGGTGCCGTTGCTCGATACCGACGATGCATTGATGTCGTACGTCTTGTCGATGTTGCCGTCGTTGTCGTAGTCCGGGTATTGCAGGATCGCGTAGGCCCCGTTGGGTGCGTACAACACGATCTCCAGATCGCCCGACCAGTTGTGCGTGATGTTCACGTGCACCGGAAGGTCGGAGGGTGCGGTTCCGGATTCACCCGTTACCGAAATCCTGCTGGTCGCCGTGCCGTTGTCCGGGATGACGTAGTGGGTGTTGTTCGAGAACGTGTTGCCCGGCGGCGGTGGTGGTGGCGGTGGTGGCGGCGGCGGGGGCGGTGAAGATCCGCCGCCACCGGCCACGTTGCCCACGAAGCTCGCGATGTTGATCGAACCGAAACCGGTGGTGTAGTCCCAGCCGGACGCGGCCGATTCGCCACCATTGCTGCCCTGGGTCACGTCGTGGAAATCGGACGAGTAATGCGACGCAGCATCCTGATAAACGAGCGGCGCCGCGAAGCCGAGGCTGGAATTCGCCGCCAGGGTGCGCGCCCACACGCCCACGAACAGCGGTGACGAGAGGCTGGTACCACCGATCTGTTCGGTCGAACCATCCACGATCACCAGCGCCCCGGAATTGGGATCTCCATCGAAGGCCACGTCGGGCACGCCGCGCGTGGAATGACCTGCGTTCTGGCCCACGCCCTGTTGCCAGCTCGGCATCGCCTCGAAGGTGCTGGGGCTGCCGCCGGTGCCACTCCAGGTGGTTTCGCCCGTCCAGGTCGTGCCGCTGGTGTTCAGGGTGGTGCCACCCACCGCGACCACGTATTGCGAATCGGCGGGCCAGCTGGGGGTCGTGCCGCCGTCACCGCATTCGTCGGCGCCGGAGTCTCCCGACGAGATCGAGAACGTGACCCCTTCGGCGTCGGCTTCCTGGAAGACGCTGTCGCCGGTGGCTGCGCCGTTGGTCTCGCTGCCGCTTTCGCAGCCGCCGATCGAGACGTTGACGACCCTGACCTGGCCGCTGGTGGTGGCCTCGCTGAAACCATCCACCAGGTCCTGCGTGGAAAGCTGCGGGATGTCGTACAGGTACAGGGCCTGCACGCCGCCGCTGATCCCCACGATGGCCTGGCTATCCATGTCCCATTCGGCGTCGCCACTGGTGTCGGAGCCGCCTCCGTCCACCTTCACCACGTTCATCGGGATGTTGCCGTAACCGTTCTGGCCGAGGAACGTCTGGAAGTCGTCCAGCACGTTGCTCATGCTGCCCTGGGTGATGATGCCGACGCTGACCGAGGATCCGGTCGCGGTGCCGCCGGCGCCATAGATCGAGGCGAAGTCGGAGGGGTTGTGTCCGGTCGTCGCCTGCGTCGACGCCATCGGCTTGGCCGGCATCACGTGGAACTTGTGCACGTTCTGCAGGCCCAGCACTTCATTCACGACGCCGTGCAACGCGGCAGGAATGCGTGCCGGCGTGGCGTTGGCGAATGCCAGCCGCCCCTTGCGCGTGCGCACGTGCACCATGCTGGTGTGGAAGGCCGATTGCACGGTTGCAACCGTTGCCTGGCCGGACACCAACAGGTTATCGGGCGTCACCGAGATGTGGGTGAAGCCCTGTTTATGCATGAACGCCTTGACCTGGTTCACCTGCGCCACGGTCGGCCCGTATTCGGCCATGAACTCGGCGTGGCTGAGGTTCTTGTGGTGCGGATTGGCGATGAATGCCTTCAGTTGCGCTTCGTTGCGCCAATGCAGTGACATGGTCACCCGCATCGGTTTGGTGAGCGCCATCGGTCCGACGATCGAGTCGCCGGTCCGCAATCGCGTCGCCTGCGTGACGACCGCCGTGTTGGCGGCGGGGGGCGTTGCAGCAATGGCCGCCGATCCGGCGGCGAGGCCCATGGCAACGACTAAAGCCTTCAATCTGGGATTGCTTGGCATCATTGAGCTCCTGCTGATGGGAAGGAGCACGGACACGCCTTGCGAGCACGCATCCGTGCGACGCAAATCCGCGATGCGCACTCCCCACCCGGCAGCGAAGCCGCCAAGCCCTGTTTGATTCCTCACATATGCCGCGCCGGTCGACACGACGCGAATGCGGACCGTCCGGCGGCGCCCTCAACGACCGACGGACCATCCAACCGTAAACAAATGTAAATTCCGGGTCACGCTGCGATGCAGCAATCCGTTCAGTGCATGGACAGCAACTTGAACGAGACGGGGCGGGTCAAGGTCGACCCTCCCGCGTTGCAATCCGACCGGACGATCCGGGTCGAAAGTCGACCTGACCCGGTTTTCGCGAGCTACATCATGCCGGTCTGAAGCTTGGCCTCGTCCGACATCATCGCCTGGTTCCACGGTGGATCGAACACCAGATCGATCTGGGCCTCGCTGACCGTGGGCACCATCTCCAGCTTGGTGCGCGCGTCCTCCACGAGGATGTCGCCCATGCCGCAGCCGGGCGCGGTGAGCGTCAACTTGACGTACACCTTGCGGCTGCCGTCATCGAGGTGCTCCATGCTGAGATCGTAGACGAGACCCAGATCCACCACGTTGATCGGAATCTCGGGATCGAACACCGTGCGCAGCTGTTCCCACACCACCAGCTCGACGTCCTCGTCGTTCGGGTTCTCCGGCACCGAGAGCGGCGCCGGCGGGGGCTTGCCCAGTGCGTCGGCATCCTTGCCATCCACGCGAAACAGGCTGCCTTCGACGTAAACCGTGAAGCTGCCGCCCAACGACTGCGTGATGTAGCCGTTCTGCCCCGCGGGCAATGTGACGGCGTCGCCATAAGGCACGTGCACCGCGGGACAATCGCGCTGCAGGGTGAAGGGTTCGCTGGAAGCACTGAATCCGGACATGGTTTGCCGAGCTGATGACCTGGAAGGCGCGCTGGATCCGCACGCGACCCGCAAGCATACCAACATGCCGTGCGGGCACTCCTTGATGGAGGTCAGGCGCGCCCATCACAAGGTGAGACCGCGATAGCAGCGCCATGCAGGATGGTGCTTTATCATCGGACCATCGCCTTACCCGGTCCGCTCCGTTTGGACGATTCCGTCAGCATGCCGCCAGCCACCGCCTCCGTGCATACCGCGGGCACGCTGATGGGGCGCGTGCTCGGTTGCCTCACTTCGGCTTTCGGATGGCTGATGTGCACGCTTGCCGCGGGCGCGGTCGCGGCTTTCGCGGCGATCGTGTTCGATGTGCGCCCCTGCTGGCCGGTCCTCGTGCTGGCACTGCCGCTGACGCTGGTCCTGAAGGCGTGTGGTTGCATGTCGACGCGCGGGTCGGCGGCGATTGCCGCCATCGCGGTTCTGCTGGCGGGCTGCTACGCCATCTGTCTGGTCGCGGTCGCGCGCATCGCGGCCGCCACCGGGCTGCCGTTCGGTGCAGCCTTCCGCACCGGCGGCATCGGACTGACGCTGCAGGTGGCCGAACTGGGCCTGGACGCGCTCGCGGTACTGGTATACGCGGGCGCGGCCGTCATCGCCGCTGCATTCGCGGCATGGCTGGCATCTTCGTGCGATCGCCCCTGATCGCTGCATTGCCGATCACCATCCAGAGCAAACACTTTCGGCTACCGGGCACCGGAACGGGATCCATGGCCTGACTTTTCACGACAGCCGCCTCGTTCGCGGCGCCTGTTCGCCGCTTCTCGGACTTCCTTGCGGCGCTTCCGCTCCTCAGGCATCCAGCGTCTTGAGACCCGCCACCAGTTCGCTCGCCGCCGCCTGCCCGTCGCCATACAACATCCGCGTGTTGTCGGCGTAGAACAGCGCGTTCTCGATGCCTGCAAAACCCTTGCCGCGCCCGCGCTTGATCACGATGACATTCTTTGCCTTCGCCACGTCCAGGATCGGCATTCCGTAGATCGGCGAATTCTTGTCGGTGCGCGCCACCGGATTCACCACGTCGTTGGCGCCGATCACCAGCGCGACATCGGTGTTCGGGAATTCGGGGTTGATGTCGTCCATGTCCTCGATCAGGTCGTATGGCACGCCGGCTTCCGCCAGCAGGACGTTCATGTGGCCTGGCATGCGGCCCGCGACGGGATGGATCGCGAATTTCACCTTGACGCCGCGCTCGATCAGGAGCTTCGCGAATTCCCAGATCTTGTGCTGCGCCTGCGCGACAGCCATGCCGTACCCCGGCACGATCGCGACGCGCTCGGCATACGCCATCATCACCGCGGCATCGCTGGCATCGATCGGTTTCAACGCACCCGCGATTTCCTGCTGCTGGGCGCCACCGCCACCGCCGAAATTGCCGAACAGCACGTTGCCCAGCGAACGGTTCATCGCCTTGGCCATCAACTGGGTCAGCAGCGTGCCCGCCGCGCCCACCACCATGCCGGCGATGATCATCGCTTCGTTCTGCAGGACGAAGCCTTCGAACGCGACCGCGAGACCCGTGAAGGCGTTGTACATCGAAATCACCACCGGCATGTCGGCGCCGCCGATCGGCAGTGTCATCGCGATGCCGAATACCAGCGACAACACGATGAAGCCGACCAGCAATCCCCATGCGAACGCATGGCCTTCGATGCCCGCCGCCAACGCGAGCGCGCCGCACACGACTGCAGCGGCGAAGATCGCAAGATTCACCCAGCGTTGCAGCGGAAACACGAAGCGGCGATCCATCCAGCCTTGCAACTTCGCGAACGCGATCAGTGAACCCGTGAACGACACGGCGCCAATCAGCACGCCGACAAACGCCAATACCAGTTCAGTGGCGCCAAGGTGCCCGGCCACGTCCGCCCAGGCTTCCGGCTGGATGGGCGAGGTGTCCGGCACCAGCTTCAGCGCCGCGTTGAACTTGATCAGTTCGACGGCGCCGATCGCCGCCGCCGCGCCGCCGCCCATCCCGTTGAACAGCGCGACCATCTGCGGCATCGCGGTCATCGGCACCCGCCGCCCGACGATCCACGACAGCACCACGCCCACCACGATCGCGCCGATCATCCACCAGAGGTTGTGCATGCCCGGCAGGAAGAACGTCACGATGATCGCCGCCGCCATGCCCGCGCCGGCCCACACGATGCCCGTGCGCGCGGTCCGCGGCGAGCTCATGCGCTTCAGGCCCCAGATGAAGAGAACCGCGGCGATGAAATAGATCGCTTCGACCACGGTGGGTGTCCAGGCCGGGAGCATCATTGCTTTTTCTCCGCCGGTCGCGAAGCGCCGGGCCGCGATGTCTTGAACATTTCCAGCATGCGTTCGGTGACCACGTAACCGCCCGCCACGTTGCCGGCCGCCAGCAGCACCGCGACCACGCCGATTGCGATTTCGACGGGGGTGTCGGCGTGCCCCAGCGCCACCATCGCGCCGACCAGCACGATGCCGTGCACGAAGTTGGAACCCGACATCAGCGGCGTGTGCAAGATGACTGGAACCCGACTGATGATCTCGTAGCCGGTGAATGCCGCCAACATGAAGATGTACAGTGCGAGAAAACCGGTGATCATGTTTCCCTCCTGCAGAAGGGCCTGTGAGCGCTATGCCAAACGAGCCGCGTTGCTTCCGCAGCGGTTGCCGGACGAGACGCGCGCCGCAGCGTCATGGTGGTTCCATGGCCAAGGCGCGCATCGAAGTATGGCGGCCGCTGCGGAGCAATCCGCCGGGCCGGCGCTGTTTGCCCGCCTGCCTGTGCCATCGCTCGTCGAAGCATACGTCTTCCTCGCTCTTCCGTGCCCTGCAGGCAAACAGCCGACGGCGCGGCCGCTTGGCGTAGCATCCACAGACCCCCGGCGCATCATGTGCGGGCCGGGTGCCGCGGTCAACCCATTTCCGGCTGTCGCGTTAGCAAGGGCAAGACAGGATGCGTGAGACCACGGATGCCGAATCGATCCCCGCCAGCGGGGCTGCCATGAACGCCGTGGCGGTGTTCGAAAGCCCGATCGCGACCCAGCACGCGCAGGTTGGTCGTCCGGTGGCGACGACCATCGAAGCGTTCCTGGCTTCGGTCGAGAGGCGCGCATGGCGCATCGCGGAAATCGCGCTGCACGATTCCGACGAAGCGCTGGACGCCGTGCAGGACGCAATGCTGAGACTGGTCCGCCACTATTCCGGCAAACCGGCCGGGGAATGGCCGCCGCTGTTCTGGGGTATCCTGCGCCGACGCATCACGGACCTGCAGCGCCGGCGCACCGTGCGCAACCGGATCATGGCCTGGACCGGCCGCGCCACGAACCACGGTGACGAGGGACTGCCGGCGTGGGAAGCACCGGATCCCGGGCCGGACCCGTCGCGCGTACTGGCCTCGCGGCAAGCCCACGCGGCGATGTCTGCAGCCATCCGCGCACTGCCCCGCCGCCAGCAGGAAGCGTTCCTGTTGCGCATACTGGAAGGCCTGGACGTGGCCGACACGGCGAAGGCGATGGGCTGCAGCGCCGGCAGCGTCAAGACGCACTTGTCGCGCGCGATGGACGCGTTGCGGACGAAACTCGAGGACTGGCGATGAACAAGCTGCCGGAAAACAGGAGGGGCGCATTGCCCGGCGACGCCGAAATCGAATCGCGCAGCCGTACGATTTTCAGGAGCGCCTGTGAGAACACCGACGCGTACTACGCCCTGCGGCTCGGCATGGCACGCCGCAAGGCCGCGCGCGCCGGCCAGGCCCGCGTCACCTCGCGCGTGTGGGCCCCGCTGGCCAGCGCGGCCGCGTGCTGCGCATTGGTCATCGGCGTGGTCTGGATGAACCCCGCGCGGCAAATCGGTCCGGCCGCGACCGCGGTGTCGTTGACGCCGATCGCGACCGGCAGCGGCACCGCGGAAGACATCACGCCGGAAATCGGAAGCACCCAGATGGAAATGGTCCAGGACCTGGACTTCTATCGCTGGCTGGCGGCGCAACCGGCCATCGCATCCGCCCGCAACCGGGGAGTCCGCTGAACATGCGCATCCGGATGCCGACCATGGTGCTGTTGGCGGCGTGGCTCGTGGCACCTTGCGTGGCACTCGCACAGACAACCCCTCCGATTCCGATGCACGGCGCACCGGGGAAACCGTCAGCCGCGCGCGTGGCGCAACCGCTCGCCTGGTCCGCCCTTTCGGCCGACCAGCAAGGCATGCTGGCGCCACTGCAGGGGCAATGGAATCGATTGCCGCCCGTGCGCCAGCGCCGGCTTGCCGAGCACGCGCGGCACTGGGCCACGCTGTCGCCGGAACATCGGCAGCAGATCCGCGAACGCCTGCACCGCTGGGCGACGATGACACCCGAACAGCGTCGGCGACTGCACGAAAACGCGCGTGCATTCCACGACCTCACGCCCACGCAACGCGCCAAGGTCAGCGAAGCATTCCGGAAGTTCCAGTCGCTGCCACCGGCCGAGCGCCGTGCCCTGCGCGAACGCTGGCGCGCGATGTCGCCGCAACAACGCATGCGCTGGGCGGCCGGGGATGCCGACAAGCCCATTCCGCTGCATCCGCCCGCGTCCGGGGATCACTGAACGGGAGCTCGGCCGCTTTCCCGCGAGGCGGGTGGCGGCGCCAATTCCGCGAGGAAATCCTCGAGGATCCGAAGCAGCGCGACAGCCGGGTCTTTGGAGGCCACGCCTTCCCCGGCTACGAAAGCAGCTTCCGGAAACGCGCCACCCCGGTGCAGGCCCGCCGGGGGCCGGGGCCGGCATTACATTCGTCGCACGTGCTCCATGCGGCGCTACGCCTTGCCGAAAACCACCTCGCCGTCCCGCGCGACGCAGGTCTTCGCGACAAGCTCGTCCTCGAAATCGGGTTTCCAAGCAGCGTCCGCGATCACCAGTTCGCTGAAGTGCGCGAGGTTGCGCGCATACATTTCCGACGCGTGCAGGGGCGCGCCGGAGGGAAGGTTCAGCGGCCCGATGATCGTGACGCCGTTGCGCTGTACGCGTTCGCCGGGTTTGGTCGCCTCGCAATTGCCGCCCCCCTCGGCGGCGAGGTCGACGATCACCGCACTGGCCTTCATCCCATCCACCATCGACGCCGGGATGATCTTCGGCGACGGCCGTCCCGGCACCGCTGCAGTGGTGACGATCACGTCGACGGTCTTCACGTGTTCGGCAAGTTTCGCCTGCTGCGCGGCGCGTTCCTCCGCGGTCAGTTCGCGCGCGTACCCCCCCTCCCCCGCGGCATTCACGCCAAGGTCGAGGAACTTTGCACCCAGCGATTCGATCTGCTCGCGCGTCTCCGGACGCACGTCGAAACCCTCCACCATCGCGCCCAGCCGGCGTGCGGTTGCGATCGCCTGCAGGCCCGCGACGCCGGCGCCGATCACCAGCACCCTGGACGGACGCAGCGTACCGGCAGCCGTGGTCAGCATCGGGAAGAATTTCGGGGCAGCCTCGGCTGCGATCAGCATCGCGCGGTAACCCGCCACCGCGGCCTGCGAGGACAGCACATCCATCGCCTGCGCACGGGTGGTGCGCGGCAACAGTTCCAACGCGAACGCGGCGAGCTTGCGTTGCGCATATGTCGCGAGACGGTCCGCCGCACTGTGCGGGCGAAGCTGCCCGACCAACGCTGCGCCTCCCCGGATCGCTGCAACACGATCGCCCGCCAACGGCTGCACGCACAACACCACGTCGGCCTGCCCCGCCACCGACGCCGCGTCGGCGAATTCGATGTCCGGGTAGGCCGCATCGGGAAATCCTGCTGCCTCGCCCGCGCCGTGCTCCAGCACCACCCGCATCCCCCGCAACGCGTACTTCTTCGCCGTTTCCGGGGTTATCGCAACGCGGCGTTCGCCGTCGAGGGTTTCGCGCAAGGCGGCAATGGTGATGGACATGCTGGTCTCCCGTTGCGATCACGGCATCGTAGCGCAAAGCCGGCGCGGGCGGCTGGTAGACTGGCGCGATGCGAAACGATGCCGCCCTTGCGTTCCTGCGTGACCGCCGTTCCGTTCCTGCCGCACAGTTGCAACCGCCCGGCCCGACCCCGGAAGAACTTCGCGAAATCGTCGCCACCGCGATCCGGGTGCCCGACCACGGCAAGATGACGCCGTGGCGGCTTATCACGCTGGCAGGTGACGCCGGTACGCGTTTCGGCGAGGCGCTGGCCGCGCTGCACACGCGCATCGATTCCGCGGCGCCCGACAGGGTGCTCGCGAAAGATCGCGACCGGTTTGCGCATTCGCCGGTCGTGCTCGCGGTGATCGCGCGCATCGACGAACATCACCCCAAGATTCCCGCGCAGGAACAGCTCTTGTCGGCGGGCTGCCTCGCCTTCAACCTGTTGCTGTCGGCGCAGGCCGCCGGCTTCGGCGCGCAATGGCTGACCGGATGGTCGTGCTACGACCGCGAAGCCGCGAAACTGCTCGGACTTGCCGACGAGGAACGCGCGATCGCGTATATCCACATCGGCAGCCGCGGCGACGAGCCTCCGGAGCGCAAACGCCCGGATGTCGATCAGGTTCTCGGTGCGTGGCCCGGATGAATGCCGCCGTTCCCGCGCAGACAGCCGCGCCGGTTTCGACGTCCATCGAAACCCTGTACCTGATCGATGCCAGCATGTACGTGTTCCGCGCCTGGCACTCGATGCCCAACGTGTTTTTCGATGCCGACGGCGCGCCGGTCAATGCGGTGCACGGCTTTGCGCGCTTCCTGCTGGACTTCGTGGAACGCACGCGCGCGCGCCACGCGGTGGCCGCGTTCGACATCGCGCTCACCAGTTCCTTCCGCAATGCCATCTATCCCGCCTACAAGGCCAACCGCGATCCCGCCCCGCCCGAACTGAAGCGCCAATTCGAATACTGTCGCGAGCTGGCTGCGGCGTTCGGACTGGTCGTGCTGGCCGACGCCGCCTACGAGGCCGACGACCTGATCGGCAGCGTGCTGGTCGCGATGCGCGCGCACGGCTTGCGTTCCGTGATCGTGTCCGCCGACAAGGATTTCGGCCAGTTGCTGCAACATGACGCCGAACAGTG
This sequence comes from Rhodanobacter sp., assembly GCA_044464225.1. Classification (GTDB taxonomy): domain Bacteria; phylum Pseudomonadota; class Gammaproteobacteria; order Xanthomonadales; family Rhodanobacteraceae; genus 66-474. Next base: position 56,370 of record JBIQLN010000009.1, on the reverse strand, counting down.
GGACTACGCTCGCGGCCATCGCTGGGGCGCCGCGGGCGTGCCCGCGCGCCTCGGCGTCGAAGCGCACCAGGTCATCGATTTCCTCGCGCTGACCGGCGACGCCATCGACAACATCCCCGGCGTGCCGGGCGTCGGACCGAAGAGCGCGGCCGCGCTGCTCGCGCATTTCGGTTCGCTCGAAGATCTGCTGGCGCGCATCGACGAAGTCCCGTTCCTGCGACTGCGCGGCGCCGCGGCGCTGGCGGCGAAATTGCGCGCGCACGCCGAACAGGCACGCCTGTCGAAGCGGCTGGCCTGCATCGCGCTCGATGCGCCGGTGCCCGGCCATCCGGACAGTTTGCTGCGCCGTGCCGCCGATCTCGCCGTACTGGAGGCCTTGTGCGAGCGGCTGCGGATCGGTCCGCTCACCCGCGAACGCGCGCGGAAGCTGCTGCAGCCGGAACCCGTGACATGAACAAGGTGATCCGCATCCCCGCCGTCGCCGATGCGCCCGCCGAAGTGCTTTACGCCGGCCACTGGCTCACGCTGAAGCAACGCGGCCACTGGGAATTCGTCGAGCGCAACAACCCGCAGGGCGCGGTGATCATCGTCGCGGTGACGCCGGAAGATCGCGTGCTGTTCGTCGAGCAGTTCCGCGTGCCGGTGCGCCAGTTCACCATCGAGATGCCGGCCGGCCTGATCGGCGATGCCGGCCACGACACCGATCGGGACGCCGCGGAAACCGCAAGGCGCGAACTGGAGGAGGAAACCGGCTGGACGTGCGGGCGCGTGGAATCGCTGCATTCCGGCCCGTCCTCGGCAGGCATGAGCACGGAAATGATGCACTTCGTGCGCGCCCTGGATCTTCGCAAGGTCAGCGACGGCGGCGGCGACGAAACCGAAGACATCGTGGTGCACGAGGTGCCGCGCGCCGAAGCGGGTGCGTGGCTGCACGCAATGTCGGAAAAGGGTTACTCGATCGACCCCAAGCTGTTCGCGGGCCTGTGGTTCCTGGATCACGAAAAGGACGAATCCGCGGACGAGTAACCGTGGAACGCAGCTACGTTTCGCGGCCGCATCGGCTCATGGAGAACTGCGCTTGTTCGCGCTCGTTCGCGGGCCGTCTGTCTTTGAACCCGTGGTCCCGCCAGAACGGCCACGGCTCGTTGGCGAGGCCGTTGACCGCCAACGCCACGTCGCCATCCCTGCCGCCGCCACGGCGACCGCAATCAGCGCGCCCGCCGCCAGCATCCGCACATCGAACCAGAACGCCGCCGCGAGAACTGCCAGCGGCATCACCGCGATCGCCAGCGCCAGGAGGCGATCGCCGCGGCGCGCGCGGGGCAGCAGCAGGGCTGCGCCGGCCCACGCGAGCAGCAATGCGAGTACACGGCGCGCCCACTTGAAATGCGGCGGCTGCGGCGCATCGGTCAAGACATCGGTCAACGAATGCTTCCCGAGCAAGACCTGCGCGATCGCATCGCCCGCGGGATTGCTGGCCGGCACCAGCGTGCCGCCATCGTTCCGCGCGAACACCGTCAGGTCCGTGGGCGCGATGCGGGTCCAGCTGATGCGCAGGTCGCCGACTTGCGGACGTTCGGGGTTCGCACTGGTGACCAGCGTGCCATCGCTGGATTGAAACGTTGCCGCCATGTTCGATGGCACGTGCGAGAGATCCGCCGCGAATGGTTCGACACCGTCGATCATGTGCACCAGCGCCGGCGCGAGTTTGAAGCCCCCGACCATCACATCGGGCGAGTCGAACCGCGCGGCGTTGATCGGAAACGCACCGGGATTGGCATGGCCCGCCGGATTGCCGAATGTCGACGAATCGATAGGATGTTCGAACCAGTCCATTTCGTAGCTGCGCTGTCCGCCGTAGCGCATCTCTTTCCACTGGAACATCTCGACCTTGCGCACCAGCGCCGGTGCATCGACCGATACGCCGAACTGTGCGTCACGCGCGGGCGTTTTCACTTCCGGCGCGCCGACGGCCAGCACCAGCTTGCCATTGGCCGACGGACCCGGCACCGCGGCGTCGCCGGTCAACACGAATCCGCCCAGCGCGTCCTCGCCCATCGCGCGCAGCCGATCGGCATGTTCGGTGAACCCGAGCAGCAGCAACCCCAGCAGCAGCAGCGCCGCGCCCAGCGCAGCGTTCCGCGAAGGATGATGGACGAGTACGGAGAAGCGGCTCACGCCGCGAGCTTACAGCGCCATGCCCGAAAAGTGGGACTGCCCCTCGATGACGCCATAGCGCCCCCGCTCGTCGCGCTGCGGCGAGGCCATCGCGGTCGCGTGGTCATGCGTGAAAAACAGTCGCACGCCGCGCGCGAGCTTGTCGTCGAGAAACGCTCGCTTTTCGTCGATCAGCAATTCCGGGGCGCGGTCGTAGCCCATCGTCACCGGCAGGTGCACCCACGGCGTACCGGGGATCAGGTCGGCGCAATACACCACGCCTTCGTGGTCGCGCGGACCGACGATTTCGGACAGCATCAATCCCGGGGTGTGGCCTTGCGAATAGTGGAAGCGCACTGCCTTGCCCAGCGCATGCGAATGCTCGCCCGACACCTTTTCAAGCCGGCCGCTCTGCTCCAGCAATTCCGGCACCCCCGGGATGAACGATGCGCGGTCGCGGGGATGCGGGCGTATCGCGCGTTGCCAATGCTCGGCGCCCACCACGTATGTCGCGTTGGGGAACAGCAGCCGCAACGGCGCGTTTTCCTCCCACACCGCCAGCAAACCCCCGGCGTGGTCGAAATGCAGGTGCGACAGCACGACCACGTCGATGTCCTCGTGCGTCAAACCGATCGCCTTCAGCGAGTCGAGCAGCACGTGGCGATCCTCGACCACGCCATAGCGTTCGCGCAGCTTCGGTTCGAAGAACGCGCCGATGCCGGTCTCGAACAGCACGTTGCGACCGTCCAGGTCGGTCGCCAGCAGGCACCGGCAGGCCAGCGGGATGCGGTTCCTGTCGTCGGCCGGTATCCATTTCGACCACATCGCCTTCGGTGCGTTGCCGAACATCGCGCCGCCGTCGAGCTTTTGCGTATTGCCTTCGATCGAATGGAGTTTCATTGCGTGGTGCGCCGTGCCGCCGATTGCCCTGCATGATATTGGCAGATCACGGCGGCGCGTTTTGCAGGTTGGGCTGGCACCGGCATTATCGGCGAAGCCCGGCGCGCCCCGTTGCGTCGGAGCGTTGGGCTTCTCCCGGGCATCGCCCGGGATCAGCCCAACCTGCGCGTTCGCTTTTCCGGGTCGGATTATTTCTCCGGCACGCTGATCGCGACGAACTGATTCTGTCCCTGGCGCGACACCAGCAGCAGCACCGTGCTGCCCGCTTTCACGTTCGTCGTTTCGCGACGGAACTCGGCGACGCTGTTCACGGGTTTGTTGCCCACGCGCAGGATCACGTCCCCGGACGACAATCCCGCCCGGGCGGCCGGCCCTTCGACGTCGGTGATCACCACCCCGCCCTTGCCGCTGTAGCCGAGTTGCTGGCGGATGGCGGCCGTGATGTCCTGCACCGTCAGGCCCAGCAGGTTGCTGCCGCTGGTCGCCGGAGGCGCCCCGGCGAACAGTTCCTGCGACAGGCCATTCCGAGGCATCTCGGCAACCTTGACCTTCACCGTCTTCGGTTTGCCGTCGCGCAGGATGTTCACGGTCGCCTCGGTGCCCGGCGCGGTCATCGCGACCACCGGCGGCAGTTGCGCCGAGTCGTAGATCTTCTTGCCATTGAACCCGGTGATCACATCGCCGATCTTCAGGCCCGCCTTGGCTGCCGGCCCATCCGGCTGCACCGAGCGCACCAGCGCGCCGGTTTCATCGGTGAGGTGCATCGCCTTGGCGGTATCGCTGTTGACGTTCTGGATGCCGACACCGATCATCCCGCGGCTGACGTAGCCCTTGGTCCTGAGCTGGCGTTGCGCATCCATCGCGAGGTTGATGGGGATCGAGAAGGACAGACCCATCGCGCCGCCACTGGTCGAGAAGATCTGCGAATTCATGCCGACCACCTGCCCCTGCAGGTTGAACAGCGGACCGCCCGAGTTGCCGCGGTTGATCGGCACGTCGGTCTGGATGAAGGGCACCGCGGGCTGATCCTGCCCACCGAGGCTGCGGCCGACGTAACTGACGATGCCCGCGCTCACCGAGTGGTCGAGGCCGAACGGCGAACCGATCGCGACCACCCACTGGCCTGGCTGCAGGTCATCCGAATTGCCGATCTGCACGGTCGGCAGTTTGGTTGCGTTGATCTTCAGCAGCGCGATGTCGTAGATCTTGTCCTCGCCGACGATCTTCGCCGGGAAGCTGCGGTGATCCGGCAGGTGCACGGTCACCGAATCGGCGTTGGCGACCACGTGGCGATTGGTGAGGATGTAACCGTCTGCGGAAATGATGAAGCCGGAGCCCAGCGATTCACCACCGCGATCGGGCTGTCGGAATTGCGGGCCGAACGGCATGCCGAAGAAGTGCCGGAAGATTTCCGGCAATTGCGGCTCCTGCGTTTGCTGCTCGCCGGGATGGTCGTCGCCCATTTCGCTGGCGTGCTTGTAATGCGCGACCACGTTCACCACCGCCGGACCGTATTTCTGCACGATGCCGGTGAAATCGGGAAGCGCTACCGTCGGCGTCGGCGTCGCCGCGAGCGCCGTGCCGGCGCCGGAAAAACACAGCAGAACGAATACGGCGGCCATCCGCCTCGCCCCTTTCAACATGGTTTTCTCCTCATCGATGAATGTGCAAAATCACCGCCGCCGGACACGAAACCATCGCGGGCGACGAGGCCCAATCGCCAAACGCTGCATGTTCCGGGCGACGAGTCGCCACACTGGGGCACGCCCGCGTCATCCGCGGCCGTGCAGCCTCAATGCCGCGCCGCGGAGGCGCTGGAGGGCGGCGGTTCCGGCAGCAGCACGATCGAGAATGGCAACGTCTGGCTGGCCTGCGGGAACGACGCGTAAGGCAGTGCCTCGTCGCGCGCATAGGTGGCGCGACGCAGATAGTCGGGCTGCATCAGGCCGGTGCCGTACACGACGTTGGCCGACGCCGGTTGCGCGGAGAGCACTGTGGGTTGGCGCGACAGCAACCACGGCGGGGTGACCGGATTCAAAGATGGCGAGGCCTCAGCCAACGCGGTTGGAACGGCGGTGTTCGCGGCGGGACGGCTTTGCGCGACAGGGGCCGGCGCTTCCCCGCGGGGGCCCGGTGCGTTCAACATCAGTGCCGCCACCGCGACCCCGGCGGCGATTGCACCCCCGCCCATGTAACGCACCCAATGGCGCGGGCGAACCTGCGGGGCCGTCTCGACCTGCAAGGCCGCAGCCACTTGTGCCGCGAAATCGTTGTCGCGGTTCGGCGCCGACATGCGCGCGGAATCGGAAGTGAGGCAGGCGCGGATCAGGTGCCAGCGCGACCAGGTGGCGGACAGCTCGGGGTCATGATCGAGGCGCCGCAGCAGGAAACGCGTCGGTTCGGCGGCCAGTTCGCCGTCCATCAGGGCGGAAAGGTCTTCGCGGCTGGTCGGATCCATCACCTTGTACCTCTTGCAGCAGTCGTTGCCGAATCAGGCTTCATCGTCGTTGGACAACAGCGGGCGCAGTTTCTCATCAATCGCTTCGCGGGCACGGAAGATGCGCGAACGCACGGTGCCGATGGGGCAATTCATGCGTTCGGCGATTTCCTCGTAGGAAAGGCCATCGACCTCGCGCAGGGTAATCGCGTCGCGCAATTCCTCGGGCAACTTTTCGACCGTGGCGAACACGGTTTGTTCAATCTCGTGGCGGGCCAGTTCGTGTTCCGGGGTGGCCTCGTCGCGCAAGCGGGCGCCGGCATCGAACTGCACCGCGGTATCCGCGTCGATGTCTTCGGCGGGCGGACGGCGGCCCTGGGCGACCAGATGGTTCTTCGCGGTATTCACGGCGATCTTGTACATCCAGGTATAAAAGGCGCTGTCACCACGGAACGCTCCGATCGCGCGGTAGGCGCGGATGAAGGCTTCCTGCGCCACGTCCTCGCACTCGCTCCAGTCGTGCACGTACCTCGACACCAGGCCGATGATCTTGTGCTGGTACTTGCGCACCAGCAATTCGAACGCCTTGTTGTCGCCCTTGCGCACGCGCGCGACCAGGGCACGATCGGTTTCCACATCGCCCATCCGGGCGGCACTCCCTGATGCGCCGGAGGTGATATGCACCCCCGTCTGACCGCGCTCCGCGCGCGAAAGTTCATCCGGAATAGTCATCCCGCAACCCTTGAACCGCAAGCTCCGCCCTGATGGTTGGGCCGTTTCGCCTCCGGATCAAGGCCAGCGGCAGCCCAACGCCGTTACCGAGGGATGGTCAACCGTGTGCCCCCCGCCGACGGCCGGCGGGTGGCGAACGCGGTTTGTCCGGCGCGCTCCGTTCCAGGGATGCCGGCTTGGCAGCCCACGCAGGACGGCGTGTCCCCAGCAACCGCATCAGGGCCGCCACCGGAACCGCACGGCAAAACAGCGGCCCCTGCGCGGCATCACAGCCCCGTTCGCGCAGGAATTCCAGTTGGCGCTCGGTTTCGACGCCATCGGCGATCACCCGCCGACGTTGCCCCCGCGCGGCATCCAGGATCGACGATACCACCGATTCGTCGTCTGGGTCGCTGCCGATGTTGCGCACGAAACTCTGGTCGATCTTGATGGCATCCACGGGCAGCGCACCGACCAGTTCGGGAGCGCTTTGTGCGTCGCCGGCGTGATCGGCGACCACGCGACAGCCGATTCGCCGCAGCAGGTCCATGGCCGTCGCCAGCTCCGCCTGCGGCTTCGCCAGCACGCCCTCGGGTGTTTCCAGATCCAGCACGTCGGGATCCAGCTTTGCGTCGCGGCATGCGGCCTCGACCATCGCCGCCAGGTTCGGCTGCATCCACTGCAGGGCCGACAAGTTTACCGCCAGCCTCAACGGCAACTTGTGCCGGCGTCGCCACACCGCCACGTCGGCGCAGGCGCGTCGCAACACCCACTCGCCGATCGAGAGGCTCTGTCCCGTTTCCTCGGCCAGCGGCATGAAGAAGGCGGGACTCAGCAGGCCCAGCACCGGATGCTGCCAGCGCACCGTGGCCTCCACGCCCACGATTTCTTCGGTGGCCACGTCGATCTGCGGCTGGTAGTACACCGACAGTTCGCCGTTCGCCTCGGCCTGGCGCAGGCGCGATTCCATTTCCATGCGTTGCCCGTGCGTGTCGGCCGGCACGTCCGCGTATGCCTGCATGTTGTTGCGGCCGCGCGCCTTGGCGCTGTACATCGCCATGTCGGCATGCTTCACCAGCCCTTCCGCGTCGGTCGCGTCATCGGGATAGACGCTGATGCCGATCGAGGTCGTCACGTGCAATTCGGAACCATCATCGAGCACCAGCGGCGCCTGCATGCCCGTCAGGAGCTTGGCCGCAATCCGGTCGATATCGCCGCGATCATTGACGTGCCGCAGGATCAGGGTGAATTCGTCGCCGGCGTAACGCGCGACCGTGTCGGATGCACGCACGGCGTCGCTCAGGCGTCGCGCACCGGCCACCAGCACCTGGTCGCCCACCGCGTGGCCCAGCGAATCATTGATGCCCTTGAAGCGGTCCATGTCCACGAACAGCACCGCGAAAACCTCGCCGGTGCGACGCGCATCGTGCAAGACCGATTTGAGCCGGTCGTTGAAAAGCATCCTGTTGGGCAAGCCGGTCAAGCCATCCATCAGCGAACGGTTGCGGCTTCGTTCGCGCTCGGCACGCAATTCCAGCAATGCGGCAAAACGCATACCGATGATTTCCAGTATCGGTTTCAGCGCCGCCGGTCCTTCGATGAAGGGCACCCGGGACGCGCACACCATCAGCCCCAGCCGGTTGCGGGCCATGTCGAACAACGGCAAGGCCGCATACCAGGAGCATCCCGTTTCACTGGCAAAAGCATCGTCCGCCTGCGAAGGCACGACACGAACGATGCCCTCCCCCTTCAATGCCTGCCGCACGAATCCCTGTGCCAGGGGATCCGATGCTCCGGGCCTCGAGAGGCGATCCATCCGCGCCAACGAATGCAACGTGTTGTCGGTCGACGCGTCGCGTTCCGCGATCACCATCAGGTCCATGCCGAGCGCCTGCATCGCCCGCTGCACGAGGGTCGGCAGGCCCGCGGCATCGCGCGCCGGCTGCAACAATCCCGCGATCATCTGCAGCGCCGCATGGGCACCGGCCTGCAGCGACTGCGGCGGCGTGGCGGGTCCGCTGCTGTGCGCGAGCGATGGCGATGCCGGCGCGGGAGCATCCAGCGCTTCACGCACGCGCACCGCCGCTTCGGTGGCGTCAACCGGTGCGCGCAACCATGCCTTCACGTTGCTGCATGCGGACGGGCACGCGTGACCGTCACGTGCGTCGAATTCCGGACCGAACAGCCCGATCACCGGCACGCCATCCAGCTCCGCGCACAAGGTGCGCGATTGCGACACCTCATGGGCAAAATCCAGCACTGCCAGGGCCGGTCGCGGCGAGCGAGCCAGCAATGCGCGCGCATGGACCGCGTCGCGCGCGCTGAGGATTTCACCAACACGCATGCCGTCCAGCGCGTCGAACAGGATGCGGCGATCGTCCCGGGAGGACGCCACCACCAGCACCGGGCCCTTTTCACGGCTCATCACTGCAACCACGCGCCGTGCCTCAGGCGCAATTGCGTCCCCGGGCTGCCCCACGCAAGCTCGCGCGCTGGCAGCGAGGGCGGCACATCCGCAAGCGTACCGGGCAATATCAGGCGGCGCGGCTTGCGTGGATCGATTTGCGTGATCCGATGCAGCAAAGCCATGATATCCGGCGCCCATGCCCGGGGTGACTCGGCCAGGAAACAAACGCCGAAACCGGGGCCGCGGTAGACCCACCGCAGCACGTCGGCCAGTTGCACCACGCCAGGAATTTTTTCGTCGCGAACGCCCAACCGGCACAGGCCGATATGCGGGCGCCAGGCATACAGTGCCCTGCCGGTTTGCAGCGCGATGCGCCGCAGCGCGCTCGTCACCGTTCCGGCGTCGCCGCAGCGCAATGTCACCACCACACTGTCGGCCGCCAGGATGCGGTCCAGCAGATTGTTGTTTTCACCTTCCGGCGTTGACGGCTCGATGTCGGCCATGTATCCCTTCACCCGACGTTGACCACGGTCCATGCGCGATCAATGATGATGCGGACGGAGCGACGATGGGACTGAGAAGTGTTCGACGGTTTGCGATTCAGGCACTGGCAAGCTTCGGTGGGCGCGGACGGCGTCCTCGTGCTATGTATCGATCGTGACGGCAGCGGCGTGAACGCACTGTCACGACCGCTGCTGGACGAGCTGGACGGCATGCTGGAACGCATCGCGATCGAACGTCCCGCCGCGGTGGTGATCCATTCAGGCAAGGTCTCCGGTTTCGCGGTCGGTGCCGACCTGAAGGAGTTCGAAAGCTATGACCGGAAGGGCACCGTGCGAGAGGAAATCGAGCACGGCCAGCGCGTTTTCGAGCGGCTCGCCCGCCTGCCGATGCCGACAGTGGCTGCAATCCATGGCACCTGCATGGGTGGCGGCACCGAGCTCGCGCTGGCCTGCCGGATGCGCATCGCGGCGCGTGCGCCGGAAACCCGCATCGCGTTGCCGGAAGTGCAACTCGGCATCCATCCCGGCTGGGGCGGCACTGCCCGCCTGCCGCGCCTGATTGGCGCGCCCAAGGCGCTGACGATGATGCTGACCGGACGCGCGTCATCCGCCGAGCGCGCCCTCGCCGAAGGCCTGGTCGATCGGCTCGCCGCACCCGACGCGTTGCTCGACGAAGCGCACAGGTTGGCATTGCAGCCGATCACGCGACCGTGGATGCAACGCGCGCAGGCATGGGTCAGCAATTGCTGGGCCGCGCGGCAAGTCCTCGCTCCGGTCATGCGCAGACAGACCGCGGCCAAGGCTTCGCCGCAACACTACCCCGCGCCGTTCGCACTGATCGAGGTGTGGCGGCGCGGTGGCGGCGACATCTCGCGGCGTCTCGCGCTGGAAGCGCGTTCGGTGGCCAAACTCGCAGCCACGCCCACGGCACACAATCTGATCCGCGTGTTTTTCCTGCGCGAACGCATGCGCGGACTCGCAGGCGATACCGCCCACGGCATTCGCCATGTGCACGTGATCGGTGCCGGGGTCATGGGCGGCGACATCGCCGCGTGGTCCGCGTTGCGTGGCTTCGAGGTGACGTTGCAGGACCGCGAGATGAAATTCGTGGAACCCGCGCTGGCGCGGGCGCGCCGACTGTTCGAGAAGAAGCTGAAAACCCGCGACCGCGTGGCACCCGTCGAGGCGCGCCTCACGCCGGACGTCGAGGGCGCGGGCGCCGCATCGTCGCAGCTCGCCATCGAGGCGATCTACGAAAACCCGGAAGCCAAGCGGGCGGTGTACCGCGCGCTCGAACCGGACATCGCCGCAGACGCATTGATCGCCACCAATACTTCATCGATCCCGCTGGACGACCTGCGCGGCGCGATCATCGAATCGCGGCGATTCCTCGGGCTGCATTTCTTCAACCCGGTGGCGCAGATGCCACTGGTGGAAGTGGTGCGCCACGACGCGCTCGATCCGACACTGGAAAAACGTGCGTGGGCCTGGGTGAAGGCCATCGGCAAACTGCCGTTGCCGGTGCTCGGTACGCCGGGATTCCTCGTGAACCGGATCCTGATGCCTTACCTGCTGGAAGCGGTGCGTTGCCATACCGAGGGCATTCCCGATCCGGTGATAGACCGTGTGGGCAAGCGCTTCGGCATGCCGATGGGGCCGATCGAATTGATCGACACGATCGGCCTTGATGTGGCGCTTTCGGTGGGGCGCGAGCTCGGTCCGTTCCTCGGACTCGAATTGCCCAGCGGCATCGCCGACAAGGTCGACGGTGGCAAGCGCGGCAAGAAGGATGGCGCGGGCTTCTACGTGTGGAAGGACGGGCGGGCGTTGAAACCCAAGGTCGATGCAGGCTATCGCGCGCCCGCCGATCTGGAAGACCGCCTGGTCCTGCCGATGCTCAACGAGGCCGTGGCTTGCCTGCACGACGGCGTGGTCGCGGACGCAGACCTTCTCGACGCGGGCGTGATCTTCGGCACGGGCTTCGCGCCGTTCCGCGGCGGCCCCATCCAGTACATCCGCGCCACCGGCGCAGGCACGCTGCGGGAGAGACTCGAAGCGCTGGTGCATGCACACGGTGCGCGCTTCGCGCCGAAGCAGGGGTGGTTCAATCCGGCTCTGGCAAAACGCGAATGATCCGCCGCCCGTAGCGGCACATCGCCCGGCGCCGTGCGCCGCTGCCGCCCTTCCAGTCGGTACTCGTCACCACATCAAGTCGTCGGGCACTCCGTCGTCCTCCACGGGTGCATCCGGATCCACCAGCAGGGCCACGGCCTCCGGCGCGATGGCCCGTGTTTCCAGGGCAATTTCGCGAAGGACAAGCACCGCACGCCCATTCTGCATCACCACGCCCAGTTCTCCCGCGTTGATGCCCCGCAGCTGCTCGGGCGTGACATAGACCCGGCGGATCTTGCCGGCGAATTCGAAGTTCCGAACCTGCTCGGCGTCGTCACGATTGAGCACCTTGCCCGCCAGCAGCGCCTGCAACTTGCGCTTGCGTTCCTTTTTTGCCGCGGCCCTTTCGCGCGCCTCCCGTTCGGCAGCCTCCCGTTCGGCGCGCTCGGCTTGCGCGCGCAGCGCAAAGGCCCTGGCAAGATCGGGCTCGCCCGGCTCGTGGTTCTTGCGCGGTTCCGGCTTGCGGCGCACGTGCTGCTTCGGTTTGGCCGATGGCGAGGGCTTGAATCCGGCCTTCAGCAACTGGTCGCGCAGGGATTCACTCATGGAAACGTATGACGTTCTTGTTGACTGTTGACCGGATGTTGGGATTTCGCGGTGCCAAGCCCAACCTGCGATGCCGGTGTGAGCGAGGTACTGTCGACGCTCAGTTCGAAGCGGCTTTTGGTGGAGAGTCAGGCCGTGGATGGCCGTTCTGGAGTCGCTGGTTTCCAAATTCGTCCAGGATGGGGCAACCCCTCATCGGACCGTGAACATGGACGTTCGCACTAATAATGCGGGGGCGGTTCCTCCTGCACGTTGTCCACGAGGCTCGTGCGCAACGACGCCAACTCCCGTCGCAGTTCGGCCAGCGCATTTTCGAGTTGCAGCAGCCGGCGCGTCTGCTGCGCCTCGCCATCGTTCAATGATGCGACCGCGTCATCAAGAAAGGTCAGCTTCAACTCGAGCTCGTTCATCCGCTCGTCGTTCGGTGTGCCCATCGTCGTTCATGCCCTTTTTCGTCGCAACGGTACTGCGGCCGCGGCCGATGCCGTAATACGCGAGCCCCGCGGATTCGACCATGGCCGGATCGTACAGGTTGCGGCCGTCGAAAATCACCGGGTTTTTCAGCATCGACTTGATCCGCGCGAAATCCGGGCTGCGGAACACCTTCCATTCGGTCACCACGGCCAACGCATCGGCGCCTTCAAGCCCCGCCCACGGGTCGTCGCACAACACCAGATCATCGCGCTTCCCATAGATGCGCGCGGTTTCGCCGCGGGCCTGCGGATCGTACGCGCGCACGCTCGCCCCGGCCTGCCACAAGGCTTCCATCAGCACTCGACTGGGAGCTTCGCGCATGTCGTCGGTGTTCGGCTTGAAAGCGAGGCCCCACAATGCGACGGTGGCACCCTTCAGGTTGCCGCCGAAATGGCGCGCCATCAATTCGAACAACCGACGCTTCTGGTCGCGATTGACCGCTTCCACCGCGCCAAGCAACCGCGCCTGGTAGCCGTTCGCGTGCGCGGTACGCTCCAGCGCCTGTACGTCCTTGGGGAAACACGAGCCGCCGTAGCCGGTGCCGGGATAGATGAAGCTGTAGCCGATCCGCGGATCGGAGCCGATGCCGTGACGCACCATTTCGACGTCCGCGCCGACATGCTCGGCGATGTTGGCGATTTCGTTCATGAAGCTGATCTTGGTCGCCAGCATCGCGTTGGCCGCGTACTTGGTCAGTTCGGCCGAGCGCTCGTCCATCACCACGATCCGGTCGTGGTTGCGATTGAACGGGGCGTAGAGCGACTTCAATAGGTCGATCGCACGCGACGAGGACGAGCCGATCACGATGCGGTCGGGCTTCATGCAGTCATCGACCGCATTGCCCTCCTTCAGGAACTCGGGGTTGGAAACCACGTCGAAGGCGATTTCCACGCCGCGTTTTTCCAGGGCTGCGTCGATTTCGGCGCGCACCCGGTCCGCGGTGCCCACCGGCACCGTGGACTTGTCCACCACCACGGCATACCCGGTAAGGTTTTCACCGATGCTGCGCGCCACCGCCAGCACGTATTTGAGGTCGGCGCTGCCGTCCTCGTCGGGCGGGGTGCCGACCGCGATGAAAATCGTGTCGCCGTGCGCGACCGCCGCCTTGGAATCGGTGGTGAATGCCAGCCGGCCGGCCTCGTGGTTCCGCCTGACCAGTGGTTCGAGGCCCGGCTCGAAGATCGGGATTTCGCCGCGCTCCAGCCGGGCGATCTTCTCGGCGTCCACGTCCACGCAAAGCACGTGATTACCCATTTCGGCAAGGCAGGTTCCGGTGACGAGGCCCACGTAGCCCGTACCGAAGATGGTCACTTTCATGCACGCGTCCTGGCAAAAAGCGGGATTTTAACAGTGGGGCGTGGCGGCCCCGTGAACGGCGGCGGCGCTACAGCCTGTCCAGCACGGCCCGCAAGTCATCCGGCAATGGCGCGGAAAAACTGTAGGCGCGTTCGCCCAGTTCGAATTCGAAGCGCGCCGCGTGCAGGAACATGCGTTTCAGGCCGAGCTTGGCGAAGCGCTTGTTGGCCTCGCGCTCGCCGTACTTCGGATCGCCCGCCAGCGGATAGCCTGCGTGCGCGGCGTGCACGCGGATCTGATGGGTGCGGCCGGTTGCGAGCGTCGCCTCGACGAGGCTGCAATCCGGGTAATGCTCGATCTCGCGGAAGAACGTGAGCGCCGGTTTGCCGTCCTCGTCCACCCGCACCATGCGCTCGCCGCCCGACAGCACGGATTTTCGCAACGGCGCATTGACGTCGAACTTCGCGCGCCGAAGCTTGCCGGTCATCAGGCACAGGTACTGCTTCTTTGTCTCGCCGGCCCGGATCAGGTCCTGCACGCCGGTCAGCCCGCGCCGCGAACGCGCAAACACCAGCACGCCCGAGGTATCCCGATCAAGCCGATGCGCCAGCTCCAGGTGATCCTTGGGCCGCGCCGCGCGCAGCAGCTCGATAGCGCCGAAGGTCACGCCGCTGCCGCCATGGCTGGCGATGCCGGCCGGCTTGTCGATGGCAAGGAAATCCCTGTCCTCGAAAATCACGGCCTGACGGATTTCGTCCAGCATCGGCGCGGGTGGCGCACCGGGTTCGGCACGCTCGGCCACCCGTACCGGCGGAATCCGCAGATGATCGCCCGCCGCGAGCCGGGTATCCGGCTTGGCACGTTTGCCGTTCACGCGTACCTGGCCGGTCCGCAGCAAGCGGTAGATATGCGTCTTCGGCACCCCCTTCAACAGTGCCGCCAGGCAGTTGTCCACGCGCTGCCCATCGCGCTCGGGACCGACCTCCACGGTTCGCACCGAACTGAAGTCCTTGGCCGAAGTTGCCGTCCCCATTGGAAAAAACCCTTTTTCGATGATACGATTGCCCGGCGTCAAGCAGGCTCTTGCCCCTCACGGGCGACCCTGTACTCGTTCGCCGCGCGGACAAGGCTTCCGCCTGCCATTCCTGACCGGGAGCAGCCGGTACCTCGCCATCGTAACGTTCGGGTCGATGTTTGCCCACCGTCGGAATGACGGCGCGGGAACGTCGGGACGCGAACAATCCCATTCATCACCAGCCGGGACCATTGATCGGTTCCGGCGACTGCCGCCAGGCGCGGCACGTCACCCGGCCGGCCGCCCCGCCAAGGCGCCGCCGACGACGCGCTCCGCGCCGGCGACTTCAAGGAATCCACAATGAAACGCATGTTGATCAACGCAACTCAGCGTGAGGAGTTGCGCGTGGCCATCGTCGATGGCCAAGCCCTTTACGACCTCGACCTCGAAATCCCCTCCCGCGAACAGAAGAAGTCCAACATCTACAAGGCCCGCATCACCCGGGTCGAACCTTCCCTCGAGGCGTGCTTCGTCGACTACGGCGCCGAACGCCACGGCTTCCTTCCGCTGAAGGAAATCGCCCGCGAATACTTCACGCAGGGCGCCGACCCGAACAAGGCGGGCATCCGCGAGTTGCTGAAAGAGGGCCAGCAACTGATCGTCCAGGTCGAGAAGGAGGAACGCGGCAACAAGGGCGCCGCGCTCACCACTTATATCTCGCTGGCCGGGCGCTACATGGTCCTGATGCCGAACAGCCCCAACGCGGGCGGCGTTTCGCGCCGCATCGAGGGCGAGGACCGCCAGGCATTGAAGGAAGCGCTCGACCACATCTCGATGCCGGACGGCATGGGCCTGATCGTGCGCACCGCCGGCGTCGGCCGCGACGCCGAGGAACTGCAGTGGGACCTGGATTACCTGCTGCAACTGTGGAAAGCGATTTCCGAGGCCGCCGCGGCCAAATCCGCACCATTCCTCATCTATCAGGAATCGAAGCTGTTCATCCGCGCCCTGCGCGACTACCTGCGCGCCGACATCGGCGAAATCCTGATCGACGAGCCTGCGCTGTACGAAGACGCCAAGCAGTTCATGCAGCAGGTCATGCCGAACAGCCTGCGCAAACTGAAGCTGTACGACGATGCCACCCCGCTGTTCACCCGCTACCAGATCGAAACCCAGATCGAGAGTGCCTACGATCGCAACGTGCGCTTGCCCTCCGGCGGCTCCATCGTGATCGATCCGACCGAGGCACTCACGTCCATCGACATCAACTCGGCGCGCGCCACGAAAGGCAGCGACATCGAGGACACCGCCTTCCACACCAACTGCGAGGCCGCGGTCGAGATCGCGCGCCAGTTGCGCATCCGCGACCTGGGGGGCCTTGTGGTCATCGACTTCATCGACATGGAAAGCTCGCGCCACCAGCGCGAGGTCGAAGAAAAACTGCGCAATGCGCTGAAGCTGGACCGTGCCCGTGTGCAGATCGGCCGGATCTCGCGTTTCGGTCTGCTGGAACTGTCGCGCCAGCGCCTGCGGCCGAGCCTGGAAGAATCCACGCAGATCGTCTGCCCGCGTTGCGACGGCCATGGCCGCATCCGCGGCGTCGAATCGCTGTCGCTGTCGGCACTGCGCCTGATCGAAGAACACGCGATGAAGGAGAACACCGGGCAGGTCCTGGTGCAGGCCCCCGCCCGCGTGGCCAACTTCCTGCTCAATGAAAAGCGGTCCAGCGTGGTCGAAATCGAGATGCGCCACAAGGTGCACGTGGTGATCGTCGCCGACGAGAACCTGGAAACGCCGCACCTCGAGATCACCCGCATCCGCGAAAGCGAGATGGGCGAACACGCCAAGCCGAGCTACGAACGACTGACCGAGGCCGCGACCATGCCGCAACCGCGCATGGGGGTGGTGGTGCACGGCGAGGAACCCGCGGTGAGCGGCATCCAGCGCGCCACGCCGATGCCGCAGCGCGAGGAAGTCGCGCCGGAGCCTGCCGCGGCGCCTGCCCCCATCGCGCCTGTTCCCGCGGCGGCATCCGGCGGCTTGCTCGGTCGCCTGTTCGGCTGGTTCCGCAATCCGCCCGCGCCGGAGCCGACGCCACTCGAACGGCCGCAGCCGAAACGCGCAAGGGAAACTGCCGAGACGCCCCGCCGCGAGCGATCTTCCGAACGGCGCTCCGACGCTTCACGCAGTGGCGGACGCCGCAATGGCCACGATCGCGACGGCGACGCGCGGCGAACGCGCCAGCAGGGTCCGCAGGCGTCCAAATCGTCGCAGTCCAAATCCGGCAAGTCGCGCGGGGATGACGTGCAGCGCCCTGCGCGGGCGGCATCGAAATCCCCTGCGCCCGCCACGGCCAAGCCAGCCGCCGAGCCCCGCGCCCACGAAACCAAACCCGCGCAGGGCGAAACCACCGCAACGGCCCCGCATCAGAACGTGCCCGCCCCGGTGCCGCCGAAGCAGGCGCTCGCACCGGACGCCGACGTCGAGGCCGCCAAACCAAACGGCAGTGCCGCGAACGGCGCCGAGGCGCCGGCCACGACGGGCGCCACCGACGCCACGGGTACCGGCAAGCGTCGCCGCGGTCGCCGCGGCGGACGTCGGCGCAAACACGCGAATGCTGCCCCACAGAACGGCGCCGCGCCCCGCGACATCGATGACGAGGATGCCGACCGCGGCGATCGCACAGCGCGTCCGGCACGCCCGGCGAGTCCGCATGGTGAATCGCCATCATCGTCGGGAGTTGCAGACGTCGGGAACAACCCGACGCCCGCCCCGGCTCCTCCCGCGGCCGCGAGGCACGAGCAGGCGCCAGCCACGGCACCGTTGTTCGCCGTTCCCCAGCCCAAGCCCTCGACCCCCGCGCCCGCCACGCCTGCGCCGCAGCCGATCGCGGCGATTGCGCCAGGCGACAACGTGCCGCCTCCGACCACTCCGCCGATGGAAGTTTCCGCCCCCGTGAAGCCGACATTGGTGACGGCGGCGCCCGCCACGCCCCGGCCGCCGGCGCCCCAAGCGCCTGCCGCGGCCCCGACCGCGCCTGCGCCGCTGCCGGTGTCGCCCGTACCGTCCGCCACCCCGGTTGCGCCTGCGGCCCCGAAACCGGAACCGGTCACGCCATCGCTGTTTGCGGCGCCGCCGACCACGCGGCCGCTGGCGCAACCGCTGCCGCGTCACCCGGCGATTCCGACCCCGCGACCATTGTCCGGTGCAATCCGGCCGATCCTTGCACCGAGCGTATTGCCGCCGAAGGCACCAGCGGCGCCCGCCACGCCCGCCCCGGAATCCGACAAGCCGCAGGAGTAATGCGGCACAAGCCGAAAGGCTGCGGGCATCGGCGGGTCGCGCCGGATCATCGTGGTCCGGTGTCTACGCGTCGGGATTTCGGCGCCGGCACGCGATCGGTTGTCGCCGGCCCGTCCGGCGCGCCGACCCGTGCTTGCACTTGGAATCGCGAGCGGGCAGTGCAAAGCCACGCACGTTTCCACACCTTGCACTAGACCTGGACAGACTCCTCGCCCAGCAGTCCGTGCGCCGTCAGCACGTGGGCCAGCGCGATCGTGTGTTGCACGCTCAGTTTCTCGAACAGGCGTTGCTTGTAGGTCGACACGGTCTTGGCGCTCAAGTGCAGGCGGGCGGCGACTTCATTGACGGCCAATCCGCGCGCCAGCATCAGGGCGACTTCCATTTCGCGCGAGGACAGCGACTCCAGCGGCGACGCGTCCCCGTCCACCGCGGCCAGAGCCATCTCGCGCGCAACCGTGGCATCGAGATAACGATTGCCCTGCGCCACCGTGCGCACCGCGTTCACCAGCTCCTCGGCAGGACACCCCTTCGTGAGGTAACCCAGCGCGCCGGACTGCAGCAGGCGGCGCGGAAATTGCGCGTCCTGCACCACCGTCAGGATCACGATGTGGGTCGGCAGGCCGGAGCGCTGCACCCGTTCGGTGAGTTCGATTCCGCTCATGCCGGGCATGTGCACGTCGATCAGCGCGACGTCCGGTTTGACCGCGCGCACCAGACGCAGGCCGTCTTCCGCGTTGCTGGCTTCGCCCACTACTTCGATGTCGGGCTGCCCTGAAAGAATCAGGCAAAATCCCGAACGTACCAGTTCGTGATCATCAACCAACACCACGCGAATCATCCGGCGCTCCCCATAGTGTGCCGATGCGGGCTCCGCCCAACCCTAGACCGCGACTTCACGGATTGCAAGGGTTGCACTTGCGGGCATTCGTGATCCCGCAATGGGGACAGGGCGTGAATCGGCCCTTTCACGATCGGCCGCCTCGATGCGTCCAGGGTGCAGGGCGGCGCAAATAGAATACCGGCATGTACACATGGACCCGCCGCGCGATTGCCGCGCTCGAAGCCGAGGCCGCGCGTTCGGCCGACACCCACTTGATCCGCCTCGACCTGCCTGCTTTTCCGGGCATCCCGCTGTACTTCAAGGATGAATCGGTACACCCCACCGGCAGTCTCAAGCACCGGCTGGGGCGTTCCTTGTTCCTGTATGCGATCTGCAATGGCTGGCTCGACGAGGACCGTCCGGTCATCGAAGCCTCCAGCGGCAGCACCGCGATTTCGGAGGCGTATTTCGCGCGCCTGCTGAACCTGCCGTTCTTCGCGGTGATGCCGCGGCAGACGTCGAAACAGAAGATCGCGCAGATCGAATTCTTCGGCGGCCAATGCCACTTCATCGACGACACCGACGTGTACGGCGCGGCGCAGCGGCTGGCCAGGCGTTGCAACGGCCACTACATGGACCAGTTCACCTACGCCGAACGCGCCACCGACTGGCGCGGCAACAACAACATCGCCGAGTCGATCTTCCGCCAGATGCAGCGCGAGGCCGACCCGGTGCCGCGCTGGATCGTGGTCAGTGCCGGCACCGGCGGCACCTCGGCCACGCTCGGCCGCTACATCCGCTACGGCAGCGCGCAGCGCAGCGAAACCCGGCTGGCGGTGGTCGACCCCGAGCACTCGGTGTTCGCGGACTATTACGAAACCGGCGACGCCGGCCTGACACTGGAACGCGGCTCGCGTATCGAAGGCATCGGCCGTCCGCGCGTCGAACCTTCATTCCTGCCCGGCGTCATCGACCGCATGATCCGCGTCGCCGACGTCGACAGCATGGCCGCGCTGCGCGTGCTCGAGAAACTGCTCGGCCGCCGCTGCGGTGGTTCCACCGGCACCAACTTCGTCGGTGCGCTGCAGTTGATGTCGGAGATGCGCGCGGCCGGTGAAACCGGGCCGGTGGTCACGCTGATCTGCGATGGCGGCGACCGCTACGCAGGCACGTATTACAACGACGAATGGCTCGCGGCGGAAAACCTCGACATGGCACCAGCGCTCGCGCGACTCAAGCGGATCGCCGATACTGGCGGCGCCTGACCGGAAGCCGTTCGCGTGACCGCCCTCGCCCGACTGCGCGAAGACCCGCTGCTGAAAACGTTGC
Source organism: Rhodanobacter sp. (assembly GCA_044464225.1). Classification (GTDB taxonomy): domain Bacteria; phylum Pseudomonadota; class Gammaproteobacteria; order Xanthomonadales; family Rhodanobacteraceae; genus 66-474. Next base: position 36,300 of record JBIQLN010000009.1, on the reverse strand, counting down.
TGCACACCGGCAAGCGCGACGTGCCGGTGACGGTCGCATTGCGCAATACCGCGGCGATCGTCCTGCCGTTGCTCATCGGCGCGCTGACCGATCACCTGTTCGCGGGCCTTGGCGTTTCCGCCGGCGCACTCAACACGATGTTCGCCGACCAGCCGGGGCCGTACCGCTTGCGCCTGCAACGGATGTTGTTGACGGCGGCCGCGGCAGGGGCCGCCGCGTTCGCCGGCGCGGTGCTCGGGCAATGGCCCGCCGCGCTGCTGCTGGCCGCCGCGTTGTGGGGCTTCGGCGCCGCGCTGCTGGTCGCGGTGGATGCGCACCTGACGCGCGTGGGCCTGACCAGCCTGATCCTGCTGCTGGTGCTGGGTGCGGAACCGCAGACCCCTCTGCAGGCGGTGCCCGAGGCATTGCTTATCTTTGCGGGCGGCTTGCTGCAGACGCTGTTCGCGATCGCGGCCTGGCCGCTGCAACGCTACCGTCCGGAGCGCCTCGCGCTGGCGGAGGGGTTTCGCGGGCTGGCCGATTTCGCGCGCAGCGACACCGCGGACGACGTCGCGGTGGCACTGCCGCCTTCGCTCAACGAGCTGCAGACCCTCCTGTTCGGCGCCGGTCGCGCGCGCGGCCGCGCGGTCGAGGCGTTCCGCGTGCTCGCCGAATTGTCGGAACGGATCCGGCTGGAGCTGTTCACACTCGCCAGCCAGCAAGCCGCGTGCGAACAGCCGGCGATACGCGACATCCTGGCGAGCGCGCGCCGGGCCGCGGCGCAAGTGTTGACCACGATCGCGAACGCGCTGGAACAGGCGACGCCACCCGCGTCCGCCGCGGCACTCGACGCCTACGCGCAGGCGATCGCGCGCATCGAATCGGCACCCGCGTCGGTCGATGCGGAAGTCGCGAATGCCCGGATCGCGGCGCTCGGGGGGCAATTGCGCGCAGCCGTCCGCAACACCGACACCGCCGGCAGCCGCGGCGAGATCCGCGCGCTGCGTTCGGAATTCCGCCTGCCACGCGCACTCCAATCGACCAACCCGCTACCCACCCTGCGCGCCAACCTGCGCCTTTCGTCGCCGGCGTTCCGGCACGCGATCCGCTGCGGCGCCTGCGTCGCGATCGCGCTCGCGCTGGCACACGTGCTGCCGCTGTCGCGCGGCTACTGGATGCCGATGACGGTGGCGATCGTGCTGAAACCCGATTTCGGCGCAACCTGGCGCTACGGTTTCCTGCGCGTGGCCGGGACGCTCGGCGGTTTGTTGCTCACCACGGCCGTGCTGCACTTCGGCGGACTCGGCGGGTTCTGGACGTCGCTCGCGCTGATGGCGGTGCTGTGTTTCGCGTTCCGCGAACTCGCCAGCGTGCACTACGGCATCGCGGTGGTGTGCCTGACCGGCCTCGTGGTGATCCTGCTGTCGTTCTACGGCATCCCGGCCGCGGACTCGGTGCTGGCGCGCAGCATCGACACCGCGCTCGGCAGCGCGCTGGCGCTGCTGGCTTACCTCCTGTGGCCGACGTGGGAGCGAGGCCGCGAACGCGAAGTGGTGGCGCGCATGCTGGATGCCTATCGCGAGTATCTGATCGCGACGCTGCGCGGCAATACGCGGGCCCGCCACGACACCCGCATCGATGCGCGTGCCGCGCGCAGCGCCGCACAGGCATCGCTTGACCGGTTGCGCAACGAACCCGCCAGTCGTGCCAACGCGCCGCGCGCCGAAGCGCTGGTCGCGCAAGCCAATCGCGTGGTCCGCGCGGCGATGATGCTGGAAGCTGCCCGCGGCGAGAACGACGATGCGCTCGACCCGCAGGTGGACGCATTCGCCCGCGTCTGCGATGCCGCCATGCGCGAAGCCGCGGACGCACTGCGCGAGGCGCGCGCACCACGAGGCGAATTCCACCTGCGTTCCGGACAACGCGCGCTGGTTGCATCATCGGCCGGGAGCACCGACGCCTTCGCCGTGACATTGCGCGACGCCAGCGATCGCATCGTGGACGCCATCGACAGTTTGCTGCACGTGCTGGCGCAGCCACGCGTCGCCGCACCGCCGGCAGTGCTGGATTCCCGCGTCCGGAAATGACGGCAAGACCCATTCACCACCGGCGTGCGGGCAGACTTCCCGGGCCGAGGCCATTGCACGGGGTCTGCGCTCCGTCAAACCGGCTCACAAAGGCGCGGCCCCGGCAGTTTCCAGCCGCGCCCTCGGCCGAGATGCCGCTGTCTGAGAAACCGCGCAGATCGGAAGCTTGCGCGCCTGACCTATACTTGCGGCATGCTGAAGATCGACGTCCACTCGCACATCCTGCCGCCGGACTGGCCCAACCTCGCGGAAAAATACGGCGATCCGCGCTTTCCGGTGATGGTGAACTCGGGCGGCCATCACCGCATCTATCGCGGCAACAAATTCTTCCGCGAGGTATGGCAAAACTCGTTCGACGCCGAATTCCGGATCGAGGAATGCAGGAAGCTGGGCCTGGACGTGCAGGTGATCTCCACCGTGCCCGTGCTGTTTTCCTACTGGGCCAAGCCGAACCAGGCGCGCGAACTGCACCGGCATTTGAACGCCCACACCGCGGAAATCTGCCGCGATCATCCCCGGCACTACGCGGGCATCGGCACCGTGCCGCTGCAATCGCCGCGCCTCGCGATCGAGGAAATGGAACACTGCATCGAGCAGCTCGGCTTGCAGGGCGTGCAGATCGGCTCGCACGTCAACGACTGGAACCTCGACGCGCCGGAACTGTTTCCCTTCTTCGAAGCCGCGGCCGACCTCGGCGCCGCGATCCTGATCCATCCATGGGACATGATGGGCAAGGACACGATGCCGAAGTACTGGCTGCCGTGGCTGGTCGGCATGCCGGCCGAGCAATCGCGCGCGGCCTGCTGCCTGATCTTCGGCGGCGTGCTGGAACGCTTGCCCAGTCTGCGCATCGCATTCGCTCACGGCGGCGGCTCGTTCCCGTTCACCATCGGCCGCATCGAACACGGCTACCGGATGCGGCCGGATCTGGTCGCCACCGACAACGCGCGCGCGCCGCGCGAATATTTCAGGCGCCTGTTTTTCGATTCCTGCGTACACGATCCGCAGGCGCTCCGTTATCTTCTCGACGTCGTCGGGGACGAGCGCGTGATGCTGGGTACCGATTACCCGTTTCCGCTTGGCGAGCAGCAACCCGGCAGCGGCATCGACGCGCTGAACTTGCCGGCACGCCAGCGCGAGCGCGCCTTCCACGGCGCGGCACTCGAATGGCTTGGATTACCCAGACAACGATTCACAACCGCCTCGGAGATTTCATGAATCGCAACAAAGGTTCGCTGCCGGCGCTGCTCGGCGCGTGCGCCCTCGCGATCTCACCGGCCGCCTTCGCGGCCGATTATTCGCTGGCCAGCGGTGCGGTGAAATTTTCCGCGCCCGAGGCTTGGCCGATGCTCATGGAAAAGCTGGATGGCCCGCGCCAGTTCGTGGCACTGCAGGTAAGGAATCCCGGCGACGCCAACGCGCTGGCCCGCATCACCGTCACGACCGAACAAGTGGACGGCGTGCAGGGCTTCCAGAAATTCCTCGATGACGGCACCGCCCGCGCGCGCAAGCTGCCGGGCTACATGGCGACCACCTCCGCGGGCAATTCCTCCAGCCTGCGCTACACCGCCACCGAAAACCGCGAGAAGAACACCTACACCGAGGTATATGCGTACCGTTCCAATCTCGCGATCCAGGTGCGCTGCATCCGGCCGGCCACGGCCGCCGCCGCATGGAGCTCGACGTTCGATGCCGGCTGCCAGTCCATCGTGACCGCAGTGGAGCACTGAAGCGAACCGATCAATCCTCTTCGCCATTCCCGCGCCAGCGGGGATCCAGTGTCGTCGCTGCAACCCTCCGCGCCAAGACCCTGGATCCGGGCATCGCTTCGCGATTCCGGGGTGGCGAGCCATTTCAGGAAGCGCCTGCCATGATCGCAAACCAGGATTTCCGCGCCGACATCGAATGGGCGCGCACGCGGGACGATGGCGACCCGCTGCGCGGCTTTCGCAACGAATTCCTGATCCCGCCCCACGCCGGCGGCGAGCAAACCTATCTGGTCGGCAATTCGCTGGGTTTGCAGCCGCGTGGTGTCAGGCAGGCGTTGCTCGACGAGCTCGATGATTGGGCACGGCTGGGGGTGGAGGGCCATCTGCACGCACGGCATCCGTGGCTGCCCTACCACGCCGAGGTGCGCGACGGCCTCGCCGAATTGGTGGGCGCCGAACCCATCGAAGTGGTGGCGATGAATTCGCTCACCGTCAACCTGCACCTGTTGATGGTGAGCTTCTATCGACCGACCACGGAACGCCACGCGATCCTGGTCGAACGCCACGCCTTCCCTTCGGACCGCGACCTCGCCGCCTCGCAAATCCGCTTCCACGGTTACGACCCCGACGAGGCGCTGATCGAACTGGACCCCGACGAAGCGGCCGGGACGCTTTCCCTGGAAGCAATCGAGCGCACGATCGCGCAACACGGCCAGCGCATCGCGCTGGTGTTGCTGCCCGCCGTGCAGTACCTCACCGGGCAATCGTTCGACCTGGCAGCGATCACGAAACTGGCGCACGCGCAGGGCTGCATGGTCGGCTTCGACTGCGCGCACGCGGCCGGCAATATCGACTTGCGCCTGCACGACAGCGATTGCGATTTCGCTGCATGGTGTTCCTACAAGTACCTCAATTCCGGTCCCGGTGCGGTCGCCGGCGCGTTCGTGCACGCGCGCCATGCGCGCGAGGCGTTGCCGCGCTTCGAAGGCTGGTGGGGCCGCAATGAAGCCACGCGCTTCGAGATGCGGCCGGAATTCGACGCCACGCCAGGCGCCGACGGCTGGCAATTGTCCAATCCCCCGATCCTGGCCCTGGCGCCGCTGCGGGTTTCGCTGGAACTGTTCCGTCGCGCGGACATGTTCCGCCTGCGCGAAAAATCTCGCTGGCTCACCGGCTACCTGGAGTGGCTGATCGAATCGCAACTGCACGACACCCTGGAAATCCTCACACCCGTCGAACCTGCCCGTCGCGGCGCGCAGCTTTCCGTGCGCGTGCGCAAGGGACGCGACGCGGGCAAATCCCTGTTCGATCATCTCGTGGCGCACGGCGTACTCGGCGACTGGCGGGAACCCGACGTGATGCGCATCGCTCCGACCCCGCTCTACAACACCTTCGCCGATTGCCTGCGCTGCGTGGAAGCCGTGCGCGCATGGCGTGACTCCCTCTGACGCCATGGGCCCGAAACCATCCATCACCGTCATCGGTGCCGGTCTCGTCGGCGCGTTGCTCGCGACGCTGCTTGCCGATCGCGGATTCACCGTGGAGGTTTTCGAACGCCGGCCGGATCCGCGCGTCCGCGGATTCATCGGCGGACGTTCCATCAATCTTGCGTTGGCAGAGCGCGGCTTGAACGCGTTGCGCAAGGCCGGGCTGGCAAACGACGTGCTTGCGCAGGCGGTGATGATGCGCGGCCGGATGGTGCATGCGCTGGATGGCACGACCAACCTGCAGCGGTACGGACTCGACGATTCCGAAGTGATCCGTTCCGTGTCGCGCGGCGGCTTGAACATCCTGCTGCTGGATGCCGCCGAACGCGCGGGGGCGCAGATCCACTTCGATTCGGCGCTCGCGGGCGCCGATATCGCGCGCGGCACCATCACGCTTGCCGGGTCCGACGGCGTCACGCGTACCCACCGGGCCGGACTGCTGCTGGGCTGTGACGGCGCAGGCTCGGCATTGCGCGCGGCGATGTCGCGGGGTACCGATCTCGGCGAGCGCATCGAGCCGCTGGGCCACGGCTACAAGGAACTCGAAATCCCCGCATTGCCCGCCCCGCCCCGTCCGCGGGGGGATGTACCCGAAGGACAGGGGGAGGGGGCCAGGCAAATTTTTGCGATCGAGCCGAATGCCCTCCATATCTGGCCGCGCGGTCATTACATGTGCATCGCGCTGCCCAACACCGACGGCAATTTCACCGTCACGCTGTTTCTCCCGAACGACGGTCCCTACCCGGGTTTCACGACCCTTCCGGACGCGGACGCGGCGCACGCATTCTTCGAGCAGCAATTCCCGGACGCGCTGGCGTTGATGCCGGATTTCGACGAGGACTGGAAGACGCATCCCGTCGGGCAGCTGGCGACGCTGTATCTCGATCGTTGGCGGGTCGAAGGGCGTGCGTTGCTGCTGGGCGATGCGGCGCACGCGATCGTGCCCTTCCACGGCCAGGGCATGAACGCCGGCTTCGAGGATGCCGCCGAGCTCGCCGGCCTGCTGCAGGACCAACCCGGCGATGCCCAGGCGGTATTCGCCGAATTCGAATCGCGGCGCAAGCCCAATGCCGACGCGATCGCGGCGATGTCGCTGGCCAATTACGTCGAGATGCGCGACGGCGTGGCCGACCCGCATTACCTGCTGAAGCGCGAACTCGCGGCAGCGCTTACCGAGCGGGTGCCGGGCCACTTCATGTCGCGCTACCGGATGGTCAGCTTCACCTCGATCCCGTATGCAACGTGCGTCGAGCGCGACCGCACGCAAACGGCGTGGATGGAATCGGTGCTTGCGGGGCGCCGCAACCTGGACGGACTCGATCTCGACGCCACTGCCGCGCTCGCGCGCCACGCGCTGCCGCCCCTGCCAGAAGGCGCCTGACCGCATGCCTTTGCCCGAGTCGATACGGCGAGCATGGACGAACACCGACTACCGCGTACGCGTGCCGTATGGCGGTTTCGCGAGCATCCGGTGCGGGCATCCGCTGCCCATGCCGCTGCTGGCGATGCTGCGCCACGCCGACGACCCGTGGGGCTACATCACGGCCTGGAATCCCGCCGGTGTCGCACTGCCGCTCGCCACCAACAGGGTCCGGCAGCGCCGTTTGCGCGACGAATTGCGAGGCGATCGCCACCGCTTTTTCGCGGGCATCGGCATTGGCCCTTCCGGCTGGCGCGAACCCAGCCTGTTCGTGCCGGGCATGACCTACGTGCAACTGGATACCATGGCGCGCCGGTTCGGCCAGCTCGGCGTCGTGCGCGGAACGGGCGCCGGCGCGGCAGAGTTGCACGAACTCATCTGAGCGATCATTCGCCGATTCCCTCGCTTCACACGCAACCAGCGCCTCCTTGCGGGCCCCGGGATCGCGTGGGCTGGCGCCCCACGGCAGCGGCTTTGCGGGAGCCTCGATCATGGACAGCGCCGGCTCACGCCACGACAATACGCGGTTGCTCGCATGGCCACTTTCCCCGCCCCTGCCGCGCCGCTGCTGTCGGCGCATCGGCTCGCGTTTTCGCGCAACGACGAGCCCGTGTTCGGTCCCCTGGATTTCAGCCTCGGGGCCGCTGAAACCGTGCTGGTCGAAGGCGACAACGGCTCGGGCAAGACCACCCTGCTGCGGGTGTTGGCAGGCATGCTGCCGCCCGGCGAGGGCGAAATCCGTCTCAATGACCGGCCCGCATCGCGCGACAGCCGCAACGGCCGGGTTTTGTGGCTCGGCCACCGGCCCGGCATGAACGAATCCCTGAGCGCGCGCGAAAACCTGGTTTTCCTCGCCGGTTTGTTCGGCTCGCAACGCGGCGTCACGCCGACGTCGGCAATGGAACGGGTCGGAATCGCCGGCTGGATCGACGAACCGCTGCGCACGCTTTCCGCGGGCCAGAAGAAACGCGTCGGCCTTGCGCGCCTGCTGCTGCTGCCGGGCGATGTCTGGTTGCTGGACGAGCCGTACGCCAACCTCGATCGCCACGGCATCGACCTCGTGAACGCGCTGATCGCGGAACACTGCGCACGCGGCGGCGCCGCGTTGGTCACCAGCCATGGGGCCGTGCGATTTGCCGATCCGCATGCGCGGCACATTCATCTTGTCGCCTGAGCCATGGCCAGCATTGCGCAATCGATCCCCCGCGGAGCAGGCGTCGTGACGGCGGCGGACCGAGCGGGCACGTTCGCTGCCTGCCGTGCCCTGCTGCGCCGCGATTTCGTGCTGGCGTGGCGACGTCGTGGCGAACTTTTCCTGCCGCTGCTGTACGCCGTAATCGTGGCCGCGCTGTTTCCGTTCGCGTTGGGTCCGGACCCGGAGTTGCTGGCGCGGATCGCGGGCGGCGTATTGCTGGTGATCGTGGTGCTGGCGATGCTGCCGGCGCTGGAATCGATGTTCCGCGCGGACCTGGAGGACGGCACGCTGGAACAGTGGCTGCTGGCCCCCCAACCGCTGGCACTGCTGGCCTTGACCCGCGTCATCGCGCACTGGCTGACGACGGTTTTACCCTTGATCGCCGTGATGCCGTTGCTGGGCGCCCTTTTGAACCTGCCCGTGAAAGTGCTGCCGGTGCTCATCGTCGCACTGCTGCTGGCAACGCCGCTGCTGGCGTTGCTGGGTTCGGTGTTGTCGGCATTGGCGGCGGGGGCCCGCCGCTCTGGTATCCTCATGGCCTTGATGTTGTTGCCACTGGCCGTTCCGGTGGTGATCTTCGCCGCCGGCGCCATCGCCGCGGCGCAATCCGGCATGCCGTTCATCGCCCCATTGATGTGGCTGGCGGCGGCCCTGGTCCTGGCGATCGTGCTGGCGCCGCTCGCATGCGCGGCGGCACTTCGGATCGCGGTTGAAACATGACCGCCATGGCGCGTTTGCCACCTGACAGGTGTTTTTCCTGAGCATGTCACGTTCGTATCTTCCCCACTGGATGCACTGGCTCGGCTCGCCGCCGAACTTCTACCGGTTCGCGGGCGCGCTGCGCCCGTGGCTGATGGCGGTGGCGCTGGTCAGTTCAGTGATCGGTTTGTACGGCGGACTGGTGCTGGCGCCGCCGGACTACCAGCAGGGCGACGCCTACCGGATCATCTTCATCCACGTGCCGAGCGCCTGGATGAGCCTGTTCATCTACGCCACGATGGCGGTGGCCGGGCTGGTCGCGCTGGTGTGGCGGGTGAAACTGGCGGAAGTGGTCGCGATGGAATGCGCGCCGATCGGAGCCGCCTTCACCGTGGTCACGCTGGTGACGGGTTCGCTTTGGGGCAAGCCGATGTGGGGTACGTGGTGGACGTGGGATGCGCGACTCACCTCCGAACTGGTGCTGCTGTTCCTGTACCTCGGCGTGATCGGCCTGTACAACGCCTTCGAGGATCGCCGCCGCGGCGCACGCGCAGCCTCGCTGCTGGCACTGGTCGGCATCGTCAACCTGCCGATCGTGCACTACTCGGTGCAATGGTGGAACACGCTGCACCAGGGCACCACGGTGGATTTCCTGGACCCGGCACGCTCCTCCATCGCGCCATCGATGTTGTGGCCGCTGCTGGTGATGGCGTTGGCGACGCACCTTTATTTCTTCGCGAGCCTGCTGGGCCGCGCGCGTACCGGCCTGCTGTCGCTGGAAAGCGGCAAGCAGTGGGTGCGCATCCTGGTCGATGGGCAACCCGCGCAAACGACAAGGGCACCCACCTGACATGGCTCACTGGTTTGCAATGGGTGGTTATGCCGTCTACGTCTGGCCCGCCTATGCGGTGTTCTTCATCGTGCTGGCGTGGGATTGGTTCGCGCCCGCCCTGCGCCGCCGCCGGCTGACCCGCGAACTGCGCGGCAAGCTCGCGCGGGAGCGCACCCGCAACGCGCGCGCGGCACGCGCGGAGGTTACGACATGAATCCCGTCCGCAAGCGGCGGCTGGTCATCACGCTGCTGATCCTGGGTGCGGTCGCCGTCGCGACGGCGCTTTCGGTGTTCGCGCTGCAGAAAAACATGACCTACCTGTATTCGCCTTCCGAAGTCGACGCCGGCAAGGCGCCGGACGGCCATCCGTTCCGGCTGGGCGGCATCGTCAAGGAAGGCAGCGTGCATCGCGTGCCCGGCACGCTGACCACTGATTTCGTCATCACCGATCGCTTCCAGAGCATCCCGGTGAGCTACACCGGCATCCTGCCCGATCTGTTCCGCGTGGGCCAGAGCACCATCACCACCGGTTCGATGAAGGACGGCAAGTTCGTCGCGACCCAGGTCTTGGCCAAGCACGACTCGACGTACATGCCGCCGCAGGTGGAACAGGCGATCGCGAAAGCCGAGAAGGAACACCGCGTGCCGAAGACCACGCAAGGCGGGGGCGCGCCATGAATCCCGAATTGGGCCAGGTTGCCCTGATTCTCGCGCTGGTGCTGTCGGCGCTGCAGTGCGTGTTGCCGATCGTCGGCGCGTGGCGCGGCAGCAGGCCGTTGATGGCAACCGCGCGATCCCTCGCGATCGGGCAATTCGTGTTCGTCGCGCTGGCGTTCGGGATCCTGATGTGGTCGTTCTGGACCAACGATTTTTCGGTCGCCTACGTCGCGCAGAACTCCAACCTGTCGCTGCCATGGTTCTACAAGCTTTCGGCGGTATGGGGCGCGCACGAAGGCTCGCTGCTGCTGTGGATGCTGATCCTCAATGGCTGGACGCTGGCGCTGGTCGTGCTCGGCGGCAAACTGCCGGAGGCGTTCTTCTCGCGCGTGATCGGCGTGCTCGGATTCGTTGCATTCGGCTTCCTGCTGTACATGATCACGACGTCGAACCCGTTCCTGCGGCAGTTCCCCGTTCCCGCAAACGGCGTCGATCTCAATCCCGTGCTGCAGGACCCGGGGCTGGTGTTCCATCCGCCCACGCTTTACATGGGCTATGTCGGTTTCAGCGTGGCGTTCGCGTTCGCGATCGCATCGCTCTTGGGCGGTGAACTGAAATCCACCTGGGTGCGCTGGGCGCGGCCGTGGACCAACGTGGCATGGGGGTTCCTCACCCTCGGCATCGTGGCCGGCAGCGCGTGGGCGTATTACGAGCTCGGTTGGGGCGGCTGGTGGTTCTGGGATCCGGTGGAGAACGCCTCGTTCATGCCGTGGCTGATCGGTGCCGCGCTGATCCACGCGCAGGCGATCACCGACAAGCGCGACGGCCTGCGCGCGTGGACGCTGCTGCTGTCGATCTTCGGATTCGCATTCTCGCTGCTCGGCACGTTCCTGGTGCGTTCCGGATTGCTCACCAGCGTGCACGCGTTCGCGTTCGCGCCCGCGCGCGGCGTGTTCATCCTGGTCTACCTCGCGGTCGTGGTCGGCGGTTCGCTGCTGCTGTACGCGCTGCGCGCGCCGAAGGTGACCGGCGGCAAATCGTTCGCGCTGGCCTCGCGCGAAACGCTGATGGTGATCGGCAACCTGATGCTCACCGTCGCCTGCGCGATGGTGCTGCTCGGCACGCTGTATCCACTGGTCGGCGAAGCGCTGGACATCGGGCGCATTTCGGTCGGTCCGCCCTATTTCGGTCCGTTGTTCCTGATCCTGATGACACCGCTGGTGCTGGCGTTGCCATTCGGGCCGCTGTCGCGCTGGGGCAAGGCCGACCTGAAGGTGTGGCGGAATGCCCTGGTCCGCATCATTGCGCTGGCCATCACGGCCGGCATCATCGGTTTCATCGTCGGTGCGCGAAGCTGGTACGCCCTGCTCGGCATCACCGCGTCGGTCTGGGTGATGGCCGGCGTGGTGCTGTTCGCGATCAAGCGCTGGCGCGAAGCGCCGCGCGGCAAACGCTACCCGTTCGAGATGCTGGGCATGATGCTGGCGCACTTCGGCATCGGCGTGTTCATCGCGGGCGCGATCCTGACGACTTCCATGAGCGTGGAGCAGGATGTCAGCATGAAGCCGGGCGCGAGCATCGACGTCGGCGCCTACGACTTCCACTTCAACGGCGTCACCGAAACCGAAGGGCCGAACTACCGCGCGCAACAGGGTACGGTGGTGATCACGCGCAACGGCAAGCACGTCGTGACCCTGCATCCGCAGAAACGCACGTACTCGGGCGGGCAAGTGCAAACCGAAGCGGCGATCGAGGCCGGCGTGTTCCGCGACCTGTACGTCTCGCTCGGCGATCCGATTGGCGAGGGCGCGTGGTCGCTGCGCGTGTACGACAAACCGTTCGTGCGCTGGATCTGGGGCGGCGGCGTATTCATGATGCTGGGAGGCTTCGTGGTGGTCCTCGACAGGCGCTTCCGGTTGCGCCGCGCGGTGGAACCCGAAGCCGTCCGCGCGGCCCCGGAAGCCGTGGTGCCGCCCAAGCTGGCGGAAGGTGAAGCGTGAACGAGGTGGCGCGCAAGCCCATCGGGCGTTTCGTGCCGTTGATCGTGTTCGCGGCACTGGTGGTGTTCTTCGTGATCGGGCTGGTGTGGAACCAGACCCACGACGCCCGCTTCGTGCCCAGCCCGCTTATCGACAAGCCCGCGCCCGAGTTCCGCCTGCCGCGCCTGGAACAGCCAACGCAGTTCGTCACCAAGGCGGACATGCTGGGCAAGCCGTATCTAATCAATGTGTTCGCGAGCTGGTGCTTCGCCTGCGGCGACGAGCATCCGGTGCTGATGGCCTACCGCGACAAATTCGGCATCCCGCTGATCGGCTACGACTACAAGGATGCGCCGCAGGACGCGCGCGCCTGGCTGGATCGCCACGGGGACCCCTACCACGAAGTGATCACCGACCAATCGGGTGAAACCGCGATCAATTTCGGGGTGTACGGCGCGCCCGAAACCTACCTGATCGATGCGAAAGGCATCATCCGCTACAAGCACATTGGGCCACTGACGCCCGACGTGATCGCGAAGGAACTGGAGCCGAAGATCCGCGCGCTCGAGGGAGCGGGCACATGAAGCGTCTGTTCGCCGTCATGCTCGTTGCATTCACGCTGGCACTCAGCGCCGCCGCGTTCGCGATCGATCCGCTGCCGTTCAAGGACAACGCCCAGCGCGATCGTTTCCAGCACCTGACCCGCGAATTGCGCTGCATGGTCTGCCAGGACGAAAGCCTGCTGGCATCGAACGCCGATTTCGCCAAGCAGTTGCGCCGGCAGATCTTCGACATGATGCAGCAGGGCAAGAGCGACAAGGAAATCAAGGATTGGCTGGTCGCGCGCTACTCCACTTTCATCCTGTACGACCCGCCATTGGCGCCGTCGACGATCGCGTTGTGGTTCGGCACGCCCGCGATCCTGCTCGCTGGCGGCATCGTGGTGGTCGTGTTGCTGCGCCGGCGCACGCGCCCGGCGGGCGCCATCTCTGAAGATCCCGGAGACGATTGGTGACCGCCCGTTTTCCCGCCGTCGCTGCAACAGCAGCCACCGCGCCGGCCAGTGCGTACGCTGGTCGCGCCGCTGCCGTCATCGGGCAGCCCGGAGACGATTGATGACAACACGATTTCTCGTCATTGCTGCCATCATGGTGGTGGCTGCCCTCGCCTGCGTGCTGGTGCCGATGCTGCGCAGTGCCCGTCGCGAAGGCCGGCCGCGCGGACCATTCGTGCTGGCGCTCGTCCTTGCGCTGGCGACGCCGCCCGTCGTGCTGGGTGCCTATCTCGCGGTCGGCACGCCGCGTGCGCTGGAAGCCATGCCCGCCGAAAACCAGGCCACGACGCTGGTCGAAGCCACCCGCCAACTGCAGGCGAGCCTGCAGCGCAAGCCGGACGACGCCAAGGGCTGGGCGCTGCTGGCGCAGGCGTATTCGGCGCTCGACCAGCCGCAACAGGCGCTTGACGCACTGAATCATCTGCTGGAGTTGAAGCCCGACGATCCGGACGCGATGGTCGCATGGGTGGAAGCGACCGCGGAAACATCGCCTTCGCATCGGATCGACGATGGTTCGCGCGCAAAACTGCAGCGTGCGCTGCAGATCGAACCCACCCACCAGCGCGCGCTGTGGTTGCTGGGCATCAGCGATTTCCAGCGCAACGACTATGCCGGTGCCGCGAAGCAGTGGAAGGTCCTGCTGCCGCTGCTGGAGCCGGGTTCCCGCGTCGCCGAAACCGTCAAGCAGCAATTGGCCGAGGCCGAAACGCGTGCCGGCGACATGCAAGCGGCAACCCGGGCAGCCGCCGATCCCGCGGCCCCGTCGTCGACGGCCGCCGCAACGACTGCCGTGGCGCTCGACGTCACCGTCAGGCTTGATCCGAAGCTCGCCGCGAAGGTGCACCCAGCGGATACGCTGTTCGTGTTCGCGCGTGCGGTGGATGGCCCGCCGATGCCGCTGGCGGTCGCGCGCCTGAAAGCCTCCCGGTTGCCGGCGACGGTCACGCTGACCGACGCGATGGCAATGACGCCCGCGATGACCCTTTCGAAATTCCCGAAGGTCACCGTCGCCGCCCGCATCAGCAAGAGCGGCAACGCGATGCCGCAAGCGGGCGACCTGGAATCCGCAGCCGTGGAAGTCGCCACCGATTCGCACGCACCCGTCGCACTGACCATCGACAAGGTGGATTGACCGCAGCCGTCATTCCGGCCCAGGTCGGGAGCCAGATCCTGGCCTGGCCCCGCCGCGTCACTTGGCCGCCTTGCGTGTGTTCGTTACCCTTGCGGTTTTGATTCGCCGAAAGCATCGCCATGGCCGACGCCCGCCAGTACTTCGACCTGCCCTCGCCGTTTCCGATGAAGCGCGGCGGCGAGCTGCGCGGCGCACGGCTCGCATATGAAACATGGGGGGCGCTGAACGCGGCACGTGACAACGCGGTGCTGATCCTGACCGGGCTCTCGCCCAGCGCGCACGCCGCCGGCAATGCCGTCGACGATTCGCCCGGATGGTGGGAAGACATCATCGGATCGGGCAAGGCGATCGATACCGATCGGTGGTTCGTGATCTGCGCGAATTCGCTGGGCAGTTGCAAGGGTTCCAGCGGGCCGGCTTCGATCAACCCCGAAACAGGCGAACTCTACCGTCTCGATTTCCCCGACCTGTCGCTGGAGGACGTGGGCCATGCGGGTTACGAACTCGCGCGCGGGCTGGGGATCGAGCGCCTCGCGGCCCTGGTCGGCTGTTCCATGGGCGGGATGTCCGCGCTGGGTTGCCTGGCGCACCATCCCGGTTTCGCGCGCGCGCACGTGAGCGTTTGCACCGCGCCACGCGCCCAGCCGTTCGCGATCGCGATCCGTTCGTTGCAGCGCGAGGCGATCCGGCTCGATCCGAAGTGGAACAATGGCCGGTACGACGATGACCGCTATCCCGAAACCGGCATGAACATCGCGCGCAAGCTCGGCGTGATCACCTACCGCTCCGCGCTGGAATGGCGCGGGCGGTTCGGGCGCATCCGGCTGGAAGCCGACCAGCGCGACGAAGATCCCTTCGGCGCGGAGTTCCAGATCGAGTCCTATCTCAACGCGCACGCACGCCGCTTCACGCGTTCGTTCGATCCGAACTGCTATCTGTACCTGTCGCGCGCGTCGGACTGGTTCGACCTCGCCGAATACGGCGGCACGTCCGATCCCGCCACGGCAGTGCGCAATGCGCTGGCGAAAATGAAGCTGGAACGCGCGCTGGTGATCGGCGTGGAAACCGACATCCTGTTTCCGCTGGAGCAGCAACAGCAACTCGCCGACGACCTGCGTGCCACCGGCACCAACACCACTTTCGTCGGCCTGGACTCCCCGCAGGGGCACGACGCGTTCCTCGTCGATACCGGCCGCTTCGGCGCCGCGATCGGCGCTTTCATGACCTCGCTTTGAATCCGGGCGCGGTTCCGGGCAGCCGCCTTGCCCGCCTATGCGCCGGACGTTATAAGCTTATGCCATGGCTATCGATTTTCCGGGGCGCGAACGCCTGGTCCGCGCGTTCGACGCCGCCGTCACCCGCGGCGACACCGTCGACACCATGCGCGCACTGCGCACCGCCTTGTGCGACGCGATCCATTCGGGCGAGGTCCGGCTGCCCGAATGCGTGTTCGAGCGTTGCACCGAACATTACGCGCGGCGGGAGCTTTACCACAGCCCCGAGCACGATTATTGCGTGGTCGCGATGACGTGGAGTCCCGGCCAGGGGACGCCGATCCACGACCACGCCGGCATGTGGTGCGTCGAAGGCGTGTGGTGCGGCGCGCTGGAAGTGGTGCAGTATGAGCTGTGCGAGCGTGACGGCCAGCGCTACCGCTTCGTCGCGGCCGGCGTGATCCAGGCCGGCGCCGGCTCGGCCGGCAGCCTGATCCCGCCCCACGAACACCACACGATCTGCAACGCCAGCGACACCGACATCGCGGTCAGCGTGCACGTCTACCAGCGGCCGATGATCCGATGCAGCGTGTTCGAGCCCGCTGGCGGCGACTGGTACGCTCGCGGCGAACGGCAACTGTCGCTGGATCACTGAGCGAACGGCTGACGCCGTCCACGCGGGCGTTTACGGCTGCGATTGCGTTGCCGGGCGTTGCGAACACGCCACGTATTCGGCTTCCGAAAGCTTGCCGTCACCGTTGGTGTCGCAACCCGGAAAGCGCTGGCCGGTGTCGCCGTTGTGGGTGAATTCGGAGCGGTCGAGGAAACCGTCGTGATTGGCGTCCATGTTCTGGAACGCCATCTGCGCTTCGCGCGGCGTCATCTGCATGCCCAGGCCGCCGCCCGAATTGCCCATCTGGCCGGCCGGCTTGCTGGCGGCCGACGTGGCTGGCTGGGTCGGCGGGTTGCTGGTGGGCGTGTTCTGCGCGAATGCGCCGGCGGACATGCCGAGCACAACCATGCCGCAGAAAGGAAGGATCGATGTTCGCATGGTGACTCTCCTTGTCGATGGATTGGCGGGGATGCATCCGGCATCCGCGTCGCCATGCCCATGATGAAGAGCCCCGTGTAAATGGGCCGTAAACCCCGGGCGAAATTCGGCGGACGCGTTGGCCGGGATTCACCTGGCGCTTGGCCGCCGTCCGACGCTTGGCATTCGCGCGGCGCTCCCGCATACTTTGCGGCCCCGTCGCCGAAGTGGCGGAATCGGTAGACGCAGCGGACTCAAAATCCGCCGCCCTTAAAAGCGTGTGGGTTCGAGTCCCACCTTCGGCACCAATGACTTACGCTAACTTGTTCGGATTTTCCGAATAGCTGCTGGGACGGTTTTGGGACGGTTGGGCGCCTACTTCCCGGCCTTCCCGTTCGCGGCCTTGATGATCGCCTCAAGCTCCAGCGCGTAGGTGCGCAGCGCCCGTTCCCGGTCCACCAGCGTCGTATAGGTATCCGGCGCGAGGCACTGCACCTGCGATGCGGTGACCGGCGTCAGCACCGGACGCGGCGGCAGTGGCAGCGTCACCGGCACGGGGCGCATGGTCGCGCAGCCCGCAATACACACTAGGGCGATACACACCAGCCCGGCACGAATACACGTCAGCCTAGAACGTGTCATCAAAGTCGTCCCGCGTGATCGGATCGGGCGGCGGCTGTTTCGCCGCATCGACCTGTACCTTGGCCGCGGCGTCGGTCGCGGCCGTGAACGTCTCCTGCGCCGCTTGCGCGGCCCACTGGGCGGCTTCCGCGTCCTTGGCCTTGTCCTTGTCGGCTTGCGAGTGCTTGCCTTTGAGGAACGCCGCAGAGGCCAGCGCGAGGGCGGCCAGGATCACGGCACCTACGCCGATGAACCATCGGCCGATCCGGGTTGTGGCGAGCCACGCGAAAAAGGTCATCGCTGCGGCCTGTCAACGTCCAGATACGATATGGGCTTGCCTACTGCCGTGAAGTGCGCGACCTCGGCGGCAATACCCCGGCTCGTATCCCATCCGGGCAGCTTTGCGACTAGCAGTTCGTCACAGCGATCCCACATCTCGCGGTCGATACGCATCCATAGATCGTGATCCACGGCGTCAATGTCGCCATGCTGCGCGACGGGATGGGAATGGCAGATCGGGCTGAAAACCGCGTGACCTTGTTTGATCAGCATGCCGGTGATGGCCGCGGCATCCTCAAAAGCAGCCTCCAAACCGCCCTCGTAATTGGTATACGGCGTGGCGAGATAGATCAGCTTCATTTGTGCGACTCCAGGTATTCGGCCTGCAACCGCGCGGCCGCGCCTTTCGTTGGCCTGTCGTCATGCAGTTTCCCGATGGTTAAGGCATCAAGGATCAGCGCGCAGCAGGCCATCGCGTGGGCGACGTGATGAACGCCGGAATCGGAGGCGAAGTCCTCGCCATCCCAGAATGCATCCATGTGGCGCTCCATTGCGGCCTTGTAAACCGACACGCTGATTGCGGCATCGCGCCAGTTGTACGGGCCGTACTTGGTTGCACCGTTCGCCAGCGCCTCGGCGAGGTAGTGCTTGGCGGATGGCGGCACAAGGTGCAGCGGAACCTTGGTGGCGCCAACGGCGGTTTTCGGATTGTTGTCGGGATAGTTCACGGCGTCTTTCCGTTTGTGATCGAAGGCTTCGCGGTCCGCAGCATCTGCAATTGCAGTTGTGCGCAACGCTCCACCAGCCCTTCATTGGCCGACAGCCGCGATTCTCCGGCGATGTCGAAAAGGGCGTGGAAGTATTCGTGCCAGAACGTGGCGAGTTGCACGTCTCGGCTGAAGCACAGCCGCGCCTCTTGCAACAGGATCGCGTTCTCGCCGGCAATCCAAAGGCCCCACGGCGCATCCTCATCGTTAGCCTTCGGGCCATTGGCGGCGATGTTGCATTGCCTCATGGTCTCGGCCGACACGATCCGCACCTTGATTTCATGCGGGCCAAGCCGAAACCGGCGCGGCAGGTATGGCGGGTGTGCTGGACGCTTCATGTCAGGCGGCCTTCCGCTGTGCAGCGCGTATCTCATTGATCCCGACGATGCGCCGATTGAACGGACCAAACTCCGCGCTAAGATCGATGCGTTGCGTCTGTCGCCGCGAGCGGAAGCCCTGCGCGTGATTCCAGGCATCGGCAGCCGCAAGCGTGTTGAACGATTCCACGATGCAGCCGCGCCGCTCCTGCACGCGTTCGTGGTGAATGTGTCCGGTCCACCACATGCGATACAGCGTCGCGCCCCAATCTTCAGGGCGGTCAGCCGCCATGATTTCAGGCAAGTCGGCCATCTTGGCTTTGTCGCCGTGCGTAAGCCCGATCAGGTTTTTCCCGAACCGTTCGTACAGGTACGGGTTGGGCGACTGCTCGACCTCCACGCGCTTGTCGGCGTGGTAATACGCCGCAAGCGTGAGTGCCAGCCATCCGCTTGAGTCCGGGTCGTGGTTGCCCGGCACCATGAAAACCTTCACGCGCTTGTGTTTGCGCAACATCAGGTCAACGGACTGCCGCAACGTCTCCACGGCTATACGGATGACGCGCTGGTATCGCGTATCCACATCCAATGCGTTCTTGTGGCCCGGTGTCGCATTGCTGCGATCGTCGGCGTGCAGCGTGTCGCCCACGCTTATCAGGTAACCCGTCTGTGCAGGCGGGGCTTCGCCAACCGCAATCCGCGACGCCGTTACCAAGTCGCGCGAAGCAATGGCCGTGTCAAAGTCCTCGCCGCATTCGTCGCCCCATGCATAGGCTCCGATGTGCGGGTCGCCCAGCACGTACGCGCAGGCAACGCTTGCATCGGTTCGCTTCGGCTGTGCCACGCGCAGCGATGCCCCGCGGATGGGCTTCGCCAGATCGGCCACGACCGCTTCCACGAGCTCGCGCTGGCGTTCGGCGTCCTCGCGAGACTTGACCCACTGCGCCGCGACTGTTCCATCTTCGCGGTACAACGTCGAAACGCCCTTGACTTTGTACCCGTCCGGGACGGCGTGCGTCATGTCGTGTTCGGGCGACCAACCCTTGGCAGCCAATGCCGCTTTGCGACGTTGCAGCCCGCGACGATCCATGCCCAGCGCCATCGCTGCAGCGGTCAGGCTTGGACTGTCTTTCAGGGCGGCGATGATCTGCTCGTCGGTGATGCCCTTCGCAAGCATCAGCGCTTCCCGCCGTCGAGTTCGCCGCGAATCTTGTCCAGTTCGTGCTCCACGACTTCGCGCAACACGTCGATTTCCGAACTTGTCGTGCGGCCGGCAAGATGCGCGCAGGCAAGCACGATCAAACCCAGCGCGAACACCACGTCAATCAGGATTTGGGCTACGGTCCACATGGTCATTCCCCTTGCGGTTTCGGTACGGTTGGCTTTGGCAGCGGCGGCACCGATTCGATCTTGTGGGCGAAAACCACGGAACCGGCTAGCAAGACGCCTACGCCTGCCAGTACCCATCGCTCCGGCTCATTGAGGGTTGGCACCCAATCGCGCGGCAATGCCGCCCATGCGCCTGCCATGCCCGCATACGCGGTGCTGATGGCGCCAAGCACATAGGTCCACGAACGGCCGAAAGGCTGCTTCAAGGTCATGCATCCCCCGTGGATCGCATCAGGTCAGCCAAACGTTGGGCGCGCTCGGGTGTCTGCTCGGCCCATTTGGACTTGAGCATTTCATCCGCCGCGCCATCGAAGTCATTGCGCGCTATCGCATCCAGCGTCTTGCGAAAGGCTCGCACGCCGCCAATGCCGAGTTGGAAAACCATCTCGATCAAGACGCCCTGCCGAACCGCATTCACGCGGCTGAAGCCGGGCAGCGTTTCGGCGCCGCGCTTGGCCCGCGCCCAATCGGCGCAGAACAGTGCGGACGCCTCGTCCGATGAAATGCCACCGGGTGCACACAGCAGCCGCCCGTAGCCGATCGTTGGGTTACCCTTGACCAGTTTTCCGGCAACGATCGGTTTGCCATCGGCGTCGTCATACACCGTAAGGCGACAGCCTTCGTCTGCCATCGTACGAAGTTGGGCGCTCACGGCTTCCACCACCGGATGATGCTCAACACAATGCCAGCCAGCGCCGCCGAGCATGCCCCAATGATTGCAAGTACGCGCCAGCCTCCACGTACGCTCGCAACCGTTGTGTGCAGTCCTTCTAGGCTTGATCGCACCGCCTTCAGTTCCGCCTTCAGGTCTGTTTCAAGTGCCAGCATGCGTGATTCCAGCGCCGACAAACGTGCTTCGTGCGCCCCAAGCACCTTGCCAAGTGCGAGGCTGTCGTTCCCCTGTTCGGTCATGTCATGTCCTCGGCACGATGTTCCAGACCCACTCGCCAGCGTCGGGCTTCGTCGGCACGCCATCGCACACCTTCCACTCCGGCGAATCGGCGGCAAAGTTGGATGCCGTCGCGGCGCGCAAGATGGCCGGATAGCCATCGGCCGAGTATGGATATTGTGCGAAGTCGCCGACCTTGCCGGCCCAGCCGGCTTGATACTTCGCGATCAACGCCGACATCTGCGCGGTCGTGACGTCGGGCGAAATCGCAATCGCCACGTCGTCGGCGCTCCAACTCGAAAGCGTCGAGGTCAGCATCTGCGCCAGCGTGGTCTTGTCGGTGCCGTCTGCGGCCTGCCATGCCAGCGTGTAGCCGGTGGCAAGTTGGTATTGCGGCGATGTCAGGAACAGGGAAATCCCCTTCGCCATCTGCGCGCGCAACGTCTCCCACGCCGGGTCGTTGTGCGCGATCACGCCCAACACTGCGCGGGTGAAGTTTTCCTCCCATTGCGCGGTGCCCTTCGAACCGTCCGGGAACGTGCGGGTCACGTAGGTGCCCTGCATGCCCATTGTGCTGGTGATCTGCCGCTCACCCTGTTGGCGCTGCACATCCAGTTGCGCGACGAAGTAATCGGTCATGCACGATATGCGGCTCGCATAGAAGATGCTACGCAGTGCCCATGCCGTGCCGCGCTCCTGGTAGTGCGCGAATACACCGCACTGTTGCCGATACCATGGGTTCAGCGCGGTCAGTGCCGCGTTGCCGAGGATCGCAGCATGCAGCCGGTCGCGCGCAGAGCCGGTTGCTGCGGCCGCGACGAAGCCGTAGCCGGTGTGGTGGGCCTCATCCCACACAGTTGGGCAAACCGGAATACCGTCACCGCTCGCTTTCTGCGCGATCGGATTGCCTTTGTAGCTCGGGTCATACAGCAGCGACGCGCCGGGGTATTGCGTCACGTCGAACGGCAGGCCGGTATCGTCGTCCAGCCGCGCAATCGCCCATGCACCATCGTTGTCGGCCGTCTGACGTACCCACGCATAGGTCTCGTCGCTCGGGTCCAGCACGAACGGAATGTCCGGCGGCGGGATGACGGCGATCTCGGGTCGCTGGCCAGTCGTCGCCTGCGCCAAGGCGTTGGCGTATCCGGCGCCGTTGTAGCTCCAATCGTATTTCTGCAGATTGACCTGCAATGGCGCAGCGGGCTTGGCGTAGTTCGGGAACAGGCCATCCGGAACCGCCTTCCAAGTCGGCTGAAACTTGCCGTATCGGATCGTTTTGTTGAGCGTGCCGCAGAAAAACAGCACCTGCGATGCGTCCCATACCACCTCGCCGTCGTACTCGATCGTCAGGCTGCCGATGCAGCCGAGTCCACTGCGGCCATTGACCGCGCCGACTTCGCAACAATCGGCCCATGCCAGCAAGCGCAGCGCCGGATGGACATTCCCGTCCAGGTCCACGAACTTGCGGTAAAAATCTCCCATCACAGTCGGGTCTTCGCCGACGGTCGCGATGGCAGTCCAAGACACGCCATCAATCGTTGTTGATGCCTTCACCGCGTGCGGATTGGCGTAGACCACGGGCGGCGGTGGTGGTGAGACAGGAGTCGGATCACTTGGCGGAGGATCATCAGCAGGCGGCGGCGGAGGACTCGACGTGCCACCGGCAGCGGTCGTGACTTGCGCGCTGAAAGATTGCGTCTTGCCGCCGGCATCCCACACTTGCTGCTTGACCGTGTAGGTTTTCGGGTAGCGATACCACTTGTCCTGGTCGCCAGGCTTGTTGCTGCTGCCGCCATCGCCCCACTGCCACTGAATGCGCGCCGCACCCGTCGAGGTGTCGTGGAAATGCACGGTCGCGCCATCGGCGTCCAGCGCGAACGTGAATCCTGCAGCCAGCGGCGGCGGATCACTGGGCGGCGCAGAATCGACGGGCGGGTCGGACGGCGGCTCCGTGGCGGGCGGATTGATCGGCGCGACGTAAGGCGTAATCGGCACGCCTGCAATCGTGATTGTGCCGGTGCCGTCGCCGTTGTCTTGAATCGTGGTCTGGTCTGTCATGGCGCTCACGAATAGGTGTAGGGGACGATGATTCGGGAAACGGTTGTATTGCCGCCGGCGGTCGTAACGTCGAGCGTGTTGCCCGATTGCGCGGCGTCGAACAGGGCGTGTGCCTCGGTGTACGAATTGCGCGAAGCAAACAGGTCGGTGTGGTCCGTCGTGAAGTGGGAATCGCCGATCGTTACCTGCCCCGTGCCGGAAGTGCAGTACGTGCGCAATTCAAGAAACACCAATGCCGGGCCGCTAGTTGAATACGGCCCGATCGTGACGGTCTGCGCGCCCGTGACGATCTCCGAATTGGTCACGACGTTCGCGGCATCCAGCGCGATTGTCTTGCCGCGCACCAGATATACGGTTATGTGGAAATACCCGCTTGCGCTCGGCGTAAGTACCGGCTGCCACGAAGCGGCGTCCGCGGTGATGTCCGCGCTCCAGCATTCGGCGTACGTGCTGTTTGCGCCCTGGATGGACGCATCCTTCACCCACGCCGTGCCGGCGGGATTGGTAATGCTCGATACCGTTCGGTTCGCACTCGTCGAGACGAGCAGAATCACCTTGTCGCCCGCTTGCACCCCGACGTCGAACGGAATCGTTGTGGCGTGGTAGTCACTGAAGGTGAACGGGAAAATCCGCACCAGCTCCGGCCCGCTCGCTGCTGCGCTCACCGTCCAATCCCATTCAAGCGTCTGCGCCGCCACGCTGCCGCCGGTCGCGCCGAAGTTCGTGGCGCCCGTGGCCGCCGTGGTCAACGTGCCAGATACCGTCGCCTTGTAGTGCGTCGCATCGACTTGCGAGGTCGCACCCAGTGACAGGCCAGCGGGCAACGTGTCGGCGGTGATCGTCAGTGTGCCGGTCGCGCCGTCTGCAAGCGTCGCGGTCACATCGAAGTTCACCGCGTCGCCGACTTTCGGGCTGGCCGGAAATGTGGCGGAGAGCGTGATCGGCGAGGTCGCATAGACCGTGAACGTATGCGCCAGCGTTTTCGACTGCGCCCCATTGGACGCAGTGAATGTGCTCGTGAACGTGCTCACGGCTTAGGTCGGTGTACCGGTCACCTGAGCCGTGAACGTGCCATCGCCGTTGTCGACTGTGCTGCCGAGCGTCAGTCCAGCAGGCAGCGAATCCACGGTGATCGTGATCGCGCCGGTCGCACCATTGATGTTCTGCGCGGTGACGCTGCCCGAGTAGGCGTAGCCCACGACGGCATCCGGAAGGTTCGCAGTGATCGAAACATCCGGCGCGGCGGCAATCGCCATGCTCACCGACTTGGTGTTGGTCTGAACCCCGTCGGTCGCCTTGAATTGCACCGTGGTATTGCCCTGCGTGGTCGGCGTGCCGGTAACGCTCGCCGTCCAGGTGTTGTCGCCGTTGTCGGTCGTGGCGCCGAGCGTCAACCCGGTCGGCAGGCTGAACCCGTCGTCGACGCTGATCACCATCGCCCCGCTGGCATTCGGCTGACGGGAAACGGTCACGCTGCCGCTGTAAGCCGCGTTCGCCGTGCCCGATGGCAGGTTCGTGGTGAACGTCAGGCCCGATTGCGCGGCAACATTGATCGTGTCGACGAGGGTCTTGGTCTGCGTGCCATTGGTCGCGGAAAACGTGCTCATTGAAGGATCCCGGTGATGGTTGCGGTGAAGGTCTGGTGGTCGGTGGTCGTGGTTTCGCCCAGCGTCAAACCGGCCGGGAGCGAATCGGCCGTGATGGAAATGTCACCCGTGGCACCGCCGATGTTCGTCGCCGAAATCGTTCCGCTGTACGGGTAGCCGCGGATGCCGTCGGGCAGGTTTGCCGACAGCAAAATGTCGGGGATCGCGCTGACTTGCAGGCCGCTGTATTCGAGCAAGGTCGCGATGCTCGCGGACCACGACAGGCCCGTTTCGGCGTCGGTGAACGTCACGGTCGCCGAACCCAATACGGCCAATGCCACGGTGGCCGGGGCGAGAACGATCGTTTGGCCGTTGTACGAAAGCTCCGTCAGGACATCAGTCATGGGTGATGTCCGCGATCACGTTGACCATGAAGGTCACGGTGCTTTCAACGAAGCCCGCGGCATCGGTGAACTGGATGTCTCCATACAGCAGACGGCCCGGCACCCATGCGGACGTGTCGCCGAAGGTGAGCCTGTAGAGGCCGTTCGGCACATCCACGCGCACGACGGTCAACTCGGCAACGAGTGCTCCCGACGAATCCCGCAACTGCGCCCGGATACCTGTCGGCAACGGCGCCACGGTCCCGTTCGGCTTGTACGTTCCGTCGAGCGAGAACGTATCGCCGCGCTTGAAGTTGATGGTGAGCATGGCTTTCCGTCAGGCAACAAAAAGCCCGCTCGTGGCGGGCTTGGAATGGGCAACAAAAAACCGCCTTTTAGGGTCGGCTTCGGTTATTCGGATAATGGACCTTGATTGTGCGCACGTCAACTACAAAAGCGCCCCAGCGTCTGCCGGGCCAGCGATGGCCAGCGCCGCGATGCGGTTGCGGATGCTGCAATTGGCGATGGCTGCCGCATGGATCGGATCATTAAGCGGGCCGGTCAGCGGTTCGCCCAAGACCGCCATCAGGCAATCTTTCTGCACAGCCGCGAGCGCGGTGGGGTCGTTGGCCTCACTCGGCGGCGGGGTGTAGCGAAATTCCGTGGTTACGGCTTGGCCCGATGCGTCCAGAACTGCGGCCCCACCCGCGTCGATCTGCCGGGCCAACGCATCGACAAACGACGGCGCATTGTTCGCCTGTGGAATCAGCGCCACCGACACGGCGATGGTTTCGCCGCTGTCGAGCGTGACGGCACTTTCGCCCGGCTGCAGGCCCGACGGCTGGGGATCGATCTTCACATAACTCATGGCAGGTGCCTCATGGGATGGGATAGCCGCCACCACCCGGTGGAGGCAGCACGCCACCGCCGCCGCCGCCCGTGCCGCTCGATCCGCCGCCGCCCGATGCAATGGTGACGGTGCATGAGCCGATGAACACGTTGTCGTCTGACGCCGCGAGCGTGGACAGAAACGCGGTGGCCTGCAGGGCCTTCGAGCCGCCCTTGGCGCCGTGGTCGATGTAAAACAGGTAATAGGTCCGGGTGGTGCCCGCCGATTGGTCGCTGCGGCTGGCGCTCGATGCCGAATAACTCACCGTCCCGCCGCTGCCTGCGTTCATAGTGAACGCGGCGACGCTGAACGTGATGGTCGTGCCGCTGATTGAAAAGCTGATCGGATTGCTGGTGGGCATCGCGCTGATGCCCGCGAAGGTTATGGCGGGAAGGTTGAATTGGTTGCCAAGCGCCACGCCCGAGCCGGCATCGGCCACGGTCGCTTTGCGTAGTTCAACGTCATCCACAATTAACGCAGTGGACGTACCAGCCGAGTCCACAATGATGCGCGCATTCACGCATTGCGTGCCCGTCGGCGCCTTGCCGAATACCTCGAAATAGGCACCCGTGCCAAGATCCTCCGTCACGCTCACGGAGAAAAATCCGCCACTCACGAGCGTGCCGTCACGCCCACGGAAATCGATCGCCTGTCGGATCGATCCCATTGCGCCGCTTCCCCAATCGTAAACCCAACCGGAGAACCGCCATATTTCGCCTTCGCGCGCCGCCGCCTGCCGCTTGGTGTCGGTGTAAGCCTGCCCGTTGAAATACAGGTTCGCGGGACCGGACTGCCCGGCGTAATCGAAGCGGAATGCGCCAGAGCCGGAATGGTTGCGGTCAGCGGGCTTCCATATCGACCACGTACCGCCGCCGCCATCGGCGTAATGCGGTGATAGGCTGCCAGTCTCGGCGCCGGGGTTGATGATGACGTTAGGTCCGTAACTCACATTGTCCGACGTGACATCCGCGCCGGATTGACCAGCCCACTTCTTGCCAGCCGTTTCGGCGATTTCGTCGGCCGTTGCGGGCTGCAAGGTCGAGACCACGTTGTCCACCTGATAGGTGCCGGTGGTATGTGAGGTCGCCGCAATCTCAGCATGAGCAAATACAGCCCCCGCAGGCGGCATGCCCACCGCAAAGGAACCCGCCACCGTCGTGCCGGTAATCAGGTCACCGTTGGTGGTGCCGATTTCAGAGTCGTTGAGGTCGCGCCACGAAATGCGGGCGTAACACTGTCCGTTCGCACCAATGGCCTTGATGAGCGCCTGCACCTTGTAGCTGTGGCCGGGCTGCACGAAACACACGGCGTTGTTGCGCAGTGCGCCATCGGCACCGCCGACACGCTCTGCATAGCCCGTGCCGTGGCCGAATGATCCGTCTGACTTGATCGACCAGCCGGTGCCCTTGCTCCAGCCCGTATCGCCGGCGTCGAATCCAGCGTTCAGCACCGCCACTTGCGAGGCGAGCGCCGTCGCCGTGTTGGCGGTGTTCTGCGCATCGTCCGCGCGCTGCTTGGCCTCGGCATAGATGGCATTCAGCAGGGTTTGACGGGTCGTGTAAACGGTGGTGAATTTGCTCTTGAAGGTCGCTGCGACAATCGTGGTGTTGCCGCTCTTGTCGTTCCACGCCTTCGGTGAGGTAAGCCCATTGAGGTAGGTGGTGAGCGCGCTCACCGCGTTGTCATAAGCCGTTTTTTCCGTCGTGATCCCGTAGGCGCTCGCCTGTCCGTCAATCCCGGCCTGCTCCGTAGTGAGCACGCCGTAATCACGGATCACGGTCGGCTTTTCGGCCGGCGAAAGTACGCTGTCACTCGCGATGGCCGCGAGCTGCGTGATGGCGGCGTCGGCGTCGGCTTGGGCGTCGGTGACTTCGGTCTTGAGGTCGGCCAGCGTCAACGTCCCGGTCGGCGCATCCGGCATGTTGAACGTCTGCGTGGCCCATGCGGATTTTGCCCCGCATCCGGAAATGGCGCGCGCCTCGAACACGTAGTCGTTGACGCGCTCCAGTCCTGGCACTTTCACATGCCCATCGGCACCCACGCGCACGGGGCTGGACCATTGCCCGTCCGGGTCAACGCTCTTGCGCCAGCGAACCTCAAAGGCGACGGCTGCGGTCTTGGTCATAGCAGGCTGATTGCCCGGCGTCCGTTGAATGTGGTGTTACCGCCACCGCCACCACCGCGCAGAATGCCGCCCTGCGGCGGCAACGAAACGCCACCGCCCTGATTGAACGCGCCGGAATCATTCGGCGCGCCAGTCACGATCAAGTTCAGCTGCGGCGGGTCGGGTGCATCGCACCACGCCTGCCCGGTGATGGACGATACGAACGGCGGCGGGGTGCCGCTGTCGGCGGCGAGCACGGCTGGCGCGGCATCAACCAAGGTCAATTCCGCGCTCAAGTTGTCCGAAGGACGCACGGCCCTGACAATCAAGTCAGCGGTCCCGCGCGATACCGCGCCAAGAACCCACAAGTCGCCCACCGCCGCGCCGGTTGTGGCCGCCAATGCCAATGTCGTCAAGTCATTGCCGGCTGCCGTGGTGACGTTCTGCGTGGCCTGCGTGCCGTCTGATTTACGCGCCTGGAATTGGTAGCTCGTGCCGGAGTCAAGGTCAACCGGACCGTCAAGCGTGATGGTCTTGCCATCACCGGATACCGCCTTGATGCGTCCCCATGCCTGCCCCCATTCGGTGATGTCGTGCGCGACCCGCACCAAATCCCCGCGCTCGCAGACAAGATTTTCGATGTCAGCGTTCAGCGTGTAGGTATTCGGCCGGTTGTAGGCGACGGACAGGTGATACCGCCCGAGCCTCCATGCCGCATCGGGGTCCGTGACCATCCGAAGGTCCAATTCCTCAAAGCGCGTCGCGTTCGCCTCGCTGTATCCATCGGCATAGGCAATGGTGACGTCTTGCTGATAGTTGGCCTCGGGATTGGTGAATTTCACCCGCAAGGCATGCGGGAGATCACTGAAAACGCGGGCGTAGCTGAAGCCCCACGAATTGGAGGGCGTGAACATTTGGACGGGTACGGATTGCGCGAGATCGCGCACCGCCGAATACTTGCCGTTTCGCAGCCCGAACGAGGCGCGGCCGGCTGCCAGTACGTCACGCAATACATCCCCGAGTTGCCGCGACGAATCCATGACGAAATTGCACACAAAGCCCTTTGCTGCGCATTCATCGGCCCAATCTGCGATGCCGTCGAGGTCAAGCCTGGAATCGGGCAAGCGTCTAATCACCGCCGGGCAACGCGTCAGCAACCACGCATAAAGCCATGCCGGGTTCTGCGTCTCCGCGGCCGTGAGCCAGACCTGATTGGCCTTGTCCCACATCGGCACTTTCTGCGCCAGCAACACGGACAGATTCTGGATGATGCCTTGAAGCTGATCCGATGCCTTGATGCGGATGGCGAGTTTGGTTGTGCCAGTCGTGGATGGGTTCTTCGGGCTGACGGAACGCAACACCGACCATGCGATCTGATCGGATACGCTGTTCGTATCCACGGCACCCGTGAACCCGATGCCCTTGGCCGTCGTGCGCGTGACGGTCACGTCGTATTGACCTGAAGGCACCTTCCAGCGAAGGCCGCCGCGATAAACCTTGCGCGCGCCGGATGTCAGGGTAATTCCTGCCCCTCCCGTGCTCGCGAGGCCATTGGTCAGCGTCAGGCCCGATGCGCTGCCAACGCCGGTCCATGTGCCGGTGGTGCCAGTCTTGCGATACGAGATAGCGAAACCGATGGTGCCGGTGACCGTGTTTCCCTTCGCGTCCACCCCGAACACGCCGCCCGGCCCAACGAGATCAAGCGAAATTTCCGTCGTGGCGGTCTGCGTCGTGCGCATGGCCGTGTCGCCGGTTGTATTCAGCGAAATCCCGACTTGCGACTCGTAGATGTCTTGGCTAAACAGGGTTGGCGAGGTGGTGACTTCGTACTCGACATCCTGATAGCTCTCGATCGGCGTGCCCCCAATCTGGATATCAGACACGTCGAAATCGCCGTAGCCCAAGTCCAGCATCATGCGCAGGTATTGATCGTCGCCACTGATCTCCGTGTACGGCAGTGCGGCATGCGGCGGGAAATAACGCATGGTCCCGACGACGCATGGAATCGACCCGTAGGGATTGGCTTGGTTGCTGGTGCCGGTAATGGATGCAAGCTGCTGGAACGGATCGCCGCCACCCATGCCCTTCGGCACCGGCGGCGCAATGAGTGCGTTGACCAGTAGCGAGCCGACAACCGAAATGCCAACCGCCAACGCCATCGCGGACGCCGAACCGGCAGCAAACGCGCCGCCCGCTGTGGCAAACCATCCTGCGGTCGCGCCATACGACAGGATCGTGATCACCACCATTGCGATGATCGCGACCCACTTCCGGGCCTTTCCGCCTTGCGGATACAAGACGACGTGAATCATGGCGCCCGGCTTCGGACGTACGCGCGCCCACATCTCGCGCGGCACCAGTTCCCCGCCCACGCGCACCGCAATCGAATGCGATGCGTGTTTGCCCAGCATTTCCGCCAGCGTCAGCCCGGCGCGGAACTTCGTGTAAAGCGTTTCGCTGCCGTCGGGAAACGGTGACAGGTTGGCGACAAGGGTTGAACCGTCCGGCATGGGTTTCTCGCGGGCAATAAAAAACCCCGCCGGAGCGGGGTTCGTAGTCGAATGAGTGTCGATCAAATGCAGCTTTTGACAGCGGCCTCATTGGAATCGGAGACCGAATCATTGTTCGGGATATAGGTGACGAGTGATCCGTTGCCTTCGGCAGTTATGTCCACAACCAGCGCCGTTTTCGGAATCGACATTGAGCCGTCACCTGCGATACGTGTCCCGCCTTCGATGGGCAGCGCTTGTACGAAAGGCCAAAGCTGCCCGATCTTCGGCGCGATGCAGCCCGATACTTCCGCGACCGTTCTGTTGCTGTGCGCGACTAGCGCTGGCTTCTTGGCAGCCACCTGCGCGGGCGTGCTGACGCACCCGGACAGCATGACAGCGAGCGAAAATGCAAGGAGACCGGTTCTCATGGTGCGCTGCCCTGTTCAGTCGGGCTTCCAGTATACCGCCAGAATCCGCCCATGCGCTTCGCCCAGCGTGGCGCGTCAATCCGGTCAATGCAGGATAGCTGCTGCTCGCCGCGCTCGTTGGGCGGCGGCCAGTGCAGGAATTGGGCCTCATTGACCATGATCGCGCAATGCCAAGGTCTGCCCGCTACTCGCAATACCAGCAAGTCACCGCACTGCGGGGCCTCAACCTTCGCCCACCCTTCGGCCAGTCCTGCCTCGACCGCTGGCGCTACGCTGTCGCGCTCGTCCGCGCTGGTGTAGGCGTCGGCGTAATCCGGCAAACCCACGCCGAACACTTCCCGGTAGACCATTCGCACGCCACCCCAGCAGTCAGCACCTTCGCGAGTGCGGCCCTTGTCGGCATAGGGAAGCCCGATGTACTCACCTGCCCATGTCGGGATCACGTGAACAGGCCGGGCGAATTTGACGGCAAATAGTTCTGACCCGGCACATTCTGTGCAAACACGTCATCCTCGTACCCGAGCGTGCCCTGAATCGTGTTTGCGTCCACCTGCGCGGTTTGCAGCGACATCACGAACGGGCCAGCCTCGACGGTATTGGGCGAGCTTGCCAAGACCACCGACAGCGTGACGGTCGGCTTGCCAACCAGCGAACGAATCTTGTCGTTGACGGCTAGATCCGTGTTATCGACCGTCAACTGCACGGTCGGGATTTCCTCGTCCAGTTGCGCCGGCAAGTTCACCTGAAACGCATAGGGCAGGTAATCGCCGTCCGTGCGGTGCACGGTTTCGGTATTGTAGGCAAGCAGGATCGGCGCGGAAAGGTCGGGATGCTCGATCCGCAAGATCGGCACGAACACTTCAGCGGTGTCCTGCGCCAGCATGGCCTGCAGGGCGGTTGCCGATACCTGGCGCATGTTAGCCCACCTTCAACAGCTGCAGTTGCACGGACCAATACCGCGGCTGGTTCGCCATCTGGGTCGGCGCCGGCCGCTTGGTGAATACGTAGGTCGCCGCATCGCCAGTGCGGAAATCTTTCCAGTCGAACCGTCCGACGCCCTTGAGCGTTGTGTCATAGAACGTGATGAGCGTTGTCCATTGCGTGCCGGTGAGCTCGACGGTCGCCTGGCACGTCTCGGGAACGTACGTCACGCGGCGCCGATACTTAGGCGCGCCGGCTTCCATATTCGTCGCGAGCACCGGCTCGAACAGCGGCGCGTATTGCAGGGAGCCGTCAGCGATCGGTGACGGCAAAGTGCTAGGCCAGGTCGGATTGCTCATGTCAGCCCGCCACCGGGATGCCGCGTCGACTCAAGCCGAACGTTTGTTGCAATATTTGCCCGGTACTGCCGCCGCGGGCGATGTTGCTGTTGACCTTGCTCACTGCCTGATCCGATGCCTGGTCAATGATGAGCTTGATCATCTTGTTGCCCTGCCCGTCGGTCGTCTGTTGCTGCGAAACCTTCGCGTTGCCGTCACCGCCTTTGACCTCGACGCTCACGTAGACGTTGCCGCCGGCACCGCCGCCCTGTGACGCACCGACAGGACGCAGCGGCTCAACTTGGCCGCCCATGTCGCCCATCATCAGATAGGTAGTTCCGCCAGCCTTGAGCAGTTCCGGGCCATTCTCGACCACTGGATGAATGCTGCCCGGCTCTACGGGACCGCCAGCCGCGCGCCCGGCGCCGATAGCGGTATTGCCGTACGTCGCGGCGCTGTAGCTGGCGTAGCCTGCCGAGCCGTTGTCGGCTACGCCGCTGAATGCATGTGCAAGCCATCCGATGATCGCCGATTCGGCGGCCGCGGCTTCCATTCGAGCCACGTCGGCAAGAAACGATCGGGCCAAATCCTCCAGATTGAACTTGCCGGTCTTGACGAAGTTGGCGACGGAATCGGCCATTCCGTTGAACAGGTTGGTGAACACGCCCTGCGTCTGGGCCGCCACGTCGGCGGATTGGTCGCGGAAATCCTCCAGCGCCGCCATGACCCCGTTGCGCCAATCCGATCGCGCTTCGTCGATCTTGTGGAAGCCACTGACGACGGCGTTGATCGTGTCGGTTTCGTTCTTTTTCAGATCCTGCAGGCGGCGGTTGTATTGCTCCGTCGTGATGCTGCCGCGGTCGCGTTCCTGGTTGAGTTGCGCAAGCTGGTGATCGAACCGGCCGTAAATCTCCACCAGTTCGGATTGCCGCGCGTATTCCTGCCGGCCCATGCCCACAGCCATGATCTGCAAGTCGATCTGCTGTTTGCGGGTGGAAAGCTGGTCCTGTAGCTGCGCGGCGTAGGCAGCATCGGCTGCATTGGCTGCATTGGCCTTTGCCTTCGCGTCATCCAGCTTGCCCTGCGCCTCGATCTGCTTCTGGATATCATCGATACCCATCTGGCGCAGCTTGTCGCTGTTGTCGCGCGTGGTGGCGCCGTGGCTGGCGCGCGACGAATGCTCGGCCTTGTCTTTCTTGGCTTCGGCCTGGTCGATCAGCTTTTGCGCTGACTGTGCAGCAAGCGCTTGGCCTGCCGCGTACAAGTCACCGCCCGGCGCAACCTGCTCGCGCAATTGCAACTGGCGAAGCTGCGCACGCAGGTTCTCGACGGTCTTGTCACGTTCCGCCTTTTCGCGATCCGATAGCTTGATCTCGCGCCCGGTTACCGGGTCGACGAAATTCCGCTGCGCGGTCTCGATCTGCTTTTGGATCGTATTGATCTTGTCCTGCAGCGTCGTTGGACGCCCGACGTTCAGCATCGCATCCCATGCTTCGCGAGCAGCATCCTTGACCGAGTTCCAGCCGGTTTCCAGATAGCCAAGGCTGCCGCGAACGCTCTTGCTTCGCTGATCGATGGCCTTGGCGTAGGCGCCCTGCGCAAGTGCGGCGGCTTGGTCCTTCTGGCCGCGCTCTTCCAGCGCCTTGATCTGGTCGTAGGTCGCGACCGTCAGAAAGTGCATTTGCTTGTTGAGTTCGACAGCCGCCTTCACGGGGTCATCGGCCAACCGCTCGAAATCAGCGATGGTCTTGTCGATGGCCTGCCCGGTCGCCTGCTGCATCTCCAGTGCGGCACGGCTCACGGTTTCGATCTGCTGACCGTAGAACCTGCCGGTCTGCGTGACCTGCGCAATGGCCGCGGCTGCCGCATGTTCGGTTACGCCGGATACGTTATCCAGCGCCTTCGCCATGTCCTGCAATTGGTCGGCGGTTTTGCCGGCGAAGCTACCGGTGAGCGCCAACGCCTTGTTGTACGCTT
This sequence comes from Rhodanobacter sp., assembly GCA_044464225.1. Classification (GTDB taxonomy): domain Bacteria; phylum Pseudomonadota; class Gammaproteobacteria; order Xanthomonadales; family Rhodanobacteraceae; genus 66-474. The sequence goes on along the minus strand of JBIQLN010000009.1, from coordinate 2,391 downwards.
CGATCTCGTCGCTGCCCTGCTTCCATGCCAGCAACAAGGCGCCCGCGGCTGCGGCTGCCGCGGTGTACGGATTGATCAGCTTCAACAGTTGCGAGCCGACCGCGGACAGCGCCGGCCGGATGCCGCCGAACATGTCCTTGATCTGGCCGCCCTGCTGCAGCAGGATCGTCGTCGGTCGCTGACCCGATGCAATCGCCGTCACGATGTCGGTGAACTGCGCCGGCAGGGTGCGCATGGCGAAGGCCATCTCGCGCGCCGACTTGCCGGTGGCGGCATAGCCCGCCGCAGCGCCAGCGATGGCGGTCGTCTCCTTCTTGAGCGCAGCCTCGCGCAGCAACGCCGTCTCGGCGATCTTCTTGCCCAGCTCGCCGCCGATCTTCAGTTGCGCATTGAACGCGACCTGCTCGGCGCGAGTCTTGCCGATGGTATTGGCCTGACGCAACAGGCTGTCGGCATAGCGCTTGGTGCTCGAGTTCGCCTTGTTGAACTCGGCCTCCGCCTGCGCGCCGAGATTCGACACCTTCGATTTGGCCGCGTCGAGCCCGGCTTGCATCGTCGCCGTGCGCACACGAACGTCGATATAGGCAGTGCCTACGCTGTCGGTAGCTTCGTCAGCCATCTTTATGGAACTCGTCCAGTGCGGCCTGCTCGATCACTCGAATGCAGGCCATGAGGTCGTCGTAGTCGTCGGGGGGAAGGTTGCGGCGGTCGAGCTCATGCTGGATCACGCCGTAATCCAAGCCGGTCGGGCCGTTGAAGCCGATGCGCCATTGGGTACTGAACTGCCGGTACAACTGGATCGCCGGCCAGTTTTCTGGCCACAGCCCGACCTCGGGCTCGGGGAAGTCTTCCGGGTCAACCCCGAAGTGAAGTTCCGCCGCCGCCGGGCGCCGCCAGTACAGCGCCTGGGTGGCGGCGATCAGTTTCCCTTGCGGGATACTCCGAGCGCTTCGCTGTAGCCTTCGATGATCGCCCAGTCGGCGCCCGGCTGCTGTTCGGCCAGGCGTTCGATCGACTCCTGCGAGAGGTCGGCATCCGCGTTCCACTTCCCGACCAGCTTCAGGATCGCCTCGGCCGGCTTGACCTTGCCGTCACGCACATCACCCAAGAGCGCCAGGTACTCGCTCTTGGGCATGTGGTTGTACGTAACGGCAAGCGTCTGCTCCCGGCCCTGCCCGACGATCACCAGGTTCGCGTCGAAGGTCGGTTTCGCGTCGATGTGGAACATCAGGCCGCCGCTCCGTACTTGGTGAACGGCGAGATCTGCGAGAACGTCGCCACGACCTGCATGTTCTGGTTGAGGTTCATCGACGGGTCGGCATCGAACGACGGGTAGACGTAGTAATAGAGCGTCTTGCCGTTCGGCAGCACCGCGCGCAGCACGACCGGATCGGTCGCCTCGTCGGCACTCTTGAGCGCGTCATACCACGCCAGCGAGTCATCGAAGTCCAGCGTCAGCTTCAGCGACTTGGCGTTCTTGAACGTCGGCCGCTGCTGCTGCTGGTTGGAGGTGTCCTCGGCGTATTGCCACTGGTAGAACTGTTGATCGCCGCCGGACTTCTCGATGCCGGTCACCTGCGAGAGCGCGACCCACGTCGATACCGGCGTGAAGGTGCCCGTGCCAGCACCGGCCGGATACTTGGTCGTGTCGGTGGTGTCGAAGCCTTCCAGATCGAAGGTGGTCGAGGCGGAGTTGGCACTGCGCGCGACGCGCTGATTCAGGCCCGGCCAGCCGGACGACAGCACGCCAATGGTGCCGTCGGCGGGGGGCACGGTCGTGGTCGCCTCGGCGGGGTCGGCATTGCTGATGGCCGACAAGTTCAGGGCCGTGCCAAGCGCCGTGGAAACGCTGAACACGGTGCCGTTCGGGAATTGCTGGGACATGGTGGTTTCCTCGGACGATGGGCAACAAAAACCGCCTCGCGGCGGTCGGTGGGTACTACTTAGGTTGTCGGCTATGGCTGATACCAGATGCCGAAATCTTGCCTTGACCCGTACAGGTTCAATTCCTGGTCACGCAAGCTGACCGCCGCGCCGTAGGTCTCGGCCGGCTTGATCGCGGTCAGGATTGCGCTACGCGCCTGCCTTGCGAGCGTTGATGCTTCCAGTCGCGTCTTGGCCCACACGACAACCTGCACGCGGGCATGGTCATGGTCGGGCATCGATTGATCGGTGTACTCGTAGGCCTTGCCGCCGACCATTTGGTACAGGATCAGCGGGTACACCAGCGGCACGGGTGCGCCGGCCGTGTCGTCTGGATACACGCGATCCGAGACGAGGCTATTCAGCGCGCTGCAGAGACTCGCTTCCAGACTCATAGCCGCCGCTCAACAGTTCGGGCAGCCGTTGCCGGCCGCGTTCGATCATCGCCGCATAGGCGCGGCTGCGCGC
>JBIQLN010000008.1:0-131717 GCA_044464225.1 Rhodanobacter sp. | reverse complement strand
GCGTCCTGCTGGGCCTTGTTGAAGCGGTGCACCTCGTCCACGAACAACACGCTGCGCCGGCCCTGCGCGTACAGGCCCTCGGCTTCAGCCAGGGCCTTGCGCACGTCGGCGAGTCCGGACAGCACCGCCGAGATCGCCTGGAAGTGCGCGTCGGCGTATTGCGCGACCAGCAACGCCAGCGTGGTCTTGCCGCAGCCGGGCGGCCCCCAAAGCACCATCGAATGCACGCTGCCCGCTTCCAGCGCACGCCGCAGCGCGGTGCCCGGCCCGAGCAGGCGATCCTGCCCCACGATCTCGTCCAGGGTGCGCGGCCGCATGCGCTCCGCCAGCGGCTTCAGCGCATCGGATTCGGGAAACAGCGTGCTGCTGGCGGGACTGGCGGTACGACGTGGCATCACCGCATCTTAGGGAATCCCGCGCTTCCAGGCATCCGCGTGGCGGGCAGCCATTCATCCGGCATGTGTCAAGTAAACTTGACACGTTGCCGAACCGGACGCTAGGCTCTTGCGACCGTGACCGCGACCAAACCGGAGCCCCACATGCGCCGCCTGCCCGTCCTGTTTGCGCTGCTGTTCGCGACTCCGCTCGCCGGGACTGCGGCATCCCCATCGTCGGCACCACTGCTGCCGGCGCGTGTCGAACAAGCCATCACGGCGCGCATCGCGGCCGGTGAATACCCGGCGATGGTCGTGGCGGTGGTGGATGGTGGGCGCAGCGACGTTTACGGATTCGGCAAACTGCCGAACGGCAAGGCACCGGATGCCGACACCCTCTTCCAGATCGGCTCGGTCACCAAGACCTTCACCGCGACGCTGCTTGCCGAAGCGGTGGACCGCGGCGAGGTGAAACTGGACACGCCCGTGGCCGACCTGCTGCCCGGTTTCACGATTCCGTCCCGCGATGGCAAGACGATCACGCTCGGCGAACTCGCGATGCAGGATTCCGGCCTGCCGCGCCTGCCGACCAACATGCAGCCTGCCGATCCGAAGGACCCCTACGCGGATTACGATGCCGTGAAGCTGAAATCGTTCCTCGCCGATTACAAGCTCCCGCGCGACCCCGGCGCGAAGTACGAGTATTCGAATCTCGGCCTGGGCCTGCTCGGCTACGCCCTCGCCCGGCACGCCGGGACCTCCTACCCGCAACTCCTGCAATCGCGGATCTTCGGACCGCTCGGCATGGCGTCGACCAGCGCCACCCTGAAGGAACCGCTCGATCCGAGGTGGGCGCCGGGCCACGACGAGCAAGGCAAGCCCGCGCAACCCTGGCATCTCGACGCGCTGGCCGGCGCCGGTGCGATCAACAGCACCGGCGCGGACATGCTGCGCTACCTCGAAGCCAACATGGGCCGTGGCGAAGGCGCACTGCGGCGCGCGATGAAGTTCGCGCACCAACCACGCCGCGCGGTGGGCGGCGACAAGCGCATCGGACTGGCGTGGATGACGAAACACGGCAAGTCGGGCGACGTGGTCTGGCACAACGGGATGACGGGCGGCTACGCGAGCTTCCTGGGCTTCACCGCCGACGGAACACGTGGCGTGGTGATCCTCACCAACATCCAGCAGTCGGTGGACGACCTCGGCTTCGCCACGCTGCTCCCGGACGCGCCCCTGGCGCCGGCCCGGAAACAAATCGCCTTGTCGCCGAAACAGCTCCAGGACTACGTCGGCGAGTACCGGCTTGCCTCGGACTTCGTCTTGACGGTGATGCAGCAAGGCGACCAACTGCTCGCACAGGCCACCGGCCAGGGCGCATTCCCGATCTTCCCGGACGCCACCGACAAGTTTTTTGCAAAGATCACCGACATCCGGATCGACTTCAAGCGGGACGACAAGGGCAAGGTGGATTCATTGGTCCTGCACCAGAGCGGCCACGACATGCCGGCGCCCAAACTCGATGCCGCCGGAGCCGCGGAGCTCGGCGGCCACAAGACCGTCCACCTGGACACGGCGACGCTGAAGCAGTACGTCGGCCGTTATCAACTGGCACCCGGCGCGGTATTCGACATCACGCTCGACCAAGGCCAATTGAAGGCGCAGCTGACCGGACAGCCGGCGGTTCCGGTCTACCCCAGCGCGAAAGACGAGTTCTACTACACGGTGGTCGACGCCCGGCTCAGCTTCAAGCGCGGGGCGGACGGCAAGGTCGACGCACTCGTCCTGCACCAGAACGGCGCCGACCAGGCGGCCAAGCGCCTTCCGTGAGCGGATGTCCCGAGCCGACGCGGGCTACCTGGAGCATGACGCCGATCAACATGCGCAGCGCGTTCGAAAGTAGAGTACGCGCTTTTGTTCGTTCGCACGGATAGCCATGTCCACGTCACAGCCTGTGGCCGCATCGAGCCTGCAGTTGTACGTCCCCAAGCTGGTGACGCTGCTGCGTCGCGGCTATCACTTCGACGATTTCCGGCACGACCTGGTGGCCGGCCTGACCGTGGCGGTGGTGGCACTGCCGCTGGCGATGGCATTGGCGATCGCGTCCGGCACGACGCCGGAAAAAGGCTTGTATACCGCGATCGTCGCCGGCTTCCTGATTTCCCTGCTGGGCGGGTCGCGGGTGCAGGTGGGTGGCCCCACGGCGGCGTTCATCCCGGTCGTGTTCAACGTCATCGACAAGCACGGTTTCGGCGGCCTGATCCTGTGCACCCTGCTCGCCGGCTGCATGTTGATTGCGGCGGGCGTGCTGCGTCTCGGGACATTGCTGAAGTACATCCCGAAGCCGGTGGTCACCGGTTTCACCGCCGGCATCGCGGTGAGCATCTTTTCGAGCCAGGTGAAGGACCTGCTGGGCCTGGACATGGGCAAAGTGCCGGCGGAATTCTTTTCGCGCTGGGCGGCCTATGCACAGCACCTGCCCGGGTTCAGCGCCGCGACCGTGGCGGTTTCCGTGGCCTGCGTGGCGACGATCATGTTGCTGCGCCGCTACCGACCGAACTGGCCGGGCTTCCTGTTGGTGGTGGTCGGCGGCGCCGCGGTCGTCGCCCTGATCGGGCTTCCCGTCGACACGATCGGCACGCGCTTCGGCGGTATCCCGAACGCACTGCCGACCTTCGCGATCCCGCACATCCCGTTCGAACGGACGCGTGAACTGCTGCCGGCGTCGTTCACGATCGCCTTCCTCGCCGGCGTGGAATCGTTGCTGTCGGCCGTGGTGGCCGACGGCATGATCGGGGGCCGCCATCGCTCGAATTGCGAGCTGGTCGCCCAGGGTGTCGCCAACATCGGCAGCGCGTTGTTCGGCGGATTGCCTGCGACCGGTGCCATCGCGCGCACCGCCACCAACGTGCGTTCCGGGGCCCGGACGCCGGTGGCGGGGATGCTGCACGCAGCCTTCCTTCTCGTCTTCATGTTGCTGCTGGCGCCGCTGATCCAGTACGTGCCGCTCGCGACGCTGGCCGCGATCCTGGTGGTGGTGGCATGGAAGATGGCCGAAATCGAAAGTTTCCGGCACCTGATGTCGGGGCCGATCGGGGACCGCGCGGTCTTGCTGCTCACCTTCGTGCTCACGGTGGTGTTCGACCTGACCGTCGCGATCCAGGCCGGCGTGGTGTTGGCGGCCTTCCTGTTCATGCACCGGATGGCCGGCGTGGTGGCGATGGAATCGCAGGTGACGCTGATCGAAGACGACCAGGCGGACATCATCCATCCGACCGGTCCCGACCAGCGCGCGCAGTTGCCGCCAGGGGTGGAGGCGTACCAGATTTCGGGGCCGTTGTTTTTTGCCGTGGCCAACCGGCTGGACGACGTATTGAACCAGTTCTTCAAGCCGCCGCGCGTGTTCATCCTGCGCATGGGCCAGGTTCCGCTGATCGACAGCAGCGGCGTCACCGCGCTCGCGCAGATGCTGCAGCGGCTGCGCCGCAGCCATACCCAGGTGATCCTTTCCGGATTGCGCGAGCAGCCGCGCACGATTCTGGCCGACATGGGCATCCGGGAAGACGGCGTGCGCCTGCGCTTCGCCCGGGATTTCGCCGAAGCGGTGCGATGGGCGTCGGCGACATGCCCGCCGGAACCGGGTGGTACCTCGCCGGACTCGACGAAACGCTGAAGCGCGCCGGCATCACGGCGGGTTCCGGTTCTCCCCTCCGACGTCACCCACCACGTCGGTGCCCTTGGGCGGCACGAACTTGAACGAGTCGGCCGGAAGCCGCGGATTGCGTTCCCATCCCGAAAACGCGATTTCGGTGCGGTTGCCGAGGGTGTCCTTGAAGATCATCCGGCGCGGGCCGGATGCGTCGAAGCCGATTTCGGCATATTCGAATTGCGGTTCCTTGCTGCGCGACACCAGCCTCAACCATTCGAGCCCGTCGCGGCTGCCGGCATCGGTGGTCTTGAATTCGCTGTCGAGCTGCGAAAGGTCGGTAAGTACCGTGAGCGGGCTGTGCGCTTCCTCCGCGCCCTGGTCGCGCACCGTCACCTGCTCGAGGTCGGGCTCATACACCCACACCTTCCTGCCGTCGGCCACGATCAGCTGCTGGTACGGATCGGTGACCTGCCAGCGGAACAGGCGCGGTGCCTGCAGCGCGAGCAGACCGTGGCTGGAACCGCTGATGTTGCCGTGCGCGTCGTACACCGTCTGGCTGAAGTTGCCGCGCAATGAATGCAGGCCATTGGCGAAGGCATCGAGCCGCGCACGCGCGCCGGTGGCGGCGAAGGCCGTGCACGCAAACAAGGACAACACAACCCACAACACCCATTTACGCATGAGGGGACTCCTGATGGCGCGCCAAATGATGCCAGCGGCGGATGAATCGCGTTAAACCCTGCGTTTTCAAGTCACCGGGTCCCGGATATCGCAACCGACTGCGTTTGCAGGATTGCGAACGCAGTCGGTTGCGCGTAGCGCGAACGCCATGGATGGCGCGAGTAATTCCGGGGTGACGAAAAGTCCGAGTCATCACGAATTCGACGACATACGCATGGTTCGCCCAAGGCGGCCGTTGTGGGAAGTCAGGCCGGGGAAGGCCGTTCTGGTCTCCCAGTTCCAACAGGTCCCGCAACACACCCGCTGTTCCGGCGAAACCGCGACCAGGGATGATCGCACAACTATGATGGCGGGGGCGGTGCAATGACTTCCCGCTGTCCGTTGTGCTGGGGTGCGCTCACCACGCCCTCCTGCTCCATCTGTTCTATCAGGCGCGCGGCCCGGTTGTAGCCGATGCGGAGGTGCCGCTGCACGCCGGAAATCGATGCGCGCCGGCTGCTGGTGACGATGTGCACGGCCTTGTCGTACAGCGCGTTGTCATCGTTGCCGTCTTCTTCCTCGGGCAAGCCGGATTCGTTGATGATCTTGCCGTCGCCCAGCGTCTGAACTTCTTCCAGCACGCCTTCGATGTAGTTCGGCTCGCCCTGCGTGCGCAGCCACTCGACCACCTTGTGCACGTCATCGTCGCCCACGAACGCGCCGTGCACGCGCTCCGGCGTGGCGGTGCCGGGCGGCAGGTACAGCATGTCGCCATTGCCCAGCAGCGTTTCCGCGCCGGACTGGTCGAGGATGGTGCGCGAATCGATCTTCGATGAAACCTGGAACGCGATGCGGGTCGGGATGTTGGCCTTGATGAGGCCGGTGATCACGTCCACCGACGGGCGCTGCGTCGCCAGGATCAGGTGCACGCCCGCGGCCCGCGCCTTCTGAGCGAGCCGTGCGATCAATTCCTCGACCTTCTTGCCGACGATCATCATCATGTCGGCGAATTCGTCGATGATCACGACGATGAATGGCAGCGGCTGCAGCGGCTCGGCTTTCTCTTCCGGCGCGTCAGGATTGGCCTTGAACAACGGATCGGGCAGCGGCTGGCCGGCGGCCTCGGCGTCGCGCACCTTCTTGTTGAAGCCGGCAAGGTTGCGCACGCCCACCGCCGCCATCAGTTTGTAGCGGCGCTCCATTTCGGCGACGCACCAGCGCAGCGCGTTGGCGGCCTCCTTCATGTCGGTCACGACCGGCGCCAGCAGATGCGGGATCTTGTCGTACACCGACAGCTCCAGCATCTTCGGGTCGATCATGATCATGCGCACGTCGGCCGGCTTGGCCTTGAACAGCAGCGACAGCACCATCGCGTTCAATGCCACCGACTTGCCCGAACCCGTGGTGCCCGCCACCAGCAGGTGCGGCATCTTCTGGAGATCGACCACGGCAGGCCGACCGCCGATGTCCTTGCCGAGCGCCAGCGACAGCGGCGAGCGCGCATCGCCGTATTCGCGCGACCCGAAAATTTCCGACAGATACACGATCTCGCGGTGCGCGTTCGGGATCTCGAGGCCGATCACGTTCTTGCCGGGAATCACGTCGACCACGCGCACGCTGACCAGCGACAGGCCGCGTGCGATGTCCTTGTCCAGCGACGAGATCTGGCTGCCGCGCACGCCGGGTGCAGGTTCCAGTTCGAAGCGGGTGATCACCGGACCGGGGTGCGCCGACACCACGTGCGCGTCGATGCGGAAATCCTTCAGCTTCATTTCGACCTGGCGCGACAGTACTTCGAGTGTTTCCTCGGAGTAGCCTTTGCCGGCCTGCGGCTTGGCCTCTTCCAGCAGCGACAGCGGCGGTACCTCGCCTTCCGAGGCTGCCCCGGTGAACAGCGGAATCTGGGTTTCGCGCCTGGCACGCTCGCTCTTGACGATCGGCGCGGGTGCGGGTTCGATCCGGACCGGCTCGCGTTTGGCGCGGCGTTCGCTGTCCTGCTTGCGCGCGGTTTCGCGCTCCACCCGCGCCGCGCGCGCAGCCAGGGTTTCCGGGGCACGTTTCAACTTGCCGCGCGCCCACGCGGCACCCGTCAACACCTGTTGCCCGGTCCAGTCCATCACCCGGAACCACGACAGCCCCGTGATCCACGTGATGGCGATCAGCGCCAGTGCGAACAGCAACAACAACGCGCCGAGTTCGCCGAAGCCGCGGTGCAGGATGCCTCCCGCGCCGCAGCCAAGCAGGCCACCCGCGGCGGCGACGTTGCTGCATTCCGGATCGGACGCATGCAGCCAGGCCAATCCGCAACAGCCCACGAAGAACGCCACGAAACCGATCAGGCGCAGGCTGGGCTCCCACTTGTTCTCGTTTTCGTTGCGCCGGTACCAGCCCCGCAACACGCCGACCGCCAGCACGACCAGCAGTACCGGAAAGGCGTATGCGACGACGCCGAACAGATGGAACAGCAAATCGGCAAGGTACGCCCCGACCGATCCTCCGAAGTTGCGGACAGGCTGCCCCGGTACGCCCGAATGCCACCAACCCGGATCGGTCGCGCTGTAACCGACCAGGCACGCGAACAGGTACACGGCCAGCGGGAACAACAACAGCGCGGCGGCTTCGCGCAGCAGCCGTCGCGTGCGATCGCTCATTCCCGCGGATCTGGTTTCAGCCTGAACTCTGGCACGCGCCACGCGCAACGACCTCGATTCCCGATAATGCCAAGCGCGCTGACTATAACGCCGTTTCGGCGACGGCCAAGCCCCGGCATGGACCGACGCGCATATCTGTTTACTCCGACACGTTTGCGGGTTCGGGGTTCGTGTCCGATCCCGCGCAGCTGCGCGCCGGAACGCGGGACCGTGCCTTCCGGGAACACCTGGGCACCATCTCGTTGGGCTTCGCTGCGCTCAGCCCAACCTGCAAAACCGATTCCGGGCGCCGTTCGCGATGGAGCTGCGAACTGCCCCGGAATGGCGGCAAATGCAGGTTGGGCTTCCCCGGACTCGATCCGGGGAAGCCCAACGCAAGAGAACGCCACTCGGCACCGCGACGATCCAACCGACCCACGGCCCTTGCTTGGTATCAGAGCTTCATGCCCTTCAGCGCCGGATGGACCAGCTCGCCACCCTCGACATTGATGCCGCTGGCGAGGATCGCATCCTTGTGCCAACCCTTCTGCGCGAGGCGCGTCACGTACGGCAGGATCGCCGCGGAGATTGCCTGCGAAGACGTTTGCGGCACCGCACCCGGCATGTTGGTGACGCAGAAATGCGTGACCCCATCGACCAGGTAGGTGGGATCCTTCCAGGTCGTGGGCCTGGAGGTTTCGAAGCAACCGCCCTGGTCGATCGATATGTCGACGAGCACGCTGCCCTTCTCCATCGATTTGACCATTGCCTTGGTGACCACGCGCGGCGCTTTCGCACTCGGGACCAGCACTGCGCCGATCACGAGATCGGCGGTCGCGACTTCCTCTGCCACGGCGGATTCATACGCGTACAACGCGGTGACGTTGTCGCCCCAGCCGCGCGCCTGTGCGAGGCGATCCGGACGCTTGTCGAACACCACCACGCTGGTCCCGCCACGGGCCGCCAGCTTCGCCGCGTTGCCACCGGCCACGCCTGCGCCCAACACGACCACCTTTCCGCGCTCGGTTGCGGCCAGGCCGCCCAGCAGCTTGCCCTTGCCGCCGTTCGGCTGGTGCAGCAGCGTGGTGCCGACCTGGGTCGCGAGCTTGCCTGCGACGATCGACATCGGCGTCAGCAGCGGCAGCGAACCGTCCGTTTCCTGCACGCTTTCGAAGGCCACGCCGGTCAGGCCGATCTTAAGCAGCGCCCTGGTGAGCTTCGGATCGGGCGCGAGGTGCAGGTAGCAGAACAACAGGTGCCGCTTTTCCAGAAGCTTGAGGTCGCCCTCGATCGGCTCCTTCACCTTGACGATCATTTCCGACTTGCCGTACAGCGTGGCCGCATCCCTTGCGATCTTCACGCCCACCTTCGTGTAGCGTTCATTGGCGAAGCCGCTCTTCTCGCCCGCGCCGGACTGCAGATAGACCTCGTGGCCGTGGCGGATCAGGTCCGCGCAGGCATCGGGGACGAGGGCAACGCGGCCCTCGAGGGTCTTGGTTTCGGAAGGAACACCAATACGCATGGAAATCATCCTCGTACGAAAATGGCAACCGTCGCGTGCTTGAAATACCGCGGCAAACTCCCCATGCTGCACGACTCGCCACGGCGCGGACCCGAAACCCGGCGCGCGACGCACCGGGTCACGGATGCAACTGCCGTCGGGGATTGCCGCAATCGATGACGCATGGCGGCGGACGAGAGGAAGTTCGGCGGACCTTGAAACAAACCGAGGATTATACATGAGCACCCCCAGACACAGTCGCCTCCTGATTCTCGGCTCCGGTCCGGCGGGTTACACCGCGGCCGTCTATGCGGCCAGGGCCAACCTGCAACCGATGTTGATCACGGGACTCACCCAGGGTGGCCAGTTGACCACCACCACCGAGGTCGACAACTGGCCGGGCGACGCCAAGGGCGTGCAGGGTCCGGATCTGATGCAGCGCATGGCCGAGCATGCCGAGCGCTTCAACACCAGCATCGTTTTCGACCACATCCATACCGTGGACCTGAAGCAGCGCCCGTTCAAATTGAAGGGTGACAGTGGCGAGTACAGTTGCGACGCGCTGATCGTCGCCACCGGCGCAGACGCGAAGTATCTCGGCATCGCTTCGGAAACCGCATTCAAGGGCAAGGGCGTGTCGGCCTGCGCGACCTGCGACGGTTTCTTCTTCCGCAACCAGGACGTCGCCGTGATCGGCGGTGGCAATACCGCCGTCGAGGAAGCGCTGTACCTCGCCAACATCTGCCGCAAGGTCACGCTGGTGCACCGGCGGGACAAGCTGCGCGCGGAAAAGATCCTGCAGGACAAATTGTTCGAGAAGGCCAACGCCGGCAAGGTCGAACTGGTGTGGAACCACACCGTCGACGAAGTGCTGGGCGACGACACCGGCGTGACCGGGTTGCGGCTCGTCAGTACCGCCGACGGCAGCAAGCGCGACATCGCGGTGACCGGCATGTTCGTCGCGATCGGCCACACGCCCAACACCGGCGTGTTCGAAGGCCAGCTCGACATGCGCAACGGCTATATCCAGATCAACAGTGGACTCGAGGGGAACGCCACCGCAACTTCGGTGCGCGGCGTGTTCGCGGCCGGCGACGTCGCCGACCACGTCTACCGGCAGGCGGTCACTTCGGCCGGCTTCGGCTGCATGGCCGCACTCGATGCCGAGAAGTTCCTGGATTCGATCGGGTTGACCGGCTGACGCGGTCCGCCGCGCCAAGTCAGCCTTCCAGCGCGTACAACTCCCACCTGCCGGCGACGCCATCGAGTTGGTGCGCGCCGACGCTGCGCAATTCGATGCCAGAGCCCGCGACCAGGTCGCGTACCGCCGGCGTGACCAGGATTTCGCCGGACTGGGTCGCCTGCAGCACGCCCGCGCCCACCTCTACCGCATCGCCGACCAGCGTTTCGCCGACGCGCTGGCATTCGCCTATGTGGAGGCCCACGCGAATTTCGAGGCGGAGCTGATCTCGGGCAGCCTGGCGAACGGCCGATGCAAAACGCAGCGCCCGTGCCGGACCGTCGAAGTTCACGAGAAATCCGGTACCACCGTCGGCCATCTCGCGACCCTGGAATCGCGCCAGTTCATCACGCACGATGGCACGAAACGCATCCTGCGTTTCGTGCCAGCGCCGGCCTCCGAGCGTCGCGGCAGCCAGTTGCGAATCCGCCACCCGCATCCTGAGCACCGTGGCCAGCGCGCGTTCGCCGCTTTCGGCCGGCCGCACGTTGGACACGAATGCCTCAACCAGCTCCAGCGGCTTCTCGTCGCCAGGAAGCAGCACGTCCATGTCGCTGCCCGGCAGCAATTCCAGCCGGGACCCCGCGATGTGCTCGGCAAGATAGAACGCATGCGCCTGGGGTATCACCGCAAAGTCGCGCCGATGCAGTATCAGCGTCGGCACGCGGATCGACGACAGCACCGCGCGCGCATCGAAATTGATGATGTAGCGAAACTCCGCGCCGGCCCGGCGCGGGGAATAGGCCACCCGCTGCATGCGGGTCACCCAGCGCACATAGTCGGGATCGCCCGCCAGCGTCGGGCGGGTGGTCGCGACCATCTGCTCGGTGCCCCAGGTCTGGTCCCAGGCTTGCGACAGCCGTTCCGATCGCTCGTGGTTTTCGCCGCAGGGATAGCCCGGCGCCACCCGGAATCGCGCGCTCGTATTGCAAAGCATCAACGCACGCACACGCCCCGGATGGCTGCTGGCGAACAGCAACGCGGCCGCGGCGGCATCACGTTCCGCCAGCAGCGCCGCACTGGCAATGCCGACGTGATCGAACACCGTCAACATGTCTTCGATCCAGTCTTCCCACGTCGGCGGCAAATCGGCAGGCAGCGGATCGGAGATGCCGCTGCCGCGACGATCGAACACGACCAGGCGGCTGAAGCCCGCAAGGCGTTCCAGCAGCGCGGCGTTGGCAGGGTAATCCCACAAGGTCTCGATGCTGCGGCTCATGGGATTGACGAGCACCAGGTCGAGCGGTCCCTCGCCCAGCACCCGGTACGCGATATCGCCGCGCGGTGTCCTTGCGTACTGGATCGACGGCACTCGCATGCTCATCCTGTTCGCCCCTTGCCGGCCACGCGGGGCGCCAATTGTACGCGCCACGCGGCCGGACGAGTACATTGAATATTTGGCCGGCGCAGCTGGCGGACCGCCGCGGAAGCTGGCCTACAATGCGACCATGCTGACGCTGCGCACCCACGAATCCATCGACGACATCGATGCCGGCGCATGGAACGCACTGGCCGCAGACGACAATCCGTTCGTCAGCCATGCCTTCCTTGCCGGGCTGGAACGCCACCACTGCATCCGTGCCGCGTTCGGCTGGCGTGCGCAGCACCTGACGCTGCACGATGGCGATTCGCTGGTCGGCGCCGCGCCGCTGTACGTCAAGGGCAACTCGCATGGCGAGTACGTGTTCGACTGGGCGTGGGCCGACGCATGGGAGCGTGCGGGCGGCGACTATTACCCGAAGTTCCTGTGCGCGGTGCCCTACTCGCCGGTGACCGGCCCGCGCCTGTTGTGCGGGACAGGCGCCGATGCGGACGGGCATCGCCTGGTCCTCGCCAGGGCCCTGCGCGAAGTCACCGAACAGACGGGATTGTCGTCGCTGCACGTCAACTTCCTGCGCGACAGCGAGGCGGGTGCTTTCGACGAGGGCTGGCTGTCGCGCTCGGACTGGCAATTCCAGTGGCGCAACGCGGAAGGCTGGCGTGACTTCCAGGATTTCCTCGGCGCACTCACCCACAAACGCCGCAATGCGATCCGCCGCGAACGCGGGCAAGTGGCAGACGCCGGCGTCGAATGCGAATTCCGCGACGGCGGAACGCTCGATGACGCCGAATGGCGGAGCATGCACCACCTGTACACCCATACCTTCGACGAGAAGGGCAACACGCCCACCCTCACGCTCGCGTTCTTCCGTCATCTCGGTGCCGCGTTCCCCCACCGTTGCCACGTGGCGTTCGCGCGGCGGAGCCGCGAGGTCATCGCAGGTGCATTGTTCCTCTCCGGCGGCGACACCCTGTACGGGCGCTACTGGGGGGCGCGCGAACAGGTTCCTGGATTGCATTTCGAACTGTGCTACTACCAGGGCATCGATCACTGCCTGCGCCACGGCCTCATGCGCTTCGAACCCGGCGCGCAAGGGCTGCACAAACTCGCCCGTGGCTTCCTGCCCACGCGCACCCACTCGCGCCACTACATCGCGAACGCGGCATTCCGGGAGGTGATCCGCGCCTCGCTGAAACGCGAAGCCGCGCTTCTGGACGCACGCGGCATCGAACTGCTGGCGCATTCGCCGTTCGCCGAACGCAATCCTTCGCGATGAAGATCCAGACGCTGGACGCGTTTCCGCCGGGGATATTCCCCGATCCCGAACACGCGCTGGCCGACCCCAATGGATTGCTTGCCTTTGGCGGCGACCTTTCGCCGCAACGCCTGATCGCCGCCTACGCCCACGGGATCTTTCCGTGGTATTCGGAAGGCGATCCGCTGCTGTGGTGGTCGCCCGATCCACGCTGCGTGTTCGCGACAGACGGCGTGCACGTCTCGCACAGCCTCGCGAAATTCCTGCGCCGCTGCAACTGGCAATGGAGCATGGATCGCGCCTTCGACGAGGTGATGCACGCCTGCGCGGCCCCGCGCACGGATCAAGGCGGAACATGGATCACGCCGGACATGCAGGTCGCCTACGGCAACCTGCACGTCCTGGGCTACGCACATTCGCTGGAAGTCTGGGACGGCGACGAATTGATCGGCGGTTTGTACGGCATCGCGGTGGGACGGATGTTCAGTGCGGAATCGATGTTCTCGCGCCGTACCAACGCATCGAAGGTGGCGCTGCTCGCATTGGCACGCGTGCTGCGCGAACGCGGGTTTCCATGGATCGACGCGCAGGTACCCAACCCACATCTCCTGCGCATGGGCGCGCGCATGCTGCCGCGCCGCCGATTCCTGCGCGAGCTGGCGCAGCTTGCGGCGCGACCCGACGCTCGCGATTGGCCGCGCGAACGTTCGCCGGTCGCGGTTCTTCGGTCCGCATGATTTGCTCGCAGCGGCGAATCGCTTCCGCCGCATCATGAAATCGAACGCCAGTTGGCGTACATTGGGCTTCCGCCCACCGGAGATGCCGCAATGAACGACAAAGCCGACCCGTACAAGGCCGCCAAGGAAGCCGCCACCTCGGGGCAGCGCTTCAGCCGCGGCGTGATGGATTCCGCGCAACAGATCTGGCTGGCGGGGCTGGGTGCACTCGCGCGTACCCAGCAGGAAGGCGGCAAGTTCTTCGATGCGTTGGTGGAAGAAGGCGTGCGCATCCAGGAAAAAACCCACGCCTACACCCAGGAACAAATGAAGCAGGCCCGCGAACAGGCGACGCCATGGGTGGAAGCGGCGCGCAAGCGCACGACCGCCGCCATGGGCAAGCTGGAACAGGCCTTCGACGAGCGCATCGCGCGTTCGATGAAACGCATGAACATGCCCAGCCATTCGGACCTCCAGGAACTGTCCGCGCGCATCGATGCGTTGGCGCAGGAACTCCGTGCCAGCCGCACGGCGGCGAAGGCCAAGCCGCGCGCCACCAGGAAAACGGCCAGGCCGAAAGCCTGAGCGCGCCCGTGTCCAGCGAACGCGACGCCGACTTCCGGCAAGCCGCCGAAGACGTCAAGCGCCTTCCGGCGCGCCCCGACAACGACACCCTGCTGAAACTCTACGCGCTTTACAAGCAGGCCACCGATGGCGACGTCTGCGGACCCAAGCCCGGCTTCTTCGACTTCGTCAACACCGCCAAATACGAAGCATGGTCGCGCCTGCGCGGCATGCGCATCGACGAGGCGCAGCAGAAGTACATCGAGCTGGTGAGGCAGCTCGGGGCGTGAAGGAACGCCCGCTGCCGACCCTGTCGCTCAGCCGTCAGCCGCCATCCCGCGCGCGTTGCACGGCGGCAATTGCCTTCGCCACTTCGCGCTCGCGTTCGGTGGGTGCGGCAGCGAGCCCCGCCCGCGCGCCTTCCTGATCGGCGGCGTTGCGGTTCTGGCTGAGCTTGAAGCGGCCGATCAGGGATTCGATGCGCAGTTCGATGCCGACGATGTGGCGCATTTCCTTGCGGACGTAATCGTCGGGCGCGTCGGTGACGCGCCAGCGATGTTCGCGGGTGGCTTCATTGTGCTCGGTGAGTTGCGTCAGCAAGTCGTAGAGGCGCGCTTCGTCGTCGAAAGTCGCGAGCGTGCCGCGCGCCTCCACCACGAAGTAATCCCAAGTCGGCACCTGGCGCGGATCGTCGCGCTTGCCCGGATACCACGACGGCGACACGTACGCGTGCGGGCCCTGGAACAATACAAGCGCGTCGATGCCATTCCGCGGCACCTGCGATTGCGGGTTGTAGCGCGCGAGATGCCCGACCAGCGTGCCCTGCGGCCCGCGCGGCGCGTCCAGCTCCCATGGCAGGTACGAGGTCGCGAAATCGCTTTCGGGATGCGTGACCAGCGCGCCGAAATGCAGCTCGCGGATCGCGGCGTGCAGGACTTCGGTGCGGTCTTCGCGGAACGCCGGACTCGGATAAGCCATTTTCGTCTCGTGGTGCTGCGCGCGGAATCAGCGACGGGGCGGCGCGCCGATGACCGGGCCTTCGTGCTGGCGGTCCCACGCGCGCAATTCCTCTCGCAGTCCCGCAACGCGCTGACGGCCCAATGCATTGTGGTCTTCGTCCAGCAAATCGCCGCCCAGAAGTTCGGCGATGCGTTGCGCTGCCGGCAACATGGCTTCCCACGCATCCAGCGCCGGCAATGGGCCGGGTAGCGTAATGAAGAAAGTGACACCGGGCGTGACCAATTCGGCGATCCGTGACATGTCGAAATAGCCCGGCTTCATCATGTTGGCCATGCTGAAGATCGGTCCGGCCTCGGGGCGGCCGTCGACGAGCCGGTGGAAGATGTTCATGGCACCGAAACGCAGGCCGGCCTTTTCCGCAGCCACCACGATGTCGCTGCCGCGGAATTCTTCACCGGCGCGCGCGACCACGAACAGGCTGACGATACGGTCGACCGCCAGTTCGTTCGGGCGCTGCCCCGCGCTGGATTCCACGGGCGCGGCTTGCGACGACGCGTTGCGGTCGGCGGCAACGGTGGCGCCAAGCCGATCGAGCTCGCGTTGCAGTGCGACGTCCAGTTCGCCTTGTTGCGGCGGCGCATCGGAGGAGGCGTCTTCCGCATCCGTGGTGTTGCCGATCACCGGATCCACGCGTTCGTCGCCCGTTTTGCGCGGCACGACGCGGCGGCCGTGCTCGGTTTTGCGCGGCCGTCCGAAGAAATAGATCGCGACCAGCACCACCACGCCGATGGCGGCGATGATGATGCGCAGGGTGGTGGCGGAAACAGCGACGTCCATGGCGTGGACTTTAGCAAAAATCGGGGCGAAACAATGCCCGATACAGGGTGTATCGCGCAATGGCTACGGGGAATCGGCGTGCGCCGCGAAAGGTGGTCGGCACCCGCCCTGCCCGCACGGATCGGTCCCTCGTTGAAGGTGGGGCGGGAGCAGCGCAGCGCATCCCGCCTGTCGAGCCGACAGCGACGGGTCGGCACCGCCATGCGCGGACTTTCGACGCCCGCTACGCGGCCACGCCTGCCAATCGGGTCGCTTCGGCCAAATCGACCTGAACCAGCCGCGACACGCCGGGTTCGCGCATCGTCACGCCGCACAACTGGTAGGCCATTTCCATGGTCGACTTGTTGTGGGTGACCACCATGAACTGCACGCGCTCGGACATGTCGCGCACGAGCTGGCTGAAGCGGCCGACGTTGCCTTCATCGAGTGGTGCATCCACCTCGTCCAGCAGGCAGAACGGCGCGGGATTCAAATTGAAGATCGCCATCACCAGGGCCACGGCGGTCATCGCCTTTTCGCCTCCCGAGAGCAGCGAAATGTGGCTGTTCCGCTTGCCCGGCGGGCGCGCCATCATCGTGACGCCGGCGTCCAGCAAGTCTTCGCCGGTCAATTCCAGGTATGCGTGGCCGCCGCCGAACAGTTTCGGGAACAGATCCTGGAACCCGGCGTTGACGCGGTCGAAGGTGTCCTTGAAACGTTCGCGGGTTTCGCGGTCGATCTTGCGGATCGCGTTTTCCAGCGTTTCCAGCGCGGTGGTGAGGTCGGTCATCTGCGCGTCGAGGTATTCCTTGCGCTGCGCCGCCTCGGCGTGCTCGGTGATCGCCGCAAGATTGACCGGCTCCAGCCGCGCGATGCGCGCATCGAGATCG
Organism: Rhodanobacter sp.; assembly: GCA_044464225.1. GTDB lineage: Bacteria > Pseudomonadota > Gammaproteobacteria > Xanthomonadales > Rhodanobacteraceae > 66-474. The sequence continues at coordinate 115,141 of JBIQLN010000008.1, read as the reverse complement.
GCGATCTTTTCCTGCCAGGCTTCCGGCTGTACTTCGTCGGAAAGATTGGCGAGCAACGGTTCGATTTCCAGTCCCGCCTTGCGGATCGCCTCGGCGAGCTGTTCGGCCCGCAGACGGTGGCCCTGCTCTTCCAGGCGCAGTTTCTCCAGCGCGTCACGCTCGTCCGCCATTGCCTGCTCGGCCGCGTGCCGGGCCTGCTCGCGTTCGCGCAAGGTGCTGGCGTATTCATCGACCAGGCGGCGCGCATCGACCAGCTTGCGGTCGACCGTGAGCCGTTGTTCAAGGCAGACCTGGCGTTCCTTTTCGAGTGCGGCGATCGGATCGCCGCCCTCGGCAAGGCGCCGGTCCAGTTCCGCGCGATGCTTGGCGAGTTGCTCGTGCTGCGCGCGCATGCGGGCCAGCGACTGTTCCAGCGCCGACAGGGTGACCCGCTTGGACTCCAGCGCGATCGCATGGCGATGCGCGGCGTCGGCGGCTTCCTGAGCATCGGCGCGCGCGGCCTCGCGGCCTTCCAGCAGATGGCGGCGTTCGGATTCCAGCGCGAGGCGCGCCTGTTCGTGCTCGCCCATGTTGGCGACAGCGGCTTGCATGCGCCCGCGGGCGGCCTGCAGCAACTGCTCGTTTTCCGCGAGCGCCCTTTCGATGTCGGCGTGCTCGATATCGATGGCTTGCAGCCGCGCGCGCGCGCTGTCGATGCGACCCTGCCGGCTTTGCATCTCGCCGGCCAGTTCCGACAGGCGCCGATGAGCGTTGTAGACGTCACGCTGCGCATCATCGCGGGCCTGTTCGGCCGCTCGGCGCTGGTCGCGCACGTGGGCCTGGCGCTCCTGCAATTCCGCGATGCGCTTTTCGACCACGGCAAGTTCCGCGGTCGCTTCGTGCAGCTCACGTTCGCGCGTCAGCACGCCGACCTGCCCACCCTCCGCGCGGCGCACGCGCGCAAAACCCGCGCCCAGCCATACGCCGTCGCGGGTGATCACCGTATGCGCGGGCGCGAGGGTACCTGCGATTGCGCGCGCCTCGTCCAGCGATGCGGCCGTGCGCACCTGCGCCAGCAGCGCGCGGGCCGCGGCGGGCCCCCGCACCTCGGCGGCAAGCGTTCCGGCGACATCCACGTCCAGGGATTCGCCGTTGCCGACCAGCGTGATATCGGTTTTCGCGACATCGGCCAGGTCGTTCGCATGGGCGGTGGGGTCGTCAACCAGCACGGCTTCCAGCATCCCGGCCAGCACGGTTTCCACCGCACGATCCCAGCCGTCGCCGACCTGCAGGCTGGCACCCAGGCGTTTGCCGCCTGCGAGTCCGACCTTCTGCAGCCACTCCCGCGCCGTGTCGCGATCACGGCCAAGCGCGGCACGCTGCAAGGCTTCGAGGGACGCGATCCGCCCCCGCAGGCTTTGCTTCTGCGCATTGGCTTCCGCCAGTGCGGTCTGGGTTTGACGCTCTTCACCCAGCAGGCGTTCGGCGGCGGCCTTCTGGGCATCGAGATTCTGCGAATGCGTTTCGACCTGTGCCTTCAGTGACGCGTGTTCATCGGACAGGCTCCGGGTGGCCGCCGTCAACGCGTCGAGGTCGTAACGCTGGCGCTCGTTGCGCAAGGCCTCGCGACGACGCGACAGGTCCAGCGCCTGTTTGTCGAGGTGATCGATGTGGGTGCGCTCGACCTCGGCCTCGCGCGAGGTGGACGCGGTCTGTCCGCTGTGCGCTTCCCAGCGCTGCTGCCAAGCCGCGTGCGCGGCTTCGGCTTCGTTCAAAGCCTGCACTGCCTGCGACTCGGCCTCGCGCAGGCGCTCCGTTGCGGGCTCGGCTTCGACGACGGCGGCTTTCAGTTCATCCTGCTGCGCGGTATCAGCGTTGATGTGGTCGGCCAGTTCGGTCCACGCGCGTTCCGATTCTTCGCGGTCGTGCTGCAGGCGTTCCAGCATCTCGCGGTGGTGCTTGATCTGTTGCTCGACACGCGCGAGTTCGGCGCCGACCTGGTATGCCTCGGCTTGCACCGCGTTCATGGCTTCGGTGTGTTGCTGGTGCGCTTCGCGGCCCGTCTCGATCTCGGCCTCCAGGCGGCGTTGCGCGGCGAGCTTGCCCTCCAGTGCAGTCTCGGCTTCGCGCAGGGCCTGCCGGTGCTTGTCCAGCTGCGCACTCACCGATCGGTAGTTCAAGGCGCGCAGTTCCGCTTCCCGCAGCGAGCGCTCTTCCTTCAGCTTCTTCCAGCGCTCCGCCGCGCGCGCCTGGCGGTTCAAATGATCGAGTTGCTTTTCGACTTCCTCGCGCACGTCCTTGACGCGGTCGAGGTTCTCGCGCGTGGCCTTGATGCGGCTTTCGGTCTCCTTGCGCCGTTCCTTGTAGCGCGATACGCCAGCGGCTTCCTCGAGGTGGATGCGCAATTGTTCGGGCCGCGATTCGACGATGTCGGAAATCACGCCCTGCTCGATGATGGAGTAGCTGCGCGCACCAAGGCCGGTGCCGAGGAACAGGTCGGTGATGTCGCGACGACGGCAACGTACCCCATTCAAGTAGTAATCGGACTGGGAGTCGCGGCTGACGCTGCGTTTCACCGAAATTTCGTTGAAGCCGGCGTATTCACCGCCGAGCGTGCCGTCGGAATTGTCGAAAACCAGTTCGACCGTGGCCTGTCCAACCGGCTTGCGTCCGGATGAGCCGGAGAAGATCACGTCGGTGATCGCTTCCCCGCGCAGCCGGCTTGCCGCGCTTTCACCCATCACCCAGCGGATCGCGTCGATGATGTTGGACTTGCCGCAGCCGTTGGGGCCGCAGATGCCGGTGAGATTGGTTGGGAGGTGGAGGACGGTCGGATCGACAAACGACTTGAATCCGGCCAGTTTGATGGTGGACAGGCGCATTGGGTCAGAAAATGAGGTTACGGCAGCAATCAGGCCGGCGGCAAAGGCGCCGGGCGAATGCGCCACTGTGCCAAGGCCCGCGGCCGGACGCAACGAAAAGTTGGGCTGATGTGCCTATTCAATGAGTTGGAAAACAATCCTAATGGATTTCATATTCAGCCGGGCTGCCCGACGAGTCGCTGCAGGCTACGGTTCCCGCGCGTCGATCGCCAGGGCATGGATGCCCTGGCCCATCAGATCGGCCAGCGCGTCGTACACCAGGCGGTGTTGCTGGACGCGCGTCTTGCCCGCAAATGCGGCACTCGTGATACGGACGCGGAAATGTCCGGTGCCCTCGCCTGCATGGCCAATGTGCAAGTGGCCCTCGTCGATGACGTCGAGTTCGCTGGGCGCGAACGCCTGCACCAGCCGCGCGCGGATCCCTTCGATGGACGCGGCGCTCATGGCAGGGTCTGGCGGAACGGTCGCACCGTCACCTCACGATAGACACCCGCCGCGCGATAAGGGTCGGCATCGGCCCAGGCTTTTGCGGTTTCCAGATCCTCGAACTCGGCAATGATGAGGCTGCCGCTGAAACCCGCGGGGCCCGGGTCTTCCGCATCGATCGCGGGGAAAGGACCCGCCAGCAACAGCCGTCCGTCCTCGAGCAGCTTCTGCAAGCGCGCCATGTGCGCCGGCCGTGCAGCCTTGCGCTTGTCCAGGGAATTTTCGACGTCGATGCCGGTGATGGCGTACCACATGATATGGCTCCAGGGTCGCGGTGGGCCCGGCGCCCCGGGCAGGTGGATCGACCGGGATGCGGTGCCCATGCGTGGCGAGGCACCCGATTCCCGTCTGCGCGGAAATGCGCACCGGAAAGTCAGGTTTCGGGCCGCATGTATGGAAACAGCAGCACGTCACGAATCGATGCCGAATCGGTCAGCAGCATCACCAACCGGTCGATGCCGACGCCCAGGCCGCCCGTCGGCGGCAGCCCCACTTCGAGTGCGCGGATGTAATCGGCGTCGAAGTGCATGGCCTCGTCGTCGCCGTGCTGCATCGCTTCGACCTGCGCGCGAAAGCGCGCGGCCTGGTCTTCCGGATCGTTCAACTCCGAAAACCCATTGGCCAATTCCTTGCCGCCGATGAACAGCTCGAAGCGGTCGGTGACTTCCGGATCATGATCGTTGGCGCGCGCCAGCGGCGACACCTCGGTCGGATAGCGGGTAATGAAGGTCGGCTGCACCAACGCATGCTCGACGGTCTTTTCGAAAATCTCCAGCAACAACTTGCCCCAGCCGTAGCTGTCCTTCACCGGCACCTTGAGCCGCGCGCAGTGTGCCCGCAACGCGGCCACGTCGCGCAATTCATGCTCGCCGATCCCGGGATTGTATTCACGCACCGCGTCGGCCAGCGACCAGCGCCGGAACGCCTTGCCCACGTCGATGTCGCGGCCTTCCCACTTCAGGTCGGTGGTGCCGATCACGGCCTTCGCGGTTTCGCGGACCATCGCCTCGGTGAGATCCATGATTTCGTTGTAGCTGACATAGGCCTGGTACAACTCCAGCATCGTGAACTCGGGGTTGTGCCGCGTGGACACGCCCTCGTTGCGGAAGTTGCGGTTGATTTCGTAGACACGCTCGAAGCCGCCGACCACGAGACGCTTCAGATACAGTTCGGGCGCCACGCGCAGATACAGGTCGATGTCCAGCGCGTTGTGGTGGGTGACGAACGGCCGCGCGGTGGCGCCACCGGGAATCACGTGCATCATCGGGGTTTCCACTTCCATGAATCGCCGCGGCTCGGCTTCGAGCCACTGCCGGATGAATCCGATGATGCGTGAACGCTTCTGGAAAGTATCGCGGGCTTCCGGCGTCACGATCAGGTCGAGGTAACGCTGGCGATAGCGCTGTTCGACGTCGGCCAGGCCGTGCCACTTGTCCGGCAGCGGGCGCAGGGATTTGGTCAGCAGGCGCAGTGCATCCACCTTCACCGACAATTCCCCGGTTTTGGTGCGCATCAGGGTGCCCTCGGCGCCCACGATGTCGCCGACATCCCACCCCTTGAAAGCGTCGTAGGTTTCGTCCAACGCATCCTTCTGCAGGAACAACTGGATCGAGCCGGTGCGGTCCTGGATGCGCGCAAAACTGGCCTTGCCCATCACGCGCTTGCCGAGCAGGCGGCCGGCGACCTTCACCCGTCGCGCTTGCGCAGCCAATGCCTCGGCATCGACACCATCGGTGTCCTGCTGCAAGTCACCTGCGCAGGCATCCGGACGAAAGTCGTTCGGAAACGCAACGCCTTGCCCGCGCAGCGCGTGCAGTTTCTCGCGACGTTCGGCGATGAGCTTGTTTTCGTCCAGCGGCGACGGAGCTTCGATTTCGTTCATGTCTGTGTGCTTGCGCCCCTCTCCCGCCGGGAGAGGGGTTGGGGTGAGGGCTCGGAAATTTCGCAGCGCTCGTCACGAACCGGACCCTCATCCGGCGCTTCGCGCCACCTTCTCCCGACGGGAGAAGGCAAAGAGCATAACTTACGCATCCGCGCGCTTGGCGCCGGCTTCAAGGCCCATCTTCAAACTGGCTTCGATGAATTCATCGAGATCACCGTCCAGCACGCGCTGGGTGTCGGTGCGCTCGATACCCGTGCGGAGGTCCTTGATGCGCGACTGGTCCAGTACATAGTTGCGGATCTGGCTGCCCCAGCCCACGTCGGATTTGGTGGCTTCCAGCGCGGCCTTTTCGGCGTTGCGCTTCTGGATTTCCATTTCATACAGCTTGGCGCGCAGCATCTTCATCGCGCGATCGCGGTTGGCGTGTTGCGAACGCTCGGTCTGGCACGCCACCACGATCCCCGACGGCACGTGCGTGATGCGCACCGCCGACTCGGTCTTGTTGACGTGCTGGCCACCCGCCCCGGACGAACGGTACACATCGGTCTTCAGGTCGGCCGGATTGATTTCGATGTCGATGTCGTCGTCGACTTCCGGCGATACGAATACGGAGGCGAACGACGTGTGGCGACGGTTGTCCGAATCGAATGGCGATTTCCGCACCAGCCGATGCACGCCGATTTCGGTCTTCAGCCAGCCGTAGGCGTAATCGCCGGCCACGCGAAAGCTTGCCGACTTGATGCCCGCGACTTCGCCCTCGCTGGCTTCCAGCAATTCGGTTTGCCAGCCCTTGTCTTCGGCCCAGCGCAGGTACATGCGCAGCAGCATCTCGGCCCAGTCCTGCGCTTCCGTACCGCCGGCACCCGCCTGGATGTCTACGAAAGCGTTGGACGGGTCCATTTCACCCGCGAACATGCGCTGGAACTCCAGCTTGCCAATGCGGGTTTCCAGCCGGTCCACGTCGCGCGCGATGGATTCGATGGAGGCATCGTCGCCTTCGTCGGCGGACAGCTCCAGCAGCTCGCCCGCGTCATCGAGCCCGTGGCTGATACCGTCCAGACCTTCCACGAAATCGGCAAGGCGGGCGCGTTCGCGGCCCAGGTCCTGCGCGCGCTGGGGATCGTCCCAGACGTTCGGGCTTTCCAGTTCGCGGGTTACTTCTTCCAGACGTTCGCGCTTGACCGGGTAGTCAAAGATACCCCCTAAGCGATTCGACGCGTTCGCGCAGGTCCGCGATTCGGGCGCGGATCGGATTGGTTTCGAGCATGGCGGTGGTGACTGCGAAAGACCGCAAATGTTAGCAAAGCCTCGGGGCGGCCGCATGCGTCAGCGCCGGCTGCTGACAGCTGTCACTGGCCATGCGGCCGGGCCCAGCCTAGATTGGGGCCACCATCCGACGGAGGTGCCCCGTGACCACCGAAACCACCCGACCTGCGGCGCGCCAGTGGCGCATCTTCCCGGCTGTCGCAATCATCGCGATCGGCCTGCTGCTCCTGGCCAACAACCTCGGTTACGACCTTGCGTTCCTCGACCGCGGCAACTGGTGGGCGGTAATCATCCTGCTGGCGGCGTTCGTGCCCTTGGGTCACGCCTGGGAACGCCATCGCGCGGTCGGGAAAATCGATGCCGAGGTACTGTACTCGATGTTGTCCGCCGCGGCCGTCGTGCTGGTGGGCGTATTGTTCCTGTTCCAGCTCGACTGGGGCACCTGGTGGCCGCTGTTCGTGATCCTGGGCGGCCTGTTCACGCTGTTTCCGCAGCGCCACCGGCGCCGGCGTGGCTCGGACGCGGAAAGCGACGCCACCGTCGGGCATTGAAGGCTGTACCGATTCCGGATCGCGCTGCGCGCGTCCGGCATGGCGATCAGAATCGATGAATGCCCGCTCACGTGACGAACCGCTTGCTGCCAGGCTCGCGCGTCGGGCGCTCGCCGCTCGCCAAGCAACCCTGTCCTCGGCACCCTGCCTCGCGCGCTATTCGCGCCATCCTTGGCGCCCACCCTTCGCGCTGCGCGGCTCAGGGCCGCCTTCGGCGTTCGGGCGGCGCTCCTTGCGCGCCACGTCGCAGATTCAGAGCCGATGCAATTCAAGGCATCGGCTAGGCGAACCTGCTCACCCACTCCAGGTACTTGTCCACGAAGTTGCCGAGGAACTTCGCGACGCTGTCATCGGTGACGCTGCCGTCGTCCGCGAACAGGCCTTCCTTGTAGCGGACGAACGCTTCCGGTTGCTGCAGCAGCGGAATATCCAGGAACACGCAGATGTTGCGCAGATGCTGTTGCGCCAGTGCGGTCGACATGGCGCCGGCTGACGTGCCGATCACCGCGCCCGGCTTGCCTGAAAATGCGCTGTAACCGTACGGCCGCGAGGCGATGTCGATGGCGTTCTTCAGCACGCCCGGAACCGAGCGGTTGTATTCGGGCGTCACGAAAAGCACCGCCTCGCAGGCGTTGATGTCGTCCTTCAACCGCTTGCAAGCCGGTGGATAATCGCCATCGAAATCCTGGTTGTAGAGTGGCTGGTCGTCGATGCGGATGCGGTGGAATTCCGCACGGTCGCCGGCGACCTTCTCCAGCGCGCGCGCCAGTTGCTTGTTGAATGAATCCTTGCGCAGGCTGCCGACCAGCACCGCGATGACGGGACGTTCCTTGCTCATTTCAATTCCTCGACAGTCAAAACAATCGCGCCGGGAGGTGCCGGCGTGCGCCACGAAGACCGCTTCGCTCAAGGCTTCACGAACTTCAGCGTCATCCGGTCCGATTCGCCAATCGCTTTCATCTTCGCGTGTTCCGCGTCCGGACCGGCCAGATCCGGTGGCAGGCGGTGCACGTTGACGTCCTCTGGATCCTTCGGGTTGGCATTGATTTCCGAAGCGCCTGCGAGGCGGAACCCGGCACGCAGGCCCGCCTCGATCATGTAATCCTCGGGAATGCGATGCAGCGTTCTCGAGCTTTCGGTGGCATCCGCGAACGGCTTGCCGCGATGATCGGTGACGCCGAACACGCCGCCCGGTTTCAACACTTTGTACGCGGCCTTGAATACCGCATCCAGGGTCGCGGGGCTGCGGTTCAACCAGTCATGGGTATTGCGGAACGTCAACACCATGTCGGCCGATCCGTCCGGTCCCATGTCCATGTGCTCCGGCGGCGCGAAAGGCACCACTTTCGCGATGTGGCCATAGACCTTGGGGTCGGCCTTCAACTTCTGCTCGAAGTGACCCGGTGCGTTGCCGCGCGATGGCGGCGCCGCTTCGATCAATTTTCCGTGCGCGTACAGGAACGGCGCCAGGATTTCGGTGTACCAGCCGCCGCCCGGCGCGAGTTCGATCACGGTCATGTCCGGCTTGATCCCGAAAAATTCCAGCGTCTGGATCGGGTGCCGGTATGGGTCGCGCGCCTTGTTGGCAGGCGATCGCCACGAGCCCGCCACGGCTTCCTTGAGCATCGCCGCGGCGTCGCCGGGTGCGATTGGCCCCGCCTGCTCCGCCGCGGAAACGGTGCCTGCGAATACCAGCGCCGCAAGCATCACGCACCCGCCCATGGCACTCCCGAGCTTCGCGATCATCGACGCGCCCTCGTTTGAAAACGCCGGAATCTAGCGCGCTGCACGTAATGCCGCCGTGAATGCAGATCACAGGATCACCCGGGCCGCTTCGCCCGATTTGTGATTCCGCGGATGTGTACGGAGAATCGAATGATCGGGCTGACGAGCCGTCGCTCGCGCCGTTCTTGCAGCGAGCCGTGATCACCGGGGAGAAAACCGTGCGCGTATTGTTCATTGGAGAGGACCCCGAATCCGTCGACTTCAGCGATCCGGCGCTGCCGCCCGGATTGACCGCGGAAAAGATCCAGGCGGGCATCGAGTTCGCCATGAACGACATGAAGGCGCGCGGCTGGGACGCGGAACTGTGTGTGGTCCGGCCGGACGCATCCGCCCCCGAAACCGTGGAGCGGGCACTGTCCGGCCGGCATTTCGATTGCGTCGTGATTGGCGGCGGTATTCGCATTCCGCCAAAAAGCCTGCTTCTGTTCGAGGCGCTGGTCAACGCCATCCACAGGGCGGCGCCGGACACCGCCATCGCATTCAACACCAGCCCGGAAAATACTGCCGCGGCAGCCGCCCGCTGGTGCGAGTAGCGCGTCGATGGGTGCAGACGATTCCGTTCAAGCCAGCGCCTGCGCGTGCACGCCGCGCACCGCCCGGCCCGATGGATCGGCCATGGCTGCGAAGGCGGGGTCCCAGGCCAGCGCAGCGGGCGACGAACACGCGATCGACTTGCCGCCCGGTACGGTGGCGGCGCAGGCTTCGCCCGGATAGAACTGCTCGAAAATGCGCCGGTACAAATACGCTTCCTTGGTCGCGGGCGTATTGAAGGGAAAGCGCGCCGCGGCCGCCGCGAATTCGCGATCGCTCACCATGGCATCCGCGTGCGCCTTCAGTCCATCGATCCAGCCGTAACCGACGCCGTCGCTGAACTGTTCTTTCTGCCGCCACAGGATTTCCTCCGGCAACGCGCCTCCGAACGCCTCGCGCAGCACGTGTTTCTCGATGCGTCCGCGGCCGGCCCCGCTCTTGTCCACCATTTTCGCCGCCGCATCCATGCCCATTGCGACATCGATGAATTCGAGATCGAGGAACGGCACGCGCGCCTCCACGCCCCACGCCATCATCGCCTTGTTGGCCCGCAGGCAATCGTAGGCGTGCAGCGCATCGAGCTTGCGCACGGTTTCCTCGTGGAAGGCCTCGGCCGAAGGCGCCTTGTGGAAATAGAGATAGCCGCCGAACAGTTCGTCAGAGCCCTCGCCCGACAGCACCATTTTCACGCCCATGGCCTTGATCCGCCGCGCCAGCAGGTACATCGGCGTGGCGGCGCGGATAGTGGTGACGTCGTAGGTTTCCAGATGCCGGATCACCTCGGGCACGGCGTCCAGTCCTTCCTGGAACGTATAGACGAAACCGTGGTGCACGGTACCCAGCGCGTCGGCGGCGACCTGCGCCGCGGCAAGATCGGGCGAACCCTCGAGGCCGATCGCAAAGGAATGCAACCGCGGCCACCACGCTTCGCTGCGATCACCATCCTCGATCCGCTCGCGTGAAAACCGGGCGGCACAGGCCGCGACCAGCGAAGAGTCGAGCCCGCCCGACAGCAACACGCCGTAAGGTACGTCCGTCATCAACTGGCGGTGCACGGCCTGTTCGAGCGCGCAGCGCAGGCCGCCGGGCGCGCAACCGCGCGTCGCTGCGTAGTCACGCCAGGGTTTGTGGTAATAACGGTGCAACTCGCCGCTGGCGCTGTCGTAAACATGGCCGGGTGGAAACGCGGCCACGTCCGCGCACACGTCTGCCAGTGCCTTCATCTCCGAAGCCACGCACAACCTGCCCTGCACGTCGTGGCCCCAGTACAGCGGAATCACGCCGATCGGGTCGCGCGCGATCCAATAGCGCTGCGCCGCAGCGTCCCACAGCGCGAACGCGAAGATGCCGTTGAGCTTCGCAAGGAAATCCGCGCCGCCATCGCGATACAGCGCATTGATCACTTCGCAATCCGAACCCGTCGTGAAATCGTAGGCACTGGCCGCCCGTAATTCGCGATGGTTGTAGATCTCGCCGTTCACGGCCAGCGTCAACGTGCCGTCGCGCGAACGCAGCGGCTGCGCGCCCGACGCCGGGTCCACGATGGCTAGGCGCTCGTGGACCAGGATCACCTTGTCGTCGACAAATACGCCGCTCCAGTCGGGGCCGCGGTGTCGCTGGCGCCGCGACAGCTCCAGCGCCTGCCGGCGCAATGCGGCAGCGTCGTCACCCGGTTGCAGGTCGAACATTCCGAAGATCGAGCACATGATGTGGATCCTTTTCCAAGCGTCTGTAGTTGAAAGTCGGCGTTGGTGATGGGCTCTGCTTCGCGCGGATGGCATCGCGCGAGAAATCGTCCACGCGAAAAACAAGAGGCCCGCTTTTGGCGGGCCTCGGCGTGTGTCCTTCATTGGAGCTTGCAGCTACGCGCGGGCCCGCCATCGGTTGGCATGATTGTCCGCGCGATTGTTTTCGACGGCCGCCATGGTGCCCGGCGCATTCAATGCGCGGACACGAAAAAGCCTGGCGGCAAACGGTGACATGGCGGCAACTTTTCCAGATTCCGGAGACAGGTGCAAGTGCCTTCCCCGATCTTGTCGGCCGGAAAGTGCGAACATTGAGCCTTCGAGGCACAAGGAAAGCCCCATGTCCCGCCGCACCCTCAATCTCGATGACACCGTATACGACTACCTCCTCGCCCACAGCTTGCGCGAGCATCCCGAACAGGCAGCTCTGCGCAAGGCGACGGCCGATCACCCGCGCGCCAACATGCAGATCTCGCCCGAGCAGGGTCAGCTCATGGCGCTGCTGGTCAAACTGATCGGCGCACGCCGCACCATCGAGATCGGCACCTTCACCGGTTACAGCGCACTCACCGTCGCGCTGGCACTGCCCTCCGACGGCAGGGTGCTGGCATGCGACATCAGCGCGGAATACACCGAGACAGGCAAGCCCTACTGGCAACGTGCCGGCGTCGCGGGCAAGATCGAACTGGTGATCGCACCCGCCACCGGGACGCTGGATGCACGCATCGCCGCCGGAGAGTCCGAGCGTTACGACTTCGCCTTCATCGATGCCGACAAGACCAGCTACGACACCTATTACGAACGCTGCCTGCAACTGGTCCGCGCGGGCGGCCTGATCGCGATCGACAACACCTTGTGGGGGGGCGACGTCGCACGGCCCGCGCAGGACGACGACACCCGCGCACTGCAGGCCTTGAACGACAAGCTGCACCGCGACGAACGCGTCGACATGGCGCTGCTGCCGATCGGCGATGGCCTCACCCTGGCCCGCAAGCGGTGACGCCGGCGGAGCGTGGCTTCTGCAGGTTGGGCCCCTCCCCGACTCGTTCCGGAGAACCCGATGGATGCCGAAACAAGTGCCGCATGCCACGGGCGCACTTTCGTGGCGGCTATGCGTGCTCGCAATGCCGGACGAGCAGGCGCAGCGATTCGCGGCCGCGCCAGTCGTTGAGCGTCAACTCGAACGCCAATCGGAGCATGATGCCGACCGTCGGCTCATTGCCGGCGTTGAACCACACGGCTTCGTGCTCGCGTCCGTCGCGCGGGTCGCGCAGGCGCAAGCGCCGATGCACGCCTTCCGTGCCCATGGGCTTGAACTCGACACACTCCAGGAGGTTGTCGAACAATGGGGCGGGGAAACCTTGTCCCCACGGACCGGCGACGCGCAGTTGCCGCGCCAGCTCGATTTCGAATTCGTCCGGTGACAATTCCCCGTCGCTCGCCAACACGGGCTGCAATGCTTCCGGCGCGATGCGCTCGCGCACGACCGCGTCGAAGGTTTCGGCGAACCGGGCGTAGTTCGCGAGCTTGAGCGTCAGGCCCGCCGCCATCGCATGGCCACCGAAGCGCACGATCAGGTCGGGGCAACGCGCGTCGACTTCGGCCAGCGCATCCCGGATGTGGAAGCCCGGCACCGAGCGCGCCGACCCACGCAACTCGTCGCCCTCGCCCGCCGGTGCGAACGCCACCACCGGCCGGTGCCAGCATTCCTTCACCTTGGCGGCAACCAGCCCCACCACGCCGTGGTGCCAGGCCGAATCGAACAGCGACACGCCGACGGACTCGCCCGCTTGCGCATCGCCAAGCCGCGCCAGCGCTTCCTCGACCATCGAGGCCTGCAGGTCACGACGTTGCGTGTTGATGTCGTGCAGGATGCCGGCAAGCTCGCGCGCGCGCGTCACGTCATCGCACAACAGGCATTCCACGCCAATCGTCATGTCCTCGAGCCGGCCGGCTGCATTGAGCCGCGGTGCGATGGCGTAGGCGAGGTCTTCGGCGGCGGCGCAGCGCGGATCGCGCGCTGCCACCTCGAACAACGCCGCGATGCCGGGACACGCGCCGCCCGCGCGCACCCTGCGCAAGCCACTTTCGACCAGGGCGCGGTTGTTGGCGTCCAGCGGCACCAGGTCGGCGACCGTGCCGAGCGCCACCAGGTCAAGCAGCGGCGCGAGGTCCACTTCGTTGCGCTTGCCCAATCGCGCCCGCAATGCCAGCAACACGTAGAACATCACGCCGACGCCGCACAGCGCCTTGCTCGGAAAGGCGTCGCCGGCGAGGTTGGGATTCACGATCGCGTCGGCATCGGGAAGTATCCCGCCGGGCAGGTGGTGATCGGTGACGATGACGCCGCAGCCACGTGCTTTTGCGGCCGCGACACCCGCGAGCGACGAGATGCCGTTGTCCACCGTGACGATGAGGTCCGGCGCCGGCTGCAACGTTTCGACCAACGCAGGCGTCAAACCGTACCCGTGGACCGCACGATCGGGTACCGCGTAGCCGACATGACGCGCGCCGAGCATGCGCAAGCCGCGCACCGCCACGGCACATCCGGTCGCGCCGTCGCAGTCGTAGTCGGCTGCAACCACGATGCGCGCGTCATCGGTGATCGCGGTCGCGAGCAGGTCGACCGCATGCGCGATATTGCCCAGCCTGTCGGGTGCCAGAAGTCCGGCCAGGCGATGACCGAGCTCGGAGGGACCCGCAATGCCGCGCGCGGCGTACACGCGCCGCAACACCGGATGCATAGACGCCGGCCAATCGGAGGACGGCGTTGCCGCTGCGCGGCGCACGATCCGCATCGGTGGGTGCGCGACGTTCATCCCCGGCGCCAGAAACGCAGCCGGTGCGCGTGCCGCATGCGGTAGCACTCGCCGCCCGCAAACGACAGCGCGATGGCGTCGAACCGGCGCCTGCGCAACCAGCGCTCGAAAGTCATCAACCATTCCGCGGCCGGTTCGCGATCGCCCAGCCGCTGCAGGTCGAGCAATGCCTCACCTTGGGCATCCGCGCTTTCGAGGGCGACGGGCAGCGGCTCCACGCGGACCGCGCCGGCCAGCTTGGCCAGTCCGCGCACGACGTCGTCGGCACTGGCCACCATCGCCAATCGGGTGTCCACGGAATCGGGCAGCGCCCCCGCGCCCCAGAACCACAATGCATTCACGGGCAGCTTGCGCGCGGCAACGCGGGCGGCGTTGACCGGGTGCGCGTGCAGCGCAACCTGGACTTCGTTGAACAGACGGCGCCATGCGCGCGCCGCACTGCCTTCCGGAAGTACGTCGATCAGGCTGGCACCGAGCGCGTCGTCGGGACTGGTGAAGGTTGCGGGCTGGATGCCGTCAGCCAACCGCAGGCACCATTCCGCGGACGTATCCGCCTGCAATGCGCCAACGTCGGCAAGCAACGGTCGCAGGGCCGTAGCCAGCGCTTCCGCTTCGGCACCGGAGAGGTCGCCTGCCGGGCAGGCCATCAGCCGCGCGCCCGTCGCTTCGCTGCGCACGTACGCCGGATCGGCGCACAACCAGTTTCCACCGCCCGGGTCGCCGACGTGACAGTGATGGCGCAAGGCCGCCGCGGGAATCCCGTCTCCGGAAAAACGAAAGTGGTCGCGCAATGCCGCCGCGCGTCCGCCACGCGCGTCCGGCAAGCGGTCGCCCCGCCCCAGCCAGTGGCGGAACGCGGGATGCGTGTCCGCATGTGCGATCGGAGGCATCAGGACATGCAGGGTGCTCATGCCGCGTTCGCCTCCAATGCTTCGTAGCACGCCAGCCACTCGGTTTCGAGCGCAGCTTTTTCCTCGCGCAACGCATTCTGTTCGCGTCCGATCTCGGCGAGCACCGCGGTCGGTCCTTCGTAGATCGCGGGATCGGCCAGCCGCTCCTGCAAGGCGGTCAACGCGGCATCGATTTTCGCCACGCGCGCCTCGATTTTTTCGAGCTGCTTGCGCTGGATGCGCTGGCGCTCGCGTTCGGCGGCGGCTTCGCGGCGTCGTTCGCGCGGGTCGGCCTTTGACGCCCTGGCGCCGCCACGTTCGACGGGCTCGCCGCCGCGCGCGCGCAACCAGCGTGCGTAGTCGTCGAGATCGCCGTCGAACGGTTCGACCACGCCGTCGGCCACACGCCAGAAGCTGTCGCACACCAGCCCCAGCAGGTGGCGATCATGCGCAACCAGCACCAGCGCGCCGGGAAAATCGTTCAACGCATCCGCCAGCGCGCCGCGCATGTCGAGGTCGAGATGGTTGGTCGGTTCGTCCAGCACCAGCAGGTTGGGCTTGCCCCACGCAATCAGCGCCAGCGCGAGCCGCGCGCGCTCGCCGCCCGAAAAACCGTCCACGGGTTCGAACGCACGCTCTCCCGCGAAATGCCATTTGCCGAGCCAGTCGCGCAAGCCCTGCGGCGGCGCCTCCGGCGCGAGGTCGCGCAGGTGATCGAACGGGGTTTCGCCCGCGCGCAGGCTTTCCACCGTGTGCTGCGCGAAATAGCCGATCGACAAATCCTTGTGCGCGGTGCGCTCGCCCGCCAACAGCGGCAAGTCGCCGACCAGCGTTTTCACCAGCGTGGACTTGCCCGCGCCGTTGGGCCCGAGCAGGCCGATCCGGTCGCCGGCCTGGATGCCGAAGCGCACGCCGGCCAATATCCGCGCGACGCGTGCATGGCTCGCGGGAGCGGGACCATAGCCCGCGTCGACCTGCTCCAATTTCAGCATCGCCTGCGGCAGGCGTTCGGGTTCCGGAAAACGAAACTCGAATGCGCGCTCGACCCGCACCGCTTCGGTGCCGGAAAGTTTCTCCAGGCGCTTGATGCGTGACTGCGCCTGGCGCGCCTTGGTGGCCTTTGCCCGGAAGCGATCGATGAACGATTGCAGGTGCGCACGCTCAGCCTGTTCCTTCGCGAACGCCGCCTGCTGCTGGTGCAGGCGCTCGGCGCGCTGGCGCTCGAAGTCGCTGTAGTTGCCGGCGTAGAGCCGCGCCACGCCCTGCTCGAGGTGCAGCACGTGATCGACGGTGCCGTCGAGGAATTCACGGTCGTGCGAAATCACCATCAAGGTGCGCGGATAGCGTCGCAGCCACTGTTCCAGCCACAGCACGGCGTCGAGGTCGAGATGGTTGGTGGGCTCATCCAGCAGCAACAGGTCCGACGGCGCCATCAGCGCGCGCGCGAGGTTCAGGCGCCCGCGCCAGCCACCGGAAAATTCCGCGACGGCTTTTTCGTGGTCATCCGGTTTGAAACCCAGCCCGTGCAGCAGACGTCCGGCGCGGGCGCGGCCATCGTAGCCGCCCATCGCGTCGATGCGCTGGTGTGCCGCAGCGGCCGACGCATGGTCGCCCGCCGCCTGTGCGTGCGCCTCGTCCACCAGCGCCGCGGCCAGTTCGACGTCGCCACCCAGAACATGGTCGATGGCACGTTCGGCCAGCGCGGGCGTTTCCTGCGCGACCGACGCAATGCGCAAACCGGCCGGCACGTCCAGCGCACCGGCGTCGGCTTCCACCTCGCCGAGGATCGCCGCGAAAAGGCTGGATTTGCCGCTGCCGTTGCGCCCGGCCACGCCGACTTTCCAGCCTTCGTGCAGCGCCGCGTCGACGCCTTCTAGCAACAGGCGGCCGCCACGGCGCAGCGCAAAGTTGCGGAAGGCGATCACACGTAACGCACGCTCACGATTTCGTAATTGCGCTCACCGGCCGGTGCGTCGAAGCCGAAGCTGTCGCCCTCGTTCTTGCCGATCATGGCGCGCGCGATGGGCGATGAAACCGCAATCAGGCCCTGCTTGATGTCGGCCTCGATGTCGCCCACGATGCGGTAGGTGACCTTGTCGCCGCTGTCCGCATCTTCAAGATCCACCACTGCGCCGAACACCACCTTGCCGCCGGCATTCAGCGTGGCGGGATCGATGATCTGCGCGGTGGAAAGCGCGGCCTCGATGCGCTGGATACGGCCTTCGATGAACCCCTGCTGTTCCCGCGCGGCGTTGTATTCGGCGTTTTCGCTCAAATCGCCGTGCGCACGCGCTTCGGCGATCGCGGCGATGATCTTCGGACGTTCGACCGACTTCAGGTTTTCCAGTTCGGCGCGCAGGCGCTCGGAACCGGCTTTGGTCATGGGGGCTCGCTGCATGGCGGGACTCCTATATTGCGTGTGGGCGCAGTCATGAACTCCGCGCCCATTGATGAAAAGGCCGTTGTGAAAAGTCAGAGCCTGCCCTCGAGATGCTTCTGATCGGGGGCCATGGATGGCCGTTCTGGTTTTGCCTGAGGCATGACGGGTGATTTTGCGAAGCGGTCTGGCGATGCGACGATCATGGACGATCGCACAAATAGGGTCAGGCGACGGCGGCCCGTTCGCCGGGCACGGCTTCCTGGCGGTCGAGTTCGGCGTGCAACTCCTGCAGGCTGATCACCGCGGCATTCGCGCGAAAATCCAGCGAGTGCAGCAATGCCGCCGCACCCGCGACGGTGGTCGAATAGGTCACGTGCTGCTGCAGCGCAGAACGGCGGATCGAGAAGGAGTCGGTGATCGCCTGCCGGCCTTCGGTAGTGTTGACGATGTATGCGATCTCGCCGTTCTTGATCGCATCGACCACATGCGGCCGGCCCTCCAGCACCTTGTTGATGCGTTCGCATTCGACGTCGTGCTTGCGCAGGAACGCCGCCGTACCGCCGGTCGCGATCAGCGGGAAGCCCCGCTTCACCAGATCGCGCGCGACCTCCAGCAAGCGCGGCTTGTCGGCATCGCGCACCGACAGGAACACCTTGCCCCCGGGCGCGGGCGCCGCGATATGGGCAGCCTCGTGGCCGCGCGCGAACGCTTCGCCAAAGCTCCGCCCCACGCCCATCACCTCACCGGTCGAACGCATCTCGGGGCCAAGGATCGGATCGACGTTGGAAAACTTGAGGAACGGGAAGATGGCCTCCTTCACGGACCAGTAATGGGGCACGCGTTCACGGACCGCGCCCTGCTCTTCGAGGGTCTTGCCTGCCATGCAGCGCGCGGCGATCTTGGCCAGCGGACGGCCCGTGGCCTTGGACACGAACGGCACGGTGCGCGACGCGCGCGGATTCACTTCCAGGATGAACACCTCGTCGCCCTGGATCGCGAATTGCGTGTTCATCAACCCGACCACGCCTAGTTCGCGCGCCAGCAGGGTCACCTGCCGGCGCAACTCGTCCTGGATGTCCGGCGACAATGAATACGGCGGCAGCGCGCACGATGAATCACCGGAATGCACGCCGGCTTCCTCGATGTGCTGCATGATGCCGCCGATCAACACATTGCCGTCGGCATCGGCGATCACGTCGACATCCACTTCGACCGCGTTGTCGAGGAAGCGGTCCAGCAGCACCGGCGACTTGTCCGACACGCGGACCGCGTCGCGGATGTAGCGCGCCAGATCCTCGTCGGCATGCACCACCTCCATGGCACGGCCACCCAGCACATAGCTCGGACGCACGATCAGCGGATAGCCGAGTTCGCGCGCCAGCACCATCGCTTCCTCGGCGGTATGCGCGATGCGGTTGGGCGGCTGCTTCAAATGCAGTTTCTCGATCAATTGCTGGAATCGCTCGCGATCTTCGGCCAGATCGATCGAATCGGACGAAGTGCCGATGATCGGGACGCCCGCGGCCTCCAGGGCGCGCGCCAGCTTCAACGGCGTCTGGCCGCCGTACTGCACGATCACGCCGGTGGGTTTTTCCTTGTCCACGATTTCGAGCACGTCTTCCAGCGTCACCGGTTCGAAATACAGGCGATCCGAAGTGTCGTAATCGGTGGACACCGTCTCCGGGTTGCAGTTGACCATGATGGTTTCGAAACCGTCTTCGCGCATCGCGAGCGCCGCATGCACGCAGCAGTAATCGAACTCGATGCCCTGCCCGATCCGGTTGGGCCCGCCGCCCAGCACCATGATTTTCCTGCGGTCCGACGGATCGGCCTCGCACTCTTCCTCGTAGGTCGAGTACATGTACGCCGTCGTGGTGGCGAACTCCGCCGCGCACGAATCCACGCGCTTGTAGACGGGACGCACCTCCAGCGTATGCCGCAAATGGCGCACCGCACGCTCGTCCGATTGCAACAGGGTCGCGAGGCGCGAGTCGGAAAAACCCATGCGCTTCAGTTCGCGCATTCGCGCCGCATCCAGCGCACGCATGCCGCCTGCGCGAACATCGGCCTCGGCGGCAATGATGTCCTCGATCGCGGCGAGGAACCACGGATCGATCTTGCACAGGTCGTGCACGTTTTCCAGCGACAGTCCGGCGCGAAATGCATCGCCCACGTGGAAGATCCGCTCGGGGCCGGGCTGGCGCAGCTCGCGTTTCAGGGACTCCATGCCTTCCGGCGTTTTCCAGTCGATGCCTCCGGCATTCAAGCCGTCGTGGCCGGTTTCGAGGCCGCGCAACGCCTTCTGCAAGGATTCGGAAAAGGTGCGGCCGATCGCCATCACTTCGCCCACCGACTTCATCTGCGTGGTCAGGTGCGGGTCGGCGGCCGGAAATTTCTCGAAGGCGAATCGCGGGATCTTGGTGACGATGTAGTCGATGGACGGTTCGAACGAAGCCGGCGTCTTGCCACCGGTGATCTCGTTTTTCAGTTCGTCGAGCGTATAGCCGACCGCGAGCTTGGCGGCGACCTTGGCGATCGGGAAACCGGTGGCTTTGGAGGCGAGCGCCGACGACCGCGATACGCGCGGATTCATCTCGATCACCACCACCCGGCCGTCGGCGGGGTTCACGCCGAACTGCACGTTCGAACCGCCGGTGTCGACGCCGATCTTGCGCAACACCGCGATGGAAGCATCGCGCAGGCGCTGGTATTCCTTGTCGGTGAGGGTCAGCGCGGGCGCCACCGTGATCGAATCGCCGGTGTGCACACCCATTGGATCGAAGTTCTCGATCGAACAGATGATGATGCAGTTGTCCGCGCGGTCGCGGACCACTTCCATCTCGAACTCCTTCCAGCCCAGCACCGACTCGTCGATCAGCACTTCGTGCACGGGCGACAGTTCCAGCCCGCGCGAAACGATGCGCTCGAATTCCTCGACGTTGTAGGCGATGCCGCCACCGGTGCCGCCGAGGGTGAACGACGGACGCACGATGCAGGGAAACCCAAGTCCGGCTTGGCCTTCGCGCGCCTCGTCCAGGGATCGCGCGATCGCCGACTTCGGCGAGGCCAGCCCGATCTCATCCATGGCGTTGCGGAACAGCTCGCGATCCTCGGCCATCCTGATCGCGTCGCGCGACGCGCCGATCAGCTCGACCCCGTGCTTTTCCAGCACGCCGTGGTCGGCCAACTCCAGCGCGCAATTGAGCGCCGTCTGCCCGCCCATCGTCGGCAGCAACGCGTCGGGTTTTTCCTTCTCGATGATGCGCTCGACGGTGCGCCAGTTGATCGGCTCGATGTAGATGCGATCGGCCATCTCGGGATCGGTCATGATCGTGGCTGGATTCGAGTTCACCAGCACCACGCGATAGCCTTCCTCGCGCAGCGCCTTGCAGGCCTGCGCGCCGGAGTAATCGAACTCGCAGGCCTGGCCGATCACGATCGGGCCGGCGCCGATGATCAGGATGGTTT
Source organism: Rhodanobacter sp. (assembly GCA_044464225.1). Lineage (GTDB taxonomy): Bacteria > Pseudomonadota > Gammaproteobacteria > Xanthomonadales > Rhodanobacteraceae > 66-474. The sequence continues at coordinate 94,477 of JBIQLN010000008.1, read as the reverse complement.
CGATGTCGGTGCGGCGGGGCATCAGCGTGCCTCCTGCATCAGCTTTGCGAAACGCGCGAACAAATAGGCGACGTCGTGCGGCCCGGGACTTGCCTCGGGATGACCCTGGAAGCAGAACGCGGGGCGATCGGTCAGCGTGAAGCCCTGCAGCGAGCCGTCGAACAGCGAAACGTGGGTGGTGCGCACGTTGGACGGCAAGGTGGCGGGATCGACCGCGAAGCCATGGTTTTGCGACGTGATCAGTACGCGACCGTCATCAAGGTCCTTCACGGGGTGGTTGGCGCCGTGATGGCCGAAGGGCATCTTCAACGTCCTCGCGCCAAGTGCCAGGCCCATCAGCTGGTGTCCGAGGCAAATGCCGAACAGGGGCACTTTCGCATCCAGGAGGGTGCGAGCCGCGTCGATGGCGTAGCCGCACGCGGCCGGATCGCCCGGACCGTTGGTCAGGCACACGCCGTCCGGTTGCATCGCCATGACCTTTTCGGCGGGCGTCTGCGCGGGCACCATCGTGATGTCGCAGCCTTGTTCGACCAGCAGGCGAAGGATGTTGCGCTTGAGCCCGAAATCATAGGCGACCACCTTGAACTTCGCGGCCGGTGTGCGGAATGCCTGACCGTCGAGGTCGTAGTTTCCTTCGTTCCACGGCGCCGGTTCGCGCAGGCTCACGACCTTGGCGAGGTCGGCTCCGTTCAGGCCGGGAAAGGCGCGCGCCTTGCCGATGGCATCGTCGATGTCGATCGAATCGCCCGCCACGATGCAGCCGTGCTGCGCGCCCCGGTCCCGCAGGATGCGCGTGAGCTTGCGGGTGTCGATGCCCGCGATCGCGACGATGTTCTGGCGCTTCAGGTAGTCCGGCAGGGATTCCGCGCTGCGCCAGTTGGAAGCGAGGCGCGGGACATCGCGCACGATCAGGCCCGCGGCCTGCACCCTGCCGGATTCCTCGTCCGGGGCGTTGCAGCCGGTGTTCCCGATGTGCGGCGCGGTCAGCGTGACAATCTGCTGAGCGTAGGAGGCGTCGGTCAGGATTTCCTGGTAGCCGGTCATCGCGGTGTTGAACACCACTTCGCCAGAGGTGCTGCCATTTGCCCCGACGGCCTCGCCGTGAAAAAGGGTTCCATCGGCAAGGGCGAGCAAGGCAGGCGTCGGCATGGGCGGATTCCGGGTGCAAGGCCACCCGCAGGCCACGCCAAGCGAGCCTGTGGGTGAAGTTTTCGGGCGAGCAGGAATGTTAGCAGAACCACGCGCCGCATTCACGGCGTTGCGGGACGCGGCGATACAATACGCGCGCCATATGGACGCCTTTGCCATGCTCGCCCCCGCCCTGCTCGACCCCGCCCGCCTCGACCGCCCCGACACGCTGATACGCCACGACCCATTCCCGTTCATGATCGCGCACGGGCAGCTTCCCGAACGGTCGCGGGCCGATCTGGAGCGCGATTTCCCGAAGTACTCGGGCGCCGGTTTCTTTCCCTACGACGAGAAGGAATGCGGACCTGCGGTCCGCGAACTGGTCGACGCCATCACCTCGCCGGCCTTTGCGAGCGCGGTCGGCGCCAAACTCGGTATCGAGGACCTGGGGCAATATCCGACGCTGGTGACGATCTGCCGACTCCTCAACAAGCGCCACGGCACCATTCATACCGACAGCAAATCGAAGGTCGCAACCGCCCTGATCTACCTGAACCCGAGCTGGCACGACACCAGCGACGGCTGCCTGCGGTTCCTCGCGACGATCGACGACATCGACGCCTCGATTGCACCGGAAGTAAAGCCGCTGTACGGCGAATTCGTGATCTTCAAGCGCGCCGACAACTCCTTCCACGGCCACTTGCCGTACGAGGGCGAACGCCGCGTGATCCAGGTGGCGTGGCTGACCAGCGAGGAAGAAAAGCTGCGCAAGACCCAGCGCGGCGTCGCCACGCGCTTCTTCAAGAAAATCGTGGGGCGGCTCGATCGCAAGTTCGGCGCGGGCCGCGATCGCAACGCCGCGCACCGGGACTGACGCTCGGGGTTTCGCACTGCGCGCGACCCGGCATGACGATCGCGAGGGCCGTTTTCAACTGCCGCGGACGCCGAGCACGTCGGCCAGTGAATACGAACCTGGTGGCTTGCCGGCCAGCCATGCCGCAGCGCGCAACGCGCCGCGCGCGAAGATGCTGCGGTCGGTGGCGCGATGGGACAGTTCGAGCCGCTCGCCTGCCGTCGCGAGAATTGCGGTGTGTTCGCCCACGATGTCGCCCGCACGGATCGACGCGAAGCCGATCGCGCCCTCCCGGCGCGTGCCAACCTGGCCTTCGCGCGACAACACCGCGACTTCGTCGAATTCCTTGTTGCGCGCTTCCGCAGCCGCGCGCCCCAGCGCCAGCGCGGTGCCCGACGGTGCGTCGAGCTTGCGCGCGTGATGCGCCTCGACGATTTCAAGGTTCCAGTCCGGCAGCGTCGCGGCGGCTTCGCGCAGCGCGCGCGTCAGTACGGCAATGCCGAGGCTGAAGTTGGCGGCGTGCAACACCGGAATCGTGCGCGCGGATTCGGTCAACGCGTCGCGTTGCGGGCGCTCCAGTCCGGTCGTGCCGCTCACCAGCGCGATCCGGTGCGCCACGCAATGCGCGAGCGCGGCATCGAAACCGGCAGCCGAACTGAAATCGATGACGAGGTCCAGCTTCGGCGCCGCGCGCCATTCACCCGACGCCACGATCGCGGCGACCAGTTGGAACCGTGCGTCGTCACGCAGCAGGTGCTGCAGCGCGCGGCCCATGCGGCCGTCGGCGCCGTTGATGGCAAGACGAAGCGGGTCAGGCATGGGCAAGGGCCGGGCAAGGGACAGGCGGGCAGCTTACAAGGCCGGTGTCCTCTCGCAAGTCGCCCACGCGGAGGCCGTCGAAATGACGGCCCGGGCGGCGCCTGCCCCCAGGGGTCAGCCCGTCATCCTGGCCCAGAATTGCTTGACGCCTTCCACGAAACCACTGTTGCGCGGCGAATGCTTTTTTGCTTCTTCGGCGTCGGCGAAGGTGGCTTCGAACTTTTCCAGCAGATCGCGCTGGTGCTTGTCGAGCCGCACCGGCGTTTCCACGACCACCGTGCAGAAAAGGTCGCCGGTATGGCGGCTGCGCACGGATTTCACCCCTTGGCCACGCAGCCGGAACTCCTGCCCGGTCTGGGTTTCCGGCGGCACGGTGATGGTGGTCGCGCCGCCGAGGATCGGAACCTCGATGGTTGCGCCGAGCGCGGCCTGCGCGAAACGGATCGGAACCTCGCAGCGCAAGTTGTCGCCTTGGCGCTTGAAGATCGGGTGCTCGCGCACGTGGATTTCGACGTACAAGTCGCCGGGGGTCGTGCCGGAGGGACCGGCTTCGCCCTGACCCGTCAAGCGGATGCGATCGCCATCGTCCACGCCGGCGGGCACTTTCACGTCGAGGCTGCGTTCGTCCTCGAGCCGCCCTTCGCCATGGCAGTGTCCGCACGGCGTCACCACCACGCGCCCCGCCCCTCCGCAGTGCGGGCATGTCTGCTGGATGGAAAAAATGCCGTTCTGCATGCGCACGCGACCATGGCCGCGGCAGGTGTCGCAGGTGGAAAGCTTGCCGTCTTCCGAACCGGTCCCGTTGCAATGGTGGCAATTGACCATGGTCGGCACACGGATCTGCTTGTTGGTGCCGGCCACTGCCTCTTCGAGGTCGAGTTCGAGCACGTAACGCAGATCCGAACCGCGCGCGGCGCGCCGGCCGCCGCCGAAGATGTCGGAAAAGATGTCGCCGAAAATGTCGCCCACGTCGCCGAAGGGCGCGCCGCCGCGGCGCCCCGCACCGTTTTCGAACGCCGCATGCCCGTACTGGTCGTACATCGCGCGACGTTGGGGATCACCCAGTATTTCCCAGGCCTCCTTGGCTTCCTTGAAACGCTCCTGCGCTTCGGGATCGCCGGGGCAGCGGTCGGGATGATTTTTCATCGCCAACCGGCGAAAGGCCTTTTTCAGTTCCTCGTCGTTCGCCGTACGTGCGACGCCGAGGACTTCGTAGTAGCAACGTTTCATGTGCGCATTCTTGCTTCGAGACGGCGGTCGGGAATGAACCACAGCGCCGCGACCGCGGCGTAGATCACGCACGACAATATGGGCGCAAAAAATGCCAACGCAATCCCGATCAGGTACCCGATCGGGGAAACGACGGTCTTCCAGTCACCCCTCAGCGCGTCGCGCAGACCGCTCTTCTCACCACCGTTGGCCGCGATCAGCGCGCGCAGCAATGATACCCATGCCAGCGCCGCCAGCAACAGCACGATCCCGTAGAGGGCCGTCGGCACCGACGCGGGCCGCGGGTGCGATTCATCCAACCAGTTCGTCGTGAACGGAAACAGCGACAACCAGAACAGGAAGAACAGGTTGGCCCACAACACCCGGCCGCTGACATGCGAAACCATCTGCAGCATGTGGTGGTGGTTGTTCCAGTAGATGCCGACGTACACGAAACTGAGCAGGTAGCTGAGGAACACCGGAGCATTGGCGAGCAGCGCATGCCACGTCGCCTCACGCGGCAGCTTCAGCTCCAAGACCATGATCGTGATGATGACCGCGATCACGCCGTCGGTGAACGCCTCCATCCGGCCCTTGTGCATGCCCGAGGTTCCCCGCCTCTACATGGATGTCGTCCGCGTCGAGCGCCGCTGTATCCAGCGACGCCCGACCGCGGATCGTCTATCCGGCGGCGCAATGCGCCGCCGGATTACGCTCACTTCTTGTCGTCCTTGACTTCCGTGAATTCCGCATCGACCACGTCTTCGGGGGACGCGCTGCCACCACCTGGAGCCTGTTCGGCTCCCGGCTGCGGACCACCACCACCCTGTCCGCCGGCCTGGGCCGCGGCGAACAACGATTGCGCGGCTTCCTCGAGTTTCGAGATCCGCGACTCGATCGCATCCTTGTCGTCGCCCTTCATCACCTTTTCCAGTTCCGACAGCGCTTCCTCGGTGCGGCCGATGATGTCGCCGCCGACCTTGCCGCCATGTTCCTTGATGGCCGAGCGGGTGGCATGGACCAACTGGTCGGCCTTGTTGTGGACCTGCACCAGTTCCTGGAACTTCTTGTCTTCCTCGCGGTGCGTTTCGGCGTCGGAAACCATCCGCTGGATTTCCTCCTCGGAAAGTCCCGAGCCGGCCTTGATCTCGATCCGCTGTTCCTTGCCGGTGTTCTTGTCCTTGGCGGTGACGTGCAGGATGCCGTTGGCATCGATGTCGAACGACACCTCGATCTGCGGCATGCCGCGCGGCGCGGGCTGGATGCCCGCAAGGTCGAACTTGGCCAGCGACTTGTTGAAGCGGGCCTGGTCGCGCTCGCCCTGCAGCACGTGCACGGTAACCGCGCTCTGGTTGTCCTCGGCCGTCGAGAACACCTGCGAGGCCTTGGTCGGGATCGTGGTGTTCTTGTCGATCAGCTTGGTCATCACGCCGCCCAGCGTCTCGATGCCGAGCGACAGCGGGGTCACGTCGAGCAGCAGCACGTCCTTGACCGAACCGGACAGCACGCCGCCCTGGATCGCTGCACCGACCGCGACGGCTTCGTCGGGGTTCACGTCCTTGCGTGGTTCCTTGCCGAAAAAGTCCTTGACCGCTTCCTGCACCTTGGGCATGCGGGTCTGGCCACCGACCAGGATCACTTCCGAAATGTCGGACACCCGCAGGTTGGCGTCATTCAGCGCCGTGCGGCACGGATCGATGGTGCGCTTGACCAGGTCCTCCACCAGCGCTTCGAGCTTGGCGCGGGTCAATTTGATGTTGAGATGTTTCGGACCGGAGGCGTCGGCCGTGACGTACGGCAGGTTCACCTCGGTCTGGTGCGCCGAGGACAGCTCGATCTTGGCGCGTTCGGCCGCGTCCTTCAGGCGCTGCAGCGCCAGCGGGTCGTTGCGCAGGTCCACGCCCTGGTCCTTCTTGAATTCGTCGACCAGGTAATCGATGACGCGCTTGTCGAAGTCCTCGCCGCCGAGGAAGGTATCGCCGTTGGTCGCCAGCACCTCGAACTGCTTCTCGCCATCGACTTCGGCGATCTCGATGATCGACACGTCGAAGGTGCCGCCGCCGAGGTCGTACACGGCAATCTTGCGGTCGCCGCCGCCCTTGTCGAGGCCGTAGGCCAGCGCCGCCGCCGTCGGCTCGTTGATGATGCGCTTGACCTCGAGTCCCGCGATCTTGCCGGCGTCCTTGGTCGCCTGGCGCTGCGAGTCATTGAAGTACGCCGGTACCGTGATCACCGCGTCGGTGATCGTCTCGCCGAGGAAATCCTCGGCGGTCTTCTTCATCTTCATCAGCACCTTGGCGGAAATTTCCGGCGGCGCCATCTGCTTGCCGTCGGAAGTCTCCAGCCACGCGTCGCCGTTGGAGTGCTGGGTGATCTTGTAGGGAACGACGTCCAGGTCCTTCTGCACTTCGGCGTCGGTGAACTTGCGGCCGATCAGGCGCTTCACCGCGTAAAAGGTGTTCTGGGGATTGGTGACCGCCTGGCGCTTGGCCGGCGCACCCACCAGCACTTCACCGTCTTTCGAAAATGCCACGATCGACGGCGTGGTGCGGTCGCCTTCGGAATTTTCGATGACCCGGGTCTTGGTGCCTTCCATGACCGCGACGCACGAGTTGGTCGTGCCGAGGTCGATGCCGATGATCTTGCTCATGTTTCAGCTCCTCAAGGGGTTGCGGTCGAGGGACCGTAGAATCTTGAACACAAACTGGGGGTTGGCAACTCTTTCTCAAGTAGCAGCAGCCGATGCTCGCGACCGGATCTTCATTCCAGCGAGAGTCCCGCCGCGTGCATGGCGCGCTCCTACGCCTCTTTTGCCACCGTGACCAATGCAGGTCGGAGCAGCCGACCGTTCAACACGTAGCCCTTCTGCATCACGCTGACCACGGTGCCGGGGGCGCTGCCGGATGCCTCGACCATGCTGACCGCATGGTGGCGTTCCGGATCCAGCGGTTCCCCAACAGGATCAATCTGTTGCAAACCATTGTTCTCGGCGATCTTGAGCAGGGATTTCAGGGTGAGGCCGAGGCCTTCGCGCATGGACGCCACGTCGGCGGTTTCGACCGCCAGCCCGCTTTCAAGCCCGTCATACACCGGCAGCAGGTCGCGCAACAATTTCTCGTTGGCAAACTTCAGGCTCTGCTCCAGGTCGCGTTGCATGCGTTTGCGCTGGTTCTCGAGATCGGCGCGTTCCCGCAGCAGCGTTTCGCGCATGCCGGCAAGGCTGGTCTCGGCCTCGGCCAATTGCCGGCTCAAGGTTTCCAGTTCATCCGCACCGGCTTCCGTCGACGGCTGTGGAGCGTCCTGTGGCGTCTGTTCCGGCGATTCCTTCGGGTTCATCATGTTCATTCCTCGGCTGGAATTTTGCGCTCGTCCCTGATCGCGAAAACAACAGCATCCATGGCTGACGTGGCAAAAAGGCGCGCGTCGTTTCTGCGTCGGACCGACGCGGACAATGCGCAACAGACAAATCTATGCGGTCGGCATACCGCGATTCAAGTCGAAAAGCCCCTATTCCGGGGTTCTCAGGGCCTCGGTGAGAAGCTTCGCCGTCGCCTGCACCACCGGAATCACTGAATGGTAGGCCATCCGGGTGGGGCCGATCACGCCGATCGCGCCCAGCACATGGCCTTCGGCCCCGTACGGCGCGCTGATCAGGCTGTAGCCCTTGAGTGGCTCGAAACCCGATTCCTCGCCGATGAACAAGCGCACACCCTGCGAACGCGCGCAGCCTTCCAGCAACGCCAGCAGTTCCCGCTTGCGCTGGAAAGCCTCGAACAACTCTCGCAGGCGTTCCATCTGCTGGGTATCGTCGCCCGACATCAGGTTGGTCTGCCCGGAGACCAGCATGTCGCTTTCGGGTTCCGGCGCGAACGTTTCGGCGGCCACCTCGACCGCGGTGTCGAGCAGGCGATTCAACTCGCTGCCCGCCGCGCGCAGGTCGGCCAGCACCCTGATCCGGATATCGTCCAGGCGCAGGCCGGCGTAGTGCTCGTTCAAATAATTGGCCGCGAGCTCCAGCGCGCGCGTGTCGAAGTGCTGGCTCAAGTTCAACACCCGGTTCTGTACCTGCCCATCGGCAAATACCAGGATGGCCAGCACCCGGCGCGCCTCGATCGACACGAATTCGATCTGCTTCAGCGGCGCATCGGCCGCGCCGGGCACCGTCACCAGCCCGACGAACCGCGTCATGGCCGACAACAGGCTGGAGGCATTGCCGAGCAATTCCCGCGGCGACGCCGGCTGGTCGGCATGCCCGCGGGGCAATTCGCGCTGCATCTGTATCACCGCGTCCCGCGGCAGCGGCTTGACTTCCAGCAGACTGTCCACGAACAGGCGAAGTCCGGTCACGGTCGGCACGCGTCCGGCCGAAGTATGTGGCGAAGCGATCAGGCCAAGCTCTTCAAGGTCGGCCATGATGTTGCGCACCGTCGCCGGACTCACGTCCAGGCCGGCCGAACGCGCCAGTGTCCGGGAACCGACCGGCTGGCCTTCCTCCAGATACTGCGCGATCAGGGTACGCAGCAGTTGACGCGCGCGGACATCGAGACGATGGGGTTCGGACACGAAGGGCTTGGACAGCGGTAACGCCTCCTCTAATACGGGTAGCGGCGATGGAATGCAAGCGACGGGCGGAGAATTGGGAGCGACGGCCGGGTGCGAAGACGGGAACTCGGCCGGTGCGCGCAAGATGATGGTCGCTGTGGCGCACGTTTTTGCCGGCAAATCGCCGCTACCCTTCCCCCGTCCCGGCTTCGTTAGAATCCTCGCACCCAACGGTTCCTTCCGATGCTGACCCACCTCTCCGTCCGCAACTTCGCCGTGGTCGAAGCCGCCGAGATCGAGCTCGGCGCCGGCCTGACCGTGGTCACCGGCGAAACCGGCGCCGGCAAGTCGTTGCTGGTCGACGCGTTGTTGCTGCTGTCGGGCACGCGCGCCGACGCAGGCATGGTGCGTGCGGGTTGCGAGCGCGCGGAAATCTCGGCCGAATTCGATCTCGCGGACGCACCCGTTGCGCGTGCCTGGCTGTCGGAACAGGCATTCGATGACGAGGAGGGGGCCTGCCGGCTGCGCCGCGTGATTGCCGCGGAAGGCGGCTCGCGGAACTGGATCAACGGACGCTCGGCGTCGCTGGCGCAACTGTCGGAACTCGCGGCGGCGCTGGTGGAAATCCATGGCCAGCACGAGCACCAGGCCTTGCTGGATCGCGCCCGGCAACTGCAGATGCTGGACACCTTCGGCGGCAACGGCGAGGCGGTGGCGAAGGTCTCGGAACTGGCGCTGCGACACCGCGACATCGTGGCCCACGAGCGCGAACTTTCGGGCGGCGACGACCGCGCCGCACGCATCGACCTGTTGCGCCACGAAGTCGGCGAACTGGAGCGCTGGGCCATGTCGCCCGACGCGCTCGCCGACCTCGAAGCGCGGCACAAGCGCCTGGCCAATGCCGGCAAGCTTGCGGAAGGCGCGTCCGGCATCGCCGAGCTGCTGGACGGCGATGGCGAACTCGCGGCCACCCGCACGGTCGTGCGCGCGCATGCCGAACTGGAACGGCTGGCGGAACTCGATCCGGCCCTGCAAGCTCCGCTGGATCTGCTCGACAACGCCCGCATCCAGCTCGGCGAGGCGGGCGATGCACTGTCCCGCTACGCGCAAAGCCTCGACCTCGACCCCGAAAGTTATGCCGAGGCGGATGCGCACCTGACTGCGCTGCACGATCTTTCGCGTCGCCATCGCCTGCCGGTCGCGGAATTGCATGCACATGCCGCCGGATTGCGCGAGGAGCTGCAGGCGCTGGAAGACGCCGGCGAGTCGCTCGCCAAACTCGCGGCCGAACGCAAGCAATGCTTCGCCGATTACGGCAACGCCGCGAGCGCGCTGTCGAAGCGCCGTGCCAGCGCCGCGAAAGAGCTCGGCGAAGCCGTCACGTCATTGATGGACGAACTGGGCATGGCCGGCGGTTCGTTCGCCGTGGACGTGCAGCCGCAGTTTTCCGGCGAGCCGGACCCGCAAGGCCGCGAGCGCTGCGAATTCACCGTCAGCGCCAATCCCGGCATGCCGCTGCGCCCGCTGCGCAAGGTTGCCTCGGGCGGCGAATTGTCCCGCATCGGGCTTGCCATCGAAGTGGCCGCGCTCGGCAGCGATGCGGTCGGCACGATGGTGTTCGACGAGGTCGATGCCGGCATCGGCGGCGCCGTCGCGGAAACCGTCGGCGCGAAACTGCGTGCGCTCGGCTCCCGCTGCCAGGTGCTGTGCGTGACCCACCTTCCCCAGGTCGCGGCGCAGGGCCACGCGCACTTGTCCGTCACCAAGTCGGTGGAAGGCAAGGAAACCCGCACGCACATCGCGGTGCTGAACGCGAAGGGCCGCAGCGAGGAAGTGGCGCGCATGCTGGGCGGTGTCGAGATCGACCGCGAAACCCGCGCACATGCGAAGAAGATGCTGGAGAAAGCGCAGGCGCCTTGAACCCGATCACTTCCTTGTCGTCATTCCCGCGAAAGCGGGAATCCATCGGCTTCGCGCCATGCGTTCGAGCAGGCAGTCACCGGGTGCCGGATATCGCTTCGCGATTCCGGGATGACGAACCGGAACAGGCAGGGCGGGTGAAGCGAAGCGGGATCCCGCCGTGTCGGCGGCGTCAATCGGCATGGCGGGATACGCCGTAACGCGGCTGCTCCGCGCTGTCCGTCAAGCCTTCTTCTTCGGCCGCACGTACAACACCAGCGAGTGATCGACGATTTCGAAGCCGTGCTTCGCCGCGATCTCATGCTGCAGCTTCTCGATTTCCTCGTTGACGAACTCGATGACCTTGCCGGTGGTCACGTCGATCATGTGGTCGTGATGCTGGCCGCGATCAAGTTCGTAGACGGCCTGACCCCCTTCGAAGTTGTGCTTGATCACAAGGCCCGCCGCTTCGAACTGCGTCAGCACGCGGTACACCGTCGCGAGTCCGATGTCCTCGGATTCTTCCAGCAGCAGCTTGTAGATGTTCTCGGCCGTGAGGTGGTCGTGGCTGTGCTCGAGGATCTCCAGCACACGGATGCGAGGGTGGGTCACCTTCAGCCCGGCATTGCGCAGATCCTGGGATTCCATGGCTGAACTCCGGTAGCGGCGCAGGGTCTGACGATCCGGCCCCGAAACCCGGCTAGTGTATCATTCAACGTCCACCGACCGACCCACCATGATGCGCAAGATCATCCCCGTTGTCCTGCTCGCTTCCGCCAGCATCCTCACGCTCGGCGCCTGCAACGCGATCTACCGTCCCGACGTGCAGCAGGGCAACCTGCTGATCGGAAAGAACGTCAGTGAACTGAAGCCCGGCCTGACCAAGCAGCAGGTGGTGGCATTGCTGGGCACGCCGTCCGTCATCAGTCCGTTCAACCAGGACCAGTGGAACTACGTCGCGACCATGCAGCGTCGCGGCGGCACCGTCAAGGAACGCACCCTCACGTTGTATTTCGACAATGACACGCTGGTGCGGACCGACGGCAACTTCATGAAGGAAACGCCGCAGGAACTGCTGCGGGAAAGCCACAAGTACGGACCGCTGTACCCGACCAACCTCACCAAGGAACAACAGAAGGAGCTGGAGAAGAAGCAACAGCAGCAGAGTGGCAGCGGCGGCTAACCGGGCGGTTTCGCGGAGCCGGCCTTGCGGCTATCCGCAAAATGGAGGCGAACGAGGCAGCGTTTCCACCTGCCGGCGCCCGGTGATGTCTTCGTTGCCTGTCCGCACCGCGCCTGGATGGTGAAATATTGCGCCTGAGGTCCGTGGCATCTTCGTCATTTGCGAGGCCCTGCTTGCGCCCGCTTCCGCCGCGCCTCCTTCGGATCGATCAGCAGCGGCCGATAGATTTCCACGCGGTCGCCGTCACGCAGCCTGGTGTCGGGCGCGACCTTGCGTGAAAAGATGCCGAGGCGATCGGCGCGGATTTCGATGTCCGGGCGAGCCGTGCGGATGCCCGAGCGCTCGATCGCATCGGCCACCGTCGCGCCCTTCGGCAGCGAAAGGTCAGCCGTGAACACGCGCTCCGGCTCGGCATGGACCACCGACACCGCGATACGCGCAGCGTCAGGCATAGGTGCGCTTTGCTTCCGCGCTGAAATCGTCCACCATGCGGTCGGCGAGCTTCTGGAAGCCCAGTTTGAAGGCGAAGCCGGTCAAGCGGTTGCTGACTTCGAAATCGAGGTCCAGCGCCACCTTGCAGCCGTGTTCACCCAGCGGGGTAAAGGTCCATTCGCCGTGCAGCCAGTCGAATGGACCGTCCACGAATTGCATCTTGATGCTGTGCGGACGGTCGAGCGTGTTGCGCGTGGAAAAATGCTGGGTGATGCCGGCAAACCGCAGGTCCAGGCGTGCCACCAGATGCTCGCCATCGTGCTCGGAAACCCGTGCACCGAGGCACCACGCGAAGCGCCTCGGGTAAGCTTCCACGTCGTTCACGAGATCGAACATCTGTTCCGGCGTGAAGCGAACCAGCGCCTGGCGATGGATTTGCACGAATTCTCCTGATTGCTCGCCAATCCGGCGGCATCGTAGACACGTCCCACATTGTAACGAGCATGGCGAAGAAGAAAGAAAACGACCGCAAGGGCTCCTCGACGATCGCGCTGAACAAGCGCGCGCGCCACGAGTACCACATCGACGAACGCTACGAGGCCGGCATCGCCCTGCAGGGATGGGAGGTCAAGAGCCTGCGCGCGGGCCGCATCAATCTTTCCGATGCGTATGCGCTGGTGAAAGGCGGCGAACTGTTCCTGTTCGGCGCATCGATCCCGCCGCTGCTGTCGGCCTCCACCCACGTGGTCGCCGACGATCGCCGCACCCGCAAGCTGCTGCTGCACCGCGCCGAAATCGACAAGCTGATCGGCGCGGTCGAACGCAAGGGCCTGACGCTGGTGCCATTGGCGATCTACTGGAAAGCCAACCGCGCCAAGGTCGAGATCGGGATTGCGCGCGGCAAGCAGGCGCACGACAAGCGCGCCACCGAAAAAGCGCGCGAATGGAACATCGAAAAGCAGCGCACGCTGCGGGCCCACAACAAAGCCGGGTGAAATCCGGCACTCGGGACAGCGTAAAACCTGCCGGCACGCGACGCCGATCAGGAACGGCTTCGGCCCGGCCGCAGTGACGGCAACTCAATACCCCGCCGGCACGTACTTGAATCGTTGCATCTGCTCGCGATGCGCATCCACGATGCGTTGCACCTGCTCGCGATTCAGCGCCTCGCGCCACTGGTTTGCGCGACCCTTGAAGAAGAATCGCGTCTTTTCGTCCACCGCTTCCACGAAGCCATGCTTCTGTTCGAGCGACGACAGGGTCTGGAACGAGGTATGTTTCACCGCCCGTTCGATGCGCGCCTTGTCCTGCGCCATTCCGATCAGCTTCGCGGCTTTCGCGAAATGCTTGGCAGGCTTTTCCAGGAGATCCTCGTAGCGCAGCACGACTATCTTGCCTTGCGCCCGCTCGGCCGTATCGGCCCAACTTTCGACATGCCTGGACCATGAGCCGATCATGTGGCTCACGGCGACTTCATCGTTGACGGACGCCACACGATCGTCTGCCAACCGATCGATCGCCTCGTCCAGCGTCAATCCGAAGTGATGGGTCATGCTCACTGCGACGTCCAGCGGATTGCGAACGACGTAGATGGCCCCCGCCGTTACCTGCCAGTTGAAGGTCGGGTACCCTTCGAAGCTGCCGCAAAAATTGTGCGTCATCACCAGGCGCGTGCCCTGCGCGCGTTGCGCGATCAACGCCTGGACTTCGGAACGCAACGCCGAAATCTCCTCGATCGTCAACCCGGTGTTCGGCCGGCCGGCGAGTTCCGTGAAGCGGTCGGCGCGAGCTTCGGAATCGGTGAAGTCGCGGATCTCGTCGGGCCGGAGCGGCCCGGCACGATTGGCCACCAGGTTGGCGAGAAAAGCCCGCAACCACGTGTTGCCGGATTTGGGATAGGAGGCCAGCCAGACGATGTTTCCCATGCGTTGTGCCGTCATTGCGCGATGAACGAACCAGGCATGATGCCAGCCGCCGCGATTGATTTCCCGCACCCGCGCCCACATCATTGCCTTCCCCGGGGGCGACCTGGCTTCGACGGGGGCTGTGAAGTAGCTTGGAGCATGCCGAGGGCGTCATCTTCCTCGTTAATCCGATGGCAAACAATCAGACGCCAACGACGACGTCTACGCTCTCGCCGCTTAAGGCGTAAGCCCCGAACCCACTTGTGCCCGTGCTCGTGGATGTAGGGTCATCATCACGGGATCGCCATCGGTTGCCGCTGGTCGGCTGATGGCTAAAACAAAACCCGCTGGTCCCGCGGTGCGCTTCGTCCAGCGTGCTGCTTCGGGGCGAGACTGAACGCTGGACTAAGCATGTAGCGCCGGGCGCGGAGCGTCCTCGGACGGGGGTTCGATTCCCCCCGCCTCCACCAGAAATGCGAAGCCGCCTTTGGGCGGCTTTCGTTCTTTTTGGGGGCAGTCGGGAAAGAACCCCCTGGTTCGACAAAATCGGCAGGACAGCCGATTCTGAACGCAGAAGGCGGCCCTGAGCCGCGCCGTGGCGAAGGGCGAGCGCCACGGATACGGATGGCGCGAATATTCCGCCGCCTCCACCAGGCCAAAATGCCCGCCTTGCGCGGGCTTTTTTGCGTCTGGCGCAAATTCGACAATTCGCGCTCATCGACTTTCGGCACACGTCCCGGGTTTGGGGCTGGCGCTATAGTCGACGATCGACTTCCGGGGAATTGCTGATGCGCCACGCCTTCACGCTCGCCATTGCACTTGCCTTCGCCTCGCCGGCCGTCATCGCCGCCGCTCCGCCTTCATCGGCGCGAACCGCGAACACACCCGCCGCGCAACTGCACGCGCTGTTCGACAAGGCCTGGAACGAGCAACATGCCAAGCCGCCGGTGGGCACGACCGATTACAAACGGCTGTGGGGCGATCCCAGCATCGCGCACGAGCAGGAACAGTTGGCGCAGGCCAAGGCGAATCTGGCCGCACTGAAGAAGATCGACCGCTCGAAGCTGGACCCGACCGACCAGTTGAGCTGGCGCCTGTTCCAGTACCAACTGGACGACGCCATTGCGGCCGCGGCGTATCCGGACGAGGCGCAGGGCCTGATCACGCAGTTGTGGGGACCGCAGCTCGCGGGCGACGATTTCAGGAACGAGCACTTCGACAACGCCAAGGGTTACGAAACCCTGATCCACAAGTTGAATGCGGTGGGCCCGTATCTCGCGGCTTTCACCGAACGGCTGCAACAGGCGATCGACAGGGGCATCAGCCAGCCGCGCATGGTGATGGAACGCGTGCCGGACGAGATCAAGGCCAACATCGCCGATGATCCTGCGCAAAGCCCGTTCTACGCGCCGTTCAAGGACCTGCCGGATTCCATTCCCGCCGACCAGCAGGCGAAGCTGCAACGCGAGGCGCGCGAGGCGATCACCCGCGTGGTGAATCCCTCCTATGCGAAATTCCTGAAGTTCTTCGAGGACGATTACCTGCCGCATGCCCGCAGCAAGGCCGGCGTGTCCAACCTGCCCGGCGGCGCGGACTATTACGCGTACCTCGTGCGCCACTACACCACCACCGACATGACACCCCGCCAGGTCCATGACATGGGCCTGAAGCTGGTCGCGCAGATCCACGGCGAAATGGAGGCGGTGTTCAGGCAGATCGGCTTCAAGGGCAGCTACAAGGAATTCGTGCACTACCTGCGCACCGATCCGAAGTTCCATTACACCGATCCGGACGAGCTGTTGATGGCGTACCGCGCCGCGGCCAAGCGCATCGACCCGCACCTCACCGAGGTGTTGAGCCTGTGGCTGCAGCCGCGGCAGCCGTGGGGCGTACGCGTGATCCCCGCGTCACTGGCCCCCAACACCTACCCCGCCTATGCGGACGTGCCGTACATGAGCGTGAACCTCTTCAAGCCGGAAACGCGCCCGAAATATTCGATCCAGGTGCTGACCTGCCACGAAGGCCGGCCCGGCCACAATCTGCAGATCCCGGTGGCCCAGGAACTGGACAACCTCCCGAAGTTCCGCCGCTACGCGTACTACAACGCGTTCGGCGAGGGCTGGGCGCTGTATTCGGAAACCTTGTGCGACAAACCGATGGGCCTGTACGACAAGGACCCGTATTCGAAATTCGGTTACCTGAATTACCAGATGTGGCGCGCGGTGCGGCTGGTGGTGGATACCGGCATCCACGAGGACGGCTGGACCCGCGCACAGGCCGTGAAGTACATGCAGGACAACACCGCGCTGGCCGACCAGAACATCGCAACCGAAGTCGACCGCTACATCGTGTGGCCCGGCCAGGCGCTGTCGTACATGATCGGCGAGCAGGTGATCCTGCAACTGCGGGACGAGGCGAAGCAGAAGCTCCGCGACAAGTACAACCTCAGGAACTTCGATGACGTGGTGCTCGGCCAGGGCAGCCTGCCGATGGCGATCCTGAAGGAAGTCGTGAACAAGTGGATCGACAACACGCTGGCCGGGAAGCCGGTCGACCAGTTGCCGTTCGCGTGCAAGCCGCAGACTCTGTCGGGGTGTACCGCCGACACGCCGAAACGTTGAAACGCTTCGCCCGTCGTTGCAGACGGTGAAAAGGCCCTTGCTCGTCGCGTGTCACTCGCGCCGCTGCGGCGTCCGCGTGGCAGATCTGCCGACGCGGTCGCAAGGCGCCACCGGGACCGGCCCCTCTGGTTGTCAGCGAAGCGCTGAACGCCGGGGGGGGGTTCTGGTGCGCAGATTTCAGGCGTCCGGCGCACTTCGTCCACGCGGACGCTACGGAGGCGAAGAAGGATCGTGCTCCTGCTGCATCAAATCGCGCAATGCCGCCTGCATGCGCGCGTGCACGCGCACCAGCGAGCCCCACAGGAACCAGACCGTGAATGCGCCGATGGCAAGCAAGGCGACCAGCACCCCGCGCGGCGGCAGGATGCTGCTGCCCAGCGCGCTCACGAGCAAGGCCATGCCTGCAAGCGATGCCAGCGGCACCAGTTTCCCGAGCACCCGTCGAAGCCCGGCGGTACGCACGCCGTGGACCTGTTCGCTGATGCCGAGTTCCGCCAGCAACATGCCCAGCGCATCGGCCTTGCGATAGACCGCGATCAGCATCGGCAGCGACACGAACAGCGCAATCGCCCATATCAACGAGCGCCGCACCACGCGCGACAACGGAATGTGCGGCCACCAGTGCGGCAACATCGCACTGACGAACGCGCCGATCGCGAACACCGCGCACACCAACACCAGGTTCACCGCGATATGCCATAGCAACCGGCGCAGCATCTTGGCCAGCATCACGTCGCCCTGCGCGGATGCGGTGCCGTTGACCCATTCGTGATAACCCACGGCCAGCGAATGCACCGACGTGGGCGTCGCGCGTCGCAAGCCGGCCAGGATCAACGGCTCGACCCGCAGCAACAGCGGAGACACCAGCATGCATACCACCGCCGCCGTTACCGTGAGCGGATAAAGGAATTTGCCGACCGCACCCGCAGCAATCCCGAGCGAAGCGATCACGAACGAAAATTCCCCGATCTGCGCCATCGTCAAACCCGTGCGCAACGCCTCGCGCGCGCCGCGCCCCGCGCAGACGAACGCGCCCACGCTGCATGCAAGCGTCTTGCCCACGATGACCGCCAGTGCCAAACCCAATGCCGGTCCGATCCATGGCAGCATCTGGGTGGGATCGAGCAACAAGCCGATCGCGACGAAGAAGATCGCCGCGAACATGTCGCGCACCGGTCGCACCAGGCGCACGATGCGGTCCGAGCAACGTGCGGGCGCCACCACCACCCCCGCGAGAAACGCACCGAGTGCCACGCTGAAACCTTCCCACACCGCCAACAGGCAGGCACCGAAGCAAATGCCCAGCGCGGTGACCAGCAGCGGTTCATCGCGACCCCGCCTGGCCAGCCAGTCCAGCAGCCGCGGCAGCAGCAACAATCCGAGCACCAGCGCCACCGCGACGAACAGCAGCATCCGCCACAACACCGTGAACGCGATGTCCGTGGTGTCCGCGCTGCCGGCGGCGATCGCACTGAGCACCGTGATCAGTACGACCGTCAGCACTTCTTCGGATACCAGCATCCCGACCATGCCGGTGACGAAAGGCTGGCCGCGCCAGCCGCGATCGCCGACCGTGCGCAGCGCGATCATGGTGGACGAAAAACAGATCACGCCGCCGAGGAACAGCGACTCGCGCGGGCTCATGCCGGCGAGGCGTCCGATCTCGATGCCAAGCCACAGCATGAATCCGGCCTCCACCAGCGCCGCCAGCATCACCCCGATGCCCAGCGCCCGCAACTTGCGGAGGTTCGAATCCAGCCCCAGCGTGAACATCAACAGCACCACGCCGAGGTTGGCGATGGACTGCATGGTGCGCTGGTCGGTCAGGAACCGCCACGGCATGTGCGGCCCGATCAACACGCCGGCCACGATGTAGCCGAGCAGCACCGGCAAGCGCAACCGCGGAAACAGCACCACCACCACGCCTGCCGCCAGCATCACGCAGGCGAGGTCGCGAATAAACTGGATTTCGTGCACCGTCCCTCCCTTGGGTCATGCGCGAACGATTTTCACGCAAAATACTTGACGCTGAAATCGACCGCACCTATTCTTTCGCGTTCCCAGCGTGGGGCCATAGCTCAGCTGGGAGAGCGCTACAATGGCATTGTAGAGGTCGCCGGTTCGATCCCGGCTGGCTCCACCAAATCCCCACGCTGTCCCCATCGTCTAGAGGCCTAGGACACCACCCTTTCACGGTGGCGACCGGGGTTCGAATCCCCGTGGGGACGCCATGGTGTTGCCATGGCACGTGGTGATGCAAGTAAAATGTGCGGCTCGGAACACGCAATACGCCGCATGCGAACGTAACGGTTGTGCAACCAGGTTTTTCAGGACGACGGAGCGGTAGTTCAGCTGGTTAGAATGCTGGCCTGTCACGCCGGAGGTCGCGGGTTCGAGTCCCGTCCGCTCCGCCAGTTCTGATGTGCTTCTCCAAGCCCGCCGTGCGCGGGCTTTTTTGTGTCCGCACGGGATCCACGCAACAAGGCATACGTGGCTTTGGTCACGGGCAAAAACCGCGGGCCTTGGGTACGATGGCCATTCTTACCCCAAAGAGTCCGCAACGATGAAATCTTCGCTGACGCTGGCCCTCGCGTTGACCGGTCTCCTGGCCGGTTGCGCCAGCACGACCGACGCCAACAAGGAATCCGAATCGGGCGCAACGCCGTCGCAAACCGCGAGCACCGAATCGGGCAACCCGTTCTTCACCGAAAGCCCACTGCCGCTGCACTTCCCGCAGTTCGACAAGATCAAGGATTCCGACTACGCCCCCGCGTTCGACCGCGGCATGGCCGAGCACCTCCGGGAAATCGAGGCGATCGCCAACGACGACTCCGAACCCACGTTCGACAACACCATCATCGCGATGGAGAAATCCGGTCGGATCCTCGATCGCGCCACCACCGTTTTCTTCAGCCTGTCGGGAGTCGAGAACAACGACACCAAGAAGGCCATCCAGGCTGAATACGCGCCGAAATTGTCCGCCCACCGCGACGCGATCATGCTGAACCCGAAACTGTTCGCACGCGTGCAGAAGCTGTACGACAGCCGCGCTTCGCTGGGCCTCGACCCGCAGGGCCTGCGACTGATCGAACGCTACCACGACGATTTCGTCCGCGCCGGCGCGCAGCTTTCCGACGCCGACAAGGTGCGCCTGAAGGCGATCAACGGCGAACTGGCGAAACTCGGCACGGAATTCAGCCAGAACGTGCTGGCCGAGGTGAACGATTCGGCCGTGGTGGTGGAAAGCCGCGAGGAACTTGCCGGCCTCACCGACCCGCAGATCGACGCCGCCGCCGAGGCCGCCAAGTCACGTGGCCTGGAAGGCAAGTACGTGATCGCGCTGGTCAACACCACCCTCCAGCCGGTGATCGCACAGCTCGACGATCGCGCGCTGCGCCAGCGCATCTACGAGGCATCGCTGGTCCGCGGCAGCTGCGGCAACCAGTACGACAACACCGGGGTGGTTTCGAAGGTGATGAAGCTGCGCGCCGAAAAGGCGCAAATGATGGGTTATCCCAACTGGGCGGCTTACAGCCTCGCCAACCAGACCGCGAAAACTCCCGAGGCGGTAAACGACATGCTGGGCAAGCTGGCACCGCCGGCGGTCGCCAACGCCAGGCGCGAGGCCGCCGACCTGCAGGCGATGATCGACAAGACCCAGGCCGCCAAGGGCGAACCGACGTTCAAGCTGGCCGCGTGGGACTGGTCGTATTACACCGAGAAGGTGCGCGCCGACAAATTCGCGTTCGACGAGAGCCAGTTGAAGCCGTATTTCGAGATGAAGAACGTGCTGGAGAACGGCGTGTTCTACGCTGCGAACCAGGAGTACGGCATCAGCTTCAAGCAGCGCACCGACCTCCCGGTCTACAACCCCGACGTGCTGGTGTACGACGTGTTCAACGAGGATGGCAGCCAGCTCGCGATCTTCCTGTTCGATCCGTACGCGCGTCCGTCCAAGCGCGGCGGTGCGTGGATGAACGCGTACGTGAGCCAGTCGGAACTCACCGGCGACCTGCCGGTGGTCGCCAACCACCTCAACATCACCAAGCCGGCCAATGGCCCGACCCTGATGACATGGGATGAAGTGACCACGATGTTCCACGAGTTCGGCCACGCATTGCACGGCATGTTCTCGAACGTGAAGTATCCGTACTTCTCGGGCACCAGCGTGCCGCGCGATTTCGTGGAGTTCCCGTCGCAGGTGAACGAGATGTGGGCGGACTGGCCGAGCGTGCTCGCGCACTACGCGAAGCACCACGAGACCGGCGCACCGATGCCGCAGGAATTGCTGGACAAGGTGCTGGCGACCTCGAAGTTCAACCAGGGTTTCGCCACCACCGAATACCTCGGCGCCGCGATGCTCGACCAGAGCTGGCACCAGATCGGCGCCGACAAGGTGCCCGAAGCGGACGGCGTGATGGCATTCGAAGCGGCGGCATTGAAAGCCAACGGAACCGATTTCGCGCCGGTTCCGCCGCGCTATCGCACGCCCTACTTCAGCCACATCATGGGCGGCTACTCGGCGGGCTACTACGCCTACATCTGGTCGGAGGTACTGGACGCGAACACCGTCGAATGGTTCAAGCAGCACGGCGGCCTGACCCGTGAGAACGGCGACCGCTTCCGCGCGAAACTGCTGTCGCAGGGCGGCAGCAAGGATGCGATGGAACTTTTCAGCGACTTCGCCGGCCACGCGCCTCGCATCGAACCGCTACTGGAACGCCGCGGCCTGGATTCGAAGGACGGCTGATTGCGGAAACCCAGCAAGCGCGAAACCAGGCCCGCTTTTGCGGGCCTGGTTTCGGGTGCCGGTTCATGTCGAGCGCAGCTCGCGGCGGGCGAAGTCGAACCGCCATGCGCACACGCCATGAGACACCGCATTTTTGATCCCCGTCGCGGGGCAAGCGGCAGCCTGGCCTCAGGCCGCCTCGGACACCCGCGGCAGGCGTTCCAGCGTGGCCAACGAATGGCCCTGCTCGGCCAGGTATTCCAGCCAGCGGTTGAGGAAGCCGTTCATGCGCAGGCGATGCTGCACGACATTGCGCGCGGGCGTCAGCGGACCCAGCACTTGCCACAACTCGCGGCCGGGCTCGCAATGCAGCGCCTCCGTCATGTGTGCATCGAGGTAGGTGCGCAGTTGTGCCGAGGGCGCTGGGTGGCCGGTGCTCGCGTCCAGCAGCGCGTAGCTCAGGCCGAGTTCCAGCGTATACGGATGACGCTCCTGCACCGACAGATGCACGTCGAGCCCGTCGCCCACCGATGAAACGTATTCGCCCACACCCAGCCGTTCCGGCGCGAACAGCCGCGCCAGCCGCTTGTGGTTTTCGGCATACAGGCCCATCAACCAGTCGAAACGGCCGGGCAGGAGCGACGCGGCGAACGAGCGTCTGCGCAGGGTGGATTCACGGGGAGCGACGAATGAATGCATGGGTCGATCTTAGCGCATGAAATTCATTTGGCACGTCTTGCATTTTTCATGCGAAACGCGCAACGTAACGGTCTCGGCGCCCACGGGCGCCGATCGCATTCACGGGTTCAGCAAACGGGTATCGCGAGAACGCAGCGGGCGTTACCTGCAAGTGCGGTCGTGTGCGTGGCATTCAAGGGCACACCGCGCACCGGCGACCAATTTCCGCCTCCCCGGCGACAGGTCAAAATCCGAGTGCCCCCTGCAGCATGATGCTGTCCGCCCGCTGGTGCTCGCCCCGTTCACGCGCATAACCGAGCCGCAAGCGGAACGTGCGCGTCGGCCAAAACGCGAGTCCCGCGCGAATCACCGATTCATCGCGCGACAGGCCAATCCCCTGCACCGGCATCCAGTCGTCGAATCCGGTGAAGCTGGCCTCGAACACGTCGCCGTAGCGATGGACCGCGCGACGCCATGACGCGCTGCCGTCGAATTCCACCAGCATGCCATGGGCGGTGCGCCAGGCGCGCTGCGCCCGCACACCGGCGCCGGCCTGCAGCCGTCCCGCCGTCCGTGCATTCGCGGTCAACCCGAAGCCGTAGCCGCCCTCCTCCGCGAATGCACCTTGCTCGAGGCGCTGGTAGCGGACGTCGACGAACGGGGTGATGCGTGCGCCGCCCATGCGGAGCTGGTGCCCGCCTTCCAGGGATCCCGCGAAATACCGGCCCGACGATTCGCTGGCGACCGGTGCCACCAGTCCACCCAGCAGCAACAGGCGCTGCACGTCTTCATGGAACCAGCCACCGCCAAGTTGCACCCTCGCGTACCACCCGTTGCCGTTTACGCCACCGTACAGCGTCGCGTGATCGGTCCATGTCCGGTTGCGGTCCCATGCCCCATCGAGCTGGCCGTAGCCGCGACTGGCGGCGACCGCATAGCCCACGATTGCATGTGTACCCACCCGGAAGTCCGCGCCGACAAGGCTGCCGCTGCTGCGGAAGCTCGCGGCCGCATAACCGCCGCGCTGCAGGTCGCCCTCCCATCCGGGATCGCCGTACCAGGCGCCGGACTTCGCACGCCCATCGAGCAGGTCGTCGAAATGCCCGGAAAGCGCATCACTGGTGGCGGCAATGCCATCGAAGAGCATGGCGGCGCTTGCCGCGTGCAATTGTCCCGAAAGACTTTGCAGCGTTGCGCGAGCGGAGGCGGGCGTCGCCGCGTGCTGGATCGCGCCGGCACCGTGCAGCACACCCGGCGTGACGGGCTGGCTTGTCGCGATTTCCGAGTCCAGCTCATCGAATCCGCTCTGCACGCGCGCAGCCGCTGCCGACGATGCTGCATCGGTAATCGACATTGCCTGCGCTGCCTGGGTGATGCTGAGGCTGGTCGTGTCCAGCCATACACTGTCGGCGGTGTACTGGACCGTGGTGCTGAGAAACACGCCTGGCGAAGTCGTCAATTGCGCGAAGGCGCCGTTGATGCTGCCGGCTTTCAGCACGTCCGCATGATCGTTGCTGACGTAGCCGGGAATCGCCCCAAGCACGTTCAACGTCCCATCGAGCCTGGCGGTACCCGCCACCTGAAGCAGCGCACCCAGGTTTATTGAAAGCGTGCCCGTGCCGGTCTGGGTGTAGTCGCCGCCGACCTCCGTCACACTGCCCGGCACCACGACCGTACCCGAGTTGGACAACGAACCCGCCACTCCCGGAACCGCATCCAGGGTACCGGCGCTGCCGACGGTCACGTCGCCGGGCAGCGCGATGGTCGACTGCAGGGTGCCGCCCAGTATCCGGGTGCCCCCCTGGTAACTGTTGGACCCCGTGAGGATCAACGTGCCGGTGCCGTGCTTTATCAGGCCACCGTTGCCCGAGATGTCGTTGCTCCAGGTCGAAATCAGGTTGTCGAACGACACGTCGACGTCGCCCCAGTCGAATTGCGCGGGGCCCTGCACCGCCCTGCCAACGTCCAGGGCGCCGTAACCGAATGTCGGGTTCGGTTGCGAACCGCCCCGCGGATCGGCAGTGCCAAGGAGGGTCTGCCTCACCAGGTCGTTGTCGAAGTAGGGAAACGCCTGCCATACCAGCGCGGCGGCGCCCGTGACCATGGGCGCCGCCAGCGAGGTGCCGCGCACGACGTAGTAATCCGGATCGGCCGTGCTGGCCGTTGCATCCTTGTCCAGCACGATCACGTCGCCGGGTGCGGCAAGGCAGAAATCCTTCGCCGCGCCACAGATATTGGAATAACCGGCGAGATGGGTCGGATCGTTGCTGTCGAGCGCCACCACCGTCAGCCAGCCTTTGGCGAGATCCGGCGCGAAATTCGGCAACTGGGCGAAGGTACTCGGTTGCGCGCCCGAGCCGTTGCCGGCCGCGAACACCACGAGCCCACCCTGCTGGTTGACGAACGCGTCGTAAGCCGCGCCGAACGCCTGGTTCACATCCGGATCGGTGGTGTCCCACGTGAGGCCGCCCCAGGAATTGTTCTGCACCTTGACCCCGGCGCTGATCAACTGCTGGTTGACGCGCTGGAAGAACTGCGCATCGGCGGCGGTGATCTGCGTCGGGGGCTGGCCACTGTCGGACGGTGCATCATCCGGGATGATGCGGGCCGCCACCAGGTCCGCGCCGGGCGCGATGCCGCCGGGAAACTGGTCGAAAGCCGCGCCCGCCGCGATCTCGGACACCCAGGTGCCGTGCCCCACCACGTCATCGACGCTGGTGTCGTTGGTGCTGGAATCGACGTCGATGAATTCCTGCAGCACGCGCCCGCTGACGGTCGGGTTGCTGCGCATGATGCCGCTGTCGACGATGCCGATGGTTACACCTGCGCCGGTGTAGCCGGCCGCATGTGCGGCGTAGGTGTTGGTGAGCGACAACTGCGCGTCGGTCGGCGGTTGGGGCGCGGCAGGTGGGGGTGGAGGCGGGGGCGGCCTGACGGCCGACGCGCGCACCCCACCGTTGCCGCCGCCTCCGCAGGCCGACAGCACTGCAATCAGCAAGCCCGGCACCAGCCACCCGAGATGGCGGCGCGCGCGCAATGGAATCGCGTCGATCATGTCGCTGACCCCAACTTTTTCCTCCTCGATGGCGCCATTCTGCCCGGGTGCGCGGCGCCCGGCATGCGACGGATTTGCGGCAGCGCAGCATACGCCGCATAATTCGCCAAAGTCGTTTCCATTCGCGCGGGAGCCGCCCTGCGGTTCGGCCGAATTCAAACGCGTCGCTTCCTGGAGTCCAATCATGCCCGACATCGTCATCGCCGCCGCCAAAAGGACGCCCATCGGCGCGTTCCTCGGCCAGTTCACCGGCTTCCCCACCCCCAAGCTCGGTGCCGCCGCCATCGGCGCCGCACTGCAGCAATCGGGTATTGCACCCGACGACGTCGGTGAAGTGCTGATGGGTTGCGTGTTGCCCGCCAATCTCGGCCAAGCGCCCGCCCGCCAGGCCGCGTTGGCGGCGGGGCTGCCTCCCTCGACCGGCTGCACCACGCTGAACAAGGTGTGCGGATCGGGCATGAAAGCCATCATGCTGGGCCACGATCTGATCAAGGCCGGCTCTGCCAGCGTGGTCGTCGCCGGCGGCATGGAATCGATGACCAACGCGCCGCACATGGCGGCAGTGCGCACCGGCATCCGTTACGGCAACGGCGCAATGGTCGACCACATGGCGTGGGACGGCCTGATCAATCCTTACGACGGCAAGGCGATGGGCGTGTTCGCCGAATCCTGCGCCGACAAGTACCACTTCACGCGCGAGGAACAGGACGCGTTCGCGGCCGAATCGGTGCGCCGCGCGCAGGAAGCCGTGAAGTCCGGCGCTTTCGCCGACGAGATCGCCACCGTCACCGTGCCTTCGCGCAAGGGCGACGTGGACGTTTCAGTCGACGAAACACCGGGCAAGGTCGACCCGGCAAAGATCCCGACCTTGAAACCGGCCTTCCGCAAGGAAAACGGCACCGTCACTGCGGCCAGTTCGTCTGGCATTTCCGATGGCGCCGCAGCCGTCGTGCTGCTGTCCGCCGACGACGCCCGGGCGCGCGGCGTGAAGCCGCTGGCGCGCATCGTCGCCCACGCCACGCATTCGCAGGAACCCGAGTGGTTCACCACCGCGCCGGTGGGCGCGATCGAAAAGGTGTTGCAGAAGACCGGCTGGAAAGTCGACGACGTCGACTTGTTCGAAGTCAACGAGGCCTTCGCGGTCGTCGCGATGGCCGCGATGAAGGATCTTTCCATTTCGCACGACAAGCTCAACGTGCACGGCGGCGCCTGCGCGCTGGGCCACCCGATCGGCTGCACCGGCGCGCGCCTCGTGGTGACGTTGCTGCACGCCTTGATGCATGCCGGCAAGAAGCGTGGCGTGGCCTCGTTGTGCATCGGTGGCGGCGAAGCCACCGCGATAGCGATCGAGCTGGTTTGATGGTGCGGACGGGTTGCAGGGTTGTACGCCGAGGGCCGTAAGCGGCGACTGAACGCCATTTGCCCGCAAAAAGCCACATGCTGGCGTTATTCAGCCAGACGCGGTTTAATAGCGCGGCCACTCCCGTGGCTTTCCACGGCCCAATCCAGGAGATATCCAATGAAGTTCACTCGTACCGTTCTTGCGACTGCACTCGCCGGCTCGATGGCACTTGCCCTGAGTGCCTGCGGCAACTCGTCGCAGCAGGCGCAGAATGCTGCCGATCAGGCACAGCAGAATGCGGCTGAAGCTTCGTCCGCCGCTGCTGCCGCCGCCTCCGCCGCCCAGGCGAATCCGAACATGGAGACGCAGCAGGGCGCCGAGCAGGCGGGCGCTGCGGCATCCGCCGCCAGTGCGGCAGCCCAACAGGCCCAGCAGGCGGCCAACGCCGCGTCGGCGGGTAGCGCGGGTGCGGCATCCGGTTCCACCAATGCGATGGATCACATGCAGCAGGCTGCCCAGAACGCGAAGGAAGCGGCCGGCAACATGGCCAAGGCTGCCAAGGACGCCGCCAAGAACGCGAAGAACGCCGCCAGCAGCTCCGACGGCCACTGATCGTTCCAGCTTTCGCAGTACTCGACCGGCCGCCACCCGCGGCCGGTTTTTTTTGCGCCACGACCACCGTATCGATCACCTCGAGTCCGGACATCACCAAGCCGGCTCCTGGCCCGCTTGCCGCACCCGATAGAATGTCGGGTTCGTGCGCCCGCGCATGCCATGGAGCCGACCATGCCTGTCATTGCCACCGCCGTCGACAGCAAAAGCGAAACCTTCCGCGGCAATGCCGCGAACCTGCGCAAGCTTGCCGATGACCTCAAGGCCGAACTGGCGCGCACGGCCGAAGGCGGTGGCGCCAGGGCGCGCGAGAAGCACGTCGCGCGCGGCAAGCTGCTGCCGCGCGAGCGCATCCGCGCCCTGCTCGATCCCGGCTCGCCGTTCCTGGAACTTTCACCGCTGGCGGCGCACGGCATGTACGACGATGCCGCGCCCGCGGCCGGCATCATCACGGGCATCGGCCGCGTCAACGGTACGGAGGTGGTGGTAGTCGCCAATGACGCGACCGTCAAGGGCGGCACCTATTTCCCGATCACGGTGAAAAAGCACCTGCGCGCGCAGGAAGTCGCGCTGGAGAACCGCCTGCCCTGCATCTATCTCGTCGATTCCGGCGGCGCGTTCCTGCCGCTGCAGGACGAAGTCTTTCCCGACAAGGAGCACTTCGGCCGCATCTTCTACAACCAGGCGCGCATGAGCGCACTCGGCATACCGCAGATCGCGGTGGTGATGGGTTCGTGCACCGCCGGCGGCGCATACGTGCCGGCGATGAGCGACGAAACGATCATCGTGCGCGGACAAGGCACGATCTTCCTCGGCGGCCCCCCGCTGGTGAAGGCCGCAACCGGCGAAGTGGTGGACGCCGAAACGCTCGGCGGCGCGGACGTCCATACGTCCATTTCCGGCGTCGCCGACCACTTCGCCGAAAACGACGCGCACGCGCTGTCGATCGCGCGCGACATCGTCGCCGCGTTGAACCGCAGGAAGAGCATGCCGCTGGCGCTGGCCGAACCAAGCGAGCCCAAATATGCGGCCGACGAGCTGTACGGCGTGATCCCCGAAGACACACGCCGCCCGTTCGACATCCGCGAAGTGATCGCGCGCATCGTCGACGGATCGGAATTCCACGAATTCAAGGCGCGCTACGGCAAGACGCTGGTTACCGGCTTCGCACACATCCACGGCTACCCGGTCGGCATCGTCGCCAACAACGGCATCCTCTTTTCCGAGTCGGCGCTCAAGGGCACGCATTTCATCGAACTGTGCAACCAGCGCAACGTGCCGCTGGTGTTCCTGCAGAACATCACCGGTTTCATGGTCGGCAAGAAATACGAGCAGGCCGGCATCGCCAAGGATGGCGCCAAGATGGTCACCGCGGTGGCGTGTTCCCACGTGCCGAAATTCACGGTGGTGATCGGTGGCAGCTTCGGCGCCGGCAATTACGCGATGTGCGGCCGCGCGTACGGCGCGCGCTTCCTGTGGATGTGGCCCAATGCGCGCATCAGCGTGATGGGCGGCGAGCAGGCCGCATCGGTGCTGGCGACCGTCAAGCGCGACGGCATCGAAGCGCGCGGCGGTCAGTGGTCGGCCGAAGAGGAAGATGCCTTCAAGGCGCCTATCCGCGAACAGTACGAACGCCAGGGCAGCCCGTACTACTCCAGCGCGCGATTGTGGGACGACGGCATCATCGATCCCGTGGACACCCGTCGCGTCCTGGGACTCGCGATTTCCGCTTCGATGAACGCGCCGATCGAACCGCAACGCTATGGCGTATTCCGTATGTAACCCGGACCCCGGCGATCCTCGCTCCCGGGATCGCCACGACCTCTTGTTTTCGATATTATTTAGATATATCGTAGACACGTACTTACTACGGGATCCGCCATGCACATGCACCACGGGCTGCACGAGAAGCTGCGCCACAAGCTGCTGTTCGCCATGGAACACCAGCATCCGTTCGATTGGGGCAATCATCGCCACGACCACGAAGGGGTTTTCGCCGGACGCCGCGGCGGACGCCACGGCCACGAAGACTTCGGCTTTTTCGGCGACTGGGACGGTTTGCGCGGCGGCGGCCGCCGCGGCGGCGGCCGGATGTTCGGGCACGGTGATTTGAAACTGTTGCTGCTGGCCCTGATCGAACAGCAGCCTCGCCATGGTTACGAACTGATCCGCACCATCGAAGACATGTTTCACGGCCAGTACTCGCCCAGTCCCGGCACGGTCTACCCCACCCTCACCATGCTCGAAGAAATGGGCTATGTTGCCGCGCAAAGCGAAGAAGCCG
The DNA here is from genome assembly GCA_044464225.1 of Rhodanobacter sp. Classification (GTDB taxonomy): domain Bacteria; phylum Pseudomonadota; class Gammaproteobacteria; order Xanthomonadales; family Rhodanobacteraceae; genus 66-474. Next base: position 65,187 of record JBIQLN010000008.1, on the reverse strand, counting down.
GCCGCAAGCGCTACGCCATCACCGACGAAGGCCGTGCCTGGCTCGACGAGAACCGCGAAGAAGTCGAAGCCGTCACCGAACGCACCGAGCGCAAGGCGCGCCTTGCCGCCAAGCTCGCCACCCCCATGGCCATCCGCAACGCGGTCCATGCATTGAAGCACGCGCTCGCGATGCGCATGACCAAGTGGGACAAGGGCGAAGCCGAGCGCATCGTGGCGATCCTGGAACGTGCGGCGCGCGAGATCGCCGCGGGCGGCAAGCGGGATTGAACGCCGGGGATCGCGAGGCCACTCCGCTTCACCGGCTAGACAAATACCCGGTCACCAGACGCGTGGCTTCGCCGATGAATGCGTCCATCGCATCATCGGCAAGGACTTCCGGATGGTGCAGCACGGCGGAGTGGGTCAATGCCTCGATCGTGGTCATGCCCACGAAAGCGGCAAGCCCCAGGTCGTCCACGCCGATTTCGTTGCGATGGTGCGCGAGATAGCCGGCGAACAAGGCGTAATTGTCCCGGTTGAAGGTCCCCACTTCCTGCAGCGCACCCACGCGCGGAATTTCTTCGGCAAGCACGCGGTGCAATTCGGGATCGACGCGGTGGGCAGTCACCGCCGCGGCGACCAGGGCGGCGATGCCCTGGTCCAGCGGCAGGGCCGCGACCCTTGCCAGTTCGCCATGCACCACGCGCATCAGTTCGGCGCTGTGCCGCTGCGCAACCGCCACCACCAGCGCTTCCTTGCCCGGAAAATACTGGTATAGCGAACCCACGCTGACGCCGGCAACTTGCGCAATGCGGTTGGTGCTTGCCTTGTCGAAGCCTTCCCTGACGAGGATGCGAGCGGTTGCGTCGACCAGCGCATCCACGGTCGCGCGCGATCGCGCCTGGGCGGCGTGTTTCCTGGGTTTCATGGCTGGCCGTCGCGCCATGTCCCGTGTTTCCAATGCGAGTATCAAATACGAGCCATGGCTCGTATTCTGATCCGGCCGGCAGCACCCTGCAAACCGGCGCCACGGAGGCCGCACCATGCAAGATACCCTGCAGAGATTGTTCCGCTACAAGGCCTAGGCCGATGACGAGCTGCTGACCACGTTGGCAAGCCTTGGCCACGGGTCTCCTGTTTCCGATCTGGCGATCAAGGCCCTGAGCCACGTCCACGTCGTCGACCGGATCTTTGCCGCGCACCTGCAACGGCAAGGCCACGCTTACGCGTCCGCCAACCTCGCCGAATTGCCGACGCTGGAAATACTCTCCGCCGACATCCGGCGGACCGACCGCGAATATCTCGACCATGTGTCCGCACTCGGCCGCCATGCGTTGGCCGAACAGATCGATTTCACCTTCACGGATGGCGCGCCCGGCCGCATGTCGCGCGAGGAAATGCTTATGCATGTGGTCACCCACGGCGTGTATCACCGTGGCCAGATCAGCGCACTGATGCTGCTCAACGACAGGGCGCCCGCGACCGACGGATTCACGACCTGGTTGCACAAGGCCGAGGCCGCGGCAAGGAGGCGACTTGCGCAGTGAAGCCGAGGTTGCGAAACCGGGGCCGGCGAACGTCAGCGGGGCCGCGATCGCATGCGCAACGGATCCGCTCCGTGTTGCGCCACCACTGGTTTCTTCGGCCCACATGCACCGCAGGTGGCGCAACCATCCGCACAGTCGCCCGTGGCCTGTTTGGGTTGCAAACGTCGGCCGAGCCACCTGGAAAAACCCGAACGGCCGTGCAGGCGCAGGCGGATCGATGCAGCGGCCAGCCAGCGATTCGTGAGTTGCGGCGCCAGCTTGCGGAACGCGACCAGCGCGCAAGCCACCACGACCAGGCCGACCACGACATGCTGGGTGGCAAGCCCCACGCTCATGCGAACAGCCTCGCCAACTGGTAGGTGATCAACGACGCCGCGTATGCCATTGCGAACATGTAGCCGAACGAGATCGCGACATTGCGCCACGAGTCGGTTTCACGCTTGATCACCGCCAGCGTGGACATGCATTGCGGTGCGTATGCGAACCACACCAGCAGCGACAAGGCACTGGCCAGCGAAATATTGCCGGCCAGTGCCTGCGTCAATCCGGCGCCGGCCGTATCGCCTCCCACCGCATACACGGTAGCCAACGCGGCGACGGCGGTTTCACGCGCCGCGAACGCGGGAATCAGGGCCAGGCTCATCTGCCAGTTGAAACCGATCGGCGCGAACACGTGCGCAAGCCCGCGCCCGAGCCAGCCTGCGATGCTGTAGTCGATCGCAGGGCCGGTTGCGCCAGCAGGCGGCGCGGGAAAGCTCGACAGGGCCCACATCAGTACCGTCAATGCGAGGATCACCCCCGTCAACCGCTTCAGGAAAACCATGCCGCGTTCGTACAGACCGATCGCCACGTCGCGCGGTTTCGGCAGGCGGTACGCGGGCAGCTCCATCAGCAACGCGTGTTCGCTCTTGTCGCGACGGATGCGTTTCATCACCCAGCCGACCAGCATCGCACCCAGGATGCCCGCGGCATACAACGCGAACAGCACCACGCCCTGGAGGTTGAATACGCCGAGCACCCCGCGCGATGGAATGAACGCGGCGATCAGCAGCGCGTAAACCGGCAATCGCGCGGAGCACGTCATCAGCGGCGCGACCAGGATCGTCGCGAGTCGATCACGCGGGTCGGTGATGTTGCGCGTGCCCATGATGCCGGGAATCGCGCAGGCAAAACTCGAAAGCAACGGAATGAACGAGCGCCCGGTCAGTCCCACCGACACCATCACGCGGTCCAGCAGGAAGGCCGCGCGTGGCAGGTAACCCGATTCCTCCAGCGTGAGGATGAAGAAGAACAGCACCAGGATTTCCGGAAGGAAACCGAGCACGGTGCCGAGCCCCCCGCAAAGGCCATCCACCACCAATCCCTGCAACGGACCGGCGGGCAGGCCCGATGCGAGTTGCGCCCCCAGCCAACCGAAGCCGTCGCCGACCATGTCGGTCATCGGTTTGCCCAGCGCATACACCGCCTGGAACACCAGGAACATCACCGCCGCCAGGATCGCGAGTCCGATCACCGGATGCAGTGCGAACCTGTCCAGCGCATCGTCGAGTGCCGCGGTTGCACGCGGCATGCGGACCGTCGCCGCCAGGATCGCGCGCACTTCGGCGTGCAGATCCGAAAGGAGTAGCGCGCTTGCGCGATTCGCCGCGACCGGAACTTCGCGGTCCAGTTGCGCGATCAGCCCGCGCGCACCGCCACGTCGCACCGCCACCGTTTCCACTACCGGGATGCCGAGGCGCTCCTGCAACGCATGGATGTCGATTTCGATGCCGCGGCGCCTGGCCGCATCCATCATGTTCAGCGCAAGCACCAGCGGCAGGCCCAGCCGTTTCAGCTCCAGCAGGAACCGCAGGTGCAGGCGCAAATTGGTCGCATCGGCCACGCACACGACCAGGTCGGGGACCGCTTCATCGGGATGGCGTCCCTCCAGCACGTCGCGGGTGACGAGTTCATCCGGACTGACCGCGTCGAAGCTGTACGCGCCCGGCAGATCCAGCACCCGCATCACGCGACCGGACGGGGCGGTGAAGCGCCCTTCCTTGCGTTCGACGGTGACGCCGGCGTAGTTGGCAACCTTCTGGCGTCCGCCGGTGAGCTGGTTGAACAGCGCCGTCTTCCCGGAGTTGGGGTTGCCGACCAACGCGATGCGCAACGTGGCCGCGTTCACGATTCGGCCTCCACGGTCACCGTCACGCGCGCGGCTTCGCGTCGGCGCAATGCGAAACGGGTATGGCCAATCTGCACCAGGATGGGATCGCCACCTATCGGACCGCGCGCCACCACGCGCACCCGTTCACCGGCGACGAAGCCCAGGTCACACAGCCGGCGGGCGATTGCGTCCGAGGCATGGTCCGGCGCCACCGAGTGCACGATCGCACTGTCGGATTTGGGAAGATCGGAAAGACGCACGACGCGCTGCACCATCAGAAAGGAACCGCCTGTCTTGCGTGCACCGGTTCCGCGGCACCGCGCCTCACGCGCCCCGCGGCGCGGCGGCGCTCGAAACCTTCGATGCGGATCGTGTCCGCGGGCGATGCGCGGCCACCCGCCATGCCATCACGCGCATGCCCGCCACGAGCACCAAGAACGTTGCGACCCAGAACACCAGTTGCATGCCGGCGGGACGCGCCTCGTAACCGGTCAACACGTGCACCGCCTGCCCCACCAGCGAACCGTTCGTGAGCAGCCACGACGTATCCCAAAGCTGGTTGCCCCACGCGGGCAGCAGATTGGCCTGGATCAGAAAGCCGGCCGCGCTGGAGGCAAGCCCGGCGGCCAACACGACCAGCATCCAGTTGGTGGCGGTGAAGAAGTAACGAAGCGGTATGCGCAGCAATCCGAAATACAGGGCAAATCCGACCGCAACGCCGCCCGCGAGTCCCAGCGGTACCCCGGCAAGAAAGCCGAGCTTGCCCGCGCCGCCCGCCGCCATGCCGAACAGGAACAGCACGATCTCGGAACCTTCGCGCAGCACGGCCAGCGCCACGACCGCCAAAAGGATCGCGATCGAACTCGACCCGGATTTGACGGAATCGGTGACGCGCTGCATCTGCTGCACCATCTCCTTGCCGTGGCTCGACATCCAGGTGACGTGCCAGCCGATCATCACCACCGCGGTCAGCAATACCGCCGCCTGGAACACTTCCTGGCCCACACCACCCAACGAACCTTCGATCAGGCCCATGCACGCGGCCACCACCACCGCGCCGACGATGCCGAGCGCGATGCCGCCACCGACGAACACGCTGCGGCGCGGCACCCCGCGGGTGGCGGCTGCAACCACGGTCACGATCAGCGCTGCCTCCAGCACTTCGCGGAACACCAATAGCGCAATACCCAGCATGCGTGCCTGGCCTCTACTCCACGATCAACACGCCAGTGGTGGCCTGGTCGAAATCGTCGAAGAACTTGTAACTGCCCTTCGCCAGCGGACCGATGTAGACGGTGATCGTGGAGTTGGGCAACACGATCTTTTCGCGGTTGAAATCGGCACTCTCGAATTCCGAGGGCGTGGCGTTGCGGTTGGTCACCAGCAGCTTGAGCTTGGTGTTGGCCGGCACCTTCAACGTCGAAGGCTCGAACTTGTGGTTCTGGAGCACGAGGTGATACTCGGGTGCGGTTTCGGCTTGCACGCCTGCCATCGCGGCGGCGCCTGCAAACCCAACGACGATGGCCCAGATCCACTTGCGCATTGGCACGAATTCCACGCCATTTCCACCTTGGAGGCGTCGATAGCGAATGCTAATCGTTCTCATTTATAAAGACAACCCCGCTGCGCCGCACCATGCTTGCAACGCGGGTCGATGACCATCCACGTGAAACGTTCGTGCGTGCGAAACGGTTATCCTTCACGTTTTGACTTGGAACACGACGATGGCCGACGCCATCCTGCTCGAACGCAGGCACGCCACGGCGACCCTGACGCTGAACCGTCCGCAGGTCCACAACGCCTTCGACGACGGCTTGATTGCCGAGACCACCGCCGCACTGGAATCCTTGGCGAGCGAACCGGGCATCCGTGCGCTGGTCCTGACGGGCGCCGGGGCCACGTTTTCGGCCGGCGCCGATCTCAACTGGATGCGAAGCATGGCGGGGGCCAGCGCCGAAGAAAACCGCGACGATGCACTGCGCCTTGCGAAGCTGCTGCACTTGCTGCAGTTCTTTCCGAAACCGACCCTGGCGCGCGTCAACGGTTCGGCCTATGGCGGCGGCGTGGGGCTGATCGCCTGCTGCGACGTCGCGATCGGGGTCGAGGAGGCGAAGTTCGCGCTGAGCGAAGTGAAGCTCGGGCTGGTGCCCGCCACGATCGCGCCGTACGTGGTGCAGGCCATCGGCGCCCGGCACGCGCGACGGCTGTTCGTCAGCGCGGAAATCTTCGATGCGGCGGAAGCCGCGCGCATCGGCTTGTTGCATCGGTGCGTCGCTGCCGACCAGCTCGACGAAGCGGTGGAACGCCAGTTGCACTTCCTCGCCAAGGGAGGTCCGCAGGCGCAGCACGAAGCCAAACTCCTGGCCCTGCGCACATCCGGCATGACTGCCGAATCCGCGGAAGGCACCGATGCCGAAAATGCGGGGCTGATCGCGCGCCTGCGGGTATCGCCGGAAGGCCAGGAAGGTTTGTCGGCATTCCTCGAAAAACGCGCGCCACCATGGGTGAAGGAGTGAAGCGATGATCGATCACATCGGATTTCCGGTTTCCCATTTCCTCAACAGCAGGAAGTTCTACCTGGCGGTGCTGGAACCGCTCGGCATCGGCATCGTGACGGAAGTGACCGCCGAGCAAACCGGTGGCAGTTCGCACGCCGGGTTCGGCGACAACGGCAAGCCTTACTTCTGGATCGGCGATGGCGAGGGCATGGTCCGTGGCCGGTTCCACATCGCGTTCGCCGCCAAAACCCGCGCCGACGTGGATGCATTCCACCGGGCCGCGCTGGCGGCCGGCGGGCGCGACAACGGCGGGCCCGGCCTGCGCCCGCATTATCACCAACACTACTACGCGGCGTTCGTGCTGGATCCCGACGGCCACAACATCGAAGCCGTCTGCCACGCACCCGCATGAGTCCGGGAACAACCATGGCCGCTCCCCTCGTCAACCTCGCAGATCTGGAAGTTCGCCAGCCCGATCCCGCCCGCATGCCCACGGGTCCGAACGCCGGCAACTACGACATCCGCCGCGCCGACATCTCACGCCGCATCGGCGCCCGCAAGCTGGGCTACAACCTCACCGTGGTTGCACCGGGCAAGCGAAGCTGTCCTTTCCACAGCCACCATGCGGAAGAGGAAATGTTCTTCATCCTCGAGGGCAGCGGCGAACTGCGTTATGGCGATACGCGTCATCCGCTGCGCGCGGGCGACATCGTCGCATGCCCTGCCGGCGGCCCGGACACCGCGCACCAGATCATCAACACCGGCGAGGCCGAAATGCGCTATCTGTCGGTGAGCACCATGGCGCCTATCGAGATTTGCGAATACCCGGATTCGGGCAAGTTCGGCGTGTATGAAGATTTGCCCGACGATGAAAGCGGGCGCCGCATGCGCTTCCGGCACCTCGCGCGGCACGAGGACGCACGCGATTACTGGGAGGGCGAATAGTGTTCGAGCGCGTGCTGGTCGCCAATCGCGGCGAGATCGCCTGTCGCGTCATCCGCACCTGCCGCCGCCTCGGGATCCACACCATCGCGGTGTATTCGGACGCGGACAGGAGCGCGCAGCACGTCCGGCTTGCCGATGAAGCATGGCCGATCGGCGGGCCGCGTCCGGATGAATCCTACCTGCGCGGTGACGCAATCATCGAGGTGGCACGGAAGACCGATGCACAGGCAATCCATCCGGGCTACGGATTCCTTTCCGAGAACACCGCGTTCTCGCGCGCCTGTGTCGATGCCGGCATCGTGTTCATTGGGCCCGATCCCGCCAGCATCGAAGCGATGGGCTCGAAGGCCGCCGCCAAGCACCTGATGGCGAAGCACGGAGTGCCGTTGGTGCCGGGTTACGACGGCGACAATCAGGACAGTGCATTCCTGGCGCAGCAGGCGCACGCGATCGGCTACCCGTTGATCATCAAACCTTCCGCCGGCGGCGGCGGCAAGGGCATGCAGATCGTGCGCAGCGATGCTGAGTTTCCGGAAGCCCTGGCGGCGGCGCAGCGTATCGCGAAGGCCTCGTTCGGCGACGCCTCGATGTTGCTGGAGCGCTACATCGAGCATCCGCGCCACATCGAATTCCAGGTGTTCGGCGACCGCCTCGGCAACGTGATCCACATCGACGAGCGCGAATGTTCGGCGCAGCGGCGCTACCAGAAGGTGCTGGAAGAAACGCCCTCGCCTTTCCTCGACGACGAGCGGCGTGCGGCCATGGGCGAAGCTGCAGTCGCCGCGGCGCGGGCGGTCGCCTACGTCGGCGCCGGCACCGTGGAATTCATCGTCGGCCCCAAAGGCGACTTTCACTTCATGGAAATGAACACCCGCCTGCAGGTCGAACATCCGGTCACTGAAATGACCCATGGAGTCGATCTGGTCGAGTGGCAGCTGCGCGTTGCGGATGGCCAGCCATTGCCGCTGACGCAGGAACAGGTCCGGTCGCGCGGCCATGCCATCGAAGTGCGCCTGTATGCGGAAGATCCCGATCACGGTTTCCTGCCGGGGTCGGGCAAACTCACGCACCTGCAACTGCCGGAGCCTTCCACGCACGTGCGCCTTGACGGCGGCGTGGTCGAAGGCGATGCGGTCACGATCTTCTATGACCCCATGATCGCGAAGCTGATCGTGTGGGATGTCGAGCGCCCATCGGCGCTGCAACGGATGCGCGAAGCGCTGGCTGCATGCGAGATCACCGGCCCGAAATCAAACATCGCCTTCCTTGAGAGGCTGGTGCGGCATCCCGCCATCGTCGAACACCGCATCGACACCGGCTATCTTGACCGCCACCTCGACGAATTCGTGGCCGGCGATGCCGCCCCCGATGCGCACACGCTGTTCGCCGCGGCCGTCGCGGTGCTGCTGCACGACGAGGCCCATGCCCGGCGTGATGCTGCCGACCCATGCTCGCCCTGGAATCGCGCCGACGCGTGGCGCATCGGCCACGCGGGCAAGCGCCTCGTCGCCCTGTCCGCGAACGAGCAGCGCTTCGAGGTCGAAGCCTGGGGGCATGCCGGCGCGTATCGCCTGCACGGCACGGGAGGGTGCTGCGACATCGAAGACGCGGTCTGGGACGGCCGGACCCTGGCCGCGCGTTTCGAAGGTGCGGCCATGCGCTTCCATGTCCGCGCCGACGCATCGCGGGTGTTGCTGCACGATGCGAACGGCGTCCGCTGGCGCTTCGCCCGCGTGCCCGCCTTCGCCTGGGAGACCAGCGACGGCAGCATGGGCAACCAGGTCCTCGCGCCGATGCCCGGACGCGTCGTCGTGATCAAGGCCAGCCCCGGCGACAAGGTGGAGGCCGGCCAGGAACTGCTGGTGATGGAAGCCATGAAGATGGAATTGTCGCTGAAGGCTCCGCGGGCGGGGACCATCGGAAGCATCGGCGCTGCCGCCGGTGATTTTGTCGAAGCCGATGTCGTTTTGATCAGCTTCGAAGACCAATGACGGGAACCGTGCCGGTCGCTCGCCTTGCAATCGGCATGCGCTGACATCATCTTGCCATCAACCGCGTCAGCCACCCGGAACCGGACAGCGCATGTTCCCCAATCACGTTCGCATCGTGGAAGTCGGCGCCCGCGACGGTTTGCAGAACGAGAAAACCGTCGTTCCGACGCACGTCAAGATCGAACTGATCGATCGTCTTTCCGCGTGCGGCCTGAAAACGATCGAGGCGACCAGTTTCGTCAGCCCGAAGTGGGTGCCGCAGCTCGCGGACGCCGAAGATGTCTACGCCGGCATCAGCCGCAAACCGGGTGTCGACTACCCCGCGCTGGTGCCGAACATGCAGGGCTACGATCGTGCGCGCGCCGCCGGCGTCACCAGCATCGCGGTGTTCACCGCGGCAAGCGAAGCCTTCAACCAGAAGAACATCAACGCCTCGATCGATGAATCGATCGAGCGCTTCCGCCCGGTGCTGGAACGCGCACGTGCGGAAGGCGTGCGCGTGCGCGGCTACGTGTCCACGGTGCTTGGTTGCCCTTACCAGGGCGAGGTGCCCGTCAGCGATGTGGTGCGTGTTTCCAGGCGCCTTTACGAGCTTGGCTGCGACGAGATTTCGCTGGGTGACACGATCGGCGTCGGCACGCCGGTGAAGGCGCGTGCGATGCTTCACGCGGTCTCGCACGAAGTCCCGATGAAGGCGCTGGCCGTGCACTTCCACGACACCTACGACCAGGCACTCGCGAACATCCTGGTGTGCCTCGAAGAAGGCGTGCGGGTCGTGGACAGTTCCGTTTCCGGCACCGGCGGGTGCCCCTATGCGAAAGGCGCCACCGGCAATGTCGCCAGCGAGGATGTCGCCTACATGCTGCAGGGCATGGGCATCGAGACTGGTGTCGACCTCGACAAGCTGGTGGAAACCGGTTGGTGGCTGGCGAAGCAGCTCGGCAAGCCCACGTCCAGTCGGGTCACGCGCGCCCGGATGGGCGAATGAAAACCGGGTCGGGGGGCACTTTTCGGGATGGCCGCACGATGAACAGCCGTGGAGGAAAAGTGCACCCTGACCCCGGTTTTCTTCTTCGCCCCATCGAACCGGGCGACGACGCCGCCGTCGCCGCGATCATCCGCGCCGTGATGCCCGAGTTCGGTGCCGACGGCGAAGGCTTTGCGATCCACGACGCCGAAGTGGACGCGATGTGCGCGACGTATGCGAAACCCCGCAGTGCCTATTTCGTGGTCGAAGTCGATGGCCGCGTCGTGGGCGGCGGTGGCGTGGCGCCGCTGGAAAACGGTGAGGCCGACGTGTGCGAATTGCGCAAGATGTATTTCCTGCCGCAGGCGCGCGGCCGCGGCGCCGGCAGCGCGATGATCACCCGTTGCCTCGAAACGGCACGAAGGTTCGGCTTCAGGCGCTGCTACCTCGAAACCCTGACGGGGATGGACGCGGCGCAGGCACTCTACCGCAAGCAGGGGTTCACGCCCCTTTGCGCGCCCATGGGGAGCACCGGCCATCACGGGTGCGATCGCTGGTTCATTCGCAACCTGTAGTCGGTCCGGGCGCGGCTCCCCTACAATCGCCGGTTTGCACTCGGGAACCACGCGCATGCAACTCGATCAGGTCAAGGCCGTCGTCACCGGCGGCGCATCCGGGCTCGGCCATGCGGTCGCGCAACACATCGCCGCACACGGCGGCAAGGCCGCACTGCTCGATGTCAACGAGGAAAAAGGCCAGGCCGCCGCCAGGGAACTGGGCAACGCCGGACAGTTCTTCAGGACCGATGTCACCAGCGAAGAAAACGTGATCGCCAATGTCGCCGCCGCACGCGATTTCATGGGCGGGCTGAACATGGTGATGAATTGCGCCGGCATCCTGGGCGCAGGTCGCGTGCTGGGCAAGGAAGGCCCCATGAAACTCGCGCAATTCCAGGCCACGGTGATGGTGAACCTGATCGGCAGCTTCAACGTCGCCAAGGCGGGCGCGGCGCTGATGCAGGCGAACGAACCAGGCGAAGACGGCGAGCGCGGCGTGATCGTCAACACCGCGTCGGTTGCCGCCTATGAAGGCCAGATCGGCCAGGCCGCATACTCCGCCTCGAAAGGCGGCGTAGTCGGGATGACCCTGCCCATGGCGCGCGAACTTTCACGCTTCGGCATCCGCGTGATGACCATTGCGCCTGGCATCTTCTGGACACCGATGGTGGACGGCATGCCACCACAGGTGCAGGAATCGCTTTCCGCATCCATTCCGTTTCCCTCGCGCCTCGGCAAACCAGCTGAATTCGCGGAAACAGTGGCGTTCATCATCGGCAATCGCTACCTCAACGGCAGCGTGATCCGGCTGGATGGCGCGGTGCGGCTGCAACCCAAATAGCCAACGCTGGAACCCACCCGGCACAGGCCTGGAAGGTCGCCGGGATGAAAACCGCCTGCCGTTCCGGCGCGCCTGCACCAACGCTCGTCGGCGCCAACAACAAGATCGAAATGGATTCCGGACAGCGGCTGCGCCCTTCCTGAACGACCAAAGTGACGTTTCCCCGAATCCCGGATCACGAATCCCGGTCACGAGACTCCCTATCCCAATGAAAGCTTCCGACATCAAGAAAGGCAACGTGGTCGAACACGAAGGCACCGTGTACCAGGTGCGCGACCTCGAACGCAGCGCGCCGACCGCACGCGGGGGCAACGTCACCTTCCGCTTCACGCTGTATTCGATTCCGGGCGGGCGCAAGTTCGACCTGAGTCTGCGTGCCGACGACGACCTGAAGGAAATGGAACTGACGCGACGCGCGGTGAATTATTCGTACCGGGACGGCGACGCCTTCGTGTTCCTGGATGCCGAAGACTACACGCCCTACATGCTCGATCCCGAGATCCTCGGCGAGAGCGCGGCCTACATCATGGACGGTGTCGAAGGCTACTATGTGCAGCTGATCGATGATGCACCGGTGGCGCTGCAGGTGCCCACCAGCGTCGCGCTGACCGTCGTCGACACCGCGCCGGAACTGAAGGGCGCGTCGGCAACCAAGCGAACCAAGCCCGCCAAACTCGACACGGGCATCGAAATCCAGGTACCTGAATACATCACCACCGGCGAGAAGGTGTGGGTCAACACGTTGACGGGGGAATTCGCGGGCAGAGCCTGAGGCTTCGCGAAACCCCGTGGAGGTGCCTTCCGGCGCTTGTGGCGGAATAAAAGCGCAAGTATGGTACGGGGCGCTTGTGCCACGGCGCGAGCCCGCACCGCTTCGAGGGGAAGCGTCGGCGGATCCATCTGGGGCGCAGGGTGTGCCCGCCCACGGTTCCCCCGCCGCGGACCCGACGTGATTTGGGAGCACAAATGATCTTCTGGCGTGTGAAGCCGCTTGAACAGATTCTCGCGACAGCCGAAAAGAAATCGCTGAAACGTCAGTTGGGACCCATCCAACTGACCTTGCTCGGCATCGGCGCGGTGATCGGCACCGGCATCTTCGTGTTGACCGCGGAAGCCGCCCAGAAAGCCGGCCCCGGCATGATGGTTTCGTTCGTGATCGCAGCCGTGGTGTGCGGACTGGCCGCACTGGCCTATGCCGAACTCGCGGCGATGGTGCCGGTTTCCGGTTCGGCGTACACGTATACCTACGGCGTGATGGGCGAACTGATCGCCTGGATCGTCGGCTGGGCGCTGGTGCTGGAATACGCGATCGGCGCGACGGCCGTGTGCGTCGGCTGGGCGGGCTATGTCAATGGCTTGCTGAACAGCGGCGTCTTCGGACTGGTCGAACCGGGCGCATTGTCGCTTCCGCACTGGCTGCAAGTCGGCCCGACGCTGGGCGGCGGGTTCAACCTGCTGGCGTTCCTGATCGGCCTGGCGGTCACCGGCCTGCTGGTGATCGGCACCTCCAAGAGCGCGCGGGTGAACGCGGTGCTGGTGGCGATCAAGATCATCGCGCTGACGGTGTTCATCATCATTGCCGTGCCCGCCGTGAAGAACGCCAACCTGCATCCGTTCCTGCCGACCGGCTGGGGCAACCCGGTGGGCAGCAACGGCATCGGCGTGCTGGGTGCAGCGGCATCCATCTTCTTCGCCTACGTCGGGTTCGACGCGGTCTCCACCGCCGCCGAGGAAACCCGCAATCCCAATCGCAACGTTCCGATCGGGCTGATCGCCGCCCTGGCGATCTGCACCCTTTTCTACCTGCTGGTGGGCTACGGCGCGGCGGGTTCGGTCGGCGCACAGCCGCTCACGAGTGCGACCGGCGCCGTCCTGGACCCGGGCACGCCCGCCTTCGCGGCGGCCTGCGGCAATTCGCAGGCATTGGTGTGCAGCCGTGAACCGCTGGCGCAAGTGATGAGCACGCTCGGGCACCCGAAGGTCGCCGTCATGATCGAGCTCGCGGCGATCGTGGCGCTGCCGTCGGTCATCCTGATGATGATGTTCGGCCAGACCCGCATCTTCTTCACGATGTCACGCGACGGGCTGCTGCCGAACATGTTCTCGAAGGTGCACCCGCGCTTCTTCACGCCGCACGTGATCACCTACGTCACCGGCGGCGTGGTGTCGCTGTGCGCGGCGCTGTTCCCGGTCGGCAAGCTGGCCGACACTTCGAATGCCGGCACGCTGCTCGCCTTCGCGATGGTCTCGGTGGGCGTGATGGTCCTGCGCCGCACCCAGCCCGGCCGCAAGCGCCCGTTCCGGACGCCGCTGGTTTGGATCGTGTGCCCGCTGGCCGTCGCCGGATGCCTGCTGCTGTTCGTCAACCTCAGCATCGTGGCCAAGGTCGTGTTCCTGGCGTGGGCCGTGATCGGGCTGATCTTCTACCGCCTCTACGGCTACAAGCGCAGCCAGATGTCGCCGGAGCAGATCACCCACGCCTTGGACGACGTGGTGTGACGACGCAATGTTTCAGGGCGAGCCTTGCGGCTCGCCCGGTTTTTTCGTCGGCATGTGCATCGCGCGTGCGGAGGGGAACGCGGTGACCATCCTCGGGCAGTTGCTGGCGCGCAAGCCCGTCGGCGAAAGCGCGCCCACCGCCGACGCCAGCGACGGGGTGCAGTTGCGGCGTACGCTGGGGCCATGGGGCCTCACGGCGCTGGGCATCGGCGCCGTGATCGGCGGCGGCATCTTCGTGATCACGGGGCAGGCCGCGGCTGAACACGCCGGCCCGGCGGTGTTGCTGTCGTTCGTGATCGCCGCCGTCGTCTGCAGCTTTACGGCGCTGTGCTACGCGGAGTTCGCGACGCTGATCCCGATGTCGGGCAGCTCGTATTCCTACGCGTATGCCACGCTCGGCGAGTTCGCCGCATGGTTCATCGGCTGGAACATGGTGCTGGAATACGGGGTCTCGGCGTCGGCGGTGGCGGTGAGCTGGACCGGCTATTTCAAGAGCCTGGTTCGGCATTTGGGGTTTGATCTGCCCGACGTGCTCACCAACGCGCCGATTGCGTTCGTGGACAAGCACCTCGTGGTCACCGGTGCACTGTTCAACCTGCCGGCGGTCATCCTGGTGCTGTTGCTGACGTGGCTTTGCTACGTCGGCATCCGCGAATCCAGCGGCGTCAACAATGCGATCGTGCTCCTGAAGGTCACCCTGATCGTGATCGTGATCGTGGCCGGCTGGCACTACGTGAATCCGGATCTGTGGCATCCGTTCATCCCGCCCGCCGAAGGCCCGGAGAAATACGGCTGGGGCGGCATCATGCGCGCGGCCACGCTGGTGTTCTTCGCCTACATCGGTTTCGAGGCCACTTCCACCGCCGCGCAGGAAGCCAAGAATCCGCAACGCGACCTGCCGATCGGCACGCTGGCGTCACTGGCCGTCTGCACGGTGCTGTACGTGGCGATGGCGGCCGTGCTGACGGGTTTGATCCCGTTCGCGCAACTCGGCACGGCCGAGCCGGTGGTCACGGCGGTGGCCGCGCATCCGCAACTCAACTGGCTGCGCTGGCTGGTGGAGATCGGCGCCCTGCTGGGGCTCGGGTCCGTGGTGCTGGTGATGATCATCGCGCAGCCGCGCATCTTCATGATCATGGGCCGTGATGGCATGCTGCCCCCGGTATTCGCCCGGCTGCATCCACGCTACCGCACGCCGCACATCAACACGCTGATCACCGGCACCGGCATCGCGCTGCTGGCGGCCCTGTTCCCGCTGGACGTGCTGGGCGACCTGGTTTCGATGGGTACGCTGCTGGCATTCGTCGCGGTCTGCGCGGGCGTGTTGATCCTGCGCTATACCCGTCCGGACCTGCCGCGCACTTTCCGCGTGCCGTGGGCGCGCGCCACGTGCACGCTCGGCGTGCTGAGCTGCCTGATGCTGTTGTACTGGGAGAACTGGTACAACTGGACACTGATGGGTTTGTGGACACTGCTGGGCTTCATCATCTATTTCGGCTACGGCTATCGGCACAGTCGGTTGCGCAAGTGACCCGCGCGGGATCCCGCTGCACACCAGGAGGCTGATTCCGCGAAGGTGACCCTCCCCGGTTTCCCCTCTCCGAGACGTTTCCGTACGCATGCGTACTGTGGACAACTCTCGAATCAACAGAAATTTAACGCGTCAAATCATTGTTTCTGATGGATAAAAAATTTCATCGGGAAATCGGCTTTGTCAACCTTGGCCCCCGCCAGTCCCCGCGCTATGATGCGTGCTCCGAGGGAATTCCCCATTGGCAGTGGACCCCGGACCGTTGCCCGGTGCGGCAAGCGTAGTCAGCTCCTCCGCTTGCCGTACCCGGGCAGCAACTTTCCCCTTCTGCCCTCCCCGCTTTGCTTGAACTGCCTGAAATCCGCAGCCGTCGGCCGCGGTGAGGCGGGCGTGCTTCCCCTCCACCGCAGCGCCGGCCATGCGCGCCCTTCACGCCGACATCAAGGCCTGGCGCGTTAACCTTCAAAGGGCACGCATCCAATGCCGGGCCGGAACCTGGTCACCCGACGTTGGCGGCGAGCATTCCCTGCCGCAATGGATGGCTTCATGGCAGCGCACACCGGATCGAAGATCGTCGTCTATGCGGCACTGGCAGGCAACTTTGCGATCGCCCTGACCAAGTTCGTGGCGGCCGTGTTGACCGGCAGCTCGGCGATGATGTCCGAAGGCGTGCACTCCCTGGTTGATACCGGCAACCAGGCACTGTTGCTGTACGGGCTAAAAAGATCGCAACGACCGCCGGATCGAGCCCATCCGTTCGGGTACGGGCGTGAACTTTATTTCTGGAGCTTCATCGTTGCCGTGCTGCTGTTCTCGCTGGGTGCCGGCGTGTCGTTCTATGAAGGGCTCATGCACATCCTCCACCCCGAGCCGGCAACCGATCTCCTGGCCGCCTATGTCGTGCTGGGCGTGGCGGCCGTGTTCGAGGGCACTTCCTGGTTCGTGGCATTGAGGGAGTTTCGCCGCACCAAAGGCAATCGCGACTACCTCGACGCGATCCACGAAAGCAAGGATCCAAGCGTGTTCACGGTGCTGTTCGAAGACAGCGCCGCGCTGCTGGGGATCCTCGTGGCATTCCTCGGCATCTCCGGTGCCTCGTTCCTGTCGATGCCGGTGCTGGACGGTGTCGCCTCGATTGGGATTTCCCTGATCCTCGCCGTTGCGGCGATCCTGCTCGCCCGTGAAAGCAAGGGTCTGCTGATGGGTGAGCCCGCGGCGCCGGAAATGGAGCGCCTGATCCTCCGGATCGCCCGTGACGACGAGGCGGTGGACCATGCCAACGGCGTGGTGACGGTGCATCTCGGACCACGGCAGGTGTTCGTCGGGCTGAGTATCGATTTTCGCGACGAATTGAGCGGCCACGATGTGGAGTTGTGCGTGGAGCGGCTGGAGCGCACGATCACGGCCGAATCACCGGAAGTGGTCTCGGTGTTCATCAAGCCGCAAAAGAAACAGAAGTGGGCAATCAGCGGCGTGAACGTTTCCCGATCAGGCCCGCCGTGACCGCGCAGACGTCGCGCCAATGCCCGCCGACCGCAAACCGGTCGACGGGCGGCCAGTCGTCAGCCCTTGGCCTGGAACCCCGCGCACCAACCCTTGGCCGCGACGTCGAAGCCCGGGAAGATCGCGCACGGGCCGTAGGCCTCCCCCGGCTTCCCCTGGAAGTGCACGCATTTCGCACAATCCTGCCCCGGCTTATGCGGAGGCGGCGCCTTGGTGTCGTCTTCGACATAATGCAAGGCCTTCGCCGTCGCATTGTTCGAAGCGCTCAAATGCGGCAGTGCCGCCCACACGCGACGCGGCAGCGAACCCAGCAACACCATTGCAGCGGCAGCGCCGCCCGCGAGTTTGAGGAACCGGCGGCGCGGTGATGCGGTCTCTTCGCTCATCTGGATACTCCTGTGTGATCAAGGATTCGCGGGCACTGCCCGCAATGGTACGCCGCCACGCTGCCGCTGGCACGAATTCCGTTGCGGTCGCGTGTTACATTCAGCCGCCCGAAAGCCTCTTCCGTTCGCGCATGGCGCCCGTTCCCGTCCCACCTGCCGATCCCCTGCGCACCTGCGGCGCCGAAATCGCGCGGGTTGGCGCCGAACTCGCCGCGCGCGGATGGACGCCAGCCACCAGCAGCAATTTCTCGATGCGGATGGATGATGCCACCATCGCGGTGACGATTTCCGGCCGCGACAAGGGCGCGCTCACGCAGGACGACGTGATGGCGGTGGGGCTGGATGGCAAATCGCTCGACTCGGCGCTGCGGCCGTCCGCCGAAACCGCCCTGCACATCCAGATCTATCGCCGCCAGCCGCAAACCGGTGCGGTCCTGCATACCCATTCGCACAACCAGACCGTCGCCTCGCGCCTGTTCGCGCGTCACGGGGTCATTGCACTGCACGGATGGGAGCTGCAGAAGGCCATCACCGGCTACACCACGCATGAGAGTCGCCTGGACGTGCCGGTGTTTCCGAACTCCCAGGAGATGGCCGATATCGAAGCCCGGGTCGACGCCTGGCTGGATGCCGGCAAGCCCCTCTACGCCTACCTCATCGAAGGCCACGGCCTTTACACTTGGGGGCGCAGCATGCCGGAAGCGCGGCGCCATCTCGAGGCACTGGAATTCCTGCTGGCCTGCGAACTCGATTTGAAGCGCCTCGGAGGCATTCCATGAGTCGGCTGCGCGTGTACGACCAGCGTGAACCCACCCGTCCGCTCGCCACCGAATTCGACCATGGCGCGATCGCGCGTGAACTCGGCAAGGTCGGGGTGCGATTCGAACGCTGGGCAGCCAACCAGCCCGTCGCGCCCGGTGCAAGCCAGGAAGAAGTGATCGCCGCCTACCACGACGACATCGAGCGCCTGCAAAAGGAACAGGGCTACACGGCGGTGGACGTGATTTCGCTGGCCGCGGACCATCCGCAGAAGGACGCGCTGCGGCAAAAGTTCCTGGGCGAGCACACTCACTCCGAAGACGAGGTGCGGTTTTTCGTGAGCGGCCAGGGCCAATTCACGCTCCACATCGGCGAGCGCATCTACGACGTGCTGTGCGAAAAAGGCGACCTGATCGGAGTGCCCGGCGGCACCCGGCACTGGTTCGACATGGGGCCCAACCCCAATTTCATCGCGATCCGCCTGTTCACCAATCCGGAAGGCTGGGTGGCCCGATTCACCGGCGAGGACATCGCGGAACGTTTCCCGCGATTGGAGAACTGAAAGCAACCCATTCGTGGATGGACGCCGATGAACGCAGTTCGACACGCTGCTTTCTTGCGTCCATCGTCGGGCCGAGGCCCCTCGCTGTTCCACCTGGTGTTCGATAGCGCACATGTCTTACCTGCAAAAGTCGCTGGCGCCGGGCGAAACCATCGTGGCGGTCTTCAAACTGCACTGGTTCATGTGGATCCGCTTCTGGATCGTCATCGTGCTCGGAATCGTCGCCGTTGCCGCCCTGCTGGTCGCGCAACTTGCATGGGGCGCGCTCGCGGCCGCGGGGCTCACGATACTGATCTCGGGTTACTACTGGCTCTGGCTGCGCGGCATCGAACAGGCCGTCACCAATCGGCGCGTCGTTCGCAAGTTCGGCATCGTCTCGCGCGACACCACTGAACTCCGGTTGGCCTCGATCGAAACGGTGGACCTGCGGCAATCGTTCTGGGGGCGCGTGTTCGGCTACGGTGATGTCGAAATCACGGGTCGGGGTGAAACCGCGATGACCCTGGATCGCATCGCGCACCCCATCGAGGTGAAGCGCGAAATCGAAAGCGCCTATGCTTCGCACATCGAAGCGCCCGTGGGTGGAGCCACGGCATGAACGAGCCGACCGCATCCGGCGTACGCGCCATCCTCACCGATATCGAAGGCACGACCAGCTCGATCGCGTTCGTCAAGGACGTGTTGTTTCCGTACGCCCGCGCGCGGCTTCCACACTTCATCGAAGCCCATCCTGACGATCTCGGGGTGTTGCGTTGGCTCGACGCAGCGGCGCGTGAAGCCGGCATCGACGATCCGCACTCGCGCCGCGTCATCGACACGCTGCTGCGCTGGATCGACGAGGATCGCAAGGCCACGCCGCTGAAAGCGCTGCAAGGCATGATCTGGAAGGCCGGGTATGAAGCCGGCGACTACCGCGCGCACGTGTACCCCGAAGTGCCGGAGAAGCTGCGCGAATGGAAGGCGCGCGGACTGCGACTGTTCGTCTATTCCTCCGGCTCGGTGGACGCGCAGAAGCTTTTCTTCGGGCATACCGAGGCTGGCGACCTCGCGCCGCTTTTCGACGGCTGGTTCGATACCGAAGTCGGCGGCAAGCGCGAGCGCGGCTCGTATCTGCGCATCGCCGGCGCCGTCGGGCTGCCACCACCCCGAATCGTGTTCCTCTCCGACGTCGGGGCCGAGCTCGATGCTGCACGCGGCACCGGCATGCAGACCGTCCAGCTCTGCAGACCGCCGGAACGCTGCCCCGCATCCGCCATGCATCCCTGCGTTTCCGACTTCGACGCGATCAAGCTGGCATGAAACGCGCCGGCTGGGTGCTGCTTCCCATCCTGACGTTTTTGGCCGGTGCCGCGGTGGTGGCCGGCTGGCACGACACGCGGCGCCCACAGATCCATCAGAGCCGCGCAATCGACGACCCGCGCGCGCTTGCGCCGTCGCCGCCTGGCACGGTTGCCGGTGGCTCTCCCGCGGGACTGTTGCCGGATGATGCTTGGCCGCAAAGCGCGCCGACGCCAGAGCAGGTGATGTACGCACAATCCGCTCTGGTGGCTCGCGAAGCAGCGAAGCTGAAGCCGCGCACCCCGGGCAAGGTCAACCTCTATGCCATCGTGTTTGCCGGTGATGGCAGCCAGAACGTTTTCCGCAACGAAGCCGAGTACTTCGACGGGCTGTTCACCCAGCGTTTCGACGCGGCCGGCCACGTGATGGTGCTGGAAAACAATCCCGCTTCGCTGACCACCCGTCCGCTGGCCAGCTGGACCAACCTGGAAAGCGCCCTGGATGCGGTGGCCTCGAAGATGGACACGAAGCAGGACATCCTGCTGCTGTATTTCACGACCCATGGCAGCGAAGACCACACGCTGCTGGTCGACATGGACCCGCTGCCGCTGGACCAGATCGGCGCGGCTGACTTGGCCGACATCCTCGACGAACATGCGTTCAAGTACAGGGTGGTGATCGTCAACGCGTGCTATTCGGGTGGGTTCATTCCGCCGCTGCAAGGCCCGGGCACCATGGTCATCACCGCCGCGCGCAGCGATCGATCCTCGTTCGGCTGCGGCGAACAGTCCGAGCTTACCTGGTTCGGACATGCATTCCTGGTCAATGCATTGAACCGGACCGACGATCTGCAGCAGGCCTTCCGGGTTGCGCGCGCGCAGGTTGCGGCGTGGGAGAAGCGCGAGCGATTCGAACCGTCCGACCCGCAGATATCGATCGGCCCCGGCATCGCACGGCAACTCGCGAAGTGGCGACAAGGCTTCGAACCCGGTCGCGCGCTGCCATTCGCGCCAGCCGCCAAGGCGTCGCCATCCACCGCGCCGTTTGCAAGCCCGCCATGAACAGCTCGACGGACGCCCCAACGCTGGTGATCCTCGCCGCCGGACTTGGAAGCCGCTACGGCGATGCCAAGCAGATTGCGGGCGTCGGCCCGGGTGGCGAGTGGCTGCTCGAATACGCGATCCACGATGCCCTTGCGGCCGGTTTCAAGCAGGTCGTGATGGTGATCCGCGAATCGATGCGCGAGACCTTGCGGCAGCGTCTGGTGCCGCAACTCGAGGGGCGCGCCGCGCTGCATCTCGTCGTGCAGACCCTCAACCATGTCCCCGAAGGCTGTGCCGTGCCCAAAGACCGGGCCAGGCCGCTCGGCACCGGCCACGCGTTGTGGTGCTGCACCCCGCTATTGCACGGCCCCTTCGCCGTGATCAACGCCGACGATTATTACGGCCGCGAGGCGTTCCGCCTGCTGGCCGGCCATTTTCGAAAAGCCGCGCAACCGGCGATGATCGGCTATCGGCTCGATGCCACCCTTTCCAGTCAGGGCGGCGTCAACCGCGGCGTGTGCAGGGTGGATGCCGAGGGACATCTCGCAACCGTCACCGAATTCATCGACATCGGCATCCGCGACGGTGCACTCATTG
Organism: Rhodanobacter sp.; assembly: GCA_044464225.1. Classification (GTDB taxonomy): domain Bacteria; phylum Pseudomonadota; class Gammaproteobacteria; order Xanthomonadales; family Rhodanobacteraceae; genus 66-474. Next base: position 43,553 of record JBIQLN010000008.1, on the reverse strand, counting down.
GCAATGCACCGGACGGCACGCGCACGCGGCTCCCATCCGATGCCGTGGTTTCCCTGAATTGCTGGGGACTGCTGCCCGACCTGCTGCCGGAGCTGGAACGCGGCTTGCGCGAGTTTCTGGCACACGCCGGCACAAAAGACGAATACTTCCTGCCCCATGCGATCGCGGCCCATCTTGCGGCCCATCATCAGAGCCTTCGGGTGCTGCCCACCCGCGGCACCTGGTTGGGCCTGACCTATCCCGGCGATCGCGCGCGGGTCGTCTCGGCGATGGCGGCGCTGCACCGGACGGGCGTCTACCCGACCCCGCTATGGTCCCAAGGGTGAATGGAGACCTGCCGCTCGATGCCGCGACACACCGCGAGCTGGCCTTGGCATGGGGATTCGGTCCCTGCGTCCGGTTCGCACCGCTCGGCCGCGGCTTGATCAACCGTACGTTGCTGGTCAGCGATGGCGGCCGCCGATACGTGTTGCAATGCGTGAATACGCGGGTTTTCCGCAATCCAGCGTTGGTCATGCGCAACTGCCGCGCGGTGACCGCACATCTAGGCCGCGAACGCGCCGCGGGCCGCTACGACCATCTCGTGCTGGAATTGATGCCCACGCTCGCGGGTGAACCGGCCGCGGTCCTTGCCGATGGAACGTGGTGGCGCATGTACGGCCACGTGCCGAACTCCTGCACCCACGACACTGCCGGCAATACGTCGCTGGCCTTCGAAGCCGGGCGCGGGTTCGGTGCGTTCACTGCCGCGTTGTGCGGCCTCGATCCCGAGGAGGTCGAGGAAGTGATCCCGCGATTCCACGATCCGGTGGCGCGCTTCGATGCCTTCCTTGCAGCGATGCAGGCCGATCGCGTGGGCCGCGTCGCCGCCTCACGACCCGAATGCGAAGCCGCGCTGGGCTACCGCGTGGTGCTGGACCATTGGCGAGGGCTGCTGGACGCCGGGCTGCCGTGGCGCATCACGCACAACGATTGCAAGTTGAACAACCTGCTGTTCGACGCCCACGATCGCGCGAGGTGCGTGATCGACCTGGACACGGTGATGCCTGGCAGCCTGTTGTTCGATTTCGGCGACATCGCACGCACCATGGTGAGTCCGGTTCCGGAAGACTCGCCGGATGTCACGGATGTCGGCATACGACACGATCACTTTGCGGCACTTGCCCGCGGCTACGTAGACGGTTGCGGCAGCCTGCTGACGCCGCTCGAGCGCGACAACCTCGTGTTCGCCGCAAGGCTGGTCACGGGCGTCATGGCCCTGCGGTTCCTCACCGACTGGCTGGATGGCGACCGCTACTACCGCATCGACCGCCCCACCCACAACCTCGACCGTGCGCGCAACCAGTTCGCGCTTCATGCCGCCTTCACCGCACAAGCCGACGCATTGCAGGCACTGGTGCCCTCAGGTTGAGCGGTCGGGCCGAGCATGGCGACGCGCCAGCGTCGCATCCACGTCAGCCAGCGACAAACCACGCGCCCGCAGCAGGACCATCAGGTGATAGACCAGGTCGGCCGCCTCCCCGAGCAAGGCGGAAGCATCCTCGGCCACCGCCGCCAGCGCGGTCTCGACGCCCTCCTCTCCCACCTTCTGCGCAATGCGCCGGGCGCCCGCTTCGAACAGCTTGCCGGTATAGCTGCCGGCCGGGCGCTCGATGCGACGGCATTCGATCAGTGCATCCAGCTCGGCGAAAAATGCCAACGGGCGCCTGGCACCTTCGCCGAAACAGCTGGCGTGCCCGAGGTGGCAGGTGGGACCACGAGGTGCGGTTCGGATCAACAAGGCATCGCGATCGCAATCCACGCTGATCGATTTCACTTCCAGCACGTGGCCCGATGTTTCGCCCTTCTTCCACAGTCGCTGCTTGCTTCGACTCCAGAACGTGACGAACCCGGACGTGCAGGTCACATGCAGCGCTTCCGGATTCATGTAGCCGAGCATCAGCACCTCGCCGGTCGCGAAGTGCTGCACGACGGCTGGCACGAGCCCGCCGCACTTGTCGAAGTCCACGTTGCGGGGTTCGCCGACGTTCATGGCCGCCGCTCAAACCCGCATCGCAAGGCCTTCGCCCCGCAGCCAGGTCTTCAAGCCTGCAATGTCGATTGCTCCGGAATGGAATACGCTGGCCGCCAGTGCGCCATCCACATCGGCCAAGGCGAACACGTCGCGGAAATGCTCGCGGGCACCCGCACCACCCGAGGCCACCAACGGCACGCGACAGATCGCACGCGCGACGCGCAATTGCTCGAGGTCGTAACCCGCGCAAACGCCGTCACTGCCCATGCAATTCAGGACGATCTCGCCGGCACCAAGAGATTGCACTTCACCGATCCAGTCGAGAGTCCGTCGCGCGACCACGCGCATCCGCGCCGGGTCACCGGTGTACTGCCGCAGGCGCCATTCGCCATCGCCGTCGCGCAGCGAGTCGACGCCCACCACCACACATTGCGCGCCAAGCGCATCGGCCATTTCCCCGATCAAGGCGGGCCGTTCGAGCGCGGGCGAATTGATGGAGATCTTGTCCGCACCCGCGTGCAATACCGCCGTTGCATCCTCGACGCGGCGAATACCCCCAGCCACGCAAAACGGAATGTCCAGCACGCGGGCCACGCGCGCTACCCACGAGCAAGCGACGGTCCGGCTTTGCGGGCTTGCGGCGATGTCGTAGAACACCAGCTCATCCGCACCCGCGTCGCGATAACGCAAGGCAAGTTCGACGACGTCACCGACCACCACGTGATCGCGAAAACGGATGCCCTTGACGACCTTGCCGTCCCTCACGTCCAGGCAAGCGATGATGCGCCGGCTCAACATTGCAGGGCATCCTTCAGCGAAAAATTTCCCTCCAGCAACCCGCGCCCGAGGATGACCGCGTGCACCCCCGCCTCCCGTACCTCGCGTATGTCTTCGAGCGAACGTGCACCGCCGGATGCATGGATCCGGAGGTCGACACCCCTGCCACGCAGGTCACGGTAGAGATCCAGGTTGAAGCCGCCAAGGGTGCCGTCGCGCCCGATATCGGTGCACAGCACGTGTTGCGCGCCCGCGCGGATGTAGAACGCGACCAGTGAATCGAGCGCGACATCCACCTGCTCCGTCCACCCGTGTACCGCGGGGCGCCATGCACCCGCCTCGCCGCGCACATCGAGGGCGGGCACCAGCCGATCGCGCCCGTAGCGGCCCAGCCACGTGGCCGTCGTGCCCGGATCCCGGACCGCAAGGCTGCCCACCAGCACCCGCGCCACGCCGACCCCATACAGTCGCCGAAGGTCGTCCTCGCCGCGTACGCCACCACCTGCCTGGACCTGCAGGCCATCGAGCGCACAGAGGGACTCGATCACCGCAAGATTCCCGAATGCCCCGGCGCGAGCGCCGTCGAGATCGACCACGTGCAACCACCTGGCGCCCTCGTCCGCGTAGCGCCTGGCAAGGTCCAGCGGGTCGGCGGCAAACCCGGTTTCGCGGGCATAGTCACCCTGCCGCAAGCGCACCACGCGCCCATTCCGCAGGTCGATGGCCGGAATGACTTCAAAGTTCATGGGGAAAGGAAATTCCGCAGTGTCGCCAGTCCAAACGCCGCGGAGCGTTCGGGGTGGTACTGCACGCCGAAGAAATTGCCGTGCCGGACGGCAGCCGAGAATTCGCCGCCGTAGTCGCAGGTCGCCAGCGTTGCCCCGCCCACCGGCACCGCGTAGCTGTGCACGAAGTACGCCCAGCCCTCGTTCGCATCTTCGGCCAGAAGCGGATTGGGCACGATGCCCTTTACCTGGTTCCAGCCGATGTGGGGTACGCGCAGGCCCTGGGCCTCCCCGAATCGCTGCACGTTGGCATCGATGAGGCCCAGGCAAGTCACATTTCCCTCGTCGGAACGCGTACACAGCAGTTGCATGCCCAGACATACACCCAGCACGGGCTGCGTCAGCGAACGGATCACCCCGACCAGCCCGGCTTCGCGAAGTCGCGCCATCGCGGGCGCGGCGGCGCCCACGCCCGGCAAGATCACGCGATCCGCCGCCCTGATGACGGCGGCATCGGACGCCAGCGTCGACTCCACGCCCAGTCGCTGGAGCGCGTATCGCACCGACCCGATGTTCGCGCCGCCTGCATCCACCAGTGCCACGTTCATGCGAGCACCCCTTTGGTACTCGGCAGCGCATCCCCTTCGCGGCGCACGGCCTGGCGCAGCGCACGCCCCACCACCTTGAAACAGGCTTCGACCATGTGATGCGCATTTTCGCCACGCACGACAAGATGCAGGTTGGCGCCGAGCGCGCCACAGAACGATCGAAAGAAATGCGGCACCAGTTCGGTTGGCAGCCCGCCCACGCGCTCGCGCGGAAACCGGCCATCGAACATGAAGTACGCACGACCTGACAAGTCCAGTCGCGCATCCGCCGCACTGTCGTCCATCGGCAGCGAAAATCCGTAGCGCGAGATTCCGCGTTTGTCTCCCAGCGCACGACGCAATGCCTCGCCCATCGCCAGCGCGCAATCTTCGACCGTGTGGTGTTCGTCCACGCGGGTGTCGCCTTCGCAATGGACGCGCAGCGCAAAGCCACCATGCTGGCCGAGTTGCTCCAGCATGTGATCGAAAAACCCGACGCCCGTGGAGACCGCTGGCTCGGCCGCTGAATCCAGGTCGACCCAGGCCCCGACGCTGGTTTCGCGCGTGACGCGCCGCACTTCCGCGGTGCGCGGGCAGTCCAGCAGCCGATGCGCAACTTCGGCCCATGCCATTCCGTCGGCGCCCACCTGCAGTCCCCGTACGCCGAGGTTGGTCGCGAGCTGCATGTCGGTTTCACGATCGCCGACCATGGCCGAGGCGGCACGGCTCCAGCCATCGTCCGCGAGGTAGCCGCGCAACAATCCGACGCCGGGTTTCCGCGTGTCGAGGCCTTCGTGTTCGAAACTGCGGTCGACGATGATGTCGCTGAACGAGATTCCCTGCGACCCAAGTACACGCAGCAGCAATTGCTGCGGACCATCGAAATCGGCTTGCGGGAAACCCGGGGTACCCAGTCCGTCCTGGTTGGTCACCATCACCAGTTCGTAGCCGGCGGCGACGCAGCGCTGCAGGGCGGCGATTACGCCCGGCATCAAGTCGAACTTTTCGAAGCTGTCGAGTTGTTCGTCGGGCGGCTCGAGCACGAGGCAGCCGTCGCGATCGAGGAACAGAAGCTTGCGCGTCATGCCGGCAGCTCCGTTCGCGCTTCCGGGCGTGAACCCGTCCGCATCCCATCCAGCGATCGCAGCACCGCCAGCACGCGATCGTTCTGTTCGGGCGTACCCAGCGAGATGCGCAGGACGTCTGCCAGCATCGGATAGCGGCGCACGTCACGCACGAGGACGCCTGCATCGAGCAATGCGGCGTACGCGGCATCCGGAGCGTCGAACCTCACCGCGAGAAAGTTGGCCTGCGAAGGCAGGACTTCGCGCACACACCGGAAGGTCGCGACCGCGCCCCGCATTCGATCCCGCTCGCGACGAATCGTGCCGACGCGTTCCGCCGTCACACGTCGACCATCCCGTGACAGCGCATTCATCGCGACGCCCACGCACGGTGCGGGAACCGGATACGGCGGCATGAGCTTGCGGAGCAGCGCCACCACCCGCGCATCGGCCAGCAACATGCCCAACCTGATGCCCGCCATGGCCCAGGCCTTGGACAACGTGCGCAGCACGACCAGATTGGGGATCACGCCGATGCGATCCGCGACACTTGCGAACTCGCTGTCGGGATCCACGAATTCGACGTAAGCCTCGTCGACCACCAGCAATGCCCTGCCCGCAAGCGCTTCCGCCAGCCGCAGAATCGTGGTGCGCGCCACGCCGACTCCCACGGGATTGTTGGGGGCGCAGACGAACACCAACTTCACCGCCGGCGTGACAGCCGCCAGCACCGCATCGACGTCCAGCGAAAAATCATCGCGCAAGGGTGCGTCCACGACGTCCGCACCCTGCACCCGCGCACAGATGGCGTACATCCCGAATGTCGGCGGCGAGACCAGGATGGCATCGCGTCCCGCGGCGCAGAATGCGCGCACCAGCAGGTCGATGCCTTCATCGCTGCCACGACCGATCAGCAACTGGTCGACAGCGACTCCGCAGGTATTCGCGAGACACGCAGCCAGGGCGGCCGGTTGCGGATCCGGGTAGCGGTTCCAGTCCTCTGCGCAGGCAAATGGCGGCCACGGCGATTCGTTGGCGTTGAGCGGGATCGACCCTCCGCATGCTTCCAGTCGCGCGGAAGCATACGGCTGCAACGCCCTGATTTCCGGGCGTGCGAGCTCCAGCGGGTTCATGCGAGGGACCTCGCCGCCTCGAGCGCAGGCGCGTGGCGATCCAGCGCCGAAAGACGCATCGTCACCGCACGAGCGTGGGCTTCCAGTTGTTCGGCACGCGCAAGCGTCACCGCACAGGGGCCCACCCTCCGCAAGGCCGCGGGGCTGCATGTCTGCACGGTGATCTGCTTCTGGAAACTGGACACCGACACGCCGCTGGAACTGCGGGCCCGGCCGTAGGTGGGCAGGACATGGTTGCCCCCGCTGCAATAGTCACCCAGGGACTCGGGTGTCCACGGACCAAGGAACACGGACCCCGCGCTTTCCACGGCGCCGAGCCACGCGCGCGGGTCGCGCACCTGCACGATCAGGTGTTCAGGCGCATAGCGGTTGCTCAGCACGAACGCTTCCTCGATGGAGCGAACCTTGACCAGGCGACTGTGCCGGAGCGCCGCGGCGGCGATGGCCGCCCGGGGCAGTGCGGCGCGTTGCCGCGCAACTTCGCCTTCCACCGCGTCGAGCAGTGTGGCCGAATCACTGACCAGCAGCACCTGGGATTCCGGCCCGTGTTCGGCCTGCGACAACAGGTCGGAAGCGACGAACCGAGGATCGGCGGCTTCGTCAGCAATCACGAGGACTTCGGAAGGCCCGGCCGGCATGTCGATCGCCGCGCCGTCGGGGTCCGCAGCCACCTGCAATTTGGCTTCCGTGACCCAGGCATTGCCGGGCCCGAACAGCTTGTCGCAACCGGGCACCGACTCCGTACCGTGGGCCATGGCCGCGATCGCCTGCGCGCCGCCGACCTTGAACACCGCATGCACGCCGCATTCGCGTGCGACGTACAGCACCGCCGGATCGCAGGTGCCGTCGGTGCGTGGCGGCGTGCATAACGCGATCATGCCGCAACCCGCGAGACGGGCGGGAATGGCCAGCATCAGCGCGGTCGAAGGCAGTGGCGCGCTGCCGGCAGGCACGTACAGACCCACCCGCGCAATGGCGCGCGAAACGCGCTCCATGCGCAGCCCGGGCGCCGTCTCCACCGCATCGTCCGCGACCCGTCCGACGCGATGGAAGGTTTCGATGCGCGCAGCCGCTTCGGCTATGGCCTGCTTCAACGCAGGATCGATCGATGCCGCGGCCCGCTCGAATTCGGCCTCGGAAACCTGGATGTTTCCGATGGTCGCGCCATCGAACCTTGCCGCACACGCGCGCAGGGCCGCGTCGCCGCGCGCACGCACCGCGGCGATGATCTCCCGCACCGCCCCGCGCAGCGCATCGCTTCGTGACAACGGCGGGCGTGACAACGCTTCGTCGCGTTGCACCTCGCCGAGCGCCGACCAGTCGATGCGCCTCATGCCAACGCCCTTTCGACGGGCAGCACGAACAATTCGCGCGCACCGGCGCGCTGGATGGCTTCCAATTGCCGCCAGCCCAGCTCGTCCGGACACAACGCCTGCAGCATCACTTGGCCGGGCTGGCCATCCATCTGCAGCACCGTTGCGCGCGGCGCACCCGGAAGGGCCGCCAAAATCGCCTCCACGCTGGCGCGCGCGGCCTGCAACAGCAGCAGTCGCGAGCCACGCACACGCACCACGCCGTCGATCCGGCGCAGCAGCAATTCGATGGCGTCCCGACGACCGTCGACCGGCAACGTGGCCGCGCCCGCCAGCACGGCTTCGCTTTCCAGTACTCGATCCACTTCGCGCAACTGGTTGGCGGCCAAGGTTGCGCCCGATTGCACCAGGTCGCAAATGGCGTCGGCAGTACCGAGCCGCGGCGCGATCTCGACCGAACCGGCGAGCGTCACGATGCCGGCTTCGACGCCTTTTGCACGCAACCAGTCGCGCAGAAGGTTCGGATACGAAGTGGCGATGCGCAGCCGCGCCAGGGAGCCGGCACCCGTGTAGGCCATGTCCTGCGGCACCGCAATCGCGAGCCTGCACGCGCCGAAGGCGAGATTGCGCAAGCTCTGCAATGCAACCGGCCGGTCCGCGGCATGCTCGGCCAGAACATTGCGCCCGACGATGCCGAGATCACACACGCCTTGCGCGATCAGTCCCGGAATGTCGTCGTCGCGCACCAGCAACAGGTCGACCGGCTCACCTTCGCCGTAGCAGAACAAGCCGTCGCGGCTGCGGCGGAAGCGCAGGCCGCAGCGATCCAGCAGTTCGAAGCACGGTTCGCTGAGGCGCCCCGATTTCTGGACCGCGAGGCGCAGGCGTTCGCGCACCGTCATGCTTGTTGTTCCCGGGGGCCGTGGCCGCGCTGCAGGACGCGCGCAGCCGCTTTCCGATAGCCGCCGCTGCCCTGGTTGAGGAAACGCGCGACCCGCCCGATGGTGGTGATGCTGACCGCGGTGTGTTCGTGGATCTGACGGTATGGCATGCCCTTCAACACGTGCGGCACCACGGTCCACCGATCCACCAGCGCTTCCAGTTCGGCCGGCGTGCACAGGTCGTGCAGGAAGGCCCGCATTTCGGCGACATCGTGCATCGCCAGCAATGCCTTGCACAAGCCGGTTTCAGCCGAGTCTGCGGATTTTTCCGGATCGATGGCTCTGCGTTTCATGACCCCTCCCTCGGCGGATCCACCGCGCCGGAAACATCAAATAATGTAATAACGCGTTATCACATTGGTTTGCCCATCATAAGGATGCACGGCGCGCTGCGCAAGTACGCCCGCGCGGCGGTTTCAGCAAAAGATCGGGGATCGGTGCGGCGTCAGACCTCGAATTCCCGCGCCCGCACCAGCCGGCCTGCTTCGGCAATGTCCTGCTGCATTGCGCGGTCCCGGTGCATGAAGGCAATGGACGCCCGCAAGCAAGCGTGCGCCGCCTGGACCGCCCTGCCGGGGCGGAAGGCATCGGCGCCGGTCAGCTCCGATGCCAGCGACTGCACCTCGCGGGTGAAGGCATCGTGGTCGGGCTGCCCCTCGCCTGGGGCATGTTCGATCTTCGCAGCGAGCGCCTTCCATCCGCCCCGTCGGGCGAGGCCGCGCGCCGCATTCAGCATGTCATTGCGGTAATCCAGGGCCTGGGCTGCCGTGTAAAGCTCGAGTGCCAGCACGTCCGCCAGGTCACGGGTCATGTCCAGCACCTGGCGTGCCTCATTCGCGCCCATCGACACGTGGTCTTCGGCGTTGGCGCTGGTCGGGACCGAATACACGCTGGCCGGGTGCGCGCGCGTCGCCAGATCGTTCACCAGGGCCGCCGCGGTGTACTGGACGATCATGAAGCCGGAGTCGGTGCCGTCCTCGTTGCCGGTAAGGAAGGCCGGCAGCCCATCATTGGTGGCAGGGTCGACCAGCTTGTTGAGGCGGCGTTCGGATATCGACGCCAACACCGGAATGGCGGCCTTCACGTAGCTCATCGCCAGGGCCAGCGGCATGCCGTGGAAATGTCCGGCCGAGACGACCTGCTCCTCGATGTGCCGTGCGCCTTCCGCATCCGGGAAGATCAGCGGATTGTCGGTGACCGCGTTCAACTCGACATCGACGACGCGGCACGCCTGCATCCACGCATCGCGCACCGCACCATGCACCTGCGGCATGCAACGCAGCGAATACGCATCCTGCGGCTGGTGCTTCTTGCCGCCGCGAAACGGCAGGAAGCGGCGGTAGAAGGCCTCGCGGCCGTGGCGCTGGTTCACCGGCACCCATTCCCAGCGGATGTCGAACGACAGCGCCTGCTCTTCGGGGGTCGCCCATGCCTGCGCGGTCCATGTGCGAAAACGCGGGACCAGGTGGTACGGAATGTCGATCAGGGTGGAATCGCGCAGCAGCTCGCGCACATGCTGCGCGACCTTTACTTGCCCTGGATGCGGGCGAAGTGCATGCACTTCTTCGCGCAGCGCGCCGCTTCGGCCCGCGAAAGCGTCCAGCGTCATCGCCGCCGCGAGGTCGGCAATGCCCAGCAGGTATTCCAGTTCGTCCAGCGCCAACACCGCCGACGCGAGCATTTGCGCGGTGCCATTGTTGAGCGCCAGGCCCTCCTTGAACGACAGCTTCACCGGCTTCAGCCCGGCACGGCGCAAGGCTTCGTGGCCGGGCACTCGCGCGCCTTCGTGGAACGCTTCGCCGGCACCCAGCAGCACGATAGCCAGGTGCGACAGCGGCGCGAGGTCGCCGCTCGCGCCCACCGAACCCTTCGCCGGCACCACCGGCACGATGCCGACGTTCAACATCGTGGTCAGGGCCTGCAGGGTTTCCACGCGAATGCCGGAATGCCCCCGCATCAGCGTGTTGATGCGGATCACAAGCATCGCGCGCACCACTTCCGGCGCCAGCGGCTCGCCCATGCACACCGCGTGGGTGATGATGAGGTTGTGCTGCAATTCCTCCGGCAAGGTCTCGTCGCGTGGATCGGGATTGCCCCCGGGCAGCTCGTCGCGCGCACGATGCGCGCCCAGCAGCTTGTCGGCGTTGCTGCCGAAACCGGTGGTGACTCCGTAGATCGGTTCGCCGCAGCGGACCATGTCGGTGATGAAGTCCGCGGCACGCTGCACCTTTTCGAGCTGCGCCGCGTCGAGTTCCACCGTCGCGCCATGCCGCGCCACCGCCACCACGTCGGCACGCGTCAGGTGACTGCCGTCCAGGCGAATCGTCGTCATGCCCGCTGCACCTTTTCCTGCGCCAGTTCCACCCGCAACGATTTCACCAGTTCGGCGCGCGGCACTTCGAACTGGTCGCCGCGGCGCAAGTCCTTGACGGCCACGGCGTCGCGCGAAAGTTCGTCCTCGCCCGCCACCACGGCGAACCGGATGCCGGCGCGATCGGCGTACTTCAATTGTTTACCCAGCTTGCCGCCTTCCAGCGCCACTTCGGTGGCGATGCCCGCGTCGCGCAGCTCCTCCGCAATCGTCAGGCACTCCGGCAATTGCGCAGGATCCATCTGCGTGACCAGCACCTGCACGGTGCTGTCGGCGGCCTTCATCAAACCGGCTTCGCGCAATTGCCAGAACAGCCGCGTCAGCCCGATCGAGATGCCCACGCCCGGCAACGTGGACCGGGTGTAATTCGCCGCGAGGTTGTCGTAACGGCCACCGGAACAGATCGAGCCGATATCCGGATGATCATTCAACGTGGTTTCGTATACGGTGCCGGTGTAGTAATCAAGCCCGCGCGCGATCGACAGGTTCAACGCGTACGTCGATTCCGGCACGCCGAACGCGGCGACCGTATCCAGCACTTCGCGCAATTCCGCCCGGCCTTGTTCGAAGGTTTCGGTGCCGTGGCCCAGTGCAACGAGTTTCGCGTGGGCATCGGCCAGCGACGTGGATCGCACCTCGACGAACCGCATGACCCTTTCCGCCGCCTCGGCGGAGAGATCGAACTGGTCTCCGGTAAGCACGCCACGCACGTAATCCGCGCCGCGCTTGTCGAGCTTGTCCACCTCGCGCAGCACCAGCATCTGCTTTTCGCCGTCACCGATGCCGAGTCCTTCGAAGAAGCCGCGCATCAGCTTGCGATTGTTGAGCTGGATCGTGAAAGCGCCGATGTCGAGCGCATGGAACACCGCGTGGATCACCGCCGGGATTTCGGCGTCGTAGCGGATCGACAGGCTGCCCTTGCCGATCACGTCGATGTCGCACTGGTAGAACTCGCGGAAGCGCCCGCGCTGGGCACGCTCGCCGCGATACACGCGCTGCATCTGGTAGCGCCGGAAGGGAAACGCCAGCTCGCGTTCGTGTTCGGCCACGTAGCGCGCCAGCGGCACGGTGAGGTCGAAACGCAACGCGTGTTCGGGCCGTCCCGGTTGCTCCGGCACGCGTTCCAGCGAACCCGTCGATTGCACGAAATAGACCTGCCGTTCGGTCTCGCCGCCGCTCTTGGTCAAAAGAATGTCCGCGAACTCGATCGCCGGCGTTTCGATGGGCAGGAATCCGTACACTTCGAACCCCTGCCGGATCGTGTCCAGCATCCGCTGGAACGCGATCTGCTCGCGCGGCAGCAGTTCCAGGGTGCCGGGCATCGTGCGGGGCGTGGTCAGCGCCATGGCTTGCTCTCGCGATAAAACCGCAAGATTAACATTACGCGGTCACCGACAGCCGTGCGGATGACCCACCGGCAACGGCAAGCTGCCGCCACGACCCCATGAAGGATTCCACGAGCGATGGCCCGCAGCCATGTGCGGCGCCGCGGGCGGCAGTGCCGCGGATTTGGTCGGGGAGACAGGATTTGAACCTGCGACTTCTACGTCCCGAACGTAGCGCTCTACCAGGCTGAGCTACACCCCGACATGTCGCATGGGGGGCAGCGCCCCGAAGCGAGCCGCAAATGATACTTGGCGCGGCTTTGCGCGCGCAAGCTGCCGGTCCCTGAAACGGGCCGGCTTTGCGCTTTCACCGTCACATCGTATGGGTCGGCTTGTCCCCGCCCTGCAAGCCCGCCAGCAGGGTCTCTATCTTGGTGCGCGCATTGTCACCGTCGGGATTTTCCGCGAACTGCACGCCGATCCCGGCCGGGCGATTGCCTTGGGCGGCAATCGGGGTGATCCAGACCACCCGACCGGTGGTCGCCACCCGTTCGGTCTCCTCCGGCAGCGTCATCAGCAGGAACACCTCGTCGCCGAGGTTATAGCGCTTGTTGGTGGGCACGAACAGACCACCGCCCTTCACGAACGACATGTAGGACTGGTACAGGGTCTGCTTGTCCTTGATGACGACCGGCAGGATGCCTTGACTGCCCATGCCGCCCGCGCCGCCCATCATTGCCATCTTCATCGGTCCTCGCTGATCAGCGGCGTCAGCTTGCCGCCCAGGCAGGCATCGGTCAAGCGCCGAAGCGGCACCATCCCCAGCCATCGAAGACCCACGGCGAGGGCAGCGGGCAATACAGCTTGACATAGTACGGCGGTCGCAAGGCCCGCGCGACGCGCGCAGCCGGACTGCCGTCGCACCAGAACAGGTTGGCGCCGGCGGCGCCCAGCCGGATGCGTTCGCCGCCCGCCACGTCCACCCCGAGCAGGGCCAGGCATCCACGCAGCGCGCGGGGCGGCCGCCACGGCAGGATCGCGCCGGCGCGATCGTGGCCATCGAGGCCGGCCACGAAATCTTCCGTTGCGGCGGCAAAGCGCAGGAAGCGGCCCCGGCTCAGCGCCATCTGGCTGGCGTGCGCCTCGATCGCGCGCCGCTTTCGCACGCGTTCGTCGTCGGCCAACGCGAATACCGCGCGCCGCGGCACCCCGGGTCGCGAACGGCCGTGCAGCAGGTAACCGAGGCAGTCCGGCTTGCGCAGGCCGGGCGAGGTCTGGAACACCATTTCCATCAGCACGTGGATCGCGCTGTGGTCGGGGTGCCGGTCGGCGAGGTCGGGCAACACCAACAGCGTCGGACGTTCGCGCTCGACCAACCCGCGCATCGTTGCCAGCATCGCCGCGGTGCCGTCCAGCAGCATCCAGGTGAGCCCCCCATCCGGCCACCCGAGCCGATGCACGTGGGCCGCATCGACGCCGAGCGTATGCAGTGCGGCATCGGCTTCGCCGCGCCGCCGAGCCGCCCAGCCCGCGCGCTGGCGGGGACCGATCCAGGCGCGCCGTTCCAGCACGCGCTGCGGCCAGGGATTGTTCTCACCATCGCTGACGAACACCACGCTGACCCGTGCGCCGTAGCCGAGCGCGCGCTGGATCAGGCCGCCGGCCGCCAACGACTCATCATCCGGATGCGGCGCCAGCACCATCAGGCTGGCGGCCGGACGCTTCAGCAGCGCATCGGGGTCGAGCAGATCGGAGGGTTTTTCCTGACGCAAGCAGGCATCCTTTCATTGCGCGCAAAGTTCGGCGGCGGAGCGCGCCGCGATTGTGCCCGGAAGTGATTGACCGGGCACTGACCGAATATCGCAAGAGCCCCGGACGGAGCGGGTATTCCGGAATGACAAGCTGGATCAGGGCACTTGGCGAGAAGCAGCCGGCAGGCCGTCCAGCCATTCGAACAGCACGAGATCACCGCGCAACGGGCCGTTCAACAGCATCCGCAGGCGATTCGCTGCGGCAATGCGCTCCACTACCGCTTCGCCGTCCCAGCCTGGATCGAACCGCGCCCGTTCTCCGTGGGCGCGCGCTTGCAGCGCACCTTCGAGCAGCCGCGCTGCGTGTTCCAGCCGCTGTTGCGGCTCATCACCGGCCCAAGCCTTGCCCATCGCACGCGCGTCGCCACGGCCCGCGGCAAGCGCCAACAGATCGCGCGCGACTTCCTGACGGCGCTGCATTCCGCCCTGCTCCGCCAGCAGCCAGGCCTGGCCGGGATTACCTCCGGCCGCCGCGAGCACCGCGTCCGTGGATTCGACGCCACGCGTTTCCAGCCACGCCAACGCTTCGCCCCGGGGCGGCACCGCGATGTCGACGCGCTGGCACCGGCTGCGGATCGTTGCGCTCAACTGCCACGGCTGGTCGGCCACCAGCACGATCAGGCTGGCCTCGGTCGGCTCCTCAAGTGTCTTCAACAAGGCGTTCTGGGCCGGAACGTTCATCGCGTCGGCCGGATCGATCACCGAGACCTGCCAGCCGTCGAGTTGGCTCGACATCGCGAGGCGCGCCGACAGCTCGCGTATCTGGTCGACCACGATTTCCTTGCGCATCACACCGGTCCTGGGATTGGGTTCCAGCTTCACCCGCATCCGGTCCGGATGCGTGCCCGCCGCCAACAGCCTGCAGCTGCGGCACGCACCGCACGCGCGGTCGCCTTGCAGTGTCTCGCAAAGGCGCGCGCGCACGAACATCTCGACCATGGCCCGCTTGCCGAGGCCGCCCGGTCCGCATACCAGCAACGCGTGCGGCAGCGTGCCATGGGCCGCACGCGCGGCGAGCAGGTTCCAGGCCGGTTCGCACCACGCCGGCAGGGGGCTCCCCGGTGGAATCGCGGTGGCGACGATTTCCTCGTCGGTCATGTCGCCACTTCCGCCTGCAATGCGTCGATGGCCTGCACCGCCGCGTGCAAAACCTTGTCGGCAGGTTGTGACGCGTCGATGACCCGGAAACGCTGCGGCTCCGCTTGCGCGCGCGAGCGATACGCCGCACGCACACGTTCGAAGAAATCGTCGCGCTCGGCCTCGATGCGATCCGCGTCGCCGCGCTGGCTGGCTCGGGCGCGACCGTTTGCCACCGGAAGATCCAGCAACAAGGTCAGGTCCGGCTTCAAACCGCCCGTGGCAATGCGTTCCAGTTCATCGATGCGCGCGACGTCGACGCCGCGCCCGCCGCCCTGGTAGGCGTAGCTCGCATCGGTGAAGCGGTCGCACAACACCCAGCGTCCCGTCGCCAGCGCAGGTTGCAGCACCTCGCGCACCAACTGCGCGCGCGCGGCGAACATCAGCAGCAACTCCGTTTCGGCGGCCATGCCGCGGTGCGACGGATCGAGCACCAGCGCACGGACGGCTTCGCCGACCGGTGTACCGCCCGGCTCGCGCGTGTACAGCACGTCCATCCCGCTGCGTTCGAAGTGATTGCGCAGGCCCGCCAGGAGCGTGCTCTTGCCCGCGCCTTCGCCACCTTCGAGGCTGACCAACCTTCCCTTCATCGCTTCTTCTTGCCCAGGATGTACTTTCGCACCGCGGCATTCTGCTCGGCCAGCGTCGCGGAGAATTCATGGGTACCGTCGCCCTTGGCGACGAAGTACAACGCGTCGCCCGCCGCAGGATGCAGCACCGCCCGGATCGCGGCACGGCTGGGCAGCGCGATCGGCGTGGGCGGCAAGCCGGCACGCATGTAGGTGTTGTACGGCGTGTCGGTTTCGAGGTCCGACTTGCGGATGTTGCCGTCGTAGGCCGCACCCATTCCGAAGATCACGCTGGGATCGGTGTCGAGTTTCATGCCGAGCTTCAGGCGCCGCTCGAACACGCCCGCGATCTGCGGCCGCTCGGCCGGCACCGCGGTTTCCTTCTCGACCAGCGACGCGAGGATCAGCGCCTGGTACGGCTGCTGAATCGAGATCGAAGTGTCGCGCCTGGCCCACTCCTCGGCAAGAAACGACTGCATCGCCTTGTGCGCGCGCTGCAGGATGTCGAGGTCGGACATGCCGAGCACGTAATCGTAGGTATCGGGCATGAACTCGCCTTCCGGCGACCGGCCGGCATCGCCGAGTTTCGCCATCACCTGCTGGTCGCTCAGGCCTTCGATGTCGTGCGCGAGCTTGGGCGCACGGCGCAGGGCCTCCCGCACCTGCGCGAAGGTCCAGCCATCGACCAGCGTGACACGATGATGCAGCACCTTGCCGGCCGCCATGTTCTCCAGCAGCACGGTCGGCGTCATGCCGGGCGCAAGCGCGTACTCGCCGGCGTGCAACTTGTTGGCGACGCCCAGGCGCATGCCCAGCACCCGCCACAGCAGCGGCTGCGCATCGGTGAGTTTTTCCCGCCGCAACTGCGAAACGATGTCGCTGAAGCCCTCGCCACGGGCGACCTCCAGCGTCTGTCCCGTGGTGCGGACATTCAATGGCGTGCGCGTGAAGTGCAGGTACGTAATGCCTGCCCACGCCGTGGCCGCGACGATCGCCAGCAGGACGACGAGCAGCAGTGCGCGTACCACGGCGTTGCCGTGCGCGGAAGACCGCATTCCGATGCCGGCACGAGCTGTCATGCCCTGCCTCCCGGGAACCCCAGCGCACGCCAATGTGCCTGCGCGGCGCGCGCGTGCCCGCCGACGCGGAATGCGCGTTCGTCCAGCCTGTGCACCGGCAACACGCCGCGCACGCTCGATGTCAGGAACACTTCATCCGCCCGCATCAAATCTTCCTTCGTCATCATCTGCACCCGGACACCGGGCAGCGCCTCCAGCAAGGCGCCGCGCATCACACCGGCCACCCCGCAATGATCGAGCGGCGGCGTCAGCAGCCGGCCACCCATGCCTGCAAACACGTTGGCCGCCGTCGCGGAAACCAGGTTTTCAGCCTGGTCGAACAGCAAGCCTTCGACCACCCGTGCATCCGACCATTCCGCGCGCGCGAGCACCTGTTCCAACCGGTTCAGATGCTTGATGCCGGCCAGCCGAGGTTGCGCTGCAAGCCGCAAGTCGCAACAGCGTACCCGGATTCCGTCGCGGTACCAATCCATCGGCAACGGTGCCGATGGAAACGCCGCAACGATGCGGGTGACGTCAACCTGTCGCGGCTGTGCATAGCCGCGTTCACCGCATCCACGTGTGACGATGATCTTCACCGTCGCATCCGGAATGCCTTCGATGACAAGAGCGAGTTCCTGCGACAGCACGCCTGCATCCGGCGCCGGCATGTCCAGCCGCCGGCACCCGACCGACAGCCGCGTCATGTGCTGCTCCCAGAGCGGCGCCGCGCCGTTCACCGCGCGGATCGTTTCGAACAAGCCATCGCCATAGGCCAGGCCGCGGTCGAGCGCCGACACGGGGGCCCCGCCGATTCCATTGACCAGCACGCGCGCCGTCATCCGCTGTCGCGTCCCAACGCACGCAGCAACCCGCGCGCTTTCGCACGCGTTTCCGCGAGTTCGCGTTCGGCGTCGGAATTCACCACGATGCCGGCGCCCGCGCGAAAGGTCAGTCGTTCTTCTTCAAGAACCATGGTGCGGATGAGGATGTTCAAATCGAGATTGCCGTTCACGGAAAGATAGCCGAGCGAGCCGGTGTACGCGCCGCGCGCGGTGCCTTCCAGTTCGGCAATGATCTGCATGCAACGCACCTTGGGACAACCCGTGATGGTACCGCCGGGAAACATCGCCGCAATCGCCTGCCCCGGTGTCACCTCCGGGCGCAGCCGGCCGCGCACGTTCGAGACGATGTGATGCACGTGCGCGTAACTTTCGACCGTCATCATCTCGTCCACGCACACGCTGCCCGGCACGCAGATGCGACCCAGGTCGTTGCGTTCCAGATCGACCAGCATCACGTGTTCGGCTCGCTCCTTGGCGTGCGCCAGCAATTCGGCCATCCGCGTCGCGTCATCGTCGCCCGCGGCTCGCGCAGACGTGCCCGCAATCGGGCGCGTCTGCGCGAATCGGTCGCGAACCTGCAACAGGCGTTCCGGCGAGGAACTGGCGATCGACCAGCCCCCTTGCTGCAGCATTCCCGCGAAGGGCGCGGGGTTGGCGCGTCGCAATGCGCCATACAGCGACGCAGGAGCGGGGGCTGCGTCGAAGCGCGCCCGCCACGCACGCGACAGATTCACCTGGAATGTATCGCCCGCGCGAAGATATCCGTGCACGCGCGCGACGCCGTCCAGAAAGCCGCGGGGCTCGTCCTCCTGCAATGCTCGCAGCGGCGGAAGCTCCGGTTCGTGGACCGCTCCTGGCGGCACCACGTCCAGATCGCGCCGCATCGTATCCAGCAGATTCCCGTGGCCCGGCTCCGCAACCAGCCAAGTGGATCCACCGATCCTGTCGACGAGGATCGCGGCCGGGCAGCGCAACGCCAGCGCGACCGGGATGCGGGAACTCTGCGAGGCGGGCAAACTCAGGGAACGTTCGACCTCGGCAGCCAGTTCATAACCCAGGTACAGCAGCCAGCCACCGACGAACGGCAATTCCGCATCGGCCGACTCGTGTTTGCGCGACGATGACCAGGCACCGTCCAGCGCGTCCAGGAACGGCACGCGACCCTCGTGCGCGGATCCGTCGCGCACCATGCCATCGGGCGCGAGTGTCAGGCTGTCTTCGGGAAACGCGAACAGGATATCCCAGCGCGCCGACGGGCCGGCCGCGGCGCTTTCCAGCAACGCAGGATAGCGCTCCGGGTGCGCGGCTGCGAGCGGCAGCAGATCGCGCGTACCCGCGATACGCGCGGAGACCGGGGCGCCGCGCGCGACGCGACTCAAACGCGCTTGAACAACAGGGTGCCGTTGGTGCCGCCGAAGCCGAACGAGTTGGAGATCGCGATGTCGATCCGGCCTTCGCGCGCGGTGTTCGGCACGAAATCGAGATCGCAGCCTTCGCCCGGTTCGTCGAGGTTGATCGTCGGTGGCAACACGTCGTCGCGCATCGCCAGCAGGCTGAAGATCGCCTCCACGCCGCCTGCCGCACCGAGCAGGTGCCCGGTGGTGGACTTGGTGGAACTGATCGCGATTTTTTTCGCGTGGTCGCCGAACACCCTTTTGGCGGCATGCACTTCGCCGAGATCGCCGAGCGGCGTCGATGTGCCGTGCGCATTCACGTATTGCACTTCATCCGGATTGACACCGGCATCCTTCAGCGCGTTCTCCATGCAGCGCGCCGCGCCCTCGCCACCCTCGCTGGGCGCGGTGATGTGGAACGCGTCGTCGCTCATGCCGAAACCCGCGAGTTCCGCATAGATCTTCGCACCACGCGCCTTGGCGTGCTCGTATTCTTCCAGCACCAGCAAGCCGGCGCCGTCGGACAACACGAAGCCGTCGCGATCCTTGTCCCAGGGCCGGCTGGCACGGGTCGGCTCGTCATTGCGGGTGCTCATCGCGCGCGCCGAACAGAACGCGCCCGTGGCAACCGGGGTCACCGAGAACTCGGCGCCACCGGCCAGCATCGCATCGGCGTCGCCGTACTGGATCATCCGCATCGCCAGGCCGAGATTGTGGGTGGCGGTGGCGCAGGCACTGACGCAGGCAATGTTGGGGCCCTTCAACCCGTGCAGGATCGCAAGGTTGCCCGAAACCATGTTGATGATCGAACCCGGCACGAAGAACGGCGAGATCTTGCGGGGGCCGCCTTCATCGTAGGCGAGCGTGGTGCGCTCGATCATCGCGATGCCGCCGATGCCGGCGCCGACCGCAACGCCGATCCGCGTGGCATTGGCTTCGGTGATTTCGATGCCCGAGTCCTTCAAAGCCTCGGCGCCCGCGGCGATGCCGTAGTGGATGAAGGTGTCCATCTTCTTGATGTCTTTCGGCGGGATGAACTGCGCCGCGTCGAAATTCTTCACCTCGCCCGCGATGCGGGTGGGGAACGCGCTGGCATCGAAGTGCGTGATCGGACCGATGCCGCTGTTGCCGGCGACCACGTTCCGCCAGGCCGTCGCGACGTCATTGCCGACGGGTGAAACGATGCCGAGGCCGGTGACCACTACACGCCGCTTGTTCATGGGAACTCCAGATTCAAAAACTCGTTCACGCAAGCAACCATCCCCGGTGCCGGTAGCGGATCGGGCTCACCCACCGCCCGCATTCGTGCCATTCCCGGCAGGGGCGATCCAGATGGTCGCCCCTCGGCACCCTCGCGCGCCCGCGCGCCATGCCTCACCCCATACGCAGACGCATTGTCCGTGCCCCATCAAAGCGAAAGCTGCGCACGGAAGGCGCAGCTTTCGGGATGCCGCATCGAACAAGGTCGCGCCGCCGGAGGGCATGCGCTGAAGTCCGTCGATCAGGACTTGACGTGCGCCTTGATGTAATCCACCGCCTGCTGCACGGTGGTGATCTTCTCGGCTTCCTCGTCGGGAATTTCGGTTTCGAATTCCTCTTCGAGTGCCATCACCAGTTCCACGGTGTCAAGCGAATCCGCGCCCAGATCGTCAACGAACGAGGCATTCGGCGTGACGTCCTCTTCCTTGACTCCCAACTGATCGACCACGATCTTCTTGACGCGCTCTTCGATGCTGCTCATGAGACAGTGCCTCCCGGGACATTGGCATTCGAGGTCGGGACTGACCCTTCCCCACTCGACCCGCACGCACCGCAAACGGCCCGCACGGTACAGGTTTTTTCAAACAAGGCCCCGAAGGGCCGGTGGCGATTGCTTGACCCGCGGATCGCCACACGAAAGACGCCATATTACAGGGTTCCACCAGCCACGGGAACCGCCCCGCCAGCCCGACCGATGCGTCATCCGAAGCGGCTGTCGTGGAAAGTCGGGGCAGGAAGCCCGTTCTGTCTTCACGAATCGGGAACGGTGCGGCCGATTCGTTCCCGCGACGAAGCAGCGACCGGGGACGATCGCGCGAATCATGCCATGTACATGCCGCCGTTGACGTGCAGGGTTTCACCGGTGATGTAACCCGCGGCGGGCGACGCGAGGAACGCGACCGCATGCGCGATGTCGGCCGCCGCGCCGAGCCGGCCCAGCGCAATCGTGCCTTCCAGCGACTTTCGCTGTTCCTCGCTGAGCGCACGGGTCATGTCGGTGTCGATGAAACCCGGCGCGACCACGTTCACCGTGATGCCCCGCGAACCCACTTCGCGTGCCAGCGACTTGGAGAACGCGATGATGCCGGCCTTGGCCGCGGCGTAGTTGGTCTGGCCGGGATTGCCGGTGACGCCGACCACCGATGCGATGTTGATGATGCGGCCCTTGCGCGCTTTCATCATCGTCCGCATCACGGCTTTGGAGGTGCGATAGACCGAGGTGAGGTTGGTGTCGAGGATGGCCTGCCAGTCCTCGTCCTTCATCCGCATCAGCAACTGGTCACGGGTGATGCCCGCATTGTTGACCAGGATCGAGAGCCCCGCGTGATCCTTGACGAGGGCGTCGATCAACGCTTCGACCGCCGCGCCATCGGTCACGTCCAGCACGCGGCCTTCTCCGCCGTGCGCGGCGAGTCGCTGGCCGATCGCCTGCGCGCCCGCCTCGGACGTCGCGGTGCCGATCACCGTCGCGCCCTGCGCCGCCAGTTCGTCCGCGATTGCGGCACCGATGCCGCGCGAGGCGCCGGTGACCAGCGCAATGTCGCCCTGCAATGTTCCCGTCATGTCATGCTCCGCGGATAATCAGGATTCAGGCCAGACGATCGCCTGTGCCACGATGACGCGCTCGCCGTCGAAGGTCGCCGACGGCGAACCGTACAGGACATAACCCATCGCCAGGGCTTCGCTGACACGGTGGCAAAAATCCGCGTCGTCCGGCCCGGTCAGCAATCGATAGATCGGCAAATCGTCTGGCGGCTTGCTCATGGCGGTTCCCGGGATCAACGGGAAACGTCGGCCATCGCCTGGCCGATTTCCGCCGGCGTGCCGAGCGCGCGCGCGTCGATGGATTTGTCGATGCGCCTGCACAGGCCGGTCAGCACCTTGCCGGGCCCGCATTCGAAAATCCGGGTGGCACCGTTGCGTACCAGCGATTGCACGGTGTCGGTCCACAACACCGGCATGTACAACTGGCGCTCCAGCGCCGCGCGGATGAACTCGATGCCGGCGTGCGCCTTCGCATCCGCATTCTGCAGCACCGGTATCTCGGGCACCTGCCACGGCAGGTCGGCCATGCGCGTTGCGAGCTGCTGCGCAGCGTCGCGCATCAGCGGCGTGTGCGAAGGTACCGACACGGCAAGCTTGATGACCTTGCGCACGCCAAGTTCGCCGAGCCGCTGGATGGCGCGATCGACGGCGGCCGCATGGCCCGCGATCACCAGTTGGCCGGGGCTGTTGAAATTGGCGGGGGTGACGATTTCCTCGCCCGACACCTCCTTGCAAACCTGCAGGATCGTCTCGTCGTCGGCACCCAGCACCGCCGCCATCGAACCGACACCCGCGGGCACCGCGGCTTGCATCAAGCGACCGCGCTCGGCCACCAGTGATGCCGCGTCGCGCAACGGCAACGCCCCTGCGCACACCAGCGCCGAATATTCACCGAGGCTGTGGCCAGCCACCTGGGCCGGCAGCGGACCGCCCTTCGCCTGCCAGGCTTTCCACACCGCGACGCTCGCGGCCAGCAACACCGGCTGGGTATTTTCGGTCTTGCCGAGCTCGGCCTCCGGGCCATTCTGCGCAAGCGACCACAGGTCGAAGCCTGCGCCCTCGGAGGCCTCGTCGAACGTCTTGCGCACTTCCGGAAAGTCGGTGGCGAGGTCCGCCAGCATCCCGACCGATTGCGAACCTTGGCCGGGAAACACGAAAGCGAGGTGGGCGATGGGTGCTTGAGTGTTCATGACATGCCTTGCTCACACAGAAGGGATGGGGATGGATCGTGGGGGGCGCAAGGCGAAGCCGCTGTCGCTGCATGAACAACCGTGCACCCCGCCCCCTCATACCCGACCGCCGCTTTCAGTACCTCACCATCGCGGAGGCCCAGGTGAACCCGCCGCCGAACGCTTCCAGCAGCAGATTCTGGCCCCGCTTGATCCGGCCGGAACGCACCGCGGCATCCAGCGCCAACGGCACCGAGCCCGAAGACGTGTTGGCGTGCTTGTCGACCGTGACGATGACCTGCTCCATCGACATGCCGAGCCGCTTGGCGGTGGCTTCGATGATCCGGAGGTTGGCCTGGTGCGGGATCAGCCAGTCGAGCTGGTCTGCATGCATGTTGGCGGCCTGCAGGGTTTCATCGACCAACGCGTCGAGCGTCTTGACCGCGACCTTGAACACTTCGCGTCCGCTCATGCGGATGCGCACGCCGTGGTTCTTTTCGTCCGTGAATCCGGCCGACACACCGACCGGGTTGTACAACAGTTCCTTGTAGCCGCCATCGGCGTGCAGGCAGGTCGCCAGGATCCCTGGTTCGTCGGAGGCTTCCAGCACCACCGCGCCCGCGCCGTCGCCGAACAGTACGCAGGTTTCGCGCTCGGACCAGTCGACCATGCGCGTGAGCGTTTCCGCGCCGATCACCAGCGCCTTTTTCACCTGCCCGGTGCGCACGAAATTGTTGGCCACACCCAGCGCGTACATGAAACCCGAACACGCGGCATTGACGTCGAAGGCCATGCAGCCGTTCGCGCCCAACCGGTTCTGGATCAGGCATGCAGTGGCCGGGAAGATGATGTCGGGCGTGGTGGTGCCCAGGACCACCATGTCGAGCTCGGATGCCTTGACGCCGGCATCGTGCAAAGCTTGCAGCGCCGCGCGATAAGCCAGGTCACCGGTGGTCTCGCCATCGGCCGCGACGCGCCGCTCGCGGATGCCGGTGCGGCTGCGGATCCATTCATCGCTGGTGTCGACCAGCTTTTCGAGATCGGCATTGGTGACGATGCTCTCGGGCAACGCGCTGCCGGTGGCAAGGATGCGGGCGTAGGTCAAGGTCTGGATCCCGGTTCAGGTGTTGCGCGCACATGAAAACGCGGCGGCGCGATGATCGCGCCGCACGTCGGTCTGCAACATTCGTGCACATCGTGACAAGGACGTTCAGTCCTCGTCGACGATCGCCTGCTTGTCCTCGATCACCTTGCGGCCGCGGTAGTAGCCGTCCTTGGTGATGTGATGGCGGCGGTGGATCTCGCCCGACGTCGGGTCGGTGGCGAGCTGCACCTTGTTCAGCGCGTCGTGCGAACGGCGCATGCCGCGGCGGGACGGGGATTTGCGGCTTTTTGCAACGGCCATGATGGCTCTCCTGATGGTTCGTTCACGCAAACCGGGCGTCATGCCGTGGTCATGCGTTGCCCCGTTCCTGGTTCGATACCTCACCGAACGGGACCAAATATTTGGCTGTTCCCCGACAAGTCAGCGGATGAACGGCCACGTGATCAGACCTTCCTTAGCGATGTTTCGTGCGGTCTTCGAGCAGTTTGCGCAGGTCCGCGAACGGACGCGTGGTGGGCTCGTCCCGCTCCGCATCCTGCGGATGGTCGCCGGGCGTGCTCCATTCGCCCTGCAGTATCTCGCTGCCGGGCTTCACGGGCACCAGCGGCAAGGCCAGCAACAATTCGTCCTCGATCACGCGACGTGGCGAAACCGCGCCGTGTTCCAGCAGCAGCGGTTCGCAATCGCCGGGCAGCGCATCCGCTTCCTGCTCGTCTCCCAGCAAGCCCAGCCGGGTATCGACCGCCGCCGGATAAACGAACGATTCGAGCGTACGCTGGCATTCGAGCACCAGCCCCGCACTCAACACGACGTGCAGTTGCAGACCACCCAATTCGCCCTGCTCGAAGTCCAGCCGATAGGTCACTTCGCCGCGATCGTCCGCGAGTGCTTCGACCAATCGCGGCAATTCCGCGACCGGCAACACACCCTCGAAAGACCGCCGCCCGGCCACCATGCGTTCGGCGTCCACACTCGCTGGCAGGGACGCGGACATAAGCGCGGAATGCTAGATTCCGCACTGCACAAAGTCAACCGCCGAGCAGCCCGGCGGCTTGGCCCGTATCATGCTTCACATATCCGCATGCCATTGTACCAGCCCGACTCTTGACCGCCCTGCCCGCAACCCTGCTCGCGATCGTCCTGCCCGCGGTGGTGGCGGTGGTCGTCTGTGCGGTCGTCGTGTTCCTGCTGGCGCGCCAGGTACGCCACCAGCGCGCGATGCGCACCCTCTACCTGGAAGCCGACGGGCTGGAACACGACCTGAAGGAATGCCGCAACCGGCTCGCGCGCGCGCACGCCTCCATGTCGATGGGCCCCAACCAGCCTGCGGCTGGCGAAACCGAGGCGCGCCTGGCGGTCGATGCCGCACTCCGTGAACTGCTGGCGCACCGACTTTGGCTGCGCGACGAAGCGGACAACGCCAACCAGCGCGAGCTGGATGCCGCCGTCAGCGCGATCGGCAAGGCGCGCGGCGCACTCGGCCGCCAGTTGCAGGAACTCGATTCCGCGCAGCGCGCGCTGGAAACCGCGGTGCGCGAAAAAATCGAGGATCTCTCGCAACGATGACCACGCTGCGGATCGTGCTGGCCTCGACCTCGCGCTACCGGGCCGAATTGCTGCGCCGGCTGCTGGACGACTTCGAGCAGGTCGCGCCCGATGTCGACGAGCAGCCGCTGCCCGGTGAGGCACCGGCGGCACGGGCGGCACGACTCGCCGCCGCCAAGGCCGTTGCCGTGTCGAAGCGGCATCGCGGCGCGGTGGTGATTGGTTCCGATCAGGTCGCCGCGTTGGGAGACACCATCCTGCACAAGCCCCTCAGTCGCGACAATGCACATGAACAACTACGTGCAAGCAGTGGAAACACTGTAGATTTCCATACCGGCCTCTGCGTGTTCGGGGGGTCCGGCGGCCAGCCGCAAACCCACGTCGACCATACCCGGGTGGTGTTCCGCACCCTTTCCGACGACGAGATCCGTCGCTACCTCGCGCGCGAACATCCATTCGATTGCGCCGGCAGCTTCAAATCCGAAGGCGCCGGCATTGCCTTGTTCGATCGCATCGAAAGCGCCGACCCGACGGCACTCGTCGGGCTGCCGTTGATCGCCTTGGCGCAGCGGCTGCGGGAAGCGGGCATTCCCGTACCTTGATGCGCTTCGCGCAGATGTGACGCGGGCTGCCGTACACTGCCCGGACGTCTCGATTCGCCCGGAAACCGGCATGGACCAAAGCGTACCCTCAGCCATGGCAGCGTCCGCCGACAACCGGTTGCGCCAGCGACTGGACGGCGCGATCGCGCAGGTCAACGAAGTGGTCGTGGGCAAGAACCGTGCGGTTCGGATGGCTTTCGCTTGCGTGCTCGCGGGCGGGCATCTACTGGTCGAAGACGTGCCAGGCGTGGGCAAGACGACGCTGGCCCATGCACTGGCGGCCACGCTGGGGCTGTCGTTCCGGCGCGTCCAGTTCACCTCCGACCTGCTGCCGACCGACATCGTCGGCGTCAGCGTGTTCGATCGCGACAGCGGGGGCTTCCGGTTCCAGCCTGGCCCGATCTTTGCCCAACTGCTGCTGGCCGATGAAATCAATCGGGCCACGCCCAAAACCCAAAGCGCATTGCTGGAAGCGATGGCCGAGGGCCAGGTGACGGTGGATGGCGCAAGCCGGGCCCTTCCGCAGCCGTTCTTCGTGGTTGCCACCCAGAATCCGCTGGACATGGCCGGCACCTATCCCCTGCCCGACTCGCAACTCGATCGTTTCATGTTGCGCCTCGCGCTCGACTACCCCGATGCCGAGGCCGAACGCAGGCTGCTGACCGGCGAGGATCGTTCCGGCATGGTGGGGCGGCTGCCGCCCTGCCTTTCCGCGTCCGACATCCTGGCGCTCCGGCAGCACGCACGCGCGGTCACGGCCAGCCCCGCGCTGATCGATTACGTGCAGGCACTGGTGACGGCCAGCCGCAAGCATCACGACATCCGCACCGGCTTGTCGCCGCGCGCGGGACTTGCCCTGCTGGCCGCGGCGCGCGCGTGGGCGCTGCTGGGCGATCGCGATTACACCCTACCTGAGGACGTGCAGGCGGTGTTCGTGGCCGTGGCCGGACACCGGCTGATCCCGGCCCGCACGCTCGCGCGCGACGCGCTGGCGCAGACACTGCTGGACACCGTGGCGGTGGAATAGCGCGATGGATGGCATGGCGCATCGCGGTTCATTGGCCACCGCAGCGCGCATCCTGAACCGTGTCCCCGTTCTTGCGCGCGGGCGCAAACCGGAAACATTGCCGGTCAAGCTCGACCGCCGCCGCATCTACATCGTTCCCACCCGCGCGGGTTTCGGATTCGGGCTGGTGCTGGTGGTGATGCTGTTCGGCGCCCTGAACTACCAGAACAACGCCGCGCTGCTCCTGACCTGCATGCTGGGTGCGGCGCTCGCCGGCAGCATGCTGCTGACCTGGCGCGAATTGCATGACCTCACCTTGCGCTCCCTGCACGCGGAACACGGATTCTGCGACGCGCGCCTGCCGCTGCAGCTTGCCTTTGCGGATGACGGCCGCGACCGGCCGGGCCTGACCATTGCGGTCGACGACCTGGAACAGCCTTGTCCACTCGGTCGCGGTACCGAACGCGCCTGCATCACCATGCCCACGAATGTGCGCGGTTGGACGGAGGTGCCGCGGATGCGGATTTCCAGCACGCTGCCGTTCGGACTGTTCCGCGCGTGGAGCTGGATAACACCCGCACAACGCGTGCTGGTGTATCCGCGCATCCTCGCCGAGGCGCAACCGGCCGTGCGCAACGACGATCCCGGCGAACGCATCGCCGGTGGCGACGAATTCGCCGGCCTCCGCGAGTACCACACCGGCGATCCGATCCGGCACGTCGCGTGGAAAGCCAGCGCGCGCCACGCGCACCTGCTGGTACGCCAATTCGATCGCGCCGCGCCGGGCCAGCCGCTGCGATTCGACTGGCACACGCTTTCAGGCATCGATCGCGAAACCCGCATATCACGCCTGACCGGCTGGGTCTGCGACGCATACGCCACGGCACACCCATGGGTGCTGATTCTGGAAGACCAGCGCGCCATCGGACCCGCCAACGATGCCGCGCATTACCACCGTTGCCTGACCGCACTGGCCGAGCTGCCATGACGCGGCACGGCGCACCACCCGGCACGCGCGTCGTTGCATCGGCACTGGCTTCCCTGCCTTTCACCTTGCTGTGCGTCACGGTGCTGTGCGTGCTCGCGGCGCACGCGGCGCATCTTCCCGCTTGGTACACGACCGCGCTGGCGGTGATCCTGGCTGCGCGGTGGTGGCAGCGCCATCGGCACCCGCGACGTGTCGAGGCCTGGTTGCGCATCGCCATGCTCGTGGCGGTACTCGGCACCGCCATCGCGGTGTACGGCACGCCACTCGGTCGCGAACCCGGCGCCGCGATCGTGTGCGGATTGCTGGTGCTGAAGGTGCTGGAAAGCGAATCGGTGCGCGATGCGCGGATGGCAGTCGGCTTCGCATGCTTCATCCTGATGAGCGCGCTGTTGTTCGATCAATCACTCGGGTTCACCATCCTGGTCGGCCTGATGCTGCTGCCTGCGCTCGCGACACTGCGTGCATTGCAACCGGGCTTGCCCGAGGGCGGCTGGCTGTCCGCCTTCAAGACCGGCACCGCGCTGTTGGCCGCCAGCCTGCCCGCCGCACTCCTTGGATTCCTGTTGATCCCGCGCCTGTCGACGCCGCTGTGGAGCGCCCCCGATCGGGGGGCCGCGCGTACCGGCATCTCCGATCGCATGGCGCCCGGCGATCTGCATTCGCTTTTGACCGACAACGCCGTAGCCATGCGGGTTGGCTTTGATGGCGCGCCCCCTCCGGGGAGCAAGCGCTACTTCCGCGGCATGGTCCTGTGGAAGTTCGACGGGCGCGCGTGGCTGCCCGGGGCAGCCGCGCGACGCTCGTCACGACCGGTTCCGGTCGCTATTCGCGATCCGCTCACCCATTACGAGGTCTCGTTGCTGCCAAGCCCCCGGCACTGGATGTTTGCGCTGGACGTGCCGATCGACAGCCCGGAGGGCTCGGTCATGGGGCCCGACCATACCTTGTGGTCGACCAAACCGATCGACCGGAGCCTTCGTTATCGCGTTGCATCCGCCACCGATTACCGGCTCGCGCCGGAGTCGCTCGACCCGCGCATCCGCGCGGCGGCACTGGAACTCCCGGCCGGCTTCGATCCGCGCGCGCGCGCTCTCGCGGAAAGCTGGCGCCGCACGGCCGGCAGGAACGATGCCGCGGTCATCCGCGATGCGCTGGATCTCTTCCGCACCGGCGGCTTCGCCTACGACCTCGACGCACCACCGCTCGGGCGCGACAGCATCGACGACTTCCTGTTCGGTACGAAGACCGGCTTCTGCGAACACTACGCCAGCGCCTTCACGTTCCTGATGCGCGCCGCCGGCATTCCCGCACGGGTCGTGGTGGGCTATCAGGGTGGCTACTGGAACGACTTCGCGCATTACCTGCTTGTCCGCCAGTCCGATGCGCACGCGTGGTCGGAGGTCTGGCTGGCCGGCCGCGGCTGGGTGCGTGTCGATC
Organism: Rhodanobacter sp.; assembly: GCA_044464225.1. Taxonomy (GTDB): domain Bacteria; phylum Pseudomonadota; class Gammaproteobacteria; order Xanthomonadales; family Rhodanobacteraceae; genus 66-474. The sequence continues at coordinate 13,832 of JBIQLN010000008.1, read as the reverse complement.
CCACCGCGGCGGTCGGGCGCGTGGTCCTCGCGAGCACCGGCGGCGCGGCCGACGACGTGACCGGCGCCGGCAGCGATGAATGGATGCCGTGGCGCAACCGGCTGGACGTGATCAACCGCTGGTGGGGGCAAGTGGTGGTCGGTTTCGATGCGCTGTCACAGGCGCACTTGCTGCGACCGTTCGGGATCGAGCACGCCACCGCGCAGATGTTGGGCGTGGCGCTGGCCGTTGCGGTGTTCGTCGCATTGGGTCTCGGCGCGCTGCTGGCCACCTTGCGCCCGCGCGCCCAACCGCGCGACGCGTTGGCAGCCGCGCAGTTGCGCCTGCAGCACCGCCTGGCACGCTCCGGCATCGTGCGCGGACACGCGGAAGGTCCGCGCGATTTCTATGCACGTTCGGCCGCGGCGTTGCCCGATTCGTCGGCTGCGCTACAAGAACTCGCCACCGAATATATTCGACTGCGCTACGCGGTTCCCGAACCGCCGCCTGAACGAATCCGGGAATTCGCGCGGCGCGTGTGTCATTTCCGGCCACCCCGTGTGGTCAAATAGCTGAAGCGGTTCATCTCGGAGACATGTCATGTCACGTCGCATATTGTTTCTTCTGATAATCGGCGCGCTGGGCCTGGGCGGCTGCACCACGATTCCGAAGCCGCTGGCGGGAAACTACTCACCGGTGACGCTGGATGCGGCCCGCAGCGGGACCGCCAATGCCGCACAGGTGCGTTGGGGCGGCGAAATCATCGAAACCCAACCGCGCGAACAGGAAACCTGCTTCTTCATATTGGCCGAACCCCTCGATTCGCAGGCAAGGCCGAAGCCCAGCGAGGATAGCCTGGGCCGCTTCGTGGCCTGCAGGCAAGGCTTTTACGATCCCGAAGTGTTCACCAAGGGCCGCGAGATCACCGTGACGGGCACACTCAATGGCACGGTCCAGCACAAGATAGGCCAGTTCGACTACACCTACCCCAAGGTGGAAGCCCACAACGTGTACCTGTGGCCGAAACGGCCGCTCTACATCCAGCGCCCGTATGATCCATGGAACCGCTGGGGGCCCTGGGGCGATCCGTTCTGGGGTGGCTGGGGTCCGTGGGGTTACGGGCCTTGGTATGCACCACCGCGCGTGATCGTGGTGCCAAGGCACCCACCGCCGCCACCGCCACCCAAGAAGGGCTGACCGGGCCTCCGTGCGACGGCGCCCCCGCAAGCGGGCGCCTTCATGGGAAGCCGATCATCCCGGACGGTTCCGGCCTCCGGGGCGGGCTCGGTCGCGTCGCTGACCAGAGCAAAGAAAGGGTCCGTGTCGCGCGCGCCTGGATCATGAGCTCCCCGTCGACGCGCACGCCGTCAGATTCGCGCCAGGTAACCCGGCCATCGCCGTCGGGTTCCAGCATGTGCTTGCCGTCGCGGGTGACTGCCGTCATTCCGATCGCACGGTGCGATCTGTCGGACATGACAATCAGGTTCGCCAAGCGCCGGGTGAAGGCCCGGGGGAGTACTTCACCCATGGCCTCGCAAACGGGAAACCGGGGATCGGGTGGCCGGATCCTCGCCGGGCCACGAACGGCCGTTACTCGCCCCGCCCGCCCAGCATGCCTTCGGGCATCTTCCTGCCCGCCAGCAGGTGCACGTGCAGGTAGAACACCGTTTGTCCGCCGCCGGCGTTGCAGTTGATCACGCAGCGATAGCCATCGTCGGCGAAGCCTTCGCGCTTGGCGTACGCGGATGCGGCCAGCAGCAACTTGCCGAGCAATGGCGCATCGGCCAGGCCGCAATCGTTCAAGGTCGGCAACGATTTGTTCCTGGGAATGAACAGCACGTGCACCGGGGCCTGCGGATGGATGTCGCGGAACGCGAGTACGTCGTCGTCCTCGTACACCACGTCGGCGGGAATCTCGCGGCGGATGATCTTGTCGAAGATGGTATCGCTCACGCGTGTTCTCCTTTTTCCATTCGTAGCGACATGCCCTGCGATTCGGGCGCGACCGGCCTGAAACCGAATTTTTCGTACAGGAGATGGGCGGGCCCGTCCGCCATCAGCCCCACCTGGGTATAGGGAAACGCGCGCGCATGGACCTGATCCATCAGCGCCTGCATGATGCGCCGGCCCAGGCCACGCCGCTGCCAGGCCGGCGTCACCGCGATATCGACCACGAACAGGAACAGGCCGCCGTCGCCGACCACGCGTCCCATGCCGACCAGTTCGGCGCCGATGCGGACGCACACCGCACACCAGCTTTTGGCCAAGCCTTCCCGCGCGCCTTCGGGACTCATCGCACTCAAACCCGCCGCGACGCGCAAGGCCAGATATTCCTCTACCGCGGGAACCTGCAGTTGCAACTCGGGTTCTGCGTGGGTGGCCATCATCTACTCCATCGTGAGGCGACTGCCGAATGCATGCGCCAACGTACCGCGGTCGACGTATTCGAGCTCGCCCCCCAGGGGCACGCCGTGCGCGAGTCGCGTCGCGCGTACACCGGCTGCGCGCGCGAGTTGTCCCAGCCAGTGCGCGGTGGCCTCACCTTCCACGGTCGGGTTGGTCGCGATCACCAGTTCGCGTACTTCGCCATTGCCGAGCTTGCGCGTCAGCAAATCGCCGCCCAGCTCGGGCGGTCCCATTCCGTCCAGCGGCGAGAGCCGCCCCATCAACACGAAGTAGCGGCCGCGATAGCCGGTGGCCTGCTCGATCGCGAGCAGATCGGCGGGTGTCTCGACCACGCACAGCAGCGCGGCATCGCGCGAGGCGTTTGCGCAGATCGCGCATTCATCCGACTCGCTGAAATTGCGGCACGACCTGCAATGTCCGATGCGCTGCATCGCCTGTTGCATTGATGCCGCCAGACGCACGCCGCCCTCGCGATCGCGTTCCAGCAAATGGAAGGCCATCCGCTGCGCGCTCTTGGCACCGACGCCGGGGAGGCAGCGCAGCGCTTCGATCAGGTCGGCGAGAAGATTGGATTCGTGAGGCATGCGCAGCTGTTCAATCTGCAAATGGGGTTGGGTAATGGAACCTGACCCGACACGCTTTGCGCAGACCGCGCGACGGGCCCATACCCATGACCCATCCGCACCGGCTCTTCAAAACGGCAACTTGAATCCCGGCGGAAGATTCATTCCCGAGCCGACGCTGCCGAGTTTCTGCTGGCTGGCCTCCGCGACCTTGTTGACCGCGTCATTGACGGCTGCCGCCACCATGTCTTCGGCCATCTCCGGATCGTCCGCCATCATCTTGCGGTCGATGCGCACGCGGCGCACCTCGTGGCGACCCGTCATCGTGACCTCGACCATGCCGCCGCCCGCGCTGCCGTTGACTTCCAGCTTCGCGATTTCCTCCTGCGCACGCTTCAGGTTCTCCTGCATCTGCTGCGCCTGCTGCATCAATTGTCCCAGTTGTCCTTTCATGCCTGTCTGCCTGCGGGTCGAATGCTCTCGGGGATGATTTGGGCGCCGAACTGGCGTTGCATGTCCTGGACGATGGGGTCGTCGGCAAGCGCGCGTTCCGCCGCGGCCTGCTCGGCCGATCGCGCCCTGGCCGCACGCGTGGCGGGTGTTTCGGCCACCGCCTCGTGCACGATGCGCACGCGCAACTTGCGGTCGATTGCGGCACCGAGCCCGTCCTGCAATTGCGCGTTGGCCGAATCGGTGCAAAAAATCATGTGCTCGGGCGTCACCGCCAAGGTCAGGACATCGCCCTCCAGCGACTTCGGGATCGCGTGCCGCGCGAGGAGGCCGGCGGGACCACCCAATTCCGCCTGCTCGATCCAGCGCTCCCAGTCGGCGATGCCGTCGATGCGCGGCGCCGGTCTTTCCGAAGCGGCAGATTGCGGCGCATCGGCAACGACCTGGTCGCGCCGCACAGCAGCCGCAGGCGGCTTCGAAGCCGCCGCATCGGAACGTACAGCCGGTGCGCGCTCCTGCGTCGAAGACATCACGCGTCGCGCCGGGCCCTCGGCACCGGACACGCCGCCGTGGAACGCCAGCATCCGCAACAACGCCATCTCGAATCCGGAGCGGACGTCCGGCGCCAACGGCAGGTCGCGGCGCCCCTGCAGCGCGAACTGATACCACACCTGCACGTCCTGCGGATCGACTGCACCGGCAAGGGCATCAAGCACTTCGCGTTCGGCTTCGTCGCCGGCGAATCCCGGCACCAGTTGCCGAAGCTGGATGCGATGCAGGGCGGTCGCGAGTTGTTCCAGGACCACCGCGAAATCGGGCGACAGGCCCGCGATGCGGTCGGCTTCGTCCATCAGCGCCTTGCCGTCGCCCGCGGCAAGCGCTTGCAACAGCGCGCCGACGTCGTTGTCGGCGATCGTGCCCAGCATCGCGCGGACGTCGTCCGCGCGCAGCGCACCACCGCCGTGCGCGATCGCCTGGTCGAGCAGCGACAACCCGTCGCGCAGCGAACCGTCCGCGCCACGCGCGAGGGCCTCGATGGCTCCTTCGTCGAAACCGACGCCTTCCTGGTCCAGGATCATCCGCATCTGCCCGGCGATCTGCTCCGGCAGCAAACGCTTCAAGCCGAACTTCAGGCAGCGTGACAGCACCGTCACCGGAAGCTTTTGCGGGTCGGTGGTGGCGAGCAGGAACTTCACGTGTTCGGGCGGCTCTTCCAGCGTCTTCAACAGGGCGTTGAAGGCGCTCTTCGAAAGCATGTGCACCTCGTCCACCAGATACACCTTGTAACGTCCCTGTGCGGGCGCGTACTGCGCGTTCTCGATCACCTCGCGCACATCGTCGACGCCCGTATTGCTGGCCGCGTCGATTTCGATCAGGTCAACGAACCGACCCGCGTCGACCGCCGTGCAGATCGCACATTCTCCGCAGGGATGCGCAGACATGCCCGTTTCGCAGTTGAGCGACTTCGCGAAAATGCGGGCTATCGTGGTCTTGCCCACGCCGCGCGTGCCCGTGAACAGGTACGCGTGATGGACGCGCGCGGAATCCAGCGCATGGGTCAGCGCCTTGACGACGTGCTCCTGCCCGACCAGTTCATCGAACTGCTTCGGACGCCATTTGCGCGCGAGAACCTGATAAGTCATGGGCACGATCTGTGGGCGGCCACCCATTGTGCCAAGTAAGCACGACAAGACCAAGGCCGCAAAATGGCGGCGGCCCCGTCAGCGGATCTCCGGCGCACGAGTCAACCGATACCGTTGCTTCCTTCCGGATCTGGCGGGGTTTTCGATCTATCGTCGCGGAGGCACCAACGGGGCCACCATGAACTTTGAAACTGGCGGAGAGGGCGGGATATGTTCGCATCGTCCCTGATGCTCACCCCTCGCCACGCTCGGGGCCGACCTTCGGTCGTCCGAATTCGCTCCCGGCGCATTCGTCGGACCCTGCGGGTTCTCACCCGCCCTTGCACCTCACGATTTTCCTGAAAACTGGCGGAGAGGGCGGGATTCGAACCCGCGAAGCGGGGTTTAGCCGCTTACACACTTTCCAGGCGTGCTCCTTCGACCGCTCGGACACCTCTCCACGAATTGTTCCCACCCGCCCACAGGCGGGATTGTTCGCATCATCCCTGATGCTCACCCCTCGCTGCGCTCGGGGCCGACCTTCGGTCGTCCAAATTCGTTCCAGACGAATTTGTCGAACCCGCGAAGCGGGGTTTAGCCGCTTACACACTTTCCAGGCGTGCTCCTTCGACCGCTCGGACACCTCTCTGAGAAAGTGAACGGAGCAGGATACCGGCGTCGCTGCCTTGGGGCAATCATTTCGGCGCGGAATCGGGGTGCAACCACTCCGACGTACCCTCGACGTAATGCTCGCGCTTCCAGATCGGCACGCGCGCCTTGACCTCGTCGATCACGTAGCGGCAGGCGTCGAACGCCGCCGCGCGATGGCCCGCCGACACGCCGGCCCACACCGCGACGTCGCCAAGCGCGAGATCGCCGACGCGATGCACGCAGGAGACGCGCTCGACCTTGAACCGGCCGCGCGCTTCCTCGACGATCCGCCGCCCCTCGGCTTCGGCCAGTTCGATGTAGGCCTGGTACGACAGTCCGTTCACCGCGCGGCCGTCGTTGTAGTTGCGCACACGCCCCTCGAAGCACACGACCGCGCCCGCGCCGTCCGCTTCCAGCCCCTGGTGCAGGCGTGCGACATCGATGGGCGCCTCGCCGATCGCGAACATGTCAGCCTCCGGAAACCGGCGGCAGGAATACGACTTCGTCATTGTCGGCGAGTCGATGGTTCCAGTCGGTGAAGGCGCCGTTGACCGCCACGCGCAAGCGGTCCGGCGTGAACGTGAACCCGTGCCGAGCCGCCAGTTCGGCATACAGGGCTGTCACGTCGCGCGCGTCGCTTGCAACCTGTTCCTCGGCCCGGCCCGCCGCATCGCACAAGGACGCGAAATACAGCAACCGGTAATTCATCGTGCCCTCGACTTTTTGCGCGACGTGGCTTTCCCGGCCTTCACTTTGCGCTTGCCGCCGGATTTCGCCAGCAGCCGTACGCGCTCGATCACGATTTCGTGGGACAACGCCTTGCACATGTCATAGACAGTCAGCGCCGCGATACTGGCCCCCGTCAGCGCTTCCATCTCGACCCCGGTCCTGTGCGTGATCGCGACTTCGCAACGGATGGCGAGTTCGGTGTCCGACACGAAATCCGCTTCGACCCGGCAGCGTTCGATTGCGAGCGGATGGCAGAACGGAATCATTTCGTGCGTGCGCTTGGCCGCCATGGTGCCGGCCACGATCGCGGTGTCGATCACGGGCCCCTTCCTGCTGCGCATCCCGCCATCGCGCAAGACGTCCGCGACGTCCTTCGGGAAACGCACCAAGGCTTCCGCAACCGCGGCTCGCGCGGTTACGGCTTTTCCACCTACGTCCACCATGCGCGGGCGATTGGATGCGTCGAGATGACTCAGCTTCGGATTCTTTTTTCCCATACAAAAATCAGCTTCCGCTTTGCCTGCTGCAACTGTCGCAGGCTCGCGCGTCCAGCGCTCGCCAGGCAACCCGGCCCTCGGCGTCCTGCCTCGGGCGTTCGCCGATGCACGCGCTGCGCTTCAACGCATCGCGTGAACGCATCGGCTCACCCTCCGATCGCGAACATTTCGACGTGCTCCAGCACGCCCGCTTGGCGCAGTTCCGCGCGACGTTCGCTGTAACGGTCGCCGCGATGGCTCCAGATGCCGGCGACAGTCGCGCGCAGCGCCGCGTCCGAGCCGCCCGCACGCAGCAGCCCACGAAGATCGTGGCCGGCGCGGGCGAACAGGCACGTATACAGTCTGCCGTCGGCCGACAGCCGTGCCCGCGTGCAGCCGCCGCAGAACGGTTCGGTGACCGAATTGATGAACCCCACCTCGCCCGCGCCGTCGCGGAATCGCCAGCGTCGCGAGGTGGAAGCTACGTCGCGCGGCAAAGGCTCAAGGAGCCAGCGTGCATCGATGCGGCGCGCGAGTTCGGCGCCCGGCACCACCCGGTCGCCGTGCCAGCCATTGATCGTCCCGACGTCCATGTACTCGATGAAGCGCAGCACGTGCCCGGTGCCGCGAAAACGCGCAACCAGGTCCAGCACGCCGTCGTCGTTGACGCCACGCATCACCACGCAATTGATCTTCAGTCGCACGAACCCGGCCGCTTCCGCTGCGGCGATGGCGGCCTCGACCTGGGCCAGTTCGCCACGACCGCCGGACATGCGCCGGAATACCTCGGCGTCGACGCTGTCCATGCTGAGCGTGAGTCGGCGCAAGCCCGCGTCCCGCAACGCCTGGGCGTAACGCGGCAACAGCGCGCCATTGGTGGTGAGGGCCAGATCCTCGACGCCCTCGATGGCGGCGAGACGTGCCACCAGCAGGGGCACGTCGCGACGCAGCAGCGGTTCGCCGCCGGTCAGGCGCAGCCTGCGCACGCCCAGCGAGACGAATACGCGGGCGATGCGTTCGATTTCATCGAAGTCCAGGCGCTCGCGGGCACGCAGGAACGCGTGGCTGGCGGGGTACGCTTCTTCCGGCATGCAATACGGGCAACGGAAGTTGCAGCGGTCGATCACCGAAATACGCAGGTCCGCCAATGCGCGGCCGAGCGCGTCCGGCGGTGCGGCCGAAGCCTGCAATGCGCGTGGCGCTTCCGGTTTCATCATCCGGCCTCCGCACGCGTCGGATGTGGTGCGTGCAACGGGTAGCGGCCGTCCGGCTCGGCGACCTTGAAGCCACGGCGGCGCAACGCTTGCGCGTCGGCTTCGCTGCCGTAGTGATAGAGCAGAAGCTGCGCGCGCAAACCCCCGGGATACTCGCGTTCGAGGTCCTCGACGCCGGTGTGCGAGGGATTGCCCACCAGCGAGCAATCATGCGCGACCAGTGTGTGGACATCGGCCATCGCGTTCAGCACTTCCGGAATCGGCCGTGTATCCCCGGTCCACGCGAAGCAACCCCGCAGCGCCACCCCGTACGAAGTGCCGGGCACGTGATGTCGCGTCGCGAACACGTCGAACCAGTAGCCGTCGAGCCAGAACCCGCGCGAGAACGGAATCAGGCGGAAACCTTCCCAGAAGTTGGCGCCGCCCTCGGCGACGGCGCTCGGATAGTCCGCGACGCGCGCCTGCAGCACCGGCAGCAGGTTCGCGTGCACGAACATTTTGGTTTCGCCCCGTCGCGCGGGATCGAACCACGATTCGTGGAACAGGCGCTCCAGGCCCGCCACGTGATCCATGTGGCCGTGGGTGATGAACACGGCGGATGGCAGCGTGTCGTAGCAACGCAGGAAATGTTCGAGCGTGCCCGGGCCGCAATCGATCAACAGCATCGGCTTCCCGTCGCGCTCCAGCACCGCCGCGGACGAACCGAGCGCCACGGCATTTGCCGCGCCGGTGCCCAGCACGTGGAGGGACCAGACCGACGCGGCGTGTTCCGGAGCGGTGGCCCGATCCTTCTTCTTGCTCATGCAGCGCTCCCGAGGACTCGTTCGTAACCGCGCATCAGGGGCGTCCAGATCTGGCGATCCAGCGCGGCTTCATCATGATCGCACGCGCCAACCTTCAACAGCGAGCGCTTGAGCCGGGCAAGGTTCGCAAGCTTCCATGCGGTGCCGGTCGCGCGGATCTCGCCGCGATCGAAATCGATCAGCCAGAGTTGCTCGCGGGCGAGCAGGATATTGTGCGCGTTGAGATCGGCGTGATCCACGCCGGCCGCATGGAAGCGGGCGACCAGCGCCCCGACCCGCTCGGCCAGGGCAGCATCGAGCCACCCGCCGCGCACGGCCTGCGTCAGCGTCGACGCGCTTTCGATCGCCCGGGTGATCAGGTCGGCCCGGTAATACGGGCCGCGCCGCTGGAAACGCGCCGCGACCGGGCGCGGTACCGGCAAACCCCGCCGGCCAAGCGCCGCAAGCAGTTCGAATTCGGCGAACCCGCGGCTGCGCGCCCGTCCGTTCCACACGTAGCGATCGCCCATCAGTGGCGCCATCCAGCCGCCCCGGTGGTAGTGGCGCAGGACGCACGCACCCACCGGCGTGTCCAGGAACGCAACGCCACCGCGTCCGCCTTCGAGGGGCCGCATGCGTCCACGTGCCTGCCACCATGAAGGGTCGAACCATTCCGCAGTCGGCGCCTCCGGCAAATTCGCATCGAACACCATCGCGTCGTGGCCGGATGCGACAATGCGCGGGTCCACCGCGCGGCTTTCGGTGTCTGGCCGTGTCGTGTTGTTCACGTCCCAAGTCTAGCAAGCACGATGTCCGAAACCCTGCCATCGCTGTGCCTGTTGCGAACCTCCGCACTCGGCGACGTCACCCACGTGGTGCCGCTGGTGCGGACGCTGCAAACCGCGTGGCCGTCCACGCGCCTCACCTGGATCATCGGCAAGCTCGAACGCAAATTGGTCGGCGATCTCGCCGGCGTCGAATTCGTGACTTTCGACAAGGCCGCCGGTATCGCGGGCTATCGTGCCGTGCGCCGAGAGCTCGCGGGGCGCCGCTTCGGCGCGCTGCTGCACATGCAGGTGGCGCTGCGCAGCAATCTCCTGAGCCTTGCCGTGCGCGCCGACCGCCGCATCGGCTACGACCGCGCGCGCAGCAAGGACCTGCACGGCCTGTTCGTGCACGACCGCATCCCGGCCCGCACCGGCGAACACGTGCTGGACGCGATCGGCAGTTTCGTCGAGCCTCTCGGCCTGAAACAGACGCGCGTGCACTGGGACATCCCGATCCCCGACGAAGCGCGGGAGTGGGCCGCCGCGCAATGGCCCGGCGACGGGCAGCCGGCGCTCGTCATCAGCGCTGCCTCCAGCCATGCCCTGCGCAACTGGCGCGCGGAGCGCTACGCAGCGGTCGCCGAGCACGCGGCGCAGGGCTTGCGGATGCGGGTCGTGCTGACCGGGGGGGCGTCATCGGCCGAACGCGCGCTGGGCGATGCCATCGCGTCACGCATGCGCACGAAGCCGCTGGACCTGATCGGCAAGGACACCCTGAAAAGAGCCTTGGCGCTGTACCAGCGTGCCGCCGTCGTGCTGACCCCCGACTCCGGTCCCATGCACATGGCGAACGCGGTCGGGGCGCGCGTGCTGGGTTTGCACGCCGCCAGCAACCCGGCGCGGTCCGGTCCGTACTCGGATCGCCGCTGGTGCGTGGACCGCTATGACGATGCCGCGCGCAAGTTCCTGCACAAGCCGGCCGCGGAAATCCCCTGGGGCACCAAGATCGAATACCCGGGGGTGATGGATCTCGTGACCGTCGATGACGCGGTCGGAAAGCTGGAAGCCGCGCTTCAGGTCGCGCCGTAGTCCTGGTACGACTTCTCTTCCACCAGCCTCGAGCCAAGCTTCTGGTTGATCGCGCGCTTCACCGCCGCACGCTTGTCGTTGGTGTGGTACACCGCGCGGGCAAGTTCGATGAAGCGTGCATCGAACGCCTGGTCGCGCTCCTTCAGGCGGATTTCGTCCTCGATTTCCCACAAGGCCTCGTTGATGCGTTTCAGCTCGGCGCGTTCGGCGGAAATGTCGGTGGCGGATGCGGGATCGCCCTTCCACAACGCGTTCAACAACTCCAGTTCGTCGCGCACGTTGGCCAGTTTGGCCGCGTCGGCCATGCGCTCGGACTTGATTTCGAGGATGGTGATCTTGTCGATCAGTTCGCCGAAGGAAACGGGTGCGGAGATCAGGCTCATGTCGGGGTTGGTGCGGAAAGATTACGCCCAGCGTAACAACAACACGGCCTTCACACATCCTTTCCTTGCAACTGGCGATCATTTCCCCAAAGTGCAACCTGGTGCCGGAACGCGGCACACGAGTTGTGGAGTCCCCGAATGAACATCCTCATGGTGCTGACCTCGCACGGCCAGCTCGGCGAAACCGGCAGGCAAACCGGGTTGTGGCTGGAGGAACTTGCCACGCCGTACTACGTATTCAAAGATGCCGGCGCGAAAGTGACGCTGGCCTCGCCCGCCGGCGGCCATGCACCGATCGACCCAAGCAGCGAACAGCCGGACAAGCAAACCGACGCCACCCGGCGGTTCCGGGCGGATGCGACCGCGATGCAGGCGCTCGCCACCACGCACAAGCTGGCGGACATCGACCCCGACGCTTTCGATGCGGTGTTCTACACCGGTGGACACGGACCCCTCTGGGATCTCGTCGAGAACGCCGATTCGCTGCACCTGATCGAAACGATGTATGCGGCCGGCAAACCGGTGGCCGCGGTGTGCCACGGCGTTGCCGCGCTACGCAACGCGCGCGGACCCTTCGGGTTGCCACTGGTGCGCGGCAAGGCGGTGACCGGATTTTCCGATTCCGAAGAACGCGCCGCCGGGCTCGCCGAAGCGGTGCCGTTCCTGGTCGAGGCAGCCATGAAGGAAGCGGGTGGCACCTATTCCAAGGCCGCCGACTGGCAGGCGCACGTGGTCACGTCCGGCAATCTGATCACCGGCCAGAACCCGGCTTCGTCCCTGGCCAGCGCCAAGGCGGTGCTGGCGCAATTGCAACAGCGCCCCACTTAGCTTGTCCCATCAGTGGATTGATTTCGCCGGCTGTGCCGAAGCGCTGGATTTCTGGGTGTGGGGATCAATGCCCGCCGGCGCCGGCAGCGTCGCCAGGAAGCGGGGATTGCGCCGCGCGTGGGTGGCTTGTTCGAACGCGTAGGCCATCCCGATCAATGTCGGCTCGCTCCATCTGCGACCGAAGAACAACATGCCGACCGGCAGCCCATGCACGAAGCCCGCGGGCACCGTGATCGACGGGTAGCCCGCGACCGCCGCAGGCCCGTAGGCGCTGGCGGTGCCGCCGGGATCGCCGGTGACAAGATCGATGCGCCAGGCCGGATCCTGTGCGGGTGCGAGCAACGCGTCCAGATGTTTCGCATCCATCGCGGCGTCGATGCCCTCGGGCCCGGCCAGCTTCCTGAGTTTCGCCAGCGCATCCTGGTACGCATGGTCGGTCATCGGGCCCTTTGCTTCCGCCTTGACGAACAGTTCCTGATCGAACCACGGCATTTCCTCGGCGGCGTGCGCCTTGTCGAAGGCGATCAGGTCCGCCAACGAATGCACCTTCAGGCCGGTGCGTGTGGCGAGGTAGGCGTTGATGCCCTCCTTGAATTCGTACAGCAACACCGTCGTCTCCGCTCGGCCATAATCGTTCACGTGCGGAATCTCCACCTGGTCCACCACGATGGCCCCCCTTGCGCGCAATACCGCAATCGCATGGTCGAGCAGGTGGTCCACGCCCGGGTCGTTGCCGGCCAGCTCGCGCACCACGCCGATGCGCTTGCCCTTCAATGCCTGGGCATCCAGGAATTTCGTGTAGTCCGTCGCGTGTTCGTCCGCATCCCGGGTCGCCGGGTCGCGGGGATCACTGCCGGCGATGGCCGAAAGCACGATCGCGGCATCGCGCACGTCGCGCGCGATCGGGCCCGCAGTGTCCTGGGTCGCGCTGATCGGGATGATGCCCGCCCGGCTGACGAGACCGACGGTCGGCTTGATGCCGACCACGCCACTCGCAGCCGAAGGGCAAATGACCGAACCGTTCGTTTCGGTGCCGATCGCGACCGTCGCGAACCCTGCCGCGACCGCTGCGGCCGAGCCGGAACTCGACCCGCAGGCGCTGCGATCCAGCACATACGGATTGCGGGTCAGACCTCCGCGCCCACTCCAGCCGCTGGTCGCGCGGGTCGAGCGGAAATTCGCCCACTCGCTCAAGTTGGCCTTGCCGAGGATCACGGCGCCGGCCTGCCGCAACTTCGCCGCCACGGTCGCGTCACGCGGCGCGGGCGCGCCCAGCAACGCCAGTGATCCGGCAGTGGTCGGCATGCTGTCGCCGGTGTCGATGTTGGCTTTCAGCAGAACCGGAATTCCCCACAGCGCGCCGTGGTTTCCCGTCCTGCGCTCTCGATCGCGCCGGGCAGCAATGCCCGATGCGTCCGGATTCAACTGCAGCACCGCATTCACCCGCGGGCCGGCTTGGTCGAGCGTCCCAATGCGCTGCACGAAATCGTGGACGAGTTGCTGCGAATCCAGCCTGCCGCCGGCCATTTGCTGCTGCAGATCGGCAATGCTTGCGTACACCGTCGCCGATGCAGCGGCCGACGGCGGCGGCGCGCCGGCATCCTGCGCCCCGACCGGTACCCACGACACGAACCCCAGTACGAGGACGACGACCCGCAACGGCTTGCGCATGGCGATTCCTCCGAGACCCTGCCGGGCACGCTACGGCAACGCGGCTTCCGGCTCAAGCCCGGTTGGCACAATGGGCGCCGGAAGGCGCGTCATGGTTGTCAGCCATGCGGCCGCGCAATTACCATGTCCGGCTCGCTCCCTGCCCCGGTGAGCGAACAATGCGCCGGCAGAAGCTGCCATGAATCCGGCGCTACAGTTTTGGAGAGGTGGCAGAGTGGTCGA
>JBIQLN010000007.1:0-148805 GCA_044464225.1 Rhodanobacter sp. | reverse complement strand
TCGATGTCGAGCATCATCACCACGAACAGGAACAGCACCATCACCGCACCGACGTAGACCACCACCAGCGCAAGCGCGAGGAACTCGGCTTCGGCCAGCATCCACAGGCAGGCGGTCGAGAAGAACGTCAGCACCAGCGCCAGCACGCCGTGCACGGTGTTCTTCACCGACACCACCGCCAGCGCGGCACCCACCGCGACCGCGGCGAAGGCGATGAAGCAGACCATCTGGAAGATCGAATGATTCATGCGCGTTACCTGTACGCCGCGTCTTGCGCGCGATTGGCCGCGATGGACTTCTCGAAACGGTCGCCCATCGCGAGCAGTTGCGGCTTGGTGATGATGTTTTCGCCGCGGCGTTCCATGTGGTACTCCAGGATGTCGGTCAGCACGATCGAATCGACCGGGCAGCTCTCCTCGCAGAAGCCGCAATAAATGCACTTGAACAGGTCGATGTCGTAGCGCGTGGTGCGGCGTTGGCCGTCCGACGCGCGCGGCGCGGAGTCGATGGTGATCGCGAGCGCCGGACACACCGCTTCGCACAGCTTGCACGCGATGCAGCGTTCCTCGCCGTTCGGATAGCGTCGCAGCGCGTGCAGGCCACGGAAGCGCGGCGAGCGTGGAATGGTTTCCATGGGAAACAGCACCGTGTACTTCGGCTTGAAGAGGTACTTCAAGGTCACCCACAGTCCGGCTGCAAGCTCCAGCAGCATCAGGCTCTTGAGATAGTCAATCACTCGTTTCATCTCAATGCCCTATGGTCACCACGCCGAAGAAACGGAAAATGCCCGCCACGAAAATCCATGCGATGGAAATCGGAATGAAGACCTTCCAGCCCAGCCGCATGATCTGGTCGTAGCGGTAGCGCGGGAAGGTCGCACGCAGCCACAGCAGCGACGTCGCGAACACGAAGAACTTCGCGAACAGCCACCACCAGCCCGGCTGCGAGAACCAGCCCAGGTGCCAGCCCTGGAACGGGCTGAGCCAGCCGCCCATGAACAGGATCGAGACCAGGAACGACATCAGGATCATGTTCGCGTATTCGGCGAGGAAGAACAGCGCGAACGCCGACCCGGAATACTCCACGTGGAAGCCGGCCACGATCTCCGATTCCCCTTCGGCCACGTCGAACGGCAGCCGGTTGGTTTCGGCCACGCCGGAGATGTAGAACACCAGGAACATCGGCAGCAGCGGCAGCCAGAACCAGTCGAACAGACCCTTGCCGCCCGCCTGGGCCTCGACGATCGCGGTGAAGTTGAGGCTGCCCGCCAGGATCAGCACGGTCACCAGGGCCATCCCGATGCAGATCTCGTAGGAGATCATCTGCGCCGCCGAACGCATCGCGCCCAGCAGCGCATAGCGCGAGTTGGATGCCCAGCCGGCCAGGATGATGCCGTACACGCCCAGCGAGCTCATCGCCAGCACGTACAGCACGCCCGCGTTGACGTTGGACAGCACGAAGCCGCCGCCGTTGAACGGAATCACCGCCCACACCGCCAATGCAGGGATCACCGACAGCAGCGGCGCGGTGAAGTACAGGAAGCGATTGGCGTTGGTGGGGACGATCACTTCCTTGATCAGCAGCTTGACCACGTCCGCGAACGCCTGCAGCAGGCCGAACGGACCGATCTTGTTCGGCCCCATTCGCACGTGCATCCAGCCGATCACCTTGCGTTCCCACCACACGTACATCGCCACCGCGATGATCACCGGCACGGCGATCGCGACGATCTTGCCGAGCGTCCACCCGAAAATGAGTGCGTCGTTCATGCGGACACCGCCTTGATGGTCAGCGCCGCGCCGTGTGGCGGCAGCGAACCGGTCGCGACGTGCCCGGCTTCGATCCACGCACAGCCTTTCGGTACCGCGGCATCCACGACCACCGGCAACGTTACGCCGTCGACGTCGGCCTTGACGCCTTCCAGCAAGCCGAGCGTTCGCGCATCATCCGCGCAGATGCGCAGCGCCGGCGCGCGGTTCAGGGGATGCGCCTGCAAGGCCTTGGCGCGACGTACCACCGCATCGGTGCGATAGATACCGACGGTGGCGACACGCGTGAAATGCCCCTCGGTCGAGGTCGGCTTCGGGGCAAGCGCGCCCGCCACCGCGGCAGGCGCCGGCTTGCCCACCCGATCGACCACGCCCGCGTGCGCACCGGCGAAATCCGTGAAATCGAAACCGGCCACGCCCAGCGCGCCACCCAGCGCACGCAGCACCTTCCAGCCCGGGCGCGATTCGCCCGCGAGTGTCGAACCTGCCGCGATGGTTTGCGCCGTGCCGTCGACGTTCACGTAGGTGCCATCGATTTCCGGCGGCAAGCCGATCGGCAGTACCGCGTCGGCGGTGCGACGCACGCCCTCGCAAACATACGCGCCGGCGTACACGTAGAACGCGGCGGCCTCGCGCGCCTTGTCGTAGGCCGCGGGCGCGAACGCGTCCTGCGAGCCGGCCTGCCAGGTGACCAGTGCTTTCGGTGTGCGCTCCAGGATTTCCTTCGCGCCGCCGTTCGATTGCGCGCCCACCCGCGCAAGGCCGATCGCATTGGCTCCCGACGGCAGTTCGTTGAACGCACTGCCGGTGGCTTTCGCGATGCCGCGCGCCAACGCGCGCAACCACGATGCCTGCGGATGCTGCGTGGCCGCGTCGCCCAGGATCACCACCGAGGACGCCGCGTCACGCAACGCCGCGACCCACCGGTGCGCTTCTTCATGATCGTCGGCGGCGGCGATCGCATCGGCCAACGCGCGGTCATCGCTCTGCACGCCCGCGGCTTTCGCGGTGCACAGCATCGCATCGACGAAATCCTGTGGCGCGAAAACCTTCTCGCCCGCAAGCGGGAAGTTGTAGTCGAAGTGCACGGGATTGATCGCGTAAATCGCGGCGCCCTTCACTTCGGAAATGTCGTAATGGGCCGCGTTCGAAGCGGCGTGCTTCGACGCGTCATGGCGGCTGGCGTGGCGCAGCCGATGTGCCAGAAGCGGCATCTCGTGGCGCGGGTTGCTGCCGATGAGCAGCGCCGCCGAAATCTCGCCGACATCCGCGACCGGCATCTCGAACGTCGCGCCGGATGGCCCGCCATCACTGAAATCCTGCGCGCGCAGGCGGTGGTCGATGCGATCGCTGCCCAGGCCGCGCAGCAGTTCGGCCAGCAACGCACCTTCTTCGCACGAAGTCATCGGCGCGACCAGCGCAGCCACGTCGCCGCCGGCCTTTTTCAGACCATCCGCGACAAACGCGATGGCCTCGTCCCATTCGACCTCGGCCAATTCGCCGCCCTTGCGGATCATCGGCCGCTGCACGCGGTCTTCCGCGTACAGGCCCTGGTGGCTGTAGCGGTCGCGGTCGGCCAGCCAGCACTCGTTGATCGCTTCGTTGTCGCGGGGCACCGCGCGCAGCACCTGGCCGCGCTTGGTGTGCAGCCACAGGTTGGAACCGAGCGCGTCGTGGTAGCCGATCGACGGCCTGGCGATCAACTCCCACGCGCGCGCCTTGAACTGGAACACCTTGTCGGTGAGCGCGCCCACCGGGCACACGTCGATCACGTTGCCGGAAAGTTCGGACTCGATGGTGCGGCCGATGTAGGTGCCGATCACGTGGCTGTCGCCGCGGCTCATGTCGCCGAGTTCGTACGTGCCCGCGATCTCGCCCACGAACCGCACGCAGCGCGTGCAATGGATGCAGCGGGTCATCTCGGTCGCGACCAGCGGCCCGATGTTCTCGTCGGTCACCGTGCGCTTGCGTTCGGTGAAACGCGTCACCGAACGCCCGTAGCCCATCGATACGTCCTGCAATTCGCACTCGCCACCCTGGTCGCAGATCGGGCAATCCAGCGGATGGTTGATCAGCAGGAATTCCATGGTGTTGCGCTGCCACTTCATCGCGTTGGGCGAGCGCGTGAACACCTTCATGCCCGCCGCGACCGGCGTCGCGCAGGCGGGCTGGGGCTTCGGCACCAGCTTGCCGCCCATCTCCACTTCCACCATGCACTGGCGGCAGTTGGCCGCGATCGGCAATTTCTCGTGGTAGCAGAATCGCGGCACCGGAATCTTCGCGGCATCGGTAGCCTGGATGATCGTCGAGCCCTTGGGCGCGCTGACCGGATGGCCGTCGACTTCGAACTCCACCATTTCGACCGGCGCGGCGTCTTTGGACAATGCGTTCATCGAATTTCACCCGAAGCACTTACGCTCGGCCCCCTTGAGTCAAGGGGGCGGCATGCAGCGCGGATGCCGCGCTGCATGAAGGGGTTGTGGATGTGTGGCGCCGTGCGCCACGCGTGTTTGTGCGTGGCGCTCATGCGGCCACCTTGATTTGGTCATCCACCATCGAGCGCCCGTTCTTGCAGTAGTACTCGAACTCGTCCCAGAAATTCGCAAGGAACGCCTGCACCGGCCACGCGGCGGCTTCGCCGAAGGCGCAAATGGTGTGGCCTTCGATCTGGCCTGCGATGGCCTTCAGGCGATGCAGGTCTTCGGGCGTGCCGCCGCCCGCGACGATGCGGGTCAGCACGCGGTGCATCCAGCCCGTGCCTTCGCGGCACGGCGTGCACTGGCCGCACGATTCCATGTGGTAGAACCGCGAGATGCGCTCGCACGCGCGCACCATGCAGGTGGTTTCGTCCATCACGATCACGGCGCCCGAACCCAGGCCCGAACCCGCGTTGCGGATCGAGTCGTAGTCCATGGTGCATTCCATCATCTTGTCGGCCTTCAGCACCTTCATCGACGAGCCGCCCGGAATCACGGCCTTCAACTTGTGGCCGTTGCGCACGCCGCCCGCCATTTCCAGCAATTCCGGAAACGGCGTGCCGAGGCGGATTTCGTAATTGCCCGGCTTGTTGACGTGGCCCGACACCGAAAAGATCTTCGGACCGCCGTTGTTGGGCTTGCCGAGGTTCAGGAACCAGTCGGCGCCCTTGCGCAGGATGGCCGGCACCGAGGCGTAGGTTTCGGTGTTGTTGATGGTGCTGGGGCGGCCATACAAACCGAAATTC
Organism: Rhodanobacter sp.; assembly: GCA_044464225.1. Lineage (GTDB taxonomy): Bacteria > Pseudomonadota > Gammaproteobacteria > Xanthomonadales > Rhodanobacteraceae > 66-474. Next base: position 143,813 of record JBIQLN010000007.1, on the reverse strand, counting down.
GCCGGGAACGGCGGCTTGTAGCGCGGCCAGCCTTTCTTGCCTTCCAGCGACTCCATCAACGCGGTTTCCTCGCCGCAGATGTAGGCGCCGGCGCCGAGTGCGTTGTGGATGGTCACGTCGATGCCGGTGCCGCGGATGTTCGTGCCCAGCAACCCCGCCGCCTCCGCTTCGTGCAGCGCCTGTTCGATGTGTTCGAAGGGTTCGTGGTGGAACTCGCCGCGCAGATAGTTGTACGCAACCGTCGAGCCCGTCGCGTAGCAGGCGATCGCCATGCCTTCGAGCACCGCGTGCGGATTGAAACGCAGGATGTCGCGATCCTTGCAGGTACCGGGCTCGGATTCATCCGAATTGCACAGGATGTATTTCTGTCCCGGCGCGTTGCGCGGCATGAACGACCATTTCATGCCGGTCGGGAAGCCTGCGCCGCCGCGCCCGCGCAACGAACTTTTCTTCAGTTCGTCCACGATCGCGGCAGGGTCGGTCTTTTCGGCCAGGATCTTCTCCCACGCCTGCCAGCCACCCATCTGGCGGTAACTGTCGATCGACCACGGCGTGTCGAAATGCAGCGTGGTATAGACGACCTGGTGATCCTGCGGGGCGGGTCCGACGGCCATTATTTCAGTCCATCCAGAATTTCATCGACTTTTTCGGGGGTGAGGTTCTCGTGGTAGTGGCCGTCCACCACCATCATGGGCGCGCCGCAGCAGGCTGCGAGGCACTCCTCTTCCTTCTTGAGGTAGACGCGGCCGTCGGCGGTGCTCTCGCCCAGCTTCACGCCCAGCTTCTTTTCGCAGTGCTGCACGATGCCTTCGGCGCCGTTGAGCCAGCACGAAATGTTGGTGCACACCGCAACGTTGTGGCGGCCGACCGGCTTGGTCTCGAACATCGAGTAGAACGTCGCGACTTCGTATGCCCACACCGGCTGGAGGTCGAGATATTTCGCGGTCGCCGCGATCAGTTCGTCGGTGAGATGGCCGTGGTTCTGCTCCTGCGCCGCCATCAGGCCCTGGATCAGCGCCGAGCGCTTGCGGTCCGGCGGAAACTTCGCGGCCCAATGGTCTATGTGCGCGCGCGTCTCGGCCGTCAACACCGCCACTGGGTCGATGTCCTTGACCTTGTCGAAATTGCCGGTGGCCTTCATCGATCGACCTCCCCGAACACCAGGTCATAGGTGCCGATCATCGCCACCACGTCCGGCAACATGTGCCCGGCGGTGATTTCGTTGATCGACGACAGGTGCGCAAAGCCCGGCGCACGCAGGTGCACACGGAACGGCTTGTTGGCGCCGTCGGAAACGAGGTAGCAACCGAACTCGCCCTTGGGCGCCTCGACCGCCGCGTAGGTTTCGCCGGCCGGCACGCTGTAGCCTTCCGTGAACAGCTTGAACCAATGGATCAGCGCTTCCATCGATTCCTTCATGTCTTCCCGCTTGGGCGGCGCGACCTTGTAATTCTCGATGATCACCGGGCCGGGGTTCTTCTTCAGCCAGTCCACGCATTGGCGGATGATCGAAGCCGACTGGCGCATCTCGGCCACGCGCACCAAATAACGGTCGTAGCAGTCGCCGTGCGTGCCGACCGGTATGTCGAAGTCGACCTCGGCGTACTTCGCGTACGGCTGCTTCTTGCGCAGGTCCCATTCGATGCCGGACGCGCGCAGCATCGGCCCGGTCATCCCCAGTGCATACGCCTGTTCGGGGCTGACGATGCCGATGTCGACCGTGCGCTGCTTCCAGATGCGGTTGTCGGTGAGCAATTCCTCGTACTCATCGACCTTGTGCGGGAAGTCGGCGCTGAATGCGTCCAGGAAATCCAGCACCGAACCCTCGCGCCACGAATTCATGCGCTTCAGGTCCTTGCCCTTGTGCCAGGGTGATTCCTTGTACTGGATCATCTTGCCGGGGAGGTCGCGGTACACGCCACCGGGGCGGTAGTAGGTCGCGTGCATGCGCGTACCCGACACCGCTTCGTACACGTCCATCAGTTCCTCGCGTTCGCGGAACGCGTACAGCATCACCGCCATCGCGCCGAGGTCGAGCGCGTTCGAGCCGATCCACATCAGGTGGTTGAGGATGCGGGTGACCTCGTCGAACATCGTGCGGATCCACAGCGCGCGCTCGGGCGGCTGGATGCCCAGCAGTTGTTCGATCGCGCGCACGTAGGCGTGCTCGTTGCACATCATCGACACGTAGTCGAGGCGGTCCATGTAGCCGATCGAATGGTTGAACGGCTTGGATTCGGCCAGCTTCTCGGTGCCGCGGTGCAGCAGGCCGATGTGCGGATCGATGCGGATGATGGTTTCGCCTTCCATCTCCATCACCAGGCGCAGCACGCCGTGCGCAGCCGGATGCTGCGGGCCGAAGTTCATCGTGTAGCTGCGGATTTCGCCGGCTTCGTCGCCGATAGTATCGGCCATCTCAGTTGTCCTTCCAGTCGTCGGCGGCTTCACCACGCGATGTCGGCCAGCGCGAATCCTCGCGCACCACGCGCGCCACGGTCACGCGCGGCGTCACCGACGTGACGGGCTCGTACACCACCCGCCGCGACTCGGGGTCGTAGCGCACTTCGACGTTGCCGATCAGCGGGAAATCCTTGCGGAAAGGGTGGCCGACGAAACCGTAGTCGGTGAGTATGCGGCGAAGATCCGGATGGCCTTCGTAGATGATCCCGTAGAGGTCGAACGATTCGCGTTCGTACCAGTTGGCGGAAGGCCAGACACCGGTGAGCGTCGGCACCACCGGCAAGGTGTCCTCGGTCGCGAAGCTGCGCACGCGCAGGCGCACGTTGTGTTCGTATGACAACAAGTGCACCACCGACGCAAACCGGCGCAGGAACTGCGGCCGTTCCGGGTGATTCGACCAGTCGAACCGCCCCGGGCCCGCGGCGCCGGTCACGCCGCGCGAAAAGCCGGTGGCCGTCGCGGTCTGCGAACCTGCCCATTCGTCTTCGCCGAACAGCAGGAAATCGACGCCGCACAGGTCGGTCAACTGCGCGAAGCGGAAAGCGGCCTCGTCGCGCAGCGCGGTGCAGACTTCCAGCAGACGCGCAGGCGCCACCTCGATCGTCGCCTGCCCGACCGCAACCGCGACATTGTCGATGCGATCGCCGAAACGTGCACGCAGGCGCTCAACCAGTTGTTCGGGTGTGATCTGGGCCATGGGCGTTCAGCGCGCGATGGTATTGGTGCGACGGATCTTCTTCTGCAGCTGCAGAATCCCGTAAATCAACGCTTCGGCGGTGGGCGGACAGCCCGGCACGTACACGTCCACCGGCACGATGCGGTCGCAGCCACGCACCACCGAATACGAATAGTGGTAATAGCCACCGCCGTTGGCGCAGCTGCCCATCGAGATCACCCATTTCGGATCGGGCATCTGGTCGTACACCTTGCGCAGCGCCGGCGCCATCTTGTTGACCAGGGTTCCGGCGACGATCATCACGTCGCTCTGCCGCGGCGACGGGCGGAAGATCACGCCATAGCGATCGAGGTCCAGCCGCGACATGCCGGCATGCATCATCTCGACCGCGCAACACGCGAGCCCGAACGTCATCGGCCACATCGAACCGGTGCGCGCCCAGTTGAACAGCGCATCCACCGTGGTGACGCCGAAACCACGCTGCACGATTGGGTTGTCGGCCTCGGGGCGCAGGATGTCGTCCACCTTCCCGATCGGGACCGGGTTGTGCATCGACTTGTCGATGGCCTGGATCAGTCCCATTCGAGTGCACCCTTCTTCCACACGTAAACGTAGCCCACGACCAGCAGCAGCAGGAACGTGAACATTTCAACCAGCGCGACGATGCCGATCTCCGAAAACACCGTCGCCCACGGAAACAGGAACGCGATTTCGAGATCGAACAGGATGAACAGGATCGCGATCAGGTAATAGCGCACGTCGAACTTCATGCGCGTGCCCTCGAACGCCTCGAAGCCGCACTCGTAGGGCGAGTACTTCTCGGCACTCGGGCGGCGCGGCCCGGCCAGCCAGCCGACCACGATCAAGGCGACGCCGATGCCGCCGGCGACGATCAGGAACAGCAGGATGGGCCAGTAGCCGTTGAGCATTCGATTCCGTCCGCGTTAGCTACGGGATTTTCGCATGCACCGGCGCGCGTAGCAATCTCAAACCGGCAATCGCGAATGGATCGCATCGCGCAACGCGCGGCAATCGTCGCGCCACAAAAGAAAACGCGCGAGGCGAATGTTCGCTTCTCGCGCGTTCGTCGATTGGTGCCCAAGAGGGGACTCGAACCCCTACGCCGTTAAGCGCTACCACCTCAAGGTAGTGCGTCTACCAATTCCGCCACCTGGGCCAGGTGTTCAAACTCGTCCCTGAGAAACACCGGGACGAAGACTCATCCCTGAGAAACACTCGGCACATCCTTGTGCCGAACTTTTCACCAAAGCAAAACCCTCGATCAATGCGAACCGGCGGGTGCACTGCTCGCCGGTGCAGAGGTTTTCGGTGCTGTCGGTACTTCCGAATTTGTCGCGTTGCCGGACGCGGGCGCGGTCGGCACTTCCGAATGCTGGACCGGCACGCCGGACGGTGCGGCGCTGCCTGCGGGCGCGCTGCCCAGCGGTGGTGCGGCCAGCGGATTCACGTTCGGCGAGGTGCGTGCCGCGGCCGAGGACGAAGCCGCCGGCGCCGGGCTGCCCGCGCCCGCCATCACCCCGAGTGCCTGTTGCGTGTTCGGCGTCCCGCCGTGATGGCTGAGATAGATGCCCATGCCGAGGCTCAGCACGAAAAACAACCCAGCCAGCACCGCGGTGGTGCGGGTCAGGAAGCTGGCCGAGCCGCGCGCGCCGAACACCGTGCCGGATGCGCCGCCGCCGAAGCTCGCGCCCGCGTTGGCGCCGTCGCCGCGCTGCATCAGGATCAGCACGATCATCGCCGCCGCGATGAGCACATAGAACACGCTGAAAATCGTGAACAGCATCTGGATGTTCCCGTGCGGAGGCCGGCTTCAGCCCGCCGCCGCACAAATAGAAAGAAAGTCGGTGGCCTGCAAGGCCGCGCCACCGATCAGGCCGCCATCGATATCGGCTTGGGCGAACAACTCGGCGGCATTGCCGGGTTTGACGCTGCCGCCATAAACGATGCGGGTCGAACCGGCAATTCTAGCATCGTCCCTGGCGAGCTGGCTACGCAGCAATGCGTGGACCTCCTGGGCCTGGGCGGGGCTGGCGGTGCGCCCGGTGCCGATCGCCCACACCGGCTCGTACGCGACCACGATGCGTCCGAACGCTTCGATCCCGCAGTGCGCCACTACCGCACCGAGCTGGCGCGATACCACTTCGGCGGTCTGGCCCGCTTCGTGCTGCTCGAGCGTTTCGCCTACACACAGCACCGGTACGAGATCATGTTCCAGCGCCTTGGCAACCTTGGCTGCGATCTGTCCATCGCTTTCGCGGTGGTACTGGCGGCGCTCGGAATGGCCGGCCAGCGCGAACGTGCAGCCAATGTCGCGCAGCATCGCCGCCGATACTTCGCCCGTAAACGCACCGGATTCATGTTCGCTGACGTCCTGCCCGCCCACCGCGATGCGCGAACCGGCGGCGGCCGCGCAAGCTTCGCGCAGGTAGGGAAACGGCGGAAACACCGCGACATCGACGGCATCGGTGTTCGTTTCAGCGATCGCGCCCACCAGGGCCGAGGCCATGGCCCGCGACCCGTGCATCTTCCAGTTGCCACCCACCCATTTCCGGCGCATGGCGTGCTCCTTTTCATTGAGGTCCGCGAGGATAGCCAAGGCGGTCGTCTCCGCGCAAACTACGACGGGCGTCCCGTCCGGAAGGACCGTTCACGTCGAATGGGGTGGGGCGAAACGAACGAAGTCGCCGCCTGCCCGGGCTTCCCTGTTCCCCCGAAGCCAGGCCGTCTCCCGCCGCGCCCGCTTCGACCGTTCGGGTCCGCACCCCGGACGAACGAAGCTCGAAATCCCGCACTGCCACCCAGCGAGTGCACGACATGCCCCCAAACGTTCGCCATCGTGCCCTCGTCACCGGCGCCTCCGCCGGCATCGGCGCGGAATTCGCGCGGCAGCTTGCTGCGCGCGGATGCAACCTCGTGCTGACCGCGCGCCGCGAAGATCGGCTGCACGCGCTGGCTTGCGAACTGCGCCAAGCGCACGGCGTCGACGCGGATGTGATCGTCGATGACCTTGCCGATCCGACAGCCCCGGAACGCATCGTGGCGACCGCCACGCGCGGCGCGCGCGTCATCGACATCCTGATCAACAATGCTGGCTATGGCGTGCCGGGCCGCTACGACAAGGTGGACTGGGAAACCCACGCGCGCTTCATGCAGGTGCTGGTGACATCGCCGCTGCAACTTTGCCACCTGCTGCTGCCCGGCATGCGCGAACGCGGTTACGGACGCATCGTCAACGTGGCTTCGCTGGCGGGGTTGGTCCCCGCGACGCCGGGCAACACGTTGTACGCGCCGGCCAAGGCATTCCTGATGCGCGTCTCGCAGGCGCTGGCGATGGAAAACCGCGCGCAGGGCATCCACGTCTGCGCGTTGTGTCCCGGCTTCACGCACTCGGAATTCCACGACGTCAGCCACGCGCGCAAGCTGGTTTCGAAACTGCCGGGCTGGATGTGGTCGGAGGCCGACGACGTGGTGCGGCAGGGACTGGATGCCGTCGAACGCGGGCGGGTGGTGTGCGTGCCCGGACGCATCAACCGCGCCATCAAGGTACTGATGGACCTGCTGCCGGATCGCGTCGCGCTCCGATTGGTCGCGCACCGCGCGAAAGACTTCCGCCTGCGCGACTGAGCGGGACGGCCGGTATCGCTCAGTCGACGAGGCGCTTCACCACCCGCGCCGCGGATTCCGCGGCAGACTCCTGGTCCGAACGCAGGTGGATTTCGGGTGACGCCGGCGCTTCGTAGGGTGAGCCGATGCCGGTGAAGTTCTCGATCTTGCCCGCGCGCGCCTTCGCGTACAGGCCCTTGACGTCGCGCTCTTCGCACACGGCCAGCGGCGCATCCACGAACACTTCCATGAACCCGGTTTCGCCGATCAGCTCGCGCGCCAGTTGCCGCTCTGCACGGAACGGGCTGATGAATGACACCAGCACGATCAGGCCGGCGTCCATCATCAATTTCGCCACTTCGGCGACGCGCCGGATGTTCTCGACGCGGTCGGCGTCGGTGAAGCCGAGGTCGCGGTTCAAGCCGTGGCGCACGTTGTCGCCATCCAGCAGGATCGTATGGAAACCATCGGCCAGCAGCCGGCGCTCCACGAGGTTCGCGATGGTGGACTTGCCCGCGCCCGAGAGGCCCGTGAACCACAGGCAGCGCGGCGTCTGGCCCTTGATGCGGGCGCGCGCCAGGCGATCGACATCCAGTTGCTGCCAGTGCACGTTGCGGTCGCGGCGCAGGCCGAAGTCCAGCGTGCCGCAACCGACCGTGGCATTGGTTTCCCGGTCGATCAGGATGAAGCCGCCGAGGCGGCGATCGTCCTTGTACGGCCGATAGGCAATGTCGGAATCGAGCGACAGGTTGCAGACACCGATTTCGTTGGCGGTCAGGCGCGTCGCCGCCAGGTGCGCCTGGGTATCCGGATCGATGCGGTGCTTGATCTCGGTGACCTGGGCGCCGACGGTGCCGCTCGCGCGTTTCATCAGGTAACGCCGGCCCGGCAGCAGCGCCGCATCGTCCAGCCACAGGAGATGGCAGGCGAACTGCGCCGCGACTTCGGGCGGCAACGTGGGATCGGCGATCACGTCCCCGCGCGAAACATCGATCTGGTCGGTGAGCGTGAGCGTGACGGCCTGCCCCGCTTCGGCAACATCGAGGTCGCCGTCGCCGCCGACCACGCGCTGCACCCGCGAAAGCCGGCCCGAAGGCAACACCACCACCTCGTCGCCTCGCGTGACGCGGCCACCCACGACCGTGCCGACATAACCGCGGAAGCTGTGGTCGGGGCGGTTCACCCATTGCACCGGCAGCGCGAACGCGGCATCCGCCTGATGCTCCACCTGCACCGTTTCCAGATATTCCAGCAACGGCTTGCCGGTGTACCACGGCGTCTTGGGCGAGGCGGTGACCAGGTTGTCCGCGTTGATCGCCGAAACGGGGATCGCGTCCGCGTGTTCGATGCCAAGGTCGTGCGCAAGCTTCACGCATTCCTGCTCGATCGCGTGATACCGCGCGTGGTTGTATTCGATGAGGTCAAGTTTGTTGACCGCAAACAGCACGTGCTGCACGCCGAACATCGCGAGGATCGCGGTGTGCCGCCGGGTTTGCGTTTGCACACCCGCGCGCGCGTCGACCAGCACGATGCCGAGCTCCGCATTCGATGCACCGCTGGCCATGTTGCGGGTGTACTGCGCGTGGCCGGGACAGTCGGCCACGATGAAGGCGCGCCGGTCGGTGCCGAAGTAGCGCCAGGCAACATCGATCGTGATGCCCTGCTCGCGCTCGGCTTCGAGTCCGTCGAGCAGCAACGAATAGTCGGGCTTGCCGCCCTGGGTACCGTGGGTCTTGCTGTCGCGGATCATCTGCGCCAGGCGATCGTCGGGAACCATCCCGGCCTCGGCCAGCAGGCGGCCGAGCAGCGTGCTCTTGCCATCGTCGACGCTGCCGCACATCGCCAGCCGCAGCGTATCCCGGCTTTCCAGCGCGGCCAGGCGCGCGGCCAGCGCCGGCGCCGCGACGGCCACGCCGGCGGCTTCGTCAGAAATAGCCTTCACGCTTCTTGCGCTCCATGGAATCGGAAGGATCGCGATCGATGACGCGGCCCGCGCGTTCGGACTCGCGGGTATCCAGCATTTCGGCGATGATGCCGTCTAGGTCGGCGGCGTCGGACTCCACCGCCGCGGTCAGCGGCCAGCAGCCCAGCGTGCGGAAACGGACCATCTTCGGAACCAGTTTCTCGCCGGGTTCCAGCGGCACTCGGTCGTCATCGCGGACCAGCAGCGCACCATTGCGCACGAACGTCGGACGTTCCTTCGCGAAGTACAACGGCACCACCTCGATGTTCTCGCGCCGGATGTACAACCACACGTCGAGTTCGGTCCAGTCCGACAGCGGAAACACGCGCAGCGTTTCGTCGGTGGCCAGCCGGGTGTTGTAAAGCCCCCAGGGCTCCGGACGCTGCTTGCGCGGTTCCCAGCGCTGGCCCGCACCCCGCAGCGAGAACACGCGCTCCTTGGCACGCGCGGGATCCTCGTCACGTCGCGCACCGCCGATCGCGGCATCGAAACCGTGTTCGGCCAGCGCCGCGCGCAACGCCTGCGTTTTCATGACGTAGGTGTGCCGCGACGCATCGCCGACGGGGTCGGTATGGCCAACGCCTTCCTGATTGATGTACTCGATCAGGTCGACGTTCTTTTCGCGCGCGACGCGGTCGCGAAATTCGATCATCTCGCGGAATTTCCACGTCGTGTTGACGTGCAGGATCGGCAACGGCGGCCTGGCCGGATGGAATGCCTTCAGCAGCAGGTGCAGCAGGACGGAGGAATCCTTGCCGATCGAATAGAGCAGCACCGGCTTCCTGCATTCCGCCACCGTCTCGCGCAGGATGCGCATGGAATCGGCTTCGAGCCGATCGAGGTGGGTATGCAGGCGGGCGACGTTCATGTCCTGATGATCCGCGGATTCAAACTTCGACACTCTAACCGAAGCCGGTGAAGGATAGCGTAACCGCCCCGATCCGGCGATGCGCCGCCGCGATCAGCAGATGCAATCCGTGTCTGCCCGGGGCCCGGGCCGCGCAAATTCCACCGTCCCGGCCGTACCCGCCGCGGGGCGAACCAGGCGAGGGCATTCACCCCATCTTGCCCGATGGGGGCCTCGTGGAAAGTCCAACGGTCCCGTGGGTTGGCCGAACGCGATGTCTACCCGTCCGGCGTTTCCAACAACTCGCGCAGGAACGGAATCGTGATCCGCCGCTGTGCGGCCAGCGAGGCACGATCCACGCGTTGCAGCAACGCGACCAGCGACGCGGGATCGCGTGGCTGGCGCGCGAACCACCAATCCAGCACCTCGTCATCCAGGCGCAGGCCGAGGCGCCCGGCCAGCACGCGCAGCATGGCGCGGCGGCCGGCGTCGTCCAGCGGCCGCAACACGTATTGCGTGCACATCGCGAGGCGCGAAACGAGGTCGGGAAGCGTGATGCCGAGTTCTGCCGGCGAGACGTCGGCCGCAAACAGCATGCGCGCATCGGCGGCCTTGGCACGATTGTAGAGATCGAACAACGCGCGTTCGGCTTCCGGCTCGCCGGCGATCGCCTGCACGTCGTCGATCGCGAGCAACCCTTCCGCCTCGACCATCGCGATCGCATCCGCGCGCGGCGGCGGCAACTGCGCCAGCGAAAGGTAGCGCGCCGGGCGATTCGCATCGATCACTCCGCGACACGCGCCGATCAACAGATGGCTCTTGCCGGTGCCGGAGGTGCCGTGCAGGTACAACCACGCATCGCCGCCATTCGCGGCGGCGGTAACGCCTTGCAGCGCCGGCACGTTCGCGCCGGGCCAGAACGCGTCCAGCCGCTGGTGGGGTGGCCAGCGCAGGTCGAGCGGGAACTGCCGGATCATGGCACCGGCGGAACCTGCGGGCTTTCCGGATGTTCGGATGGCAGCGGGTTCGGACTTCCCGCGGGCGGGCCGCCGGAAGCCGTCGCGTCCTTGGGTGGCTCGCGCCCGCCGAACAACGAGCTTGCCTCGTAACGGTCACGCAGGAAGCGAAGCAAGACCATCCCGATCGACGCCATCGGCAATGCCAGCAGCACGCCGATGAACCCGAACAATTCGCCGAACGCCAGCACCGCGAAGATCACCGCCACCGGATGCAGGCCGATGCGGTCGCCGACCAGTTTCGGCACCAGCACGTAGCTTTCCAGCAGGTTGCCGACGCCGAACACCACCAACACCAATATCAGATGGTACGCGTCGTGGAATTGCACGAGCGCCGCAATGAGACTGGCCACGATGCCGATGATGAAACCCAGGTACGGCACGAAACTCACCAGCCCCGCGATCATGCCGATCAGCGGCCCGACATCCAGCCCGGCCAGCTTCAACGTGATCGCGTAGTAGATCGCAAGCCCCAGCATCACCAGCAACTGCCCGCGCACGAACGCTCCGAGCACGCTGTCGGTTTCGCGCGCGAGCCGGCGGATCGTCGGCTGCGCCTCGCGCGGCAGCAACGCGTCGATGTGCGCGACCAGCCTGTCCCAGTCGCGCAGCAGGTAGAACGTCACCACCGGCACCAGTACCACCGCGACGCCGAAGCCGATCAGCGCCAGGCCCGAGCGTGTCGCGTAGCCCAGCGCGGCCGCGGCGATACCGCCCACCGTGCCGAGGTGTTCGCGTATCCGCGCAATCAGTGTGGAAGGGTCGAACTCGCTGGGCGGGATGTTGAGCTTGTGCTCCAGCCACGGCACGGCATCGTGCGTGAACCATGCCGCGTACGCGGGGAGCGCGGCGATGAAGCGCGCGATCTGCCGCTGGATCAACGGCACCAGCAGCACCAGCGCCAGCGCCACGATCAGCAGCATCACCAGGAACACGATGGAAGCCGCCAACCCGCGCCCGATCCGCAGCCGCTCCAGCCGGTCGACCAGCGGATCGCCTAGATAGGCGAACACGGCCGCCAGCATGAACGGCATCAGGATCGGCGACAGCAGCCAGACCAGCCAGCCGATCGCCGCCACGATCAACAACCATTGCCAGCGCTGCGTGTTGCTCATTTCGATGTGCCCCTGCTTTTCAGTTCGCGCCGGGCCAGCAGGCCCCAGCGCACCACGTAATCGACACCGCTGGCGACGGTGAGGATCGCGACGATCCACACCGGAATGGACATCGACACCCCCCAGCCGAATGTCTGCACGGCCAGCACCAGCAGCACGAAGCCGATCTGCGCCACCGTGGTGGCCTTCGACAGCCAGCTGGGGCGCGCCTGGAAATTGCGCAGCACGCGATGCCAGGCGAGTGCCCCCGACGCGATGACCACGTCGCGCGCCACCACCAGCACCACCATCCAGCGCGGCGCTTCATGCAGCCAGCCGAGCGCCACCATGCACCCGACAAGCATCAACTTGTCCGCGACCGGATCGAGGATCGAACCCAGGCGGCTTTGCCAGTGGAACCGTCGCGCCAGCCAGCCATCCACGCCGTCGGAGACGCCCGCGACACCCGCAACCACCAATGCAAACTCGTAACGGCCTGCCAGGATCGTCACGACCAACGGTACCACCAGCGCAATCCGCAACCCTGAAATCAGATTCGGCAAGTGCCGCAACCGGTTGTCGCCTGCACCACCGGCCGCTGGCGATCGCCCACTCACGACGCTGGCACGTTCACGGCATCCAGCGCAACGAAGCATCGGCGCCCGGATGCGGTTGCTGCTCCATCGCAAAATGCCCGCTGGGCGCCGTGAGGGCGGCCAGCACCGCAGCCAGCGGCTGATCGAAACCGAGCTGCAACAACACGCCATCGCCTTTTGCACTTACCGGTATGACGTCGTGCAGGGCCGTATCACCGCGCAGCGTGGACAGGACGCTCGCGAACGCGTGGCTGTCGTCGATCCCGTCCACCCACAACTTGCCGCTGCCGCCCTGCACGGCCGCCGCGGCCGAGGAGCCTCCGGCCGGCGCGGTGCCCGCCAGCGCGGTGCCAGCCGGATGGGCGGCGATCAGGCGGTTGACCGCGCCGGGATCGAAATCCACCTGCAACTGCAACCCATTGCCCGATGCCGCACGGCTGTAGCGGAAATCGCGCACGTAGCCCGATGCCTGGGCGAGCACATCGGGGCTCACCACGAAGCCAGGCGATACCTGCTGCAAGACCTCGGTCAGGGCGGCGTCGATCGCGGCGTTGCGCTGGGCATCACTGGTACCGGCCACCGGCACGGTCGCCGAATAAGGGCTGGCGGATGCGCCCGGCTGCGGCACTTCAGTTGCAGGGGGCGTCTGGGCGAAGGCTGTCGCGGCCATGCCCAGCGCCAGCGACAGGAACAGGCAGATTCGCAACATGGCCACGCACCTCGGACGAATTGGGTGCAAGTCTGCCCAATCATGGCGCCAACGTCTATCATTGCGCATTCAGCCATTCCGGCCAGCCAACCACACGCGCCCGACTGCCGTGACTTCCGACAACGAAGCCCTCTCCTACCGCGCCGCCGGCGTGGACATCGACGCCGGCAACGCGGTGGTCGAACGCATCAAGCCACTGGTCGGGAAGACCTTCCGTCCCGAGGTGATGGGCGGCCTCGGCGGGTTCGGCGCCCTGTTCGATCTGTCGAACCGATACCGTGAACCGGTGCTGGTGTCGGGCACCGACGGCGTCGGCACCAAGTTGAAACTGGCGCAACAGTTGCACCGCCACGACACCATCGGCATCGACCTCGTCGGCATGTGCGTGAACGACGTGCTGGTGCAGGGCGCCGAACCGCTGTTCTTCCTCGACTACTTCGCGACCGGCAAGCTCGACGTCGACACCACCGTCGCGGTGGTGGGGGGCATCGCGAAGGGTTGCGAACTCGCCGGCTGCGCACTGATCGGCGGCGAAACGGCCGAGATGCCCGACATGTATCCGCCGGGCGAATACGACCTCGCCGGTTTCAATGTCGGCGCGGTGGAGAAATCGGAAATCATCGACGGCAGCGCGATCGGCGCGGGCGACGTGATCCTGGGCGTGGCGTCGAGCGGGCCGCACTCCAATGGCTATTCACTGATCCGCAAGATCGTCGAACGTGCCGGTTCGCCGTTCGACCAGAAGCTCGGCGAGGGCACGCTGGCCGATGCCCTGATGGCGCCCACCACCATCTACGTGAAGTCGATCCTTGCATTGCTGCGCGCACGACGCGGCACGATCCACGGCATGGCGCACGTCACCGGCGGCGGCCTGCAGGAAAACATCATCCGCGTGGTGCCGGACGGGCTGGGGCTCGCGATCTATGCGTCGGCATGGAAGATGCCGCCCGTGTTCGAATGGCTCCAACGCGAAGGCAAGGTCGCGCGCGAAGAAATGTGGCGCACCTTCAACTGCGGGATCGGTTTCACGCTGATCCTCGCGCCCGGCGACGTGGCCGGCGTGCAAGCGGCGCTGGCGCAATCCGGCCTGCAAAGCTGGACCATCGGCGAAGTCGTTGCGGCAGCCGGCGACTCGCGCGTCCACATCGCATGAGCTTTCCCGTCGCGGTACTCGCCTCCGGCCGCGGCAGCAACCTCGCGGCGCTGATCGATGCGCGCGAAACCGGCAGGTTGCCGATCGACATCGTGCTGGTGGCAAGCGACAAGGCCGACGCGCCCGCGCTTCGCCACGCCGAAGCGCATGGCATTGCCACGCTCGCGCTCGACCCCAAATCGTTCGGCTCGCGTCGTGAATTCGACGAGGCGCTGTTCGCGAACGTCGCGGCCAGCGGCGCGCAACTGGTGGTGCTGGCGGGCTACATGCGCATCATCGACGCCGGCGTCACCGCGCAATGGCCGGGACGGATGATCAACATCCATCCTTCATTGCTGCCGAAATACCGCGGCCTGCACACCCATCGCCGTGCACTCAAGGCCGGCGACCTCGAGCACGGCGCGAGCGTGCATTTCGTCAGCGCCGAACTGGACGGCGGACCGGTGATCGCCCAGGCTCGCATCGACATCCGACCGGGTGACACCGAGGACGCCCTTGCCGAACGGCTGTTGTCGCAGGAGCACAGGCTGCTGGTCGCCTGCGTGGAGGCGATCGCGCGCGGCAAGGTGCGCGAACGCGGCGGCAGGGTGTTTTTCAACGAGGTACCTTTGTCCGCGCCGCTGCGGCTGGGCCCGTCTGGGGATCTGGCCCCCACGTGAGCGTGCGTTCAGGCGTGGCGCGTCAGGCTGCGCGGCAACCGGTTACGTTCACGTCGAATCCCATGCACCGTCATTCTCCACCCGGATTGTTTCTGGTCATTGCCCTGATCGCGGCGTTCGGTTCCGCCATCGCCGCGGCAGCGCCGCTGCCGGCGTTCACTGCACATTACCGCGTGCTGCAAAACGGCTCGCCCATCGGCAAGGCGACACTCACCCTGGCGCCCGCCGCGAACGGCACCTGGAACTTCACCACGCAAAGCCACGGCACCGCGGGGCTCGCTTCGCTGCTCGCCGCCGGCACCCGCGAGGTTTCAACCTTCAAGTGGGTGGGCGACGCGCCGCAAGGCATCAGCTACGACTACACGATGACGTCGGCATTGAAACAGAAACATCGCAGCGTGCGTTTCGACTGGAGCCGCCACACCGTCGAAGTGGACGACAACGGCACGTTCCATTTCGCGAGCCGTCCCGGCACAGTCGAACGCCACACCGTGCCACTGGCGCTGGCCGCCAGCCTTGCCGCCGGCAAGACCGACATCACCCTGCCCGTGGCGGTGCGCGATCGCATCGAAAACCAGCACTTCACGGCGCAGGGCAAGCAGGACGTGAGCGTGCCCGCCGGCACCTTCGACGCCACCCGGGTCAGCCGCACCGACGAGGGCGATTTCGAAGCCTGGTTCGCACCCGGAACACTGCCGGTGCCCGTCAAGATCGAGCAGCGCGGCAAGAACGATTTTTCGCTCGAACTCGAAAGCTGGTCGGCGCGTTGACGGGAAGCGGCGGGGTCCGCTTCGCTGCTCCGGCCTGGACGGCCCGCCGTCTCGGCATGCCCGGGTGGGGCGCCAACCCGCCTTCGTGGTGCCCTGCCCACGAATTCCGCCCTTGCGGGGTGACGATCGATCGGATGTTTCCCGCACGCGAACGGATGGCGGCGGCAGTTCACTTGCGGCGAAGGGAAAAGGGATCCCTGCGCCGGGGTGAGGCGCAAAACCCGTGCCGCGCGTGTCGATCGGAGGTCCGGCCGGGCAACAAAGCACCAATCCGTCAGTCGACGGGTTCGGGAAGCACGTGTCAGTTCGGCAACCGCCGGATATGCGCGCCGAGTCCCCCGAGTTTCTCCTCGATGTTCTCGTAGCCGCGATCGATGTGGTAGATGCGATCGACGGTGGTGTCGCCTTTGGCCACAAGGCCCGCCAGGACCAGCGAGGCGGATGCACGCAGGTCGGTCGCCATCAATTGCGCGCCGGACATTTGTGGCACGCCACGCACGATCGCGGTGTTGCCTTCGACCCGGATGTCGGCGCCGAGGCGGTGCAGTTCCTGCACGTGCATGAACCGGTTTTCGAACACGGTTTCGGTGATGATGCCGGTGCCTTCGGCCACGCAGTTGAGCGCGGTGAACTGTGCCTGCATGTCGGTGGGGAACGCGGGGTACGGCGCGGTGGTGACGTCGACCGCGTGCGGACGATTGCCGCGCATGTCGATTTCGATGGAATCGCTGTCGCAATTGATGTGCGCCCCGGCGTCTTCCAGTTTCGACAGCACCGACTTCAAGGTGTCGGGGCGGGTCCGCTTGGCACGCACCCTGCCCCCGGTGATCGCGCCGGCCACCAGGAACGTGCCGGTTTCGATGCGATCGGGCAGCACTTCGTAATGCGCGCCGTGCAGGCGTTCGACGCCATCGATCACCAGCGTGGTGGTGCCGATGCCGCCGATCTTCGCACCCATCGCGTTGAGGCAGTGCGCGAGATCGCAGACTTCGGGCTCCTCGGCGGCGTTCTCGATCACCGTGGTGCCTTCGGCCAGCGCGGCGGCCATCATGATGTTCTCGGTGCCGGTGACGGTGACCATGTCCATCGTCACGCGCGCACCCTTGAGTCGTTTCGCGCGCGCCTTGATGTAACCGTTTTCCACGGTGATCTCCGCACCGAGCGCGCGCAGCCCCTTGATGTGCTGGTCGACCGGGCGCGAACCGATCGCGCAGCCGCCCGGCAGCGACACGTCGGCCTGCCCGTACTTCGCGATCAGCGGACCCAGCACCACGATCGCCGCGCGCATGGTCTTGACCAGCTCGTAGGGCGCGGAAAAATGATTGGCGGGACGCGGATCGATGCGGATGCGCATGTGCTCGTCCACCGCCAGCTCCGCGCCCATCTGGCCCAGCAGCTCCATGGTGGTGGTGACGTCGTGCAGGTGCGGTACGTTGCCGATGGTCACGGGTTCGTCGGCGAGGAGGCACGCGGCGAGGATCGGCAGCACCGCGTTCTTCGCGCCGGATATCCACACGTCGCCGTTGAGTGGTTTGCCGCCGGAAATGACGATGCGCGCCATCAATGCGCCTCGGCTTCCTGGGGGGTCAGGGTGCGCAGCGACAGCGCGTGGACCTCGCCGCCCATGCGTTCGCCCAGCACCGCGTACACCATGCGATGACGCGCAAGCGTCGGCTTGCCGACGAAGGCTTCGGCCACGATCTGCGCCTGGAAATGGACGTCGTCGGGACTGGCAACCTGCACCTTGGCACCCGGAAAGGCCGTTTCCAGCAGGGATTTCAATTCGTTGGATTGCATGAACCGTACTCGAACACGGGGCCGGCCCGCCGCAACGCGTCCGCTGGCGGGTGCGTGGAAGACGTGCCTGTCGCCTGTACAATGCGAAACGGCGATGTTACTGGAAATCGCGTTTCGGCTCAGGAGCACACCCGCATGAACGCGCGTACCCTCGAAGCTTCGCCAAGCTCCTTGCACGACGACGAGCGCGCCGCGCTGGTGGAGAGTGCACGCAAGGTCATCCGCATCGAAACAGGGGCCATTGCGGACATCGAGGCCCGGGTGGATGGCGATTTCAGCAAGGCGTGCCGCCTGATCCTGGCCAGCTCCGGACGCGTGGTGGTATCGGGCATGGGCAAGTCCGGCCACATCGCGCGCAAGATCGCCGCCACGCTCGCTTCCACCGGCACGCCTTCGTTCTTCGTGCATCCCGGCGAAGCCAGCCACGGCGACATCGGCATGATCACCCGGCACGACGTGGTGTTGCTGCTTTCCAATTCCGGCGAGACGGAAGAAATCCTGACCATCGTGCCGTTCCTGAAACGGCAAGGCAACGCGTTGATCGCGATGACCGGCAACCCGCGCTCCTCCCTTGCGCGCGACGCCGATGCGCACCTCGATGCCAGCGTCACCAACGAAGCCTGTCCGCTCGGTCTGGCGCCGACCGCCAGCACCACGGCCGCGCTGGTGCTGGGTGACGCCCTGGCCATCGCCCTGCTGGAGGCCCGCGGCTTCACCGCCGACGATTTTGCCCGCTCGCATCCTGCCGGCGCGCTGGGCCGCCGCCTGCTCAAGATTTCGGACGTGATGCATACCGGCACCGCGGTCCCGATGGTGCGCACCGACGCGACACTGACCGAGGCGCTGATCGAGATGTCCCGCAAGGGACTCGGCATGACCGCGATCGTCGAGGGCGATGCGCATCTGCTGGGCGTGTTCACCGACGGCGACCTGCGCCGCATGCTGGACGACCACGGCGTCGACCTGCGCACCGCGTCGGTCGGTGAAGCCATGAGCCGCAATCCCAAGGTGATCGGCCCGGAGAAGCTGGCCGCCGAAGCCGCGCAGCTGATGGAAACCCACAAGATCCACGCGCTGCTGGTGGTCGATGATGCGCGGCGCGTGGTCGGGGCACTGAATATTCACGACCTGCTGCGCGCACGGGTGGTTTGACGGGCGGGATTCGGGATTCGGGATTCGGGATTCGGGAAGCATAAATTCTGTCGTCATTCCGGACCCGCGCAGCGGCGGGCCGACTGCGTTTGCAGGATTGCAAACCCGAATGCCGAAGAGGCGGGCGCCAGGGATGGCGCGAGTCAACCCAGCGACCTTTCTCCGGATCAACGACATTGGATTCCAGGTTCCGGCTCCGCCGGCCCGGAATGCCGAAGCTTGTTATTCTTCGCGTCTCGCATTCACCCACCGCCATGGCCGCTCACCCCGACATCCCCGCCGACGTCCTCGCCCGCGCCGCGAAGATCAGGCTGGTCGCGTTCGACGTCGACGGCACGCTGACCGACGGGCGCCTGTGGTTCACCGAGGACGGCCGCGAGATCAAGGCATTCCACGTGCACGATGGTTTGGGCATCAAGCGGTTGCGCGCGCACGGCATCGACGTGGCGCTGATCAGTGCACGCGTCAGCCACGCGGTGGAACTGCGCGCGGAACAACTCGGCATCGACCATGTCTACCAGGGCAAGTCCGACAAACTGGGCTGCCTCCAGGACATGTTGCACGCATCCGGATTGAGCGGCGACCAGGCCTGCTACGTGGGCGATGACGAGCCCGACCTGGCACCGATGTCGATCTGCGGGCTTGCGATTGCGGTGGCCGATGCGCAACCTGAAGTGCTGGGCGCGACGCATTGGCATACGCGCGCCCACGGCGGCCGCGGCGCCGCGCGCGAAGTGTGCGACCTGATCCTCGCGGCGCAGGCCGGATGAGGGATCGCCGCACCGTCTTCTGGCTGGTGGTGCTGGTGATCGCGGCCGCGATCACCCAGTTGCTGGTGTGGTGGCTGAGGCCGCCGCCCAAGCCGGTCGCGATCGTGGGGCCGCCGCGTTCCAGTTACGAACTCGATCATTTCACCCTGCACGCCTTCGGGCAGGACGGCAAGCTGGCCTTCACGATGACCGCGCCGCACCTCGCGCGCCGCGAAGGCAACGACTCCCTGTATGTCAATGCGCCGCAATACTATTTCGTCGCCAGCGATGGCTCCGAATGGAACGGCACCTCGCAGTACGCGTGGATCAGTTCCGACAACAACCTGGTCAAGCTGATCGGCAAGGTCGACATGCGCCGGCCGCCCACGGCGAAAATTTCCGAAGCCGAAATCCATACGGCCGACGCCACCGTGTGGACCCAGGACAAACGCATGGCCACCGCCGCGCCCAGCGTGATACAGGAGCCGGGCTCTATACTGCGCGGCGTCGGCATGAAGGCCGATTTCGACACTCGTTCACTGGAGTTGCTCTCCGATGTCCATGCCACCCTCGCGCCGCATTCGCGTACGCATTGATCTGCCGGTTCTGCTCATCGCTGCGCTGCTCGGATGTGGCGTCTCGCAAGCGAAGCAGACGGACAAGAACCAGCCGATCCACATCAATGCCGGCACCTTCGCCGGCAGCCAGGACAGCGGCAAGATCACTTTCACCGGCAGCGTCACGATGGATCAGGGCACCTTCCACGCAGATGGCGCAAAAGCCACCGGCTACACCGATCCCGATGACACCAGCCAATGGCAACGCGTGGTGCTGACCGGCAGCCCGGCGCATTTCCGGCAGACCCAGGACAACGGCACGCTGGTGCACGGACAGGCCGCGACCATCGACTACAAGGTTTCCGAAAATACCGTGATCCTGACCGGCGATGCCAGCGTGGTGCAGCAAGGCCGCGGAGAATTCCATGGCAACCGGCTCGTCTACAACACCGACAGCGGTGAAATCCAGGGCACGCCGGCCGCGGGCGGCCGCGTCCACATTACCCTGCAGCCGCGCAGCAAGCCTGCACCTGCCGGCGGAAAGCCCGCGGCAGCGGCCAGTGCGCCCGCTTCGGGCGCAACGTCGGCGCCCGCATCCGCGACCACGCCAGCACCCGCGCCTGCATCGACCTCCGGAACCCGTTGATCCATGCTGGTCGCGCAAGGGCTGCAGAAAAGTTTCCGCACCCGCCAGGTGGTGCAGGATTTTGGTTTCGAAATCCGCCAGGGTGAGGTGGTCGGGCTGCTCGGCCCCAACGGCGCGGGCAAGACCACCTGCTTCTACATGGTGGTCGGCCTGATCGAACCCGATGGCGGCCGCATCACGCTGGACGGCGAAGACATTACCGGCCTGCCGATGCACCAGCGCGCCCGCAAGGGGATCGGCTATCTGCCCCAGGAAGCCTCCGTCTTCCGCCGCCTCACGGTCGCGGACAACATCCTCGCGGTGCTGGAATTGCGCGCCGACCTGCCGGCCGGCCAACGCCGCAGCGAACTGGAAGCGCTGCTGGACGAACTGAAGATCGGCCACATCGCCGACCAGAAAGGCATCAGCCTGTCCGGCGGCGAACGGCGTCGCGTGGAAATCGCGCGTGCGCTGGCGGCCAATCCCCGCTTCATGCTGCTGGACGAACCCTTCGCCGGGGTCGATCCGATTTCCGTCGGCGAAATCCAGCGCATCGTCAGGCACCTGCGCGACCGCGGCATCGGCGTCCTGATCACCGACCACAACGTGCGCGAGGCGCTGGGCATCTGCGAGCACGCCTACATCCTGAACGAAGGCAAGGTGCTGGCGCGCGGCACGCCGGCGGAAATCCTTGCCCACAGGGAAGTGCGCGAGGTTTACCTCGGCCACGAATTTCGGATGTAGTGCGAGCGATGTCGTGCGATCGTCCATGATCGCGGCCTCGCCTGGACGTGGCCGCCCCTGGACCGCTTTACGGCCATGACAGATCAGAACGGCCATCCATGGCCTGACTTTTCACCAACAGCCGCTTCGTTGCTTGGCTCTCGCCCAAGTACCTTCATGGCTGACTTTGGAGCCGGAACGCTCCGTGGCCAAGCCGGCCGACCGCGAAACCTTGATGCATTTCGCAGCAGCGGGGGACGCGCATTAGCAAAAATCGTGCCCATGTACTATCCATGCCGGCTGCCGTGAGCTAGGATGCAAGCCACTGCCCCGCGAAGTCACCATGAAACCAGGCATCCAGCTTCGCCAATCGCAACAACTCTCCCTGACGCCGCAGTTGCAGCAGGCGATCCGCCTTTTGCAGTTGTCGCAGATCGAATTGCAGGCCGAGCTGCGCGAATTGGCGGAAGCCAATCCCCTGATCGACATCGACGGCATGGACAGCGACGACGCTCCGCCGGCCGAATCGTCGGAAAGCAGCGCCGACACCTCCGGCGACGAATCGCCCCCCGAGCTCGGCGACGGCGAATACTGGGACGAACAGGCCCCGCAGGTCGCCGACTGGGCGCAATCCAGCCGTGGATTCGACGAAGACGCGCCCGAACCGCAGGATGCCGCGCTCGAAGGCCTGCGCGAGCATTTGCAATGGCAGGCAAACCTGAGCGGCCTGTCCCCGCGCGAACATGCGATCGCGATGGCGATCATCGACGCGCTCGACGATGACGGATACCTGCGCGAGGGCCTCGAGCCCGTGCTGGCCGCGCTCCGCACGCTGGAACCCGCCCCCTGCAAGGACGAAGCGGAAGCCGTGCGGTTGCGTGTGCAGCGTTTCGATCCCACCGGCGTCGCCAGCCTCGACCTCGGCGACTGCCTCGCCGCGCAGCTGGAACAGATCGATCCGCGCCTCGAGGGGCGGGAACTGGCGCGGCGCATCGTGGCCAGTGAACTCGATCTGCTCGCCAAGCGGGATTTCTCCAAGCTGGCCAGGAAACTCAACGCGAGCGAAGACGCCGTCATCGCCGCGGCCACCTTGATCCGCGCGCTCGATCCGCGGCCCGGCTCGGCGTTCGACCCGACCCCCGCCGAGTACGTGGCACCCGATGCCTATGCGATCAAGGTCGCCGGCCGCTGGCGTGTGTCGTTGTCGCCCGAATGCCAGCCCCGGCTTGCCATCAACCAGCACTACTGCAGCCTGATCGCACGCGCGCAGCGCAGCGACGCCACCTGGCTGCGCGGACAACTGCAGGAGGCGCGCTGGCTGATGAAAAGCCTCGAGGCGCGCGCCGATACCTTGTTCAAGGTCGCGAGTGCCATCGTGCGCACCCAAAGCGCGTTCCTGGACTTCGGGCCGGAAGCCATGAAGCCGCTGGTGATGCGCGAGCTGGCCGAAGAACTCGGCATGCACGAATCGACCATTTCGCGCGTCACCACGCGCAAGTACCTGCACACGCCGCGCGGCACGTTCGAGTTCAAGCACTTTTTCTCGTCCAGCGTGGCCACCGAAGACGGCGGCAGCGCGTCGGCCACCGCAATCCAGGCGATGATCCGCAAGCTGGTGGACGAGGAAGACCCGCGCAAGCCCCTGTCGGACCAGACGTTGACCGCCGAATTGAACCAGCGCGGCATCCGCGTGGCGCGCCGCACCGTCGCGAAATATCGCGAGCAACTGCGCATCCCCAGTTCGGGCGAACGCCTGCGCGCGCAGTAACGCGTTGCAACAGAAAGTTCACGACGCCTCAGGCACGCTTGATGCAGCGCGCTTCCAGCGGTCGTCCCTGAACGCAAAAGCAAAACGCGGCACCCATGCCGGACTTTTCACGCAAGCACGTTCATGCAACTTTCCCCCTCACCGGCGATCACAAGGAGCAAGAGCGGAAATCTTCCAACCGGCGCCGCTGCCGGCGCCGAACCCCGGCAAAAAGCCGGGCTTCCATCACCCTGATGCTTGAGGAGCCAATCATGCAAATTCAGGTCAGCGGTCACCAGATCGAAATCACCCCGGCCCTGCGCGATTACGTCGATTCCCGGCGCGAGCGCCTCGCCCGACGGTTCGACCACCTGACTTCATTGAACGTGGTGCTGGAAGTGGAGAAGAACCCGCAGGCCAATCGCGCCGAGGGCACGTTGTCGGCAGCCGGCACCGTGTTGCACGCGAACGCCGTGGACGCCGACATGTACGCCGCGATCGACGCGCTGTTCGACAAGCTCGATGCGCAGGTACGCCGCCACAAGGACAAGCGTCGCACCCACGGCCGCGACGACATCAGGGACCTGGCGTAGTTTTTGCGATCGTCCGTGAACGCGGCTTCGATGGAAGCCGCGTTCACGGCCAAGTTCGCTCGCTCGCGGGCACCAGGACGGGCTTCCTGCCCCGACTTTTCACCAAAAGCCGCTTCTCCCGGATGCCGCTTGCTGTTTCAAAAGCAGTCGCGCGGCAACGCTGGCACAATGATCCCCACCCGTCGCCGTGGCGGGTGGGGAATGCAGTGAACCGACTCAGCGCACGCGACCTGTTCGAAGACGTCAAGGAACGCATGGCCCTGCGCTGGGTCGCCGGTCGCGATGGCGGCGGAAGGGCATTGCAATCCGGCGGTGCGGGCCAGCGGCGGCCGTCGGAAATCGGCTATCTCAACATCATTTATCCCAACAAGCTGCAAATCGTCGGCAGTGAGGAATTGAATTACCTCGACAGCCTGGACTCGCGGCAGCGCTGGGAAACCGTGCAGAAGATCTTCGGACAGCAGCCGGTCGCCTTGATCGTCACCAAGGACCAGGCGGTTCCGGCGGACCTGCGCGACGCCGCCGAGGAAACCGGCACGCCGTTGTGGGTGAGCGCACGCCGCGGCCATGACGTGCTCACTTACCTGCAATACAAGCTGGCGCGTGCGCTGGCGCCGCAGATCACCCTGCACGGCGTGTTCATGGAAGTGCACTCCATCGGCGTGCTGATCACCGGCACGCCCGGCAGCGGCAAAAGCGAACTGGCGCTGGAACTGATCACCCGCGGCCACCGCCTGGTGGCGGACGACGCCCCGGAGTTCACCCTGATCGCACCGGACGTGATCGACGGCGCCTGCCCGGAGATCCTGCGCGACCTGCTGGAGGTGCGGGGGCTGGGCGTGCTGAACGTGCGGGAGATGTTCGGCCACACCGCGGTCAAGAGTTCGAAGTACCTGCGCCTGATCGTGCACCTGCGTCCGGCCGGCAACGAGCCCGAGGACGCGATGGTGCGCCTGACCGGCGATGTCGGCGTGCATGAAGTGCTGGACGTGAAGGTTCCGCAAATCACGATCCCGGTCGCGCCGGGCCGCAATCTCGCGGTGCTGGTCGAGGCTGCCGTGCGCAGCCACATGCTGAAATCGCAGGGTATCGACCAGGCCCACATTTTCATGGACCGCCAGGCCGCCCGCCTGCAACGACAATCCGGTTGATGCCGATGCCCAATACATCCGACACTTCCCACGATACGTCCATCCGCATGGTGGTGCTCACGGGCCTGTCCGGCGCCGGCAAGACCGTCGCGCTGCGCGCCTTCGAGGATCTGGGCTTCTATTGCGTGGACAACTTGCCGACGGGGCTGCTGCCTTCCCTGTACCGCGCCCTCGCCGATGGCGGCCGCGGCACGCTTTCGGGCATCGCGGTGGGCGTGGACGTGCGCAACCAGGGCGACCTCGACCGCATGCCCGAGGCGCTTTCCAAGCTGGCGACCGCGGGCGCCGACGTCGAACTGGTGTTCCTCGATTCGAGCGACGCGGTGCTGCTGAAGCGCTACGCATTCACCCGCCGCCGCCATCCGTTGTCGGACGACGGCCTTTCGCTGATCGACGCGCTCGCCGAGGAACGCCGCCGCCTGCGCCCGCTGCAGGCCATCGCCAATCGTTCCATCGACACCAGCGACACCAACGTCCACCAGTTGCGCCGGCTGATCACCACCGAATACAGCGCGGTATCCCCCGGCCTCACGCTGTTGTTCGAGTCGTTTGCCTACAAACGGGGCATTCCGCCCGATTCGGATTTCGTGTTCGACGCCCGCTGCCTGCCGAACCCGCACTGGGATCCGCGTTTGCGCCCGTTTTCGGGGCTGGACGCACCCATCCGCGAGTACCTGGACGGCCAGCAATCGGTAGTACAATATCTGGCTGACATTCGAGGTTTCCTGGACGCGTGGTTGCCACGCTTCGAGAGTGAAGACAAGGGCTACCTGACCGTCGCCATCGGCTGTACGGGTGGCCGGCACCGCTCGGTGTACCTGGCCGAGCGACTGGCCGAGCACTACCGGGCCAGCCGTGACCAGGTACTCACTTTTCATCGCGAGCTTGAGTGACCACCTGCCACCGGTTGGACCAAATCTTGCAGCACCCTCACCGGTAACCCTTCCTTCCCGCCCATGACCACGGCTTCCGCCCTTCGCCAGGACACCCCCGCTCCCGCTGCGGGCATCCTGCTGCTGACCCACGAGGAGATCGGCCGTGCGCTGATCGCCGCCGCCCGGCACGTGATGCCGCGCCTGCCGTGCCAGCTCGACACGCTGGAGGTGGGCGGCAGCGACGATCCCGGCACGGTACTGGCGGCCGCCGCGCGTGCCGCGCGCGCGCTGGACCGCGGCGGCGGCGTGCTCGTGCTGTCGGACCTCTACGGTTCCACGCCCTGCAACATCGCCAACAAGCTGGCTGGCCTCGGCGTCCACGCGCGCTGCGTGTCCGGCCTCAACCTGCCGATGCTGCTGCGGGTACTCAACTATTCCGACAAGCCGCTGGACGAACTGGCCGAAGTGGCCGCCTGCGGCGGGCGCGGCGGGATTTGCATCGACAAGATGTGACGGACCCCGGGGACCGGACTTCGCGAGGGCATGAAACCCGGCCGTGGGGCAGATGCCAGGGTGGCGTTGGCGCATCCATGGCCCGTGGGCGAGCCGCAGGATGCAGTGGATCATCGTTTCGATCTCGACGCCATACAAGGTTTTGGTAACGTAGCGGGATGTCTCTGCCGCGGAATATCCGATGGTCGAAAGGGAAATCGTGGTCAGCAACAAACTCGGCCTGCACGCGCGCGCATCCGCGAAGCTCGTGCAACTGGTGCAGGGTTTCGAATCCACGATCTGGCTGGTCGGCGAAGGCCGTGAAGTCAACGCCAAAAGCATCATGGGAGTGATGATGCTCGCCGCCGGCATGGGCACCCCGCTGACCGTGCGGGCGGAAGGCCCCGATGAAATCCAGGCTCTCGACGCCGTGACCGCACTGTTCGACCGCAAGTTCGACGAGGGCGCATGAGGCGCGTTTTCTCGGGCAATCCCGCGTCGCCCGGCATGGCGCTGGGCCGTGTGCGCCTGGAAAGGCCGGCGCGCTTCAGCATCGACAACACACCGCTGCCGGATGCGGAGGTCGAGGCCGAAGTCGCGCGACTCGAACACGCCTTCGCGGTAGCGCGCGAGGACATGTCGGCGCTGCGTCGCAAGCTGCACGGCACCCTGGCGCGCGAGGTCGGCGAATTCATCGATGCGCATGCGCTGCTGCTGGACGATCCGGACCTGATCGAAGGTCTGCGCGCGATGATCCGCAAGGGCCACTATCGCGCCACGGCAGCCCTGAAGGCACAGCGCGACCGGCTGGTCGCGGTGTTCGACGCGATGGACGACCCTTATCTGCGCAGCCGCGGCGAGGACGTCGATCACGTGATCGCGCGCGTGCAGAGCGCGCTGGCACGCCAGGCCAGCAGCGAAGAAAAGAAGCTGGCCACGCGTGTCGGCGAAATCCTCGTCACCGAAAGCATCGCACCCGGCGAGCTGGCACACATGGCCAGCCACGGCATCCTCGCGGTGGTCGCCGGTTCCGGCAGCCCGTACTCGCACAGTGCGATCCTCGCCCGCAGCCTGCACGTGCCGATGCTGGTCAACGTCGAAGGCGTGCTGGAGGATTTGCGCGACGGCGACCTCGCGCTGGTGGACAGCGTGCACGGCGAAGTGGTGGTGCACCCCACCGCGCAGGATCTCGCGCAATACCGCAACTGGCAGCGCGAGGCCCTGCGGGAAGGCCAGCGGCTGGCGCAACTCGCCGGTTCGGAAACCCGCACCCGCGACGGCCACAAGCTGCAAATCTTCGCAAACGCCGAACGTCCGGAAGACGTCGAACGCGCGCGCGACCTCGGCGTCGCGGGCATCGGCCTTTACCGCACGGAATTCCTGTTCCTCGCGCAGAGCGGCTTGCCGACCGAGGACGAACAATTCGCCGCGTATCGGGACCTGGTGCTCGGCGCCGGCGGGCTGCCGGTCACCATCCGCACGCTCGACCTCGGCGCCGACAAGGCCGACGCGGCCGGCCTGGTGGTGGCGGCGGAACCGAATCCCGCGCTGGGCGTGCGCGGCGTGCGCCTGTCGTTGCGCCAGCCGGACGTGTTCGTCACGCAACTGCGCGCCATCCTGCGCGCAAGCTGCTACGGGCCTGTACGCATCCTGGTGCCGATGATCACCAACGCATCGGATATCGTCGAGGTGCGGCGGTTGCTGGAGGAATGCGCGCGCGACCTGCGCACAGCCGGCCACGAAATCCCGGACCAGTTCGAGCTGGGCGCGATGGTGGAAGTGCCGGCGGCGGCGCTCAACGTCCGCGCCGTGCTTGAAGTTGCCGACTTCCTCGCCATCGGCAGCAACGACCTCACGCAATACGTGCTGGCCGCTGACCGCAACAACGACCAGCTCGGCAAGTTGTACGAACCCGCGCACCCCGCGGTGCTGCGGCTGCTCGCACACGTGATCGCGCGCGGGCGCCGCGCCGGGAAATGCGTGTGCCTGTGCGGTGAAATCGCGGGCGACCCCGCCTTTGCCCCGGTGCTGGTGGCGCTGGGCCTGGAAGAATTCAGCATGCTTCCCGATCGCATCCTTGCGGAACGCGACGCGCTGGCGCACTGCGACCGCAAGGCGTTGCGGGCACTCGCACCGCGCCTGCTGCGCGCGCGCGACAGCGATGAAATCGCGGCACTCATCGCCGGTGTGCCATAGCACGTTCGAAGGCTCGGGCCGGCGTTGTCGTGCCGGCTTTTCCCGTCGGGCTTTGCATGGAGCCGCACCGCGCAATCCCCGTCGTCCTCGCCGCCTTGCCCCTCGCCCGTCCCATTCAGGCATTGCCTTTATCATCGGGGCACATTGCCATCAGGGAGACCCGCCATGTCACGCCGACTGCTCTGCGCCACGCTGGCCGCACTGCTGGCCACGCCGGCCGCGTTCGCCGCCGACCCCGCCAGCCTGACGATCTACCACGCCGACAATGACGCGCTGTTTTCCGGCAATGCGCAGGGCACGCTGGACACGGGCCACGCGCTGGTACACGAACAGCGCACGCTGAACCTGCAATCCGGGAATCACCAGGTCCGGATCGGCGGTTTGCCGGCCACGCTTGATCCGGAAGCCGTCGCGATCGCCATGGGTCCGGGGGTCGAGGTGCTGGGCCAGCGCGTGGTGCTGGCCAACGCCAGCGCCAACGGCGCACTCGACGGCGCGATCGGCAGCCAGGTCGAGGTGCAATCGGACGGCGGCAGTTTCCCGGGTGAACTGCTCGGCGCATCGGAAAACGGCGTGCTCGTTCGCACCCGCGACGGCGCCGTGCACCTGGTGCACGACTACGTCTCGGTGACGCTGCCGGCCGAAACGGTTTCGGGTGGCAGCGCGTTGCTGCTGGATGTCCTCTCCAGGTCCGGCGGCAGCCGCGACGCACGACTCACCTACACCACATCCGGCCTCGGCTGGCGCGCGGCCTACAGCGCCACGCTTGCAGGCGGCAGCACCTGCCGGATGCAATTCAAGCCGGACGCGAGCATCGCCAACCGCAGTGGCCGCGACTACGAAGGCGCGAAGATCAAGCTCGTCGCGGGCCAGCCCAACCTGGGCAATCGCGCGCGCATGTACAGCATGGCGAAGGCCCCGGTGCCCATGGCCGCTGCCGCGGCGATGCCCGAGCAGGCTTCGCTTGGCGACTATCGCAGCTTCACGCTTGCCGGCGCGGTCGGCCTGCCGAACGGCACGGTGACGTTGACGCCGCTCTATCCGGCGCGGATGCTCGATTGCCAGCGCGAGTATGTCGTCGAGGACGGCGGCGCCTACTTTCCCCCGAAGCCGAACACCAACGACTACGGCGCCCCGGACTACAAGGACCGCGCGATCACCAGCACACTCGGCTTCACTGCACCCGAAGCCCTGCCCGCCGGCACCTTGCGCGCGTGGATCGAAGATCGTGATGGCGCGCCGGCATTGCTTGGCGAAGGCAACGTCGCCGACACGCCGAAGGGCCAGCGCGTGTCGGTGCAGCTCGGTGAAAGTTTCGACCTGCGCGCAAGCCGCGAGCGCACCGCATTCCACGTCGACGCGAACGCCCACACCATGACCGAGTCGTACAAGATCACGCTGGTGAACGGCGGCGAAGCGGCGCACACGGTCACGGTGCGCGAACATCCCAATCGCTGGCGTGAATGGACCGTGACGTCCTCGAGCGCCAAGCCCTCGAAGCAGACCCCGCAGTTGCTCGAATTCGAACTGCCGGTGCCGGCCAACGGCAGTGTCACGCTCACCTACACCGTGAAGTACACCTGGACCCCACGGGATCTCTGAGCCATGCTGGACATCATCGAACACGACCACGACATCCGCGAACTGAAGCTCGCGCGGCCACCGGCCAATGCGCTGAACCCCGACCTCGTTACGGCGTTGCGGCGCGCGATCGCGCAGGCGCCCGCAGATGGCGCGGCGGCGCTGGTACTTTCGGGTTCGCCGGGCCTGTTCTCGGCGGGCCTGGACATTCCCGCCTTGCTGCAACTCGACCGCAGCGCCATGCGCGTCTTCTGGAACGATTTCTTCGGGCTGTGCGCGGCGCTGGCACGCTCGCCGATTCCGGTCGCCGCGGCCGTGACCGGCCACAGCCCCGCCGGGGGCGCAGTGCTTGCGCTGTTCTGCGACTACCGCGTGATGGCGCGCGGCGAATACAAGATCGGACTGAATGAAGTGCAGGTCGGATTGACGGTGCCCGACTGCATCCAGGCGGCGCTGCGCCGGCTGGTCGGACCCCGTCGCGCCGAGCGCCTGCTGGTCGCGGGCGCCATGCTGGACGGGGACGACGCGCTGGCAAGCGGAATGGTCGACGAACTGACCGACGTCGATCACGTCGTTACGCGGGCGCGCGGCTGGCTTGAGCCACTGCTGCGATTGCCCCGCCAGGCAATGCTCGGCACCCGGGCAACGGCACGTGCCGACCTCGCACGATTGTTCGTGGATCCCGCATCGCTGCCCGTCGAAGCCTTTCTCGACGGCTGGTTCGCGCCCGAAGCGCAGGCAACACTGCGCGCCCTGGTCGATCGGCTGCGCGGCAAAAAAGCGAACGGATGACGCCCGCGACCGGCAACCGTCCTCAGCCCCATTGCACCGACAGCATCGAGATCGAGCCCCCGTCCACGCCTTCGGCCGGAAAGCTCACCGCGTCCTCCTTTGCGCGCGCGCCCAGCACGTAAAGCAGAGGCAGGTAGTGTTCCGGCGTCGGTACCGACAGTTCGGCGTCACGACCGAGCAAGGCATAATCGACCAACGCAGCAATGTCGCCGCGCAGGATTCGATCGCGCACCAGCATCTCGAATCGCGCGGCCCAATCGAACGGTTCCACCGGACGCCGGCCCCACGCATAAGTGTGCAGGTTGTGCACGATGTTGCCGCTGGCGAGCAGCAGGATCCCCTCGTCCCGCAGCGGCGCAAGCCGCTGGCCCAAATCGTGGTGAAACGCGGGCGCCTGCGTCTCGTCGATGCTGATTTGCACCACGGGCACATCGGCGTCCGGAAAGACATGGCGCAGGACGGACCACGTGCCATGATCCAGTCCCCATGCAAGATCGGCCCGGACGGGCACGGGGGCAAGCAGCTCCCGCAGCCGGTGCACCAGCTCCGGATCGCCCGGCGCGGGGTATTGCACCTCGAACAGTTCGCGCGGGAAGCCGCCGAAGTCATGGATCGTGCGCGGCTGCGCCATCGTCGTGGCGGCGGTCCCGGGCAGATACCAATGTGCGGAAATCGACAGTACCGCACGCGGCTTCGGCAAGCGCCGTCCCCATTCGGACCATGCACGCGACCATTCCGTGTCCTTCACCGCATTCATCGGATTGCCGTGTCCAACGAACAGCACCGGCATTCGCCTGGTCATGTGATCAACTCCCTTGCCTGCGGCATCGCCCGCGAACGGTTCCGGCGCCACGGCCCTTGTGGCCCGTTGCCGTCGGACGCAATCAATTTTGCTCTCCCGGTGACCGCGCCGAAGGGAGATGCCAGCCGTGGCGGATCGCCATGTAGCGCAACGCGAAACACGCCACGCCGCCGACTGCCGTGGTCGCCACCGCGTGGATGTTCAACACGTGGCCGCCCACCACGATTGCGGCGCCGACCAGCGCTGCCAGCGCATACAGGTCCGAACGCAACACCGTGGGAATCTGCATTACCAGCACATCCCGCAGCATGCCGCCGCCGATGCCGGTGAGCATGCCGAGCATGGCCGCCATCACGGGATTCAACCCATGCACCAGCGCCTTCTCTGCGCCCGCCACCGCGAAGAACGCCAGGCCCACCGCGTCGAACCACAGCACCGTGCTGTTGAGCCGCGCCACCACCGGGTCCCAGAAGAACACGATCAGTCCGGCAAGGAGGGACACGCCGAGGTAACTCAGGTGGGCGATGGCTGCCGGCGGAGCCGCGCCGATCAGCAGGTCGCGCGTGATGCCGCCGGCATTGCCGGCCGCGAAAGCCAGCACCATCACGCCGAAGATGTCCAGCCGGTGCTTCACGGCCGCCGCTGCGCCGCTGATCGCGAACACGAACGTGCCGCCGAGATCCAGCACCGTCAGCAGGATATGCATCATGGACCGTCGTTCCCTGCGGGCGACGCCCGGCGAAGAGCCGACGCACCGAATGGCATGGTGCGCAACGGCATCATGCGCCCAACCAGGCCCGCGAAGCCACTACCAGCGCCTCGACGCCCGTTTCCAGCGTCGGGTGGATCACCGGGAGAAACCGCGGATTGTGGTTGGTGGGGATCTCGTTGATGCGGTTTTCCGCCTTGGCCCTGGCGTAGGCATCCGGATCGGTGCCGCCCACGAACCAGAACACCGAGGGCACCCCCATTCGGCGCCGAACGAACCGAAATCCTCGCTGGCCGATGCCGGGCCGGTCTCGTGGACGCGTTCGGACGAAAAATGTTGGCGAAATGCTTCCGCGACGCGCCGGCTCGCAGCCGCGTCGTTGACGGCGAGCGGATAGCGGTCCAGCGGCGTGATCTCCGGCAGCCTCGGCGCCCCCGAGGCCTCGGCTTCGGCGTTGACGATGCGTTCGATGGCGGCCAGCACGCGCTTGCGCACGCCTTCGTCGAAGGTACGCACGTTGAGCTTGATGATCGCTTCGTCCGGGATCACGTTTTCCTTGGTGCCGGCCTGCAGCGCGCCGATGGTGACTACGGCGGATTCCGCAGCGGCCACCTCGCGCGACACGATCGTCTGCAGCCGCAGCACCACCGCCGCGGCCATCACCACCGGATCGATGCTGGCCTGCGGCATCGATCCGTGCGCGCCGCGCCCGAACAGGCGGATCTGCAGGCTGTCGGCGGCCGAGGTGATCGCGCCGGTGCGCCCACCCAGCACGCCGGCGGGGCCGACCATCACGTGCTGGCCCAGCACCACGGCCGGTTTCGGGAAACGTTCGAACAGGCCATCGTCGATCATCGCTTTCGCGCCCGCCGCGGTTTCCTCGGCGGGCTGGAACACCGCCACCAACGTGCCGTGCCAGTCATCGCGCGCCTGCGCCATCAACGTGGTGGCACCGACGAGCCAGCTGACGTGCATGTCGTGGCCACATGCGTGCATCACGGGCACCATCTTGCCTTCCGGATCGGTCGCCTTGACCTTGCTAGCGTACGGCACCCCGGTCGCCTCCTCGACCGGCAGCGCGTCCATGTCGGCGCGCAGCATCACGGTCGGGCCCTCGCCGTTGCGCAGCAAGCCGACCACGCCGGTGTTGCCGACGCCCGTGGTCACTTCGAAACCGGCGGCACGCAACCGCTCCGCCGCCAGGCCGGCCGTGCGCGCTTCCTGCATGGACAATTCGGGATGCGCGTGCACGTCCTTGTAGAACGTTTCGAGGTTCGGCAGCAGCGTATCCAGGTTCCGCAGGATCGGAGGCCTCGCAGGGGTTGACGCTGTGCTCATTGCAGCTCCCTCCACAGGTGGAGAAAACCCGGGACCGCCGGTCGTGGGTCAGTGTCCGGCGCCCGGTCCGCGCGATCTGGCGATGAACGGCGGCTTGGCCAGCCATACCAGGGCAATCAGGATCATAAACCCGAAGCCGAGTCCATCCATGATGTGGTTGAAGGAAATCTGGGTGGCCTGCTGGGTGATCACGCGGTTGATGCCCGCCGCGTACTCCTGCAGTTGGCCGCCCATCGCCTCGATGTGCCCGCGCACTTCCGGACTGAACGGGTTGATGTGCTCGACCAGGTTTGCATGGCTGGCCACCCCACCCCGCGTCCACAGGTAGGTGACGATCGACACCGCGAAACTCGCCCCGACCGTGCGCAGGAACGTCGCCGAACCGGAGCCCTCCGCCACTTCCTGGCCCTCGAGATCCGACAACAGGATGGTGAGGACCGGCATGAAGAAAAATGCGACGCCGGCGCCCATGATCAACTCGGT
The DNA here is from genome assembly GCA_044464225.1 of Rhodanobacter sp. Taxonomy (GTDB): domain Bacteria; phylum Pseudomonadota; class Gammaproteobacteria; order Xanthomonadales; family Rhodanobacteraceae; genus 66-474. Next base: position 109,884 of record JBIQLN010000007.1, on the reverse strand, counting down.
GATCGCCACCGCCGCGAAACTGACGTCTGTGGTGAAACTGCCGAATCGGAAGCACACGAAGCCCATGACCGCGAACGCAAACGCGGCCAGCCAGCGCAGATCCACCGTGTGCGCGTACTTGCCGACCCAGAACGTCGTCAGCACCGGTATCACGCCGATCGGCGCCGCCGCCAGGCCCGACCACAACGCCGTGTAGCCGAGCGTGTTCTGCAGCCACAAGGGCAGCATCAAGGCGATCGAAAAGAACAGCGCGAACCCGAGGATCAGCGCCAACGTGCCGGCGGCGAAATTGCGGTGCCGGAACAGGCGCAGGTCCACCAGCGGTTCGTCGTCGGTCAATTCCCAGATCACCCACACCGTCAGCGAAATGACCGCGACGATCGCCAGCGCCACGATGGTGCGGGAATGGAACCAGTCGAGCTCGTTGCCCTTGTCGAGCAGGATCTGCAACGCGCCGACGCCGAGGATCAATGTCGCCACGCCCACCCAGTCGATCCGCACCTTGCGCAATTGCTCGATGCGCCCCGCCATTTGCGCGGCAACCACGCCGGCGGCGAACAATCCGAGCGGCACGTTGATGAAGAAGATCCATCGCCACGAATACGAATCGGTGATCCAGCCGCCGGCCACCGGCCCGACGATCGGCGCGACCACCGTGATCATCGAGATGATCGCCAGCGCCATCCCGCGCTTCTCGCGCGGATAGATCGACACCATCAGGCTTTGCGTGATCGGGTACATCGGCCCGCACACGGCGCCCTGCAGCGCACGGAACAGCACCAGCATCGACAGGCTGGTCGCGAAACCGCAGGCGAGCGAGAACACCGAGAACAGCAGCACCGCCCACACGAACACCTTCACCTCGCCGAAGCGGCGCGACAGGAAACCCGTCATCGGTAGCGTGATCGCCTGGCACACGGTGAATGACGTGATCACCCACGTCGACTGGTCCTGGCTCGCGCCGAGGTTGCCGGCAATCGTCGGCAGCGAGACGTTCGCGATCGTCATGTCCAGCACCTGCATGAAGGTGCCCAGCGACAGACCGATGGTCGCGAGCGCGAGACTGGACGGGCGAAATTCGCCGACGGGTCGACTGGCGGTAGCGGCGTTGGAAGCCACGGATTCCTTTCTGGTGTCTCGAAGCAGAAGCGTCGGCGCGGATCTGAGCGGATGGAACGAAGCGGATGTTTTCGGACGCGGATCAAAACCGGATCGGGCGAAACACGGTTGCTTCATCCGCGTTCATGCGCGCCAATCGATTCGAGGTCAGGAACGATCGCCGATCAATGGCCGCCCCCGGTTGCGACCGGACCGGCTTTCCTGATGAAGGGCGGCTTCGCCAACCAGACCACCGCGATCAGGGCAATGATGATCCAGCCGAAGATGTAGAACAGGTTGTCGAAGGAAATCTGCACGGCCTGGCGGGTGATTTCACCGTTGATCATGGAGAGGAAGCGGTGCAGGGCGCCGCCCGTCGCGACCTGTTGCACCTGCGGATCGTAGACGTTGATGTGCTCGGCCAGGCTCGCATGATTGGTGACCCCGCCGCGCGCCCAGAAATAGGTGGTGATCGAGGCCGAAAAACTGCCGCCCACCGAACGCACGAAGGTCATCAGGCCCGAGCCCGCGGCCACTTCCCTCCCCGACAGATCCGACAGGGCAATCGTCAGGATCGGCATGAAGAAGAACGCCACGCCGATGCCCTGCAGGAACTGCGCCATCGCGACGTGGTAGAAATCGACCTGGGTGTTGAATCCGGCACGGATGAAACACGTCGCGCCCATGATCACGAACGCAAACGAGGCGAGCCAGCGCAGGTCGAACCTCGTGCCGTACTTGCCCACGAAGAAGGTCAGCAGCACGGGCGCGATGCCGATCGGCGCCGTCGCCAGGCCGGACCATATCGGCGTGTAACCCAGCGTTTCCTGCAGCCACAACGGCACCAGCAGCCCGATCGCGAAAAACACCGCATAGGCCAGCAGCATCGCCAGCGTTCCGACGGCGAAATTGCGGTGCCGGAACAGTCTGAGGTTCACGATCGGGTCTTTGTCGGTCAACTCCCAGATCAGGAAGATGCCGAGCCCGATCACGGCAACGACGGCGAGCACGACGATGAAAGTCGAGTGGAACCAGTCGAGTTCGTTGCCCTTGTCGAGCAGCACCTGCAACGCCCCCACGCCCAGGATCAGCGTGACCAGGCCGACATAATCCATGCGCGGCCGTTCGATCGGGTCGCGGCGCCCACCCAGCTGGGCGGCAATGATCGCGCTGACCGCGAGCCCGATCGGCACGTTGATGAAGAAAATCCATTCCCACGAATAGTTGTCGGTGATCCAGCCGCCCAGTACGGGACCCGCAATGGGCGCGACCACCGTCACCATCGCGAGGATCGCCAATGCCATGCCGCGCTTCTCGTGCGGGTAGATGGAAACCAGGAGGCTTTGCGTCAGCGGGTACATCGGCCCGGCCACCGCGCCCTGGATCGCGCGGAACATCACCAGCATCGCGAGGCTGTTCGAGAGGCCGCAACACAACGAAGCGATCGAGAACAGCGCGGTCGCCCACACGAACGTCCTCACCTCGCCGAAGCGCCGCGAAAGGAATCCGGTCAACGGCAACGCGATCGCGTTGGCCACGGTGAACGACGTGATGACCCAGACCGACTGGTCCTGGCTCGCGCCGAGGTTGCCGGCGATGGTCGGCAGCGAGACGTTGGCGATGGTGAGGTCCAGCACCTGCATGAAGGTGCCGAGCGACAATCCGATCGTCGCCAGCGGCAGGCTGGCGGGACGGAATTCGCCGAAACTGCCGGCTTCCGCGGTGGCTGCGGTGGAGGCCATGGATTCCTGGTTGCGTGTCAGCGGGAGCGGCTGTCGTGAAAAGTCAGTCCAGTGATGGGCGTTCTGATCGGAACATCGACCACGGACAGGAGCGATCGCATCAGTGTTTCGCGATTGCACCCCTGGCTTCGGCGCTGCCCGTGACCGGACCGCTGTTCGCATGGATGATCTTCGCGATCAACGCGTTCGCTTCGGCGCGATCCTGCGCATAGACGTCGGTGCTGAACACCGGATGCTCCGGCGCATGCTGCGCCAACATCGCACCGGACTGGTCGTGCAGGTTGACGTCGACGCTCATCGACAAGCCGATCCGCAGCGGATGCTTGTCGAGTTCCTTCGGATCCAGTTCGATGCGTACCGGCAGGCGCTGCACGATCTTGATCCAGTTGCCCGAGGCGTTCTGCGCCGGCAGCAACGAGAACGCGCTGCCCGTGCCGATGCCGAGCCCGGCCACGCGCCCGTGGTAGGTGACGCCGCCGCCATAGACGTCGGACGTGAGCGTCACCGGCTGGCCGATGCGCATGCCCTGCAATTGGGTTTCCTTGAAGTTCGCGTCCACCCACACCTGGTGCAGCGGCACCACGGCCATCAACGGCGTGCCGGGCTGCACGCGCTGCCCGACCTGCACGGTGCGCTTGGCGACATACCCGGAAACCGGTGCCACCAGCGTGGTGCGCTGGTCGTTCAACCATGCGGCGCGCACCGCGGCGGCGGCGGCCTTCACGTCCGGGTGCGTGGCGATTTCGGTGTCGGAGACCAGCGCGTTGGTGGTCGCGAGTTGCGCCTGCGCAGCGGCGAGCGCGCTCTGCGCGGTGGTCAGTGCATCGCGTGCGTGCGCCAGTTCCTCGGCCGAGATCGCACCCGATTCGGCCAGTCCCTTGCGACGCTTGTAATCGGCCTGGGCCTGCTGCACCGCCGATTCGCGCGCGGCGACGTCGGCCTTCGAGGTGTGCACGGTGCTGTACAGGCCCCGCACCTTGCGTACTGCCTGCGCCAGCGCCGCTTCGGCCTTGGCCAGCGCCACGTCGGCGTCGGACGGGTCCAGCTTCACCAGCGCCTGGCCCTGGCGCACGTAGTCATTGTCATCGGCGCCGATGCTGATCACCGTGCCCGGCACCTGCGGCGTGATCTGCACCACGTTGCCATCGACGTACGCATCGTCGGTGCCTTCGTACCAGCGACCGACCAGGAAGTGGTACAGCGCCCAGCCGATGCCGACGACGACCACCAGCGCGATCAATCCGCGCAGCAGCAAGCGCCGCTTGCGCAAACGCTTCGCCTGCAGTTGTGCCGCGATGTCGTCTTCAGAGACGGGGTTGGGATTGATGGGAGAAGTCATCGGTGTGCCTGGTCCTGATGTACATGGGGGTCGGATGCCGGGTGGGCCATGGCCGCCAGCGACGGCGCGTCGGCAGCAGGCTGGTACCCGCCGCCGAGCGCCTCGTTGAGCGTGGCCCATGCGCCGACCCGACGGGTCTGCAGGCTGGCCAATTGCTGTTCGGCGGCGATCAGTTCCTGCCGCACGCTCAATGCTTCGAGATAATTGCCGACGCCGGCGCGATAGCGCTTCATCGCCAGCGCATAGGCGTCGTCGGCGCTTGCGCGCGCGTTCTCCGCATCCTGCACCTGCGCCGACAGCGATTGCAGGTCATCGACCTGGCCCGCAACCTGGTTGATCGCGTGCACCAGCGTCTGGTTGTATTGCGCGACCGCGATGTCGCGCGCGGCATCCTTGCCGGCGAGATTGGCGCGCAACGCGCCGCCCTCGAAGATCGGCAGGCTCAGGGCCGGCGAAATGGTGTAGAAGCGGTTCTGCAGCGAGAACAGGTTCATCGACGACGGCGCCAGCAGGCCGGCCAGCGAACTGATGCCGATGTTCGGCAGGAACCTGGTCTTCGCGGCCTTGATGTCGTGCCCGGCCGCTTCCACCCGCCAGCGCGCGGCCACCACGTCGGGGCGGCGGCCGAGCAGATCGGCCGGCAAATCGCTGGGCAGCGCGAGTGCGGGGATCGCCGGCAGTGCCGGGCGTTCGATCGACAACGCGCGATCCGGGCCGGCGCCCAGCAACGCCGCCAGCACGAGGCCCGCCGCGCGCACGGCGTTGTCGGCGGCCTCGAGGTGCGCGCGGTCGCTGGCGCTTTCGGCCTGGATGCGGGCGAGCGAGAACTTGCTGTCGATGCCGCTGGCGACACGCTTGTGGGTGAGCTTCAGGAAATCGTCGGCGCGTTGCAGCTCTTCATTGGCGAGATCGCGCTGCGCGTAGGCGCCGGCCAATTGGAAGTACGCCTGCACCACGTCGGCGGAAAGTTTCAGGCGCGCGGCCTGCGCGTCCACTTCCGCGGCGCGCGCATTGCCGACGGCCGCCTGCCACGCGGCACGCTTGCCGCCCCACAGGTCCAAGTCCCACGAGAAACTCAGATAGCCGTAGCGGATCACACCGAAGTGGCCCGAAGCCAGCGGCGGCAGGATCGGCGGCACGCGTGCGCCGGCAGCGCTGGCGCCACCGTTCAGCGTCGGCTTGCGCGCGGCGTCGGCGGCGCCGGCCGCGGCCAGTGCGGCGCGGACGCGCGCATCCACCAGCGCCATGTCCGGATTGTCGGCCAGCGCCTCGTCGACCAGCTTGTCGAGCTGCGCATCGCCCAGCGCCTTCCACCAGCCCTGCTGCGGCCATGCGGCGGCGTCCATCTTCACGCCGGCAAGGCTGCGGGTCGACTCCAGCGAAGCGGGATCGGTGGGCGTCGCGGTGGGGTGCAACCCGCCCGTGCTGGCGCAACCCGCGAGGGCGGCGGCCGCCAAGGCAACAACAACACCTGAACGGTAGATGGAAACCGGAAGAGTCATCGTGAAGGCCGGAAAAGTAGATAGAGGTTGGGGCGGGACGGGATGAATCAATCCCGGCTGGCGAGTTCCCGTTTGCCACGGATGCCCTCGAGCACCTTTGTCAGCACGCCATGCAGTTGTTCACGCTCGCGCGACGTCGTGCATGCAAAAGTCTGCTCCGCGATCGCGTCGCAGTAGCCGATCACGCGCCTGCGCAGGTTCCTGCCCTGCGCGGTCAACTCCAGCCGCAGTGCGCGACGGTCGACCGGATCGGGCACCCGTTTGAGGTAGCCACGTTGTTCCAGCTTGTCCAGCAAACGCGTGAGCGCGCCAGGGTTGTAGTGCAGCGCGCGCGCAAGTTCCACCGGCGTCAGCGGGTCCTCGTGCCCGAGCAGCTTGAGCGCGACGAACTGCGTGAAGTTGAGGTCGACCCCTTGCCGCGCCATCTCCTGTTCGACCTCGGTCACGAACTCCGCGCGCAGCCGACTGATCAGCCGGCACAACTGGAAGGAGCGATCCGAGGAAGTTTCTGGACGATTCATGCCGAGGATGATACTGTCACGGCTTTAATTGTCAAGGCAATCATTTCTACGGCAATCGTGCTTCCCGCCCCACCCGTTTCCCCCGACGAAAACAAACAACAAAGGAACACATATGAAAGGCATTCGTTGCGGATTGGCCGCCCTCGCCTGCCTGATTGCCTGCGTCCCGGCCTGGGCGGCCGGCTTCGACCTCACCGCAGGGCCGAGCGTCACCTCGTCCGAACGCACCACCCGCTCGATCTTCGCGAGTTTGTTCGGGGAGGGTCCCGATGACGGCCATGCCCACTTCCAGCCGATCGCCACGCTCGGCTGGGTCGATGCGCGGCGAACCCGCAAGGATGATTTGAACCACCAGGTATTCCTGGCCGGCGGCGGCGTGCGCCTGCTGTCGGCCGATCGCCACTGGTTCGTCAGCGAGCAACTTGCGGCCACCAGCACGCGCACCGATGCGCTTTCCAGCCACTTCGAATTCATGACCAGTGCCGGATGGCAAAACGGCCACTTCATCGTGATGCTGCGGCACGTTTCCAACGCGCATCTTTTTGGCGGGAAGAACCTCGGCGAAACCATGTTGCTGGCCGGCCTGCGCTGGTGAGCCTGTGGTGGCCCGGGTTCAAGGTCGCAACTGCCCCGACGTCACTCTCCGGGGCTGCCGCCCTCTTTGCGGTCAGAACCGAAATCGATGTCGGGTTCTCGACACATGACGGGTACCGGTTCCGTCCCGATGCAGGGCAGTCAGTCGCCGGTGGCGACGGGGCGTGACGGATCGCTCGACCACCCACTCCACGAGGGCGCGAACAGCCGCGAACCGCTCAGGCCGGCAGCTTCCATCGCCAGCAGGTTGTGACAGGCGGTGACGCCCGAGCCGCACATGTGCACCACATCCTGCGGGCGATGACCGGCAATCGTCCGCTCGAATTCCTCGCGCAGCGCCCGCGGTGACTTGAAACGTCCCTCGATGTCGAGGTTTTCCGAAAACGGCCGGTTCCGTGCGCCCGGTACGTGGCCCGCGGCGCGGTCGATCGGTTCCGACTCGCCGCGGAAGCGCGGCGCCGCGCGCGCGTCCAGCATCAATGTCGACGGTTGTTGGCGCAGCGCGTCCAGTTCCTCGTGATACACCACGCGCGCGGGATCGAAATGCAGTTCGACGGCGCTCGCATTGCGCGGCACGGCAGGACCGTGTTCCACCGGCAACCCGGCAGCCTTCCACGCTTTCCAGCCGCCATCCAGCACGCTGGCGCCGATGCCGACGCTTTCGAGCATCCACCACAGGCGCGCTGCGGCGAGTGCGCCGCCGGCATCGTCGTAGGCGACCACGCGCTGCGGCTTGCGCCAGCCCCATCGCGACAGCGTTTTCGCGAACGCTTCGACATCGGGCAGCGGATGACGGCCCAAGCCCTGCTTCGACAGATCGGAAAGATCGCGATCGAGGCTCGCATACACCGCGCCCGGAATATGGGCGTCCAGGAAATCCCGCTCGCCCTGGCCGGGATCCGCCAGTCCGAAACGGCAATCCACGACCAGCACGTCGTGCGGCGGCAGCGCCGCCAGCGCCGTGGCGTCGATCAATACTTCGCGCTCTTTCATTTGATGATCTCCATGCGCCGCATCAGGTTCACAAGCATGGACGCCGTCGCGCCCCAGATGCGCGGTTCAATCCCGACATATTCATACACCAGCCGCGCCTCGCCACGCGCATGGAACTCGAATTCGTGCAGGTTGACGGGATCGAGCAGGAAAGCGAGCGGCACCTCGAATATCTTCGCGACCTCCTCCGGCTGCGGCGTCAACACGGCGTCGCCCGCCATGCGGCCCACCACCGGCGTCACGCAGAAGCCACTGATCGTTTCGAGGCAATCGAGGAAACCGAGCGGCTCGATCGCGCCCGGATCCAGCCCGACTTCTTCGCGGCTTTCGCGCAGCGCCGTCTCGATCGCACCCGAGTCGCCGTGATCGGTGCGGCCGCCGGGGAAACTGACCTGCCCCGCGTGACGCACCAAATCGTCGCGCCGCAACGTGAACACCACGCGCGGCTCCGGCACGTCGCGAATCGCCATCAGTACCGCGGCGTCCGCGCGCGCGCCGTCGCCGATCAAGTCGAGCAGGCGGTCGTGATTCCACGCCGGAGGCGCCGGTGGCGTTTCCAGCGGATGCAGGGCGCGCGCAACGGCCTCGAACCAGTCCTTCATGGCTGCGGCGGCCGCCGCAATGGCTGCACCTCGCGCATCCAGCGTTGCCGATCATCCTGGGTCATCGTGCCCCAGGCGGCGATTTCTCCCAGCGTGCGCCGGCAGCCGATGCACAGCCCGTCCGCATCCATCCGGCACACCCCCACGCAGGGCGTGGACGGCATCGTCTGTTCGGGGGGAGGGCATTGATTCGGCACCCGACAAGCGTAGCGCAGACGCGGTGAAGGCGAGCGCAAGCCGTGCGACAACCTCGCGGCCGGTGGCCGGGCAAACCTGCTACGGCTTGACGTCCAGGAGATGGATGTCGAACACCAGCGCTTCGTTCGGACCGATGCGCGGCGGCGAACCGCGGATGCCGTAAGCCTGATCCGGGGGAATGAATACCTCCCAGTGATCCCCGACGTGCATGCGGGTGATGATTTCGCGCCAGCCGGGAATCATCTGGTTCACCGGAAACACCACCGGCTTGCCGCGATCCTCGGTGTTGTCGAACACGGTGCCGTCCAGGAATTCGCCGCGGTATTGCAGCGTGACTTCGCTGTCGAGCGTCGGGCTCTTGTCGCCCTTGCCGCCGCCGAGGACCTTGTACTGCACGCCGGACGGCAAGGTGACCACGCCCTGCTTCTTGCCATTGTCGGCGAAGAATGCATGCGCCTTCTTCAAGTTCGCGGTCGCGAGTTTTTCGTAGGCGGCGCGCGCCTCGGCCACCATCTTGCGCTGCATGGCCTGGATGACCTGCTGCATCACCTGGGGCGAATACTCGGGCTTCTTGCGCGAGAAACCGTCCTGCACCCCGCGCAGCACGGTGCTGATATCCACGTCGAGGTCGCGCCGGCCAAGATCGAGCCCGGCCTCGTAGCCGAGCGCATAGGAAAGTTCCGCGCGATTCGCGGCGGGTGCGGCCGAGGATTTCGGCGATTGCGCGTGCGCGCGACCCAGCGGCCACAACGCGCCCGCAACCAGCACCATCACGATGACGACCCTGTTCATCCGGTTCCCGATCCGCTATCCGTTCGCGCGCCCGCGGCCCGCACCATCTCTACGACGCCTGCTCTCGATGACCGAGCTTTGAGTCGTCCCCACCCTGAAAGGTTCCCGAATACTAAGGCTTTTTGGCGTATTTGAGTTCGCCCGCGGTCACCCGCAGGTCCAGCCGGTTTTCCGGGGGCGCCAGCGGGCACGTCGCGTAGGGCGTGAACGCGCACGGCGGGTTGTAGGCCTTGTTGAAATCCAGCACGATCCTGCCGTCACGCGGCATGTCGGCGTACAGGAAGCGCGCCGCGCCGTACGTTTCCTTGCCCGATGTGGCATCGGCGAAGATCAGGAACAGTTGCGTGTCGCCCGGCACTTCAATCACCGGATACAACTCGAACCGCCGCCCTTCGCGCTCGAAAACCGCCTTTCCCGGCGCCGGATAATTCTCGATGGTGCCGATCACGGTGCCGGTGGCCAGCTGGAACGGCGGGTCCAAGGAAACCCAGTCCGCGACGATGCGCCAGTCGCGGTCAACCGGAAAACGTTCGATGCCCTGAAAATGCGTTCGCGTCACGGCCTCGCTGTCGCGCACCCGCAGCCCCTTGCGGCCACCGCGATCCACCGCAATGAAATTCATCGAGCCGAACGCGACGGTCGTGGGTCTGGCGTGGCCGTCGTCCAGCAGCACCGCGCGGGTTTGTGCCGCGCCATCGATGGTCACGCCATCCGTCGCATCGAGCGCGATCGACAATGCATTGTCGTCGGTCCATTCGATCGTGCCCAGGTGTCCCGGCGCTTTCGCCAGCACGATGTCGTTGTCGCCGGCACTGCCGATCCGGTTCGCCCCGGGTTTCAGCCATTCCAGGCCGACCAGGCTCAACCAACCGTCCGGCGCGGTCAATCGCGCAATGCGCCCGGCATGCCAGCGCTCGATTTCCTGTTGGTACGTGTTGTCGATGTCCACCGTTGCATCCAGCATCTGTTGATCTTGCTCGTCATCGGGAATACTCGCCGCATCCTGCGGCTCGCCCTTCGGGCGACTCGGCATCCGTGGCACCCGCCCTTCCGGGCCATCGGCTGCGCCGATGTTCGCTTCGGCATCCTGCCTTCGCAGTCCGGCTTCCGCCGGAATGACGAAAGGAAATCCGCTATCGCCCGCGCAAAAACAACTTGTCCAGTTCCGCGATCGAGAGTTGCGTCCAGGTCGGCCGCCCATGATTGCATTGCCCGGACCTTTCGGTGGCTTCCATCTCGCGCAGCAGTGCGTTCATTTCGGGAATCGTCAGGCGGCGATGCGCGCGCACCGAACCGTGGCAGGCCATCGTCGACAGCAATTCGTTCTGCAATTCCTCCAGCCGGCGCGAACTGCCGTGCTCGGCCAGTTCGCCCAGCACGTCGCGCGCGAGTTGTGCCACGTCGGCGCCGTCCAGCAGCGCGGGGATCCTCCGCGCGGTCACTTGCCGCGGTCCGCTGCGATCGAGTTCCAGGCCGCACGCCGCGAGCGTATCCGCATGTTCTTCGGCAGCCGCGGCCTCGCGCTCGCTGACCGCGATGATCTCGGGCACCAACAGTTGCTGCGCGCGCACCTGATTGGAATCGCGCGAGGCTTTCAGCTTTTCGTACGTGACCCGCTCGTGCGCGGCGTGCATGTCCACCAGCACCAATCCCTGCGCGTTCTCCGCGAGAATGTAGATGCCGGCAAGCTGCGCCAGCGCGTAGCCGAGCGGCGGCGCTTCGCCCGCTTCGGTTTCCGGCAAGGGCGCACGTGCAACGGGCGTGGCTTCGCCCCGGCCGAGCAGCACGGCGTAAGGATCGGCATGCGCTTCACGCACGCCCAGTCCGAATTGCCGCGGCGGCACGGCGTACGCGAGCGATGCACCACCGGTTCGCGCCGGTGCGAATGCATGGCCTTGCGCGGGTGTCGCCATGGCAACCTGTTCCCCCGCCCGCGTTTGCGCGACCGCCTCGTGCAACGCATGGAACAGGAAATCGTGCACCAGGCGCGCATCGCGAAAGCGTACTTCGCGCTTGGCCGGGTGCACGTTGACGTCCACCGCGGCGGGATCGAGCTCCAGAAACAGCACGAACGCCGGATGCCGACCGTGGTACAGCACGTCCTCGTAGGCCTGCCGCACCGCATGCGCGACGCTGCGATCGCGCACCAGCCGCCCGTTGACATGGAAATACTGCTGGTCGGCTTGTGCGCGCGAAGCCGTCGGCAAGCCGATCCACCCTTCCAGCCGCAGGCCGGCGGCCGCGTGTTCGATGCGCAGGCAATTTTGCGCGAAGGTGTCGCCCAGCAACTCGCCCGCGCGCTGCAGTCGCGCCGATTCGTCCCCTGCCGGCTTCAGCATCCGCACCGGCTTGCCATTGTGGATCAATCGGAATTCCACTTCGGGCCGGGCCAGGGCGAGCGAGCGGACCAGTTCGTCGATATGTCCGAATTCGGTGCGCTCGGCACGCAGGAACTTGCGGCGCGCCGGCACCGCATGGAACAAATCGCGCACTTCGATGGTGGTGCCGGCCGGATGCGCGGCGGGTTGCGGGGCGGCGCCCCCGAACGCATCGAGGCGGGTGCCGTGGCCATCGTTCGCGCGGCGCGAGGTGACGCTCATCCGCGACACCGACGCGATCGACGCCAGGGCCTCGCCGCGGAAACCCATGCTGGCAACGCGCGTGAGATCGTCGAACGTCGCGATCTTGCTGGTCGCGTGCGGTGCCAGCGCCAAAGGCAATTCGTCCGGCGCGATCCCGCCGCCGTCGTCGCGCACCCGAATCAAGCGCATGCCGCCCTGCTCGACCTCGATGTCGACGCGGCGCGCACCCGCATCCAGGCTGTTTTCGGCCAGTTCCTTCACCACCGATGCCGGGCGTTCGATGACTTCGCCCGCGGCGATCTGGTTGACGAGTTCAGGGGACAGCGGACGGATCGACGGCATCGGCGAAGTATGACGGAGCGCAGTCGGCACCGCATCCGCCCGCGGGATCGGCCGCGGTCTTACGCCAGCGCTTGCTGCAGCGAATCCAGTGCCTCGTCATCCAGACGCCATGCCGCGGCCTGCGCGTTCTGCGCGACCTGTTCGGGCCGGGTGGCGCCGGCGATCACGCTGGCGACGCACTCGTGCGCGAGCAGCCACGCGAACGCCAGTTGCAGCAGCGAGCAACCGTGCTTCGCGCACCATGCGCGCAGTTTTTCCACGCGGTTCCAGTTGGCCTCGGTGAGATAGCGGTTGCCCAATCCGCTGAATTTCGCGTGGGCAAAACGCGAATCCGCGGGCAGCGCCGAGTCGCGTTGGTACTTGCCGGTGAGCAGGCCGCTGGCCAGCGGGAAATACGGGACCAGGCCCAGGCCGTACGCGCGCAGCGCCGGCAGCAGCTCCTTCTCCGGCTCACGCTCGACGAGGCTGAATTCGTTCTGCGCACAGATGAAACGGTTGAGGTTCAGTTCGCGTGCGATCCACTCCGCCTCCACCACCTGCCATGCCGCGAGATTGCACGAACCGATGTAGCGCACCTTGCCGGCGCGGACCAGATCGTCCAGCGCGCGCAGGGTTTCCTCCATCGGCGTCAGCGGATCGGGCCAGTGCAGGTAGTACACGTCGATCCAGTCGGTCCGCAGCCGCGCAAGGCTGGCCTCGACCGCCTGCATGATGTAGCGCCGCGACGCGTCGCGGCGCGCCCCCTCGCGCATCGGCGAGGCGAACTTGGTGGCCAGGATCACGTCCCGGCGGCGCGTGCCGAGGATCTTCCCGAGCAGCGTTTCCGACCCGCCCTTGTCGCCGTACGAATCGGCGGTGTCGAAGAAATTGATGCCGGCATCCAGCGCGGCGTGCACCACCGCGCGCGTGCCCGCCTCGTCCAGCCGTCCGCCGAAATTGTTGCAGCCCAGTCCGACCTCAGAAACCTGCAGACCCGAAGAGCCCAGCGCGCGTGTATTCATTCCGTCCACTCCATGTGGCAATGCCGACCGGGAAGGTTAGCGCGGTCCGCACGAAGGAAGCGACGCGCCCGCCATTGGGCGCACGGGGAATGACTTCGCGTGAACCTCGATGCTCGCGAACGCGGAAAGCGGAAGCCGTCAATGATGCGGATCGTCGTCGTCCAGGCCGTGGGTGCCCGGCCCCATGCCCATCCCCACGCCCATCCCGGCGCCCATGCCGCCGCCACCGCGCCCGCCCCGCGCTTCACCCTTGCCGCCGCCTTCGCCCTTGCCACGCGAACCCTGCGTGCGCACCGGGCCTTGCCGGGGTACTTCGACGTCCGCGGGAACCGGGGCGAGATCCAGCGCCTTGCGGATGAAGTCGCGCAGCGAAACCACCAGTTCGTGCGTATGCACGGGTCGGCCCGCGGCCAGTTCCGCCGCGGCCCGTGCCGCCAGCCGCACCTGGTCCTCGGTGCCCAACAGGATGATGTCCGACAACGCGGCTTCCACCGCGTCGCGGATGCGCCGCGCCCGGTGGCTGCCCGCGGTTTGATCGGCGGACGGCAGGTCAGGCTCCGCGGCGTCCGCTTCCGTGGCGTCCGGAACGCCCGCGTCGCGGCGCCGCAGGTCGCGCAGATGCGTGGGGTCGACCATGAGGTTGCCGGTGAACGATCCCCCAGCGTCTTGTAGGCCGCGATCAGCGTGCGCAGCCGCTCGTTGATCTGCCGGTTCTGGCGCTCGCGCCGCTGCTGCAGCGACTGCATCACCAGCAGCCGCAGACCCACGCCGATCAGGGTGATCGCGGCCAGTCCCACCAGCGTGGACAGCAGCGCGTGCCAGGAAGAGAAATCGAGGTTGCGCATCCGCGACTCCGGCAACGAATGGCTACTCTACGCCCTCGCGCCGCCCGGGTTGCCGGCCGCAGGCACGCGGATGACCGGGATCGGCATTGTCGATTCCGCCCGCCTTCGTTCGTCGTCGCCATGGGCGCGCCAGAATGAAGCGCAGCCACGGCTTTCACCCGCCACCCAGGACGAGGACAGGAACCATGCCCAGTGCCAGTGCAGCCAGGAACATCACCGTTTGCCTGTGGTTCAACGGCAACGCCGAGGAGGCCGCCAACTTCTACGCCGGCACCTTCCCCGATTCGCACGTGGATGCCGTGCAGCGCGCGCCCGGCGACTATCCGGCCGGCAGGAAAGGCGACGTGCTGACGGTGGAATTCACCGTGCTCGGCACTTCGTTCCTGGGCCTGAACGGCGGCCCGGGGGTCGAATTCAACCAGGCGGTTTCATTCCAGGTCTTCACGGACGACCAGGCCGAAACCGACCGCCTCTGGAACGCCATCGTCGGCAACGGCGGTTCGGAAAACGCGTGCAGCTGGTGCCGGGACCGCTTCGGCGTGTCCTGGCAGATCGTGCCGCGGGCCCTCACGGCTGCGCTTTCCGACCCCGACCCCGCAGCCGCCAGGCGTGCATTCGAGGCAATGATGACCATGAAGAAAATCGACATCGCCGCGATCGAAGCCGCGCGGCAGGGGTGAGCATGGCGTTTGCGCGTCGTCCCGGCCGTCGTGCAGGTTGGGCTGAGCGCTTTTCGCGAAGCCCAACATACTGACCTCGATGCTGTCTGAGCGCTTTCCGCGAAGCTCAACAATCGTTCGCCAACGTTGGGCTTCGCCCGGGCAAAAGCCCGGGCTCAACTCAATCTACAAATCCGCCGTTCCGGCGCACGCCGGAATCCGGCGCCATCGATGGCACGCTCAAGCCGCCGCCACGCGATCCAGCGCTCCGCGGTCCCAGTGCGCGAGATCCGCCGCGCGTGCGTAGGTGCTGTCGATGAAGGCGCGGATCGCGTCGTCGGGCGAATCGGCCCGCCGCACCGCTTCGTACGGCAGGATGAACTCGTTGAGTTCGCGGTGGTAATACGCGGCATCCGGTTGCACTTGCGCTTCCTTCAATCCGGCCGGCTCCGGCACCGCGTACGCGTAAAACGCCGGTTCCAGCACGGGCCCGCTGCCCGGCCAGAAACCGTGGCTGATCACCTCGTGCGAATACGCATCGCGCTCGAATTCCGGACCCTGGCGCGGCGGCGCACGTCGACCCGAGAACCGCGTCACCGCCAGGTCGAAACTGCCCCAGAAGAAATTCACCGGACTGCACTTGCCGACGAACGCACACTGCGAGTCGGTGAACACGCGATCGACCTGCACCAGGATGCGACGCAGGCGGTCGACGTATTCGCGGTCGTAGCTGTGGTGCTCCGTGTCGCGATCCAGCCGGATCGGCTGCGGCAATTCAGTCGAAGTCGGCCGGATCCTCACCGGCAAACCCATGTCGTCCAGCGTGTCCAGCAACGCGCGATAGAAATCGGCGACGCTGCGCGGCTTCAGTTCCAGCGTGCGCGTCACGCCGTCCGACGTGCGGATCAGCAATTGATGATCGATGAAATCGAACTGGATCGTGAAGCTGCGCTCGCCATGCGGCAGCGGCCGCGTGGTCAGGCCTCGTGGCGTGACCCGCAACGCCACGGCCCACGAGTGGTTGAGCGGCGCGGCAAGCGCCAGCGCGACCTTGCCCACCACCTGCGACCACAGGTGCAATGTTGTGTAGGTGTCCTTCCACGCGTCATACGGCAGCGCGGGCCAGAAGACATCGGCATCCGTTCTCATGTGGGCAGCCCTCGCTCGCAGGACCCGACCATCATAGTCCCATGGGCCGGGTTCACGCGCAGGTTGGCGACCGGCCATCCGCGCCATTCACTCCGCGATTTCCGCCTTTCGCGCCGCTGGCCGGCGCCTCCGTCGCATGCCCCTTCCGCCGCCACGGCAGGAGGCTATGCTTCCGACCAACGCCTCGGGAGCAGCCCGCCATGTTCAAAGGCATGTTCTTCGTCCTGCGCATCGCCATCGCCTGGGTGCTGCTGTTCATCGCGCTGTTGATCGTCCTGTCCAACACGATCGGCATCGGTGGCGTCTCCGGACCGTTCATGCTGGTGGCGTTCATCCTCGGTGCGCTGGTCATCGCCGGTGCGGTGTCGCACGTGCGCCGGGTACGCCTGATCGCAGGCCGCGTCGACGAGGGCACGCTGCGCAGCCGCCAGCGGCGGCAGATCGAGATTCCGTTCGAGGCCGGCGAGGCTTTCGACATGCTCGACGCAGCCGTCCGCGAGCTGCCGCGCAGCCAGGAAATCGAAAGCGCGCGCGACAGCCTGCAACTGCGCGCCAAGGTCGGGCGGCCGTACGTGTACGGCCAAAGCCGCTTCGCGCGCCTGAATCCGGCCAACTGGTTCGGCAGCCTGCGCAACCAGGTAACCGCCACCATCACGCCCGGCGACGGCACCGGCAGCGTCACCCTGATCTGCGAGCCCGAAGCCGGCGCGTGGGCCGACTGGTTCCGGGTCGACGACGGCACCAACTTCGAGAATGCCGAGGCGATCACCCGCGCGATCGCGCGACGGATTGCCGAGCGCCGCCGCAACGAACAACGCGCCGCCGAGCAGACCGCGACGGAAAAGGAACTCTCGGTCGCGCGCCTCAACCTCCTGCACGCGCAGATCGAGCCGCACTTCCTCTACAACACCCTGGCCAACGCGCAGGTGCTGACGCGCAGCGAACCGCAGCAGGCCGACCGCATGCTCGGGCACCTGATCCAGTACCTGCGGCATTCGCTGCCCAGCACGGACGGCGCGATCTCCACGCTGGGCGACGAACTGGAACGCACCCGCGCCTACCTCGAGATCCTGCGCATCCGCATGGGACCGCGGCTGGCGCTGGAAGTGGACGTACCGGACGCACTGCGCGCGATCCAGATGCCGTCGATGATGCTGCAGACGCTGGTCGAGAACGCGATCAAGCACGGCCTGGAACCCAAGCCCGGCGGCGGCACGGTGTGGCTGCTCGCGCGCCGTGACGACGACCGCGTCGCGGTCACCGTCGCCGACGACGGACTCGGCTTCGGCGTGGCGGGCGGCGGCACCGGCATCGGCCTGAAGAACGTGCGCGAACGCCTGCGCCTGATCTACGGCGAGCGCGCCACGCTGTCGGTGGTCGCCAATGCGCCGGAAGGCGTGGCCGCCACCATCACCGTGCCCGCGGTGCCGGCCGCGCAGACCGTCGAACCCGAGGCGGTGACGCCATGATCAAGGCCGTGATCGCCGAAGACGAAGACCTGCTGCGGCGCGAGCTCAACCGCCAGCTCGCCACGGCGTGGCCGGAACTCGAGATGGTCATCGAATGCCAGGACGGCGCCGCCGCGATCGAAGCGATCGCCGAACACCGCCCCGACGCCGCCTTTCTCGACATCCGCATGCCCGGCCTGAGCGGTCTCGACGTCGCGGCCGCCGCCGCGGAGAGCAGCCCCGAAACCCAGATCGTGTTCACCACCGCCTACGACCAGTACGCCATCGCCGCCTTCGAGCGCGGCGCGATCGACTACCTGCTGAAACCGATCCAGCCGGAACGCCTCGCCGCGGCGGTGCAGCGCCTCAAGTCACGCGCGTCGCAGAACCATTTCGATGCCGCCGCGCTGGCCGAACTGGTGCGCGAACTCGCCCGCGGACGCCACGGCAAGGAGGCCCCGCCGCTGACCTGGATCACCGCCAGCAGCGGACGCGAAACACGCCTGGTGATGGTCGACGACGTGCTGTACTTCCACGCCGACAACAAATGCACCGTGGCCGTCACCGCCGAGGGAGAAGCCGTGCTGCGCAAGCCGCTGCGCGAGCTGATGGCCACGCTGGACCCGCAGGCGTTCCGCCAGATCCACCGCTCCACCATCGTCAACCTCAAGGCCATCGCCTCGATCGTGCGCGACGACAGCGGCCGCGGCAGCCTGCGCCTCAAGGGCCGCGACGAAACCCTGGCCGTGAGTGCGCCGTTCATGGCGCTGTTCCGGCCCCTGTGACGCCGCGCACCCAAGCAAGGAGAACGCCATGACCAAGCTTGCCGCATTGTTCTGGTTCGCCCTGTCGCTGTTCGGTTGCAATCCGCACGGCCAGACGGTCATCGTGCAATCCAGCACCAACGGCCAGCAAACCCTGCGCAGCGAAGTGGACATCGTGCACGGCGTCGCCACCTTCCGCTGCGTCGCCAGCTCCAGCGGCGTGTGCCACTACGCCCTCTACGCCGACAACTGCCGCGCCAGCGCCGGATGCACGCGCAAGCCGATCCAGGCCTTCGGCCTGCCGGTCGGACAACGGCTCGTCGACACCGACCAGCCGCAAGGCTTCGTCCACTGCGTCGGCGTGAGCGCGGATACTGTGCAGGCCGAATGCGCGGGTGGCTTGCGGGGCAGTGTTGCCACGAAGTGACGACGCAAAAGATCGGTGTTGCAGGAGTTGAGGCTGAGGCTGTGATTGTCGTGATGGATTTCTCCGAAGCCAGCCCGATTCAACTCAATCTACACACGCTGCGCGCCAGGCAAAGCATTTAGCGCTTCAAGGAATGCCAACGCTTGTCGATAAACGCCCGGGCGTTTGCTCTCGCGTGGTCCCGCGACGTTCAACACCGCGATCTTATGCGCAGCCAACCACCCGCGCACACGCTCGACTTCCGCCGCAAGATCATCCGCATCCAGCGGCACCACGCATACGGGCTTGTTCGCCTGTTCGGCGAATTGCCGCGTGGCGAGGCTTCCATCGACAAGTTCGCCGAGGTTGAGGATCAGCGTGGCGTCGCTGTCGACGACATTGCGGCGCGTGCGCTGGCGATAGTTCCTCGACTCGGTTTCGCGCAATAGGTAGCGCGCATCGAGCACGCCGTCCTCGGCACGGCGACCGAGCGGACACCAGCCGCCGTGCGGAATGCCGTGCGCAATCGCGAAATCCAGCGCAGCGCGATCAGCGCCGGTTTGTCCGCCCGAGATGATGGTCACAGCAACGGTCACGAAATCGAAGCAACCAAATCAGTTGTTGAACCGCACGCGTTCCGGTCCCCGATCCTTCGCCCGCACCACCACCGTTCGCGCAATCTTGTCGTGCCATCCCTGCTTCTTGCGATCGCACGCCACCCAAAGGAAGCCAAAGCACAGCGGCAGCATGGAAATGAAGTAGCAGAGATAACGCACCGCGGCCTGTCCGACCGAAAGCCTCTTGCCCGAATCGGCGTCGACCACGTGCAGCGACAACATCGCCTTGCCGGGCGTCGCCTGCCAAAGCCGCCAGAACAGTACCGTTCCCATGGCGGGCGCGACCCAATTGATCAGGAAGTCGGCCGGACCTGCAATCAGCTTGCCATCGCCGTAGTACCCCCAGCCGTAGATCCACACGATCAACGGAACCGTGATGACCATCAGCAGAGCGGCATCGATCAGCACCGCCCCAAACCGAACCCAGAAGCCGGCGTATTCCAGCCCGTCTGCATAGCCGGCGTTGCGTGCGGTTTCGTCGAGGTCACCCTGAAGACTGTCGATGTCGCCGAGGGCAGGTTCGGATTTCATCGTGGAGGTTGTCATGATTCGGTTTCCCCTGTCGGACTACACTCAATTGGCCCCGTCACCCATTGTCCGCCGTCGCGGCGCGCGCTTCAGTCTTTCAATGCGGCTTCCGCTTTCCTCAAGTCCAGCATCACTGTAAGCGAGTCGAACGTGGACTCCACGAATCCGTGATGGAGATAAAACAGGCGGGCTCGTTCGTCAATGGCGTGGCACAGCAGAACCCGCGCGCCGATTTCGCGCGAGGCGCGCAGCGCGCGCAGAACCGCATCGTGCAACAGGTCCGCGCCGAGCCCCTGCCCTTGCCAGGCGCTGTCCACGGCAAGACGTCCGAGCACGATGGCCGGAATGGGATCCGGCATGTTGCGCCTCGCGGCGCCATGCGCGTGCTCGCGCTGCACGCTGCCGGCCGCAAGCGCATAAAACCCGACCACACGCTTGTCCTTGCACACTACAAAGCAACGCGAGCCGCGCGCGGCCTCATTGCCCTGCGCGCGACGGCGCAACCAGTCGGCCAATTCTGCATGGCCGCAGTCGAAGGCGGAACAGTCGTGATGCGGCGCCAGCGCAACCGGAGCCGCGAGCGCCACCGCTCAGCGTTCCCAGCGGGGTCTGCGCGCGAGCAGCTTCTTGAGGGCTGCCTCGTCGGGCAATGGCGCGTCCAGTGATTTCAGGAACCGATCCATCTGCGCGGCCGGCAATTCGAAGCGCGTACGATCAGCCAGCACGGCCTCTGCCCGCTGCAGGCTGGCATCCAGCATGAACGCCGTGCGCGTCACCCCGGCGGATTCAGCCGCGCGCTCGATCAGCGCCTTCTGCGCCGGCGTGGCGCGCAGGTTGATGGTCTTTTCGCGGGTCGCTCGTGCGGGCATGGCTCTGTCTCTGTGCGCACATTGTATATACGCTGGAACGACGTTCAACCATGCTGGTTCGACGCTCAGGTACGGCCTATAGGGTAAGTAAGGCCACAGTCGCCGATCCGGCGGATCGCGCGCTGTGATCCGCCGATCATGCCAATGGGAAAATAGCGCCTTCGACCTTCAGCCCAGCCAGACGGACCTCCAACCGATCGCGTAGCCCTTCGTCTTTGTGCGAATAAGAAAAGAAGGCTGCTCTGCTGCTTCCTGGCCATTGTCTTCCGCTGGTCTCGGCTTTTCGCCCAGAGCCGCGCAAACGTGGGGCGGGTTGGAGTCAAGTCTTCGACGGCGTCCCTAATTTTCGTTGTAACTACGCTCCAGCAACGGCAAAGCACGCTCCATATCGACCCTGCTACGGAGGGTGAGTTCGAGATCACCGGTACCCCAAGTTCCAATGTTGCGAACATCTCGACTGAACCCGGTTTCCAGCGCGACCGTGTCGGGATCGAGCTTAAGCATGACCAGCAGCTTGTCACGATAGGGGATCACGCAAGCAAAGTTCTTCAGCCTGCGGAACGCGACGTACAGCTTGAGATGTTTCTCCTGCACGTCATCCCCAAGAGCGAGCAGATGGCCTGCGAGAGCTTCGTACAGTGCGCGAACTTCCGGATGCGCACCAGCCAACTGCTCCTCGGCTGTCTTGTCCTTGCCTACATTCCGCGGCTTTGTCGGTGACGTCACGTCGGCCGCGTCGACCTTGGCGGTCGTGGCGTCGCTCACGGCTACCGCGTTCACGAGATCGAGCAAAAGCAAGTCATCGCCGAACAATTTGTAGCGGATCAATTCCACGTTGCGCGGAATTTGCTGCACCGCGTGCTCGTCGTAACGGGTGAAGTCCGCGGCAATGCACAACAGCCGCGTACCCGCCCAATCGATCTTGTTGGCGGGCTCGCTGCCAAGCTTCTGCATCACCAGCAACTGAAGCTCCGCGCGGTGGTCCAACAACCAGTCCAGGTAGAACAGACCCTGATTGATCACATTTTCGTGACTATGACGCTTGTACTCGATGATCACGGGACAGTCGTTCTCGTCGAGGCCGAGCGAGTCAATGCGTCCGCGATGGGTTTTGCCAGTGGCGTACTCGCTGGCTAGAAAGCGCACGCCAAGAAAGGTCTGCATCTGCGATTCGATCAAGCTTTGCAGGTGCTTTTCGACCGTGGCCGCGCGACTGGGAAGTTCCGTTGCGCGCCCGCTTGAAAGTCGAAACAACTGGATATCGCTCATCTATATTTCCCCCTTCCCCTGCACCCAACTGCACCGCTATGCGACCCAATTACGCAGCCTTCCTCAGTCGCTCGTCGTCAGAACGGGCCCACTGCTCGTCTTCTCGTCAGCCCCGCGCACGCGCTCAAATATCTCTCGCGCAAGATGCTCCTGGGCCGCGTTGCGGAACGCCTTGTCGGTCATTACGCGGGAGAAGATGTCTTCGTTGCCTTCCATGCGATCAATGAACAACTCATCCAGTGCTTTCTCGAGAAATGCTGAAAAGTTGGAAAGGTTGTTTGCCTTGGCGGCTTCGACGATCTTCTCGTTCTCTTCGGCTGACACGCGTATTTGATCAAAGAAAAGCTGGTCGGCTTGTGTGAAATCTGTGCCAAATCGGTCGTTGAGCTTGTCTACGAGGGTCGAAAGCGGCACCTCCTCATCCTTGACACCGCCGGTGCCAACATCGGTTGGCCCTTTCAACGGGTAGGCATAGCCCTTTTCCAGATCGATCGAGCCATCAGTCATCTGTTGCAAGCGGTAAAAACGCAGCGCCACTTCGTCATCCAACGTGAATGCACGGCCATCTCCGGGTGGCGGCAGCTTGCTGATCAGATTGCGGACGAAGGTATAGAACTTCTCGAGTTCGCTGTCCTGATAGGGAATGATCTGCGACAGGAATGCATAGAGATTACGAAACGCGGTGAGTTGCGCGCGGAACGCCTCCCGATCCTCCTCGTCACGTTGACCGAAGCGTTGCACAACACCATCCAGCACCGCGTTTATCTGGCGATGATCAGCCGGCGACTGTTCGCGGCGACCCTTGTACCAAACCACTGCAAAGGCGCCCACATCCGCTGGTGAGAAGATCGCCCACTCCAGCAACTGGTGCTGCAGCGCATTGAGGCGCTGCGGACTGGCATTCTCGCCTATCGGCGTAGACTCGTAGTAAGGCTTGAATGCCTTGTAAATCTCGTCTTCGTCGTTGACGAAATCGAGGACGAAGGTTCGCGCTTTTCCGGGTGCCACACGGTTAAGGCGTGAAAGCGTCTGTACCGCCTGCACACCCGCCAGCTTCTTGACCACATACATGGTCTGCAACAACGGCTGGTCAAATCCGGTTTGATATTTCTCCGCCACCAACAGCACGCGATAATCATCGCGCTCGAAGGCCTCCGGGAGTTCGCTCTCGGCCAGACCTTCGTTCATGGCCACCTCGGTATAGGCTGAACCCGGATCGTCCGGATCCTCCACTGTCCCGGAGAACGCCACCAGCGATCGGATGCCGCTATATCCTCGCTCTCGGACGTACTTGTCAAAAGCGAGCTTGTATTTCACCGCCGCCAGCCGCGAGCCGGTCACCACCATCGCCTTGGCGCGGCCACCGATTTCCTGCATTACATGCAGCCGGAAGTGTTCCACGATCACTGACACCACTTGCTCGATGTTGACAGCGTGCAGCTCCATGTAGCGCGCCAGCGCCTTGGCAGCTTTCCTGCGGGGCACCTCGGGATCGTTCTCGGCCTGCTTGACCAGACCGTAGAAGCGCTTGTAAGTGGTGAAATTATCCAGCACGTCCATGATGAAGCCTTCCTCAATGGCCTGGCGCATCGAGTATTCATGGAACGGCGCGGTGCCGGACGGACCCGGCTCATCGAACAGCACCAGCGTTTTGAACTTGGGCGTGGCGGTGAACGCAAAGAAGCTCAGGTTGGGCTGACGGGCACGGCGCAACGCGTCACGCAGTACCGCCTTTCTGGCCTCTTCCGACATCTCATCGTCTTCGTCATCCGAAAGCTGGGCGGCAATCGCTGACTCGATGCCATCCTTGTTCAACATGCCGCGCAAGGTTCTGGCGGTTTCACCACTTTGCGAAGAATGTGCCTCGTCCACGATCACCGCGAATCGCTTGCCGGCAGTATCCACGGCCACGCCTTCGCCTTTCTTCTCCAGCGTGGATAGCGCCTGGGCGATGAATGGGAATTTCTGGATGGTGGTGATGATGATCGGCGTGCCCTGCGACAGCGCGCGTGCCAACTGCTGGGTGTTCTCGTCAATCTTTTCGACCACACCAGTCTTGTGCTCGAACTGATAGATGGTGGCTTGCAGTTGTTGATCCAGCACGCGGCGGTCAGTCACCACCACCACCGAATGGAACACCTTGACGTCCCGAGCGTCATGCAGACTGGCCAGCCGGTGGGCAAGCCAGGCAATGGAATTGGATTTGCCCGAACCCGCCGAATGCTGCACCAAATAGTTGCGGCCAGAACCGTGGACCCGTGCATGCGCCGTCAGCTTGCGCACCGCGTCGAGCTGGTGGTAGCGCGGAAAGATCATGGACTCCTTGCGGATAGTACGCGCACCCTTGTCGCTGCTGACCTTCTTCTCCTTCACTTCCAGGTGCATGAAGCGCTGCAAAATGTCGAGCAGACTGTCGGCCTGCAGCACCTCGTCCCACAAATAGTGGGTCTTCCAGTTGCCGGGCACCGGTGGGTTGCCTGCGCCGTGCTCATAGCCACGATTGAACGGCAGGAATACCGTCTCGCGACCTTTCAGTCGCGTGGTCATCCACACTTCGTCCGGGTCCACGGCGAAATGCACCAACGCGCGCTGTTTGAACGCGAACAGCAGGTCTCGCCCGTCTCGATCACGCTGGTACTGCGCCACCGCGTCAGCGGCGCGCTGGCCGGTCAGCGGGTTCTTCAACTCCGCCGTCGCCACCGGCAAGCCATTTACCGCCAGCGTGACGTCTATGATGCAACGCCGCGGCTTGCCATCAGGCCGCTTCAATACCGATGTAAACGCCACCTGGCGTGTAATGCTCAACCGGTTGTGCGCGTACTGCGCTGCGCCATCCGGGTTCAGTCCCGAATTGGGTCGGAAATAGGCCAACCGCAGCGACTTGCCGTAGCACTTGAAGCCGTGACGCAGCACATGCAGCGTGCCCTTCGTCGCAAGCTCCTTGGCCAGACTGTCCAGAACCGTCGCGTGAGTCTTGTCGGCCAGCAGTGTTTCCAGTTGTTCCCAGCGTTTCGGCTGACTGTCCTGGATAAAGCCGATCACGTCATCCGGAAACAGAGCCAGCGCTTCGTCGTAATCTGTGGCGTAGCGCTTCCGGTAGCCGCCAGCTGCGACCAGGCCCTGTTCAATGGCGCTCTCGAACGCAGTTTCGGTAAAGGCCGGCATCGGTCAAATCTCCAGAACGGAGGGATTCTCCAACTCTTCAAGCGATCGACCATTGACCTCGTCGAAGTGGTAGTAACGGACCGATGGGTCCGCCCTGAGCTGGCGGTCCGGCGCCAAATATTGTTCCGGCCGATCGTTCTCGCCGAATACAAATTTGCGGACAATAATTCGCCGCTTGTCGCCCGTGTAGTTTTCAATGGTGCCCTTCAGACTTCGGCACCAGCATTCTCCCGCTTTCAGCTGGGGAACGATCTTGTCTTTGGCCAAGCTCTTGGACTTGAACTCGATGCAGTCCGCACGAAACGTTTTGCGACACACCCAGAACACCACAAAATCGCAGCGCTTTGACCAAGCCTTGCCAGTGTCATCGAGGAAGTGGAACAATGGTGGCTTTGATTTGTCTTTGGAGGTCTCGAAGTCGTCGTGATCGAGCTTGAACGCCAGCCCGAGGCTCGGAAACTTGAGTTCGATCTTGCGCTTTTTCGGCTTGGTGTCCTGGGCACGAAAGTAGGTTTCGACCAGCGTTACCTTTCCGGCCGCGCCATCGTCGATGATGTAATCATTATTGACGTACGCCTTGAGGTGCTCGAAGTATGTCGAGGCGGGCAATGTCACTGCAATCCCTCCATGTTTCCAGTGACGGAGGCCGCGATCAAGGCGCTACGGTATTCGGTAAGTCTTGCCACACTTTTTAGCACCGCATCCACAGCCTTGCGTATCGCTGTATCCATGCTCGCACAATGCGCCGCGATTTCTCGTTGCTCTGTCAACTTCGGCATCGGCAGGAGAAATGAACCTATCGCCTCTCGATTGACCTTGGGCATCGCCACGCGCATTGACTCAAGTTCCGCGTACGAAGTGAACGCATCTGTAAGCAAGAAATAAAATAGAAACCGGCGATCAAAATGGGACCCGGGGTCGATCGCGTACATATCAGCACTGCAAAGGCACTGGCCATCGAACAACGCAACCTTTCGCAATGCGGGGCGTATCTTTGAATAAAGGACCGAACCCTCAGGGCACAGATATTTTCCACTAATGGCCCCCTGTTCCTCGGCAGAGGTCACCCCAAGAAGTCTCCCACTCGCACTTTCAATATGATCCGGAGCGATCAGAGGCATGTCCGCGTACGTGGGGTCAGTCGGGTCAACCTGGCCGCTCTGAATCCGACAGCGCCACTTGAATGGGACAAGCCCCCAATGCGCCGGTACCTCGCCTAGCCAGTCGATGCCGCTGTCTTTCATCGGTGCGTTGGAGTCGAGGCCTTTGGTGACGGCGCGGGTGATGAGTGCCTGACGCTTTTCCGCCAGTCGGTCGAGCAGCGCACGCTTTTTTTCGACAAGCGCATCGACGCGAGCCGTCTTTTCGTCCAGAAATCGTGCGATACGACGTTGGACTTCAAGCGATGGCCATTTCCAAGGAAGCTTCGTAATGTCTGCCGGGTTGATGCGTTGATGGGAACGTGTAGCCGACTGAACGAGCGCAGAAAGACGAGCTGTAACCTTCTCGCTGGACCACAGATAATAAGCATATCGCTGGTCAATCTTGTCAGACTTGATTGCAACGAACTCTCCTGAAGCAAGCGTTGGGTATCCATCAATCGGCTCGGCAACACAAATTGTGCTCTTGCGAGGATTGAGCTTCGATACCAGAAGCGTTGGTGCAGTTATGAGCAGTTTTGTACTGTCGATGTCACTTGCGGGCTCTAAAAGTGGCCCGCCCGTTTCCTGTACCTGTGGGATTGAGTAATGCGCCACAAGGCGGTCACCGTATGCACCAGGGTCGACGGTAATACGGTACTGGTCGCATAGAAAATCCGCGCGTTTTGCTCGCCAATGCCTAGGCAGTTCCGCCAGCCATTGTCTTTCTAACGCAGTGCTCATCCGACCAGTCCGTTCAATAATCCGGCAATCTTCCCTTCCAGCTCTTGGATATCCCGCTCGATGTCCGTGAGCGCACGCGGCGGCTTGTACACGTAGAAGTGCCGGTTGATCGGGATTTCATAGCCGACCTTGGTCTTGCTGTAATCCACCCAAGCGTCGGGCACGTGCGGCAGCACTTCGGCCTGCATGTAGGCCTCGATGGCTGGACGCATCGCCCTGTTCAGCGCATCGTTGGGCTTGTCGGGGCCGAAGTCCATAGGCAGTGCCATACCGGGCTTCATGACGAATCCCTGCGGCACATCGAAGTGCGTAGGCAACGGGACGTTCTCGGTATCGCGAAGTTCGCTGTCGGGCTCCGGCTGGCCGTTGCTGTCGCGGCAGATGTCCGCATCTGCATCGCGCTCGCCCAGCGCGGCGAAGATGGCTTTTTTGATCGGTGCGGTAAGTTTGAGCTTTGCCTTCTTGGCGGCCTTGGCTAGGTCGGCGTCGAACACAGCTCGGTCCATGTATTTGCCTTTGGGTTCAAGGCTGGCCAGCAGGTTGCGGACGGCTTGCTGCAGTCGCTCACCCTCGGCCACTTCGTTTGCCATTTGCGACTTGTCCTTGCGCTTCTTGGAGACAGCAAGGTTGGCAAAAGCGCTCTGTTCGTCCAGCCGTGCAATGCGCTCGGGCATGGCAGCGAAATTCATGCGCAGCGGACGCTCCACCGTTATCTTCAGAAAACCGAATTCGCGATTGTCGAAAATGCGCGAAACGACACGCGTTTCGACTTTTCCGTCGATCACGACCTCTGCGGTTTCCCCGTCGGTATAGTTGCCGTAGATGCGCGTTAGTTGTGCGATCTGATCGTCGCTGATTTCGTGGCGCTTGTTGTTGAGGCTCTTCTTCATGCGCTGGAAAAAGCGGGTGCCATCGATCAGTTGCACCTTGCCGCGCCGCTGCTCGGGTTTGCGATTGCTGACCAGCCAGATGTAGGTATAGATGCCAGTGTTGTAGAACAACTGGTCGGGCATGGCGACGATGGCGTCCAGCCAGTCGTTTTCGATGATCCAGCGGCGGATATTGGACGGGCCGGAGCCGGCATCACCGGAAAACAGCGGCGATCCGTTGAAGACGATGGCGATTTTCGATCCTTCCCCGCCGTTTTCCGGGGAGGGGTGCATCTTGGAGATCATGTGCTGCAGGAACAGCAGCGAACCATCGTTGATGGCTGGCGTGCCGGCGCCGAAGCGGCCGTTGAAGCCTAGCGTCTTGGCTTCGTTCTCCACAACCGTTTTCTGGTCCTTCCATTCGACGCCGAATGGCGGGTTGGCCAACAAGTAGTGGAACTGCCGGCCCTCGAAGCCATCACGGGTCTTGCCGTCGCCCAGCGTATCGCCTAGCACGATGTTGCCGATCTGCTCGTCCTTGATCAGCATGTCCGAGCAGCAGATGGCCCAGGATTCAGGGTTGTAGTCCTGGCCGAACAGCTCCAGGTTGGCACTTTCGTTCTGCCCAATGATGAACTTTTCAGATTCCGACAACATGCCGCCGGTACCGCAGGCCGGATCGTAAATGGTGCGGTAGATGCCCGGCGTGTAGACGTCAGTTTCGCCGGTATAGACCAGGCTGGCCATCAGGCGGATCACCTCACGTGGGGTGAAGTGGTCGCCCGCCTCTTCGTTCGCCTGCTCGTTGAAGCGCATGATCAGGTGTTCGAACAGGTAACCCATTTGCAGGTTGTCGATGCGGTCCGGATGCAGGTCCAACGCGGCCATCGCCTTGACCACCGTGAACAGGCGGTTGCTGGCATCGAGCTTCTCGATTTGTTCGGCAAAGCCGAACTTCTCGAAGATGCTGCGCGCGGATTCGGAGAAGCCGCTGATGTAGGCCACGAGATTTGGTGCGATGTTCTCCGCATCGTCCAGCAACTTCGCGAAGGTGAAAGGACTGACGTTGTACAGCGGTTGTTTGCGCTTGGCGTCGGCCGCACGCGTGAGCATGCGCACCATGGCTTCCTGCGGCACCTTCTTGGCTTGAAGTTTCGCGTACTCCTTGAGCACCTTGTTCTTGGTCGGCTCAAGCACGCAATCGAGTCGGCGCAACACCACCAGCGGCAGCATCACCAGTCGGTATTGCGGTGGGCGGTAAGGCCCGCGCAAGCGATTGGCGATTTCCCAAATCTTGCTTTTGAGTTCTTCGTGCAACTGCTGATTCACCCGATTCTCCAAATATTTCAAAGACAGGAGTGCTCCTGGCCATGACCAAAACGCGTTGGGGATTCCGCGGACATACGTCGAGCGAATCGGCCACGAGCGAGCCGGCCCCGCGTATCAACGCTCCGTGTAATGTCCCCCTGTTCGCACGCTAGGCGTGGCAATTCCCGCGCCAGCGTAACGAATGCAGCAGCATTAGCCAAGGTGGAGCAGCAAAGGCGCTTGGTCCCGAAATGCCGGCATGACCCCAAGGAAACGAACAAGGCGGCCTCCTCGCCGGAGCGACGGAAGCGAAGAACTGAGCTCCGGCCTTGGCGAGGTGCATGGGCACGCCTAAAGTTTGCTGGCCCAAGGCCGCAGGATGCGGTAAACGGGCGTCGCGGTAGCGTGGCGAAGCTCGCTGCTCACGAGGCGCCGGCGCTTGAGCCGCGCGACGGCGGTTTGCACGGCGGTCTTCGACAGGCCGATGTCGTCGGCAATGGTCTGGTAACTGGCTTCGATGGTCGCGTGCCCGCGGCCGTGGCTCTGCCGCCACAGGTACAGGTACACCAGGAAGCCGGACGCCGAGCGGTCGTGCCCGACCAGGTCGGGCATCAGCACGTCGATGACGTAACGATCGAGCGGCAGGTCTGCCATGGTAATGAACACTATAGCTGATGCTGATACAGCAGGCGCCGACGGCGTGCCAGAGTAGGCCCTCCCAACTTCCCGGATCGACCAATGATCACCCACCTCAAGTTCGTTGGCGTCCCGACCCGCGACCAAGCACGTGCGCTCGAGTTCTGGACCGAAAAATTCGGCTTTCGCGTGGTGACCGATCAACCGATGGGCGAGACGCAGCGCTGGATCGAGCTGCGGGTCGGCAACGCGGAAACGCGCCTGGTGCTGTTCACGCCTGAGGGCCAGGAGGATCGCATCGGGACGTTCTTCAATGGTTCGTTCGGCTGCGACGACGTGGAAGCGACCTACCGGCAGTTGAAGCAACGCGGGGTGGAATTCCTGCACGAGCCGAAGGCCCAGCCGTGAGGGACGTACACGATCTTCAAGGATCCGGAGGGAATCAGTTCGTGATGGGTTCGAAATAATGGGCGTTGGGCTTCGCTTGGCTGGAACGTGCAAGAACGGTAGGCCTGCGTTGGGCTTCGCTGCGCTCAGCGCCAACCTACGGGAGCGGACGTGCCACTGTTGGGCTTCGCTGCGCTCAGCGCCAACCTACAGGAGCGGACGGGCCACCGTTGAGCTTGGCGGCGTTCAGCGCCAACCTACGGGGGCAAAGGGCGCCGTTGGGCTTGGCGGGGCTCTGCTCCGGACTACGCGAACGGTCGAATGTCATCGGTTGGCATCGGGAACGAAGCCCGGGCGGGTGACGTTTCGGCGTGCATCGCGGCGACGGCTCGATTGAGGCTGCGCGCGGGTGCGGCGCCCTTGTCGGCGAAGATGCCGGCGAGTTCGTCGTAGTACCACAGGGTGCCGTCGCGGCGGCCAGTGAATCGATCGAAGAGCGCAGCGCCGAGCAGGCGCAGGTCGGCGAGGATCGCGCGGGCGTTGTGCAGCTTGTCGCAGGCCGACACCAGCAGCGAAGGCGAATCGGCGGACATCGCGCGGAGGTGTTGCATGTACGCCAGCTTGCGCGCCTTCCATTCGGTGTACTTCGCGTGCGGCGTGCGCGCGGCGGCCTTTTGTTCGAACGTGCCGTCGGTGCAATCGCGCACCATCGCCAGGACCTCAGGTCCGAACGCCTCGTCGATGCGGTCGGCGTAGGCTTCGCCGCCGTCCTCGATGGTGTCGTGGAGCAACGCTGCGATGGCCTGCTCCTCACTGCCGCCGAATTCGAGCACCAGCGAGGCCACGGCCATCGAATGGGCGATGTAGGGAATGTCGGTGCCCTTGCGCTTCTGCATGCGGTGGGCCTCATGCGCCAGCGCCAACGCACGGGCCAGGCGGTCTTGTTCGATCATGGTGTTCCCCCTGCCGGATGTCCGCAATGTAGCGCGGGGATGTCGCAGGGGCTGCGACAGGGCACGCGGTGCTAGGCTCATGGTCTGATGAACGATCCGGATCCCAGGCCGCGTCCACCCGAAAAACCACTGCCCGGGGATTGTTGCGAGAGCGGTTGCGAGTCGTGCGTGCTCACGGTGTATGCCGAGGAACTGGAAGAGTACGCGAAGCGGCTCGCGGAGTGGCGCCAGCGACATCCGGACGAACCCGCCGATTGAGCGGATCTGCGGCGGATGGAGCCGGCCGGGCACGCGGTGGGGTGCGCTGCGCTGTACCCGACGTGCCGGCTGGCCTGGACAACGGCCCCTTACCCGGCGCTGTGCGCAAGAAGAAGAGCGGTGCGCTGCGCCCCACTCCCGGAAGGAGTGGGGAAAAGCTCGGACCTGGGGGGGGGTATGACGGCAGAGGCGAAAAGAGCGGCGTGGGTTTCGCCCCTTGATGCGATGCGGCGAAACCGAACCCTCATCCGGCGCTTCGCGCCACCTTCTCCCGGAGGGAGAAGGGAACGCACACAGCGCCACTTTCTCCCGGAGGGAGAAGGAACACACAGAGCGTCACCTTCTCCCGGAGGGAGAAGGGACACAGCCACCCTCTCCTGAAGGGAGCGGGCAAAGTTTCGGCCGGCGCCGGGGCTACGGCGCTTACGCGAACGGGTCCTGGAGGATGATGTTGGCGTCGCGGTCGGGGCCGGTGCTGACGATCGCGAGGGGGCAGCCGGCGAGTTCTTCGAGTGCACGGAGATAGGCGCGCGCGGCGGGCGGCAATTGGTCCCACTCGGTGACGCCGTGGGTGGATTCGCTCCAGCCGGGGAATTCCAGGTACACGGGCGTGCATTCCTTCCAGCCTTCGGCGTCGAGCGGCGCGTACTCGGTGCGCTTGCCGCGGTATTCGTAGGCGATGCACACCTTCAGTTTTTCCATGCCGTCGAGCACGTCGAGCTTGGTGATGCAGAGGCCCGAGATGCCGTTGATGGCGACGGCGCGCTTGAGCGCGACGATGTCCATCCAGCCGCAGCGGCGCGGGCGGCCGGTGGAGGCGCCGAATTCGTCGCCGCGCTTGCGGATGCCTTCGCCGATGTCGTCGTCGAGTTCGGTCGGGAACGGACCGCCGCCGACGCGGGTGGCGTAGGCCTTGGCGATGCCGAGCACGTAGTCGATGTAGTCGGCGCCGACGCCGGCGCCGGCCAGCGCACCGCCGGTGGTGGTGTTGGATGACGTGACGTACGGATAGGTGCCGTGGTCGATGTCGAGCAGCGCGCCCTGCGCGCCTTCGAACAGCACGCGTTCGCCATTGCGGCGCAGATCGTGCAGGATGCCGGCGACGTCGGACTTCATCGGCTCGACGTATTCGCCGAATGCAATGGCTTCGTCCAGCGTCTGCTGGAAATCGACGGCGTCGGCGTTGAGGTACTTCGTCAGCACGAAGTTGTGGTAGTCCATCACTTCGCGCAGCTTGTCGGCGAGTTCGTCCGGATAGCTCAAGTCGGCGACACGCACGCCACGGCGCGCGACCTTGTCTTCGTACGCCGGGCCGATGCCGCGTCCGGTGGTGCCGATGGCGCCGGCGCCGGCCGCTTTTTCCCGCGCCTGGTCCAGCGCGATGTGGTACGGCATGATCAAAGGCGTCGCCGGACTGATCTTGACCCGCGAACGCACTTCCACGCCGTTGGCTTCGAGCTCGGCGATTTCCTTCTGCAGCGCCGCGGGCGAGAGCACCACGCCGTTGCCGATCAGGCACAGCGCACCTTCGCGCAGGATGCCCGACGGGATCAGGTGCAGGACGGTTTTCTTGCCCTTGATCACCAGCGTGTGGCCGGCGTTGTGCCCGCCCTGGAAACGCACCACCGCGCCGATGTCCTGCGTCAGCAGGTCGACGATCTTGCCCTTGCCTTCGTCGCCCCACTGGGCCCCGAGGATGACTACGCTTTGTCCCATGACTTTCTCGCTTCGATGCTGTGTTTCGATGTGGGGCGACGATCGGTGACTAGGCTCGATCCTCCTGATCTCGCCAAGTCACCCTGCCCTCGGCTCCTGCCTCGGGCGCTCACGTCTGCGCGGACTGCCACTGGCAGTCCGCAAGCGCAGCCGTTCGCCCCCATTGGGCGCCGAGGATGACTACGCTTTGTCCCATGACTTTCTCGCTTCGATGTGTTTCGCTTTTGCTGATGCGCGCCATAGGCCGACAGCCGCCCCTTTGTTCTCGTCATTCCGGGGCGCCTGCGGTTTCGTCGCAGGCGAACCCGGAATCGGTGTTGCCGGCTGCGAAAAAACCGATTCCGGGTTCCGCCCACGTCGCGGGCGGCCCCGGAATGACGACAATTTTTCTGCAATCGTCAATGCTTCATCGGCGCGCCGTTGCCCGAAGCGCCCGCATCCACCGCCTGCATGAAGGAAGATCCCTTGTCCAGCACCACAACGGCGCCACCGCCGCTGAAGCTCTTGCGCCACGTGTCGAGGCTGCTCCAGTAACGGAAAAACTGCGGGTCTTTCGCCGAAGCGGTGGCATAGATTCTTGCCGCCTGCGCATCGCCCTCGCCGCGCACCGCCGCCGCGGACTGGTTGGCGGCCGCGAGCACCTGCTGGTCCTCGGCATCTCCCCGGGCGCGGATGGCGGCCGCCGCGGCCTCGCCCTCGGCACGCACCGTGCCTGCCGCGGCTTGCGCCTCCGTGGTCATGCGTTTGTAGACGGAAGCAAGCGCATCGTCCGGCGGCAATACGCGACCGATCGCGACATCCAGCACCTCGATGCCGAGTTTCCTGCGAACCTCCGCGCCGACCTTGCCGCGCAACTGCGCACCGATCGCTTCGCTGGCGGAGAGCAGGGCCGGCAGGTCGATGTTCGCGACATCCTTGCGCAGCGCATCGCGGATCAGCGGCTCCATCAGCTGGATGGCCTGCAGTTCGTCGCCCGACGTCACTTTGTAATACAACGCGGGATCGACGATCTGCCAGCGCACGTGGAACCCGACGCGCACGAGCTGGCCGTCGCGCGTCTTGCAATCGCCCGGTTCGGCCTGCGTGGTGATTTCGCGGGTGTCGTACACCGAAATGTCCTGCACGAACGGCAGCTTGAAATGCAGCCCGGGCCCGATGCCCGCGGCCTGCATGTCGCCGAAGCGCGACACCACCGCGGCGTGTCCTTCGCCCACCACGTAGATGCCGTTGGCGCCGAGCAGCGCCAGCACGATGATCACGACGGGAATGGCATATTTCATCAGTCCACCGCCTGCACGTTGGGGCCGGAGGTCACGGGCAGCGCGGCCGATGCCGACGAGGCGGGCGCGACCGGGGCAGGCGCCGCCCCGCTGGCCGCGCTTGCAGGGGCACCGCTCACCTGGGGATGCTGTGCGGGGAATTGCACGATCACGTCGCCGGAGCCGGTGTTCACCACCACGCGGTTGCGGGTCAATACCGCCTGCATGGTGTCCAGCCACAGCCGATGCCGCGTCACCTGCGGCGCAGCCTGGTACTGCGGCAGGATGCGTTCGAAACGGGCGACCGCCGCATTGGCGTCGGCGACCGCCTGATGCCGGTACGCCTCGGCATCGGACTTGATCGATGCCGTTTCGTTCTTGACATCGACCTTGCGGCGCGCGACGTCGGCTTCGGCGCTGGTCTTCATGGTCTTGACGTCGTCGTGCGCCTTCTGGATCGCATCGAAGACCTGCCTCACGTCCGAAGGCACGCCGATGCTCTCGACATCGACGTCGGTGATCGCGGCGCCGAGTTTGTCCTGTGCGTCGGGCAGCGACGCGTGCAGGCGGGCGAGGACATCCGCGCCAAGCTTGTCGGTGTCGACGGGCCCCGCCGCGCACGGCGTGCCGAGGCCGTCGATGAGGCATTGCAGCTCGTGGGTGCCCGTCGCCGCGCGCACGGCGGAAATCGCCGCGTTGCGGACGACTTCCTCGGCATCACGGGTGGCGTACAGGAACGCGCGCGCGTTCGTGACCTTGTAGTGCACGTCGTAGTCGACGAGCACCAGTTGCCCGTCGCTGGTGAGCACGCGTGCTTCGTCGTTCACCGTGCGAACGCGATGGGTGTCGACCTTCTGCACGTTGTCGATGGGCGGCGGCAGGTGCAGGTGCACGCCGGGTTGCAACACGCGCTGAAAATGTCCGAACCGCAGCAGCACGCCCACTTGCTGGCTGCCGATCGACGTCCAGCCGCCGATCACGAACCACAACACGATCAGCACCACGATCAGTGCCAGCGCGCCCAAGGGGCCGCGGCCGAACGGGCCGAGCCGGCGCCGTGCCTTGCGGAACCACGCATCCAGGTCGGGGCCGCCGCCCTGGCCGCCCCCCTGCCCCCACGGTTCACGGCCCCTGGGTTCGCGCGGTTTTTCGCCGGGTTCCTTCCAGGGCATTTCGCACAGCCTCGGGTTGCGGGAATGGCGCGCCACGGTCAGGCGCAAACGCTGCATTCTAGCAGAGCGCCGGACGCTTCCTTCGAAGGTTGAATCGAAGCCGCTGGGGTGTAAAACCAGTGCAGGGAGAGCGTCTTGACGCTTGCCGAGCAGCGGCATCCAGCCGCATCGAGCGCATCCACGATGCAGCAACAAGGGCCGATCGCACGGTCACGCCGCGTCGAGCCAATCACGGAAAAGCTGCGCATCGTCCCCGCGCACGTCACCGGCCAGCGGCAGCAACAGGTCGCGCGGAGCATCGATGTCGAGGCGCCAGCCGTGTTCGTCATAGCGCTCGGACTTGACCGCGCCGAGCTCGATCAGGCGCGCACGCAGGCGTCCCGCACGCGGCGGCAGCCGCAGTTCCGCGTGGACCCGCGCCCCGGCAAGCCGCTCGCTGACGGCCTGGCGCAGCAGGTCGAGGCCTTCGCCACTTGCAGCCGACAGCCATACCGCCGTCGGCACGCCTTGCCCATCGCGGTCGATGCGCGGTCCGATCCGGCGCAAGGACGGGTCGTGGAGTACCGGCTCGTGATCCCCAGCCACCGGCACTCGGGCATCCAGCAGGTCGATCTTGTTGAACACCCTCAACTGCGGCACCTCGCCGGCCCCGATTTCATCCAGGACGCCATTGACGACGTTCATCAGCAGGTCGCGTTCCGGATCGGCGGCGTCGGTGACATGCAACAGCAGGTCGGCATCGCGCGCTTCGGACAACGTGGCGCGGAACGCCGCGACGAAATCGTGCGGCAATTCGCGGATGAAGCCGACCGTGTCGGCCAGCACCGCCGGACCGGCGTCCAGGTCTTCCAGCCGCCGCACGGTCGGGTCCAGCGTCGCGAACAACTGGTCGGCGGCGTACACGGCACCGCGGGTGACCGCGTTGAACAGCGTGGACTTGCCGGCGTTGGTGTAACCGACCAGCGCCACGCGCGGCAGCGTGTTGCGCAAGCGCGCGCGCCGCTGCTGGTCGCGCTGCACGCCGACCTTGTCGATGCGTTTCTGCAACTGCTCGACGCGCTTCTGCAACAGCCGGCGGTCGGTTTCGAGCTGGGTTTCGCCAGGACCGCGCAAGCCGATCGATCCGCCGCGCTGGCGCTCCAGGTGGGTCCAGCCACGCACCAATCGCGTCGCCATGTGCTTCAGCTGCGCGAGTTCGACTTCCAGCTTGCCTTCGTGCGATTGCGCGCGCTGCGCGAAGATGTCGAGGATCAGCGCGGCGCGGTCGATCACCCGCGCGGACAGGTGCTTTTCGAGGTTGCGTTCCTGCACCGGCGTGAGGGCATGGTCGACCAGCACCAGGTCGGCGCCGAGTTCGCGCACCTTCGCCTGCACTTCATCGGCCTTGCCGGTGCCGATGTAGAACTTCGGATTGGGCGCATCCACGCGCGCGTGCACGCTGCCCAGGATGTCCGCACCGGCGGATTTGGCGAGTTCGGCGAATTCCTGTGCGCGGCGCGCGGCCTCTGCCTTGCCGGTATACGGCAACACCAGCAGCGCACGTTCGCCTCGCTTCTCTCGTTCGAACAGGGAAATCAGTCCTGCGCCGGGCTTTCGGCGTCGTCCGTCTTCGAGTCTTCCGCCCCGACCTTGACGGCGCGGCTCGGCACCACCGTCGAGATGGCGTGCTTGTACACCATCTGGCTGACCTGGTTGCGCAGCAGCACCACGAACTGATCGAAAGACTCGATCACGCCCTGCAACTTGATGCCGTTGACCAGGTAAATCGCGACCGGAATGCGCTCCCGGCGCAAGGCATTCAAAAACGGATCCTGCAGCGATTGGCTCTTCGACATTGTTATGGCCTTTCGATCCGGGGCTTCTCCCTCGCCGTCGGATGTTAACGCAAATCGCCCCGAATTGGGTCCTTTTATCCCTTCCCGATACCGAGAAACAATGCCAGTGCAGTGCCGGCGTACCCGCCGCAGTCAGGCCGGTCCGGGTCGAGCGCGCGCGCATCCGGTTCGCTTCGCAACCACGTGGTCTGGCGCTTGGCCAGTTGCCGGGTCGCGTGGATGGCGCGTTCGCGAAACTCGGCCCGGGAAAGGTCGCCATCGAGATACGCCCAGGCTTGCCGATAACCCACGGCACGTATCGCGGGCAAATCGGGATGCAAATCACCCCGCGCACGCAGGCGTTCGACTTCACCCAGAAATCCCGCTTCCAGCATGGCGTCGAATCGTGCGGCTATGCGCTCGCGCAGGGCTGCCCGGTCGGGGGGAATCAGGGCCAGTTTCAGCACCCGATACGGCAGGCGCTTTGCGTCCGCCGCATGGGCGTGCAATGCGGTGAGCGTATCGCCCGAAATTTCGATGGCTTCCAGCGCGCGCTGGATGCGCTGGGCGTCGTGGGGACGGATGCGCGCGGCAGCCGTGGGGTCGAGTTTCGCGAGGCGGGCGTGCAACGCCGGCCAGCCATCGCGTTCGGCTTCCGCGCGCAGGTGTTCGCGCAGTTCCGGATCGGCCGGCGGCATCACCGAAAGCCCGCGTTCCAGTGCACGGAAATACAAGCCGGTACCGCCGACCAGCAGCGGCACGTGGCCGCGCGCCGTGATCGCCTGCATTGCCGCCAGCGCGTCTTCGCGGAACATGGCCGCGGAATACGGCTCGGACGGATCGCGGATGTCGATCAGCGCGTGCGGATGGCGCCGCAAGGTAGCGGGGTCGGGTTTGGCCGCCCCGATGTCGAGCCCCCGATAAACCAGCGCCGAATCC
The DNA here is from genome assembly GCA_044464225.1 of Rhodanobacter sp. GTDB lineage: Bacteria > Pseudomonadota > Gammaproteobacteria > Xanthomonadales > Rhodanobacteraceae > 66-474. The sequence goes on along the minus strand of JBIQLN010000007.1, from coordinate 71,665 downwards.
ACGCTGACGAGTTCGAGCGGAAAGCGTTCGGCCAGCGCACAGGCCAGCGCGGTCTTGCCCGTGGCCGTCGGGCCCATCAGGAAGATCGCGGGCGGACGCAGGTCGATGGCATCGGCATGGGGCGGCATCGCGCCGATTGTACGGGCTGCGACGTGGTCGGCCGGTTGTTGCGCCGCCTTATAATGGCGGGCATTTCCATCGGGACAAGGCACCACCATGCCGAACATGATGAGGGCGCTGGTCAAGCGCGACGCCGCGAAAGGCATCTGGATGCAGGAGGTGCCGGTGCCGGAGTACGGCCACAACGACGTGCTGATCGAAGTCGAGAAGACCGCGATCTGCGGCACCGACCTGCACATCTACAACTGGGACCAGTGGGCGCAGCGCGTGATCAAGCCGGGCCTCGTGATCGGCCACGAGTTCGTGGGCAAGATCGTCGCGGTGGGCAGCGAAGTGCGCGGGTATCGCGTGGGCCAGCGCGTGTCGGCCGAAGGCCACATCACCTGCGGCATGTGCCGCAACTGCCGGGCCGGGCGTCCGCATCTTTGCCCCAACACGGTGGGCATCGGCGTCAACCGCAACGGCGCGTTCGCCCAGTACATCGCGATGCCGCAATCCAACCTCTGGCCGGTGCCCGACCAGATCCCGTCGTCGCTGGCGGCGTTCTTCGACCCCTACGGCAACGCCGCGCACTGCGCGCTGGAATACGACCTGATCGGCGAGGACGTGCTGATCACGGGGGCAGGCCCGATCGGCATCATCGCCGCCGGCATCGCGCGCCACGTGGGCGCCCGCAACGTGGTGGTCACCGACATCAACGATTACCGCCTGAAGCTGGCCGCCGACATGGGCGCAACACGCGTGGTCAACGTGAAGAACCAGCGCCTGCGCGAGGTGTTGTCCGACCTGCAAATGGAAGGCTTCGACGTCGGTCTCGAGATGAGCGGCAACCCGCAGGCCTTCAACGACATGCTGGATTGCATGTACCACGGCGGCAAGGTCGCGCTGCTGGGCCTGCTGCCGAATGGCTCGGGCATCGACTGGGACAAGATGATCTTCAAGGGCCTCACCCTGCACGGCATCTACGGCCGTCGCATGTACGAGACCTGGTACAAGATGACCCAGATGCTGTTGACCGGCTTCCCGCTGCAGAAGGTGCTGACCCACCAGCTCGCCATCAACGATTTCCAGCAGGGCTTCGACCTGATGGCATCGGGCGAGTGCGGCAAGGTGGTGTGCAGTTGGTGAACGGGGAAACGCCCGCACCGGCGCCGCGCCGGCGTTTGCGCTGGCTTCGACGCGGCGCGATCGACCTCGGCGACGTCGTCGTGCAGATCTTCGCGGTGGTGATCGGCATCCTGCTGGCGCTATTCATCGACAACCGGGTGACCGAGCGACAGCAGCAAAACACGGTCGAGGAAGCCACGCGCGCCATCCACGCGGAACTCGCCGCCAACCGCACCGCGTTGCGCGACAATGCCGAGCGCCTGCACCGGATGGCCACGCACCTCGAGAGCGCCACGGAGAACCGGAATCAGCCGCCGCGTCCCTGCTACGAGTGGCCCCAGTGGGAAGGAACCGGCGCCGTGAACCTCGTCGATGCGGCCTACCAGACCGCCATCGCCACGCAGGCGCTGTCCCACATGCCCTTCGAGCGTGCGCAGCGCATTGCCCAGGCCTACGGATACCAGCATTTCTACCAGCAGGCTTTCAATGTGTTCCGCGCCCAATTCCTGAAACCGGCCACAGCGAGCCAGTGTGCGATGGAACTGAAAAACTTCGGCCGCAACGAACACCTGCTCGACGCCGCTTATGCGCCCCTGATCGGGCCCGACAAAGCAACATGGCCCGGCACCAAGCCGATGCCGGCCAACCCGACGAATCCCCCGAAGAGCCCGCCATGACCTATACCGCGCAAGCACGCCTTCACGAAGAACTCGAATCCATCCGCGACTCCGGCCTGTACAAGGAAGAGCGCGTCATCACCTCGCCGCAGTCGGCCGAGATCACGCTGGCCGATGGCCGCAAGGTCCTGAACTTCTGCGCCAACAATTACCTCGGCCTCGCCGATCATCCGCGCCTGATCGATGCCGCGAAGAAGGCGCTCGACACGCACGGTTTCGGGATGGCATCGGTGCGCTTCATCTGCGGCACCCAGGACCTGCACAAGCAACTCGAGCACGACATCGCACGATTCTTCGGCACCGACGACGCGATCCTGTACGCCGCGTGTTTCGATGCCAACGGCGGTTTGTTCGAACCGCTGCTGGGCGAGAACGATGCAATCATCTCCGACGCGCTGAACCACGCGTCGATCATCGACGGCATCCGGCTGTGCAAGGCCAAACGCTATCGCTACGCCAATGGCGACGTCGCCGACCTCGAAAAGCAGTTGCAGGCCGCCGACGCTGCCGGCGCGCGCACCAAGCTGGTTTCGTCGGACGGCGTGTTTTCGATGGACGGCGTGGTGGCGCCGCTGGACAAGATCACCGAACTCGCGAAGAAGTACAACGCGCTGGTGCACATCGATGAATGCCACGCAACCGGCTTCATCGGCAAGACCGGACGCGGCTCGGCCGAAGTGCATGGCGTACTGGACAAGATCGACATTTTCACCGGCACGCTCGGCAAGGCGCTGGGCGGCGCGGTCGGCGGCTTCACCACCGGCCGCAGGGAAATCATCGACATGCTGCGACAACGTTCGCGGCCTTACCTGTTCTCCAACTCGCTGCCGCCGGCACTGGTGGCGGCCTCGATCGAAGTGCTGAAGATGCTGGATGAAGCCGGCGACCTGCGCGAAAAGCTGGCGGAGAACACGCGTTATTTCCGCGATGCGATGACGAATGCCGGTTTCGAAATCAAACCCGGCAATCATCCCATCGTGCCGGTGATGACCCACGACGCCAGGCTCGCGCAGTCGATGGCGGCGGGCTTGCTGGACGAAGGCATCTACGCGATCGGTTTCTTCTTCCCGGTCGTACCGGAAGGCAAGGCACGCATCCGCACCCAGATGTGCGCGGCGCACACGCGCGAGCATCTGGACCGCGCGATTGCCGCGTTCACCAAAGTCGGCCGCGAAACAGGGCTACTGAAAGAGTAGATGGATACTCTCGTCATTCCGGGGCTGCCTGCGCTGCTTGCAGGCAGAACCCGGAAATCGGTGACGCGCGGACCGACCGCAGTGATGCAGGTTGGGCTGAACAAGGTGAAGCCCAACGGTATTCCCGGATGCAATGTCGGGCTTCGCATTCGCTCAGCCAACCTGCACACCGCGCAGCACGCTACTTGAGAAGTTCGACTTTCCCGATGGCCCACATGCCGTCGCGCGGATCTCCGGTCGCGGACACGCAAAGGGTGTGCCGACCCCGCGTCGCCGGAATGTCGGCGGTCAGCGTGGTCTGCAGTTTCGTGTGCGCGGCTTTCGCCAGCGGCAAAGTCGCGAGCAGCGGACCTTTGCACGAGTCGAGGTGCACCTGGATTTCGCCGGCCGGCGTCTGCTTCGGCCGCGTCACGACCAGCGAGTCATCCTTCCACAGCGCGAAATTCCACGGCAGGTTGCCGACCGTCAGCGCGATGCGTTTCACCCCATCCAGCGGCGCTTTTTTCCAACGCCAGCACATGTTGGCGATGTCCAGTCGATAGACGGGCCGCTGCCCCCGGAGCGGGCGGTCGTCTTCCAGCCGCAGCACGATCGATGCCTTGCCGCACGCATCGAGCTGATCGCTGTTGCGGGTGAGCAAGGCCGCCGCACCGACCACCTGCGTGCGTGGCGCCGCCAATTCAAAGCCATCCGACGCGAACGTCGCGGCACGCAGCGTGATGTAGGCATGCGCGGGGAACGATAGCGGCTTCGAATACGCGGCAGATCCAACGCCGGGCGTGCTGCCGTCGGTGGTGTAATGGATCGTGCCGAAATCCGCCTGGTTCGACAACGCGACTTCGATCGTCCCGTTTTCCCCCGCGCTCAACGCGAATGCCGGTGCAAAGGCACTGTCCGCGTACCCGATGCCGAGCGCGCGATAACGCGCAAGCTCCGCCGGCATGCGCCGCACGAAACCGTCCCAGTCGTGGGTCGACGCGGGCGACCAAGCGACTTCCGAAAGCGCGGCGATGCGCGGGAATACCGCGTGCTGTACACGCGCGAAGGTCGGCATGTATTCCGCCCACAGGTTGGCCTGCACCCCGAGGATGTGTCTGGCCTCGGCCGCGGTCGCGCCGATCGGCAGCGGCTGGTAGTCGTACACGTCCTTCAGCGATTCCACGCCGGGCCGGCCCGGCGGCTCGTCGTGCAGGTCGGATTGATAGTGGTCGAGGTACAGCGTGGGCGACGATGACATCACCACGTCATGACCCTGCTCGATGGCCTGCAGCGCGCCTTCCGGTTCGTGCCATGACATCACCACCGCCGATGCCGGTACCTTGCCGTGCAGGATTTCGTCCCAGCCCACCGCCACCCGGCCATGCTGCTGGAGATAGTTCGCCACCTGCGTGGTGAACCAGCCTTGCAACTGTTCCATGTCCTTGAGGCCGAGCTTCTCCATGTGGGCGCGCACTTCGGGCGAGGCTTCCCACTGGTCCTTGGCCGCCTCGTCGCCACCGATGTGGATGTACTTCGACGGGAACAGCGCCATCACGTGGTCCATCACGTCCTCGACGAATTTCACGCTGCGCGCGTCGGGCTTCAGCAGCCAGGTGTTGATGCCCCAATCCGTCGAAACCTCCGGCCGCTTGCCGCTGACGCCCAGCCACGGATAGGACGCGATGGCGGCCTGCGAATGGCCGGGAATGTCGATTTCCGGCACCACCTCGATGAAACGTTCTGCCGCGTAATGCACGATGTCGCGCACCTGGGCGTCGGTGTAGAACCCGCAGTACGGCTTGTCCGGGGCGCCGGTCAGCGCAGCATCCGGTCCGATCGCCTTGCGGCAGGCGCCGATTTTCGTGAGCTCGGGATAGTCCGGAATCTCGATGCGCCAGCCCTGGTCGTCACTGAGATGCCAGTGCAGCACGTTCAGCTTGTTGAGCGACATCCAGTCGAGCAGTTCCTTGATGTCGGACACGCTCTGGAAATGACGCGCCGAATCCAGCATCAGCCCGCGCCACGCGAAACGCGGGTGATCGACGATGCGGCCATTCGCGACGCGCGCCGGCGCGTCGCGCCTCGCATCGGGCGTCAACAATTGCCAGACGGTCACGCCGCCGTAGAACAATCCGCGCGCGCTGCGCGCCGTGACCGCGATCCGTCCGTCGCCGATCACGATGCGATAGCCGGCGCCATTCGCGACATCGGCACGCGGATCGAGCCGGAACACGACCGCGGCCGACGACTGCATGTCCTCCGAGGTCTGGACGCGCAGGTGCAGGCCGCGCGTCGTGGCGACGAGCGCCGCAAAACGCTGCGCGACCGCCAGTGCCTGCGCATCACCTCCGGCTTGCACCAGCACGCGGTCGCCGTTCGACACCGTGACCACGCCATGCGCGGCCGGATGCACCTCGGCGGGCAGCGGCAGCAGCGACCAGGCGGGCGCGGACGCGGCGGCGTTCGCGATGCCCGCGAAGATCGACAGCACCGCGGCGAGGATCAGCAGGCGAATCATGCGCATGAAGGTTCTCCCGGTTTCGAACCGAACGGTCGGTGGTGCACTGCCGGCGAGGCGGTCGCGCGGACGAGATCGACCTGCACGACCGGCGGCACCGGGCGGATTTCCCCATCGACCGGGTCGCGCAACCCACCACTTCTTCGGCATTGTGGACGCGAATGGGCCGGAATGGATACGGATGCGACGTTCAAAAAAAATGCGGGCCGGGATGCCAACCGGCCCGCAACGCTGGAGACTCGACTCTCCGGGATCCTGAAACGTCGCCGGGCTGGATCAGAGCTTCCAGTTCACGGTGAAGTAGTACTGGCGGCCATTCACGTAGAACGCCTCCGGCGCGTCGCCGAAGCCCAGCCCCGCTTGATGGCCATTCACGAAGTAGCGCAGTTTCGGGTTGTTGAGGTTCATCGCGTCGAACGTGAAGCTCAGGTGCTCATTGAGCTTGTACCCCGCCGACAACGACAGGTATCCCTGCCCCGCCTGCCAGTACGGCAGCAGTCCCGGCGTGTGGTACTCGCCGGGGCCCGCCACCACCGCCATCATCCCGTCGTAGAACTTGGAACGGTAGGTGTAGTTGATGCGGGCGTTCCAGTGCGCGTCTTCGTAGAAGACCGATGCATTCGCGGTGTTCTTGGACGTGCCGAACAGCGGGCGGTCGCCGGCGGCCACGTTGTTGCCCGGCGTGCCGTCGGCGTTGTACAGCAGCGTGCCACCCGAGGAATGCCCGCTGGCGTAGGTGTAGTTGATGGACAGGCCGAAGTGGTCACCGATCGGCTGGATGTAGTTCAGCGACACACCCTTGAGCGTGGCGTTGACGTTGGTCGGGATGCTGATCAGGTAATTGCTGTAGATCGGCGTGTGGGACGGGTTGGTGTTGTTGTCGTAGGTCAGGCGGTTGTTGAGGTACGTGCCTTGCGTCGTGCCGTAGTCGTAGTAGTCGTTGAGATCCATCTCGTACACGCTGCCCGACAGCAGGCCGCGGTCGGCGAAGTACCACTCCAGCGAAGCGCTGAAGTTGGTCGAGAGGATCGGCTTCAGGCGCGGATTCGGACCGGTGCCCGAGCCCTGTTCGCCGGCGGCTTGCGGATCGGACAGATTCAGGAAGCCGGCCAACTGCGTGTAGTCCTGCCGCGTAAGGGTCTGCGATGCGGACCACCTCGTCAGCAGGCTGCCATCGGAGTTCAAGTCGAACTTGATGTTGAAGCTCGGGAGCACCTTGTTGTAGCTGTGCTTGTAATAGTTCCAGTACCAGCCGGACGGGTAGAACGCGGAAGGCGGCGTCCCCACGGCATGGTCGGCTTCCTGGATGCCCGGGCTGGTGTAACCGATGTCTTCCTTGGTGGTGACGTAGCGGAGGCCTGCGTTCGCGCTCCAATGCTCACCGGTGAAATTGGCCTGGAAATAGGCGGCGCCGTTCTTTTCCGTCATCCCGTAGATGTCGTTCGGATAGAACCGCGAACTGCCTGGATCGTCGTTCACGACGCGGGTCGCATACAGCGCGTTCATCTGCGCCAGCTGCGCCGGCGACCAGTACCAGATGTTGCCGGGCATCTGGCCGACACCGAGATCGCTGGCGAAATCGCCGGGATAGTTGCCGGCCGCCGGCGGATAAACCGTCGCATTCTGGCCGAACACCACAGTCGCCCAGTTGACCCCCTGCGCGATGGCGATCGGGCTGTCGTGGGTGTGCTTGGCGTAGCGCACGCCGAACTCGAGCGAAGACAGTGGGCCTGCATTGTCGAAGTCGAAGGTGCCGTCGGCCTGGAACCAGCGCTCCTTGTCGACCACATGGATGTTCTGGTCGCCGAAGATCCAGTCGAGGCCCGTGACCGCCGGATCGAACCGGGTGTTGTCGCCACTCATGTTCCAGTCGAGCGGTGAGCCAAGGCCGTTCATCGAATAGCCGGCCGACGCGCCGTACCCGGTGTCCATTTCCATCACGTCCTGGGTCGGCGTATTGCCGGTGCCCTTGGTGCTGCCGACCTGGAACTTGAAGCCGAGGTTGTCGGTCGCCTGCCAATCGGCGTCCAGGGTCACGAACTGGCTCGACTCGCTCTCGCCGGGACGCGAGATCATGTCGTAGATACCCTGCGAAATGGTCGGTGCACCCGGCAGGTTCGCGCTGGTGAGGATGTTGCCGCTGATGGTGCCGGTGATCGGCTGGCCATCGAGCTGGTCGCGCAGCCGCAACATGTAGTTGCGGTTGTAATCGGTGGCATCGAGGTGCGAGTAGAACCCGTCGAGGTTGAGGGTCAGGTTGTCGGCCACCCGCCACTGCACGTCGATCGATCCGCCCTTGCGCTTGCGGTTCTGGGTGAACAGCGCGGCGCCCGGAAGGTTCGGGTAGAACACGCCGGTGCTGCCATTGCCGAGGTCCGGCAGGCCCAGGGCGAGCGCAGCCGGCGAGCCGGCCTTGATGAACGAATAGCCCAGCATTTCCTGGCCGTTGCGCTGCAACGCGCGCTCCTGGTAGAACGCCTGGACCATCACGCCGAAGGTGCTGGCATCGTTCTTCCAGTTGACGAGGCCGCTGAACTGCGGCTTGGTCTTGCCGGGCAGGTCTGCGTACACGCCACCCACGCTTGCCTCGGCAGAAAACGGCTTGCTGAAGTCCAGCGGCTTGCGGGTGATGATGTCGATGGTGCCGGCCGCGCCGCCTTCGAGCAGCTTGGCTTCCGGTGTCATGTGCACCACGACCTGGTTCACGACTTCCGACGGCAGCATTGCGAAGCTGACGCTGCGGGTACCGCCGCCGCCGAGGATGAACCAGTCGCCCGACCCGATGGTGTGGCCGTTGACGGTGGTCAAGGTGAGCGACGGTGCGCTGCCGCGGATGCTGGCGCGATCGGCTTCGTCGAAGCCGCCTTCGGCGCCGGCGGCGTCCGCGATGTTCACGCCCGGCAACTGGGCGATGGTGTCCGCGACGTTCTTGGCCGGCAGCTTGCCGATGTCGATGGCGGACACCACCTCCACCTGCGAATTGGCTGCCTTCTTGGTTTCCAGCGACAACGCCTGGGCGGCGCGCACGCCGACCACCTGGATGGTCCCGAGTTGTTGTGGCGTTTCCTGGGTCCCCGGCTGCGATGCCTGTTGCTGGTCCGATGGGGTCTGATCCTGGGGCGAGGCGTTCTGCGCCTGCGCCGCGGCCGCGAACATCAGCGCCGTGGCGATGCTCGCCGATAGCATGCTCTTGCGAAATTTCATGACGTACCCTCTCTCGCTCACGAAGTGATGGGTGCCGCGGCACCCGCTGTTGTCCTACACCTTGTTATGCCGCCGTCCCGTCGCCCAACACCCTGCGACGCGCAGCACCGTGCAACCGCCTGTCGAGATACCAGTGCGCCGCGCCCAGCACCCCGTGCCGGCCGTGTTCGATCAAACGCACCGGCACGCGCAACAGGAATTCCCGCATGCCTCCCTTGCTCAGGAACCGGTCCACGAAACGGCTGCGTTGCAGCAGCTCTCTTATTTCCGGCAGCACCCCGCCGGCCAGGTACACACCGCCCTTGGCCATGTAGGCCATGGCGAGATTGCCGACGAAACCGCCGAGCAATGCGCAAAAGATTTCCACCGTTTCCAGGGCGTCCGCATCGCTCCCGTCACATGCGGCGGCAGTGATGGCTTCGGGCCGCGCCAGTTCCGGCGACAACCCGCGCAGCGCACGCAGCGTCGCGTACAGCGTCAACAGGCCGGGGCCGGAAAGGATGCGTTCGTACGGCACGTGTGCATCGGCTGCCGCCAGGTGCGCCAGCACTTCCCGTTCGCGCGCGGTCACGGGTGCCAGGTCCATCTGGCCGGCTTCGGTGGTGAGCACCCGCATGGGCGCAAGCCGCACGGCCGCACCCAGCCCGGTGCCCGGTCCGACCACCAGCGCGGCACCCTCGTCATGCGTCTCGGGGCCGCACAGCAGCAGACTGTCGGTATCGCGCACGTCGTCCAGCGCGTAACCGAGCGCCTCGAAGTCGTTGAGCAACGCGACGTCGTCGAAAGCCAGCGCATCGCGCAGCGCCGACAGGCTGACCGCCCACGCGAGGTTGTCATTGACGATGCTGTCGCCCACCGCCTGTCCCGCGCACGCGATCACGCAGCGCCGCACGGGCAGTGCCGCATCGTGGTCGACGAAAGCCCGCACCAGCTCGGGGAGGCCCGGATAGTCCGCACACGCGAACTTCCGGTAGGCCAGGATTTCGATCTCGCGCCCACCGCCCGAGGCCGCCCGCAAAAGCGCCACCCGCGCGTGCGTGCCACCGACGTCCGCCGCCACGAACGGATCGGCATGAAGGCTGGCGTGCTGGCGGGGTTGGCTGGCGGGCACGTTCATCCTGCTCTCGGACACGGAGATGGGCGCCAGTTTGGTCAAGGATGACAACGTTGTCAATCCGCGTCGCAACAATCCTGCCGAGACGGCAGCGTCGCGCGGAATCGGCCTAGCAGAACGGGTTCGCGCCGGCCAGTCACTGATCGAGGAGTGTCCTTGCGCGGCACTGCAGCAAATACGGGAATGACCCGGGACCTGTTTTTCCCGGCACGGGTCATGCGATACTCGCGACAAGACACCCGCGATGACAACGTTGGTCAATCCCACGAACCCCGATCCGGGTACAGGAGCGAACCATGGCCCCGCATGCCACCTCGCAACAGCCGTCGCACTACCTGATGTCGATGACGATCATCGGCGTGCTGTTCTTCATCTTCGGTTTCGTCACCTGGTTGAACGGTTCGCTGATCCTGTTCGTGAAGGTGGGATTCAACCTCGACAACGTCAGCGCGTTCTGGATTCCGTTCGTCTTCTATGTGTCGTACTTCGTGCTGGCGCTTCCGGCCGCCGCCGTGCTGAAGCGCACCGGCATGAAGAAAGGCATGGCGCTCGGCCTGTTCGTGATGGCCATCGGCTCGGTGGTCTTCGCGCAATGCATGGCCATGTACTCGTACCCGGGCGCGCTGGTGGGCCTGTTCGTCATCGGCGCCGGGCTGGCGCTGCTGCAGACGGCTTCCAATCCCTACGTCAGCATCCTGGGTCCCATCGAGAGCGGGGCCAAGCGGGTCGCCATCATGGGCATCTGCAACAAGGTGGCCGGCGCCCTGGCGCCGATCGTGTTCGGGGCGTTGCTGCTCGGCGGTGTCGACGCGTACGTCGACAAGATCGACACGGCCGCGTCGCCGGCCGCGAAGGCCTTGCTGCAGCACGAGTTCGTGCACCGCGCGTTCATGCCGTACGTGGTGATCGCGGTGGTGCTGGCGATCCTCGCGATTTGCGTGGTGTTCTCGTCCCTGCCGGAAATCAAGCCCCAGGGCGATCCGGACCGGCACGCGCGCAAGCGCAGCATCTTCAGCTTTCCGTATCTCTGGCTCGGCGTGGTTTGCCTCTTCATCTACGTCGGCATGGAGGTCCAGGCCGGCGACAGCATCGTGGTCTACGGGACGGCGTCCGGGCTTTCACCCGAACACGCCAAGCATCTGACCACCTACACGATGATCGGCATGCTGGTCGGCTACGTGCTGGGGGTGATCCTGACGCCGCGGTTCATTTCGCAGCAGCGCTACCTTGCGATTTCCGCGGTGCTCGGGGTGCTGTTCGCGTTCGCCGCCTGGGCCACCCACGGCTACGCCTCGGTCGGCTTCGTCGCCGCGCTGGGCATCGCCAACGCGATGATGTGGCCGGCGATCTTCCCGCTGGCCATCAAGGGATTGGGCGAGCAGACCGAGTTCGGATCCGCGCTGCTGATCATGGGCATCGCGGGCGGCGCGGTGATTCCGAACATTTTCGTGCGCCTGGAGGAAGTGATCGATTTCCAGTTGGCGTTCCTGGTGGTGATGGTGCCGGGCTATCTCTATATCCTGTTCTATGGCTTGCTGGGCCACAGGGTCGGGCAAAACACACTGCCGCGGGTGACCCGCTCCGCGACGGCGACGTCCTGAAAGCCATGGCTGGACGTGCGACCATGCGCCAATTCATTGCTTGAGGAGCCTGCATTGGGAACCGCCACCATCCGGGATGTCGCCAAGCAGGCCCGGGTTTCCCTGAAGACCGTGTCGCGCGTCATCAATCGTGAAGGTTCCGTGCGCGACGAAACGCGCGAACGCGTGATGCGGGCGATCGAACTGCTGGACTACCGGCCCGACCTGTCGGCGCGCAGCCTGCGCAGCGCCAAGGCCTACGCGATCGGGCTGGTCTACGACAACCCCAACCCCTATTACATCATCGCGGTGCAGCAGGGTGCGCTGACGGCCTGCCGCGAAATGGGATTCGGCTTGCAGATCCACCCCTGCGATTCACGGGCGCCGAAGCTGGCCGAAGAGTTGCGCGACCTCACGCACCGTTCCCGGCTGGCCGGCCTGGTGCTCGCACCGCCGATGTCCGAACGCATGGCGCTGCTGCGCGACCTGGCGGCGTACAACATTCCGCTGGTGCGCATCATTTCGGCAGCCGAGGATCCGCGGGACGGGTTCCCGTGCGTGTTCGTGGACGACCGCGACGCGGCCTACGCGATCACGGCGTACCTGATCCAGCTGGGGCACGTCAGGATCGGTTTCCTGTGGGGCGGCAAGCAGCACCGCTCCAGCCCCGAACGCTACAAGGGTTACGAAAAGGCCCTGCAGGATTACGGCGTCCCCCTGGACGAGGAACTCGTGCTTGAAGGCGATTATGCGTTCGACGACGGTTTCCGCGGCGCGCGCCGGCTGTTCGGCCTTTCCGAACCGCCGACCGCCATTTTCGGGTCCAACGACGAAATTGCTGCCGGCGTGCTGGCAGCTGCACGTGCCGCCGGTTTGCACGTGCCCTACGACCTTTCCGTGGCCGGGTTCGAGGACAGTCCGTTTTCGCGCCACTCGTGGCCTTCGCTGACCACCTCCCGGCAGCGGACCGAAGTGATCGCCGAACATGCGGCGCGCCTGCTGATCGCGCAGATCCACGGCAACGAGGTCGAGAACGAAGGTTTCAGCCCGGAACTGGTGGTGCGCGGTTCCACCGCCCCGCCCCGGCCCAGGCAATGAAGGATTTCCGTCCCACCATGGCTTCCCCCGAAGTGCTCGACATCCAACCCGAATCCACTGCATTGCACCGGGAGGCCGCCGAAGCGGCCGACACCGTCGCCCGGCAACTCGAACGCAATGATGCAGGCGTGCGTGAACTCGCGGCGAAGTTGCGCGATGCACCGCCGCCCTTCGTCGCGACGTGCGCGCGGGGCAGCTCCGACCATGCGGCGACCTACGCCAAATACGTCATCGAAACACAAACCGGCTGCGTGACGGCTTCGGCGTCGCCTTCGGTCGAATCGATCTACTCGGTGCCGTTGAAACTTCGCGGCGCGCTGTACATCGTCATTTCGCAATCGGGCGCGAGCCCTGACCTGCTGCGCAGTGCCGAAGCGGCGCGCAGTGCCGGTGCGCACGTGGTCGCGCTGGTCAACGCCGAGAACTCGCCGCTCGCCGCGCGCGCGGACACCGTCATCCCTTTGCAGGCAGGCCCCGAGAAGAGCGTCGCGGCCACCAAGAGCTTCATCGGTTCGCTGGCGGCCATCCTGCACCTGACCGCACATTGGCGCGGGGACAAGGGCTTGCTCGACGCGCTGCATGCGCTTCCCGAGCAACTGGGTCGGGCCTTCGCGCTGGACTGGTCGCCATTGACGGAAGGTCTTCGCGACATGCACGACCTGTTCGTGCTGGGCCGCGGTTACGGTCTCGCCGCGGCGCAGGAAGCGGCGCTGAAATTGAAGGAAACCTGCGCGCTGCACGCCGAGGCTTTCAGCAGCGCGGAGGTCCGTCACGGCCCGATGGAACTGGTTGGCCCGCGTTTGCCGGTGCTGCTGTTCGCGCAAGCCGACCATGCGCTGGCGGGCGTGCTCGCGACCGCCGAGGATTTCCGTCGCCGCGGCGCCGACGTGTGGACCGCCGCGCCGCTCGCGACCGGTCGCCATGCATTGCCCATCGTGCCGACCGGACATGCGGTCTGCGCGCCGATCCTGGCGATCCAGAGTTTCTATCGCGCCGTCAACGCGCTTGCGATTGCGCGTGGCCGCGATCCCGACCATCCGCCGCATCTCGCCAAGGTCACCGAGACAGTATGATGACGACCGCTTTGGTCAATGCACGGGTTCTTGCCGCACAGGGTTGGCGCGACGATGTCGCAGTGGTCGTGGAAGGCGGGCGCATCCGCGAACTGGCTGCGGCACGGGAACTCCCGGCGGGGATGCGCAGACACGACTTGTCGGGAAGGATGCTGTTGCCCGGCTTCATCGACTGCCAGGTCAACGGCGGCGGCGGGGTATTGTTCAACGATCTTCCGAGCGTGGAAGGCATCCGGGCCATCGGTTCGGCGCATCGGCGATTCGGCACCACCGGCTTCCTGCCCACGCTGATCAGCGACACCATCGACAAGATGCGTGCCGCGATCGCAGCAGCCGACCTTGCAATGACCGAGGCCGTGCCGGGCGTGCTGGGCATCCACCTCGAAGGGCCGTTCATCAGCCGCGAACGCAAGGGTGTGCATGCCGAGAAGTTCCTGCATGCACCGGATGCGGACGAACTGCGCGTGGCGGAATCCCTGCAGCGCGGAAAAACGCTGCTGACCGTAGCGCCGGAATGCGTGACGCCAGACGCCATCCGGCACCTCGTCGCCGCCGGGGTGATCGTGGCGGCCGGCCATACGAACGCCGATCATGCAACGGCGCGTGCCGCGCTGGACGCGGGCGTGCGCGGCTTCACCCATCTCTTCAACGCGATGTCGCCGCTCACCAGCCGCGCCCCCGGCGTGGTCGGCGCGGCATTGGACGATCCCGGTTCGTGGTGTGGCGTGATCGTCGATGGCCACCACGTGGATGCCGCGAGCCTGCGCATCGCGCTGCGGGCGAAACCCCGCGGCAAGCTCTTCCTCGTGACCGACGCAATGCCGCCGGTGGGCGCGAGCGACCCTGCGTACATGCTCAATGGTGAACCCATCACCGTGCGCGACGGCATCTGCCAGACCGCTTCCGGCACCCTGGCCGGTTCCGCGCTCAGCATGATCGAGGCCGTACGCAACACGGTCGAGATGCTCGACGTTCCGCTCGAGGAAGCGGCACGCATGGCTTCGACCTACCCTGCGGATTTCCTGGGCCTCGGCGCAACCCACGGCCGTATCGAGGCCGGCCTGCGCGCGGATTTCACGGTGGTCGACGCCAACCTGCAGGTGACCGAGACGTGGATCGGCGGCGCCGTGGAGGCCGCCTGACTATCGCACTGGGCGCGTAGCGGCGCTCGGCCGCATTCGCGACAACTGCCGGATTTCCGCCTCGTTCAAGCGGCGCCAGGCCCCCTTGGCAAGATCCCCCAGTGGCAGCGGACCGATGGCAACCCGCATCAGGCGCAGTACATCGTGGCCGCAGGTCGAGAGCATGCGACGGATCTGGCGATTGCGACCTTCCACAAGCACGATCTCCAGCCAGGTGTTCTTCCCCCCGCCGCCGATGGCCCGAACCGATTCCGCGGACAGGCGCTCGCCGCGATCGACGACGCCCCTGCGCAGCCGTTGCAAGGTCTGGTCACCGATGACACCTCGGACCTGCACGCGATAGGTTTTCGGAACATGGGCTTCGGGATCGGTGATGCCTGCCGCCCACGCGGAATCGTTGCTCATCAGCAGCAGGCCCTCGCTCGCCTTGTCCAGCCTTCCGACCGGCCCGAGCCATGGCAGGCCTGCATCGCGCAACAAGCGGTACACGGTGTCGCGGCCCTGCTCGTCGGAAGCGCTGACGACCAGTCCCCGCGGTTTGTTGAGGAGGATGCAGACGCGCTCGGCCGTGCGCAATACGGCGCCATCCAGTTCGATGCAATCGCCGACCGGATCGGCAGGCATCTCCGGATCGCGCACGACAGTACCGTTCACCCGCACCCGGCCCGCGGCGATGCGTCGCGCCGCTTCACTGCGCGAGCAGGCGCCCATGCGGGACAGCACGCGTGCGAGACCGTGCCGCGGGGAATGGCGCGGCCCGTCGACGCCACGCGGCCGGGACGATTCAGTACGACGGGTACGCATGCATGGCCGCGTATTGGTTCGGCATTGCTGCATCGAGCCTCCAGGGATGCCGGTAATGAAAAAGCCCGGCGCAAGGCCGGGCTTTTTCATATCACATCGGAGATCGCCGTGACCGGCCGATCTTCGTCCGGCGGCTTACATGCTGCCGTTCTGGGGCTGTTCGACCTTGAACTCGACGCGACGGTTGCGCTGGCGGCCAGCCGCGGTCTTGTTGGTGTCGATCGGGTTGGTCTCGCCGAAGCCCTTCACGGCGGTGATGCGGCTCGGGTCGATGCCGTGCGAAGTCAGGTACTGATTGACGATGTTGGCACGACGCTCGGACAGACCCTGGTTGTACTGGTCGGTGCCGACCGAGTCGGTGTACCCGTCGATTTCGATCTTGACCTGCGGGTACCGGTTCAGGGTGTCGACCGCCTGGTCAAGGATCGCCACGGAGTCGGCTGCCGGCGGCTTCAACGTCGGACCGATGTCGCTTTCACCCTTCTTCGGGCGGTCGAACTTGAAGTTCACGCCACGCAGGTCGATCACGACGTTCTGCGGCGGCGGGGGCGGCGGCGGAGCAGCCGGAGGCGGCGGCGGAGCAGCCGGAGGCGGCGGCGGCGGAGCCGGATGGCCCATGTTGAACACCAAGGCGATGGTGGCCATGGAATCCAGCCACTGCTTCGGACCATAGGTGTGCGGCATGCCCGGCCCGGCAAGGCCAGCCAGCTGTGCCGAGGAAGTGTCGCGGTAGTAACGCGCCGCGATTTCGCCGCGCAGTGCCACGCGATCGTTCACGTTGTACAGGACGCCCACGCCGACGGTGGCACCGGGACCCCAGCCGGAGCCCTTCTGCGGGGGAAGGCACCCGCATTCACCACCCGCTTGCGCGAGCTCCCCGGACACGGCGGAATGCCGCCACATGCCGATTCCGCCCATGACGTACGGACGCCACTGCGCGGACGGATCCATGAAGTACCAGCGGCCCGCAACATCGAGGCCCCAGGTTTCCCATTGCCTGCCGGCACGGACCGAGGAGTCCTTGAAATCCGCGTTGTCGCCGGTCGCTTCGACGTCGACGGTGAAGTGGGGATTGACCCAGAAACCAACACCGAGGCCACCGACCGGATCCGATTGCACCTGGCGATCACTGTCGGGAATCACCACGCCGATACGCGGCACGATGTACCAGTTGCTGTAGTTGGGGTTCGCGAAGCTACCCGTTGTTTCTGCCGCTGGGCCGGTGTCCTGGGCGTGCGCGACCGACATCACGCCAACAGTACCCAAGGCCAGCGCGATGACCGCGAACAAGCCGTTACGTTTCATCGGTAAGTCTCCTCGTTGTTGATTCTTCAGGCTCGGCCATTTCGGCGCGAACCGTGCTCCAAAGTGCAAGACTACTGCGTGAATTGCGATCCATCCAACCCCGTCGCAATCCGCTACGGCGGCGCCAGTTTAGCAAAAAACAAACAAACCGACCGAAAGGACGCGCCTCCGTTCATCCAGAACTCAGGCGCGGGATGCCTGCACGAACAAATCCATGAAGGCCGGCACCGGCATGGCCAGCATCCGCTCCGGCTGTTCGCAAATTTCAATTATTTCATGCACTTGACCATGCGCCAGGTGGCCAGCGATGGCATTGCGGAACTTTTCGACGAGGACCGGGATCCCCTCTGCGCGGCGCCGGCGATGGCCAATGGGATAATCGATGGAAATCTTGTCGGTGCTCGAGCCATCGTTGAAAAACACCTGGACCGAATTGCCGATATAACGCTTTTCGGGATCGAAATAGTCCCTGGTGAATTGCGGATTTTCCTTCACCGTCATCTTCGCGCGCAGCACGTCGATGCGTGGGTCGGCGGCGACGGCGTCGGTGTAATCCTCCGCCGTGAGACGTCCGAAAATCAGCGGCACCGCCACCATGTACTGGATGCAGTGGTCGCGATCGGCGTAGTTGGCCAGCGGGCCGGTCTTGTCGATGATGCGTGCGCCCGCTTCCTGGGTCTCGATTTCGATGCGCTCGATCTCGACGATCCGGTCCTTCACCTGGGGGTGCAATTTCATCGCGCATTCCACCGCCGTCTGTGCATGGAACTCGGCCGGGAAGCTGATCTTGAACAGCACGTTTTCCATCACGTAAGACCCGAATGGGCGCTCGAATTCAAAGGCCTTGCCGCCGAACGCGACATCGTAGAAACCCCAGGTCTTCGCGCTCAGCGCCGATGGATAGCTCGGTTCGTCGGTCGTCACCGCGTTCAAGGCATGGATCACCGCACGGCGGCAGGCATCGCCCGCGGCCCAGCTCTTGCGCGGGCCGGTGTTGGGCGCGTGGCGATACGTGCGCAAGCTGCCGTTGTCGATCCAGCTGTTCGACACTGCGGTGATCACCTGTTCGCGGTTGCCGCCCAGCATCGCGGTCGCGACCGCGGTCGAAGCGAGCCGCACCAGGATCACGTGATCCATGCCGGCGCGGTTGAAGCTGTTCTTCAATGCGTAGCAACCCTGGATCTCGTGCGCCTTGATCGCCCAATGCAGCACGTCCCGCACCGTCAACGGCCTGCCGTCGCCGCGAATCCCGCCGCGCGACAACCAATCGGCCACCGCCAGCACGGTGCCGAGGTTGTCCGAAGGATGGCCCCACTCGGCGGCCAGCCAGGTATCGTTGAAATCCAGCCAGCGGACCTGGGTGCCGATGCAGAATGCGGCCTGAGCCGGATCGAGTTCCAGCGCCGTGCCCGGCACGCGTGCGCCTCCGGCGAGGGTCGCCCCCGGCACGATCGGCGCCAGGTGTTTCACGCATTGGGGAAACTTCATCGCCAGCATCGCGCAGCCGAGCGCATCCATCAGCATGTGACGCGCCGTATCCCACGCCTCCCCCGATTCGATGCGGTAACCGAGTACGTAATCGGCCACGTCGACCAATGGCTGGTCGGGCGCGGGGCGGGCGGCGGAACGGGTGGCTGCGTGACTCACGGGCTATCCTCGATCGAAGGTTCGAACACAGTCCGCTATTTTGCCAGACGGCGATTTTTCTTGACGGCCATCCGGCCCACGCCGAGAATCGACAGCTTGCCCGAAGGGGAGTAGCACCGGATCCGGATCGAACCGGTTCCGCGCGGCGATCGTCAGCACGAACCGACAAGGTTCCGGTCGCCGCGGCGGTTCATTCACCGCGCGCGAGACTTTCGACATCCCGTGCCGCACTCGCGGCCATGGGGAGTTCGATCGCCTTCGCCCGGAGAACCGCATGTACGTGATCAACGAGCTGCTGCGCCACCCGCTCGATCCCTCCTTCTGGAGCGGGCTCGGCTCGATCATCGTGATCGATCTGGTACTGGCCGGCGACAACGCCATCGTGATCGCACTGGCCGCGCGGAGCCTGCCGGCACACCACCATTTCCGCGTGATCTTCTGGGGCGTGGTGGGAGCGATCGGCGTGCGCATAGCAATGACGGCCGCGGTGCTCTGGCTGCTCAGGATTCCCGGGTTGATGCTGGCCGGCGGATTCATCCTGATACCCATCGCATGGCGCCTGCTCAAGCACCAGGAACACAGCGGACCCACGCTGAAGCGGAGGGTGACCGATTTCTGGACGGCCATGGGCACCATCGTCGTGGCTGACGCGCTGATGGGGCTCGACAACGTCCTGGGCATCGCCGGCGCGTCCGGCGGACACCTCGGGCTGGTCGTGCTCGGCCTGCTTTTCAGCGTCCCGCTGGTGGTGTGGGGCTCGACCTTGCTGCTGAAGCTGATCGAGCGCTATCCGATCATCATCTATGTCGGCGCCGCGGCGATCGCATGGACCGCCGCGCGCATGATCACGCGCGACGATCTCGTTGCGCCGTGGTTCGACGCACCGGGACATGATTGGCTCCGCTACATGGTCGATGTCGTGCTGGTGATCGGCGTCACCGGCATCGGATGGTGGATCCGGCACCGCAAATCCGCCGCCTCGGCGTGATGCGCAGATCGCCTCAGAACGACGAATCGGGCTGCCGCAGAAACGCCAGTTCTTCGTCCGTCGAGGGCCGTCCCAACACCGCATTGCGATGCGGGTAACGGCCGAAGCGGTCGATGATGGCCTTGTGTTTCTGCTCGAACGCGTAGTTGTTTTCCAGCCCCGGCTGTCGAAACAACCGCTCCGCTTCCACGTGGATCGCGCGCGATTCCGAATGCATGAAAGGCATGTAGAGAAAGGCGCGCCGGATCGCGGGCATGTTACGGTCGGCGCCCGCGCGGATCGCCTCCTGCGCCAGCACCAGCGCCATGCCGTCGCACGCGAATGCACGCGCATCGTCGCGAAAGAGGTTTCGCGAAAACTGGTCCAGCACGATGATTTCAGCCAGCCTGCCCTCCGTCGTGCCGCGCCATGCGGCAAGCTCGCCGGCCGCCGCCGCGCGATGCGTGAGCGCGAAGCGATCGCGGATCGTCGCATCGAACGCATCCGCTTTCCCGAAGTGCTGCTCCGGCGTCGCTTCCTCGAACCAGAAACGCAGGATGTCCTGCGGCTTTGAGGCCGCGGTGCCCGTTTGCGCATCCAGTTTGCTCACAACCAGTTCCTCGATCGTTTCGGCGCGAATGCTTCCGAAACCAGTTGATTGTCGAATCCCGGCGGCGCCTCGCCGCTGGCGGCGTACACGTAGATCGCGGCCTGGTAGATCGTCTGCAGGGTCGACTGGACCAGCGCCAGCGCCACCAGCCACACCACCAGGATCGCTCCGACCACCAGCATCACCCCCGTCCCGGCGCCGATGGCGAAGAAGAACAGGACCATCGCCGGCAGGATGCCGAACAAGCCGAAGATCAACCCGAAGCTGACGTTGCCGATGATCTGCTCACCCCAGGTCTGCTTCAGCATTTCCACCGAACGCCTGTACGACTCGATCGGTCCGCTGCCCTCGGCCACCAGCACCGGCACGACCAGGAACGAGGTGACGGACCACGCCATGCCCAGCAGTGCGACCACGATCCGGCCGATGAAACCGACCTTCTCTTCCAGGAGTCGCAGGAGGATCCCGACGGTACTGGCCATCAGCGCCCAGCCGAAAACTTGCGGCAGCCTCTGCCATGCAAACGCGAGGCCGTAGCCGAGGCTTGGCTCCCCGCCGTCGATCTGCCTCAGCACGCAGGCGATCAGTGCCGAGTTGAAGAAGATGATCACGAAATAATCGAGGAAATAGAACACGCACAGCGCCGCGTACATCGGCGCGGACAGCTGGACGGGACCCTGGAAGCGCACGTGTCCATGCAATTCGACGAACACCGGCATCGCGAACAACGCGATGACGAAGGCCAGTGCCACTCCCGAAACCAGGGGGAACACGACCAGGCGCTTGTCCTGCTTCAGCATCTGCCACGACGCAGCCATCAGTTGCCAGGTTCTTGCAAACTTGTCCATGTGAGCCCCCCTTTGCATGGTGTGGATGAACGCGCCGCGTCGGTGCCGCGTCCTGCGCTATTTCAGATGCCGGGTCATCCAGTCCACCCAGCGGCGGTACACGTCGGTCTGCTGCACGATGTCGCCGGGGAAGTGCGTGTCGGCGGGATACGCCCAGAACTCCACCAGCACGCCATTGTCGCGCAACGCGTGGTACCACTCGTAGCTGTTGAGCAGCGGCACGTTCGGATCGCCGACGTCACCCATGATCAGGGTCGGTGCCTTGACGTTGCGCGCGTACGTGATCGGCGACTGCTGGCGCCAGATGTCCCAGCCCTCGGCGCTCCATGGCCTCGAGCCGAAGAAGTACGTGTCGCCCATCTGGTAGTAGGCGACGGTGTAATCCATCACCCAGTCCGTCAATGACGCGCCGGCCACGGCGGCCTTCCAGACGTCGTAGTGGCCGGTGAGCCAGGTGGTCATGTAGCCGCCGTACGACCAGCCGGTTACGCCGACGCGATCCCTGTCGACGATGCCCAGCTCTTCGACCGCCGCCAATCCGGCCATCACGTCCTTGCCGGGGCCCTCGCCGGTATCGCGGTAGATCGCGTGCTGGTAGGCATCGCCGAGATTGATGCTGCCGCGATAGTTCGGCTGGAACACCAGGAACCCGGCGGCCGCCAGGAGCTGCGGCAAGGGGGAGAAACGCTCGGTGGACGCGCCTTCCGGCCCGCCGTGGATCACCAGCACCAGCGGATACCGCGTGCCCTTGCGGTAATCGACGGGATACGTCAGCACGCCATCGGCGCCCATGCCGTCATGGGTCTTCCACTGCAGCGATTCGCTGCGGCCGAGATCGAGCCTGTCCACGAACGCATTGGCGTCGGTGAGACGGCGCGGCTTCGCATCCACCGACGCCATCACGTACAGCTCGTCGGGACGGGTTTTGGTGCTGCCGACGAACGCAATCTCGCCATTCTTCGCGACGCTCAAGTCATTGCCGGGCAGCAGGTCGCCGAGATCGAGCACCCGCGCCGTGCCTTCCAGCGGTTGCGCCCACAACACCGAACGCGTACCGAGTTCACCTTGCAGCAGCAGCGTCCTGCCATCGGGCAGCCACGCATACGCATTGAAGTTGCGCGCCAGCGCCGCGGTCGCGTCGCGGGGCTTGTCGCGACCACCCACGTACACTGCGTTGCCGTTGTTCTGGTCGCCGTTGCGAACGCGCATGAACGCGAACGTCTTGCCGTCGACCGCGTACGCGAAATCGCTGGCGCCCTGGTCGCCGACCAACGTCACCGGCTTGCCCTTGCCATCGGCGGCGACTTCGGCGATCACCGAACGGAACGACGGGCCCCAGTACGGGCCCGGGAATTTCGTGAACACGATCGACTTGCCGTCGCGGCTCCACACCAGCGGCGTCGCACCTTCCTGGTCGGTCTGGAGCGAGTAGTCGCCCTGGGTCAACCGGGTGGCCGTACCGCCGGTCGTGGCTACCACCCACAAATGCCACGGCGCCAGCGCCTTGCGCAACAGGAAATTGCCGTCGGTGACCTGGAACACCTTGTTGTGTGCCTTGATCGCCTTC
Organism: Rhodanobacter sp.; assembly: GCA_044464225.1. GTDB lineage: Bacteria > Pseudomonadota > Gammaproteobacteria > Xanthomonadales > Rhodanobacteraceae > 66-474. Next base: position 49,109 of record JBIQLN010000007.1, on the reverse strand, counting down.
TCGTTGATCGGCGGATCCTGCGTGATGTACGCGATGCGGTCGCCGGTCGGACTCCAGGTGAATTCGTCGATGCCCTCCTTCGCGTCGGTGATGCGCTGCGCATCGCCACCCGCCATCGGCATCACGTAAATCTGCGACTGCTTGGTCTTGCCGTCCTTGGCGAGGAACGCGAGACGCGTCCCGTCCGGCGACCAGCGCGGCGAAGACACGTCCTCGCGATCGTGTGTCAGCGTGCGTTTCGCGCCGCTCGCGACATCGACAACATCGATGCGGGTGTCATGCTTGTCGGTCTTCCAGACCGGCGTGATCGCCACCACCGCGACAGACTTGCCGTCCGGCGAAAGTTGCGGGTCGGAAAGTTTCACCAACCGCTGCAGGTCGTCCAGCCGGAATGGCGTCGCCGCAACCGAGGCCAAGGGTGCGCCCACCAACAGCGCAAAGAACACGATCAACCAGCCGACGCGCGGACGATGCATGACGGTTTCCGTTTTCCCCTGCGCCACGCCGGGCGCGACCGCGCCAGCATAACGCGCCGCGGACTTGCCGGCATGCGACGATGTCGGCATTCTCGCCGGAATGGCCACGACCTTCCCAAATCTTTTCACGCCGCTCGACCTCGGTTTCTGCACGTTGCCCAATCGCGTGCTGATGGGTTCGATGCACACCGGCCTCGAAGACCACGCGCGCGACTTCGGGAAACTCGCCGAATACTTCGCCGCACGCGCACGCGGCGGCGCCGGCTTGATGGTGACGGGCGGCTTCTCGCCCAACATCGCGGGCTGGCTCAAACCATTTTCCAGTCGTCTGTCCTCGCGCTGGCAGGTCGCGCCGCACCGGCGCATCACCGAAGCCGTGCACACGGCGGGGGGACGGATCTGCCTGCAGATCCTGCACGCGGGGCGTTACGGCTTCCATCCACTGTCGGTGGCGCCGTCCGCGATCAAGTCGCCCATCACGCCGTTCACGCCGCGCGCGCTGTCGGATCGCGGCGTGGAGCGCACGATCCGCGCGTTCGCACGCTGCGCGAAGCTCGCGCGGGACGCCGGTTACGACGGCGTCGAGATCATGGGTTCGGAGGGCTACCTGATCAACCAGTTCCTCGCCGAACGCAGCAACCGGCGCCGCGACCGCTGGGGCGGTTCGGCGGAGAACCGGATGCGCTTTCCGACCGAAATCGTGCGCCGTACGCGCGAGGCCGTCGGCCGCGACTTCATCATCATCTACCGCCTGTCGATGCTGGACCTGGTGGATCGTGCCCAGGCGTGGGAGGAGATCGTCGCGCTGGCGAAACAGGTCGAAGCCGCCGGCGCCACCCTGGTCAACACCGGTATCGGCTGGCACGAGGCGCGCATCCCGACCATCGTCACCAGCGTGCCGCGCGCGGCGTTCACCTGGGTCACGCGACGCATGAAGGAGAACCTGCGCATCCCACTGGTCACCACCAACCGCATCAACATGCCGGACGTGGCCGAGGCGGTGTTGGCGCGGGGCGACGCCGACATGGTGTCGATGGCGCGTCCGTTCCTCGCCGATCCCGAATGGATGGCCAAGGCCAGCGCGGGACGCGCATCGCTGATCAATCCCTGCATCGCCTGCAACCAGGCCTGCCTCGACCACGTGTTCGAGAACAAACGCGCCTCTTGCCTGATGAATCCGCGCGCTTGTCACGAAACCGAACTTGTCGATGCGCCGGTCGTGCGGAAGAAACGCTTCGCGGTGGTCGGCGCGGGGCCGGCCGGACTGGCATGCGCAACCACGCTGGCGCAAAGAGGCCATGCCGTGGTGCTGTACGAGGCGGCAAACGAAATCGGCGGCCAATTCAACCTCGCCTGTCGCATTCCGGGCAAGGAGGAATACGCCGAACCGATGCGCTACTGGGGCAACCTGCTGGACGAACTCGGCGTCGAGGTGCATCTCGGAACGCGTGCCGACGCGACCACCTTGCAGGCCGCCAATTTCGAGGCCGTGGTGGTGGCAACCGGCGTCACGCCGCGCGATCCGCGCATTCCGGGGCAGGATCATCCGATGGTGATGGGCTACCACGACGCCGTGGCGGGCCGCCGTACGATCGGCAAGCGCGTCGCGATCATCGGTGCGGGCGGCATCGGCTTCGACGTCGCCGAATACCTGACGCAGCCGGCACCGTCGCCCACCACCGACATCGCGCGCTGGACGCGCGAATGGGGCGTGGACACCACGCTCGCGCACCGTGGTGGTCTCGAAAAACCCGAAGTCGAAGCATCGCCGCGCGAAGTCTGGCTGCTGCAACGCAGTGCAGGGCGGCCAGGCAGGCGGCTCAACAAGACCACTGGCTGGGTGCATCGCGCCTCGCTGAAAGCGAAAGGCGTGAAAATGCTGGGCGGCGTGACGTATGACAGGATCGACGACACCGGTTTGCACATCACGCTCGATGGCAAGCCGCAGACGCTCACGGTCGACAACATCGTCGTTTGCGCGGGACAGGAATCGAACCGCGCATTGGCCGACGAGTTGCTGGCACGGAGCGTGACGGTGCACGTGATCGGCGGTGCCGACGTCGCGGCGGAACTCGATGCCAAGCGCGCGATCCGCCAGGCGACGGAGCTTGCCGCGACGCTTTGAATGCCGCCCACCGCGTTCATGATGGTGAACCAGACTTAAAGACGCGTTGTCACATTCGTTCACCTTTCGTCGCCATACTTAAAATTGATCGAGGACCCTTCCACGACCACTACAGGAGTGGGGTCATGGCTCCCCGTACGGGTCACGTTTTGCTGGTCAACGGCAATGGCGGGATGGCGAAGTTGGCCGGTGCGGCCGCGGCGACAGCGCGCTGCGAGCTCACGTCGGTGGCCGGACTCGAGGCCGCCCTGGCGTGGCTGGCGAAGAGGCAGTTCGACCTGATCCTGCTGGATGCATCGTCGCTCGCCGAAGATGACCTCGCGCGTTTCCTGGACTTCGACATGGCGCGACAAGGCCACGTCGCCGTCGTGGACAGCACGGGTGCGAACCTGCGCAACTGCCGCACACGGGACCACCCGGAATACCTGACGGAGCCGCTCTCGCTGGAGGCGCTGCTGGGCCTCATGAACCGGGCCCTGCTGCGCACCACCTCGCGCGAGATCCAGATCGATGGCCAGTGCGACATGATCGGTTGCACCCTGCGGATGCAGGCGTTATTCGAAAGCATCCGCCGGGTCGCGCCGCTCGACGTCGGCGTGCTGGTCCAAGGTGAAAGCGGCACCGGCAAGGAAATGGTCGCGCAGGCCCTGCACAGGCTCAGTGGTCGCAAGGGAAATTTCGTGGCCGTGAACTGCGGCGCCATTTCGCCGGACCTCTCGAGCAGCCAGTTGTTCGGGCATGAGCGCGGATCCTTCACTGGCGCCACGCAATCGCACACCGGCTATTTCGAGCAGGCACGCGGCGGCACACTTTTCCTCGACGAAATCACCGAAATGCCGCTGCCGTTGCAGGTGTACCTGCTGCGGGCGATCGAGACGCACCGGGTGACGCGCGTCGGAGGGACGCGCGAAATCCCGGTCGACGTACGCGTGATTGCCGCTTCCAACCGCGACCTGCAACATGCCGTCGCCATGGGCGTCCTGCGTCAGGACCTGTATTTCCGCCTGCTGGAATTTCCACTTGCGGTGCCGCCCCTCCGCGAGCGGCGCGGGGACATACCCCTTCTCGCCCAACATTTCCTGGATCAGTTGAACGACAAGTACGGCACCCGGAAATGCCTGACGGCGCAAGCCATGGATGCGTTGCTCAAGCGCGCTTGGCCGGGCAACGTGCGCGAACTGTTGCACACCATCCGGCGCCAATACATCACGGCGGGCGAAATCCGCGAAATCGAAATGCAGGAAGATCCCGGGCGGCTCCTGCACCGCCGCGCCTCCGACACCCGCCCAGCGCCGCACCACGACGCTACCGGCGCGGCGCCGGTTCCTGCGTCCGTCATCCTGGATGGCACGATCCACTTCAGCGTGGGCACGACATTCGAGGAAATGGAACGCGAAGCGCTGCTGAAAACGCTCGCCCATTTCCACAACAACAAGCGGGAAGCCGCGCGGGTGCTCGGCATCTCACTGAAGACCGTCTACAACAAGCTGCTGCGCTATCGCACGCAGGGACTGATCGGTGCCGACGTCATGGGCGCCTCGGAGGACGACGGGCGCGCGGCTTGAGGTGGCAGTCGGCATTCCCGTGGAGGCGATCAGAACGTCATCGGAAGGCGCACGAACAGGGTGACGTCGGGCGTGTCGCGCGTCACGCCGAGGCTCAGTGCCACGTTCAAGGTGCGGTGGTCGTTGATCTTGTAGGAGCCGCCCACCAGCAAGCTGCCCAGAACGGTGCGCGTCGAGCCGGCAAGCGTGCGCCCGTTCGTCCTGGTCGCGCCGACGAAACTCTGGTCATAGCCGAAGCTGATCAATGCCTTGTCGTTCAGCGCCAGGCCCATTCCCACGCTCGCGTCGTAGACGTCGCCCACCCGCACTTTGCCGAGCGGCTGTTTCGCCCCGCCCACGAGGGTGAGGCTCACGTCGTCGCGCGGAAAGTTGTGCAGATAGCTGACGTTGCCGAAGAACACAACGGGATCCGACGGGTACAACCAGGTCAGGCCGGGCTGCAGCGAATAGAAACCCGACCCGGTCGGCATCTCCAGCGGCAATCCGGTCCCCGTGGTGTTCTGGATGCAGCGCTGCACGCAATCGGTGGTCACCTCGAAAGGGTCGCGGCCGGTGCGGGACTTGAAGCGCACCCAGCCGACGTAATAGGCCCGGTCCGCGCCACCATTGTTGATCTGGTAGCGCAACGTGGCCTCCACGTCGCCGATGCCTTTGCCGCGGGTGGTGAAAACGCGGTCGGTGGCGCTGCCCGTGAAAAGCTCGCGGCTCGTGGTATCGGTGTGGCCGTCCACGTACGGCACCCGCACCTCCGCCTCCAGCCGGTTCGTGATGCCATAGCGCAATGTCACCTGGGCGGTCTGGGTGGTGGTCCTGACCTGGCGCACGTCGATCAGGCCGATCAACAACGCCGGGACGATGGTGTAGCCGATAAGGGCCACGCGATCGGTCGAGGAATAACCGAACTGGTAGGACGGCTCCAGCACGAATTTTCCGCGCGGCGTGAGGACACCCGGCTGCTCGAAAATCGGTGCAACGGGCGGTGGCCGATCGTCACTCGGCGGGGCGGTTCCGACGGCCTCCTGCGCAACCTCGCCCGATCGGTAGGGAACCGTGCCATCGGGCCGGGGCATGGGGCCCGGTGCCGCATCCTGGCCCGATGCTTCGGTTCCGCCGCGCCCGCGCGCAAGCGTCTCGGCATTCATCGACCTGCGCAACGCGAGGTATTGATCCTCTTGTGCAGTCAGCATGCGCTGCAGTTTTTCGATGCGTTGCGCCTGCTGTTCGATCAAGTGCTGCTGCTTGGCGAGTTCGCGGCGCACGACGAGCAGCTGCCGGGACTGCTCGGCGAGCTGCTCGCGTACCGCCGCCGGCACGGGGCGTACGTCGTAGGCATCGGCCAATGCGCCTCCGGCCTGCGCAGCCTTGGCCGCAGTGGCAGTGGCGAACAACACCAGCCCCGCGAAACCCGTCATGCAGGGCCGGCGCCAGCGGGGCACGCTCGTACGTGTTCGCATCGCTCCCTCCAGGCGCGCCGCTCGCGGCGATTCAGGGTCCGCGGGAATGAATCAAGCCTTGTTGCAACGAAGTGGCGACATTCATCGAGGTGAATTGACCGAGATTCCTGACCGTCGTGTCGAGCGTGGTCAGCGCTTGTATCTGCTGGTTGTCCAGGGTGTTCTGGATCACGATCGCGCCCGTCGCGCGATTGAACGACGCCGGATCGACGAAATTGCCCGGCCCGTTGTGGATCAGGGTCACGCCATTGACCAATGTCGCCAGTGCCTTGGCCTGGGTGTCGTCCATGCGTGCAAGATCAGGAATGTCGACGCTGACGCTCGCGGCCAGATTGCCGTTGATGTAGATCGCACGGCTGATTCCGAACGACGCCACCAGCCCACCGCCCAGGTCGAAACCACCGCGAACCGTGGCCAAGCGCCCATCGCTCACCGGCATCGATGCGAATGGCAGGTCCGGCGCCGCCTGCGCCGCGCCGGCAATCAGCGCCGCGTTTCCCAATGCAGATATCCACCAGCGGCCGGCTCCCATGTCGTATCTCCCGCTCAGAAACCGTCCATACCGCTCTTGGGCATCAGGGTGTCGTACAGCCCGCGGCGATCGATACCCGCGGCCAGCATGGCCATGGGTGCGGCACGCCAGTCATCGCGGCTGTTGAACACCGCCAGGTCGCGATGGTTGTGGATCACGAATACCAGGCGGTTGGTCCATGCCTTTTCGAACTCCCTTTCCGGAATCGAACGCGTGCCCTTGGCCGGATCGCCGACCAGCACGCGTCCCGCGAGCACACCCTTGATCACCACGAAATGGTGGTAACCGTTCTCGTCGATCAGGACGATCGCGGGCAGGTGTGCTTGCTGCAGTTTCTGCAGGGACGCGATGAAGCCGTCGGCCTGGAAACCCAGCGCCGCCAGGAACCGCTTGATGTCCAGAAGCGAAAAGCCTTCCTTGCTGATCCGGGCGCGGTTGCCATGGGCGAACATCGCCGCGAACGCGGCCTGCTCGCTCATCGGATAGCCGTATTGGTACGTGAGCAGCGTGGCCACCGCCGCCGAGCCGCAACTGAAATCGTATTGCTGGTGGATCGTGTTGCGGAAGCGAGCTTCCTTCAGCGTGGCCACGTGCACGCGGTAGTTGCCGCCCGCGATGCCAGTCAGTTGTGCACTGCCCGCCCACGCCCCGATGGGGACAAGCGCAAGCAGCACGGCGAGCAGCGCGATGCACCGTTTCATGGTTGCATCTGCACGTTCACGACGGTCGCGTTCTGGATCAGCACGCTGTTGCCGCTGTTCTGGATCACGATCGGCAAACCCGCCGCGTTGCCGAACGAGCCGCCGCCGATCCAGTTCATGCCGGTGCTGACGTTCTCGGTGGATGTGTCGGAAACGCTGCCCGTAATGGTGATTTGCTGGCTGGCCTCGCTGCCGCCGCTGAGGTTCGCGAGCACCGAACTGGCGACGCTCGAGCCGAGACCGGCGATCACCGGCGTTGCCGTTGCTGCCGCCTTGGCGGGCGTCCCGTTCGGCGGGGGGTGCGACGGGGGCTTTGCGGCAAAGGCACCGAGCGTCCACGCGACGCCCAGCAGGGCAAATGCCGACCCGCGAAATCTTCCGAGCGATCGCATACGGCCGTCCTCGCGCCTTGCCATCCAACTTGCGCCCAGATGCCGCGTCGTGGGGGGCGAACCCACGACGCGGCTCCCTCGCCCTGACTCAGTGACCCACCGTGAGGTTGGCCTGCACCGTGACGCCTTGCTGGACCAGCGAAGCGGCACCGCTGTTCTGGGCCATCGTCGTGATACCGGCAGCCGATACGGCCGTTCCGTTCATGGCATTGGACATGTCGAACGAACCGGCATCGACCGCGTTCGACCCGCCGGCGCCGCCCGCGCCACCTGCGCCGCCGTAGCCATTGCCGGCCATGCCGTCGCCAGCCGCGCCGCCCATGCCACCGGCTCCACCCATCGCCGACGAACTGCCGCCCGCGCCGCCGGAGCCGGAGCCGCTGGACGACGTGGCCGTGGAACTGCCACCCGTGCTGCCCACGGCCGCGCCACTGCCGCCGCCTGCGCCACCGGCGCCCGCGGTCGCACTGCCGCCCGCGCCGGCCGTACCGTAGCCGCCGTTGGCGTTCCCGCCGCGATCCCGCGCAGAGGAATTGCCGCCATTGCCGCCGGCGCCGCTGTAGCCACCCGAGGCATATCCGCCGTTCGAATAGCTGGAGCCGTTGCTGCTGCTGGAGTCTCCTCCGCGTCCCGTACGCGCCCGGGCGTTCCCGCCGGGTCCGCCGTTGCCGCCGTATCCGCCATAGCCATCACCGCCGTTGCCGCGTGCGCCATCGCCGCCACGGCCGCCATTCGCGTTGCCCATGTTGTTGGCGACGTTGCCGATCCCGTAAACGCTCACGCCGGAAACCGACCCGTTCAGGACGCTGGTCGCCACGACATCGGTGGTATTGAACGAAGAAGTGTTGGTGTTGGTGTTGGTAGTGGTGGTGTTGTAGGACGACGCAAGGGAAGACGTTGCGGTGCCGTTGCGGGTGGCTGCCGCGCTGCCATCGCCATTGGCATTGGCGTCTTGCGCCTGCGCGGACAGTGAAAAGGCCATCGACATTCCCAGCCCCAGGCAAACCGCCGAGACCATCTGTGTTTTGCGCATGTGCGTTTCTCCTTGATTTGCCGGTTTTGGCAGAGCAACTGAGAGCATCGAACGTGCCATCGCCGACGCAGTTGCACGATCCGCACGATACATAGCCAGGTCAATGGCTTACGCGAAGCACCGGATCACGACGCCCCCACGGTGCGTGGTACTTATTTCAAACGGATTGAACTTCCTGCAAAACGCCCCCGCGCGCCGCCTTGATTCACGCCGTCATAACACGCATATGGGAAGGTTCATCGTTCAAAGGAGTCGCGCATGAAACTGTACACATCGCCCGGTGCATGTTCGATGGCCGACCACATCGCGCTGGAATGGACCGGACAACCGTACACGGTGACCATCGTCACCCGCGAGCAGCGGGCGACGCCGGACTTCAGGAGGCTCAACCCCGCCGGCGCCGTGCCGGTGCTGGAAGACGGCGACTGGTCGCTCACCCAGAACGCCGCGATCCTCAATTACATCGCCGACAAATACCCGGAAGCAAAGCTCGGCGGCGACGGCACGCCCGGAAGCCGCGCCGAAGTGAACCGTTGGCTGGGCTTCCTCAACTCCGACATGCATCCGGCCTTCAAGCCGATGTTCGGATCGACCGCTTACCTCGAAGACGAGACGGTGATCGAGAAGACCATCCAGGAAGCGCGCAGGAAACTTCGCGGCATGTTCGAACGTTGCGACGAGCAACTCGGGCGACACGATTGGCTGGCCGGCACGCGATCGATCGCCGATCCGTACCTGTTCGTGATGCTGCGCTGGGCCAAGGCCAACAAGGTGGACCTCTCCGGCCTCGACAACCTCGGGAAATTCGAGCAGCGCATGCGTGCGGACGCCGGCGTGCAACGCGTATTGAAGGCCGAGAACATCGATCAGGCGGCCTGAACCCGAAACCGTCATGAAGCGGAAGGCCGCGCAATGCGCGGCCTTCCGCTTTTCCACCATTCCGGATGGCGTACGCCGTGCGGTGCACGGCGGCCACGCTCACCTTTTTTCTATGGGCGCATAGGCGCGGTCGTCCGGTCCGGTGTAATTGGCACTGGGCCGGATGATCTTGCCGTCCTGGCGCTGTTCGATGACATGCGCGGACCACCCCGACGTGCGCGCGATCACGAACAGCGGCGTGAACATCGCGGTGGGCACGCCCAGCATGTGGTACGCGCTGGCCGAGTACCAGTCGAGGTTCGGGAACATCTTCTTGAGTTCCATCATCACGTTCTCGATCCGCTCGGAAACTTCGAACAGCCGCGGGTTGCCGCCGTCAGTGCACAGCTTGCGGGAAATTTCCTTGATGATCGGATTGCGCGGATCGCCGATGGTGTAGACCGGGTGTCCGAAGCCGATCACGATTTCCTTGTTGGCGACGCGCTGGCGGATGTCGGCCTCCGCATCGTCCGCGGTGCGGTAGCGGCTGATGATGTCCATCGCCACTTCGTTGGCGCCGCCGTGCTTGGGCCCGCGCAGCGCGCCGATCGCGCCGGTGATCGCCGAGTACATGTCCGAGCCGGTGCCGGCGATCACGCGCGCGGTGAAGGTGGACGCATTGAATTCGTGCTCCGCGTACAGGATCAGCGACTTGTCCAGCGCATTCGCGTGCAGGTCGCTCGGTGCCTTGCCGTGCAGCAGGTGCAGGAAATGCGCGGCGATCGTCGCATCGTCGGTTTCGACGTCGATGCGGCGGCCGTTGTGCGAGAAGTGGTACCAGTACAGCAGCATCGAACCGAAGCTCGCCATCAGCCGGTCGGCAATGTCGCGCGCGCCGGTGACGTTGTGGTCGTGCGCTTCCGGCAGCACGGTGCCGAGCACCGAGCAACCGGTGCGCATCACGTCCATCGGATGCGTGGAGGCCGGCAGCAGTTCCAGCGCCGCCTTGACCGGCTGCGGCAATCCACGCAGGCGCTGCAGCTTGGCGCGATACGCGTTCAATTCCGCCCAGGTCGGCAGATGCTCGTGCACCAGGAGATGCGCGACTTCCTCGAACGTCGCCTTCGTCGCCAGGTCCTTGATGTCGTAGCCGCGGTAATGCAGATCGTTGCCGCTGCGGCCGACCGTGCACAGTGCGGTGTTGCCGGCGGCGACGCCGGACAGCGCCACCGACTTCTTGGCCTTGGGCAGAACTTGTGCGTTGTCGTTCATGGGTTTCTCCGTTTCGGTGCAATCTGTGCTGACCGTTTGCATGGCGGTCAGTTGATGAAGATCGTGTCCCTGGGCAATTTCGGACATTCAGCAATCGGCGTCACCAGCCTTTCCAGGGATTTGTATCCGACCAGATGGTGGTCGCGGTACATCCAGCATTCGCCAAGGGTCGAGCAGTAACAGATCTTGATCAACGTAAGGTGCGTGACCGCGGCGGCCCTGAACCGCTTGTAGTCATCGTTGTCGGCGAACTGGATCGCCGGGACTTTCTCGCCGGGCGTCATCACGTTCGGATTGAGGGTCGACTGCGAATACCGGTGCGGCACCGTGCCGAGGGCCTTGAGTACGTGCTGCCAATCCGGTTGCGGCCTGCCGTCCACGAAAACCTGTGCGCTGCGCACGATGGCCGGGCCGACGCCCTTGTTGAGCACTTCAATGGAGTTCTCGTTGTCGTTGTTGCCGGCAACCAGCCAGGGCCACACCTGCGCCTGCACCTGCTTCGTCTGGATCTCGGCGATATAGTGCTCGATGTATGCCGTGTAGCCAGCGACGAGCAGGGCCATGAATCCGATCAGCGAAGCAATGATCGCGGCCACGGCATCCCACTTCACCGGGCGCCGTTGCGCCGGGGGTGCCTGTTGATCGGGATCGGGCTGCGGGGAAACCATGGCGATCAATCGTCGAACTGTTGCGACGCGGGCACGGCGGGACATTTCGCGACCGGTACGCGAATGTTCCGGTCGACCCGGGTGCTGTCGTTGGTCCAGCAATCACCCAGCGTCGAGCAATAGCAGATCCTGAAATCGAGGCGCGCCTGACTGGCTGCGTCCCTGAACTTCCGGAAGTCCTCGTGATTGCGGAACTTCAGCCAATCCAGTTTCTCGCCTGCAGACAGCACGTTGTGGTTGAACGTACTCTGCCCGAAGCTCATGCCATCGAGCTGCAACGATCGCATGACCGCATTCCAGTCGCGTTGCGGTTTGCCGCCGACGAAAACCTGGGCGCTTTTGATCACGGCCGGACCCACGCCCTTGTTGAGCCACATGTATTCCGTCTGGGTGTCGCTGTTGGCCCACAACAGGTACGGCCAGACCTGCGCGCGCACCTGCTGGCGCTGGATATACGCGGTATAGCCCGCCACGACCAGGGCCAGCAGGCCGACCAGTGAGGCGATGATCGCAGCCGCCGCATCCCACCGGATACTGCCGGGGCGCCTGGTGTCGTCGGAGTTGTTTGAGGTGTCGGACATGCGTCGTCCGGCTCACTTCCCGGACGCGAACAATTCATCGAGCTTGTCTTCGTAGGCGTGGTAGCCGAGGAAGTCGTACAGCTCCTCGCGCGTCTGCATCTGCGGCACGCATGCCTTTTGCGTGCCGTCGCGGCGCACCGTTTCATAGAACCCGAGCGCGGCCTTGTTCATCGCGCGGTACGCGCCGCAGCAGTAGAGCGCGATGTCGACGTCGGCAGAGCGCAATTCATCCACCGTGAAGAACGGCGTGGAGCCGAATTCGGTGAGATTGGCGAGGATCGGCACCTTCACCGCGGCCTTGAACCTGCGATAGTCGTCCAGTGTCTTCATCGCTTCGGGGAAGATCATGTCGGCGCCGGCTTCCACGTAGGCCACGGCGCGATCGATTGCGCTGTCGATGCCTTCGACGGCAGCGGCGTCGGTGCGCGCCATCAGCACGAAGTCCTTGTCGCCCTTCGCATCCACGGCGGCTTTCACGCGATCGACCATCTCCCCTTTCGGCACGACCTCCTTGCCGGGACGATGACCGCAGCGCTTCTGGCCGACCTGGTCTTCCATGTGCACCGCGGCGACGCCCGCACGTTCGAAAGAACGGATCGTGCGCGCGATGTTGAACGCGCCACCCCAACCGGTGTCGATGTCGACCAGCAGTGGCAACTGCGTGGCATCGACGATGCGGCGTGCATCGATGAGCACATCTTCCATCGTCGAGATGCCGAGATCGGGCATACCCAGCGAATTGGCCGCGACCCCGCCGCCCGAAAGGTACAAGGCCTTGTAGCCGGTGCGTTTGGCCATCAGTCCGGCGTAGGCGGTGATCGCGCCGACCACTTGCAACGGCGATTCGGCGGCGAGCGCAGCGCGGAAGCGGGCGCCCGCGGAATGGGATTCGCTCATGCGGCCTCCGGCAAAGCCGCAATTCTAACGCAGCTGCCCCGGGGCAGGCGCGGGCACACTGCACCTGACGAATCGCGCCCGGCAGGTGACGCCAGCGTTGCGCCCACGTACATTCGGGACAATGAAAGGCCGCATGCCACTTGCCACGCGCATCCTGTGGGGTCTGGTGATCGGCGTGGTCGCCGCCCTGGCAACGCTCGGCATCGGCCGGTTTTATCCGCCGTTCCTCGGGTTCATGCAGGACGTGTCCGGCGCGGTATTCGATCCGTTCGGACAGGTGTTCCTGCGGCTGCTCTTTTTCGTCGTGATCCCGCTGGTGTTCTCCTCGCTCGCGTCCGGGGTGACCCAGCTGGGCCGGCTTGATCGGCTCGGACCGCTGGCCGGGCGCACGTTCGTGCTGTTCGTCGCCAACATGCTGATCGGTGTCGCGATCGGGCTGGTCATGATGAACGTCCTGCGACCCGGCCACCACATGGGCAGCGGCGCGACCGCGCAACTGCTGGCCGAGTATGGAAGCAGCGCGCGGCAAACCCTTGCCACCGGGGCCCAGCAGCCCGACATGAGCCTTTCGCTGCTGGTCGACATGTTCATGCCGCGCAACCTGCTGGGTGCCATCGCCGGATCCAGTCGCGGCGCACTGGGCGAGGTGCTGCCGTTGATCCTGTTCGCGATCCTGGTCGGCGCGGCCGCGACCCGGCTCGACGACGACAAACGAAAGTCGCTGCAGCGCGGTCTCGACATCGTCACCGAGGTGATGACCCGGATCGTGGGCTTCGCGCTGGAGTTGGCGCCCTACGCGGTGCCGGCCATGATCTACAGCGTGATCGTGAAGGTCGGCGTGAACGTGCTGCTGTCGTTGTCGGTATTCGTGGCGGGCTGCGTGGTGGCGCTGGCGCTGCACCTGTTCGGCACCATGTCGGTGTGGATTCGGCTGCTGGGAAAACGTTCGCCGGGCCAGTTCTTCCGTCAGATCCGGCCCATCCTCGTGACCGGGTTTTCGACCAGTTCCAGCAACGCCACCCTGCCGACTTCATTGGCCGTCGCCAGCGAAGACCTGAAGCTGCGCAACAGCACCGCGAGCTTCGTGCTGTCGCTCGGCGCAACCATGAACATGAGCGGCACCGCGCTGTTCGAAGGCTGCGTGGTGCTGTTCATCGCCCAGATCTTCGGCGTCGACCTGTCGCTGGTGCAACAGGTGATCCTGATGCTGCTGGCGGTGCTGAGCGCGGTCGCGGTGGCCGGCATTCCGGGGGGATCGTTGCCGCTGATCGCGGGGCTGCTCGCGACATTCGGCGTGCCGCCGGAAGGCATCGGCATCATCATCGGCATCGACCGGATCCTGGACATGGCGCGTACCACGGTGAACGTGGGCGCGGATATCGTGATCGCGACCGTGGTGGACGACCAACTGAAGCGCAGCGAAGCCCGTCGCGGCACCCCGGGCCCCTGACCCTCCACGCGGCGACGACAACTGCCGATGCGCGACGTGGCATGCTGTCATCGTGCGGGTGGAGCGAAAATGGCAGGAAGCCATGTTGTTCAGGACTGTCTGGAACACATCCAGGGCCATCGTCACCGGTTTCTTCGCGAACAAGCCGTTCCAGCTGGCGGCGGCCCTGAGTTATTACACGCTGCTGTCGATGGCGCCGCTGCTGCTGTTGCTGACCGGGCTTGCCGGCCTGGTATTCGGCGAGGCCGCGGCGCGCGAACAGGTGTTGCAATACGTCGGCTCGATGGTGGGTTCGCAGGAATCCGACGTCGTGCGCGCGTTGATGGCCCAGGCCGGCAACCGTCAGGCGGGCGTGGTCTCCACCCTCATCGGCACGATCGTGCTGGTGGTCGGCGCCACCACGGTGTTCGCCCACCTGCAGACCGCCCTCAACCAGATCTGGGACGTGCAGACCGCGCCCGACCGCAACGTGATCTGGCGACTGCTCGGTTCCCGCCTGCTGGCGCTCGCGATCGTGCTGGGCATGGCTTTCGTGCTGCTGACGTCGATGGCCATCAGCATTGCGCTCGCCAGTGCCGAACACTACATATCCCAGATGTTTCCGGGTGCCGGCATCGCGCTGCGCGTGATCTACGCGCTGGTTTCGTTCGCGATCGTGGTGGGCGTGATCTCGCTGTTGTACAAGTATGTGCCCGACGCGGAGATCGAATGGCGCGACGTGCTGGTCGGCGCGTTGATCACGGGTGCCCTGTTCACGGTGGGCAAGTACGCGCTGGGGGTATATCTGGCGCATCTGCGCTACAGCAGCGCCGGCGCGGCGGGCTCCCTGATCCTGATCGTGGTGTGGGTGTACTACAGCGCGCTGATCCTGTTCCTCGGCGCGCAGGCGACACAGGTGTACGCCTGCCGCTTCGGCAAGGAAATCCAGCCCAAGGCGCACGCGAGGCGGGTACACCAGGGGTGAGCGCGGCGGGCAGATCCGGCGATCAGATCGAACCGGACCCGACACACCGGGGAGAGGTTCCACCCCGGTGTACCCGAAAGAGACGCCGGTCAGCCGAGCAGGTGCTCGATCGCGGAGCGCTCCTCGCGCAGTTCCTTGTCGGTGGCGTCCATGCGCGCGCGCGAGAAATCGTTGATGTCCAGGCCCTGCACGATTTCGTACTTGCCGTTCCTGCAGGTGACGGGATAGCCGTAAATCACGCCCGGCTCGATACCGTAGGACCCGTCGGAAGGAATGCCCATCGACACCCAGTCGCCCTCGGCGGTGCCGAGCGCCCAGGAATGCATGTGGTCGATCGCGGCCGACGCGGCAGATGCGGCCGACGACGCGCCGCGTGCCTTGATGATCGCGGCACCGCGCTGCTGCACGGTCGGGATGAATTCCTTCTCGTACCACCCCTGGTCAACCAGCGACATCGCCGACTTGCCCTTCACGCTCGCGTGGTGGATGTCCGGATACTGGGTCGACGAATGGTTGCCCCAGATGATCATCTTCTGCACGTCGGTGTTGTGCGCGCCGGTCTTCGCGGCAAGCTGGCCCTTGGCGCGGTTGTGGTCGAGGCGCACCATCGCGGTGAAGCATTTCGGGTCGAGGTCGGGCGCGTTCGCCTGCGCAATCAAGGCGTTGGTATTGGCCGGGTTGCCGACCACCAGCACTTTCACGTCGCGCTTGGCGTGCGCGTTCAGCGCCTTGCCCTGCGGACCGAAGATCGCGCCGTTGGCGGAAAGCAGGTCCTTGCGCTCCATGCCGGGGCCGCGTGGACGCGCGCCGACCAGCAGCGCGTAATCGACGTCCTTGAACGCCACGTTGGCGTCATCGGTCGCGACCACCCCCGCGAGCAGCGGAAACGCGCAGTCGTCGAGCTCCATCACCACGCCATTCAAGGCAGGCAGCGCGGGCGTGATTTCCAGCAGGTGCAGGATCACCGGCTGGTCCGGGCCCAGCATGTCGCCGGCGGCGATGCGGAACAGCAGCGCGTAACCGATCTGGCCAGCGGCACCGGTAACGGCAACACGAACGGGGGTTTTCATTGGACGACTCCCTCAATGGAATGACGAACGGGACGGTCCCCGCGCATCGGCGCGAGGGACGGCAACAGCGCGATGACTCAGGCGCCGGCGGCGCGGACGCGCTCCACCTGCTCATCGCTGAGCTCGGCGAAGAACGCCTGGATGCGGGCGAGGCCCTTCTGCAACTGCTCGGGCGCGCAGGTGTAGGAAATGCGCAGGCTGCGCGGCTGGCCGAAGGCGGAGCCCGGGACCGTGGCGACGAACTTGTCGTCCAGCAGCGCCTTGCAGAAATCGACGTCGTTCTCGATCGGCTTGCCGTTGTGCGACTTGCCGAACGCCACCGAGATGTCGGGGAACGCGTAGAACGCGCCCTGCGGACGCGGGCACTTCACGCCCGGAATCTTCAGCAGCGCGTTGACGACATCGTCGCGACGCTTCGAAAAATCGTCGCGCTTGGTGGATGGGATGTCTTGCGGACCCGTCAGGGCCGCAATGGCGGCGACTTCGGTGATTTCCGGCAGGCAGGTGATGTGGTTGGAGTTCAGCGTCACCAGCCCCTTGATGCCGGCTTCCGGACCCGCGACGAAGCCCACGCGCCAGCCCGGCATGCCGTAGGTCTTGGACAGCGAATCCATGATGAACGTGCGCTCGCGCAGTTCGGGCTTGAACTGCACGAAGTTGTGGTAGCCGATGCCGTCGAACACCAGGCGGTTGTAGATGTCGTCGGTGATGATCCAGGTATCCGGGTGCTTCGCCAGCACCTCGGCCAGCACGGCGATTTCATCCTTCGTGTAGACCATGCCCGTCGGATTCGACGGATTGTTGAACAGGAATACCTTCGGATTGGAAGCCAGTGCCTTGTCGAGTTGCGTCGGCGTCAGCTTGTAGTTCTGCTCCGGCGGGCACTCCAGGATCGTCATCCTGGCGCCCAGGATCTCGGCGATGTCGACGTAGCTGGTCCAGTACGGCGACGGGAACACGATCTCGTCGCCCTCGTCCAGCAGCGCTTCGCACAGGTTGTACAGCACCTGCTTGGCGCCGATCCCGACCGTGACATGGCTGCGCGTATAGCCGTCCAGACCGCTCTGCTTGAAATGCGAGACGATGGCGTCCAGCAACGCGGGGGAGCCCCGATTGGTGCCATAGCTGCCGCTGTCGCGCGAAGTCCAGTCGCGTACCGCCTGGTACACGTGGTCACCCGGCAGGAAATTCGGCACGCCGATCGAAAAGTTGACGACGTCCTTGCCTTCGGCCTTCAGCTGCTTCGCCTTGTCGGCGATGACCATGATTGCGCTGGGCTTGGCGCGACCGGTACGGGTGGCGAGACTGGGCATGGCGGACCTCTGTCGAAGGCGGCGTGGAACAACCCAGCGATTTTATCACGCGGCGTTGTGCACTGCCGCAATCCGGGACGCGTGCGCCGGACGGCCGGCTTTGCAGAGGCATGGTGACGAAAGCGGCCAGGCCTCCAGATCAACGCGACCGGGTGGATGGATGTCTGCTCAACGTGCGTCGAGCACGGCGTTCCATTGTTGGACACGGTCGGAATGCGCGGCCAGCAGTGGCGCCGTATCCCCTTCGATCGTGACCTTTTCGATGGTGTCGCCCTGCCGGATTGCATTCACCACGGTCTGGTCATCCGGGGAGACGACTTCCCCGAAGATCGTGTGCTTGCCATCCAGCCAAGGCGTCGGCACATGGGTGATGAAGAACTGGCTGCCATTGGTGCCGGGACCGGCGTTCGCCATCGAGAGCTTGCCGGGCGCGTCGTGCTTCAGCTCGGGGCGGCACTCGTCCTCGAACCTGTAGCCGGGACCGCCAGTGCCGGTGCCGTGGGGGCAGCCGCCCTGGATCATGAAATCGCCGATCACGCGATGGAAATTCAGGCCGTCGTAGAAGCCGCGCTGGGCCAGATTCACGAAATTGGCGACCGTCACCGGTGCCTTGTCGCCGAACAGCCGGACGTGGATGGGCCCCTTGGAAGTCGTGAAAGTGGCGGTGAGATCGCTCATGTCGGGTTCCTGTTGGCGAAACGTCCAGTCTACCAGCCTGAACGATGCGATAGCCCCGATCCGACGCCATCGCTCGGCAACAGGTATAATCTCCGGGTCGCGGCGCCACCCTGCCGCCCTTTCCCTCCCTTGGTAGGCCGCAGCTGCGGCCATTTCGCGTGTCCCAATGTCCATCCAGAACCTCCGCAACATCGCGATCGTCGCGCACGTCGACCACGGTAAGACGACCTTGGTCGATCAGCTGCTTAAGCAGTCCGGCACGCTGTCGGAGCGCGCGGTCGTGCCCGACCGCGTGATGGACAGCAACGATCTCGAGCGCGAGCGTGGCATCACCATCCTTTCCAAGAACACCGCGATCCGCTGGACCGATCCCCGCGGCGAGGAATGGCGCATCAACATCGTCGATACGCCCGGACACGCCGACTTCGGCGGCGAAGTCGAGCGCGTGCTGAGCATGGTCGATTCGGTGCTGATCCTGGTCGACGCGATGGACGGTCCGATGCCGCAGACGCGCTTCGTGACGCAGAAGGCGTTCCAGATGGGTTTCAAGCCGATCGTGGTGGTCAACAAGGTCGATCGGCCGGGCGCGCGCCCGGACTGGGTCGTCAACCAGACCTTCGACCTGTTCGATCGCCTCGGCGCCAACGAGGAGCAACTCGATTTCACCGTCGTGTACGCCTCGGCCCTGCAGGGTTACGCGGGTCTCGATCCGGCGGTGCGTTCGGGCGACATGACGCCGCTGTTCGAAGCGATCATCAAGCACGTGCAGCCGCCGCAGGTCGACCTCGACGGGCCTTTCCAGATGCGCGTGTCTTCGCTCGACTACTCGAATTACGTGGGCGTTATCGGCGTCGGCCGCGTGCAGCGCGGCAGGATTCGCACCAACATGCCCGTTGCGATCGTCGACCACGAAGGCAAGCGCCGCAACGGCAAGGTGCTGCAGGTGCTCGGCTTCATGGGCCTGGAACGCCGCGAAGTGCCGGAGGCCCAGGCCGGCGACATCATCGCGATCTCGGGCATCGAAAGCCTGAGCATTTCCGACACCATCTGTGATCCGTCGGCAGTGGAAGCGCTGCCCGCGCTGACCGTGGACGAGCCGACCATCAGCATGACCTTCCAGGTCAACAGTTCGCCGTTCGCCGGCAACAAGGATCTCTCGGGCGGCAAGTTCCTCACCAGCCGCCAGATCCGCGAACGGCTGATGCGCGAGACGTTGCACAACGTTGCGCTGCGCGTCGAGGAAACGGCCGATCCGGACAAGTTCAAGGTGTCGGGCCGTGGCGAATTGCATCTGTCGATCCTGATCGAGACGATGCGCCGCGAGGGCTATGAACTCGCGGTGTCGCGTCCCGAAGTGATCGTGCGCGAAATCGACGGCGTGCTGCAGGAACCCTGGGAACAACTGGTGGTCGACCTGGAAGAGCAATACCAGGGCGGCGTGATGGAAAAACTCGGCACCCGTCGCGGGCAGCTCAAGAACATGGAGCCCGATGGCAAGGGCCGCGTGCGGCTGGAATACATGATCCCGGCGCGCGGACTGATCGGCTTCCAGACCGAGTTCCGCACGCTCACCGCGGGCACCGGCCTGATGTTCCACGTGTTCGACCACTACGGCCCGAAGTCGGAAGGCATGATCGGCAAGCGCGCCAATGGGGTGATGATTTCCAATGGCACCGGCCCGGCACCGGCGTACGCGTTGTGGGGTTTGCAGGACCGCGGTCGCATGCTGATCGATGCCGGCGCGCAGATCTACGAGGGACAGCTGGTCGGCATCCACGCCAAGGACAACGACCTCACCGTCAACGCGCTGCGTGGCAAGCAGCTCACCAACGTCCGCGCTTCCGGCAAGGACGATGCGCTGACGTTGACGCCGTACGTGAAACTGTCACTGGAACAGGCGCTGGAGTTCATCGACGATGACGAACTCGTCGAGGTCACGCCGAAAGAGATCCGGCTGCGCAAGCGGCATCTCACCGAAATCGACCGCAAGCGGGCGTCACGCCAGGCGGCGTAGGATCCCGGAAGCGGTGACCCGCACCCGGAGTTCATCTCCGCTCAGGGCTGGCATTGCCGCGGCAGATACCTGATGTCGATGTCGGTACTGCTGCAGCGCCAGTGCAGGCGGGCGGCATTGCCCATCGGTGAAATCACGACATGGCCGCCACGGATGACGGCACTCGCCTCGTTTCCGTAAGTCACCACCACCTTGCCGCCCGCGACGCGCACACTGGTGACGTAACGCGCGTGGATGGCTTCGGGCCTGGGTAGCCCGAGCGCCCTGTTGTTTTCGGGAAGCGCGCCGCGCACACCGATGTATTCGGCCACCAGCGCGCGGGCGCGCCCGGTCAGCTCCAGGCCTTGCGCCACCTCCGTGCGCAGCGCATGGCTTTGCCATGCGGGAACCGCAACCGCGGCCAGGAAACCGGAGACCGGAAGCGCCAGGACGACGCAGGCGACGATCACCACCACCCCGATGCCCCAGCCCGGCAGGCTGCCGGTACGCTGCGACAGCGAAGGCTCGCGCGGCGGCACCTGCGCACCTTCCCATGCAGCGAGGCCTGCCCTGCGCACCACGCAGCAGCCGGCCATGTCATCGTGGAGCGCCTGTTTGCGCGCGGTCCACGCCGCGAGCAGAAAACCCGCGCCCAGCGACAAGACCGAAACGAATTTCCCGAAATGACGTCCGGTGGCCTGGGCGAACCCGATCCGCTGTCCGTACTCATCGGTGACTTGCAATCTGAGCGCAAGCTTTCCGATCGTGCCCTGCCAGCGCGAGGATTCGCAAACCGCGAAATAAAGCCACACCACCACGATGCCGAACGGCTGCAATGCGAGGTCGACCAGCTCCGCCATCGCCCGTCCCTGCCCGCCGCCCAGCAACGTCCACGGCACCATCAGCCAGATGCCCGAACACAACACCACCGTCCAATGGATGGCGGAGAAAACCACCGCGTCGATGAGGAACGCGACGACCCGGCGCCAGAAACCCGCATACAGCCGCGGCTGGACCTGGCGCAAGGGCAACATCGGCAAGCCGTTGAAGGCGGTGTCGGCTGAAGTCATCACGGGATGATGGTGGCACAGCCCGCGAGCCGCGTCATCTGCAGCCATGCAACAATGTGCGGCATGACTCCGCGCGCACGCACGATATTGCCGGACGTGCTGGCGCCCGGGCTGCGCGTCGTGTTCTGCGGCACCGCGCCGGGCACCCGTTCCGCGCAGGAAGGCGCCTACTACGCGCACCCGGGCAATTATTTCTGGCGCACCTTGTTCGAGGTCGGCCTGACGCCGGTTCGCCTGGCGCCTTCCGAGTATCGCCGGGTGCCCGACTTCGGCATCGGTCTCACCGACGTCGCCAAGCACCATTTCGGCTCGGATGCGGACCTGCCGATGGGCGCTTTCGACGCTGCAAGCCTGCGCCGCAAGCTCGGGCGCTACAAACCGCGCATCGTCGCCTTCACCAGCAAGAATGCGGCGCGGGCGGGACTGGCAGGCGGCTCGCGCCATCTCGCCTGCGGCGAGCAGGACCAACGGATCGGGCAAAGCCGCGTGTTCGTGCTGTCCTCGCCCTCCGGGCAGGCACGCGGCTTCTGGAACATCGAGCCGTGGCGGGAACTGGCCCGGGCCGTCGCCGAACTGCAGGACGCTTCCGGCTGAGACCCGCGCCAACTTGTAGCGGGTGTAGCTAACTGCCCTTCGGCACGGCACGGAACGTGCCGTCGGTGACCTCCAAGGTTTCGCTCGACTGGAACTTCTGCGCCGTGAAGTGGAACCGGCCTTCGATCGACCCCGGGTCGACCTTGTCGATGGTGTAGCCGCCCTTGACGGCATGCCACGAGCCATCGCCGATCATGAGGTCCGCGGAACTGCCTTCGCCCAGCGGCCTTTCCCTGCCGAGATACGGATGCTCACTATCGATGTAGAAGCCGAGTTGGACTTCGTCGCCGGTGCCGCGGATGAGATGCTCGTTGGAGCCGTTGATCTCCATCATGCGGGTCGCCTTCCACGGCTTGCCGTCGATCACCGCCTGCAGGACGTAACCGCCGTCGGAGGTATCCACCATGGGCGGGCCGTAGGACTTCATCGCCTCCTGGATGGCGGCGGCAGTCTGCTGCGCCTGCTCCTGCGCCGGGCTTTGGCAGGCGGCCAAAACGCAGACAGCGAGCACGGAAATCCATCTTGTCTTGTTCATGGACGATGACCTTCGGTTTGGGATGGAAGTTGTGAACCCACTTCTCCATACGCACTACGGCGCGCGAAACGACAGGCTGCACGACTCAATGGTGCTGGTCTTCGTAGTCGTGGATGCGTTCAGGAATGGTGGGCTGCTTCGCCTTCGGCCGCGGCTGGCCGCCGACGATGATGATGGCCTTGCGGTTCGCGCTGGTCGCCGCGGGTTTTGACACCCGTACATTGGAGGACTTGACCGATGCTTCGGGCATGGCAATGGCCGCGCTCGCCGTCGGTTTCGTTGCGTCA
The DNA here is from genome assembly GCA_044464225.1 of Rhodanobacter sp. Classification (GTDB taxonomy): domain Bacteria; phylum Pseudomonadota; class Gammaproteobacteria; order Xanthomonadales; family Rhodanobacteraceae; genus 66-474. The sequence continues at coordinate 26,601 of JBIQLN010000007.1, read as the reverse complement.
CGTTTCATTTTCGCGCCATGCAGTGCACGCTGCAGCGGGGTCAACCTGGGACGGGTATGGCCCATCGCCGGGACCGGCGGCGGAGGCGGCGGCGCGAAGGTCGGCGCGGGACCGCAGGTCAGCCCCATCGCGTCGACCAGCGCACCCGAGTGGCCGTGCATGCCGATCCCGACTTCTCCAGCAGGGCACGTTTGCTTTTGAGTATCCATATCCAGGGTGTTGCCCACGTAAAAAGCTCCATCATTGTCAAGCGGTTGTCGAGGTGCATGGACCCCGTTCGAGGGGTAGTCATGCGACCCTGCCGATCCGATCGCATCACAATAAATGTCGATCTCGTTGACGCTGAACGTACCGCTGGGAAAGCCTTCGGCTTCGATCTGGATCGCGTTGACGACAGGCGTTCCCGGCGGACACAGGAGTCGCCGCAGGCTGCCGCCCCCGCCACCGTGCCAACCGCCTCCAAAGCCGTTGCTGAGCAGCGGCGCACTGACGGCGGTCGGACTGGAAGGCATGACGCACACCGCACGGATCGCGTCGATGTCGTCGCCCGCGCGCACCTCGAAGCCGTTGAGGACCTGCCCTGGCGGGCAGCGTTCGCTGAACCCCGCGCCGCCCCTGCCGCCGATCTGCGGTAGCCGGGAGTCGGCGTGGGCGGGCGCACCGATGACGGCGAATCCGACCAGCACCGCCGCGGCGGCAATCCTGCTGACCATATTCATGGCGTGCTCCTGTCGGACTCGGGCATGGTGGCCCTCACCTGCCCATACGGAAAAACGCTGCGGGGACGACACCCAAGCCGACAAGAAACCCTCATCTCGGCGAGGCGCGATGGCTTCATCGCGAATCCCGCCACAGCGACGGATGCGTGTCACAGCACCGATCGGCGCCGCGACGATCGCTGCTACACGAGGTCGCGCCCTCTGCGACGCCGCCACGCGAGTCCCAGGATCCCCGCCAGACCGACGGCCATCAGTCCCAGCGTGCCCGGCTCCGGCGTCACCACCGTCGGTGTAGTCGGCATGATGAAGCCCGTGATCTGTGTGTCCTGTCCCGGCGGCAGCGACGTGCTGTTGGCCAGCGCGGTGAGGGACCCACTCACGTCGCCCGGAATTCCATTCGTAAACGATATCGACTGCGGCGGCGACGTGAATGTGAGAAGAATCCCGCCCGAGGTCGGGTCACTGGACACGGCGCCGAAAAGCGACGCCTGGAACTGCGGACCCGGGCCCGATACGGTCGGACTCAGGAACGACAGCTGCAGTGTGAACGGCACATCGACCAGAACCGCGGGACCCGGGCCGAGACCAATGGAGCCGAAGGTGCCCGTCGTCCCGTTGATCGCCAGGAAGCCGAGGTTCGTGTCCCCGCTGAAATCCGCCGGAACTGCACTCGTATAGGTGAGGTTCGCGCCAGTCGGCGTCGTGAATATGCCGAAGTTTTCCGCCGGCGTGCATGACACGCCGAAGCATCCCAAGGCGTTCCCAACAATGGCAATGGGGACTGCCGACGCCGGTGCGGCAAACGCGAATGTGACGAATGCGCCAACAAGAATCGTACGTGAGATGGGTTTCATGCGAACCTCCAGAAGTCGACCGAAGAGCCGATCAAATCGTTGTCGCCAGCGTCAAAATGCAGGCGATCACGCAAAGTGCGACCAGCGCCTCCGCAGTCCATGGTCGTGATGGTGATGTTCATGACGTACTCGCGTCAGGCACGGGCACGGTGCCCTCACCTGTCCATACGCAATCCGGACCGCGAAGCGACATCGGGGAGGCGATTTCAGCGATGGCGCGTCACCAGCCGAAATTGACGCCTGCGCCGACCGAGTTGTCGCCGTGGCCGGCGACCGCGGCGCCGAGCCGGAACGCGGCGCCCCGTCCGAGCATCCGGCTGTAACCGATGCCGACCGCACTGTGGCCGCGGAATGTGCCGACACCCACGCCCACCTGGTTGTCGCCGGGGATCCGCGCATCCGGCGCGGTCATCGCCAGCGCCGCGCCGAGTGCCGCGACCCGTCCGATCCGCTCGCCGAGTACGGCAACACGTTGGTCGAGCGTGTTTACGCGCAGGTCGAGCGCATCGATCCGCTGGTTCAGGCTGTCGAAGTCGCCCCCCGCCAATTTGGTGATCCGGGCGTCGGTATAGGCGTTGGCGGCACCGAGCGTCTCGCTGTCGCCGGCATCGGCATAGGTTTCGGCCGAATCCAGCGCGTCCTGCGTCTGCGCATCGAGCTGGCCCTTGTTGACCGCGTCGGACGCGACTTCGCCATCCGCGACGTTGCGGACGAGGGTGCCGTGTTCGTCCGACAACAGGATCGTGGCGTGCGAGCCGTCGCTGTAGCTCACCTGGTCCGGACCGCCGCCCGCGGGACCAGCCGGGCCCTGCGGACCGGCTGGACCCGCCGGACCTTCCGGGCCGGCCGGACCCTGCGGACCGGTTGCCCCGACGGGCCCCGCGGGGCCCTGTGGTCCAGGCGGACCCTGGGTGCCTCCGGTACCTACCTTGGAATAAAGGTCGGTCAGCTTGCCATCGACGGCATCGAACGCGCTGCCGACGTCGTCGTAGCCCGTGCCCTGGATCACATACGTGGGCGCGCTGAACACACCGCCGGCGAAACTCGCGCCGCCGCCGAAAGACGCCGCGAACGTCATCAACTGCGAAACGTTGACGGCATCGGTCGCCTGCGTACCGGCCGCCAGGTTGACGAGCTGGCGTTCGTTGCCGGCCGATCCGACCGAGACGCTGCCTGCGCGGTCGGCGAGCGAGCCTTCTCCCAGCGCCACGCTCCTGTCGGCGGTCGCCCGCGCCGCCGCGCCGAACGCACTCGAGCCCGCTCCGTTCGCGGCGGTCAGTTCGTCCGCCTCGATCGTGCCGTTGCCGTTGACGTCGTACCAGCCGCCGCTGGCAATGCCGGAGTCGCCGGTGGCCGAACTCAGGGCGCCGAACGCCGCGCTGAAGGCGCCGCTGGCGGCAGTCACTTCGTCAGGATCGATCACGTTGTCGCCATCCAGGTCGATCCAATCGCCACCGACCGCCGTGCTGCCGATCCCGCTCGCCACACTGAACGGACCGACCGATGTGCTCTGCAAGCCACTCGCCGTGCTGCGGTAACCCAGCGCGACCGCGTCGCCTCCGCTGGCCTTGCTGAAGAAACCGACCGCGACGCTTGAATAGGATCCGGCGCTGGCCGTGCTCCCCACGCCGATTGCAATGCTGTGGCTGTCGGCCGCCTCGCTGCTGTCGCCGATCGCGATCGCACCGTCGTCGCTGGCGGCGCTGGAGAAGCCGATGGCCACGCTGTGGAAGCCGGTGGCCTGCGCCGAGGCGCCGAACGCGCTGGACGCAGTACCGCTGGCGACGGTCCGCTCGTCGTCGTCGACGATCGCGTCCGCGTCGGTGTCGTTCCAGCCGCCGACCGCGGCACTGGCGGAACCCGTCGCCCGCGAAAAGGCGCCGGCCGCGACACCGTGGTCCGCTGCGGCGCTCCCGTAACCTGTCGCAAGGCCGTAATCATCCGTGGTGGAAGCGTGTGCGCCGAGCGCCGAAGATCCCACGCCGGCCGCGAAGCTCGACGAGCCGAGCGCGGTGCTGTTGTACTCGCTGGCGCCACTCGCGACGCCAAGCGCCATGCTGCCGGTGGCATAGGCACTGCTGTTGGTTCCAAGTGCGACGCTGGCGGCGCCCTGTGCTTCGCTCTGGAATCCGAGCGCGGTGCTGACGTCGCCGGTCGCCTGCGCGTCTTGACCGAAGGCGCTGGCGTAATCGCCACTTGCCCGGCTCACAAAACCGAACGCGCTGGCCCCTACGCCAGAGGCCGAACTAACGTCGCCGACCGCCGTGCCGTTGCCGACCGCCGAGCTGTTGTATCCCACGGCGGTACTGCCGTCACCGTAGGCCGAGCTGAACTTGCCGACCGCGGTGCTGGCCTTTCCCTTGGACCAGGCGAGTACCCCGACCGCGGTGCTGCCGTAGCCACTGGCCGAACTGACCGCCCCCAGTGCGGTGGTGTCGTTGGCGGTCGCCTGCGCGGCGGCACCGAAGGCACTCGAGCGGTACCCGCTGGCGGCGGTGATTTCGTCGGCATCGATTACGCCATCAAAATCGTGATCGAACCATCCGCCACTGGCGATGCCGTAATCGCCGGCGGCCGAGCTTTCGAAACCGATCGCCACGCTCTGGAAACCGCTGGCGCTGCTGTAAGCGCCAAGCGCGGTACCGACCGAACCGGTGGCCGAGCTGAACTCGCCGATTGCGGTGGCTCCCACGGTACCTGCCTTGCTGAAGTAGCCGACCGCGGTTCCACGATTGAGCAGCGCGGCGCTGCCGTAGCCGACGGCGGTGCTGGCGGCGCCGCCGGCGTAGGCGTTCGCGCCGAGTGCGGTGGCGTAGAAGCCGAGGGCCTTGCTGTACCACCCGAAGGCGGCGCTGTAATCGCCGTTGGCCTGCGCGCCGGTGCCGCAGGCCACGGCGTCGGTTCCGACCGCGGTCGCGCCCGTCGGCCCGCTGCAGGCTTCACCCGCGAGCACCGGCAGCGGCGCGGCCAGCGCGGCGAGCAACGCCAGCGAGATCAACGTGCGACGTCCCATGCGGCCGGCCGGTGCCGGTGCACCGCCGCGCTTGCGCGACGCGAGTTCCGATGCGACCACGAGGCCGCCGAGCGCGCGATTCCAGACCAGACTGTGGATGCGGTTCATCGTTTCAGTTCCCCTTGTCGTCGCGGCGACTCATGCAGTCGCCGTCGGTGTCTCGCGGCTGCGTGATCACGCCGTGTGGAATGACAATCGGCTTCGCCTTTGCCGCGCGCGGCAGCAACGCCTTCGGATTCGACGCACGGATCGCGGCGGCGCCGCGCGACATCTCGTGGCATGGCCCCTTTGCATGCATGACGCTGCGTTGTCACCGGGCAGCGCGGTTCGCGCTCGCTTGCGCAGGCCACCCCGACGCTGCCGCCGCCATCAGCCTCCATCGTCGTGCGAGGGTTTCGATGGCGAACCCTCGGCCGGCAACTTGCCGTCGGCGGTGAGGATCAAGCGGCGGATGGCGTCAGCGGTTTCCTGCGAATCCGGATTCTCGTGATAGGCGCGACTGGCCTCGTAGCCGGCGCGGCGCACGGCGTCCACCGGCACGTCGGGCGAGGTTGGCGGCGACGATTTCGCGCTGTCCGCCTGCCGCTTGCCGGAGCCGCCATGCAGCTCACGATCGAACACTCCCTGCATCATGCGGTTCGCTGCGGCCCGCTTCTCCGTCTCGGTGGCGTCGGGGTGCGATGCGGCGAAACCAAACGCCTGCATTGCCACGCCCAGCGCATTGCGCATGGCATCGGACTGCATGGGCGAGTTCCCCGATTCGTGCCCTTTCGCTGCCGCGGGCCGCGAAGACGACCCGGAACTGGACGCAGGCGGCGGCGCGCCGGTCGCGCAGATGGCGAACATTGCACCTGCGAGGGTGGCTGCAACGCGGATGGATGCAGATGGCATGGCACTTCTCCGTAGTGGTCGGGGCCGCCTTTCCTGCGGCTCAACCCTCCATACGGGGAAAATCGCCGCGGGCGACATTCGCGGCCCATGCGCGGCCACGCGCTCGTGCGCCTTACATCAACAAGCCGGCGAAGTGCTGCCACCACGCGGTGTGGGAAACCACCAGTGCCAGCGGCAACGCCAGGATCGCCGTGGCGCCGCCGAACACGAAGGCCGGATGCGCGCGGCGGTGCAGGCGGGCGTCGCGCACCGCGCAGGCCAGGATGATCGCGGCCATCACCCCGATCGCGAGGAACAGGCTGCCGGCCCGGAACACGTCCAGCGCCTGCGGAATGCGCGCGACGGCCGGCGGCAGCAGGCACAGCATCGCCAGCAGCATCAGGCGACGGTGCGCCTCACGGTGTTTGCGCAGCGCAAGCCCCGTTCCTGCGAGGCCGGCGAATACCAGGATGTTGAACAGGGGAACCGCGAGAAACTGCTGGGGCGTCACCTGCGGCACCGGGGTATGCCCCGCACGCATCGCGTCGATCGCCATCGCCAAGGCCAGTATCAGCACCAGCGGCGCCAATACCATGCCTGCCACGCCCACGCGCCGGTGCCAGCGCATGTTCCCCCGCGCAACCAGCCACACCTGCGCGACGAACAACACTACCCACAGGCTCATCACGACGCCGTGCACGATCGCGAGCGATGGAAGCGGCAGATCCATGAATAGCGGCCGCAGGTAGAACGTCTTCGCGAAGCCGGCCAGCACCAGCGCGACGGCAATGCCGGCGATCCACCCTACGAAACGCGGGTGCCTGCTGCGACTCGGCGCCGCCGCTCCCCTGTTGCAGGTTTCTGCGTAACCGGACATCGCTTGCCTCCATCGCCCACCGCGGACCATCGACACGGCGCACCTGTCCGGGCGCCTGCCACCACTCCCGTTACCCATGCATACGGGAAAAATGGCGACGAACGACATGCGCGCGGTGTATTGCTGACACGGGGGCTGCGGCATACCGGGGCGAATCCCGAGGCATGCTGTGCTGGTCCATCGACCGTGCGCGCACCCGCTGTCGGGCGGGCACGGACTTCGGGCCGTCGTTTCCCGTTATGCGGCAACCTAGCCCGGTTCCCCCGCCGCCGCGGACGCATCGCCGGCCTGCGTCCTGGCCGCGGAGGTGGCGGCGCCGGGTTGCTGCAGCGCTTCCGCCAGGTCGTCCCTGATCCGTGCCACCCGCGGATCGCCGGCAGCCAGTGCGGGTTCGAGCAATCCCGCCGCCCCGCGCAATGCCGCTGCCGCGGCATCGCTTCTCCCGGCAGCAAGCAGGGCGCGACCGAGTACCCGTTGCACTTCCGCGTGTTGCCAGTTGTTCCGCGGCCATCGTCGATCCGCGATGGCCTGCGCCTGCCGCGCCTGCACCAGCGCCGAGCCGGCATTCCCGACGTCGAGCAACGCCCGCGCCAAACGGGCGCGAACCTGCGCGTACAACGGCAGTTCGCCCTGCGCCTCGCGCGGCAGCTTCGCGGCTGCGGCGCGCGCGTATAGCAGCGCCTGCTGCGGATGACCGCGCAACCCGACGATGACGCCGAGCACGGAAAGATCGCGCGCCATCGCCAGGTCCGGCGGCAGCCCGTTCTCGGTCGTGAAGCGCAGGTCCTGGTCGATGGCGACCGCCTTGCGTGCAGCCGTTTCCGCCTCGTCCAACCTGCCCTGCCAGCGCAACACGAGGGCGAGATTCGAAAACGTGGCGGCCATGGCATCCGAATGCTCGCCATTCGTCATCGCTCGCAGCAACGGGATGCTCTCGCGGTAAGTGTGCTCGGCTTTCGCGAATTCGCCGAGCCCGAACCAGGTGTCCGCAAGCAGCACCGAACAAAACGCGGCGTGGTCCGGACGCGCGGTACGCAATGCCAACCCTTCGTCGCGCATGGCGCGGATCGCGGGCAACGACTGCCGGAACCGGCCTTCGAGAACCGCCAAGTGCAGCAACTGATAGCGCACGATGCTGGCACGTACGTTGTCGGCGCCCCACAGCGTGCTGGCCGCCTTGGCCGACGCCGCGAACATCGGCCTCGCGCCCGCGTAGTCACCGCGCAGCACGCGAATCTCGCCAATGAAATCCTGTGCCAGCCCGACCCGCCCGCCGAACGTTCCCTGCACGCGCCTGCCGACCTCGATGGCCTGCAAGCCGGTCGCCTCGGCCTCGTCGTAGCGTTGCAACGCCATCAGTGCCTGCACCAGCGAGATCAGGTCATCGGCCACCATCTGGCTGTCGCCGTAGCGCGCGCGGTCATGTGCCAGCAACTGGCGCAACGTCTGCTCGGCGTGCACCGGACTGTCATGGGCGATCGCCATCGTCGCGACGATGCGCTGCGCAGCTTCCACCAGGTCCGGGGCGGGCCGGCTGGCCTGCCGCGCCAGCGCCAGCGCCTGCGTCGCGTGGCGCCACGCCGCCTCGTTTTCGAACCGGTCGCCCTCCACCCTCGCCAGCGCCAGCAAGGCACGCGCACGGAGCTCGCCATCCACGTCGCCATCCGCGGCCATGCCCGCCGCGTGTTCCAGCACGCGCTTGGAAGCGACGTTGTCGGCGAGGTTCCAGTAAAAGGTCCCGATCAGGGTCGCGAGATCGACGCGTACCGGCAGCGGTATGTCCCCGGCGTCGAGCAAGCGTTGTTCGCTGTGTTCCAGCAGCTCGCGCATGCCGACCGTCCTGCCCTGGTTTCCGGCGGGATCGATCTGCGCGAACGTGTCGGCCAGGAATACGCGCACCGCCTCGGCGCGATGCATCTGGGCTCGGGCGATGCGCGCCTGCTGGACGCTGTAGGCGGTGGCCACGGCCAGCGTCAGCACCACCGCGACCACGGCCGACACGGCAACCCGGTTGCGTGCGACGAACCTGCGCACGCGATACCAGGCATCATCACCACGAGCGGCGACGGCACGGCCGTCCAGCCAGTACCGCAGGTCCCGGCCGAACGCCTCCGCGCTGGGGTAGCGGCGCCTCGGATCGCGCGCCATCGCGGTCTGCACCACGCGGCCCAGGTCACCCTGCAGGGCACGCCGCCGTGCACGCCGGTCCGGCAGGTCCCGCCCCGAGGCAGCGCTGGGTGTTTGCGGCGGCCGGTCGGCAAGCTGACGGAGGAGATTGCCCCCGCGGCCAAGGCGATAAGGCTTGGTCCCCGACAGCAGCTCGTAGGCAAGCACCCCAAGTGCATATACATCCACGGCCGTGGTGACCGGACCGCCTTCGAGCCATTCCGGCGCCGCGTAGTCCGGTGTCATCAGGCGCGTGGCCGTGTGCGTCGCTTCCGAGCCGTCCCCGGAAAGCACCCGCGCGATGCCGAAGTCGAGCAGGCGCGGCGCGCCCTCGTCAGTCATCAGGATGTTGGAGGGTTTGATGTCGCTGTGCACCACCAGGTTGCGGTGGGCGAACTGCACCGCGTCGCACACCTGCAACAACACCCGCACCGTGGCGCGCACGTCGAGCGCGTGCGTGCGCACCCACGCATCGATGCGCTCGCCTTGGACATATTCCATCGCCAGGTACGGGCAACCCGCAGCGTCCATGCCCCCGTCTATCAGTCGCGCGACGCCGGGGTGCTCCAGTTGCGCGAGTATCTGGCGTTCGCGCTGGAACCGCTGCAACAGGCCGGGCGTGGGCCACGCAACCTGCTTGATCGCGGCGCGCTGGACGAATCCGGCGTCGTCGCGCTCGGCCAGCCATACCTCGCCCATGCCGCCCGCACCCAGGCGTCGCAGCACGCGCCAGGCACCGAAAGCCTGCGGCGTTTCCGCGGCACCGGCCATCACCTCGGCAAGCAACTCCGGTCCCCTTTCGAGCATGCCCAGCTCGCGTGCATCGCCAGCCAGCAGGCGTTCGAGATCGCGCCGCAAGTCGGCATCATCCGAACAAACGAGGTCGAGCCAGGCCGCTCGACGTTCCGGGGGGATGTCCCGCGAGGCGTCGAACAGTTCGTCGAGGCTTTGTCGCGGCATGGCCGCCCCTCAGCCGTACAACGCCGCGTAAAGCTCGGCGCGGGCGCGCCGCCAATCACGGTTCAATGTGCGCTCGCTGACTTCTTCCAGCGCGGCGATCTCGCTCAGCTCCATGCCACCAAAGAAACGCATTTCGATCAGGGTCGAAAGCCTCGGCATCCGTGCTTCCAGTTCGCCCAGCGCGCGATCGAATTGCAGCAGCCGATCGGGCGCCCATTGCACCGCATCGGCCGCGGTGACCATGTCGAGCGGCACGATTTGCGCCTGGCCGCCGCCGCGCTTCGCGGCAATCCGCGCGCGCGCATGGTCGATGACCACCTGCCGCATCGCCTTGGCGGCCAGCGCGAAGAAATGCTTGCGGCTGCGCAATGCCAGCTGGCCGGGGCAGGCGAGCTTCAGGTAAGCGTCATGCACCAGTCCCGTGGTGTTGAGGGTGAGTCCCGCGCCCGCACGCAATTGCCGGTGCGCGATGAGCTTGAGTTCCCCGTAAACGCGCGTGAACAACTCCTGGTGCGACGCGGCGTCGCCGCCGGCGGCAGCTTCGATCAGGCAGGTGATGTTCTCGTCCATTCGGTCCGGCCTGCTGCTTCCCCGACTCGCGTCAGCCGCGGACCCGCGCAACGCAAGACCACGGATCGCCGTCCGCCGCGACGCCCTTTCGAACGACGCGACGGGAAACCGTCACGGCGGCATCATAGCTCACCCGCGCCACGCGGCTGGCGGGCGACACGCCGGCCTGATCGGTCAATGCTCCCCGCCGGATTTCCGGACGATCAACATCGCCAGTTCCAGCGACTGCTCGTAATTGAGGCGCGGGTCGACGGTGGATTTGTAGGCGCGTGCCAGATCGGTCTCGGACAGGTCGCGCGCACCGCCCATGCATTCGGTGACGTCCTCGCCGGTCAATTCCAGGTGCACGCCGCCGAGACGGGTGCCGGCCGCCGCGTGGATTTCGAAAGCCTGCTCGAGTTCGCTGCGGATGTTGGCGAAGCGGCGGGTCTTGACGCCGCTGCCGAGCTTTTCGGTGTTGCCATGCATCGGATCGCAGACCCACAGCACCCGCCTCCCCTCCGTCTTCACGGCATCGATCAGTCGCGGCAGATGCTGGCCGATGCCGCCGGCCCCCATGCGGTGGATCAGGGTGATGCGACCGGGTTCATCGTCAGGGTTCAGTATCTCGAGCAGCTGTTGCAGCTGGTCCGCGTGCATCGCCGGCCCGACCTTGATGGCGACGGGGTTGCGGATGCCACGACAAAATTCCACGTGCGCGCCGTCGAGCGCCGCGGTGCGCATGCCGATCCACGGAAAATGCGTCGACAAGTCGAACCAGCCCCACTGGCGTGGCACCTGACGCGTCAGCGCCTGCTCGTAATGCAGCAGCAAGGCTTCATGCGAGGTATAGAAATCGGCGCGCTGGAAATTCGCGATCGGCCCGGCCAGCGTTTCCATGAAATGCATCGCCCCGGAAATGCCCTCCACCATCTGGCGGTAATCGGCCGCCAGCGGTGAGCGTTCCACCCACGCGAGATTCCAGTACTCGGGATGGTGCAGGTCGGCGAAGCCGCCGTCTATCAAGGCGCGCACGAAGTTCATCGTCATTGCCGAACGCGCATGGCCTTCCAGCATGCGCTGCGGATCGGGACGCCGCGCTTCCGGCGTGAACTCGGCCCCGTTGACCAGTTCACCGCGATATACGGGCAGCGTCACATCGTCGATGGTTTCGGTATCGGCCGAACGCGGCTTCGCGTACTGGCCGGCGAAGCGGCCAACGCGCAGCACCGGCATCCGCAGCCCGTGCACCAGCACCAGGCTCATCTGCAGCAGGACTTTCAGCCGGTTCGCGATGACCTCGTTGTTGCAGTCCGCGAACGTCTCCGCGCAATCGCCACCCTGCAGCAGGAAGCGCTTGCCCTGCTGGGCTTCGGCCAACAGGGACTTCAGCGCCAGCACTTCCCAGGAAGTCACGAGCGGCGGCAATTCCCCCAACCGCTGCATGGCCGATTGCAGTTCCGCCGCGTCCTCGTAATGCGGCATCTGCGCGGCCGGATGGCTTTGCCAGCTCTCGGACGTCCATGGCCGTGCTTCCCGCACGGGACGCAAGGTCGCACGCGATGGCACTTCGGCAACGGACATGTCAGCTCCTCGAGGCGCGCACGGCGCGCGTACCTCCCAATTTATTCCTGCGCGGCCGCGGCAGCAATGCCCAGACACCGAGCAGCACGTACCAGATCAGCGTCCAGCCCGCCATCGACAACCCGAGAAAGCGCCAGGTCACCTGGGCGCAGTCCCCCGATCCGCGCAGCATGGTGGTGATGAACTGGCTGAGCGGGATGTAATGGCCCTTGAGTTGCGCCAACAGCATGTCGAACCCGGCGCCGCAGGCCGGAATCTGGCTGGCCGGGAGCGACTGCAGCCAGAGTTGCCGTATCGCCATGGCCGCGCCGAACGCGGCACCGACCAGCACCAGCACGATGTACGCCCAACGGCCGCCGCCACGCGGGGCGTGCAATCCGCCCACGAGAAACCACAAACCCATCCAGATAAACGCCACACGCTGCAGGATGCACAGGTTGCACGGCACCAGGCGAAGCTGCTGTTCGGCGTAGATCGCATAGGCCAGCAGGGCCACGCAGATCACGAAGCCCAACAGGAAGGCGATGCGGAAAGACCAGCGAAATGGATTCATGGTCGCTTCGAACGGGCGGACAGGCGGGCAACAGTAACGTTTTCGCCGTGGCGTGTCATGCCCATCAACAAAAAACCCGGCCGGGGCCGGGTTTTCGTTCCAGGTGCATGTCCCCGGATCAGTCTTCCGAGGCCTGCGCCTGCGGGCGATCCACCAGTTCGACGTACGCCATCGGTGCATTGTCGCCATCGCGGAAGCCGCACTTGATGATGCGCAGGTAACCGCCCTTGCGCTCGCGATAACGCGGGCCGAGTTCCACGAACAACTTGCCGACCGCCTGCTTGTCGCGCAGACGTGCAAACGCCAGGCGGCGGTTGGCCACGCCGTCGACCTTGGCCAGCGTGATCAGCGGCTCGGCGACGCGACGCAGGTCCTTGGCCTTGGGCAAGGTGGTGCGGATCAGCTCGTGCTTGATCAGCGAAGCCGCCATGTTCTTGAACATGGCTTCGCGATGTGAACTGGTCCGGTTGAGTTTACGTCCGGATTTGAGGTGTCGCATGGGATAAATCTCTCGATAGTTGTTATGGGAAACCTGCAATGCTTGCAGGGGCCCTGCGATAGTCGCTCTTGAAAACCACGATGCTCGTCGAAGCGAGCTTTTGCGAATAGTCAGGCCATGGATGGCCGTTCTGGTGTTGCCGGCGGGGAAATCCTTGAAGATTACTCAGCCACTCGTTGCGCCGCGATCAGGGATGATCGCAAAAACATTCCCGTTCTGGTGTGGCCGACCGGGAAATCGTTGGAGATTACCCAGCCGCTCGTGACGCCGCGATCATGGACGATCGCACAAATAAACACGCGGGAGATGTGGGCGCGCGAAGGCACCCCTATCTCAACCCAGCTGCATTCCGCTGGAAATTCCCGCCGGCGGCCAGTTCTCGAGCCGGGTGCCGAGCGCGAGGCCCTTGGCGCCAAGCACGTCCTTGATTTCGGTGAGCGACTTCTTGCCGAGATTCGGGGTCTTCAGCAACTCGACTTCGGTCTTCTGGACCAGGTCGCCGATGTAGTAGATGCTCTCGGCCTTGAGGCAGTTGGCCGAACGCACGGTGAGTTCCAGGTCGTCGATCGGGCGCAGCAGCAGCGGCGACACGCCGGCCTTGTCCTTCTCGGATTCGGTGGACTCGCGGCTCTTGAAGTCGCCGAACACGGAAAGCTGTTCGTGCAGCGTCTGCGCGGCCTGGCGCACGGCCTCGTCGACCGCGACGGTGCCGTTGGTCTCGACGTCCAGTACCAACTTGTCGAGATTGGTGCGCTGCTCGACGCGCGCGGCGTCGACGGAATACGCCACGCGGCGCACGGGGCAGAACGAAGCATCGATCTGCAGACGGCCGATCGGACGGGATTCCTCGTCCGGATTCGCGCGGCTGACCGCCGGCTGGTAGCCGATGCCGCGACGCGCCTTGAGCCGAACGTTCAACGCGACATCCTTGGTCAGGTGGCAGATCACGTGCTCGGGATTGACGATTTCCACCGTGTGGTCGACGGTGATGTCGCCCGCGGTGACCACGCCCTTGCCCTTTTTCGAAAGCGTGAGGTTGGCTTCGTCGACGCCGTTCAGGCGGATCGCGACGCCCTTGAGGTTCAGCAACACCTCGATCACGTCTTCCTGCAAACCTTCGAGCGTGGTGTATTCGTGCAACACGCCTTCGATTTCGGCCTCGACGATCGCCGCGCCGGCGATGGAGGACAGCAGCACGCGCCGCAGCGCATTGCCGAGCGTATGGCCGTAGCCGCGTTCCAGCGGCTCGACGACGACGCGCGCATGATTCGGTCCAACGGGTTCGACTTTCAGACCACGCGGACGCAAGACCTGGGTGGAAGAGACTGCCATGGGCTACTCCGGAAGATCACAGGTGGAGCCGCGCAGGATTCGGGCTCCGATTATCAACACCGAACGGCCCTGCCGCCCGGTTTGCGTCGGTGGCGCAGGCGGCGACCGCAAGGTCCCGCCGCGCCGGCAGCAACGCACTACTTCGAATACAACTCGACGATCAGCGCCTCGTTGATGTCGCTGGGCAGGTCGGCACGATCCGGCAAGGCCTTGAACACGCCTGCCGCATTCTTCGCGTCGACTTCGATCCAGCCCGGCCGGAGGTCCATGCTTTCGGAAACCTTCAGCGCCTCCTGGACGCGCAACTGCTTCTGCGCGCGTTCGGTGAGCTTGATCTCGTCGCCGGGGCGAAGCGACAGCGACGGCACGTTGGCCTTCTTGCCGTTGACCATGATGGACTTGTGCGCCACCAGCTGGCGGGCCTGGGCACGGGTGACCGCAAAGCCCATCCGGTACACGACGTTGTCGAGACGGGCCTCCAGGATGCGCAACAGGTTTTCACCGGTGTTGCCCTTCAGCTGGGTGGCCTTCTTGTAGTAGTTGCTGAACTGGCGCTCGAGCACGCCATAGATGCGCTTGACCTTCTGCTTCTCGCGCAACTGCACCGCGTAATCGGACGGACGCGAACGCTTGGCGGCGACGCCGTGCTGGCCGGGCTTGTTGTCGAACTTGCACTTGGAATCGATCGCACGCGCCGGACTCTTCAGCGACAGATCGTACCCTTCGCGACGGGCAAGCTTGCAGGTGGGACCACGATAGCGTGCCATGTCAGACCCTCCGCTTCTTCGGAGGACGGCAGCCGTTGTGCGGAATCGGCGTGACGTCGATGATGTTGGTGACCTTGTAGCCGAGTGCGTTCAGGGAACGCACCGCCGACTCGCGGCCCGGGCCGGGGCCCTTGATGCGCACTTCAAGCGACTTGACGCCGTAGTCCAGCGCCACGCGCCCCGCTTTTTCCGCCGCCACCTGGGCGGCGAACGGCGTGGACTTGCGCGAACCGCGGAAACCCGCGCCCCCGGCGGTTGCCCACGACAGCGCATTGCCCTGGCGATCGGTGATGGTGACGATGGTGTTGTTGAAGGAAGCCTGGACATGGGCGACGCCGTCAACGACGACGCGCTTGGTCTTCTTCTTCGACTTGGCTGCTGGTTTGTCCATGGGTTGTCCGGTTGAAAGATGTCTCTGTGCAACGGTGCGCGCCCATCACGGCGCGCAGGGCATTACTTCTTGATCGCGCGACGCGGGCCCTTGCGGGTGCGCGCGTTGGTGCGGGTGCGCTGGCCGCGTGCGGGCAGGCCGCGGCGGTGCCGCAGACCGCGATAGGTGCCGAGATCCATCAGGCGCTTGACGCTGATGCCGACCTCGCGGCGCAGGTCGCCTTCGACGGTGAACTTCGCCACCTCGCGGCGCAGGTTTTCCACCTCGCCCTCGGACAGCGACTTGATCTGGGTGGTCGGGTCCACGCCCGCCGATTCGCAGATCTTGCGCGAACGGGTGCGGCCGATGCCGTAGATGCTCTGCAAGCCGACCCAGACGTGTTTGTTGACGGGCAGGTTGACGCCTGCGATACGTGCCATGTTGTGGGTACTCCACCTGAAATGCGTTGCCGATTCGGCAAACTGTTAATTATAGCCTGAAATCCGGCTTCGCGGGAACCTGTTCCCGTTGGCCTCGAACCTGCCGGGTCCCTGCCCGGCCGAGCCCTCGAAATTCGCCGGCAATGACCCGCCGTGCATCCACCGCCCTTCGCCGGGCCTACCCTCGCCGCAGGTTGGCCTTCTTCAGCAAGCTCTCGTACTGGTGGGAAACCAGATGCGCGGATACCTGCGCCCGGAAATCCATGGCCACCACCACCACGATCAGCAGCGAGGTGCCACCGAAGTAGAACGGCACGTGCCATTCCGTCTGCATGAAGGTCGGGATCAGGCACACCGCCGCGAGATAGATGGCGCCGGCGCCAGTCAAGCGCGTCAGTACGGCGTCGATGTAATCTGCGGTCGCCTTGCCCGGACGCAAGCCCGGAATCAGCGCGCCGGAACGCTTCAGGTTGTCCGCCGTTTCCTGCGAGTTGAAGACGATCGCGGTATAGAAGAATGCGAAAATGATGATCATCCCGGCATACAGGATCATGTACGGCGGCTCGCCCGGTGACAGCGCGGTGGTCAGGCGCTGCAACCAGTGCATCTGGCTGGCGTTCGAGAACCAGGTCGACGCGGTGGCCGGGAACAGGATCAACGATGAAGCGAAGATCGGGGGGATCACGCCCGACATGTTGATCTTCAGCGGCAGGTGCGAGCTCTGGTTCTGATAAGCCCTGGAGCCGCCCTGGCGACGCGCGTAGTTCACCGTGATGCGGCGCTGCGCGCTTTCCATGAACACGCAGAACGCGGTCACTGCCAGCACGATCACCACCACCAGCAGCACCTTGATCGGCGTCAGCTCGCCATTGCTGGCCATCGTGAAAGTCTGCGTCAAGGCCTGTGGCAGGCCCGCAACGATGCCGGCGAAGATGATCAGCGAAATGCCGTTGCCGATGCCGCGCTCGGTCATCTGCTCGCCGAGCCACATCAGGAACATGCTGCCCGCGGTCAAGCCGATCACCGATGCGAAGATGAACCCGAAGCCGGGGTCGTACACGATCGGCACACCACCTGCCGCGCCTTGCTTCTGCAATGCCATCGCCACGCCGAAGGCCTGGAAGGCGGAAAGGCCGACCGTGCCCCAGCGGGTGTACTTGGTGAGGATGCGCTGGCCGGACTGGCCTTCCTTTTTCAGCGCCTGCCAGCTCGGCAACACCGAGCCCATCATCTGCACCACGATCGATGCGGAGATGTAGGGGATCACGCCCAGCGCGAACAGCGAGAAACGCGCCAGCGCGCCGCCCGAGAACATGTTGAACATGTTCAGGAGGCCGCCGCCCTGCTCGATCATCCGGGTCATCGCTTCCGGGTTGACACCCGGCACCGGGATGAACGACCCCAGCCGGAACACCACCAGCGCCCCGACCAGGAACAGCAGGCGCTGGCGCAGCTCGGTCATCTTGCCGAACTGGGCCAGCGGATTGGACGATGTGTTGCTTGCGGCCAAAATGCTTACTCCACCGAGCCACCGGCAGCTTCGATCGCCGCCTTCGCGCCTGCGGTTGCCAGGATGCCGGACACCTTCACTGCACGATCGATCTCGCCCTTCTTGACGATCTTGACGCGCTTGGCCCGTCCGTCGACCAGCTTGGCCTCACGCAACGCGGCCAGGTCGATGGCGTCCTTCTTCAGGCCCGCGATCTGGTACAGGAACACCTGCTGCGACTCGGCCTGCTTCCTGGAGCGGAAGCCGACCTTGGGCAGGCGGCGCTGCAGCGGCATCTGGCCGCCTTCGAAGCCGACGGTGTGGGTATTGCCCGCACGCGCGTGCTGACCCTTGTGGCCGCGGCCCGCGGTCTTGCCGAGGCCGGAGCCGATCCCGCGCGCAACCCGGCGGCGCTCCTTGCGCGCACCCTTGCCCGGTTTCAATGTGTTCAAACGCATGACTTACTCCTCGACCCGGACCAGGTAATTGACCGTATTGATCAGGCCGCGCACCTGCGGGCTGTCCTTCAATTCACGCACGTCGCCGGTTCGGTTCAGCCCCAGCGCCTTCACGCTCAGGCGGTGCCGCGACTGCACGCCGCGCAGGCCGCCCACGAGACGCACCTTCACGGTGCCGGTGGTGGTTTCCTTCTTAGCCGCCATGACCCAGCTCCTCGACCTTCTTCCCGCGCTTGGCCGCGATGTACTCCGGGCTCGCGACCGATTGCAGGCCCTTGATGGTGGCGCGCACGAGATTGATGGGATTGCGCGAACCGACCGCCTTGGCCAGCACGTCCTTCACCCCGACCACTTCGAGCACGGCGCGCATCGCGCCGCCGGCGATCACGCCGGTACCCTGCGAGGCGGGCTGCATGAACACGCGCGCAGCGCCGTGATTGGCCTTGACGGCATACCAGATGGTGCCGTTGTTCAGGCCCACGGAAACCATGTTGCGGCGCGCACGCTCCATCGCCTTCGAGATCGCGACCGGCACTTCACGCGCCTTGCCGTACCCGAAGCCGACCTTGCCGGCGCCATCACCCACCACGGTCAACGCGGTGAAACTCATCTGCCGACCGCCCTTGACCGTCTTGGCCACGCGGTTGACGGCGATGAGTTTTTCAAGCATCCCGTCGGAATTGTCGCGATCGTTGTTCGCCATGTTTTCACCTTGCGCCCGCGAGGTGCGGGCATTTGCTTGCGGCGTCAAGCCGCTTGGAGTTGTAGGTTTTCGCGGAAAGTCAGGCCATGGAAGGCCGTTCTGCGGTATCCGACTGCCTGGTACTGCCCACTACTGAGGAATCCCGGGCGCAGCGATCACACGATCGCACAAATAGACACCCGGGCCCCCGTCAATCAGAACTTCAACCCCGCCTCGCGCGCGGCGTCCGCCAACGCGGCGACGCGGCCGTGGTAACGGAACCCCGAGCGGTCGAACGCGACCGATTCGACCCCCGCGGCGCGCGCCTTTTCGGCGATCGCCTTGCCCACTGCCGCGGCGGCGGATTTGTTCTTGGTGCCGGTGAGGTCGCCACGCAGCGCCTTCTGGACGGTGGAAGCGGCCGCGACCACGGTTTCGCCATCGGCAGCGATCACCTGCGCATAGAGGTGCTGGCCACTGCGATGGACGCTCAGGCGCGGTACCGCCAGCTTGCGGATGCGTGCGCGCGCGGACTTGGCGCGGCGAAGACGCGATGTTTTCTTGTCGATCATGATCAGGCCTTCTTCGCTTCTTTCAGCGTGATGCGCTCGCCGGCATAACGCACGCCCTTGCCTTTGTACGGCTCCGGCGGGCGGAACGCGCGGATCTTGGCGGCGGTCTCGCCGACCCGCTGCTTGTCGGCGCCCTTCACCAGGATCTCGGTGGGCGACGGGGTTTCCAGGGTGATGCCTTCCGGTGCCGGAAACACCACCGGATGCGAGAACCCGAGCGACAGGTTGAGGCTCTTGCCCTGCAGCGCGGCGCGGAATCCGACGCCGACCAGCTCCAGCTTGCGCTCGTAACCCTGGCTCACGCCCTGGACCATGTTGGCCAGCAGCGCACGGGTGGTGCCCGCGAACTTGGTTTCGGCGCTGCCGTCATTGCAGGTCAGGTGACCGTCCGCATTCTTGATTTCGACACCCGGAATGGCATGCATCCTGAGGGTGCCCTTGGGGCCCTTGACGGTGATGCCGTCGGCGGCTACCTGGCACTCGACGCCCTTGGGCAACGCGATCGGTTTCTTGGCTACTCGTGACATGTCTCTTGCTCCGTCTGGGCTTACGCGACGCGGCCGATCACTTCGCCGCCGAGACCCTTGGCGCGCGCCTGCGCGTCCGTCATCAGCCCGGAGGAAGTGGACACGATGGAGATGCCGAGCCCGCCCAGCACCTTCGGCAATGCGTCCTTGCCGCGATACACGCGGAGGCCGGGGCGGCTGACGCGCTCGATACGCTCGATCGCCGGCTTGCCCTCGAAATACTTCAGCTTGATTTCAAGCTGCGCCTTGCCGCCGTCTTCCGAGCGGCGGGATTCCAGCACGTAGCCTTCCGCCTTCAACAGGTCGGCCAGGGCCTGGCGCACCTTGGAAGCCGGCATGCTCACCGTCTGCTTGCCCATGGCCTGGGCATTGCGGATGCGGGTGAACATATCGGCGATGGGATCAGTCATGCTCATTGTGGTTTTCCGTATGGTGGAGCCCGAACGATTCCGCTCCATGGAGCGCGTCATGCCTGCTGAAGAGCGGCGGCAATCGGTTCGTACAGGCCCTGTCAGTTACTCAGCATCGATATCCGATGAATCCGTTTCCCGGCCCAACGGGGCCGGCCCTTCCTACCAGCTGGCCTTGCGCAGACCCGGCACGTCGCCGCGCATCGTCGCTTCGCGCAACTTGCTGCGGGCAAGGCCGAACTTCGCGTAAACCGCACGCGGACGGCCGGTCATTGCGCAACGGGTACGCAAACGCGAAGCACTGGAATCGCGCGGCAGTTTCTGCAGCTTGGCCGCAGCGGCCATCTTGTCTTCGTAGCTGGCATCCGCGCTCGCGATGATCTTCTTGAGATCGGCGCGCTTGCCGGCGTGCTGCTTGATCAGCTTGGCCCGCTTCAGATCGCGGTTCACCATGGATTTCTTGGCCATGCCTGTTTCCTTTAGTTCCTGAACGGGAAGTGGAACGCTTCGAGCAGCGCCTTGGCTTCCGCGTCGGTTTTCGCGGTGGTGGTGATGCAGATATCCATGCCGCGCATCGCATCGACCTGGTCGAAATCGATTTCCGGGAAGATGATCTGTTCCTTCACGCCCATGTTGTAGTTGCCGCGGCCGTCGAATGCACGGCCGGACACGCCGCGGAAGTCGCGCACGCGCGGCAGCGAGATGTTGATCAGGCGATCGAGGAATTCCCACATGTTGGCGCGGCGCAGGGTGACCTTGCAGCCGATCGGCCAGCCATCGCGGATCTTGAACGACGCCACCGACACGCGCGCCTTGGTGACCACCGGCTTCTGGCCGGCGATCTTCGCCATGTCGGCGGTCGCGTTCTCCAGCACCTTCTTGTTGGCCGCGGCTTCACCCACGCCCATGTTCAGCGTGATCTTGCTGATGCGCGGAACCTGCATCGGGTTCTGGTAGCCGAAGCGCTTCATCAGCGCCGGCGTCACTTCTTCTTTGTAGATTTTTTCGAGGCGGGTCATGGCTCAGGTCCTCATGCGTCCACGACTTCGCCGGTGGAACGGAACACGCGCACCTTGCGCCCGTCGCCGAGCGTCTTGCGGCCCACGCGTTCGCCCTTGCCGGTGGCGAGGTCGTACAGCATGACATTGGAAATGTGGATCGGGGCCTCGCGCTCGACGATACCGCCCGCCTGCTGTGCCTGCGGGTTCGGCTTGGTGTGGCGCTTGACCATGTTGATGTTCTGCACGAACACGCGATCGCCCATCACGCGGGTGACCTCGCCGTGCTGGCCCTTGTTCTTGCCCGCGATCACGAGCACCGTGTCGCCTTTGCGGATACGATTCATGACGATTTCCCTTACAGCACTTCCGGCGCAAGCGACACGATCTTCATGAACCGCTCGCTGCGCAACTCGCGGGTGACCGGTCCGAAGATGCGGGTGCCGATCGGCTCCAGCTTGTTGTTCAACAGAACCGCGGCATTGTCGTCGAAGCGGATCAGCGATCCGTCCGGCCGGCGCACGCCCTTGGCGGTACGCACCACGACGGCGTTGTACACCTCGCCCTTCTTGACCTTGCTGCGCGGAATCGCGTCGCGGATCGAAACCTTGATGACATCGCCGACGCTGGCATAGCGGCGCTTGGAGCCGCCCAGCACCTTGATGCACATCAGTTCGCGTGCACCGCTGTTGTCCGCCGCGGCCAGCATGGATTGCATCTGGATCATGGCTCGACTCTCCTCACTCGGCCGCGCGCGCCAGCACTTCCACGACGCGGAAATGCTTGGTCTTGGACATCGGCCGGCATTCGGCGATGCGCACCAGGTCGCCCTCGTGGCACTCGCCGCTCTCGTCGTGCGCGTGCAACTTGGTCGAACGGCGCAGCAGCTTGCCGTACAGGCCGTGTTGCTCCTGACGATCGACCAGCACGGTCACCGTCTTGGAAGCCTTGCTGCTGGTGACGCGACCCTCGAGGGTGCGCGTGGTCTTTTCGGTATCGTTCATCACGCGGCTCCGTGGGTCTTCTGCTTCTCGCCCAGGATCGTCGCGGCGCGCGCGATTTCGCGGCGCACCCTGGCGAACTGGTGGGTCTGCGCAGCCTGGCCCTGGGCCTTCTGCATGCGCAGGCTGAACTGCTCGCGACGCAGCTCGGCGATGTGGTCGGTCAGTTCCTGCGCGGATTTCGCGCGCATCTCGTTGGTATCCATCACAGCAGCGCCCTGGTCGCGAATTGGGTTTGTACCGACAGCTTGGCCGCGGCCAGGCGGAACGCCTCGCGCGCCTCGGCTTCGGTGACACCTTCGATTTCGTACAGCATCCGGCCGGGCTGGATCGGCGCGACCCAGTACTCGACGTTGCCCTTGCCGGCGCCCATGCGGACCTCGATCGGCTTCTTGGTGATCGGCTTGTCCGGGAACACGCGGATCCACAATTTGCCGCCGCGCTTCACGTAGCGCGTGATGCAGCGGCGCGCGGCCTCGATCTCGCGGGCGGTGATCGCGCCACGGGTGGTCGCCTTCAGGCCGTACTCGCCGAAGCTGACGAGGTTGCCCGACAGGCTCAAGCCCCGGTTGCGGCCCTTGAACTGCTTGCGGAATTTGGTTCGTTTTGGCTGAAGCATGTTGGTGATTCCTTACTCTGCCGACTGCCGCTCGCGGCGTCCGCGCGGGGCACGCTCGCGGCGCGGTTCATCGTCGCGGGACCCGCGTTCGCGGCGCGGCGAGGGGCCTTCGTTGCGCTCGTCTTCCTTCGCCTGGCCCACGCTGGCGAAGTCGAAAATCTCGCCCTTGTAGATCCACACCTTGACGCCGATGACGCCGTAGGTGGTGCGCGCTTCGGCCAAGCCGTAGTCGATGTCGGCACGCAGCGTGTGCAGCGGCACGCGACCCTCGCGATACCATTCCGACCGCGCGATCTCGGCGCCGTTCAGGCGACCGGCGACATTGACCTTGATGCCCAGCGCGCCAAGCCGCATCGCATTCTGCACGCTGCGCTTCATCGCGCGGCGGAACATGATGCGTCGCTCGAGCTGCTGCGCGATCGATTCGGCCACGAGCTGTGCATCCAGTTCCGGCTTGCGCACTTCGCTGACGTTGATGTGGGCGTCCACACCCATGATCTTCGACACTTCGCGACGCAGCTTCTCGATGTCCTCGCCCTTCTTGCCGATCACGACACCCGGCCGTGCGGTGAAGATCGTGATGTCGGCGTTCTTCTGCGGACGGTTGATCTGGATCTTCGAGACGCCCGCCTGGGAGAGCTTTTCCTTCA
The DNA here is from genome assembly GCA_044464225.1 of Rhodanobacter sp. GTDB lineage: Bacteria > Pseudomonadota > Gammaproteobacteria > Xanthomonadales > Rhodanobacteraceae > 66-474. The sequence continues at coordinate 3,642 of JBIQLN010000007.1, read as the reverse complement.
GCAATTCGCGCACCTTGAGGTCGGACACCAGGTGTTCGGCGTACTGGCGCTTGCCCGCGAACCACTTGGAGTTCCAGTCCTTGGAAATACCGAGGCGGATTCCGATTGGATTGACTTTGTGACCCATGATCAACCTACCTCGACGGTGATGTGCGAAGTGCGCTTGAGGATGCGCGAACCGCGGCCCTTGGCGCGCGCGCGCATGCGCTTCATGACCGCGCCTTCGTCCACGTAGATGCGCGACACCTTCAGTTCGTCGACATCGGCGCCCACGTTGTTCTCGGCGTTGGCGACGGCCGACAGCAGCACCTTGCGGACCAGGTGCGCCGCCTTCTTGTTGGTATGCTCCAGCACGGCGCTGGCGGTGCCCACCGGCATCCCGCGCACCATGTCGGCAACGAGCCGCGCCTTCTGCGCCGAAATGCGCGCGCCGCGCAGGACAGCCTTGGCTTGAGTCGTAGTCATGACGTTTTCCATTACCTGGCGCCCGGTGCCGCGGCTTTCTTGTCACCGCTGTGGCCCTTGAAGGTGCGGGTCACCGCGAATTCGCCGAGCTTGTGCCCGACCATGTTCTCGTTGACCAACACCGGCACGTGGAGACGACCGTTGTGGACGGCGATGGTGAGACCCACCATCTCCGGCAGGATCATCGAGCGGCGCGACCAGGTCTTGATCGGACGCTTGCTGTTGCTCTGGTTCGCGGCCTCGACCTTCTTCAGAAGGTGCAGGTCGATGAACGGGCCTTTCTTGAGTGAACGTGGCATGTCGATGAGCCCTTACTTGGTACGGCGTCGCACGATCAGCTTCTGCGTGCGCTTGTTGTTGCGGGTCTTGTAACCCTTGGTCGGCGTGCCCCACGGGCTGACCGGATGGCGACCGCCGGAGGTGCGGCCTTCACCACCGCCATGCGGATGGTCGACCGGGTTCATCACCACGCCGCGAACGGTCGGGCGGATGCCCAGCCAGCGCTTGGCGCCTGCCTTGCCGAGCTTGCGCAGGTTGTGTTCCGAATTGCCGACCTCGCCCACGGTGGCGCGGCATTCGACCGGCACCTTGCGCATTTCGCCGGAGCGCAAACGCAGCGTGGCGTAGCCGGATTCGCGCGCGACCAGCTGCGCGGACGAACCGGCGCTGCGCGCAAGCTGCGCGCCCTTGCCGGGCTTCATCTCGACGCAATGCACGACCGTGCCGATCGGCATGTTGCGCAGCGGCAGCGTGTTGCCGTCCTTGATCGGTGCATCGGTGCCGGCCATCAACTGCGTGCCGACGCGGATGCCCTTGGGCGCGATGATGTAGCGGCGCTCGCCATCCACGTAGCACAGCAACGCGATGTGCGCGGTGCGGTTGGGATCGTATTCGACACGCTCGACACGGCAGGCGATGCCTTCCTTGTCGCGCTTGAAGTCGATGATCCGGTAATGCTGCTTGTGGCCACCGCCGCGATGACGCACGGTGATGCGCCCGAAGTGGTTGCGGCCACCGGTCTTGGACTGGACTTCGGTCAGCGGGGCGTACGGCTCGCCCTTGTGCAGACCGGGCGGGGGCGCCACGCGCACTACCCCGCGGCGTCCCGGCGAAGTCGGCTTGGGTGTGATCAGTGCCATCGTTGATTGACTCCTGAAGCTCTAAGCCTTGCCCGCAGCGACGTCGATGCTCTGGCCGTCGGCCAGACGCACGTAAGCCTTGCGGACGTTGGCCTTGCGACCGGGCTTAAAGCGGAAGGTCTTCAGCTTGCCCTTGATGTTGGCCATGTTCACCGACACCACGTTGACGTCGAACATCTTTTCGACGGCAGACTTGACGTCGGCCTTGGTGGCATCGGGCGCCACCGTGAAAACGTACTGGTTGTGTTCGGAAACACGGGTGCTCTTTTCCGAGATGTGCGGCGCGCGCAGCATCGACAGCACACGCTGATTCAGAGCCGGATCGCCGTTCATGCCAGCCACTCCTCGATCTTCTTCACCGCATCGACGGTAATGACGACGTGGTCGGCCGCGGCCAGCGCGACCGGATTGATCCCGTCGACGTCGATGACGTCCACGATGTTGGGGTTGTTGCGCGCGGCCAGGTACAGCTTCTCGTCCACCGCCTGCGTCACGATCAGGGTGCGGCCGTTGGCTTCCATCTCGCCGAGCTTGCCGACCAGCGCCTTGGTCTTCGGCGCGTCCACCACGAGTTCGGGGACGACCTTCAGCCGATCCTGACGATTCAGTTCGGCCAGCATCGAGCACAGCGCGCCGCGGTACATCTTGCGGTTGACCTTCTGCGCGAAGTCGCGCGGCTGCGCCGCGAACGCACGCGCACCGCCGACGAAGATCGGCGCACGGTAGTCGCCGTGGCGGGCGCCGCCGCCCTTCTGCTTCTTGAACTTCTTGGTGGTGCCCGAGACGCGGGTGTGGTTCAACTGCGCCTTGGTACCGGCGCGGCCGGCATTGCGGTACGCCACCACCACCTGATGCACGAGATCCTGGCGGAACGCGGCGCCGAAGATCGCTTCGGACACCTGCACCGGATTCGCGCCAATGACATTGAGTTCCATGACTGGCTCCGTTTACGCCTTGGCCGCCGGGCGCACGATGACGTCGCCACCGGTGGCACCAGGCACCGCGCCCTTGACCGCGATCAGATGACGCTCGGCGTCGATGCTGACCACTTCGAGATTCATCGCCGAACGATTCACGGCACCCATGTGCCCCGCCATCTTCTTGCCGGGGAACACGCGGCCCGGCGTCTGGCGCTGGCCGATCGAACCCGGCGCGCGGTGCGACAGCGAGTTGCCGTGCGTTGCGTCACCCATCGTGAAGTGATGGCGCTTGATCGTGCCCTGGAAGCCCTTGCCCTTGGACACGCCGGCGACGTCCACGATCTGGCCGACCTTGAACACGTCGTCCACCTTGATTTCGGCGCCGACCGCGTACTTGTCGGCGTCCTTGTCATCGAGGCGGAACTCCCACAGCCCCCGGCCCGGCTCGACCTTGGCCTTGGCGAAATGGCCCTTGGCCGGCTTGGTCAACAGCGAAGCGCGCCTGGCGCCCGCGGTGACCTGCACCGCGACGTAGCCGTCGTTGTCGGCGGTCTTGACCTGGGTGACGCGGTTCGGCGTCGCCTCGATCAGTGTGACCGGCACCGAGCGGCCGTCTTCGGTGAAGAGCCGGCTCATGCCGCATTTCTTTCCAACCAGTCCGATGCTCATGTCTCGTCCCTCAACCCAGCTTGATCTGCACGTCCACGCCGGCGGCGAGGTCGAGCTTCATCAGGGCATCCACGGTCTTGTCGTTCGGATCGACGATGTCCAGCACGCGCTTGTGGGTGCGGGTCTCGTACTGATCGCGCGCGTCCTTGTCGACGTGCGGCGATACCAGGATGGTGTAGCGCTCGATCTTGGTCGGCAGCGGAATCGGACCGCGCACCTGCGCGCCCGTGCGCTTGGCCGTTTCCACGATCTCGCTGGCCGACTTGTCGATCAGGCGATGGTCGTAGGCCTTCAGCCGGATGCGGATGTTCTGGGTTGCCATGTTCGTTTGCCTTGAAAGAACGGTATTCGATTGCACGGGAGGGTTTTTCACCCTCCCGTCGTTTCATCTGCCTACTCGATGACCTTGGTGACCACGCCCGCACCCACCGTGCGGCCGCCTTCGCGGA
>JBIQLN010000006.1:0-155745 GCA_044464225.1 Rhodanobacter sp. | reverse complement strand
AATTCATCTCGGTGGTTACCACCGGCGCCAGCGTGTCGCGCACGATCACCACGCGGAGGCCGTTGTCCAGCGTCGCGCGCGTGACGTTCGCGTCGCTGGTAGAGGCCAATGCACCGCCCGCCACTAAAGCCAGCGAAATCGCGCCGGCCAGACCCATCAGTCGTTTCTTCATCGTTACCTCCTCAAAGTTGTCCCGAAAACGACACGCTAGAAGGCAAATCGCCGTCATTTTGCTCCAGAGAGATAAAGGGCGGGATTACGTAAGGAGCCGAAAATGACCCTCGCGAGCCTTAGCTGCGTCATTCCATAAAGAAACATAAATGAAAGCGTTACAACGCATACTGTTACTAGAATATGCTCATTCTTAATAAGCCCAACAACAACGCAAAGGAATAGCCACGCGTCCACAAAAAAGTGCACAAGAATGCTCCAGAAAATGCCCCATTGGACTCGTATGATGCCGAGGATGGAGCCCATAACCAGCTGCGGAACCACAAGCACCAAATAGATACCAAACGCATGCCCAGTGTCTGTGAAATTCAGGATATGTGATACTGCAAACAGCAGAGAGCAAATCCAGAAGAACAAGTTATATTTGTTCGACAAAATAGACCTAATGCAATTAACAAGATATATATGAACTAAATATGCAACAACAGACGCAAAAATTACACAACAGAATGACACGATGTGCAAAGTCGATTTAGAAGGACCGGTCGGCTCCATAGCTATTTTTGAACCATATAGTAGAACTACCAGAAGCCAAGAGAACGTAGAAACTACGATGGCTCTTTTGCTCAATGATAGTGCGCCACGGAACAAAATTTCTTCCAATACGCAAGATGTCGCAAGAAGCATCCACGTTTTTGGCTTCATAACACTTACTGTCGTCAAGACATTTTTGGGCTCGGTAGCGCCTACCAAGTACACCAGTCCATGAGCCAATACCGACAAAATGACGCTGACTACTATTATCAGTGATACGCATCTAATCAGGAGAATAGATTTGTGGCTCAGGTTTGAGTGTGTTCGCATTTCGTAATTCTTTTGTGGTTTCGTAGATGAAGCCCTCTTCCGCGTCGTGTAGACGTGGAAGAGGGCATTTCACGACTTAAAGACTTTCAATGAGATCCACAACCCAGCCTGCGGCTTTAGCTAAGTTGTAGGAAGTCACGGCATCCTTTACTGCGGTACCTACTGCTTTGCCAGCGCTTTCACCAGCTGCTTCTCCACTCGTGAAGGAGCCGCCGCCAACAAGTGCAAATTCAAAGCTGCTGAGTTCAGTCATTTCACACCTCACATGGCTTTAACGAGACCGTCTACAAAGCCGACTATCCAGCCGGCAGCCGTCTCAACAGCATCTTTGACAGCCTTCCCGGCTTTTTCTCCGGCGGATTCACCACTTTGATAAGTTCCTCCAGCAATAGCTGTCAAGGTTGTGTCATCAATCACGTACATTGCGTTCTCCTTCAGTAGTTCATGGATTTTCAAAAAAGCCCTTTGAAGAAGCCGACCACTGCACCAGCGGCGGTTTCTACTCCGTTTGCGATAGCATGCCCAACCTCCTTGGCACCTTTCTCAACGTCTTTGAGAACAGAACCGCCGGAAACCTGTTCTATTTCTCCATTTGTCAGTAAATGCATTTTGAGCTCCCATCTTGCGTCGGAATCGCTGGGCCGTCCCGACTTCGGCTATCCCGCTACCTCCACTTCGTGGAGTTGTGACGGAATAGGTTGCACCGCACCGTTGGCAACCAGGAGCGCGCGCTGCGCGCTAGCGATGGTCTCGGGGCGGTGGGCGATCACGATTCGTGTAATCGCGAGATGATTAACGACGGCGTTGATCTGCCGCTCGCGTTCGATATCCAAGTGGCTGGTGGCTTCGTCCAGCACCAGCAGCGCGGGTTTGCGGTAAAGCGCACGCGCCAGCAGCACTCGTTGTTTCTGGCCGCCTGAGAGCGCCGAGCCCATATCGCCGACCAGACTTTGGTAGCCCATAGGCATCCTTGCTATTTCGTCATGGATGCCGGCCAAACGTGCAGCGGCCTCGATGCGCAATGGACTGGAATCCGCATCGAAGCAGGCGATGTTGTCTGCGATGGAACCGGCGAACAGTTGGTCGTCCTGCATGACCGCGCCGACCTGATTTCGATAGCGGCCAAGCCCCAATCGTCGGATCTCGATACCTCCGTAAAGAACTTCGCCTTCCTCGGGTTCCAGCAGACCCAAGATCACTTTGGCCAGCGTGGTTTTGCCGCAACCCGAGGGTCCGACCAAGGCCACCGATTCGCCGGCGGGAATCGTGAGCGAGCAATCCTTTAGGACCCACGCCTCGCCATCCGCATAGCGGAAGCTGACGTTGCGCACTTCGATCTCGGCTTCCGGCAGCGGTGCATCCCACACGGATTCCACGTGCCGCTCGGGAGCGGTCAGCGCAATGTCGGCCACGCGTTCCGCGTGCAGGCGCAACATGCGGAACTGGATGCCCTTGTCGATCAGATCAGCCGCGCGGCTGACGAACTGGTCGGCGTACGCGGCGAACGCCACCACCATGCCCGCGGTGAAGGTGCCATCCAGCACCAACACGGCGGCCAGCCAGATGAGCGCCACCTTCTCGATGCCGAAAATCAATTGATTGCCGCTGGTGAACGCGATATTGAGCCGCTGCATCGCGATGTTGCGGTTCACCGTTTCGACTACGGCGTTGGCGTAGCGGGCGGTGCGTGGCTGCTGCTGGTTGAAAAGCTTCAGCGTCTGCGCGCCACGGATCGCCTCCAGCAGCTCCGTTTGCTGGCGCGCGGCGTATACGATTTGATCTTCCTGCGCGCGTCGCAGTGGTTGATAGGTGAACCAACGCAGGATCGTATACAACGTGAACGCCGCGGTGACAATCAATGTCAGCTTGACGCTGTAGAGCGCCAGCACCACCAAGGTCAATGTGGCCATGATGCCGTCCAGAATCGCGGCGACAAATCCGGTGGTCAGGGTCTGCTGGATCGTCTGCATCGATCCGAAGCGCGAGACCACGTCGCCCACATGGCGCTTCTCGTACCAGTCCAGTGGCAGCTTCAGGAGATGCGCGAATACATTGGTGATCCATTGCACGTTCAGCATCGCGCCCAGCCAGGTGATCGTCCACGCGCGCACGGCTGAAATCGCGGCCTGAAACACCGCCACCAGGAGAAACCCGATGCCCAGCAGCATCAACAGGCTCTTGTCGGCCGAGACCAGCACCTGGTCCAGCACCCATTGCAGGTAGAACGGGCCGACCAGCGCGAACACTTCCAATGCCAGGGCCAGTACGAGTATCTGGATGAGTGCACTCGGCAAGCCCCGCACTTTGCCGGTGAGTGCCCGTAGCGAGATGGATTCCCGAGCCTTGATCGGCTTGAAATCGGTGCGCGGCGTACACTCCAGTGCCACGCCGGTGAAGTGCTTCGAGACCTCGGCATTCGAAAGTTTCAGCACCCCGCGCGCCGGGTCGTGGATGACCGCGCCACGCGAAGTCGTCCGCTTCAGCACCACGAAATGGTTCAAGTCCCAGTGCAGGATGCAGGGTGCCTTGAGTTCCGGCAGTTCGTGAAGCTCCAATCTCAGCGGTCGCGTCTCGAAGCCAAGCCGGCCTGCCATTTCCATCACGCGTGTGAGGTTGGCGCCTTTCAGCGACGTCGAGTACCGCCGGCGCAACGAGGGCAGATCCACATCGTGACCGTGGTAACACGCGATCATCGCCAGCGAGGCGAGGCCGCATTCGGCGGCTTCGGTTTGCAGGATGACCGGAAGCTTGCGCCGCCAGCCCCATTGCAGGCTACCGAGGAAATCGCCGTCCATGGTGGTGCCGTCACTCATGCGTGATGGGCTCCGTGGATCGCCAGTTGTTGCCGCAGGCCGTAGAGGGGTTCGAACACCCACTGCCACAGACTCCGACGATCGAGCAGCAAGTCGGCATTCAAGGTCATGCCGGGCTTCAGCGCCTCGGCTTTGCCGTAGGCGTCGATCGTCTGGCGGTCCAACGAGACCATCACCCTGTACAGCGGCGTCGCAACGCTTTGTCCCAGCAGGCTTGCGGCCTCGGCGGGACTGAGTGCGCTGCGCGAGACTTGCGAAACCTCGCCATATTGCTGGCCGAACTTCTGATAAGGGTAGGCCTGGTAACGCAGGACGACCGGTGTACCCGCATGCACGAAGCCGATCGCACCACTCGGCACCAGCAACTGCGCTTCCAGTTCCGAGCCGCGCGGCAGGATGGACAACAGCGGCTGACCGGAAGCGACGTTCTGGCCCGGCTTCACCAGCAGCGTCGACACGATGCCTGCGCGCGGTGCGCGCAGTACCGTGCCACCCGCCGCCTCGCTCTCGGCAAGCTGCGCAGCGAGTTGCGCCAGTTGGCCGCGCAACTGGTTGGCCTTGGCGGCCGTATCCAGCGGGAGCTGCGCCAACTGCGCTTGCAATGAACTCAACTGCTGCTCGGCATCCAACCGCTGACGCTCCAGGGCCTTCACCTGGGTTTGCTCCGTCAGCGCCTGGGACTTGTAAGCGTTGAACTGCGCAATGGAAATGACACCCTTGTCGAGTACCGGCTTGATCTTTGCGACGAAGGCGGTCGCAGTGGTCGCCTGTTCGCGCTGCAAGGTCAATTGCTCGTCGATCTGCCTGGCCTGCGCTTCAAGCATGCCGATCCGGCTGCGCAGATCCCTGGCTTGTTCTCGGGACTGCGGCTGGAGATTGGCAAGCGTGGTTCGGACCTGCGCCTGCTGCGCGCGCAACTGCGCGCTGACCACGGCGTGGGTGTCGCCCATGCTGGTGCTTACCAGATCCGCAGATACCTCGACCAGCGCCTGGCCGGCCTTGACCTGCTGGCCTTCGCGGACGAGCGTACGGGTAACCGTGCCGGTTGTCTGGGCCGAGAGGATGAGCATGCCCGCGCTGGGCTGGAGTTGCCCCGTCACCTCGGCGCGGCGCGTGTAGTGTCCGAAGATCAGGAACAGGACAATTGCTGCGGCGAGACTCGCCGCCAGCAGCGCCCACCACACGAAAGCCAGCGGGGTCGCAAGGTTGATTGCGCCCATCCACTGGCCGCGCTGTGCTTGCAGCACTTCACCGCGAAACAAGTTCCCCATCCCCTGTTTCAGCTCCCTGTGACTCCCCACCCGTCAAGGTGTAGCAGGCAAACCTTTCATCCACCTTTCGTGCTCATAACCATTTCGTGCTGATGTGCACGAAATCCATATGGCGCAGGAAGAATGTCGGCGCGAACCGCCGTGGCGCTGTGGGGCAAAGCAGCAACACCCTGCAGGCTCATCAGTCGCAGCCGCCGAGACGGCGCGGCGTATCCTGCAGTGATGCAAATCATGCCGCCCGCGCGCATCAAGGGACGCGGCGCCGCCTCCAACCCGGAGGGGCGCTTCGAGAGCGTGCGCCATCACGCCGAAGACGACGGCTGGCAAAGCGCCTTGCTGGACGAGGCCGTGCCGCGTCCGCGCACCGAGGTCACCGAAGAACGCGCGCGCAGCGTGATCACCCGCAACGATTCGCCCGACATCGTGTTCGAGCAGGCAATGAATCCGTATCGCGGCTGCGAGCACGGGTGCATCTATTGCTTCGCGCGGCCGTCACACGGTTATCTCAACTTGTCGCCGGGGCTGGATTTCGAAACGAAAATCCGCGCCAAGTCCAATCTCGCCGAGGTGCTGCGCGCGGAGCTGTCGAAGCCGGGTTATGTGCCCAAACCGATCAACATCGGCAGCAATACCGATCCGTATCAGCCGATCGAGAAGAAATGGCGGCTGACGCGCGCGGCGCTGGAAGTGCTGGCGGAAAGCCGGCATCCCTGCACGATCGTCACCAAGAACGCGCTGGTCGAACGCGACCTGGATTTGCTCGTACCCATGGCACACGGACAATTGGTGCGCGTGTTCGTGTCGGTGAATTCACTCGACAACCGGTTGGCCTCGAAGCTGGAGCCGCGCGCGTCGGCACCCCACCGCCGCCTGCAGGCAATCCGCGCACTGACCGACGCGGGCGTGCCGGCCGGCGTGCTGGTGGCGCCGATCATCCCGGCGCTGAATGATCGCGACATGGAAGCGGTGCTGGAACGCGCCGCCGGGGCGGGCGCCAGCATGGCGGGCTACACGGTGCTGCGCCTGCCGTGGGAACTGAAGGCATTGTTCCGTGAGTGGCTTTCGATCCACGTACCACAACGCGCTGCACACGTGATGAGCCTGGTGCAGCAGATGAACGGCGGGCGCGATTACGATTCCGACTTTCGCATCCGGATGAGCGGACAAGGACCCTTTGCCGAGATGTTGCGCAGGCGTTTCGACGTGGCGTGCCGGAAATACCGCTTCGCACGCGCCCGCACCGTGCAGCTCGATGGCTCGCACTTCACGCCGCCGCGCAAGGCTTCGCCCCAAGGCGAGTTGTTCTAGCGGCCACCCTGCACCGGACGTGTTCGCATCGCCGTCACTGCGGCGCCGCCGAAAGATATTCGCCGAACCAGTCCAGTGACCGCCGCATGATGTCTTCCTGGTTCTTCGGCTGCGCGATGTGGTGACCCTCGTTCGCGTACACCACCAGCGTGGTCGGCACACCCAGGGTCTTCAGCGCGTGCCAGTACTCGAACGACTGCGGCGCCGGGCATTCCTCGTCGCGTTCGCCCACCACGATCAACGCCGGCGTTCTGGTGCGCTTGATGAAATTGATCGCCGAACTTTTCGCGTAGGCAGCCGGATCGTCATACAGCGACGCGCCGAAGAACGGAATCATCCACCGGTCGATCTGGTTCTGGCCGTAATAGCTCTGCCAGTCGGAAATACCGGCGCCTGCCACCACCGCCTTGAAGCGATTCGTGCGCGTCGGCGCGAACATGCTCATGAAGCCGCCGTAGCTCCAGCCGGTCAAGCCCAGGCGATCGTCGTCGATGGGCAGCATCTTCTCGACCTTGTCCACGCCCGCGAGGATGTCGTCGAGATCGCCGTAGCCCATCTGGTTGCGGATGGCCTGCGCGAAGCGCTCGCCCTCGCCGAAACTGCCGCGCGGGTTGGGCATCAGCACGAAATAACCGAATTCGGAATAGGCGCTGGCGTTGTTGCCCCAGCTCGGCAGGTTGGCCCACGATGGACCGCCGTGCACGTACACGATCATCGGATACCTTCTGTGCGCGTCGTAGTTGGCCGGATACATCAGCCAGCCCTGTACGTCCATCCCGTCGTTGTTCCACTCCACCGACTCCGCCTTGCTCCAGTCGTGCGAAAGCCCGGCGTTGACCGAAGTGACCGCAGGTGGCGGCGCGGTGGTGAGCCGGCCCGAATGCACCTCGGGCGGATCATCGAACGATTGCGCCGCATAGGCGATCCGGCGCGGTGACTTGTCTGACAGTGAAACGGACAATGCGGCTCGCCCGTCGCCCAACACGCCGGGCGCCGTGAACCACAGGCGGGTTTGGCGCGCGTGGTTGCCGGATAACGTGTATTCGGTGATCTGCACCTTGCCCTTGGCAATCTGGTTCACCAGCAGTGAGCGGGCGTCGAGGAACGTGAACCATGACGGCGTCACCTTTGCGCCTTCGGTCAGGTTCACCGGGGTGCCGCCTGACGCAGGCACGCTGTAGATGTCGCCCCCCGTCACGCCGCGATCGCTCATCAGGCCGCCGATGAACAGGATGCGTGCGTCATCGAGTGACCAGCGTGGCAGCGCAATCTGCAAACCATGCAGGGAGCCCTTGACCACCCCGGGGTCGACGATTTCCTGCGGCGCCGCGCCGGCCTTCGCCTCCTGCACGTACAGTTTCGCCGTCCACCAATTGTTGTCGCTGGGTGGCGGTGCAGCCGTGTAGGCAATGCGGTTGCCGATGGAAGAGGTGCGAAATTCGTACACGTAAAGTCCATCGGGCGTCAGCAGTTGCGGCTTGCCGCCCGAAACCGGGATGCTGGCGACGTGTTGCACCTGAACGTCGGTTTTGCCGATCACGCCCACGCGCGGATTGCCGGAGGCCGTGGCGGCCGGCAGCCGGGTGGCGCCCGGCACGAACAGGAATGCGATGCGCCTGCCATCGCGGCTCCACTGCATGCCCGTGGCGAAGCCGTCGAGATCCGCCAGTTTGCGAGGCGGCTTGCCTGCATTCACGTCGATCAGCCAGATCGCACCCTGAATGGGCTTGGTATTGGAAGGATCGATGCTGCAGCGGGTCAGCACCGCCAATGCGTTCCACCGGGGCGCCCAGCGCAGGTCCTCTTCGCGGCAGCCGTCGGGAATCGCCACGGCGTGCGCGTCCTGCCCGTTCCACGAGCCCAGCATCAATTCCGTTTGTTCATCGTGCGCCACCACCCACGCCAGATGCTGACCGTCGTACGAAAGCGCCACCGCCGGAATCCGCTTGACCTTCGCGCGCTGCGCCAGAATGTGCTCGATGCGCGCGTTTTCGGGGGCGCCTGAGGGTGCGGGCGGCGCCTTCGCCAACGCCGCAGGCGTGCAAGCGGCAACAAATAGCGCGGCGAACACCGGCAGGCCGGAAGGAAGGAACTTCATCGCGCACCTCCAGGGCGAAACGGTCCCGCGAACCTACACCCCACCATCCGGCCAGCCAAGTGCCGACCGGCATGATCGTGTTCGCGACAGCGGGCGTCCCGCAAGTTACTTGGAGATGGTCTGCCTCGTGGCGAGGTTCGACGCCGATGTCGTCGATGCAGGCGCCGACGCAGAGTCCATCCGGTCCCGCGGCCCGGGTGAGCCGGCGCCCGTCCCGGCATCGCCGCCATGCGTCTCCCGCGTCCTGAGCAGCTCCTGCATTTGGGATTTCAGCGTCTCCAGCTGAACGGTATGCCGGTGCAGGGCAGCCGCGATCGCCCAGAGGGCGACGCAGAGCACGATGAGCAGGATGCCGATGTCCGTGATTGTCACTGTCGTAACCTCGTGGCCGCGGACTCCCGCAGCGAATGCGGTGATCGGGGCGGCGAGGATCCGGCCCCGTGCTACTCCGCACCTGGACCAAGCATACAAGCAACATTCGTGCCTTACAGGTACCAGCTCACGCTGGAGGCAACGCGAGCCGGGTGAGTGCACCGTCCATCGGTGAATGTGCACGCGCGCCTGGCGAAATTTCCGAATAATCCCGCGAATAAGGCGAACCTTGGGGCATTCGTATTTATACCGCATTCAAATAAATAAATGACCGTATTCAGATTGATTAAAGAAAAATCATTGAAATATTCAGCGCGTGTTTTATGCAGTCACCCATACTGGCCACTCTGCCAGCCGAGACGTACAAGGATGATATCTGCGGCACACACGGTTCTTTCGGCATGCATTGTATCGATCGGTGCATCGGCGCTGGGATTGTGCGTGCTGGTGCCGATCAGCAGGCCCGTCGGGCTGCTCGATCATCCGGACAAGCGGAAGCGCCACGCCTTTGCCACGCCTCTGGTCGGAGGGTTGGCGATCTTCGCCGGCATGCTTGCCGGGTGGTTGTGGCTCGGCCAGCGATTCCTGGGTTCCGCGCAGAAGTTCGACGACATCGTGCTGGCCACCGCGTGCGTGCTGGTCGCGCTGGGCGCGCTTGACGATCGGTACCAGTTGCGCGTGAGTGTCCGCGTGGTCGTGCAGGTGGTGGCGATCCTGACCGTGATCGCCACCACCGGCATCTACGTGCACTCGCTCGGGGTGCTGCACGGCTACGAATTGAAGCTCGGCTGGTTGGGCATCCCGTTTACCGTGCTGGCGGTGATCGGGCTGATCAATGCGTTCAACCTGATGGATGGCATCGACGGCCTGGCGGGTTGCCTCGCGCTGGTAAGTACCGGTGCGATTGCCTTGCTGATGGCGCCCGACATGCCTGCGCCGCTCACCGTCATCGTGCTGTTGCTGGCCGCGGCGCTGTATCCGTTCCTGATGGCCAATCTGGGCCTGCTGGGCAAAAAGGCCAAGGTGTTCCTCGGCGATTCGGGCAGCGTCGTGCTGGGTTACGTGATCGCATGGACACTGATTGCCTTGAGCCAGAGCACGCCGCGCCACATTTCGCCCGGCCTGGTGCTGTGGTGCGTGGCGTTGCCGGTCATGGACACGGTGGCGGTGATCTATCGCCGGTTGAAACGCGGCGTGTCGCCATTCACCCCGGATCGCACGCACATCCACCACCTGCTGATGAATGCCGGTTTGGGTCCGCGCCGCACGCTCGTCTACCTGGTCGGCTTTTCCATGGTGCTGCCGTTCGTGGGCGTGGTCATCCATGCGGAACTCGGGGCCATCGCGAACCTCGTGGCCTTCGTGGTGGTGGCGGCCATGTATGGCGCATTCACCACGCACCTCGAACGCAAACAGGCCGCGCTGATCGCATCGTCGGGCATCACGGCGCGACGCGCCACCGGCAGCAGCACGGCTTCGCGCCAGGTCATCCGGTTTCGACCGAGGCCGACCGCGCAGCCTTCGAGGAACCGGCCCGACTGAATCGGCAGCCCCGGCCGGTTGCATTGCGCAATCGCGAAACGCCTCGGATTGCGCATCGCGCAGCGGAGTTTCGGCGCGCCTCAGATGGTGGCGGCCACCGCGGCGGGACCGCCGAGTACTTCACCGTAGGTTGCCAGGGTGCGGCGGATCACGATCCGCTCGTCGAACTCGGCCAATGCCTTCGCGCGCGCGGCCAGCCCCAATTTCCGAGCGAGATCCGGTGCGTCCAGCACGCGTGCGATGGCCGCGCACAAGGCTTCGGCGTTGCGCGGGGGCACGATCAAGCCATCCACGCCATCCGTGACGACATCCCGACAGCCGGGCATGTCCGTGGTGATCAGCGGCGTCGCGCAGGCGGCGGCTTCGATCAGTGATTTCGGGAGGCCTTCGCGGTAATAGCTCGGCAACACGAACAGGTCGATCGACGCGAACAGCGCCGGCATGTCCTCGACATGCCCGATCCATTCGACCAGACCTTCATCGACCCAGGTACGCACGATGGGCTCCGGTACCGCCGCGGGGTTCCCGGGATCGGAAGCGCCGGCCAGCAGGAAGCGAACGCGCCGCCCTTGTGCCCGCAGCGTGCGCGAAGCCTCCACGTATTCCCTGACTCCCTTTTCCCACAACAGCCGCGCCGCGAGCAATACGCGCGGCGGATGATTGCACGGGCGCGATGCCGACACGAACCGGTTGCAGTCCACGCCCGACCCCGCGATCACGCGCACGCGGGCGTCCTCGATCAATCCGCAATCGAGGAACATCCGCGCGTCGTCATGGTTCTGCAGGATCAATCGCGAACGCCGCCCGCGCAACGCGAACCGCATCAGTACCCGCACCAGCGGCCGCAGCAGGCGCGCACGCCGGTCGTCGCTGGCGAACACGTAACCGAGGCCCGCCACCGCATTGACGCGTGCCGGCACCCCGGCCAGCATCGCCGCGATCGAACCGTACACCGCGCACTTGATGGTGAAGTTGTGCACCAGCGTCGGTTGTTCGCGCCGAAACAAGGCGACCAGTTCCGAGAGTGCGCGCATTTCGCGCCACGGGTTCAGGCTGCGACGGTCCATCGCGGGCAGGGGTTGCCAGCGCAGGCCGAGGTCGCGGAAACGGGTGCCGTAGTCGCCGGCGGGCGAAATCAGCAGCACCTCGTGGCCGGCTTCCTGCACCGCCAGCGCAAGCGAACGCCGGAAGTTGTAGAGGTACCAGTCGGTGTTGGCGAACAGGACGATCTTGGACATGCGGCCGCCCGACGGTCACTTCCTGCAACTCGTCTTCACGCTGTGCACGACATCCGTGAACCGGTCGAAATCGGGGGTGACGGGTCCGGCCGCGTACGGGCCATCGGTCTGCCAGGCACTGCCGTGGCCATAGATCCAGACATAGCGGCTGGAAGCGGCGTAGGCGGCACGGAGGCGCTCCTCGAACTTCGCCGGCGTCTCGCGTTCGGATTTGTCCTTCTGGGTCGGGCCGAGCGGCCACAGGCCCGGCGCACCGGTGAAGTGCATCGATGCCGCCGTCTTGCCCATCAGCCGCGCGTAATCCGCTTCGGTACGTTCCACCGAGGGTTCCATGCCCCGCGCATAACGACTGTAGGTCTGCTCCATGCCGATCACGACATGGCTCCAGTTCACGGACAAAAGTCCCTTGACGAAGGGAACGGCCAGCTCGTAGCGGTCGTAAGCCGGCGTCTTCTCGCCCGCCTTCAGCTTGTGGACGCCGGCCTTGATCCGCTCCAGCAATGTCGCATAGGCCTGCGTCTGATCCAGGACGTCCGGCAGGATGATCAGCGTCATGCCGGGGTACGTGCCGCGCATGGCCTTGCCGATCGCGCGCCCCTCCTGCTCGATGGTCGTGGCGAGCTCCGGGCCGACGGCCGGCCCGCCCCAGGTCGGCGTATAGGGCTCCAGGTCCACGGCGATCCCTGTCAGCTTGGCATATTTCGCCAGCATCGCCGCGTGCTTGAAGCGCGCGACGACCGCGTCGTTTTCCTTCTTGCTGTGCCAGTCATGGGGTTTGTAAAGCGCAACCTTGATGAAATTGTCGGTCACGCCGTAGGGCGCGTAAGTGGACTGGAACCTGGCGACGTTCTGCCACAGCTCGCTCTGGGGATTGGTGCCGACGTCTTCCTTCCAGTGGTCCATCACGTTTTTCAGAAAAAAGCCCTGCACGCCGACGGTCTGGCCCCAATAAGCGGCGTCCTCCGCGTTGGTCTGCGAACGGTAGTCGACGCCGTCGAACATCAGCAGTTTCGGGCAGGCCGCGAGGGCGGCGTGCCACGGCACGGCCAGCCACACCATCAGCGCCGCAAGTCCGGCGACCAAAGAAAATCGATGCCTTCCTCCATCCATGTTGCACGCTCCTTCCGCCATTCCTCGACGGTATGGGCCTCGCACGGTATGTACCGGCAGGGCGGGAATTGCGAAGCCGCGGGCAACCCGATCATGCGATCGATGGCTGACTGCCACCATCCGCACGCCGCTGCTTCGACCTCAGCAGGAAAATCAATTCCTGCGAAAGCGCCGGGGCGATCCACGTTCTCGCCACGACGTCGAAATGCGGCTGCAACTCCGCGAGCGCCTCGCCGAGGGTGCAGAAACACAGCGTGTCCTTCTGCCCGCCGAAGATGGCGGCGCGGGTTTTCCGCCGCAATTTGTGGAATCCGTTCTCGATTCCGTACGAAATGATCGCCGACGGCGCGACGCACGCCAGTTCCTTGAGCATGCGCGCGCGCAATTCGGCAGGTACCCGGTGCATCAGCCGCAGGCACACGACCACGTCGAACGCGGCAGGGGCCAATTCACCCAGGTCCGCGACGTCGGCCACCTGGAAGGTCACGTCCGGATGCCCGGCGCGGGAAAATTCGGCCTCCGCGCGCTTCAGCATGCTCGAGGAAATGTCGGAGGCGAGCACGCGGGTCCCGAGCGACGCAAACACGCCGGCCAGCTTGCCGGTTCCCGCGGGGATGTCCAGCGCGCTGCGGTGCGGCACCCGCTCCAGCATGTCCCTGACCACCAGGCACTCGCGGCGCGCCACCACCCGGGACGGGAGATTGCGCCAGCCACGGCGCGACATGAACATGTCGTGGTAGCGCTGCGCGGTGGCTTCATTCTGGTAGAACGTGCGGGTGTCGCGCTCGTAATCAAAATTCATGTCGGGCGGCCCACCTCTCGAGCTGCAGGAAATAGGCAGACAAATACGGCCTTCCCAGAATTCGCCGCGCACCCCGCAGCGTGCGCAAGGCCCTTTCCGCAAAATGCCGTCTCATTGCGATGGTTTCGTGCACGAAGTAATTCAACAGCATCGGATCGACTGAACGCGCCGCGTCGCGTTCGTAGGCCGACACCAACTCGTCAACCTGGAAGTCCCTCCATATTCTGGTTGAACCGCCTTTACCCCAGTTAACCATCAACAGAGACACGACAAAACGCGCGAGGTCGTTTTCCGGCGTGCCGCGCGACATGATTTGAGGATCGAAAAAACACCAGGCTCCAAGCCGCTGGTCGAATCTGAAATTGCGGACTTCGAACCCTTCGATGCAAAGCGTTCGCGGGCGTTCGCGGATCCGCCGCAGCACTTCGGCATCCGGGCGGAGGTGCCCACCGACCCCGTAATCCTTCAGCGGATAGCGCGAGATCGCATCGGCGTCGATGTCGTGCAACCGGGCCAGCAGGGACAGTGCGTCGCGCAGCGCGCCCGCGCGCTCCGCTTTGCCGGTGTCACGCCGCCGCAGCATTTCGCGCAGGTCCGGACCGGACAACCGGGCATACACGACACAGCCGTGGTCCCGCTGCAGCGGCACGCAGGCGTGTTCGACGAAGCGGTGCAGCAGCAGCATGTCGTCGTGCTCCCGCCGGGCGTTCTCGATGCACGTGGGGTCGAGCCAGTCATCGACGGGATCGTTGCTTCGCCGGAAAAGCTTGTAGAAGCGATCGCCCGAACATGCCACCCAGGAACCCTTGCGCGGGACAAACCCGAGTGCATCGATCCATCCCGCATCTTCGGGAGGGCGAGCATCCATGCCAACGGCCGGGCGCTTCATGCGGCGACCACGTCACGTGCCGCCAGGCGCTGGTTCCCGGTTTCCGCCAGCCACGCCTGGAACATCAATACGTCCCACAGCCGGGAACCTTCGTCGGCACGGCCGGAAAGATGGCGATCGAGCAGTTGTCTTACCTGCACCGGCTCCAGATAACCCTGCTCGCGCAGCCGCTGCCCGTCCAGCAAGTTCTCCGCCCAGTCCCGCAGCGGGCCACGCAGCCATGCACCGATGGGCACGCCGAAACCCTGCTTGGGCCGGTCCATCAGTGGCTGCGGCACGTAGCGGTACAGCACCTGCCGCAGGAGCCATTTGCCCTTGCCGTCGCGGACCTTCTGTTCGATCGGCACGCGCCAGGAGAACTCCACGACACGATGGTCGAGCAGGGGCACGCGCGCTTCCAGGCTCACCGCCATGCTCGCGCGGTCGACCTTGGCCAGGATGTCGCCCGGCAGATACGTGACCAGGTCGTTGAACATCATCCGTTCGACGAAGCGGTCCGTGCTCGATGCAGTCACGGGGTTGTCGATCTGCAGCGACGGTTCGCATGCGTGCAACACCACGTCCGCCGGATTCCGATGGTGCGACAGTATCAGCCGGTAGCGTTCGTCCGGTGAGCCGGCTTCCAGCATCCGTGCCAGCACCGCGACCTTCGCGCGCGGCCGGCGCATCTTCACGCCCGACGGCAGGCACACATTGACGCCGGCGAGCAAGGATTCGTAGAACCCGGGGTGGCGCGTCATTGAGCGCGCCCCCGCGTGCTGCAGCATGACCGGCAGTCGGCCCAGCGCGCGCTCGATCTTGCGGCCGGCGAAATAGCGTCGATAACCGCCGAACAATTCGTCTCCGCCGTCGCCGGAAAGGCTGACCGTGACGTCGCGCCGTGCCATCTGTGCGACGAGGAAGGTGGGTATCTGCGAGGAATCGGAAAACGGTTCGTCGAACATGCCGGGTAGCCGCGGCACCACGTCCAGCGCGTCCTGCGCGGTCACGTAAAGCTCGTGGTGCTGGGTGCCGAGGTGCCTTGCGACGGCGCGCGCGTGCTCTGCCTCGTCGAAGCCCTTCTCGCGAAAGCCGATGGAAAACGTCTGCACCGGACGCGAGGACTGCGTTTGCATCAAGGCGACCACCAGCGAGGAATCGATGCCGCCGGAAAGGAACGCCCCCAGCGGGACATCGGCCTCCATGCGCAGCGCCACCGCGTCGCGCAGCAAACGGTCCAGTTCCTCGATCGCTTCGGCATCGCGGCAGCGCAGGCGATCGGCCATCCCCGCCATGGCCACTTCGCGCGCCGACCAGAACGCGCGGGTGTTCGCCGCAAGCCGTGTTTCGTCAGGCGGAGTCCTGCGCATGTCCGCGGCGGACAGCGTGATCACCGTGCCCGGCTGGAGTTTGCGTACACCCCGGTAGATGGAATGGGGCGCCGGGATGTAGTCGTGGCGCAGCAGCAGGCACAGCGCGTTGCGATCGACCGAACTGTCGAAGCCGGGTGTCGCGGTCACGGCTTTCAGCTCCGACGCGAATACCAGGCGCGTGCCTACCCAGCCGTAATACAACGGCTTGATGCCAAGGCGATCGCGCACCAGCGACAACGCGCGTTCGCGGCGGTCCCACAAGGCGAAGGCGAACATTCCGATGAAGCGCTTCAGGGCCGCTTCGAGGCCCCACTGCTCGATCGCGGCCAGCATCACCTCGGTATCGGAATGTCCGCGGAACGCGGCGCCGAGCTTCGCGAGTTCCTGCCGCAGGGCATGGTGGTTGTAGACCTCGCCGTTGTAGACGATCACGAAACGACCGCTCGCCGACGTCATCGGCTGGTGCCCTTCCGGGGAAAGATCGATCACCGAAAGGCGGCGGTGGCCCAATGCGATGCCCGCCGCCGGATCGTGGAAGAATCCTTCGTCATCCGGTCCGCGGTGGCGGATCGCACGGGTCATGCGCCGCAGCACCATCCCGGCGTCGTCCGCGCACGAATATTGCCTGGGGTCCCAGAATCCGGCTATTCCGCACATCTTGATCAGGTCCCGACGAGAAATGGATGGGGCATCGCGGCCACGACGGGGTCGACACGGCGCCGCGATCGAGGCTGCCTGCAAACCGAAATCAACGGGTGGCGCATGGCGGCCTCGCGATGGCCAGGTACAGATCGGCGTAGCGTCGGGCACCGGCATCGATGGCGTAGTGCTGGATGACGCGCGCGCGGGCACGCTGCCCGAGCGCGCGCCTGGCGCCGGCGCCCAGCGCGGCCAGTTTCGCCCACGCATCGCCGAGCGCGGCGGGGTCGCTCGGCGGCACCACCGCGCCGGTATCGTCCACGATCGCTGGCGCGTCGCCGACGTCGGTGACGACGCAGGGCACGCCGCACGCCATCGCTTCCGCCGTGGCGTTGGGGAAGGCCTCGCCCCATGCCGACGAGGAAGCTGCGATGTCCAGCGCGTTGTCGACGGCCGCGATGTCGCTGCGCCGGCCACACAGCCGCACGCGGTCGCGCAGGCCCAGCCGGTCGATCAACGCGCCAAGCTCCCGATTGGCGCCGTCGGCGCCCTCGCCCACCAGCACGAAAACCGCGCGTGGATGGGCTTCGCCGAAGCGTTTCGCGGCGTGCAGGAAGGTGGGGTGGTCCTTCATCGGATGCACGCGCGCCACCAGGCCCACCGCCAACGCGTCGGCCGGGATGTCCAGCTCGGCGCGCACCCGTGCGCGTTCGGCGGGGCACGGCGCGAAGACGGTCGTGTCGAAGCCGTTGGGGATCACCACCGAGCGCGCATCGTCGTAACCGAATGCGACGTGCTGCGCGCGGCTCACCCCGGCGTTGAAGATGATCCGCGCCGGGCGTCGCGACAGTCGCGCGCCGGCCCGGATCACCCAGCGCGTGGCGCGCTTTTCGTGCGACAAGGCGTGCAGCGAATGACGGATGTTCCAAACTACCGGCGCGGCATCACCCCAGCCCGCCATCGCGGCCATCAGGTTGGCGTGGTACATCCAGCTCTGGATCACGTCGTAACGGCTGCTGCGCAGCAGCCGACGCAACCGCAGCACTTCGTGCGGAAGCAGGCGGCCGGGATGCATGCCGAGGTGGTGCAGCTCGGTCGACTTCGCGAACATCGTGCTCATGCTGCCTTCTGCGCCAAGCGCGATCACCACGTGTTCGAACTCGGGCGCGCGCAACGTTTGCACCAGCCGGTACAGTGCCGCCTGCGCGCCGCCGGTGCCGAGTCCCGTGATGACGTGGCAGATTTTCATGCGCCCGGATTCCTTTCTCGCGCCCGCGTGGCAAACAGCGCGCAGACGCGTGCCGAAGCGACCGGTTCGAAGGCGTTGCCCGGGCAATGCCGTTTGTTTTCGTCGTGCATGGATGCCTCTCAGCCGACAGGGGAGGTGCCGTGGCGGATGCGTTCGTGGCGTCCCGGCGGCGGTTGCGCTTCCGTGAGGTAATACCGTCGCTTCTTCCTGAAGCGGCCCCGCACCAGCGCGAGGACGCCCACGTACTGGAAGATCACGATCAGCCCGTCGATCTGGACGCGATGGCGCGGCCCCTGCAGCGTGGGGAATGCGCCGTACAGCAGCGTCAACATCACGAAGTAGATGACCATGAACCGGCCCGTCATCTTCTTGCCCCGCCACACCGACACGATCCCGTACAACTGCAGCGGCAGCATGGCCCAGAAGAACACCTGCGGCAGGTTGAGGAACCCGTACTGTGGTTCCGTGTGGAAGGGAATCGGCGTCAGCATGAAGCGCAGGACGCCCTTCACGGGGTCGGAAAGACGCGAGCGGAACTGGTGCATCGCGCCGCCGATGCTGTCGTGGCCGAGTTCGTGCACCACGATGGCCAGCGCGACGATCCCCGCCAGCCAAAGCCATGGACTGCGGCGGCCGCGCCGCGAGGCCAGCAGGCCGATGCCGAACGCGGCGCCCAGCATCAGCGGCACGTAGAAGCGCGTGAGCGCCAGTATCAGCCCGCACACGACCGTGACCATCACCGCGCGTTTGGGCTTGCCGGTGTCGACCAGCGCCACGGCATACACCACGCCCGCGGTTCCGGTTGCGACCAGGATGTCCTTCAGGTTCGCCACCGTGGACCATGCCAGCAGCGAAGGGCTGAGCGCGAGGAACACGAACAGCCCGATGCTGGCACGGCGGCCCATGCCCAGACCGAGCCGCGCGGCCTTCGTCAGCATGCCGGCCGCGATGAAGGTCAGCAGGATGTTGGCCGCCACCGGCGCGAAATAACCGTGGCCGAAAACCACCAGCGCGGACGCGTCGTAAACGTAATAGAAAAGGTTGGCGCTCTTGACGGTGCTGCGGACGTAGTCGTAGTTGTGCATCAGGTTGAAGATGCCGACCCCGTTCTGCACCAGTTCCTCGCCGAGGCGCAGGTACTTCCAGTCGTCGCGAAACGTGAACGTGCCGTCGAACAGGAAGCCGAAATAGATCAGGAACAATCCCGACTTCAGCGCGGCCACGCCGAGGCTGAGGCCCGCCCGGTGCGTATAGGCCAGCGAGATCAGGAATCCGATCACCATGATCGCGATGGCGGGCCAGATCAGCTGGCCGATCGGAAAGGGCTGGATGGACGTGCCCATCAGGTCATCCTGCGGCCCGCGCAAACCGCCCTGAGTGCCGCCCTGGAATGGCCCAGCAGCGCCTCCAGCGAATAGGTTTCGACGACACGCGTCCGGGCGGCTTCGTGCATCGCACGCATCGCCTCGCCGTCGGTCAGCGTCGGCAGCATGCTCTCGACGGCGGCGGCGAATGCTGCCGGGTCGCGCGCCTCGACCGTCACGCCGCAGGCACCGATGATCTGCGCGGAATCGCCGACGTCGGTCACCACGCACGCTCGCCCGCACGCCATCGCTTCCGCGATGACGTTGGGAAAGCTTTCGCCGTACGACGTGGAGGCCAGCAGGTCCAGCGCGCTGTAGACCGCCGGCATGTCGCCGCGTGCGCCGGCCCAGACCAGGCGATCCTGCAGACCCAGCGCGGTGGCCCGCGCCGCGAGTGACCCCTCGTAGTCCGGTTTGCCTTCCCCGACACACACGAAGTGCCAACGCGCGTCGCGCGCCGCGAGTTGCGCGGCCGCTTCCAGGAATGTCGGGTGATCCTTCATCGGATCGAGCCGGCCCACCAGCCCGACCAGCAACGCGTCGTCCGGAATCCGCCACGTCCGGCGCAGGCGAACCCGCGCTTCGGCATCGAATCTGAAACGGCGCGTATCGATGCCGTTCGGGATCACGCGGATTCGTTCGCGCGGATAACCCATCGCCACATGGTGGGTTCCACTCGCGTCGGAATTGACGATCACGAGATCCGCCATCTGCGCGCACGCGCAGCTGGCGCGGAAAGTCAGGCGCGCCAGCCAGTCGTAGCGGGCGTGATCCATGTACGCCGCGCGCACGCCCCAGACCACGCGGGTGTGCCGGTGTGCCGTTTTCGCCAGCAACGCCAGCAGGTTGCCGACGGTGAGGTAGCCGTGCACGACGTCGGCATCGGCCATGCGGAAAGTGCGCCACAGCCGCCACAGGAATCCGAACATGTCCCAGCGGCCGCGCTTGCCCAGGTCGATCACGGGAACCCCGGCTTCTTCCAGTTCCTGCTGGAAGGCATCGCCTGCGTAGAAACACGCCGCCGAAACATCCCAGCCGGACCGATGCAGGGCCGTGGCCAGCGCCACCAATTGCCGCTGAGCGCCGCCCCGTCCGAACGAACGGATCAGGAACAGGATGCGCGGATTGCGCTCGCCCACGTCTGCGACGCCGCCCGCGAGGTGGCGCATCTCCGCCACCAGGTTCGATTGCGCAGCGTTCATGTCGCGCGCCTCGCAGCCGGCGTGCCGCGCGAGACCGGCGCAGGCATGATCTGCGCCAGCAGCGTGTTCCAGCGGCCAAGTATTTCGCCGGTCGAATAAAGATTGCACACCTCGCGCGCACGGATGCCGAGTTCCGCGCGCAAGGCGTGGTCCTCCATCAGCATGTCGAGCGCCGTCGCCAGGGCGCGGCTGTCGCCGGTCGGCACCAGCCAGCCGTTTTCGCCGTGGGCGATCAGTTCGCGCGGCCCCATTTCACAGTCGAAGCTGATGCAGGCCCTGCCTTCGGCCATCGCCTCCAGCAACGCATTGGGAAAACCCTCGATCAGCGACGGCAGCACGAAAAGATCGGCGCGCCGCATCTTTTCGCGTACGTTCTTGTCGAAGCCGGGCAGCGCGACGCGGCCGGCAAGGCCGTGATCGCGAATCGTTCGTTCGAGCGCATGGCGCAATGGTCCTTCGCCGACGATCTCCAGCCGCCACGCCGGATGACGCGCGGCGACTTGCGCGAAGGCGGCGATCAACAGATCGAAACCCTTCTTCGAAACCAGCCGGCCCACTGCCAGCAAGGTCCTGGGGGCGGTCCTGCCGGCCGGCGGCGCGGTCACTGTCCCTCCCTCGCAGGCAGGGGTCGGCACCACCGGATTCGGAATGACCTCCACCGCGCGCCCGACCAGCGTTTCCAGCTGATCGGCGCAGCGGCGGGTCTGCGCGACCACGGCGGCGGCGCGGCGATAAAGTGGGCGCGCGAGTGCCCCCCACATGCCGCCGACCCAGTGCGGCCCCGGCGCACTTCGTTCCGAGACGATCACGCGCGCGCGCCGCTTCCCGGCG
Organism: Rhodanobacter sp.; assembly: GCA_044464225.1. GTDB lineage: Bacteria > Pseudomonadota > Gammaproteobacteria > Xanthomonadales > Rhodanobacteraceae > 66-474. Next base: position 134,630 of record JBIQLN010000006.1, on the reverse strand, counting down.
GCGATCAACACCAGCACGTTGGTGCGGGTGAGAAAACTGACGATCGCGTCGGGTTGGGCGAGGTCGAATTCGCGATGCAGCGCGCGTATCCGGACCACGTTTCGGCCGACCGCGTCCAGCGGCGTCACCGAATTTCCGGTCACGCCCAGGGCAGCACGTCGAACCGCCGCGTCGAGCTCGTACTTGTCCGTCGATCCGGCAGCGAGCGTTACCAGCGTGACTGCGTGGCCATCGCGCACCCAGGCATTGGCAAGTGCGGTCATGACGCGTTCCGCGCCGCCGCCGTCGAGCGAAGGAATGACCAGCACCAGCTTCATGCCGCGGCACCCCGCCAGTGCGCCAGGCTTCTGCCGGTGATCGACTCGAGCAGCCGGATGTCGGGCGTGAAGTGTGCGCGCATTTCCTCCATCAGCGCAGGCGCGACCGCCTGCTTCCCGCGCACGAAGTTGATGCTGCGCAGCGCATCCAGCACGCCGAGGCGCTGGATGCCCACGCGGCGCTTGGCATACATCGCGGCGCGGACCAGCGGCCTCGGCGTCTTCTGCGTGAACTGCGCCAGCGATTGCCAACGCGCGTGCCGGCGCGGATTCACCAGCGGAAACTCGTCCCGACCGTCGTCCTCGACGCCGAGGAACGCCAGCACCTCGCGGTAGATTTGCGCGGGCTCGTTGGCGAAATCGTCATAGAACCACCAACGCACCTGCGATTCGGGAAACGTCTGCAGCAGTCGCTGCAGTTGCAGCCCGAGCAGCGGCAACGTGTCGTACAGCAGGATCTTGTGGTCGCGCCCGCGCGGTGGCACCCGGCGGCCCGCGCGGCGGTCCGCGCACAACGTCCACGCCTCCGCGAAATCGACCACGTTCTCATCCCGCGAACGCAGCGCCTGGGCGTGCATGGAGATCGCGAGGTCCACCGGATTGCGCAGCATCACGATCAGCTTCGCGGCCGGCAGCGCACGACGGATCCCGGCGATCGCGGAATCGGAGTACATGTAGAAGATCGAGGCTTCGCCAACGGCGAGGTGCTGCTTCGTCGCGCCGGAAAACAGCGCCTCGTATTCAGTCCAGGTCGACACGTAACGGTGTTCGGGCAGGTCCGGGGCGAAGTAACCCGGCTCCTTGGGCATGCACATGAAGATGCGCGGGTGCTGGCGCAGGTACATGGCCAGTGCGGTGGTGCCGCACTTGGGCGCACCCGCGAGGATGAAGTTCGGCGCAGTCATGGCTTTTCCCCGAGCGGCAGGATGGTCGGATTGACACCGAGTCGCGAACGGACGAACGCCAGGCCCGACACGTTCCACGCCACGCTCCCGAACGCGGTCGCGAGCGCGGCGCCGATCAGCCCGAAGGCGGGAATCAGTGCCACGCTGAACACCACGTTCAACGCGGCCGCCAACGCCATGAACCAGGATGCCTGGCGCTCGTAGCGGGTCATCGTCATCAGGAAGCCGGTGGGCCCGCTCATGGCGGCCACGCACTGGCCGGCGAGGATGATGAGCAGCGGAACGTACGCCGCTTCCGCGAAACCCCTGCCGAACAAGCCAAGTACCCAGTAGCCGGCGATCGCAATCGCGAGCGCGACCGCCGCGGTGACGATGAACGTCAGCCTGGCTGCGTGATGCACCAGCCGCGCCATGGTCGCGTGGTCTTCGGCCGCGTAGCGCTCGGCGATCATCGGCGCGAGGATGGTGTTGATCGCCGTCAATCCATACGCCGCAAGCGCCGCGAGCCGCACCGCCGCGTAGTAGGGCCCGACTTCGTTTGCGCCGGTGAACGCGCCCAGGATCAGGACATCCACGCGGTTGGACACGATCCCGATCGCCGCCAGCAAGAACAACTGGCGGCCCAGCCTGAACCAGGCGCGTGGTTCATAGACCGGCGTGGCGCTTTTCGCCGCGGTCGGCCACGAACGCGACAGGTGCCATTCGGAACATCCCACCGCAGCCAATGCGGCGATGACGTTGGCCAGCATGATGCCCGGCGCATCCAGCTTCAGGCCGAGCGGAAAGGCGAGTACCAACACCAGCGCGATCAAGAAAACCGGGCGCACCAGACTGTTGTAGGCCCCGGAACTGACCGCCCGCTTGTAGCCGCGGAAGAAGCCGCCGTTCAATCCGAGTTGCGCCAGCAGGGGCAGCAACAGGAAGCCCGCCAGCATCGTCTGCAGGGTGGCGCTGCCCATCCGGTCGCGCAGCGCCAGCACCAGCGCCGCACCGGCCAGCATGATCGCGATGCTTCCCGCCAGCACGATGCCGCTGGCGCCACGGCGCAAGCCACGCAGCGCACCCCAGTCCCTGCGGTGCAGGTAGACGGGGACGAAGCGCACCACGCTGCTGCTCTGGCCGAGCAGCGCCAGCACCACCAGCACGCTCACCCAGGACATCGCGTAGGCGTAGATGCCGTACTGCGATTTGCCGACCAGCCGCGCCAGCAACACGTTGACGATCAGGCTGAAGCCGGCGCCGCCCACCTGTACCAGCAGTGCGCCGGATGCGCCACGGCGAAGCAGGCGCGCGGCCGCGGCGAAGTCGACGGTTGCCCGGCCGGCCTCGCCCACCGCGGGCGGGGCTTGCGACGCTTCAACCGCCATCGCCCTGCCTCCACCACTGCGGGTCAGGCGCATCGATGGTCGCGATGCGGATCATTCCAGCCCGTCCGCGTGGTACCCGTAGGCATTGAAGCCGCCGCTGCGCCGTTCCATGCCGTTGAACACGACGCCCTTGATTTCGACACCGCTCTGGCGGAAGCGCTGCATCGCCATCTCGACTTCGCGCGACTGGTTGAGGCCGAAGCGCACCACCAGCAGGCTGGTGCCGACGTGGTGGCCGATGATCGTCGCGTCCGTCACCGACAGAATCGGCGGACTGTCGATCACGATCAGGTCATAGCGCGGGGAAAGGGCGTGCAGCAGTGCCGCGAAGCGCGGCCGCATCAGCAGTTCGGAAGGATTGGACGGCTTGCGGCCGGCCGGGATGAAGTGCAGGTTCTCCACGTCCTCGACGGAGCGGATGGCCTCCTCGACGATGATCCGGTCGGCGAGCAATTCCGACAGCCCGTTGTCCGGACGGCCGCCGAGGATGGTGTGCAGCTTGCCGTCGCGCATGTTGGCGTCGATCAGCAAGACCCGTTGACCGGCCTGCGCGTTGATCGCCGCGAGATTGGCGGAGACGAAGGTCTTGCCCGCATTCGGGCTGGAACCGCAGATCATGATGCGATTGTTGGCGGCATCCGGTGCGGTGAAGTACAGGCTGGTACGCAGCCCCCGCAGGGCTTCGGCGGCGAGGTCTTCGGGCGCCGCCAGCGCCAGCAGGCGTTGCCGGCGCCGCGAGAACAGCCGCGGACGCTCGTGTTCGGAAAGGGCGAGTTGCTGCTCGCTCAAGGGGATCGCCGTGTACACCGGCAGGCCGAGTTGTTCGATTTCCGCCGGGTCTTCCACGCCGCGTTTCATGAACTGGCGCAGGAACACGAAAGCGAGTGCAAGCACCGCCCCGGCCACCGTGCTTCCGGCAACGGTCATCAATTTCTTGGGCTTCGCGGGGCTGGTGATGTCCACCGTCGGCTCATCCACGATGCGCGCCGTGCCGACGGCGCCCGCCTGCGAGATCTGGAGCTGCTGCTCTTCGTTGAGCAGCCCGTTGTAGGTGGTGTTCAATACCTGCACGTTGCCGTTCAACCGCAGCAACTGGCGCTGCGTGTCCGGCAGGGTGCTCATCTGCTTCTGCATGGCAGACTTGCGCGCTTGCAACATGCCGATCTGATTCATGATCGCCTTGTAGGCCGGGTGCTGCGGCGTGTACAGGCGGGCCGCTTCCAGCCGCTGCGACTCGAGTTGCCGCAGGTTGCTGTCGATGTCGTCGAGCTGCGTGAGCAGGCTCTGGGTCTGCATCGGCACGTTCACCGAGTGCGCCTTCAACTGGTAGGCATTCAAAGCTGCCTGCGCGTCTTCCAGCCGCTTCTTCACGATCGGCAGTTGCTTCTTCACGAACTTCAGGCTGTTCGCGGATTGCGCGGAATTGCGCCCCACGTTCTGCGCCAGGAAGGCCTGCGTGACGTAATCGAGGATCTGCACGGCCAGGTGCGGGCTGACGCTGTCGAGCGACAGTTCGATGACGTTGGAGTTCTGCTGTGCAGGCTGGGCATTGATCGACGCCTGCAACCCCGCGACCGTGGATGCCTCGTTGTTGCGGGTGACACTGAAGTGCGTGCCCGGATTGGCATCCAGTTTGGCGACGTGCATCGTGATGCCGTCGTGCTTCACCGTCTGGCCGACGTGGCCCCGCAACAGCACCTTGCCGTCCATCAGCGGAGCGAGGCTGTCCTCGCGCAGCGTGTAGGCGCCGTGCTCGCCCGCCACCAGCGTCAACGTGCGCCCCAGCAGGCGGTCGGGCACGTCCAGCCGATCGACGTCCAGTTGCGAGCCACCCCAGTCGTATCGCCCGAGGCCGGGCGGGGGCGCCGCGACCGCCCCGGGCTTGGCGGGTGTGTAGAACTGCGCGGCGAGATTGCCGATCAGCGGCACGCGATCGGGCGAAACCACGATGTTGAGGTTGAGCGCATCCACTGCACTCTTGACCACGGAATACGACGTCAGGATCGACACTGCATCGGTGGCCGCCGGATCGGATGCACCCACCGCCTGTTCGACCGCGGTAATGCCGGGTAGCGTGGGCGCCTGCTCGACCTGCAGCAGGGCCGTCGCCTGGTACACGGGTCTCGTCAGCAGCACATAAGCCAGGCCCGCCAGGAAAAAGACCGCGGTCACCGTGAGGATGAACCGCTTGTGGTCGATCAACGTGCCGAGCAGTGCGCGCAAATCGATGTCATCGCCGCTCTGCTCGATCGGCAGTGCGCGCGCATCGATGAACGCCGGGTGCGAATATTCAAGTCTTTGAGTGGGCGTCATTGGAGTCCTCCTGACTCACCCGGGCCGTCTGATCCGGTCGCCGCCTGCGGGCGCCTGGACGGAAGCGAAAGCTGCAGGCGGACCTGCGCGCGTCGTTGGCACTGCATCGGGCATGCGCTTGCGATCTCATCCTGTCGTCGCTCCGTTTGGCTTCCTTGCCGCCGGTTCGGCACCCGTGCAACGTGCCGATGCGGGATTTCGCGGCGACGGTTGCAAGACGCGTGGCAGTGCAAAACGTGCCGCTTGCGCGCCGGCTCGCCGCCGGTTCGAATCTGCGATTCTTGCAACAACGTGCTGAACGAAACCATCACAACTCCGGGACGAATCCCGAATATCCGCGCATTCATGAAATGGACAGCCGTCCATTCATCATCGAAATGCAAGCGCATACAAAAACTTGTCGAATCCATTCGTGTTTCATAACCGGCCTGATACAAAAATAAATGGATTTCCATTCAGCTCCATGCGCTGGACACGGGTGGAGCCATGGCCTACTGTGGATCGGCATCGTGGCGAGATGCAGCGCGTTCCACTCCGATCCGACATGACAGCGTCGGTGCAGGAAACGTTGGCACCGCGCCTGTTTCCGTCATCGGTTTATGTTCGTCGTTGCAGGCATTGCGGCAGCGAGGGACCTGCAAACTCCGATGCGCCGCCACGTTGCCCCACGAGTCCTCGTGGGCCATTCCGGCCGGGCGCGGTTTGCGTCCCCGTATCTCGACAAGGCGAACTGAAATGGAATTTCCGCAGCGGACTTTCGATGGATTGCTTTCCGGCGTGCAGGGGCGCGGGATGGGTGCAGTGTGCAAAGGCGGCACGCGCTGCGTGTTGGCCGTCATGGCGTGTGCGGTGATGGCTGGTTGCGTGCCCGGCCAGACCGCATCGCTGGACGTGCGGGCCGCGCAGACCAATCCCGATTACGTCCACCTGGTTCCGATCACGCCCCAGGTGATCGCGCAGGAAGGTGCCGCCAATTCGCCGGATGCCATTCCACCGGCGTTGCTCGCTTACCAGCCGCAGGCCTACCAGATCGGTCCGGGCGACACGCTGTACATCACGGTGTGGAATCATCCGGAACTCACTTCGCCGGCGGGCAACCAGAACCAGGCGGCGGCCAATGGGCGCGTGGTGCAGGCCGACGGCTCGATCTACTACCCCTTTGCGGGCAAGATCCAGGCAGCGGGCAAGACCATCGATCAGCTGCGCGAAATCCTCGCGAGCAAGCTGGGCACTTATTTGAAGAAACCGCAGGTCGATGTCAGCGTGCTCAGTTACGACAGCCAGCACGTGGTGCTCGAAGGCGCGTTCACCAAGACTGGTCCGCAGCCGATCACCGGCGTGCCGCTGACCCTCGGCGAGGCGATGGGCAAGGCGATCGTGGACGATCCCAACGCGAATCTTTCCGACGTGGTGTTGACGCGTGACGGCCACGCCTATCACCTCGACATCGACCGGATGGAGCATGACGGCCACGCCAGGGAGATTTACCTCAAGGCGGGCGATCGCATCTTCCTTCCGTACAACGACCACCAGCAGGTGTACGTGATGGGCGAGGTGAATCGCCCGCGCGTGGTCCGCTTCAGTTCGGCGGACATCTCGCTGACCGAAGCGATCGGCGCCGCCGGTGGCCTGAACCAGGTCACGTCAAAGGGCAAGATTTACGTGATCCGCAATACCTCGCATCCCGGCGATGCCAAGGCGACGGTTTACGAGCTGGATGCGAAATCGGCGGTGGCGCTGGCACTGGGAAGCCAGTTCGAGGTGCAGCCGGGCGACGTGGTCTTCGCGTCGGCAGCCGGCATCACGCGCTGGAACCGCTTCCTGAGCCAGTTGCTGCCGTTGACGAATGCGATCAATTCCACCGCGGCGGCGCAGTACTACATCCAGCGCAACCCATGACCGTGATGGGCTGGCGGCCATCTCCCGCGCCCCCGACCTGAACCGTCCTGCGGAAAGGGGCGCCCCGAGGCGCCCCTTCGCTTCACTGCTTGTCCTTCACGAAGCGCGTGAACAGCTCATGCACGCGCCGGTATTCGTCGTACCACGCATCGGCGTGTTCGAACGCGTGGCGCTCGGTCGGATACAGCGAAATCCAGAAGTTCTTCTTGTGCAGCTCGACGAAGCGCTGGTACAGCCGGATGGTGTCGCCCGGCATCACGTTGTTGTCGATCAGGCCGTGGTTCATCAGCAGCGGGTCCTGGAGGTTCTTCGCGTATTCGATCGGCGAAGAAATCCTGTAAGCCTCGGGATCGAGTTGCGGCGTGTTGAGGATGTCGGACGTGTAGCCGTCGTTGTAACTGGTCCAGTCCGATACTGCGCGTTGTGCCGCGCCGGCCGCAAATTCGCCGGGCGCGCGCAGCAGCGCCATCTCGGTCATGAAGCCGCCGTAGGAACCGCCGTAGATCCCGACGCGGGCCGGATCGACGTGGTGGTGCTTGACCAGCCACGCCTTGCCGTCCAGCAGGTCTTCCAGTTCCGGATGGCCCATGCGGCGGTAGATCGCATCGCGCCAGTCGCGGCCGTAGCCGGCCGAACCGCGGTAATCCATGTCCAGCACCACGTAGCCTTCCTGGGTCAGCAGGTTGTTGAACATCTGCTCGCGGAAGTAGTACGACCAGTTCTTCGAGACGTCCTGCAGGTAACCGGCGCCGTGCACGAAGAACACGGCCGGGTGCGTGTGCGAAGTGTCGTAGTCGACCGGCTTGTAGAACTTCGCCCAGATGCCGAAGTTGCCGTGGCTGCTCGGTACTTTCACGAACTCCGGTTGCACCCAGGTGGAAGCGAGCGCCTTGTATTCGGGCGTCCGGGTGTCGGTGAGTTCACGCGCGCCGGAACCGTCAACGTTTACCACCGCAAGTTGCGGCGGGATGTATGCGCTCGAATGCAGTACCGCGAGCTTGCTGCCGTCCGGCGAGAGTTCGAATGCGTCCACGCCTTCGAAACGCGTCACCTGCTCCAGCGCGCCGCCCGCGACCGGCACGCGGTACACGTCGTAGGCATAGGGCGCCTGCTTGTTCGATCGCACGTAGAACCATTTGCCGTCCGGCGACAGCACGGGCGCGGAAACTTCGTATCCGGTGCCGGTCAGTGCATGCGCCTTGCCGTCAAGCGGTTTGACGAAAAGCTGTGCGTAACCGGAGGCTTCCGATTCGAACCACAGGGTTTGGTTGTCGGCCAGCCAGCCGAGTCCGTTGAAACTCCAGTTGATCCAGGCCGGATCGGTGAGGCGATCCTGCGTCACCAACTTGTGGGCGGCGAAATCGACCGAGGTTATCCAGCGGTCCTTGTGGTCGTTCGCGACCAGTTCCACCGCGAGTCGGCTGCCGTCCGGACTCCACACGATCGCGGGAACGCCCGATTCCCCGACAGCGATGAAATTGACCGACACAGGGCGCGTCTTCGGCGCGGCCAGCGCGGCGGCCTCGTCGGCGTGGCCTTCCTTCTTGAGTTCGGCGATGCGCTTCACCCGCAGATCGTGCAGCGGATCGTCGTGGATACCGGGCAGGTCATCCAGCGACAACGGGTACTGCCTGTGCTGCGCGAGGTCCAGCAGCAGCAATGATTGCGGCGCCGGGTTGTTGTGGCCGACGTAGGTGCGCGCCGGTTCGGTTTCGGGATAGCCCGAGTCGTTGACGTAGTGCACCACCACCGGGCGCTTGCCGCGTTGATGGCCTTCCGGCCGCGTCACCACCAGCATCCAGCGCGCATTGGGCGACAGCGAGGTCATCGCCACGTGCACCTTGTCACCCAGGTAGAAAGGGGCCGGCGCGCGCGCGGGATTTTCGGCGTCCAGCTTGTCGTCGTGTTCGCGCACGGCATCCTTGTCGGCCTTGTCCGCGCGCAGGGTGGAAAACAGGCTGAGCTGCAGGCGCTCCAACTGGTCCGGCTTGGCGTCGTCCGGATTGTCCTCGGTCTTCAGCGTCGCCACCGGCGCAGCGACGCCGATCGCGGCGTTCCACGCGTACCAGCCATCCTCCTGGTTCCAGCTCACGAGGTTTCCATCCGCGGAAATCTGCAGGCCGGACTTGCTGGCGTTGTCGCGGGTGACCTGACGGGTGGTGCCATGCGCGATGTCCCGCACGAACACGTCGCCGTGGCGCAGGAACGCGGCGCGGTCGTGCGCGCGATCGAACACCGCCGGACCATCGGCGTGAGCGAGTTCGGCATCGCTCAATTTCGCGGGCGTGCCCCCGCCCGCCGCGGCGCGATAGAGATCCCGGATCGATACGCCTTTGCGCTTCAGCTTGTAATAAATGTCACGGCCATCGACGCTCCAGTAGGCGTCCTCGACGGGCGGCCCGATCCAGTCCGGGTCGGCCATGATCTGTTCGAGGCTCAGCTTGTGGGTCGTGCCGGGTGCGGTCGCGTGCGCCGCCTCTTGTGGCGCGGCGGCAAACGCGCCTCCACTCACCAGAAGGCAAACCAGACCGGCGACGGCGATGCGATTCATGGAGACGACCCCCGAGCAAAAGACCGGAGCGTACCCACACGTCGCGCGATGGCGCAAGCGCCGAAAGTATGGAGGTGTGCGAAGCATGCGGCGGGGCGCTAACCTGCGCGGGTCGCCACCGCGTTCCGGAGTCCAGCCATGTCCGCCCTTCGCGTGCTCGCCGGTTTCGTCCTGGGCCTGCTTTCCTCCACGGTGGGGGCGCAAACGGCCCCGACGACCTCGCGCGCGGGGCTCGATCATGCGTTGATCGACACGCAGCACGAGATCCCCGCGATGCCACCGGCCACCCGCAAGCACGACGTCGCCGACACTTACTTCGGCGCCACCGTGCACGATCCGTATCGCTGGCTGGAAGACGCCGGCGCGCGTGCGGTGGAGCAGTGGATCGCGGCACAGAATGCCTACACCGAAAAGGTGATGGACGGCTTCAAGGATGCCAAGGCCATCGTGAAACGCGTGGGCGACCTGGCGCTGACGTCGACCCGGCAATTCGATCCCGAAATCGTCGGCGGCACCCTGTTCTACATGCGCCAGACGCCCCCGCAGCCGCAGGCGGTGCTGGTGGCGCAAGCTTGGCCGAACGGCAAGGCGAAGGTGCTGGTGGATCCGAACGGCGCCCAGGGCAGCATCGCGATCACCGGCTACTGGCCTTCGCCGGAGGGCAAGTACGTGGCCTACGGCACCGCCGAAGGCGGCAACGAGGAAACCACCATCCGCTTCATCGAGGTCGCCAGCGGCAAGACCTTGCCGGATGCGCTGCCGCACGCGGGCGGCGGCACCACGCCGCAGGCGCTCGTGTGGGATGCCGACGGCAAGGGCGTCACCTACGTGCGTTTGCCTTCGGGCGTCCCGGCCAACCAGTCGCAGTTCGATGCGGCGTTGTACCACCACGCGCTCGGCAGCGACGCGGCGAACGACACGCTGGCATTCGGCAAGGGTTTGTCGAAGGTCGCCGAATACACCCTGCTCGGTTCCGCCGATGGCCGGCACGCGGCCGCGCTGGTGCACGCAGGCGATGGCGCGCCCGACGAGGTGTATCTGCGACGCGACAACGGTCCGTGGAAACGGGCGCTCGGCACCGATGCCAACGTGCGCGCAGCGTCGGAAATCAACCAGGGCGCCGCGTGGGACGGCGATCGTCTGCTGGTGATTGCGTATCAGGGCGCACCGCGCGGCAAGCTGCTGGCGCTGGACACGGATGCCAAGGCGACGCTGCTGGTGCCGCCGTTGCAGGGCAACTGGGCGATGCATTCGGTGGCGCCCGTGAAGGGCGGGTTCCTGATCACGGAAGTGCGCGGACCGGATTGGCGCGTGCAGCAGTACGGCGCGGACGGAAAATTCGTACGCGACGTGCCGTTGCCCGAGACCGGGATCGGTGTCGGCACGATCGCGAGCAGCGCCAATTCCGACCAGGCGCTGATCACGTATTCGGGCTGGACGATTCCGACGCGCTGGGTGGAATACGACGCGGCACGCGGCACCTCGAAAGTGGTTTTCGAAGTGAAACCGGCCGCGGACTATTCGAATGTCGCCGTGCACCGGCTGGATGCGATCTCGAAGGACGGCACGAAGGTGCCGGTCACCGTGATTGCGATGAAGGGCGTGACGCCGAACGGCGCGCGCCCGACGATCCTCTACGGTTATGGCGGTTTCGGCATCACCGCCGCGCCGCGCTTCCTGGGTTCGACGCTGGCGTGGCTTGAGCGCGGCGGCGTGTATGCCGTCGCCAACATTCGCGGCGGCGGCGAGTTCGGCGAGGGCTGGCACGAAGCCGGCATGCTGTCGAAAAAACAGAACGTCTTCGATGACTTCCACGCCGCCGCGCAGACGCTGGTACAGCACCACTGGACCGACACGGCGCATCTCGGAATCATGGGCGGTTCCAACGGCGGACTGTTGATGGGCGCGGCGCTGACGCAGCATCCATCCGAATACCGCGCGGTGGTGTCGCTGGTCGGCATCTACGACATGTTGCGCGTGGAGCGGTGGCCGAACGGGCAATACAACATTTCCGAATACGGCACGGTCACGAAGAAGCCTGATTTCGAATGGCTGCGCGCGTACTCGCCGCTGCAGAACGTGAAGCCCGGCACTGCATATCCGGCGGTCCTGCTGATCACCGGCGCCAACGATCCACGCGTGGCGCCGTGGCAGTCGCGCAAGTTCGCGGCGGCGCTGCAGGCCGCCAATACCTCCAGACATCCGATCCTGCTGCTGACCCGCATGAACGAAGGCCACGGTGTCACCGCGTCCTTCAGCCAGCGGGTCGGCAACGCGGCGGCGGCAATGGCCTTCTTCGCCGAGGAATTGGGGCTCGGCACGGAAGCGGGGTCGGCGCAGTGACGCTGGAATGCGTGGAGATCGAAACCGCGCCGCAGCCGCGCCATGCGGTGATCTGGCTGCACGGCCTCGGCGCGGACGGGCATGACTTCGAACCCATCGTGCCGCAACTGGTGCGACCCGGATGGCCGCCGCTGCGCTTCATGTTCCCGCACGCGCCGGTGCGGCCAATCACGCTCAACAACGGGCTGCCCATGCGCGCGTGGTACGACATCGCGGGGTTCGACCTGTCGCAACGGCAGGACGAACCCGGCATCCGCACCTCGGTCGGCGCGGTCGGTGCCCTGATCGCGCGCGAAGTCGAGCGCGGCGTCCCGGCGTCGAACATCGTGCTGGCCGGATTTTCCCAGGGCGGCGCGGTCGCGCTGGCGTCAGGCCTTCGTCACACGCGAAGGCTTGCGGGCATCGTGGCGTTGTCCACCTACCTTCCGATCGTCGATCGCACCACGGCCGAGCGCCATGCCGCGAACGCGGCGACACCGATCTTCATGGCCCACGGGGCGTTCGATCCGGTAGTGCCGCAGGTGCTGGGCGAACGCTCGCGCGACCAGTTGCGCGCGTGGGGCTTCAGGGTCGACTGGCACAGTTACCCCATGGCGCACCAGGTGTGTCCGCCGGAAATCGAGGACCTCGCCGCATTCATGACCGCCATTCTCGAATCCTGACCGGACGCGCGGCGTGCGCCCGGAGCCGCCGTGGCGGAAGGTCAGCCAGGGAAGGCCGTTCCGGACTCCCACGACTTGGAAAGTTCATGCCTGCCAACCAATCCAACATGGCCGCGGTCACGGACGATCGCACAAACAACGCCCTGCCGGACTTCTGCTCGCTGGCCTCGGTGTTCACGCTGGTGGTGGTGGCGGAGCTGGTGGTGGTGATCGACGCGCTGGCGCCTGATGCGCGGATGGACTGGCGCGGATTTTCGACGGCGACCCTCTTCGTGGTGTGGCTGGCGCTGCTGGCATCCTTGTTGTTGTGCCGGCTGACGCCGGTACTGGTTCGCTGGCCCCGCGCCATCGCGTGGCCGCTGGCGTGGGGTGCGTTGGTGGTGTTGGTCGCGGCGGCAAGCGCGGTGATTGCATGGCTGGATCGCGCCCTGGCCACCCATCTCACGCCGGCCTCGGGCTTGCGCTTCATCATCGGCAATACGGTGCTGGCGGCGCTCCTGGGTGCCGCATTGCTGCGGTATTTCTACGTGCTGGCGGCGTGGCGCGCCCGCCTGGCCGCCGTGGCGCGCGCGCAATTCGATGCTTTGCAGGCGCGCATCCGCCCGCACTTCCTGTACAACAGTATGAACACGGTCGCCGCACTGGTGCGGGTGGATCCGGATGCCGCCGAACGCACCGTGGAAGATTTGTCCGAACTGTTCCGCGCGTCGCTGGGCGCGTCCGACAAGCCCAGCACGCTGGGGGCGGAACTCGCGCTGATCGACCGCTACCTGGCCATCGAACAACTGCGTCTCGGCGAGCGGCTGACGGTGCAACGCGAACTCGCCGATTTGCCGGACGATCTGGAAATGCCCGCGTTGTTGCTGCAACCGCTGGTCGAGAATGCCGTCTACCATGGCATCCAGCCGCGTCGCCAGGGCGGTACGCTGCGGATCGCGGGTCGTCGCGTCGACGGCGGCATCGAAATCGAGATCTCGAATCCGTTGCCCGACACGGCGTCGGTCCCGCGCAGCGGGCATGGACTCGACAACGTGCGGCGCCGCATCGCTTTCCATTTCGGCCAGCGCGGCAGCGTGCAGGCACGCAGCGAGGGTGGCGAGTTCCGGGTCAGCGTGCGGTTGCCGGAAGCGCCGCCTGCTTGAATCGGGGGAATGTGCAAGTGTGGTTCGCGAAAATTGGCGGCTACCGGTCACCGGGTCATGCGGATAGTCATCGTCGATGATGAACCCCTTGCGCGCGCGCGGCTTGCCGCGTTGCTGCGCGATTGCGACGACGCGGACGTCGTCGCCAGCGTGGGCGACGGCGATGCCGCGCTGGCGGCATGCGCGCAATTGCGTCCGGATCTGCTGTTGCTGGACATCGCGATGCCGGGACTCGATGGCATCGGGGTGGCACGCCGGCTCGCGGCCCTGCCCGATCCCCCGCAACTGGTGTTCTGCACCGCCTACGAGCAGCACGCCTTGCAGGCGTACGAATTGCGCGCAGCCGATTATCTCTTGAAGCCGGTACGCGTCGAACGCCTGCGCGAAGCGTTGGCGCGTGCCGAGGCGCTGCGGCGACGTGCGGTGGCTTCGGATCCGGCGCTGCTGGCGCAGGTGCACGGCGCGCTCTTGCGCATTCCGCTCGCGGAAGTGCTGTTCCTGACCGCCGATGACAAATATGTGACCGTGCATCGCGTCGCGGGAGACGTGTTGATCGAGCAGTCGCTCAAGGCCATCGAGGAAGCGATGCCCGAATGGTTCGTGCGCGTGCACCGCGCCTGCCTGATTCCGATGCAGCGACTGCTGGGCCTGCGACGTGAGTCGGACGGCACCGTGCGCGCGCTGATCGCGGGCAGCGATGCCATGCCGGAAGTCAGCCGGCGCAATCTGGCGGCCGTGCGCAAATTGTTGCGTGGCGGGTGAGCCAACGATCGTCTGTCCGTAGTTGGTGCTGAGCCGGGATCATCCGGCGAAGCCCGGCGACACGAACCGCCGCGTTGGGCTTCATCCTACAAGCGCGGATTCAGCCCAACCGGCCATCCAGCGTCACGCGATCCAACCCGCCAGCACGATCAGCGCCACCACGGCCAGCCATACGATCAACACGCGTAGCATGAGGCTGCGCGCGTCGGCGAGTTCCGCGATCGGGTCGTGGGTATCCAGCGTCAGGCCATCACCCGCCTCGATGTCCGCGTTGACGCCGGAGCGCGCCACGGCACCCAGGAAATCCGGATCGAGCTCCCACATCGAGTGGCTGGGTTGTGCGTGCCATGTGCGCCACGCGCCGATCACCGCGTCGAAATTCGAGACCATCGCCATTGCCAGCGTCATCAGGTGTGCCGGAATCCAGTCCAGCGCCAGGGCGAAGCGGCGCGCGGCATGGCGGGTGCGGGGATCGACGCGTTCGGGGTCGCTGTCGGCGGTCACCCATGCCAACCGGTAGCCCAGCGCGCCGGCAGGCCCGAGCAGAAAGAACCAGAACAGCACGCCGAAGCGGCGGCGCAAGGACGCGGTCACCGCGGCCTCGACCAGTTCGGCGGCGGTGAACGCGCGCGGCGCGCCGTCGGGCAGGCTGCGCAGGTTGGCCGCGGCGGCGACACGCGCCACCGGATCATCTTCCTTCAGCACTGCCTCGAAATCGCTTTCGAGTTCGCGCGGGCCGAACGTGTAGAACAGGATCAGCACCGCGAACGCCAGCGCCGCCAGCGCGTAGATCCAGTATTGGATGAAGTGCGCGATCAGGGCGCACGCGATCACCGGCAGCACCATCGCCAAGGCCACGCGGCCGCCGCCCTCGGCGAAATCCAGCACGTCCAGCCACGCGCGATACCAGCCGAACTGCCGCAAGCCCGCGACATTGCCGGGCCACAGCAGCAGCACCAGCAACACGATCAGCGCAGCGACGAGTTCGACGGCCATGCAGTCACGAGGTCATCATCGGTCGCGCGGATTGTAACGGCGCGACTTACCGAGTGCCCGTCAATGCGTCGAGTTCGATGCCGGCGCGCGTGCGTAACCAATGCTCGATCAGGCGATAGGAGATCGACAGTGGCGTCGAGACGCGCAGCGATCCGTCACGCAGGCCATCGACGATGTCGCGCGCGGTGAACCAGCGCGCGTCTTCCAGTTCGCCATCGGCGAGATGGATGTCGCGTCCGGCGGCGGTGGCGGTGAAACCCAGCATCAGCGAAGCGGGAAACGGCCAGGGTTGCGAGGAATGGAAATCGCAGTCGATCACGTCGATGCCGGTTTCCTCGCGTACTTCGCGCCGCACCGCGTCGGCCAGCGATTCGCCCGGCTCGACGAAGCCCGCCAGCGTGGAGTACTGCCTCGGCTTCCAGAGCGACTGCCGGCCGAGCAGGCAGGCATCGCCGTGTTCGACGATCACGATGATTGCGGCGTCGGTGCGGGGGAAATGGAGACGTCCGCAACCCGTGCACGATGCGCGATGGCCGCCATCGATCAGCAGCAACGGAGCGCCGCAGTACGCGCAGTGGCGCGTGGCGTCCTGCCAGTTGGCCAGGCCGCGCGCGTAGGCAAACAATCCTGCATCGCGGCGTTCGATTTCGGCGGCAGCGGTACGCAGGTCCAGCCATGTCGCGCCCGGGAACATCGTCTGCGCCACCGGTTCGCGCAATGCATAAAGCGGTGCGCAGTCGAGGCGGCCGAGGAAATTCGCCGGCGCATCGGGTCCGAAGGTTCCGGCCTCCAGCAGGCACAAGCGGTTGCCCCGCACCGGGGCCCGGCCTTCACTGTCGAACGCCAGCCAGCGCGCCGTCGGCGCGCCACATTGCGCCGCCATCCACTCGGCGTCCGCGCGGTACTCGCCGCAGCGATCCAGCGGGGTTTCGGCAAAGGTGTTGAGGCGCGTGCGTTGGGCCGAACTCACGGTAATCGACCGGTCCGGAGCCGCCGTGGTGAAAAGCCACCCCATCGATGGCCGTGCTGGTGTTTTCGACGGTGGAACACCGGAAGGTGGCGGTTCAACGAAGCAGCGTTCATGGGCGAACGCGAAACCCGTGTGGAAAAGTCAGGGCCGAGAGGACGTTCCAATGTCCCATGGCCACGCATGCCCTTCGCGCCCACGCATCCCCGGTCGCGGCAATCATGGAGGATTGCGGGGCTAGGCCGTGAACGAGCTGCCGCACCCGCAGGTGGTCTTGGCATTGGGGTTGTGGATCACGAATTGCGCGCCGGACAGTTCTTCGACGTAGTCCACCTGCGCACCCTCGAGATACTGCATGCTCAAGGGATCGACCAGCAGTTCGACGCCCCCGCGATCGAGCACGAAATCGTCATCCGCGCGTGCCTCGTCGAAACTGAACCCGTACTGGAAGCCCGAGCAGCCGCCGCCTTCGATGAAGACGCGCAGCTTGAGCGCGGGGTTGCCTTCCTCGCGGATCAACTCGCGCACGCGTTCGAGGGCAGCATCGGAAATCCGGAGTCCCGGTTCCGGGAGGGTGGTGGAAGCAGCATTCATGGGGCCATACCTCTGCAACCATCATGGAGGCGTCGCGCAGGCCGATCAAGGCACGGCGCTGTCGTGCGACCCGGCAACGGTTTCGCTCCAGTCCAGCTTGCGGGTCACGCTTGCACCGCCCTTGGGCCGCAGCGTGACGACCACGCGATTCGGCACGAAGCCCTTGGGCAGCACGAAGGAACCGCGCACCTGCTGGAAGAACTTGAACGCGAACGGCACGCCATCGTGGGCGCCGGGTCCGGCGAGATCGCTCCAGCCCAGCGTCGCGAGCTTGCCGCCGCGCACGCCTTCCACCGCGAGGGTCAAGGTGCCGCGCGCGGCATCGGCGTTCTCGGCCGTGTTCACCAGGGTGGCCACGAAATTCCAGGCGTCGGTACCGGACACTTGCGTCACCGCGATCCCATGCACGCCAAGCCCGGACCGATCGCTGTCGATGCCGATGAGCTTGCTGTAGAAAGCCTGTTCCTGCTTCAGCTTCTGCAATTCGCTGTCGCGGGCGGCCAGCGATTGCTTCAGCGCAGCCAGTGCGGTCGAAGTGGTTTGCTGTTGTTGCTGCAGGCCCTGGAGTTGATTCTGCAGCGCGGCGTTCTGTGCGGTGAGCCGGCGGGCGCGCGCCTCGAGGCCATTGGGAAAGCCCAATCCGCGCCCGACGGCTATCCCCAGCAGGAAAACCACCACGACGCACAACGTCCACGCGCCGCGGCGTATCCAGCGCTGGCGCGCTGGCGGCAGCGCATGATATTGGTCCAGCCAGTGGTGGAAGATGGTCGAAGCCATGCCTGCGAGCGCCAATGGGTCCGCCGCTTATAGCCAGCCGGCGCGCCGCTTGCAACCCGCCGCGCCGGAAACCGGGTGGTCGGTCTGCTCGCGCGGGTTCATACTGAGACCGCGCAACTTGCTTCGTGTTCTCGGGCTGTGCTTGAATCGGCCCATGATCGACGTGGACGGCTACCGCTTGAACGTGGGCATCGTGTTGCTGAACGCGAGCGGCCAGGTGTTCTGGGCGCGACGGGTGCAGCGCGACGGCTGGCAATTCCCGCAAGGCGGGATGAACACGGACGAGACCCCCGACGAGGCGATGTACCGCGAGCTGGAGGAAGAAACCGGCCTGCGCGCCGACCAGGTCGAGGTGCTGGGCTCCACCCACGGCTGGCTGCGCTACCGGCTGCCGCCGCGCTACGTGCGGCGCGGCCGGCACCCGACCTGCATCGGCCAGAAGCAGGTATGGTTCCTGCTCAGGATGCTGGATGTCGATTCCGCGTTCCGGCTGGACGCCCACGCCACTCCCGAGTTCGACGTGTGGCGCTGGGTGGATTTCTGGTACCCGGCCGAGCACGTCGTGGACTTCAAGCGTGAGGTCTACCGGCGCGCGCTGCGTTATTTCGCGCCGCTGGTCGAGGCTGCCTGTTCGGTCGAGATAGGCGTCACGCCGGCACCCGGCAACGGGCGTTCTGCCGCGGCATGACCGGGTCTGCCGCCCGCTGAAGCTACTTGACAATCATTCGCATTCGCGTTCAAATGGCGCCCTTCGAGCGATCTCTCGAACCCGCCATGTACGTCTGCATCTGCAAAGCCGTCACCGACCAGGACATCCGCCACGCGGTCGCGTGTGGTGCGGATACGTTCGAAGCGGTGCAGGCGCAGACCGGTTGCTCCACCTGCTGCGGCTGCTGCGAAGGCGAAGCACGCGAACTGGTGGAAAGCGCCGTCGCGTCCGAACGCAGGGCCGCCGCCCTGCCCATTGCGGCATAGAAGCGCGACCATCCCGGATCGCCGCGTCGCTGTAGCGACATCTCCTTCCAGCCTTTCGGCAATCAATCTCGGGACGCCCCTTCCGGGCTGGCTTTTCACGACAGCCGCGCAGCCGTTGGCGGTATAGTCATCGGCTTCGCGCGTGTCGCGCGTTTTGCACAAGGAAGCCACCATGAAGGGCGACGCCAAGGTCATCGAGCACCTCAACAAGGTGCTGGGCAACGAGCTGATCGCGATCAACCAGTACTTCCTGCATTACCGGATGTACGACAACTGGGGCTACAAGGAGCTGGCCGAGCACGAGCGCGCCGAATCGATCGACGAGATGAAGCACGCCGACCGCCTGGTCGAACGCATCCTGTTCCTCGAAGGGCTGCCCAACCTGCAGAAACTCGGCAAGCTGCTGGTCGGGCAGACGCCGAAGGAATGCATCGAGTGCGACCTGAAACTCGAACGCGCCGCGCTACCCGATCTGCAGGTGGCGATCGCCTACTGCGAACAGACCGGCGATTACGTCAGCCGGCAGCTCTTCGGCGACATCATGCATTCCGAGGAAGAACACATCGACTGGCTGGAAACGCAGCTCGGCCTGATCGAACAGGTGGGCCTGGAGAATTACCTGCAGACGCATATCCGCAGCTAGGCCTCCGAGGCTACGTGGCAGTCGGCTCGAGGGAAACCTCGATTTTGCTCGTCATCCCGGAATCGCCAGGCGATATCCGGGACCCGGTGCCGTTGCATTCCAGCGCGTTGCGCGAACGTCACTGGATCCCGACTTGCGCCGGGATGGGGGGTGTGCCGATCAGAAGGTCGGTGGGTTGGAAATTGCCGCGAAGTGCGTAGTGCTGAACGGAGTTAAGCCCAACGCAAACGCATCGTCGGGCTTCGCGTTGCTCAGCCCGACCTGCAGACGCGCGGATGCGGAGATCGCTTCGCGATCCTCGACGTCTTCGCAAACGATTCCCGGCTATGACCGCTTGTAGCGCTGCCTCAGCGCCGTCGCGGCGTTGGCGTACAACTTTTCGAGCGCGGCCACGCTGTCCGACGGGTTGGCCAGCGTGCCGTTGCGCGCGGCTTCTTCCACCTGGCGGGCCCGATTGGCCAACGGCATGGCGCCTAGGTTCGCGCTGGAGGACTTCAGCGAATGTGCCAGCTTGCCGACCTCGGTGCCGTCGCCGCGATCGGCCGCCTCGCGCATGTTGCGCAGCCGGGTTTCGCCATCGCGCAGGTAGGCATCGACCAGGGTAACCAGTTCGTCGCCCATGATGTCTTCCAGGTCGACCAGGGTGGTGGTGTCCAGCGTGTCGGGGGGCAGTGGATTCTGCATGGCGGGTGGCGTGGCCTCCGAATGGGTGACGGGCGCGATGGTGGAAACGGGATCGACGGTCATCGTCGGGGCGGCATTCGCGGATTTGGGCATCCAGCGGGTCAGGGTCTGTTCCAGCAACTGGCGGTCGAGTGGCTTGGAAAGATAATCGTCCATGCCGGCCTGCAGGCAGCGCTCGCGGTCGCCGGACATGGCATGCGCAGTCATCGCGATCACCGGCGTGCGCGGCTTGCCCTGCCCGCTCTCGATTTCGCGCAGGCGGCGGGTGGCGCTGTAACCGTCCAGCACCGGCATCTGGCAATCCATCAGCACCATCGCATAGGGCTGCTCGCGCAATTTCTCCAATGCCACTTCGCCGTTTTCGGCGACGTCCACCGTGAGCCCGAGACGCTCGAGCAGTTTCTGCGCGACCTTCTGGTTGACGGGATGATCTTCCACCAGCAGCACCTTGCCGGTGAGCGGCTGATCGCCGTGCTGCGCGGCGGGAATCAACGGCGCACTCAGGACCGGCTGCGCACGCGCCTGCGGAGCAACCCCGAATGCGCTGCGCACGCCCTGGCGCAGCGCCGCATCGTCGGCCCGGGCCGGCGCCGGCACCACCCTCGGATCGGGCGCGGTGTCCAGGCCCAGCGCCAGTATCCGCAGGGCATCGAGTTGGCGATCGGCCAGGATGCCGCGGAGCAGCGCGCCGACATCACCCGTGACGCTGCCGGTGTCCACGATCAAAAGATCGAAACTGAAGGTCTTGCCGAGCGGAGCCGCCTGCTTAAGGCGCGCCAGCGTGGTGCCGGCGTCGCCCACGTGGGTTGCATCCAGTTCAAGGGTGGCCAGGATCGGCGTGATGTGTTGCGCGCGCTGCGCGCTCGCGGCCAGCAGCACGCGCGCCCCCGTCAGGCTCTTGTGCGCGCCGGAAATGTCGCCCGGTGCCTTTTCGAACGGGATGGTGAACCAGAATACGGAGCCGCGACCGGGTTCGGAGCGCACCCCGATGCGGCCGCCCATCAAGTCCACCAGCTTCTTGCAGATCGTCAGCCCCAGCCCGGTGCCGCCATAGCGCCGAGTCACCGACGCGTCCGCCTGCGTGAACGGCTGGAACAGTCGTGCGGCCGCGTCGGCGGCGAGGCCGATGCCGGTGTCGCGCACCGCGAACAGCAGTTCGTGCTGGGTGGCGGTGTCGTTGCGCCTGCTCACGCGCACCGACACGCCGCCGCGTTGCGTGAACTTGATGGCGTTGCCCATCAGGTTGGTGAGGATCTGGCGGATGCGCATCGGGTCGCCGCGCACCACCGGCCGTACATCGGCATCCACGACCGCGCGCATCGCCAGCCCCTTGGCTTCGGCGGGCTTTTCCAGCAGCCGTTTGACACTGTCCACCAGCTCGCGGATGTTGATGCTGACCGATTCCAGGTCCAGCTTGCCGGCCTCGGCCTTGGAGTAGTCGAGGATGTCGTCGACGATCCGCAGCAGTTCCTTGGCCGAGGCGTTGGCGGTGATCAGGTATTCGCGCTGCGCCGGCGTGAGTTCGGTGCCCAGCACGATGTCGAGCAGCGGCAGGATACCGTTCAGCGGCGTGCGGATTTCATGGCTCATGCTGGCCAGGAATTCGCTCTTGGCCAGCATCGCCGCCTCCGCGGCCTGCTTGGCGGCGAGCAGTTCGCGCTGCACGCCGCGCAGCGACGCGAGTTCCGATTGGGCCGAGGCAAGGCGCGTGCGCATCGCGACATCCACCGGATCCTGGACCGGCGGTGATGCAACGTTCCTCGCCGCGCCACTTTGCGGTGGTCGCGCCAACCACAACAGGATCAGCGCGATCAGCAGCAGGCCCCAGAGTGCGGCCACCTGCGGCAGCGACACCCACAGCGCGGCCGCGCCACCGGCAGCCAGCAGCGCGATGCTGCCCAGCACCCGCGGCCATGCCACCCGCTCGCCACCCGTCGCGCTTGCCATCCTCAGCTTCCCTGCTCGGGAAACGAATGATCGAGCCTGGCGGCGGGCGGCCGGAAGTGGTTGCCTTGCAGCATGTCGACGCTGGCTTCGCGCAGTTGCTCGGCGCGCGCCACGGTTTCGATGCGCGGCGCGATCACGCGCAGGTTGTGCGAGTGGGCCCCCTGGACGACGGTTTCCAGGTCGCCATCGGCAAGATCGGGTGCCAGCTTGATGAAATCGAGCGGGAGGTGTCCGGTCCAGCCCGCGTTGACGGCTTCGGGATCGACGCCGGCGAGGCACAGGCGCACGCCGGCGCGCTTCAGCTCCGGGGCCAGTTCGACCAGCGCGCGGAGATTGTTGCGGGCCTCCTCGCAGCGGAATTCCAGCACCAGCGATTCCGGCGCCACACCGGTGGTCGCGAGCCGCGCGGCGAGTTGCCCCCGCCGGCCGTGATCCGCCCAGCCCTGCAACGACTGGCTGGCGAACAGGCAAACCTGATCCCCTTCGCGCTGGTGCTGCGCCAGAACGCGGATGCAATGACCGACCACCCATGCGTCCACCGCCGCGATGTAACCGGCGCGGATGGCGGCCGGGATCAATTCGGCCGCGAGGAATTCCTGCTCCCCGTGTTGCAGTCGCAGCAGGGCCTGGTAGTGAGGGCCGGCGGCGCCCCGGATGGGGATGATCGGCTGGAACACCAGATCGAACGAGCCGTGCGCCAGGGCAGCGGAAATCCGCTGGGCGAGCGCGTTCGGGTCGGGGCCGAGCGCGGAGTGCACGGCCACGCGGTCGGCCTGCGTGCGCGCCACCGTCAGGGTTTGCTGTACCGCCGCCAGTGCCACCGCCGATTCGCTGGTGGTGGCATCGAAGGCGCACACCGCCGCGTCCAGCCGCACCGCGGTGGCGTGGGCGCCGAAGCGCTCGTCATCCGCGGCCGTCACCAGTTCCCGGGCCAGGGCCACGAGGTCGCGTTCGCTGCGGGCGGTCGAGAAGATCAGGAATGCCGCATGGCCGTGGCGCGCCGTCATGTAGCCGGTGCGGGCGTGGCGCAGGATGAAATCGCCGAGTTGCGTGAGGACCTGGTCGAAGGCCGCCAGGCCGATGCGGTCGCGCAGGATCGTGGCGTCGCGCAGTTCCACGGCCAGCAGGCCGCCCTGCGCGGCATAACCGCCCGCCGCGGCCAGGTGTTCGGACAGGGCGTCGAGCAGTTGCGCGCGTTCGTGCAGGCCGGTCGCGGCGTCGCGGCGCCGGCGGCGGCGGGTGCGCGAGGCCGCGGCGCGCGCGCGGCGCACGCGATTGGTCACCGCTGCGACCAGGTGCGTCGGGCGGATCGGTTTCATCAGGAAATCGTCGCCCCCCGCGTCCAGCGCGGCGAATTGTCGATCCTCGTCCTGGTCGCCGGACAGGAACACGATCGGCGTATTCACGTAGCCCTCGCGTTCGCGGATCAGCGCGGTCAGTTCGAAGCCGTCGCAATCGGGCATGTTGAGGTCGAGCAGCAAAAGATCCGGCTGGAAACGGTCCAGTTCCTCCAGCACCGCCAGCGATTCGCCCAGCACGCGCGTTTCCATGCCGGCCCGGCGCAAAATCGCCTGTGCAAACAACGCCTGTGGAGCATCGTCGTCCACGATCAGGACCCGGTACGGGCTTTCTTCGTCCACCATCGCCAGTTCCAGCGCAGCACCTATCGTCTCGCCCGGCGTCGCGGGCAGCGCGATGCAGCGGTCGGCGCCCGCCCGCAGCGCCCGCAGGCGCAACTCGACGTCGGTTTCGCGCAACAGCGCCAGCAAATGGACCCGATGCGCCGGATCGCGCCGCGCTTCGCGCAGGCTGCTGGCGAGTTGTTCCAGGGGCGTGCCTGCATCGGCCACCAGGATGACGAGATCGGGTGGCGCGCCCTGCAGTTGCTCCAGCAGACCCTGCATGTGGTCGAGCAACGCCACGTCGCAGCCCTGCTGGTCGAGGCGCAACAGCAGTTCGTTGATCAGCGGATCGTCGTCGTTGACGATCCGCACGCGCGGCCCGCGCGGGTGGTCGGGGACCGGCGGCATCTCGGGCCTGGGCGCCGGTGCTTCATTGGCCGCGTTGCCGCTGGGGACAGCGACGGCATCGGTGATGCCGAGCTGCAGCCAATACCCTGATGGCGGGGTGTCGCAGCGCGGGAACGGCGCCTTGCCCGCGATGGGTGGCGGGTCCTGCATCCAGGCGGGCAGGCCGGGACCGCGTGATGTTTGTTGCAGATGCGGCCGAAGGCTGTCCAGCAGTGCGTCGATGCCGGCGGTCGCCGCGGCATCCGGAACCTGGTTGGCGTTGACGGCGGGTGCCATCGCCGATTCCAGCGCCAGCAGGCGCTCGCCGGTTTCCAGCATGCCGTAACGTCCGCAGGCGCCGGCGAGCTGCGCGATTTCGTCGTGCAGCGTACGCAGCACGTTGCAGTCCCATCCGCTGCGGCATTGCGCACGCGCGCGCCGGAGCAGCGTGCGCAGGCGTTGCGGCAAATGCTGCCGGAACGCCGCCTGCAGCTCCGCATCGGGCTTCTGCTGGGACAACTGCGATGCCATGTGGGAAACTCCCCCCGCGTCGCCAAAACTATACCAAGCCGCAGGCCCGGAAGTGTGTCCGGGGTATCGCTTGCCTCAGGCCGGCAAGAGGCACCGCCTCTAGAACGGCTTGACCACGGCCAGGATGACGATCGCCAGCAACAGCACGCCGGGGATTTCGTTGAAGCCGCGCAGCTTGCGCGATGACCATTGGCAGCGATCGCGGGCAAAATCGCGGGTGAGCTTCACCAGCGTCACGTGGTAGAGCACCAGCAGCAGCACCAGCAGCAGTTTCAGGTGCATCCAGCCTGCATGCAGATAGAACGATTCCGTCGCGAGCGTGGCGATGCCGAACGCGATCGCGAGCGCCCCACCGATGTGGGTCATCACGAGCAGCCGGCGTTCCATGGTCCTGAAACGATCGCGCACCGCGGGCTCGCCGGCTTCGGCGTGATACACGAACAAGCGCGGCAGGTAGAACAGGCCGGCAAACCAGGTGACCACGCCGATGATGTGGAAGGCTTTCAGCCACAGGGGCAACATGGTCACTCCAGGGAGCATCGAAGACGAATGCAACGGGGCAACGGCCATTCGCCGGGCCGGGCGTGCGGCCGCCGCGCGATCGACAGCTCGTTGTGGCGCTGCGTGGGCGGCTAGTATGCACGTCTTCGTGAGTGCCATGGCAGCACCAGATGGAAACGATAACCTGGGACGACTTTTCGAAGGTCGAGCTGCGGGTGGGTCGCATCGTCGATGCCCGTCCCTTCCCCGAAGCCCGCAAGCCCGCCTACGTGCTGCAGGTCGATTTCGGCGAAGAAATCGGTATCCGCAAATCCAGCGCGCAGATCACCGGCCTGTACCAGCCGCAGGAGTTGCTCGGCAAGCTGGTAGTGGGCGTGGTGAATTTCCCGAACAAGCAGGTCGGACCGGTGATGAGCGAATGCCTGGTTACCGGGTTCCATGATGCGAACGGCGATGTCGCGCTGTGCGTGCCCGACAAACCGGTACCGCCGGGTGCGAAGCTGGCCTGAACCGGGCGCACACGAACGGTGCAAGTGCCGCACCATGGTGGTGCGCATGGTTCACCATGTACCGGCAAGTCATTGGATTCAAAAGCCACCACGACTGGCACGCCCCTTGCACTTTCCAGCCATCCGTCCACCTCCGAGCCGCCCATGACCGCCGACAAAGTCCTCGAAACCATCAAGTCCGAAAACGTCGAATTCATCGACCTGCGCTTCGCCGACATGCGCGGCGTCGAACACCACGTCAGCTTCCCTGCGCACGCCATCGATGCCGACACCTTCGAAGACGGCAAGATGTTCGATGGCTCGTCCATTACCGGCTGGAAGGGCATCAACGAGTCGGACATGGTGCTGATGCCCGACCCCGCCACCGCGTTCATCGATCCGTTTGCCGCCCACAAGCAGATCAACATCCTGTGCGACGTGCTGGAACCGTCCACGATGCAGGCGTATTCGCGCGACCCCCGTTCGATCGCGCGGCGTGCGGAGGCGTTCCTCAAGTCCACCGGCGTCGCCGACACCGCGTTCTTCGGCCCCGAACCTGAATTCTTCATTTTCGATTCGGTGCGCTGGCAGAACGACATGGGCCGGGTGTTCTACGAGATCGGTTCGGAGGAGGCCGCGTGGGCGTCGCGCTACAAGTACGACGAAGGCAACCACGGACATCGCCCCGGCGTGAAGGGCGGTTATTTCCCGGTGCCGCCGGTCGATTCGCTGCACGATTTGCGCGCGGAAATGTGCACCGTCCTGGAATCGCTCGGGCAGACGGTCGAGGTGCACCACCACGAGGTCGCCAATGCGGGCCAGTGCGAGATCGGGGTCAGGTTCAACACGCTGCTGCACAAGGCCGACGACCTGCAGACGATGAAGTACGTGATCCGCAACGTCGCCCACGCCAACGGCAAGACCGCCACCTTCATGGCCAAGCCGGTGGTCGGCGACAACGGCTCCGGCATGCACGTGCACCAGTCGCTCAGCAAGGATGGCAAGAACCTGTTCGCGGGCGAACTGTACGGCGGCTTGTCGCAACTGGCGCTGTGGTACATCGGCGGCATCTTCAAGCATGCCCGCGCGATCAACGCGTTCTCCAATTCCACCACCAATTCCTACAAGCGCCTGGTGCCGGGCTTCGAAGCGCCGGTGATGCTGGCCTACTCCGCGCGCAACCGCTCCGCGTCGTGCCGCATTCCGTACGTCAGCAATCCGAAGGGTCGCCGCGTGGAAGTGCGCTTCCCCGACCCCATGAATTCGGGCTACCTCACGTTCACCGCGCTGATGATGGCCGGGCTCGACGGCATCCTCAACAAGACCGATCCCGGTCCGGCGATGGACAAGGATCTCTACGACCTGCCGCCGGAGGAAGAACGCAACATCCCGCAGGTTTGCGCGTCGCTCGACGGTGCGCTGGAAGCGCTGGATCGCGACCGCGAGTTCCTGAAGGCCGGCGGCGTGATGAGCGACGACTTCATCGATGCCTACATCGCGACCAAGATGAAGGAAGTCACTGCCTACCGTGCATCGACCCATCCCCTCGAGTACCAGATGTATTACTCGCTCTGAGAAGGGTGGCGGCCATGTCCCGGGCTTTCGGCGATGCATTCCGCTACAAGGCCTGGGCCAACCAGGAGTTGCTCGATTTCGGCGAACGCCAATGGCACGCCCTTCCGGACGAGGATGCGCGATTTTTCTCGCGCATCCTCAACCACACGCACGTGGTGGATCGCATCTTCATCGGCCACCTCAGCGATCGACCCCACGGGTTCGATGGCGACAACACCGACGAGACGCCGAGCCTCGCCTCGTTGCGAACCGCGATGGCCGAGGCGGACGGCTGGCTGATCGCCTATGCCGAGGGGCTCTCGCAGGCGGACTTGGCGCGCGAGATCGAGTTCACCTTCACCGACGGTGACCGCGGCTGCATGCGGGTCGAGGAGATCCTGCTGCATCTGCTCACGCATGGCAGCAATCATCGCGGCATGGCGGCTCGGGTGCTGGGCGTGCATGGCCTCGAGCGTCCGCGGGATACGTTCACACGTTTCCTGCATCTGGGCGAGCCGGCGCGCCGCGGCGTCCGTGCGGCGCGCTGACGGCATTGCCCGAGCCCGACCCGATGAATCGTCCAGCGCGATCCGGTGTCCGTGCCACGCAAGCCGCCCGGGCCTCGGGAGCGATACGCGAGGCAAGGCTCGAAGACGCGGCTGCGATCTGCGCGATCTACAACCGTTACGTCACCGACACCATCGTGACGTTCGAGGAACGACCGGTCGACACCCCCGAGATGCAATCGAGGATGGGTGCCGTCCTCGGAAAGTTGCCGTGGCTGGTGCTCGAGCGCGGCGGCGAGGTGGCCGGCTATGCATATGCCTCGCCGTGGAAACAGCGCATCGGTTATCGATTCGCGGTGGAAAGCTCGATCTACCTCGCGCCTGCCCACACGGGTCTGGGACTTGGCTCGGCGCTGTACCGCCACCTGCTCGACGAGCTGCGGGCGCGCAACATCCATTGCGTGATCGGCGGCGCTGCACTGCCCAACCCGGCCAGCGTGGCCCTGCACGAAAGATTGGGCTTCACGAAGGTTGCGCATTTCCGCGAGAACGGATTCAAGTTCGACCGCTGGATCGACGTGGCGTATTGGCAACGCCTGCTCTGAGTGTGCCCTTCAGGCGGCACGGTCCATGGCCACGATCATCGCGCCGGTGCTGTAGGAGACACGATTCCTGCCATTCTGTTTCGCGTGGTACAGCGCCGCGTCGGCGCGCCTGAAAAGGCTGCCGATATCCTCGTGCGGCTCCATCTGGGCGACGCCGAAGCTGCAGGTCAGGTCGAGCTTGTTGGACCAGAGGTTGCGGCTGATCAGCACCCGGAGCTTTTCGGCGATGTTGAAGGCCGACTGCAGTGGCGTGTCGCCGCACACCAGCACGAACTCCTCGCCACCCCAGCGGCACAGGCCATCGCCCTCGCGCGTGTGGCCCTTGAGGAATGCCGCAAGTTCGGCCAGCAGTTCGTCGCCGGCCAGGTGCCCGTAGCGATCGTTGATGGCTTTGAAATGATCCACATCCATGAAGATCGCGGACAATGCGCCGTGTTTCTCGCGCATCCGCATCACCAGCGAATAGAGGCTGTTGCGCAAGCCGGCCCGGTTGTACAGCCCGGTCAGGTCGTCGTGCGTGGCCGCCGTTTCGAGCTCCTGGCGCTGCAGCTCGAGTGCGGCGTTGACGCGTTCCAGCTCCAGCTTCTCGCGCTGGATGGCACGCACCGCCCGGCGGGAGCGCAGAATGCTGCCGGTCACGAACAGCAGCGCCGCGATGATCCACAGGGCCAGGATGACCGAAAGCAATTGCAGCATGGAAATCCATTTGCCGTGGAACGCGATGGATTTGACGCTGACCGTGTAGTCGCCGGCCATCGCGAAATCGCCGGTGGCCACCTCCAGCACGGTCACGTTGCTGAGGTCGGGCATCGAATCGGACGGGGCGATGTCGCGGCTGCCGATCCACCACTGCGCGACCTGGAAGATTTGCAGCGGCAGCACGAATGGTCGGGGTTCCTCGCGGGGGGTGTACTGCATCTGGTTGACCTTCAGCGAGGCCGGCTCCCCCTCGCGCGCGTACCGCGGATCGAAGTTGCGCAAATACACCCGCACCGGCAACTTGTCCGTTTCGGGGGTATCGATGTCCAGCGCGATCGTGCTGAAGCGGGACAGGTCGATGCCACGGGTGGTCTCCGACAGGGATACGCTGAAGCCACAGTAGGGCGTGGCGTACTCGGCGTTCAGTCTGCAATGAAGCTCAATGGCGGACGGCGTTTTCCGGATCTCGCCGACACTCTTGCCACCCATGGCACGGTCATCGTAGGGCCAGATCGTGTAGGGGGCGGCGGCGGTCACCTGCAGCGATCGGTTCATGCCGTAGTGGTGCCACAACAGCAGACACGCCGAGAGCGCGAGCAGGCACGCCAGCCCCCAGATCGGGTCGCGGATACCATGGCGTTCCTTTGACAAAGCAGCCTCACCGAATCACTCGCGACATTCGCCTGATGGGCGACTGCGGGCCCGGTACGTCACCGGGCACTCGCGCACGTCGCACCCTCGGTTTATCGGCGGTGCGGATGGGCCGCTTGAGGTGAGTTGTCAATTCTTTGGAAAGGTGACTTTTCGTTGAGACGTGATCGGGGTGCGCGCATCGATCGGCGCGCTATGCTGCCATCATGCGCAACGCCAATCCTGGCCTGTTCGACGACGCACCCTCCATCGGACTGCGTGAGCAACTCGCGCCCGGCGCCTGGGTGCTGCGCGGGTTTGCGCTCGATGCCGCCGATGCGTTGCTGCGGGAAATCCAGGGCATCGCGGCGTTGTCGCCGTTCCGGCATCTGGTCACGCCCGGCGGCAAGACCATGTCGGTGGCGATGACCAACTGCGGGGTGGTCGGCTGGTTCAGCGACCGGCGCGGCTACCGCTATGCTTCCATCGATCCCGACACCAACAAGCCGTGGCCGCCGATGCCCGCGCCGTTTGTCAGCCTCGCGCGCGCGGCAGCGGGGGCGGCGGGGTTCGACGATTACATCCCCGATGTGTGCCTCATCAACCGATACGAAGTCGCCGCACGCCTCACCCTGCACCAGGATCAGGATGAACGCGATCGTCACGCCCCGATCGTGTCGGTGTCGTTGGGGTTGCCGGCCACCTTCCTGTTCGGCGGACTGGCGCGCAATGAACCGCAGCGGCGCGTGCCGCTCGTGCACGGCGACGTGGTGGCATGGGGCGGCCCGTCGCGCATGCGCTATCACGGCGTGCTTCCGATCAAGGACGGCGAGCATCCTTTGACCGGCGCGCGGCGCTACAACCTGACCTTCCGCGTCGCGCGCTGATGTCTTGCGGTGCTGGTCGACCGACGGCCGGGCGCCTGCGCGTTCATCTGCGCGGGCGCCGCCACGCGTTCCACGTAGGCCTGAACGGGAGGGCAGGCGTCAACGTGGCGAGCGTGGGTCAGCGCGCGCCCCGGGCCGCTGCGTCGCATGCCAGGCCCGCGCTGCGGTTCAACGGGGCGTTTCGTGTCGCTGAAGACGCACGGGCGAGCGTTCCGGAGAGGAAACCCGGCGCTACGGCATTTGCATGAAACGCGTCCGGAGCCTCCGTCAGGGGACGTGCCGCCAAGCTTTGCGTCGGCACCGGCGATGCACTAGATTGGTGCAATGCAACGCACCAATCTGGAAGCGGCAGCTTTCAACGAACTGGCCACCGGCGTGGCGCGGCTGGATGCGGCATTGCGTGTCACGCAGGCCAACCCGGCATTCATCGAACACACCGGTTTCGGGCTCTCAAGGATCCTCCATGAGACGCTCGCGGCCCTGAAGCCGGAGGGCGAACGCCTGCACGAACTGGCGGCGCGGGCGCGGCAGCAGGGCGTCACCCTGCGTTTGCGCAATGTCGCGGTGTGTGCGGCACCGGGGCGGGAAGCACGGGTGGATTTCGCCTTCACGCCCGGCGACGCCTGCGTGTGGGTGGAAGCGCATCCGGCCGCGCCGGTTGCCGGTTCACCCCGGGTATCCGAATCGCTGCGGGGTTTTGCGCACGAAATCCGGAATCCCCTCGCGGCAATTTCGGGTGCGGCACAGTTGCTGGAGCAGCGCGCGGGCGATGCACGTCAGCGTGGTCTAGCGCAGCTCATTCGCGAGGAAGCGGCGCGGCTCGCGACACTCGCCGAACGCCTGCTGGGCGCGCGCAACACGATGGTGACACGTGCGGCCAACGTGCACGCCGTACTCGAACGCGCTGCCGATTTGCTGAAGGCCGAAGGTGCCGGTGTCGACGTCGTGCGTGACTATGACCCCAGCCTGCCTGCCTGGCAGGGCGATCCCGATCGCCTGCTGCAGGCCATCCTCAACCTGATGCGCAATGCGGTCGAGGCGAATGCGGGTCGCATCGTGTTGCGCAGCCGCGCCGAGGCGGGGTGGCGCGATGCGCATGGACAACGTGTGCCGGCGTTGAGACTCGAGGTCGAGGACGATGGCGATGGCGTGCCACCAGCGATCGCCGCCACGCTGTTCGAGCCGCTGGTTTCCGGACGTGCCAACGGCACCGGCCTTGGCCTCGCGCTGGCGCGTGAAATCGCGCGCGAGCACGGCGGCGACCTGACCCTTCAGGCACGCGATTCCGGCACCTGTTTCGTGCTGTTGCTGCCGCGGCGTCCGCGCGTTGGAGAATCCGAATGAGCGAAATCTTCATCGTCGACGACGATCGTGCGGTGCGCTTCGTATTGGCCACGGCGCTTCGCGATGCGGGGCATGACGTCAGCGAATTCGCCGATGCCGAAGCTGCCCAAACCGCGTTGCGCCATGCCGTGCCGGGGCTGGTGGTTTGCGACGTGCGCCTGCCCGGGGCAGGTGGTCTTGCGCTGTTGCGCACCATCAGGACCGCGCATCCGGACTTGCCGGTGATGGTGATGAGCGCCTTCACCGACGTCGCGACCACCGCCGCGGCGTATCGCGAGGGCGCGACCGATTATCTGCCCAAGCCCTTCGACCTCGCGCAGGCCGTGGCGTCGGTGCAACGCGCCCTGCACGCATCGGAACAGACGAACGCCGCGGCCGACGTCCCCACGCCGCGTCATGCATTGCTGGGCGAAAGCGCGCCGATGCGCGCCGTGTTCCGGCTGATCGGCCGGGTCGCGGCCAGCGACTTGAACGTTCTGGTCACGGGTGAAACCGGCACCGGCAAGGAACTCGTGGCGCGTGCGCTGCACGAGGAAAGCGCACGCCGCACGCGGCCGTTCGTTGCCCTGAATACCGCCGCGATTCCCGCCGAACTGCTGGAGTCGGAACTGTTCGGGCACGAGGCCGGCGCGTTCACCGGTGCGCAGCGGCGCATGGCGGGGCGTTTCGAGCAGGCCGAGGGCGGCACGCTTTTCCTCGATGAGATTGGCGACATGCCACTCGCGTTGCAGACGCGCCTGTTGCGCGTGTTGGCCGGTGGCGAGTTCTACCGTGTGGGCGGGCGCGAACTGATCCGCAGCGACGTCCGCGTACTGGCGGCGACCCATCAGGACCTCGATGCCAAGGTGGCACGGGGCGAGTTTCGCGCCGACCTGATGCATCGCCTCGACGTGCTGCGCATCCACCTGCCCGCCCTGCGCGATCGCCGCGCCGACATCCCGCTGCTGGCGAAGCAGTTCCTCGCCGCCGCGGTGCAGGATCTGGAATTGCCGGAGAAACGCTTTGCGCCGGCCGCGTTGCAGGCGCTGGCGAAGATGGAATTTCCCGGCAATGTCCGACAACTGGAAAACCTTTGCCGGCGCCTCGCGGTGATTGCGCCGGGCGCAACGATTCGCCGCGAAGACCTCGAAGAAGCCGGCATGTCCGTGCGCCCCCGCTCGGGGGGTGCGAGTCTGCCTTGGGAATCCTCGTTGCGTACATGGGCCGAAGCCGAGCTCGCTGGCGACGCGGAGAACCTGCATGCGCGCGCGCGCGAGCGCTTCGAGTGGGTGCTGCTGGATGCCGCCTTGGCCGCGCATGACGGGCATCGCCAGCATGCCGCGAAGGCACTGGGGCTGGGCCGCAATACGCTGACCCGCAAGTTGGGGAGTTCGCGCAAAAGCCGGGAGTCGGGGTCCGCACCGCGGGATGCCGGAGCGGACATCGGCGCAGCCGATGGCGCGGGGGACGAGCCGCGGAAGCGACGGGTCTTCGGGAACCGGAAAAAGCAGTAGTCCGCCCTGAGGCGCGTGGACCCCACGGCGGCGTCGCGGACTTCGAAGGGATTGATCGCGCCCGCCCTGCCGCCCAGGCTGCGGCGCCATGACGCGGTTTGCTAGGCTTTGCCGATCCGGAGTACCGACATCCATGCCCATCGTCATCCGCATCGCCGATCCCGCCGACATCCCGTTCCTGGTCGACAGCAACATCGCGATGGCGCGGGAGACCGAGCAAAAGACGCTCGACCGCGATGTCCTGGCGCGCGGCACGCGCGCGGTATTCGAGGACCAGCATCGCGGGTTCTACCTGGTCGCCGAGTGCGACGGCGAACCGGCCGGTTGTCTGCTGATCACCCGTGAATGGAGCGATTGGCGCAACGGCGACTGGTGGTGGTTCCAGAGCGTGTACGTGACCCCCGCCGCGCGCCGACGCGGTGTGTTCCGCGCCCTGTATGCGGACGTCGAACGTCGTGCACGTGCGGCCGGCGCGGTCGGCTTGCGTCTGTATGTGGAGCGCGACAACGCACGTGCGCAGCAAACCTATGCCTCGCTCGGCATGGAGGAAGAGTCGTACAAGATGCTGCGGCGGGGTTTCATCGATTTCGGTTAGGCCCGGCCAGCCTGCCTCCGGATGGCGGTGGCGGCATGGTGGCCCGGACGCCGTGGTGCCCTGGCATGGGCGGGGCTTCGAGCCGATCCGGTTCGGACCATCGCTGCGCACGCTGCGGAATGACGACATAATTGCCGGGAAGCGCTGCGAGAGTTCGCCATGATTCCCCAAACCCGCCGCGTCGCCGTGCTCGGTGGCACCCGCATTCCATTCTGCAAGCGCGACACCGCGTATGCCGATCTCGGCAATTTCGGCATGAGCGTGGAAGTGCTGGGCGCGCTGGTCGAGAAGTTCGGCCTGCACGGCGTGGAACTCGGCGAAGTCGCATTCGGTGCGGTGATGAAGCATCCGGCCGACTGGAACCTCGCGCGCGAAGCGCTGCAATCGTCCGGCCTTGCGATGACCACGCCCGGCATCACCACCGCGCGCGCCTGTGGTACCTCGCTCGACAACGCGATCCTGGTCGCGCAGAAGATCGCGACCGGCCAGATCGAAGCGGGTATCGGGGGTGGCTCCGACACCACCAGCCAGGTGCCACTGACTTATTCGAATCGCCTGCAACAACGCCTGCTGGACTTGAATCGTGCGAAGACTTTCGGGCAGAAGTTGCGCGCCGCGACGGCCGGCTTCCGCCTGCGCGAATTGAAACCGCAGGTGCCCGGCGTCGTCGAACCGCGCACCGGCCTTTCGATGGGGCAGCACTGCGAAAAGATGGCGCGCGAATGGAAGATCGGTCGAGCCGAGCAGGATCGGTGGGCGCTGGAAAGCCATCGGAAGCTCGCGGCCGCCTACGACACCGGCTTCTTCGAAGACCTGGTGGTGCCGTTTCGCGGGGTCGCGCGTGACAATCTGTTGCGTGCCGACACCACGCTCGAAAAACTTGCCGCCCTGAAGCCGGCGTTCGATCGAAGCTCGGGCAAGGGCACGCTCACCGCCGGCAATTCATCGGCGCTGTCGGATGGTGCCGCGGCGGTGCTGCTCGCCAGCGAGGACTGGGCGCGCGCGCGCGGGCTGCCGGTGCTGGCGTATCTCACGTTCGCGGAAGTGGCCGGAGTCGATTACGTGCACGGCGAAGGCCTGTTGATGGCGCCGACCATCGCGGTGCCGCGCATGCTGCAACGTGCGGGATTGACCTTGCAGGATTTCGATTTCTACGAAATCCACGAAGCCTTCGCCGCGCAGGTGCTGTGCCAGTTGCGCGCGTGGGAGTCGCCGGACTATTGCCGGGATCGGCTGGGCCTGGATGCGCCGCTGGGCGCGATCGATCCCGCCAGGATCAACGTCCATGGATCGAGTCTTGCGACAGGGCATCCGTTTGCGGCCACCGGCGCGCGCATCGTGGCGACGCTTGCAAAACTGCTGGCGCAGAAGGGTTCCGGTCGCGGACTGATTTCCATCTGCACCGCCGGCGGCATGGGCGTCGTCGCGATCATGGAGCGGTAGGTTGCCGAGGCGCACAGGTTGGGAGGCGCCGCGCGAAGCCGGCCCCGACGCGTTGCGCCGAAACCCCTCGTCGGGCCTCATTGCATTCAGCAAAATCTGTAAACCGCTTGGCATTGGGCTTTCGCGGATGGAGTCCGCGTCGGCCCAGCCTGTGGCGCGATGTAGCGCCGCGGTTCAGCCGACCTTGAACAGCGTCGGTTTCCACGCCCCGCTGGCGTAGGATTCGCGGCGGCGGCGGTGCATCCGGGCAATGGCTTCGGCGGCGCGCGCATCGGCCCAGTCGGCCCGTTGCACCATCAGCTTGGCCGGGTCTTCGCCGCGCGCGCGCGCTTCGTCGTTGCGCCACGCGCAGAAATCGTCGTAGGCCTCGATTTCGAATTGCAGGTCGCGGCGGCACAGCTCGATCATGATCGCGTCATCGAGGAAGCCCAGCACCGGCACCCGATCGGGAATCGAATCCTCGGGATCGGCCAGATAGGCCAGCGCAGCCAGTACGCGATGGCGATCTTCGTCGGGCAGGTTGAAGCCCACGTCGCCGGCCATCGAGATCAGGGATTCGACACTGTCGAGACGCTCGGCGATGAACGGCGGCGCGTGCTGCGCGCCGCGGGTTTCGTCCAGCAACGCCTGCGCGGCGGTAATGATCTTGTCGGAGTCGGCGGCCTGGACGGATGCCTCGACTTCGTGCATGCCCTTGACGAAGAACTGCAGGTCGTCGTCGCTCAACTGGATGTTGATGTCCATCGGCATGGCTTGAATCCTCGAACGGGGGCGGCAGAATGCGCCAGCCTACCGAGCAGCCTTGGGCCCGTCAATCTCCGGCGCGGGCTCGGCTTTCGTGAAAAGTCGGGCCATGGATGGCCGTTCCGGGTGTCCAGCGGAGTACCGGCTTCGAACGGTTCGGGGACACTCGCGAAAGGGCGTTCACGGATGAACGCAAATCTAGAGGATCCCCTGGATGCCGGCGCCGAACGCGGTGATGAAGCGCGTGATGATGGCCGTCAACGACAGGTTGACCTGCGGAAAGTCGCCGACCGGCTCCCAGCACTTCAGGAAGTCCGGGTCCGTGGCGGGCACCGGCTCGCAGCCGGGCTTCAACTGGTAATCGGTGGCGTACGCCCAGGGCCAGAGGTCGAAGATCGGCAACTTGCGCGAGACGTCGCCGATCGCCTGGCTGACGTCGCCGATGATCGGGATCGGATGCCGCGGCGCGACCAGCCACGCGTTCTGCGGCGCGGCGTCGCGCAGGATCGCCGCGCGTACCTGGTCGGCGAACGCCGGATCGTCGATGATGATGCCGCCCTCGGTGTTGTAGTCGGCCGAGCGCGGATCGAAGTTGTGCGAGCCGACCATCGCGATGCGGCCGTCCACGACCAGCGACTTCGCGTGCAGGCTGATGCGCGGGCCGGGATTGCCCGGCTCGATCGGCGCGCGACCCCCGCGATGCGCCGAAGACTCCTCCGACCCGAAACCGGACAGCCGGTAGTAGTCGCCCAGCATGTCGGGGGCATCGGCGGGGTGCGGCATCAATTCATGGATGTGGAAACCGTAATCCACCAGGTATTTCTTGTGGTGCTTGTAGGAAAGCGCGTACACCCCGATCGCGTCCGTGGAAGCCAGCGAGTTGGTGGACACGAGCACCTTCACGGGCGGCTGTTTCTGCCGCAGCGCCTTGAAGATCCTGCCCGCGCGGCGCGTCAGCACCAGGTAAGGCGTCTGCAGCACGACCTCCTGGTGCGCGTCCGAGAGCATCTTCATGAGATCGCGCGTCAGTTCGCGGGAATCCGGCCCGTGTACCGCCTCGGCTTTCGAGGGCAGGTCGTAAAAGTAGTCGACCAGGCCGACATCGAGGCTGTGGTCGAGCAGGTTGCCCGCCAGCCAACCGGGGTCTTCCGCGTCCCCGCGCGTCGTCGCCACCCGCTGCGGATCGGCGAATGCCGGCTCCATCCATGGCTCGGCGTCGAATGGGTGCTTCAGGATGTCGGCATTGACATCCTTCAGGTGTGTCAGCGGCACCGCGCGATCGTTGTGCCAGAAGAGATCGAAGCTCTTCTCCATCTGGCGTCCGGCGGGTCCCGCCACCAGCACGTCGCGGTCCAGGAAATCCATTTGTGGATCCCAGTCGTAGTAGTTGTTGGCATAATTGCGGCCGCCCACGATGCCGACCTTGTCGTCCACCAGGAACAACTTGGTGTGCATCCGCTGGTTGAACTTGCGGAAGCAGCACAGCACGCTCGCCGCGTACTCGACATAGTTGCTGTGGGCGCTGTCGAAGGTCGGGTTGTACAACTTGATGTGCAGGTTCACGCTGGCGCGCGCCAGGCGCGACAACAGTTTCGGATCATTGAGCGATCCCAGTTGATCGGCGAGGATTCGTACCTGCACGCCGCGCCGCGCGGCTTTCACCAGTTCGTCCAGCACCAGCATGCCGGCGTCGTCCTTGGCCCAGATGTAGGTCTGGATATCGATGGACTTCCGCGCGCCCCGGATCAGGTTGAGGCGCGCAGCGAGCGCGTTCTGGCCAATGTTGAGCAGGGTGACGGTGTTGCGCGGCTGTTCGCTCGTGGAATTCGCGATCGCGCGGTCCGCCTGGGCCAGGAACGGCGAAGGTTTGGCGCAGCGATCGACGCGCTGGCAGTCGATCCGGCTGTCCGCGGTCAGTGCGACGATGTGGTCGGCGCGCTGGATGCGCTTGGTGGAAAGTGGTGCACAGCCCGCCAGCAGCAGCAGCGCCAACGCGCACAGGCACACACGGGATTTTACGTGCGAGGGGTTCAGCATCGCCCGGATCATACGGGGGCTGTCAATGCGGCGCCGCACGCTCGTCCAGGCTGATACGCAAATCCAGCGCGACCTTGTTCGAGAGCACGCCGCGCCAGGCGCTCATCCCGAAGCTCGAACGTGCGATCGTGCCGCGCGCGCGTATCACGCACGCCAGCGGCTGGCGCGGACAATCGGAGGGCAGCAGGACCAGGCTCACCGGGTGCCGTTCTCCATGCAGGGTCAGCAGGCCCCGCAAGGTACCGCCGCTCGCCAGTTCGTCCAGCGGAAAGGGATCGGAGTCGAAGCGGATTACCGGAAAACGCGCGGCGTCGAAGAAGCTGGAACCGAGCGCATGCGCGCGGTTGCCGGCGTCGTCCATTTCAAGACGGGCGACTTCGAGGGTGGCATCGACCCGCACCAGGTCCGCGTCGATGTGGGTGTCGATGCGGCGCAACGTGCCGGACAGGCCGGGAAAGGTGCCGCGCACGTGCGCGAACAGGAGCTTGCGCACGCTGAACTGCGCTTGCGACCGGGCGGCGTCGATCGACCAGGTGCGCGCGCTGGAGGTCGGCGGTGCGGGCGGCACGACGCTCCCTCCGCCGAGCAGGGCGAAGATCAGCAACGATTTCAGGGCGACCATAGCGCCTGCAAGCGGCCGCACCCGGGTTCGAGCGCGTCGGTCGTCAATTCGATCCATGCGACCGTCGCGGGCGACATGCCGCGCGCGCCGCCGGATCGACCTTCGGTCAGGAGCGCCAGCAGTTCTTCCATGCCGGGATTGTGACCGATCAACAGCACCTGTCGCGCGTCCGGTGCGTGGGTTTCGATCAGCGTGAGCAATTCGCCCGGCGTGGCGCGATAAATCGCGTGCACGAATTGCGGTTCCGGCATCGGCAATGCCTTGCCCGCCTCGTCGGCCGTCATCTGGGTGCGCCGCGCGGGCGAACACAGTACGGCATCGGGTGCGGCGCCGTGTTCGGCCAGCCAGGCGCCGGCGGCGCGCGCCTGTGCCTCGCCGTGCAGGCTCAAGGGCCGTTCGGTATCGCGTCCATCCGGTCCGGCGGACATGGCTTCGGCATGCCGCAACAACAGCAATTCACGCATGGCTGCGCGTTCTCATCGAGCGGTGGAAGCCGCGCCGGCGGGCGCGGGCGCGTCCAGCGGAACCTGGTTTGCGCGAAGGGTGGCCAGCATCAGGCTGAGCTCGGTGCCGCCGTTGCGCGCAGTGCTCAACCATCGCGAAGCCATGGAAGCGTCGGTGAGCGCGCGTTGCAGCAGGGCCGAATACTGGTGCACCTGCCAGGCCAGATCCTGGCTGGCCTGGTCGCCGCGGGATTTCTCGTCCGGGTTCAGTGCGCCCTGGATGTGCAGCCCCACCGCGCGCGCGATGGGGCTGGAGCCCCACTGCA
This sequence comes from Rhodanobacter sp., assembly GCA_044464225.1. Classification (GTDB taxonomy): domain Bacteria; phylum Pseudomonadota; class Gammaproteobacteria; order Xanthomonadales; family Rhodanobacteraceae; genus 66-474. Next base: position 95,329 of record JBIQLN010000006.1, on the reverse strand, counting down.
GGGTGTGGGCGAGCTTCAGGCAATCGCTTTTGAGCTCGTCGTCTTTCGCTGCATCGTCGCCGCACAGTTGTTCCAGCGGTCCGAAGGCGGGGCGAATGTGGTCCTGGGTGCTCGTCACGGCCACCAGCATGCGCACGCCATCGGCGTTGTCCGGCTGCCCGTCATGAGCGCCCTGCATGGTGTCGGCCAATGGCGGCAGGACCGCGGTGGCCTTGGCGACCCCCGCCAGCGTCTTGCCGTAGTAGTCATCGTAGATTTTTGCGGCGGCGGCCTGCTTCAGCGCGGCACGTTCGGCCTTGTCGTCCTTGTCGCGCGCGGCCACGTCGATGGCCACCATCCAGACCGCGGCGTTGTCCGCTGCGTGCTTCTTCAACCAGGCGAAGGCTTCGGCGTTCGGACAATCCCTTTGCGTTTTGCAGACATCGAGCCGCGCCCACTCGGCCGCGGCACCGCCGTTCGGCGCAGCGGCGGCCCGTTGACTCAGCGCATCGAAGCCGAGGCCCGGTGTCGAGTGCTCGAACGGCTTGGCCAGGATCGCCGCGCCCAGCAGGTAATCCGGCTCGGCCCGCAGCGCGACCACGCTGACCAGATCGTGCTGGTACTGCCGGATCGCGTGCATGCGTTTGCGATCCGCAGGCGAAATACCGGCCTGGTCGGACGCGGCGCCGCTCGATGCCGATGCGGGCGCCGGGGCTTTCGGCCGCGCCGCCTGTGGCGTCGCGAATGCGGCGCTGGTGACCAGCAGCGCTGCAAGGGCTGTGGCGGGTATGGCGTGGCGCATGGCAGGTACCGACAAGATGATCCGGTGGAAAGCTAGGGGCGGATGGGTGAATGCGGGCTGGCCGGCCGGGCCGCCGGCGGGTGCTTCGGGGTGCGGCGACGGCCGCGCTGCCACGCGCGGGCTATGTCGACAAGGCTTCGCGCATGAACTCCGGTTGCGCCAGTGCGGCGCGATGGACCTCGGCGTTGTAATAGCGCGTCGCAAAGGGCTTGGCTTTGGCGTCGTGCTCGCGGAATGGCACGAGATCGCCGTCCTTGCGCGCCAGGGTGCAACTCCACCACCCGGTCGGGTAGCACGGTTGCGGGAAGGGCAGGGTCCGGACCGCGGAAAATCCGACTTCGCGCATCGCACCCCGCATCGACCGGATCAGGTCCAGCAGCGCCAATGGTGACTCCGACTGCTGCACCAGGATCCCGCCTTCGCGCAACGCGCGGAAGCAGCTTGCATAGAATTTCGCGTTGAAGAGGCCTTCGGCCGGACCGACCGGGTCGGTGGAATCGACGATCACCACATCCAGCGAATCGGGTGCGGCATCGGCCATGTACTTGATGCCGTCGTCGAACAGCAGCTTCGCGCGAGGGTCGGCATTGGATTCGCACAACTCCGGGAAATATTTTTCGGCGAGCCGCGTGACGCGCTCGTCGATGTCGATCTGGACGACGCTTTCGACTTCGGGATGCCGCAACACTTCGCGCAGCGTGCCGCAGTCGCCGCCGCCGATGATCACCACGTTGCGCGGCGCGGCGTGCGTGTACAGCGCCGGGTGCGTCATCATCTCGTGGTAGAGGAAATTGTCGCGGCTGGTCAGCATCGTGCAGCCGTCGATCACCATCAGGTTGCCCCAATCGGTGGTGCGGTAGACCTCGATGTGCTGGAACGGCGTTTGTTCGTCGGCCAGCTTCTCGGCTACGCGATAGCCGATCGACGAGCCGGAGGCTTCGTGCTTTTCGGTAAACCAGTCGGACATGCCGAAAATCCTGTTGGAGAGCGCCTGATTGTAACGGCCGGCCCGGAGCCACGCGTTACAATGACGCGTCGATCCCGCGGCGTCGGTGGCTTCCGGTCGGCGAACACGTTGCGTCAAGGCCCGCCGCTGCGACGTTCCACCCCTCGTTATCCGGAGAAGCCACGATGACGAACGCCTGGAACATCGATACCGCCCGTTTCGTGTATTCGGTCGCGTACTGGAGCGACGGCTACGTCGACATCGACGCACATGGCCATGCCGTGATGCGCCCGCGCGGCGACGAAGGTCCGGCCATCGCGCTGGACGATGCGATCAAGCGGGCGCAGGCGATGGGTCTGCGCCTGCCGCTGCTGCTGCGGTTCCCCGACATCCTGCTCGATCGTCGCGAGAAATTGCGCACCGCGTTCGCGGGCGCGATGCGCACGCATGGCTACCCGAGCGGCTACACCGCGCTTTATCCCATCAAGGTCAACCAGCAGCGCGCGGTGGCGGGCACGCTGGCGCAAGGTCCGCTGTCGCCCCGCGCCGCCGGCACCGGCTTCGGGCTGGAAGCCGGTTCCAAGCCGGAACTGCTGGCGGTGCTGGGGCTTGCGCAGCCGGGGTCGCTGGTGGTGTGCAACGGTTACAAGGATGCCGAATACATCCGCATCGCGCTGATCGGGCGCAAGCTCGGCGTCGACGTGGTGATCGTGATCGAGAAGCCCTCCGAACTCGAACACGTGATCGCGGAGGCCAAGGCGCTGGATGTCGAACCGAAACTGGGCGTGCGCGTGCGGCTGGCGTCGATCGGCGCCGGCAAGTGGCAGAACACCGGCGGCGACAAGAGCAAGTTCGGACTGACGCCGGCGCAATTGCTGGCACTGGTCGCGCGCCTGCGCGAGGTGGACCTGACGCACACGATGCGCCTGCTGCACTTCCACATGGGCTCGCAGATCTCCAACCTGCGCGACATCGCGGCCGGCATGCGCGAGGCGGTGCGGCATTTCGCGGAATTGCGTGCAGCGGGATTGCCGCTCGACCATGTCGATGTCGGCGGCGGCCTCGGTGTCGATTACGAGGGCACGCGTTCGCGCGGCGAATGTTCGATCAACTACGACGTCGAGCAATACGCCGACGCCGTGGTTGCGCCGCTCGCGGCCGCGTGCGCCGAATGGAGCATCCCGCCGCCACGCGTCCTCACCGAATCCGGCCGCGCCATGACCGCGCACCACGCGGTGCTGGTGGTCAACGTCAGCGAAGTGGAAGCGGCGCCGGATGGCTCGATGCCGGCGCAGGTGCCGGGCGAGCCAGCGGTGCTGCAGTCATTGCGCGACACGCTGGCGATGCTGGACAAGCGCCCGGTGCGTGAAGTCTGGCAGGATGCCCAGCACTATTTGCACGAAGGCCAGGCGCTGTACGCGCACGGAGCACTCGACCTGGCGCAGCGCGCGAAGCTGGATGCACTGTTCCAGGCCATTGCATTGGGCGTTCGTGCACGTCTGAAACCCGAGGAACGTTCGCATCGCGAAATCATCGATGCGCTCGACGTGAAGCTGGTCGACAAGTACTTCTGCAACTTTTCCGTGTTCGAGTCGATTCCCGACGTGTGGGCGATCGACCAGGTCTTTCCGATCATGCCGCTGACGCGCCTGGACGAAAAACCCACGCGCCGCGGCACGCTCGCCGACCTAACCTGCGATTCCGATGGGCGTGTCGACGTGTACGTGGAATCGGGCGACCTCGACGTCAGCCTGCCGCTGCACGAACTCCGACCCGGCGAGCCGTACCGGCTCGGCATCTTCCTGGTCGGCGCGTATCAGGAAACCCTCGGCGATATCCACAACCTGTTCGGCGACACCGACGCGGTGAACGTCCGCATCGAAGGCGATGCGTTCGCGCTGGACGGTGCGCGCCACGGTGATTCCGCCGACATGCTGCTCGATTACGTCGGCTATCGGCCCGATGATCTGCGCACCATCTATCGCGAGAAGCTCGCCCGCGCGGGTTTGCAGGGCGAGGCCGGCAATCGCCTCGAAGCGATTCTGGAAGCCGGTCTCACCGGTTACACGTACCTGCAGGAAACCTGATCTTCACGATCGCGACCAACGGGTGGTTCCCGGCCAGGAATGGCAGCTCGCGGGTTCGCGGTAGTGCATCGCTCAATCATCCCGGGCAACTTGAAGCCCGGCCACCGACTGGCTGACCGGCATCACTTCGATGCGGTTGATGTTGAGGTGCGGGGGCAGGTTGGCGACCCACCAGACCGTGTCGGCAATGTCGGCGGCGGTGATCGGATGCGCGCCGGCGTACAGCTTGTCGGAAGCGGCCTGGTTGCCGCCGGTGCGCACCAGCGTGAACTCGGTTTCGGCCATGCCGGGCTCGATGTTGGTCACGCGCACGCCGGTGCCGTGCAGGTCCGTGCGCAGGTTCGCGGAAAAGTGGGTCACGAAGGCCTTGGTGCCGCCGTACACGTTGCCACCGGTATACGGGTAGGTACCCGAAATCGAGCTGATGTTCGCGATCGCGCCGCGGCGCTCGATCAGCTTCGGCAGCAGCAATCGCGTCAGCGTGACCAGCGCGGTGACATTGGTATCGATCATCTGCCGCCATTGCGCGAGATCGCACTCCTGCGCCTTCGCGGTGCCGAGCGCAAGCCCGGCATTGTTGACCAGCAGGTCGACCTCGCGGAAATCCTGCGGCAGCGCATCCAGCGCGGCGCGCATCGCGGCTTCGTCGCGGATGTCGAATGCCGCCATGTGCACACGCTCGGCGCCGAATCGCTCGACGAGATTCGCAAGCCGCCCGGCGCGGCGCGCGAAGGCGATCACGCGCCAGCCGTTCTCCGCGAACTTCGCCGCGATGGCGGCGCCGAAGCCGGCCGATGCGCCGGTGACCAGGAGTGTCTTTGATTTCATCGGTTGGGATTCATGGTGACAGTGCGTGCTGATCTTCGTTCGTCATTCCGGGGCAGCGTGCACGAGGAGCATGGACGTGCAACCGGAATCCGACTTGATCTCGATGGGCCGCCAGAAAAAAAACGAACGGGATCACTCGCCGCTTCCGGCCCCTTCGGGCCAACGGCGTCGTCGTGGTTCGCTTCGGCATCCTGCCTGCGCATTCCGGGGTCGGCCCGGCGGGGCCAATCCGGGATGACAACAGCTATTGCGTGTCCCGAGACCGCCCTATCGTTCCTTCATCGGAATGGCATGGAAGCCGGCCCCGGAGAGGCGCTTCTGCACGTCCTGCAATTGTGTGGCGGTGGCGAACGGCCCGATCTGCACCCGATTCCAGGTCTTGCCGTCGAGCGTGATGGCCTGCACGTGCGCCGTGAAACCCTGCAGGGCCAGCTTGGCCTTCATCGCATCGGCACTCTCTGCGTTGGGATAGGAGCCCACCTGCAACACGTACCCGCCTTCCGAAGATGCGCCGGTCGCATTGGCGGCGGGCGCTGATGCGCTGGCGTTGTTGGCAGCCGCGGCTTTCTGCTGTTCGGCCTTGGCGATCGCGGACAGTTCCGTATTCGGAATCACCACTTCCTTTTCCGGCAGCACCTTGTAGAAGTCGAATTGGGACGTGCTGGAGGCGGCGCCGCTGCCGGCGATGCCGGGCGAACTGCCCTGTTGCGCGACCGCATCCGGGTTGGCTTGCGGCTGATCGGTGCGGCGCAGGCTGGGCAGGTGCCGGCTCGCGAACGCGAACAGGATCAGCCCCACCACCACGCCCGCAAGGAACAACGCCCAGCCCGGAAACCCCGAACCCCCGTTGCGTACTGCCTGTTTGCCGTTACGCGTTGCCACTGCTGCCAGACCTCGTAATGCCTGCTCTTGAATGCATACCCGTGCGCCCGGCCGGGCCGCATCGGTCGTTCATCCGAAAATGGAAATCGTCACATCGACTCGGGAGCCGACACGCCCAGCATACCGAGTCCGTTGGCGAGCACCTGCCGGGTGGCATACGCCAGCGCCACGCGCGCGTTGCGCAGGTCGTCGTCATCCACCAGGAACTGCTCGGCGTTGTACCAGACGTGGAAGGCGCCGGCCAGTTCGCGCAGGTATTGTGCCAGCAGATGCGGTTCGCGGCTGGCGGCGGCGGCCTCGACGATTTCCGGGAAGCGCGAGACTTCGACCATCACGGTGCGCGCAGACTCGCCCTGAAGCCGGTCCAGGTGCTTCAGTGCCTCGCGCTGCTCGAACACGATCGAACGGTCGTGCATCTGGCGCTGCACGCTGCACACGCGGGCGTGCGCATACTGGATGTAGTAGACCGGGTTGTCGTTGGTCTGCGCGCGCGCCAGGTCGATGTCGAACACCAGTTGCGAATCGCTCTTGCGCGCGATCAGGAAGTAGCGGGTGGCATCCAGCCCGGCCATCTCGATCAGGTCCCGCAGGGTGACGTAGCTGCCGGCGCGCTTGGAAATCTTCACTTCCTCGCCGCCCTTCATCACCGTCACCATCTGGTGCAGAACGTATTCGGGCCAGTCTTTCGGAATGCCGATGTCGAGCGCCTGCAGCCCCGCGCGCACGCGGGCCAGCGAACCGTGGTGGTCGGCGCCGAGTTCGGTGACCGCGCGTTTGTAGCCGCGCTCCCACTTGGAAAGGTGGTAGGCCACGTCGGGCACGAAATACGTGTACGTGCCGTCGGATTTCCGCATGACGCGGTCCTTGTCGTCGCCGAAATCCGTGGTGCGCAGCCACAGTGCGCCGTCGGCCTCGTAGGAATGGCCTTGTTGCGCGATGCGGTCGACCACGCGCTGCACTTCGCCCTCGGTGTACAGCGACGACTCCAGGAAGTAAACGTCGAATTCCACGCCGAAGGCGCGCAAGTCCTCGTCCTGCTCGCGACGCAGCCATGCCACCGCGAACTCGCGGATCGCAGCCAGATCATCCGGGTCCTGCTTGCCGGTCACCTGGTAGCCGGTGGCTTCGGGCGCCGCTTCGTCGAGCCCCTGCGTGGAGAATTCGCGGACGTACTCACGGACCAGGTCCCCCACCGCGCCTCCGGCGGAAACCGTCTTGCCACTCGCGTAGTCGGCCGCGACGTCGCGGATGTAATCCCCACGGTATCCGTCCGCGGGCCAGCCCGGGTCATCCGGCCCGATGCCCTTGAGGCGCGCCTGTACCGACAGCGCGAGATTCTGGATCTGCGCGCCGGCATCGTTGTAATAAAACTCGCGATACACCTTCCAGCCGGTCGCGGAGAACAGGCGCGCCAAGGTGTCGCCGGTGGCGGCGGCGCGCGCATGGCCGACATGCAGGGGCCCGGTTGGATTCGCCGACACGAATTCCACGCCCACCGCCCGACCTGCGCCGGATTTGCTGTGTCCGTACTGCGCGCCCTCGCGCAGTACACGCCGGAGTTCGTCGTGCCACGCGGCACCGGTCAGGAAAAAATTGATGAACCCCGGTCCCGCGACCTCGACTCGTTCGACCAGCGGACTGTCCGGCAGAGCCGCCACGATCAATGCCGCCATCTCGCGGGGCGGGCGGGCGAGTGTCCTGGCCAGCTGCAAAGCCACGTTGCAGGCGAAGTCGCCGTGCTCGCGCGAGCGGGTACGTTCAAGCACGAAATCGGGTGCCGCCACATCCAGCGCGCCGTCGCGGCGCAGGCTGTCCAGGGCATGCAGCAGCAGATCGCGAAGGGCGTTTTTCACGGACGGGCAACTTGATGGGCAGTCTTTCATCCTAGCGCAGGCAACCCCCGCAACCCAACCTGCGCCCTGTGGATAACCCGGTGGATACCCACCCGAACCGGGCTCTGCAGGCGAGGGTGTTTTCCGCGTTGGGGCGCGAGTCAGGCAAAAATATGCATGCGAATCAAACGCAAATAAGCTATTTGCCGAAACCGCACGAAAATGAGGCGCCAACCGATTGTGATGCGGCATTGTGCATAACTGACCGCGGGGAGAGACGGCTTCGGAGCCTTGTGTCAAGCGGCTTCCCGTGGAAGAACGGAGAGAAAAGGCGCTGCGGACAACCATGATCGGGCGGGCCGCTTGCGGGACAAGCTGTCCTCATGCGATCGCCGGCCTTCAGATCAGTCCGCGCGCAGCCATCGATGTGGGTTCGCCCGCGCCGACCACGAGGTGGTCGAGCACGCGGACACCGACCAGTTGCAGTGCGTCGCGCAACTGGCGGGTGATGTTGCGGTCGGCGGCGGAAGGTTCGGCCACGCCGCTTGGATGATTGTGGGCCAGGATCACCGCCGCGGCGTTGTGCTTCAGCGATGCACGCACCACTTCGCGTGGATGCACCGACGCACCATCCAGCGTGCCGCGGAACATTTCCTCGAACGCCAGCACCCGGTGGCGGTTGTCGAGAAACAGGCAGGCAAATACTTCGTAAGGCTTGTGCGCGAGCTGGGCCTTCAGGAATGCGGCGCTGTCGCGCGGGCTGGACAGCGCGGTGCGCGCGGACAGCTCCTCGCCCAGGCACCTGCGCGCCAACTCCAGTCCGGCGACCAGGCGCGCGCGCTTGGCCGGACCGAGTCCAGGCACGTCGTCGACATCCTTGGACAACAGTGCGTTCAGGCTGCCGGCACTGGTCAGCAGGTCGCGGCCCATGTCCAGCGCGCTGCGCCCGCGCACACCGCTGCCCAACAATATCGCCACCAATTCCGCGGCCGTGAGCGCGTGGGCCCCGTGCGCCAGCAGCTTTTCGCGGGGGCGGTCGTCCTTGGGCCAATCGCGGATGCTCATCGTCCGGTTCCATGGTGGAGGCGACGATCATCCCTGGCCGACGGCCGTTTCGGCGAGCGGCGTGCGCGCGCGAATCCGGTAAGCTAATCCCGGTTTGTCCGTCAGCGGATTCCGACATGGGTGTCAGGGAACATCGTCCCGGCGAATATCGGCATGTGCTGCTCGGGGTGTCGGGCGGCATCGCCGCCTACAAGTCGTGCGAAGTGGTGCGGCGCCTGCGCCATACGGGCGCGGAAGTGCGGGTGGTGCTGACGGAAAACGCGGAACGTTTCGTCACCCCCTTGACCTTCCAGGCGTTGTCCGGCCAACCGGTGCGGCACGGTTTATGGGATGCCGAAGCCGAATTGGGCATGGGACACCTGGAACTGGCGCGCTGGGCCGATGCGGTGCTGATTGCGCCGGCGTCCGCCGACATGCTGGCGAGGCTCGCGCATGGTCTCGCCGACGATCTGCTGTGCACGCTGTGTCTCGCCACCACCGCGCCGCTGGCCGTTGCACCGGCCATGAACCACCGGATGTGGCTGCACCCCGCCACGCAGGCAAACGTCGCCACGTTGCGCGCACGTGGCGTGGCCATTCTCGGTCCTGCCAACGGACCGCTTGCCGAAGGCGAATCCGGGCCGGGCCGGATGCTCGAGCCGCAACAACTGGTGGAGGCGCTGATGGCGCCGGGCGGTACGCATGTCGCCTGACATGGCGCTGGCCGGCGCAAGGATCGTGATCGACGCCGGGCCGACCTACGAGGACATCGATCCGGTGCGTTTCCTTGGCAATCGCAGTTCCGGCAAGATGGGTTTCGCGATCGCCGAAGCAGCCGTCCAGGCGGGCGCCGAGGTTACGCTGGTTGCGGGGCCGGTGTCCTTGCCCACCCCTGCCGGCGTCGCGCGTCGCGTGGACGTGCGAAGTGCGCTGCAGATGCGCGACGCGGTCATGCGAGCGATCGAAGGCGCCGACATTTTCATCGCGACCGCCGCCGTGGCCGATTGGCGGGTGGCGGGGTATTCGTCGCGCAAGATCAAGAAAAGTGCATCCGGCGCGCCCGTGCTGGAGCTGGTGGAAAATCCCGACATCCTGGCCGAGGTCGCCGCGCGCGATCCGCGTCCATTCGTGGTCGGGTTCGCTGCCGAAACCGACCATGTCACCGAACACGCGCGCGAAAAGCTCGAGCGCAAGAAGCTGGACATGCTGGCCGCGAACCACGTCGACGAAAACACCGGGATCGGCGCCGACGACAATGCGCTGGAACTCATCTGGCCGGGCGGCAGCGAAACCCTGCCGCGGGCGTCCAAGACCGAGCTGGCGAAAACGCTGCTCGCGCGCATCGCCACCCACTACCACGCGCGGAAGCCGACATGAACCCGCAGAAACGCGCCGCGATTCCGGTGGAACTGAAACGCCTGGACGCGCGCCTCGGGAACTCCATTCCGTTGCCGACCTACGCCACCGAGGGCAGCGCCGCGATGGACCTGCGCGCGGCTCCCGACGGCGCCGTCACACTGAATCCCGGCGACAGTGCATTGATCCCGACCGGGCTCGCGATCCACGTCGCCGATCCCGGCTGGTGCGCGTTGATCCTCCCGCGCTCGGGCCTGGGCCACAAGCATGGACTGGTACTGGGCAATCTCACCGGCCTGATCGACGCCGATTACCAGGGGCCATTGATGATTTCATGCTGGAACCGCGGCAGTACCGCATTTACCATCCAGCCGGGGGACCGCATCGCGCAATTGCTGGTGACGCCTGTTGCGCGGGTGGCCTGGAGGGTGGTCGAGGAGTTCGCACCCAGTGAACGTGGCGTCGGGGGATTCGGCTCCACCGGAGTCGCATGACGGCATGGGCAACGAATCGGCGGTCGACAAGAAGTCAGCGGCGAGGGCGCAGTCTGCGGCACGTGCCGTGCGGGCGCGCCTGAGCCTGCGTCGCGGGTTTGCGGCGTTGGTCGCCGATCTCGCATTGGCGCTGGGCACCTTGCTGGTGTTGTTCGGATTGTTCATGGGCTGGCAGGCATGGCTGGCCAAGCGCCAGACCGACGCCGCGCAATCGCTGGCGCAGGCACGCCAGGATGTCGCGCAGAAAATCGGGCTGATCGTCGCCGACAGGCGTGCGCAGGTGGTGAAGGCGCTGACGCAGCCGGCCCTGGTTGCGCAGCTTGCGGCACAGGACGACGCGCAGACGCGCGAGACCGTGGCGCAACGCATCAAGGCGGAGACGAAGGACGCCGAAGCCGTGGCGTTGTACAGCCCGCAGTTGAACGAAGTGCTGCGCGGCAACCTGCAGCAACTGGGCTACGCGCGGGCCGCGCAGTTGATGTCGGTACTCAACGACGAGGACCTCGGCCCCGCACAGTCGCCGCAATCGAAGACGCTGAGCTTCGCCGGGCCCATCACTGGTGCGGGTGGCACGGTGTTGGCCTATGCGACGATCGATTTCCCCGACGCGCCCGTGCGCGCCGCGTTGCACTCCGCACAAATCAGCGCGGGCCGGCTGGAACTGCGGCAACGCAATTCGTCCGGCGACATCATGCTGGACAACTTCGGCGAAAGTGGCGCACCGGTTGGCAACGGGCCCGGCGTGGCCGTCGCCCACAGCCTCTACCGCGTCACCTCGACCCCGCCCGTGTACTGGCTGCCGGTGACGGAGTCGTTCGTCAGCGCGCTGGTGCTGGCTGTGGCCGTGTTCTTCCTCGGTGTCATCGTGCTGGGATCACGCACGCGATTGCGTGCGCGCCTGGGGGGTGCCCCGCTGCGCGAAGAGCCGGTGTTGTCCGACGTGATCGCCGCCGCCCCGCCAACGTCCAGGCCCGCGACACCGGTGAAGGTCGCTGCAACCGCCGATGCCGCGCCAGCCGTCGCGCGCGATGCCGCCATCCCCGATCGCGGCATCTTCCGGGCCTACGACATCCGCGGCGTCTTCGGCCGGACCCTGACCGAAAACGTCGCGCGCCAGCTCGGTCGGGCGATCGGCAGTGCCGTGCGCGACAAGGAACTTTCCGAAATCGTCGTGGGGCGCGACGGGCGCCTGTCGGGGCCCGAACTTTCCGGCGCGTTGATCGACGGCCTGCGCGCGGCCGGCGTGGACGTGATCGATATCGGCGCGGTGCCGACGCCGGTCAGCTACTTCGCGGCGTACCAGCTCAACGCCGGTTCGTGCGTGTCGGTGACCGGCAGCCACAATCCGCCCGACTACAACGGGTTCAAGATCGTGATCGGCGGCGAAACGCTGGCCGAGGATGCGATCCAGGATCTGTACCAGCGCATCGTCGAAGGCCGCTTCGCCGAAGGCAATGGTTCGTTGCGCCAGTACGAAATCCTGCCCGAGTACATCGAGCGCATTGCGTCCGACATCCAGACCGGGCGCGCATTGAAGGTGGTGGTCGATTGCGGCAACGGCATCGCCGGGGATACCGCCCCGGGCGTGGTGCAGGCGATCGGTTGCGAGCCGATTCCGCTGTACTGCGACGTCGACGGCACCTTCCCGAACCACCATCCCGACCCCTCGGAGCCGAAGAACCTCGCCGACCTGATCCTGATGGTCCAGAAAACCGGCGCGGACGTCGGGCTTGCCTTCGACGGCGACGGCGATCGCCTCGGCGTCGTCACCAAAGACGGCGAAATCATCTACCCCGATCGCGTGCTGATGCTCTTCGCGCAGGACGTGCTCACCCGCAACCCGGGCGCGACGATCCTTTACGACGTGAAGTGCACCGGGCACCTGCAGCCGCTGATCCTGAAGGCTGGCGGCAGTCCCCTGATGTGGAAGACCGGCCACTCGCTGATCAAGGCCAAGATGAAGGAAACCGGCGCGCAACTCGCCGGCGAAATGAGCGGGCACTTCTTCTTCCGCGAGCGCTGGTACGGGTTCGACGACGGCGTGTACGCCGCCGCGCGGCTGCTGGAAATCCTGGCCGACGATCCCGAGGGACGCAGTCCCGAGGAAATCTTCGCGACGCTGCCGAAGGGCGTGTCCACGCCCGAGCTGCACGTCCAGATGCAGGAAGGCCAGAACCATCCCTTCATCGCGCGTTTCCGCGAGCGCGCGCAGTTCGACGGCGCGCGGATCACCACCATCGACGGCCTGCGCGCGGACTGGTCCGACGGCTGGGGCCTGGTGCGCGCGTCCAACACCACTCCGGTGCTGGTGCTGCGCTTCGATGCCGACAATGCCACCGCGCTGAAGCGCATCCAGGACGCGTTCCGCGCGCAGCTCCTCGCGTGCGACAGCTCACTCACGCTGCCGTTCTGACGCATCACTCCACCCCGTCACTCCGGACAGGCCCGCACGGAGGGCGCGATCCGGAACCCATCGACTTGCTCCCGTCAGGGGGACACGAAAAGCGGGTGGTCGTCCGCCCTACAAGTTGCGCCGTTGGTCCCGTCGGAAAGCAAGAGCAAAGTCGCCGGGTTCCGGCTTGCGCGAATGACGGGCAACGAAATTCGCGAGGCGAGCGCCGTCCCTGCGCTCACCAAAGAACTCGTAGGGGGAGTAGCGCAGCGGGTTCCGCCGCACGAAAGGCGGGTTGTCGCCGTCCTGCAAGTTGCGCCACACGAGCCAAACCGCCGGGTTCCGGCGTGCGCCGGAATGACGGGCGAAAAATCGCAACACGCGCCGCCCCTGGCGCTGATCGGGTCGGTGCAGGCAGAAGCCTGCACCGACCGGCAGATCAACTGCGCTCGTCCGCGGTCTTGTCGCGCGCCGCGCGGAATTCCGAATCCTCGGACCAGTTCGGCCACTCGCGCGAATCGGCGAGTTGCGTGCCGAGGTCATAGAGCACCGGCAGGTCGTGCGCCATGCCCGCGAAGGTCCAGCTCGCCTGCCATTCGTCGGAAGGCTGGTGGTAATGCTTGGCGCCGTATTCGCGACCTTGCGCTTCGCCGGCCTGCTTGCCGCCTTGCACCAGATCCTCGCCCGATCCGAACGACAGCGCAGGCACGCCGCGCTTGGCGAACGAGAAATGGTCGGAACGGAAGAAGTAGCCGGCTTCCGGATGGCTGTCGGGCGTGAAGTCCAAGTCGTGACGCTTGGCCACCGCGATCAAATCGTCCAGCAGACCGAGCTTGGCGCTCCCGGAAATCGAGAAATCACGTGCCACGCCACCGGGGCTCAATGCATCGGTGTTGATGTTCGCCACCGTCTTCGCCAGCGGATACAGCGGGTGACTGGCGTAATACTCGGAACCCAGCAGGCCCTTTTCTTCCGCGGTCACCGCCAGGAACACCACGCTGCGTTCGGGTCGCGGTGCGTGCGCGAAGGCGCGGCCCATCTCGATCAGCGCGGCGGTGCCGGTGGCGTTGTCGACGGCGCCGTTGTAGATGCGGTCGCCCGTGTCGTCGGGCGCGCCGATGCCGAGGTGATCCCAGTGCGCGCTGTAGATGATGGTTTCATCCGGGTACTTGCTGCCGGTGACGCGGCCCACCACGTTGTGCGAGGTGATCGTGTCCACCGCGACGTCGTAGTGCGCCGAGAAGGTTTCGCCCTTCAGCACCACCGGCTTGAAGGCGCGCGTTTGCGCCTGTTTCTTCATTGCCTCGAAATCGAGGCCCGCGCGCTTGAACAACGACACCGCGAGGTCGCGCTGGATCCAGCCCTCGACCTGCGGGTGCTCCGCCTTCGGATCGTCACGCACGATGTCGAACTGTGCGTTGGTGTTGGAGTTGCGCACCGTCGGCCAGCCGTACGAGGCCGGCTTGGTTTCGTGCACGATCAGCAGGCCGAGCGCGCCGCGGCGGGCGGCTTCCTCGTACTTGTAGGTCCAGCGGCCGTAGTAGGTCATGGCCTTGCCGCCGAAGTCGCCCTTGCCGGTTTCGTAGTCGGGGTCGTTGACCAGGGCCACCGCGATCTTGCCCTTCAGGTCCACGCCCTTGAAATCGTCCCAGTTGCGTTCGGGCGCGGTCACGCCGTAGCCGACGAACACCAGTGGCGCGTCTTCGATGTCGACGCGTTTCGAGCCGTCTTGCGCGGCGCGCAGCGCGATCTCCTCGCCCTGGGTGAGTTTCTGCGGCTTGCCGTCGACGTCCAATTCGATGGCCGGCGTGCCGCTGATCTGGAAGCGGGCCAGCGGCACGTCCTGGGTCCAGCTGCGTTTGCCGTCGACGAGATCGCCACCGGGTTCGAGCCCCGCGGCCTTCATCTGCGCGACCACGTAATCGATGGTCCTGGTTTCGCCGGCCGTGGCGGGACCGCGGCCCTCGAAGGCATCCGAGGACAGGGTCTTGACCTCCTCGGACAGCCGCGCGGCATCGAACGCGGGGGTACCGGCAGTCTTGGCGGCTTCCGCCTTGGTGTTGGTCTCGGGATTTTTGTTGTCCGCACAGGCGGAGACGGACAGGGTCAACGCGAGTGCCGGAATCATCAGCCATTTCACGGGGGGATACTCCTGCGGGGATGAGTGAGCCGCCGGGACATCGTTGCTGCGGCGGCATGGCCGGCCATTGATGCGCGAAGCAGTGCGTTTGCGCAAGGGGCTTTGGTCATGCCGTCGCGTCGCGCGGGCGGTATGCTGGGCGCAGTGCACTTCGAGGTGGGGCGATGCGACCCTTGTTGTTGATCCAGACGGGCGAAGCGCCGGACGTCGTCCGCGCGCAATTCGGCGGTTTCGCCGACTGGTTCCGGGAGGCGATGCGCCTGCGTCCGGCGCAGATGCAGGTGGTGCGCGTCGACGCAGGCGAAGCCCTGCCACACCCCGGTGACGTGCCCGGCGCGGTGATCACCGGGTCTGCGGCAATGGTGACCGAGCGCACGGACTGGAGCGAGCACACGGCCGCCTGGATCCGCGACGCGCTGGCTGCGCACACGCCCTTGTTCGGGGTTTGCTACGGCCATCAGTTGATGGCCCATGCGCTGGGTGGCACGGTCGGCTGGCTTCCGGACGGCCGCGAAATGGGCACGCAGACGATGTCGCGCGGCCGCCTCCCCGGGACCGGCGTCACGCGCGGATTGCCGGCTTCGTTTCCCGCGCACACCACCCATCGCCAATCGGTCCTCGCACCGCCGCCCGGCGCCCAGGTACTTGCCCGGTCCGCCCGCGATCCGCACCAGTTGCTGCGTTATGCATCGCGGGCCGTGTCGACGCAGTTCCATCCGGAATTCACGGCGGCTTGCATGCGTGCCTACATCGACGCACGCGCCGATGCCTTGCGCGAAGAAGGCTGCGACGTTGCCGCCATGCGGGAGGCGGTGCGCGAAACGGAAGCCGCACGCACCTTGCTGGAACGCTTTGCGCAGGCTGCGCTGGGTGCTCCCGTCACGGCGCCGGGGGCCGAGCGCCGGCCCGTGGAGGGGAGGTCCGGTGTTCGGGAATCCGAACCGGGCGTCCGCGCGTGAGTTCCCTGGACGCGTGCAGCCGGGATGCCGCGCGATCAATATGATCGCTGGCGCAACCGTCGTTCCACCGCGCCGCGCGAAACCACCGCGAACAGGATGCCGAAGCCGAAGCCGGCAAGGTGCGCCCACCACACCACCGTGCCGAAACCCGGTCCCGCCCACGTGAACAGCAGTTGCAGCAGCACCCACATCCCGATCAACAGGGCGGCCGGCACGCGAATGAATTGCAGGTACAGGCCCAGCGGCAAAACCAGTCCGAGGTGGGCGCGCGGAAACAGCGCGAGGTACGCCCCGAGCATGGCCGACACCGCGCCGCTGCATCCGATGATCGGCCGCAATTGACCCGACAGCGTCCACGCGCCGACGAGGTTGGCGAACGCACCGCCGATCAGGAACAGCGCAAGGAACCGGCGCGAACCCAACGCGCGCTCGGCGGGGAGACCGAAGATCACCAGGAACAGCATGTTGCCGAGCAGGTGCATCCAGTCGGCGTGCATGAACAGCGACGTGAGCGGGCGCAGCCACGACCAGCCCTCCAGCGCCTTGCCGTGCTGGAACAGGTGCGCCGGCACCGTGCCCCAGTTGCCCAGCACCGCGTAGCGCGTCGCCGGCGCCGACAGCATCAGCCATAGATAGCAAGCGACGCACGCCACCACCAGCGCGGGCGTGACCCAGCGCAGGTGGGCGCGGTGGCGACTGGGAACGTCGACGAACATCGGGCTCCTTCGATGGCTTGCCCGTGACTCACGCGCCGCGGGAAGAAAGCGTCACGAACAAAATAGCGCACGCACGCCGGGCGCAAAGCTGCACCAGCGCGCAAAAAAACGACCGCGGCAAGGTCATTCCATCCGCAACCTTACCCGTGCGAAATTGCGCTTGCCCACTTGCAGCACCCCTTCGAAACCGGCGGTGAACACGCGCTGCGGGTCTGCCACCACCTGGGCGTCGATCCGCACCGCGCGTTCCTTCAGCTTGCGATTGGCCTCCGAGTTGCTGGACGTGAGGCCCGCCGCGGTCAGCAGCGCCGGCAGGCGCAAGCCTTCCGCCGGTGCGCTGATCTCGTTCAGCGGCAATGACGAGGTATCGCCTTCGCCGCGTACCACCGCATGCCAGCCGGCAATGGCCTTGTCGGCCTCGGCGGCCCCATGGAACCGCGCGGCGAGCTCGCGCGCCAGGCGCAGTTTCGCGTCGCGCGGATTCAACGCGCCGCTGGCGACCTCGCGCTTCATCGTGGCCAGTTCATCCAGCGACACGTCGAAGCTCAGCAGTTCGAACCAGCGCCACATCAGGTCGTCGCCGATCTTCATGGTCTTGGTGACCATGTCGATCGCGGGTTCATCGATGCCGATGTAGTTGCCGAGCGACTTCGACATCTTCTGCACGCCGTCGATGCCTTCCAGAAGCGGCATCGTCAGCACGATCTGCGGCGGTTGGCCGAAATGTTCCTGCAAACCACGCCCCATCAGCAGGTTGAAGCGCTGGTCGGTGCCGCCGAGTTCGACGTCACACTCCAGCGCCACCGAGTCGTAGCCCTGCACCAGCGGATACAGGAACTCGTGGATCGCGATCGGCTGCTGCGCGGCGTAACGCCTGGCGAAGTCGTCGCGCTCGAGCATGCGCGCGACGGTGTGCTGCGCGGCGAGGCGGATCATGTCCGACGCGTCCATCTTGCCGAACCATTCGGAATTGAAACGCACCTCGGTGCGCTCGCGATCGAGCACCTTGAACACCTGCTTCGCGTAAGTCTCGGCGTTCGCCAGCACTTCCTCGCGGGTGAGCGGCTTGCGCGTGACGTTCTTGCCGGTGGGATCGCCGATCATTCCGGTGAAATCGCCGATCAGGAAAATCGCGGTGTGTCCGAGATCCTGGAATTGGCGCATCTTGTTGAGCAGGACCGTGTGCCCGAGGTGCAAATCGGGCGCAGTCGGGTCGAACCCCGCCTTGATGCGGAGCGGCCGACCCAGCGCGAGACGCGCTTCGAGTTCGTCCTCCTTCAGGACGTCGACCGCGCCGCGATGGATCAGTGCAAGGGCCTGCTGGTTCGAAGACATTGATTTTCCGATCGGCGAGCGCTGGCCAGCGTCCAAAAAAGTGGGCTGCGTCAACGCGTGAAGGTGACGTGGTGGTTAATTATGTGTTAACTTCAAAACGGCGTGCAAATCTTTGTGGTACAAGGCATTGACGCACGCTTTCGGGTGGGGCTATGGTACGGCCCGTCGCGCGTTTTCGCCCGTTTTCCTGGACCTCCGATGGATCGCCACCTCCGTCGCGTTACCCCTCATGTTGTGCGTCGTCAGGCGATCCGTCGCAAGACCCGTCAGTGCCACTCCCACTTTTATTCGCGTTGCGCGCATTGGTCGTTTCATGCCGAAGCGCCGTCCGTGGCGTTTCGCTGGACGCGCGAGCGCTGGATCCTCGGTGGCGGCGCCGTCCTGCTCGCGGTGCTGACGCTGCTGGGCATCCCGGCGTGGGCCAGCGTGCTGCAGCATCGCACAGTCGTGAAGCCGGTGACCCGCGAAACGCTGGCGTTGCAGTTGCCGCCCGCGCCCAAGGAAGCCCCCCGGCCGGTCGTTGCCTCCTGGAAGACCGTGGAAGTGCAGCCGGGCGAGACGCTGTCGGAAATCTTCCAGGCGCAGGGGTTGAACGGCGCCGACCTCGCCAGGGTGATGGCCAGTGGCAAGGACACCGGGGCATTGAAGACGCTGCATCCTGGCGATCAACTCGAATTCCTCACCGATGCAAAGGGCCAGTTGCAGGGATTCCGTTATGAGCCCGACTCCGCCACCCGCGTGACCTTGACCGCCCAGGCCGACGGCAGCATGCGCGCCCAGGTCACGGCATTGCCGATCGAGCGCCGCATGCATTTCGCGCACGGCGAGGTGCAGGGTTCGTTGTTCGCGGCGGGCGAGAAGGCGGGGCTTTCCGAAACGATGGTGCTGAAGCTCGCCGACGTCTTCAAGTACGACATCGACTTCATCAAGGACCTGAAGAAGGGCGACCGCTTCACCGTCGTCTACGACGACATCTACCGCAATGGCAAGTATTCGGGCGGCGGCAACATCATCGCGGCGGAGTTCGTCAACAACGGGCACCGCTACACCGCGTATCGTTTCAAGGAGCCGGACGGCAGCGTGGCCTATTTCAGTCAGGACGGTCGACCGTTGCGCAAGGGCTTGCTGCGCACACCCGTTGCCTTCACGCGCATTTCTTCCAGCTTCGGCATGCGCCACCATCCGATCCTGGGCTACAACCGCCTGCACAAGGGCGTCGATTATGCGGCGCCGACCGGTACTCCGATCCATGCGGCGGGCGATGGCGTGATCACCTTCCGTGGCCGTTCGCACGGCTACGGCAATTTCATCACCATCCGCAACACGCCGAGGTACACCACCGCTTACGGGCACATGTCGCGCTTCGCGAAGGGTCTGCACGTCGGTTCGCACGTCACCCAGGGCGAAGTGATCGGTTACGTCGGCCAGACCGGCATGGCCACCGGTCCGCACCTCCACTACGAGGTGCGGGTGAACGGCAAGCCTGAAAATCCCCTGACGGTCACGATGCCGAAGCCGGAGCCGCTGTCGACCAAGCTGATGGCGGACTTCCGCGCGCAGACCGCACCGATGGTGGCGCGCATCCAGATGATCGACAACGCCACCCAGCGTCTCGCACGGGTGGGCGACGATCGTGCCAGCGTGGCCACCACCAACTGATTCGCAGTCGTGGCTGATGCCGCGCCGCTTTACCTGGGGCTGATTTCCGGAACCAGCGCCGACGGCATCAACGTCGCGCTGGTGCGCTTCGCGGCGCATCCGGATGTCATTGCGACCCGTACCTTTGCCTACCCCGATCACCTTCGCGCAGGTGTCGTTGCGCTGGCGCGCAATGCCGCGGCGATCACGCTCGATGCATACGGTCACCTCGATGCCGCCATCGGCGCGTGCTTTGCCGAGGCGGCGCTGGCGCTGCTGCGCGATGCAGGTGTCGATGCGCGCAATGTGGCGGCGCTGGGTTCGCACGGACAGACGGTGTGTCACCGACCGAACGGTCCGGATGCCTTTACCTTGCAGATTGGTGATCCGAACGTGATTGCCGAGCGCACCGGCATCGTCACGGTGGCCGATTTCCGTCGCGCGGATCTCGCGGCGGGCGGGCAGGGCGCGCCGTTGTTGCCGGCGCTGCACGCCGCGGTGCTGGCGGATGCCGCGACGCCCCGCGCGGTATTGAACCTGGGTGGCATCGCCAATCTCACCCTGCTGGTGCCGGGCCAGCCGGTGCTGGGTTTCGATACCGGCCCCGCGAACTGCCTGCTGGATGCGTGGTCGCTGCGCCATTGCCGCACGCCGCGCGACGAAGGCGGCGCGTGGGCGCGCAGCGGCCGCGTCGATGCCGCGCTGCTGCAACGGTTGATGGGCGATCCGTATTTCGCGGCGCCGCCCCCGAAAAGCACCGGACGCGAATATTTCAATCTCGACTGGCTGGATGAACGTTTGTCCGGAAACATCGCGCCAGTCGACGTGCAGGCCACGTTGCTGCAACTGTCGGCGCGCAGCATCGCCGATGCGCTGCGCGTGCACGCGCCAGCCGTTCGCGAGCTGTATGCCTGCGGCGGCGGCGTGCACAACGGCGCGTTGATGGCCGCGCTTCGTGCCGAGCTTCCCGACACGAAGGTCGACACCACCGCGGCGCTCGGGCTCGATCCCGATTTCGTGGAAGCGATCGGCTTCGCCTGGCTCGCGCGCGCACGGCTGGACCATGTTCCCGGCAACCTGCCGTCGGTGACCGGCGCGCGCGGGCCGCGCGTGCTGGGCGCGGTTTACGCGCCGCGCGCCTGATCGGCGTCGCCGCCCACGCCGTGGGCGCGCAGGCGCGGCACCAGCCAAAGCAACAACAACGCAGCCGGCAATACCGCCAACACCGTGAGCACGAAATAGAACCCGTAGCTGGTCGCCATCACGATGCCGCCGGCGAAGAAACCCATCACCTTGCCCGGCAGGTTCACCATCGAACTCAGCAGCGAGTATTGCGTGGCGGTGTGCTGGCGGTTGACCAGCGACGAAAGAAAGGCGACCGTCGGCGGCCCGAGGAAACCGAGCGTGAAGTTCTCGCCCGAGATCACCACGGTCAGCATGCCGAGGTTGCCGTGATGGGAAATCAGCAACAGGTACAAGAGATTGCTGCAACCGCAGGCGACGATCCCGACCAGCAAACTCGGGTTGATGCCGAAGCGCGCGACGGCCGCGCCGCCGACGAACACGCCGGCGATGCCGATCCACACGCCGTAGATCTTGGTGATCGTGCCGATCGCGGTGAGGCTGAAACCCATGTCGCGGTAGAACGGGCTCATGATGCCGCCGATCGTCGCCTGTTCGGGAACCTTGAACAGCAGGATGAACAGCAGCGTCACCAGCGCCAGTGCCACGCCGAAGCGCGCGAAGAAGTCGGTGAACGGCGCGACCACGCCGTTGCGCATCGCGTCCAGCCAGCGCCGCGGGGATTCGCGATGCTCCACCGGCTCGCGCGCCAGCAGGTTGGCGACGATGGGAATCACCATCATCGCGGCCATCACCACGTACACCCACGGCCACGCAAGGTGATCGGCCATGATCAGCGCGAACGCGCCGGCCACCATCAGGCCGATGCGGTAGCCGAGTGCGTAGACCGCGACCAGCGCGCCCTGCTGATCCATGGGCGCGATCTCGATGCGCCACGCGTCCACCGCGATGTCCTGCGTGGCGCCGAAGAACGCCACGGCGAGCGTGGCGGCGATGAAGGCATCCAGCCGCGCCGGCGTCAGGAAGGCCATCGTCAGCAACCCGGCCACCACGCCGGCCTGCGCCAGCAGCAGCCAGCCGCGGCGACGTCCCAACCGGGAGAACAGCGGCAGCTTCCAATGATCCAGCAGCGGCGCCCACAGGAACTTGAACACGTACGTCATGCCGGCGCTGGCGATCATCGTGATGTCGCGCAGCACGATGTGCTCGGCCTTCAGCCAGTACGCCAGCGTGCCCGCGACCAGGAGAAACGGCAGCCCCGAGGAAAAACCGAAGAAGCACATCGTCCATGCGGCCGGCTGGGTGAAGGCCTTCCATATGGACGGTTTGGCGGGCTTGCCGGCGCCCGCGGCGCTGCGGGTCATTCCGCGTAGTCCACCGCGAAGGGCGCGTGGTCGGAGAACCGCGGCTCACGCGCGACCGAACAGGCACGCGCGCACTGACCGATGCCGGGCGTGGCGATCTGGTAGTCGATGCGCCAACCCACGTTGTTCGCGCGCGCGGCGCCGCGGTTGGACCACCACGTGTATTCCTCGACGTCCGGTTTCACCACGCGGAAGCTGTCCAGCCAGCCGTGTTCCGGCGCGGGCGTGCCGTCGCCGTGCGGATCCGCGATCAGCGCGTTCAACCAGGCGCGTTCCGCCGGCAGGCAACCGGAGTTCTTCTGGTTGGATTTCCAGTTGCGGATGTCGCGCTCGCTGCGCACGATGTTCCAGTCGCCGCACACCACGTACTCGCGGCCACTGGCGAGCCAGCCGTCGAAGATCTTGCGCAGCTGCTTCATCGCCTCGAACTTGAACTGCTGGCGTTCCTCGCCCGAGGTGCCTGACGGCACGTACAGCGACACCACCGAGAGATTGCCGAAGCGCGCCTCGATGTAGCGGCCTTCATCGTCGAACGGTTTCCAGCCGATCTTCTTCAGCACTTCGTCGGGCTCGCGCCTGGCGTAGATCGCGACGCCGCTGTAGCCCTTCTTCGTCACGGCGTCGCGGTAGAAACAATGGTGGCCATCGGGACGGAAACACGGATCAACGAGCTGGGTTTCCTGCGACTTGGTTTCCTGAAGGCACACCACGTCCGCGTTCTGCCGGCCCAGCCAGTCGAAGAAACCCTTGTTGGCGGCGGAACGGATGCCGTTGGCGTTGAAGGAGATGATTTTCATTGAACGGGAGCAGGGTGGAGGGAGCAGGGCAAGAGCGTAACGGATACCGTGCACCCCAGCCACGGATCCTGCGGGAAGGCACAAGGCTTTATCATGCTGCTCCCCGGTTCCTGCTCACCCTCATGCTCAAACCCCACCAACAGGCCTTTCTCGAGACCGTGCTCTCGCGCGGCGTGCTGCGCTTCGGCGAATTCACCCTGAAGTCCGGCCGCCAGAGCCCGTACTTCTTCAACATGGGCAGAATGGACACGGGCGCCGCGCTGGCAGACGTCGGCACCGCATATGCCGCTGCCGTAATCGCGAACGACGTCGCCTTCGACATGTTGTTCGGTCCCGCCTACAAGGGCATTCCGCTCGCGGCGGCGACGGCCGTCGCATTGGCGCGCGAGCACGGCCGGGACGTGTCCTGGGCCTACAACCGGAAGGAGGCCAAGGACCACGGCGAAGGCGGGGTGATCGTGGGCGCGCCGCTTTCGGGACGGGTGCTGATCGTGGACGACGTGATCACCGCCGGCACGGCGGTGCGCGAATCGCTCGGCCTGATCCGCGGCGCCGGTGCCACCGTGGCCGGCGTGCTGGTCGCGCTGGACCGGCAGGAGCGTGGGCAAGGTGAGCGCTCGGCGGTTCAGGAACTCGCGCGCGAGGATGGGGTGCCGGTGATCGCGATCGTCGGTCTCGGCGATCTGATGGAATATGCGGGCATGCGGCCCGACCTCGCCGCCGAACGCGAGCGGCTCCAGGCCTATCGTGATCGTTATGGCGTGGGGCCGGCCTGAATCCGGGCCCGGCCCGCAATTTGCATGATCCGGGAGCCCCTGTGTCGGCAGCCTCCGCGAACCGAGCGGATCGGAAGGGTACTGCCGACGTCAAGCTGCCAAGTGCAGCAGGTTATGGCGGGCTTCCCGAGCCTATACTGGTTCCCATCCGGAGATCGTGATGCGCCGAATTTCCTCATGCCTGCTGCTCGCAGCCGTGGCCTGCGGCATGTGCGCGCCGACGTTCGCGGCCCCGCCCACGCCGACCACCCACTATCGCTGGACGGACGCTTCCGGCGTGGTGCATTTCAGCGACACCATTCCCTCGTCGGCGCTGGCGGGCGGCTATGACATCGTCAACTCGCAAGGCATGGTGGTCCGCCACGTGGAGCGTGAGCTGACGTCCGCCGAACGCCGGGCGGCCGCCACCCGCGCAGCGCAGGATGCAGCCGTCAGGCGCGAGGCGCAGCAGCGCCGGGTCGCGGACGCCCAGATGCTCGCGGCCTATCCCACCGACAAGGACCTGCAGGCATCACAGCAGGCCCAGCTCCGGCAGATCCAGGCGGACATCAGCTCGCTGGAAACCAACCTGCGCAGCCAGGAGGATTCGTTGACCGAGTTGCTGGCCCATGCGGCCGATCTGGAACATTCCAAACAGCCGATTCCGCCGTACGTCAGCAAGCGGATTGCGGAGCAACGGCAGAGCGTCAACGACGAGCGGGCCGCGCTGGTGCAAAAGCGCGCGGATCTTGCCCGGACCGAGGCGCGTTTCACCGCGCAACTGGAACACTATCGCGCCCTGCGATCGAAGTTCAGCAACGCCGACGATCCGTCGCAGCAATAGCCGCCACGGGACAGTCCCTTCGAAGCGGCATTCCGAAAACCAGCGCGGGCGTGCCGGGGAAGCAGGCAACGTGGACCGTGGAGAGCGCGGGTGCCTCCCTCCGGACGGCGATCATGAATGATCGCAGACGTGTGCCTGGATGTGTTCCGACAGTGCCCGCAACGAGCCGAACACGCGCCGGTTGTCGGGATTGTCCGAACGCAGCTGGATGCCGTAGCGCTTGGATACCGCCAGCGCCAGCTCCAGCGCGTCGATGGAGTCGAGTCCCAGCTCGCCGCCGAACAATGGCGCCTCGGGGTCGATGTCTTGCGGCGACACGTTTTCGAGGTTGAGGCTCTCGACGATCAGGCTCGCCAATTCCTGCTCCTCAGGGGTCTGCTGGGTCATGCTCCGTGGCTCCGCAATCTCATCGAATCAACCATTCAGTGTAACATGGACAGTTTGACACAGGCGTCGGGCGGCATGCATGGCCGCACGCGTCACAGCAATTCGGAAGGAATGGCATGAGGGGTTCGGTGTTGCGCGTCGCGTATCGGGGGGAGCCTGCGCCAACGCTGCTGGATCGACCGGATACGCTGGCGGTGTTCGATTTCGGCGTGGGCGCGGATGGCACTGCCGATCCGCGCCATCTGCGGATCCCCCTGCCGCCACTGGACGCCCAGCCGCCGCGCGAATGCTGGTCGGTCGGCGACACGGTGAGCCATGGCCGCGCCGGTGCGCTGCACTGGGCGGTCGGCGGTGGCTGGCGCTTCGTCGCGGTGGAAGTCGATGAAGCCGGGTGCGGCGGCATCGAGGCAGCCAGCGAACACGCCTATGCGCTTTTGCTCGGGCATGTGGCGGAATCGCCGGAATGCCACCTGCAACGGATCTGGAATTACCTTGGCGCGATCAACGCGGGCGAAGGTGACGGCGAGCGCTATAGGTTGTTCTGCAATGGCCGTGCACGCGGGCTCGCCGCGCGCGGGATCACGGCGTATCCCGCAGCCACCGCGATCGGCCATCATGGTCGGCCGGGCTTGTTGCAGGTGTACGCGTTGTGCGCCAGGGAACCGGGCGAGGCGCTCGAAAACCCGCGCCAGGTGAGTGCCTGGAAATACCCGCGCCAGTACGGTCCCACCGCGCCCAGCTTTGCGCGCGCAATGCAGTTGCCGGGCGGCGCGCTGGCGATTTCCGGTACCGCCGCGGTCATCGGCCACGCCTCGCATCACGCGGACGATGTGACGGCGCAGGCCGACGAGGCGGTTGCCAACTTGCACGCGCTGCTCGAACGGGCCGAGCTCCCGGCGTTCGATGTGTTGTCGCCCCTCAAGGTTTACGTGCGCCGCCCGCAGGATGTCGAACGGATCCGTGCCGCCCTGATGCGGCATCTCGATCCGGCCGTGCCCCGCATCCTGCTGCAGGGTGACATCTGCCGCCGCGAACTGCTGGTGGAAATCGACGGCTGGTCGAACCTGCCACTGCGGCCAACCGGCGGCTGATCATTTTTTTTGCGGGCGTTGCCAATCGTCGATGGTGGTCTGGCGGCCCCGCGCGAGGCTCAACTTGCCGGCGGGGGCGTCGGCGGTGATCGTGGAGCCTGCGCCGATGGTGGCGCCTTCGCCCACCTGCACCGGCGCGACCAGTGCGGTATTCGAGCCGATGAACGCGCCATCGCCGATTTCGGTGACGAACTTGTTGACGCCGTCGTAGTTGCAGGTGATGGTGCCGGCGCCGATGTTGACCCCCGATCCGACCTTCGTGTCGCCGAGGTAGGTGAGATGGTTGGCCTTGCTGCCTTCACCCAGCTTGGCCTTCTTGGTTTCCACGAAGTTGCCGACGTGTACGCCGGCCGCGAGTTCGGTACCCGGCCGCAGGCGCGCGAACGGGCCGATCCGGCAGGCGCCGTAGGTCGTCACGCCCTCGAGGTCGCAATGCGCCATGACCTCCGTTCCGGCCGCCAGGTTGACGTTGCGCAGGCGGCAGAACGGACCGATTTTCACGCCATCGCCGAGGGTCACGCCATCCTCCAGGATCACGTCCACGTCGATTTCGATGTCCCGGCCATGGCTGAAGTGCCCGCGCAAGTCGAAACGCGCGGGATCGGCGATGCGCACGCCCGCCAGCATCAGGCGCCGCGCGTCGCGGGCCCGCAGGTACGTCGCGAGTTCCGCAAGCTGTGCGGGATCATTTGCGCCGAACGCCTCGATGGGGTCGCGCGTCATCACCACGTCGGCCGGCGTGCCGTCGTCGGCTGCCTGGGCGAATACGTCGGTCAGGTACAGTTCGCCCTGCTGGTTGTCCGGCACCAGCCGGTCGACCCAGCGCCGGAGTTGCGGGGATTCCGCAAACGTGACGCCGGTGTTGACGATGCGTACTTCGCGCTGTGCTTCGTCCGCGTCCTTCTCTTCCACGATCGCGCGCACCCGCCCAAGCCCATCGCGCAACACGCGCCCGTAGCCGGATGGATCGTCGAGTTCGGCCGCCAGCACGGCGAGTTCCGCATGCGTGCGCACCAGTTCGGTGAGGGTTTCCGCGCGCAGCAGCGGTACGTCCCCGTACAGCACCAGTATGCGTTTGGGATCGGGAATGTCGTGCAACGCCAGCATCACCGCATGCCCGGTGCCGCGCTGTTCGGATTGGTGCACCCAGTGGATGTCGGTGTCCCGCGCGAACGTCGCCCGCACTTGCTCGCCGCGATGGCCGTACACGACGTGCAGGCCTTCGGGCCGGAGCGCCCGCGCGGTGTCCAGCACGTGTGCCAGCATCGGCCTGCCCGCCAGCGGCATCAGCACCTTGGGCAGCATGGACTTCATGCGCTTGCCCTCGCCGGCGGCGAGGACGATCACGTGCAACGGGTCGGCCATGCTTGGGTCTCCAGTCTGGTCTGCCACATTGACGCATCGTGTGGCGGGCTACAAGTGGCTGAAAGTCATGCGGCAAGGGCGCAGCAGCGTACCGCGTGGAGCCGTCACCCAGCCCGCGCACCCGCTGGCGCGCGGGCGATCCGCCGCCACCGGACTTGATCCGCTGTCGAGAGTCCCCTGGCGCGCGGGCGCCCCGGGCCACGCCTTCCTTCGTGGCCGGTGACGGATCGGTCAGCGCGCGCCGCGCCCGAACAATACCACTTCGACGGTCTGCACCAGGATGGCCAGATCGAACACGAAGTTGTGGTTCTTCACGTAGAACAGGTCGAACTTCAACTTTTCCTCGGCGTCCTCGAACGAAGAGCCGTACGGATAACGCAACTGCGCCCACCCGGTCAGGCCGGGCTTCACGCAATGGCGCAACGAGTAGTAGCGGATGCGGGCATTGAAGTCGTCCACGAACTGCGGACGCTCCGGACGGGGTCCGATGATGCTCATGTCGCCGCGCAGCACGTTCCACAGTTGCGGCAGTTCATCCAGCCGCGTCTTGCGGATGAAGCGGCCGACGCGGGTGACGCGATCGTCGTTCTTGGTTGCCCAGCGCGCGACGCCGTCGCATTCGGCGTCGGTGCGCATGCTGCGGAACTTGATCACGGGGAACGACTTGCCGTTCTCGCCCACGCGCTCCTGCCGGTACAGGATGGGTGCGTTCCGGCCCGACTCCAGCCGGATCGCCAGCGCCGTCAGCAGCATCAACGGCCATGTCATCAGCAGTACCAGCGCCGCCATCGAAACATCGAACGCGCGCTTCACCGTGCGCCGCACCGGCGAGATGTTGAAGCCGTCGGAAAACACCAGCCATGAGGGGTTGGTGAGGTCCATCTTGATCTTGCCCGCCTCGCGCTCGAAAAACTCGGCGAGCTCCGTCACGGCCATTCCGCGCTGCTTGCATTCCAACAGTGCGTCGACCGGCAAGGTGCCCCGACGATCATCGGGGCCGACCACGATTTCGTCCACCCCCATCCGCTGCGCCCATTGGTACAGGCTCTTGGCCGGATGCAGCAAGGAAGTCGCCGGCACCGCCATCGGATCTTCCCCGATGGGCACGTAACCCAGGATCTTGAAGCCGCGCTGGTCGGTCTTCCGGCGCATCTTGCGGACGACCTCGGCCGCGCGTTCCCCGGCGCCCAGCATCACCACGCGGCGCTTGAACAGGTCGGCATCCACGAAGCCGAGGAAGCTCATGCGCCAGAGGGCCACTACCAGATAGCCCAGCACCAGGGCGATGCCGAGCACGCCGCGACCCAGATAGGTCGCGGGGATGACGTAATAGAGCACGGTCAGTGCGACCCACCCGAGCAGGAACGCCACGCCCTGCCGGCTCAGCCGGCCCAGCAGGCCGGCCCGCAGGTGCACCTGGTACAGGCCCAGCGCCGCCATGGCGAAAACCAGCACGCCCGAAACCAGCAGGGCACGCCAGTGGAGCGCCCGCCCGAACGCCAGTTGGGTATCGTGGTCACCCCAGTAACGCAGCAGCACCGCTGCGTAGACGCAGCCCGCCAGCAGGGCAAATTCGACTATTACCAACAGGAGCTGCCACTTGAGCGCCCGTTGCCGCAACAATCTGAACATGTCGCTACCCCCATCCGTTGGGCCTCTGCACCGACCGCTCCGATCGGCAAGCGGACGGCTTTTATACTACGGAATGAGACCCTGTTCAAAGTTTTCAGCCTAGCCCGGAACCCCCTGCATGAACCGTGCCGAAGGCCGGAAAGGGCCGCCGGTTCTGTCCGCAAAAATCCCTGTATCGTTGCGTTTTTTGACCTGGAGCGCCCAGCCTCATGTGCGGAATCGTCGCCGCCTGCACCCAGCGCGATGTGGTGCCCATCCTGCTGGCGGGCTTGCGCGCCCTCGAATATCGCGGCTATGACTCCGCGGGGCTGGCGGTGCTGGACAATGCACGGCTTTCGCGGTTGCGGGCGCCCGGCAAGGTCGCCGAACTGGACACGCTGTGGCGCGCATCGGACCTGCACGGCCGCACCGGCATCGCACACACCCGCTGGGCCACGCATGGCGTCCCCAACGAAGCCAACGCGCACCCGCACGTGTCGAAGGACACCGTCGCGGTGGTGCACAACGGCATCATCGAGAACCATGCGGAACTGCGCGAAGAACTGAAGGCCGCCGGTTACGCCTTCACCTCGGACACCGATACCGAAGTCATCGCGCACCTCGTGCACAAACTGGTGGCCGAGGGCAAGTCATTGCGCGAAGCGGTCAGCGCAGCCACCCGCCGCCTGCGCGGCGCGTATGCGATCGCGGTGCTGCACCGCGACCATCCCGGGCACGTGGTCGGGGCGCGCCGCGGCAGCCCGTTATGCGTGGGCGTGGGCATTGGCGAACATTTCCTCGGCTCGGATGTACAGGCGCTGATCCAGGTCACCAACCGCATCGTTTACCTGGAAGAAGGCGACGTGGTGGAAATCACGCCGGACGGACTCGTGATCCAGGCTGCCGACGGCACTCCGGCGACCCGCAAGGTGCGTGAGAGCGACCTGTCGATGGACGCGGTCGAACGCGGTCAGTTCCGCCACTACATGCTGAAGGAAATCTTCGAGCAGCCCGGTGCAGTTGCCAACACGCTGGAAGGCCGCCTCGCCGACACGCACATCCTGCCCAACATCTTCGGCGTCGACGCGGACGCGTTGTTGAAGCGCGTGCGCCACGTGCACATCATCGCCTGCGGCACCAGCTATCACGCCGGCATGGTGGCGCGCTACTGGCTGGAAGGCATAGCCGGCGTTCCGTGCAGTGTCGAGGTTGCCAGCGAATATCGCTACCGCAACGTGGTGGTGATGCCCGACACCCTGTTCCTCGCGATTTCGCAGTCGGGCGAAACCGCCGACACCCTGGCCGCCCTGCGCGAGGGCCGCGAGCGCGGCTACCTCGGTTCGTTCGCGATCTGCAACGTGCCGGAATCCAGCCTGGTACGCGAATCCGAGCTCACCCTGATGACGCGCGCGGGCCCGGAAATCGGGGTGGCTTCCACCAAGGCCTTTACGACCCAATTGGCGGCGCTGGCGCTGCTGGTGCTGGAGCTTGCGCGCCTGCGCGGCATCGACGAAGGTCGCCTCGCGCAGCTCGTGGCCGAACTCGCCAGCCTGCCGCGCCGTCTCGAGGGTGCGCTCAAACTTGCGCCGGCCATCGCCACGCTGGCCGAGTCGTTCGTCGACAAGCACCATGCGTTGTTCCTCGGGCGCGGCGTGCAATATCCGGTGGCCATGGAGGGCGCACTGAAGCTGAAGGAGATTTCCTACATCCATGCCGAGGCATACCCGGCGGGCGAACTGAAGCACGGCCCGCTGGCGCTGGTCGACGAGGACATGCCGGTGATCGCGGTGGCCCCCAACAACCAGTTGCTGGAAAAGCTGAAATCCAACCTGGAGGAAGTTCGCGCGCGTGGCGGACAGTTGTACGTGTTCGCCGACGACGAAGTGGACCTTTCATTGAACGGCAACCGCGGTCAGCTCATGAAGGTGGATGCGGGTGGCAATTTCATCGCCCCTGCCGTACTCACCGTACCATTGCAGTTGCTGGCCTACCACGTCGCGGTGCTGCGCGGCACCGACGTGGATCAACCGCGCAACCTCGCCAAATCGGTGACCGTCGAGTAGCGCTACATGCTCGAGACGTACTCGGCGAGCGCGCGCATGTCCGCTGCGCTGAGGTTGTGCGCGACGCCCTGCATCACCTTGTCGTTGCTGGTGCCGACGCGCGTGCCGTCGTGGTAGGCCTGCAATTGCGCCAGTACGTATTGGCTGTTCTGGCCGGCGAGGACCGGGAAGGTCGACCACGCCGGTTGCGGCGCGGTGCTGGTGGGGTCGGGGCGCGGTCCCCTTCCATCCACACCATGGCAACCCTGGCAGGGCGGCACGCCTTGCGCGGCATCGCCGACGTGGAACAGGACCGCGCCGCGTGAGGACGACTGCACCGCTTGCGATGCGACCTTGCCCGGCAGCGACGCGAAATGCGCGGCAAGATTCCGCATGTCCTGATCGGATAGCGCCTTCGCGAGCGGCTGCATCACGGCGTTGTCGCGCGCACCATCCTTGAACGCCCGCAATTGAACGTAAAGGTAGGTGGCGGACTGCCCGGCGAGGTTCGGGAACGTCGGTGCGACCGCGATGCCCTTGGCGCCGTGGCAAGCCGCGCAGGCGGCGGCCTTGGCCGCCCCCGCCGCCGCATCGCCCTGGATCGGTGCCTGCTTGCGCAAGTCATCGAACGGCGCGGTCGCGGCCACGGCCACGCCGACAGCCAGCGCCACCGATGCGATCGAGGAAATGGCTGCGGCGCGTGTGGTGCAGATCACGGCGGCGTCCTCACAGTTTCGCGTTCAGCAGGATGCCGATCAGGTTGACGCTGTAGTGCGCCTGCGGCCCGAGGTCGGTGTAGATCCGGTGGTCGATCACGAGGTTGTCCTCGAGGCCGGCGTAGTGCCAGTCGGCGAAGCTCCCGGTCGAGAAGACGTCGAATATCCGCATGCCGATCCTGCGCGACAGCGCTATGTCGAAACCGAGTTGCAGGGTATGGATGTGGTAGTGGTTGTCCGGGAAGGCGTTGCCCACGGTGTCGACCAACGGCTGCTGGGTGATCGGCAGGGCACCGGGTGAAGCGTACGCGTATCCGGCCCGGCCGAGCGCGTAGGTGTAGGTGTAGCCGAGGTCGGCGCGCACGCGTCCGAAGTCGTGACGGAGGGTGAGTCCGGCGTTGTAATCACGCTCGTGGTCGATGCCCTGCCACTGATTGGCGAGCGGGAAAAGCGGTCCGCCCAGCGATGGATCGTCGCGGCCCGGCGCACCCGTGATGTCTTCGTCGTCGCCGACGTTCGAGAAATGCAGGCTCGAATCGTCGCGGCCGAGATGGGCGCTCATGCTCGTCAGCGGCGAAGGCTGCCAATCCCAGGAGACGTCGAAACCGCGGTTGCGCGTCGCCTGCCGCCCGATCGCGGCACCGTAGTTGTCGCGCGTCGCGTACACCACGCCCGAAATCGTTGCGGTGTCGCCGATCGGATAGATCAGCGTCGCGTGCAGCTTGTGTTCGATGCGGTTGCCGAGGTCGTACTTGCGCATCGCGTCGGTGGTGAACGCCACGTTGCCGAGCGGAGGCGTCACGAAGCCGGGAAGTGCCGTCGAATAGAACGCTTCGTACGGATCGGACGTGTAAGGCCCGCCGTTGCGATACGCGAACTCGTAGTCGAAACGCAGCGTGGCCTTGCCGAGCGCGCGGTCCACCCACCCCAGCTTGATGCGTTGCTCGTTCACCAGGCTGCGCTCGCGATGCTTCGGCTGTTTGCGATCGAAGCTGTAGGTGAGGTTCAGGGTGTTGTTCTCGCCGAGGCGCAAATCGATGCCGGTCTCGAAAATGATGTCGGTGTAGCCGAACGGGATCGCGCGCACCTGGGTCACGTACGATGCGAACAGCGGATTGCGCGGATCGAAGATGCCGATCTGGCCGGGAATGATGCTGCCCTGCGAGCCGTTCTCGGCGATGTAGCCGTACTGCCCGGTCAGCGGATTGAAGGCGAGGTAGTTGGTCCTGTTGTCCTCGCGGTACCAGCGCAGCCCCGCGTGCCAGCCGAACCGCGGGGAAGGATGCAGCGTGATCTTCGCATCGAGCAGGCCGGTGTCGATGCGTGCGTTTGCGGTCTGCTGCGACAGCGCCGAGGTGGTGTTCCAGTCGGCGCAGTCGAAGGTGAAGTCGGCCGATGGCGAAATGAAAATCCCGCCAGTGCCGGTGCAGGTGACCGGCGGCAGCAGAGGGTCGTCCTGGCGCATGGTGCCCCATGCCGCGGCCAGCGAGAGTTGCCCGTTCCACTTCAGGCTGCGCGAAAGCTCCGCACGCAGGTTGTGGTAATCGTTGTCGGGCTCCAGCGAGAACTGGCCCTGGTAGATGTTGGCGACCTGCGGCACGCCAACCACGTTCCGCAAGGCGAACGGGCTCTGGTAGTTCAAATGGTCTTTGTGGTCGCGGAAAAACGAGCCGGTATAGGCCAACTGGAACTGCCAGACCGTGCCGACGTCGCGCAGGCCCATGCTGACGTTGGTGGTGGTGAAATCGATCGGGCGCACCGTTTCCAGGGCGCCGCCGTTGTCCTGGAGGAGGTAGTTCAGGTACATCGGACCACCCCACAGCCGGTCCCCGGTGCGCTTTTCGTCGACGATCGAGACGTAGCCGATCCAGTCGCGGTAGAGCCTGGCCTCGAAGCTGAGGCCTTCGCGCCGGCGCGTCAGGCCGATGGTCTGCCGCGGACGCGTTTTCGCGACGGCCGCGACCTCTGCCGGTGTACTGCCGCCGGGCACCAGCGGCGCCGGCAGCGTCAGGTCGGTGCTGCCGATGCCATTCCACAACGGGAAGGCGTTGGTCGTGACGTCGTGGGGAATGTCCCGGTAGAACGCCTGGATCTTGTAGGCGCCGTAGCGGCCGGCGCGCAGGCGGTAGTACTGGTCGTCGCCGCCCAGGCGGCTGCCGCGGAATTCCAGGTACTGACCGGTTTTCGGATTGTCCGCGTACAGCGCGAACAGACCGAGCGCGAAGCCGCTCTTCCAGCCGGCGTACTGGCGGAAGAATTCTGCGTGGCTGTCGCCGCCCAGGTGCAGGTAGCCCAGTTGCAGAAAGCCCCAGTAAACCCAGTCGCTGTCCTTGTAGAGCGGGGAGTCCTCGTCGCGCTGCGGTGGATACGGATACAGCACGCCGCTGGGTGTTCGCATCATGCCGGCGTGCAGCCACGAAAACCCGCGCGGATCGGCCCACAGCAGCGGCGCCCAGCCGCTCGGATCGAGGGCGTTGCCGTACTGGATGTCGCCCACGCGCGCGCTGTCGCTGGAATCGGCAAACGCCCCCGGACCCGCGAGGGACGCGGCGATGGCGACGGCCAGCGATGCGACGAGCATCTTGCGCATGGGCTCTCCCTACCGGCACCGCGCCAATGAATCACCGGCTGTTCTGCCCCCTTGAGTCAAGGGGGCTGCCAAGCCGTTGCCATGCAACGGCTTGGCGGGGGTTGTGGAAGGATGGTTCTGCATGGTCCGGGAAAGCAGCACCACATGCGTCGAATGGTTCATTTGTGGAACCTCGAGCCGGACGGATTGTTGGAACCGTGGATATTGGTGTGGCAGGTCAGGCAGGCTCGCCCCATCAGCCGCTCGTCCGGTGCGGGTCCGGTGGCGAGCCCTGCCCGTGTCATCAGGTCGTTGGGGTGCCCGGTCATGGTGTGGCATTGCTGGCACAGCATCGGCACCGGCAGCACCAGCAGCGCCTGCTGGTTGGAACCGTGCGGGTCGTGGCAGGTCAGGCAGCTCTCGCGCACCGGCGCGTGTTCGAACAGGAACGGCCCGCGTTTTTCCGCATGGCACGCGTAACAAGTCTCGTTGACGGTGTCGGTCTTGATGAGATCAGCGGTCAGGGTGCCGTGAGGGTTGTGGCAATCGACGCAGGACATCTGCCCCTCGGGCAGCGGCATGTGCGAACGACGATTGAACTTGTTGCGGATGCCCTGGTGACAGCCCGCGCACACCTCGTTGATGGAGTTGTCGGCCAGCACGCCTTCGGGCGACAACCGCGCCATCGGGTTGTGGCAATCGGTGCAGGAGAGTTCGTGCTGCTGGTGCACCGAACCGATCCAGTCCTGCCGCGCGCCGCCCTTGTGACAGGCAAGGCACACCCCGGTCTGGGTGTCGATTGGCGTTTTCGCGTCGCGGGTGAAAGCGATGATCAGGCCGGGTTTGGTCGGATCCCTGGCGTGGGCGGAACCGGGTCCGTGGCAGGATTCGCACGCGGCCGCGGCACCCGTGCCGACGGCGCCGGCGCGGAACGCCTGCACGTGCAGCGAGTGCGATGCCTGCACGTTTTCCAGCGCATGACAGGCAATGCAGGATTTGGCACCGATCGCGACCGCATCGGCCGCCAGCGGATTCCTTGCGATGGGGGCAGCGTCGAACGGCGTGGCTGGACCACTGTCGAGCCAGGCGTGGGCGCGCGGATGCGCGTTGGCATCCGTATCGCTGCGCATGTCGGTGCGCGGCAACATCCGCTTGAAGTCTTCGGTGGTCAATGCACGCGCCGGCAGCGCGTGCGCATGTGGGTTGCTTCTGTCGGCCTTCGTCGCGGCCTGCGCGGTGAGCCTCGGCAGGATCCGGTGGAAATCCTGTTCGGTCAGCGCACTCGAGGTGGTGGCAGGATGGACGACTTGCGCTGCGGTATCGCGCGCGGCCAGCAGTGCGCCTGCGAGCGCGAGCAGCATGAGCAGCGCCGCCGAAGGCAGCCCGAGGGTACGCATCGTCCGCTCAGATGGAGAAGCCATGCGCGATCCCTGCGGCATGCGCCGATCCCGGGAAATTCCGGTGCACCTGCGCCACCGCGTCGTGCGGATGCAGGCTTTCCTGGTGCTCGACGCGGACGAGATACGCCGCGATGTCGGCATCGGTGTCGAACGCGCGCCGGATGCGCCGCGCCGCATCTTCGCAGAACATCGGATTTTCGCCGTTCGCCTGCGCGAAGGCCTGCTCGTCCTCGCGCTTGACCGCCGTCTGCACCGCGGTCCCGAGCGATCGTTCGATCCGCTCCAGCAGGGTGGCCAGATCCAGCCGGGCTCCCTCGGCGAAACGCACCCGTACGCGCGCGACGCTTCGTTGCGCGTGGGGCGTCGCGACCATGCCGCGCTCGCTCCCGAGCCACGCAAGCACGGCGGCATGCTCCACCGATTCCCCGGCGGGGAAATCCGCCGCGAATTGCTGCTGGACCAGTTGTCGCGACAAAGCCACGGAAGCCGGGCAGGTCGAGGAATACACGACCTGGGTACCGAGATCCACGTCGAAGGCATCGCCGACCAGGGCCGCCTCGATGGAAACGGGATACGCACGCCAGCCGTGGTGATGGCTGCGCAATGCCTTCCTGCGTACCAGATACTCGAAGTGGATCCCGATGCGCGCGCGGTCGGCCAGCGCGTGGTGGGAGCGCAGGAACGCGCGCAGCAGCGATTCCAGCATTCCCGCGTCGATGGGTTCTGCACCAAGATGTTGATTCGCCAGCAGGTACAGGCGCGACATGTGGATGCCGCGCCGGTCCGGGCGCATCAGGTTCACGAAAGCATCCACCCTGGCGTGACAGCGCTGCGGATGGCCGTCGCCGGCGTCGAACAGGATCGGCATCTCGATTCCCCGCATGCCCACCCAGTCGATCGGCTCGTCGCCAGGCGGCAGCGCTTCGGCGGCGACATCCGGTGCCGCGATGGCCGCGCCATGGAAATGCTCCCTGCCGTGGTGCCATGAAGGTCGGGACGCTTCGGTTGCGCAGTACCCATCCTCCGACGAATCTGCCGGGTCGGGAGCCGTGACCGCCGCGTCCGCACTAGTCATGGCGGGCGGACTCCGCCTGCAGCGCGGCCACCGCCGCCGCGGCATTCACCTGGCGCACGCCGCCGACGAGCTTGCTGGTACGTGCCAGCAGGTCATGGATCGCGCGCCCGTCCAGGGCCGGATCCAGCGACACCAGCAGCGCGGCGATGCCGCTGACCTG
The DNA here is from genome assembly GCA_044464225.1 of Rhodanobacter sp. Lineage (GTDB taxonomy): Bacteria > Pseudomonadota > Gammaproteobacteria > Xanthomonadales > Rhodanobacteraceae > 66-474. The sequence continues at coordinate 58,640 of JBIQLN010000006.1, read as the reverse complement.
TGCCGCGGCCATGGACGAACCGGAAGAGAAGTCGTAGCCGTCGTCGGGCTGCGTCGTCAGGATGTCGTTGCCGGGGGCGTTGAGCACCCCGGGTGGATCCACCGGGTTTCCGCTGGCGTTCACCACGATCACGCCGGGCACGTCGGCCGGAAATCCGTGGAGGCTGCCGTCGGGCGGCAGCGCGGCGACCACGATGTGATGCTCCACCACCCGCTGCATCAATCGCGACAGCAGCGGGTCCGGCGGGCCGCCCAGGCTCAGGTTGACGATGCGGGCATCGGTGCCGATCACGGCTGCAAGTGCCTTGGCGAGGGTGAAGGAATTGCAGCGCGCGCCGGCACCGGAACCGGGCGGATACCAGCACGCCTTGTAAACGCTGAGCCCGGCCTTGGGGGCCATCCCCACGATGCCGCGATGGTTGTCGGCGATCGCGGCGATGATGCCGGCGACCTCGGTGCCATGGTGGTCGCGGTCGAAGGCCGATGCGTCGTCATCCACCAGGTTGTGGACATCGTGGATCTGGCCCCGCAGGTCCGGATGCGTCATGTCCGCACCGGTGTCCACGATCGCGATGTCGACGCCTGCACCCTGGGTGACGGCCTGCGCGAGGCCGGCGTCGGTTTCGCGGAAACCTTGCTGGAGATCGACGTAGGGATCGTTGTATCGGCGGGCATCCTTCGAATCGCGGGAATAGACCGAGAAGTCCTGCAGCGGTTCGACGAGCTGCACCCGCTTGTCCTGGCCGAGTGCCGCAAGCAACGTGGCCCGGCTGGTGCCGGCAGGCGGCTCCAGCACGATGCAGTACAGGTCCAGGCTCTTGATGGGCCAGCCCACGAGCTGGCGCCAGCGGTAATTGCGTTGCAAGGCGGCGAGGGTGGACGCCGCGCGCTGGCCGGCGCCGTAGTTTCCCGTGGGCGCGTAGCCGAGCAGGCTGGAACCGGCGTGGGTTGCGGGCGGGTCGATCGGGTTGGCGACGGCCAGCACGATGTCGCGACGGCTGTCCATCGAAACCACGGCATTGCCGGTTTGGGCGTGCGCGAATGCGCTGCATGCCAGGCACGCGGCGGCGACCAGAAGCGCGCGCGGCTTCATGGCGTGTTGTCGACGGGCTCTGCCAGGCGGATGTCGCGATCGGCACGCAGCCGCTGCAGCGCCGACGCCGATGACGCATCGGGCCCGACCGGCATGACCGCGTAGGCACCCACGTCATTGGGCCCATCGACCACGCGCAAATCGAGGTCGTGCAGCAACCTGTTCCAGTCGGCCAGCTTCATGCCGGTGGCGGGCACGACGCGAAGGGCGCCCGCCGGTTCGACCAGGGCAGGCTGGCTGAGGGTGCGATAACGCGGCGCCTGATCCGACCACAACCGGACACCCAGGGCGCCGATCCCGATTGCCTGCACCACCACCGCGACGGCCAGCGCGCGGGTCAACCGATTGCCCGATGACCAAAGCCGCGCCGTCGTCGTGTCCGGCTCCGGGGCGTCCAGGCGTTCCATCAGATGCTTCAACCCCGCCTCCGCGTCGACGGGAATGTCGGTGGGCAACGACAGGGCGCAGCGCAGCCGGCTCTGCCGGGCGAATTCCGCGCTGCACGTTTCGCACTGTGCCAGGTGGTGCACCAACCAGTCGCACTGCTCGCGGGGGGCGGTGGACTGCAGCGCCCACGGCATGATTTCCCAGGCGCGTGTGCAGTCCTTGCCGGAATTCATCTGGATCGTCATGACAAGTTCTCTCGTCGCGCAGGCGGATCGCCCGCCAGGGCCGGAAGCACGTTGCGCAACTTGATGCGCGCGTGGAACAGGCGCGCCTTCACGGTGCCGACGGGGGCCTGCATGATGGCGGCAACTTCATCCAGGCTGTTGCCGACCCCGTAAACCAGTTCGACCACCACACGCTGGTCCGCGGACAGGTGTTCGAGCGCCTTGGCCAGCCAGTCGCGCAACTCGCGATCCTCATCCGGAGCGTGGGATGGACCCCGTCCTTCGCGCAGGGCGTAGTCGTCGACCGGTTCGTCGCCCTGTTGCCGCAGCGCCTTCAGCCCGCACCGGTAGGCGATGCCCATGATCCAGGTCGAAACACGCGAATCGCCGTGGAAGCTTCCCGACTTTCGCCACGCGATCCAGAAGCAATCGTTCACGATTTCCTCGATCAGATCGGCGCGCCGCGTCAGGCGCGACAGGAAGCGGCACAGCCCGCCGTGGTAGGCGCGGTAAAGCGTTTCCAGCGCGGTGCGGTCGCCCGCCGCCATGCGCTGGAGCAGCAGGCGATCGCGGGAATCGACGTCGCTTGTGGACTCATTCATCGCTGCGCGGGAATGACCGGTCTGAGGTATGGGTGCCGGTTCGGCGTGTGAAGGTTGCCTGTCCGGTCCGGCGGATTCGTTCAGCCTTTCAGAAGGATCGGGAAAGGGTCAGTAGCCATGGCGAAGCGGCCAGGCGACGCAGGTACCTGCGCGAACCCGGATCGATGGCGACGCGGTCGAGCTCGACCCGCCAGGCGCCATGGCTCCAAAGCAGTCCCGCTTCGCCGTAACGGTAATAGCCCGTGTGGTAGCGCTCATTGGGGTACCCATAAGGCACGGCATAACGTGCAACGCCGAATCCCCCGGAAATGAAGAAGCCCCCCGCCAGCGGCCAATGAAAATTCACGTCGGCGGCGGGGTGCAGCCTGTGCTCGTCCGCACTGGCGATATAGACGGCCGACACGCCGAAGGTCAGCACATCGCGATACACCCAGTAAACGCCCGGCTCGTAGACATTGGCGCGCAGGCGACCCGTGTAGTGGTAATAGACCATGTCGGCCTGCAGCCGCCAGTCCCCGGAGAGCGTCCATGCATGCGCGACCCGGGCCACGCTTTCGGCGACGTGGCCCGGCGAACGCAGTTCCACGCCGCCGGACAGGCCCAGCGACCAGCCCGACGACATGGTCCAGGCGATGCCCCCCTGCAGGGCGGGGGTCGCGGGGGTGATCGCGAGACCTCGATCCACCAACTGGGAAGCGAGCGACACGGTGCCATTCAGTTCCCTGGCGCAGGCGGGGAGCGGGACGAGCAGGCAGGCCGCAACGAGCATGACCCATGAGGCAGGCATCGCCGGACCGGGCGGCGCGCGGTCGATGGGCTGATTCCGATGCGGGGAGCGCGCGCTCCCCTGCCGCGGTTCCGCGTCGGTGCGGAGGCGCCGCCGGATCGGATTTCCACCGTCATGCGTCATGCGACCGGTGCTCCGACAAGCGCCGCCGACTTCCGGCGAGCCGTGGTGCGGAGGGTCCCCACCAGCGCAAGCGACTCGCCATGAAAGCCATCGGCATGTTCCATCGGCGGCCCTGATCGTGGGACGGGCGGCCACGCGGTTCCCATCACGACCGGTTTGGGGCGTCCTGCCTTACAGGCGCAGCATGCCGGGCATGACGCCGACTCCAGCCCAACGCGTGGCAACTTCCTCGATCCGCCGCCGTTGGCCCATTGCACTGTCGAGTTGCGGATCGTGTCAAGCGGTGGCAGTGCGGCCACGCACGATTCGTTCGGCATCGGAAGGTGGCCGCACACCGGTCGGGATCGCCCTTTCCCCGGCCCCCCGCGTCGGATGCCGCGGGTGCGTCATCGCGCCATTCAACCAAAGCGCGGCGTGGCGACACCCACCTACGAACCCGTCAAGGCATTCCGCCGTGACCCTGCACGCCATGCTCGAACGAAGTACGCCCGCGATCGAATCGCAACTCCTCGACACGCGCCTGGCCTTCGACAGCGTCGCCGTCGATTACGATGGTCCGCGCGGCAACAACGTGCTGGTCCAGCGCATGCGGCGCGCGATGTGGAACGCCGTGCGCGAGGAGGTTCCGCCGGGTTCGCGGCTGCTGGATCTCGGGTGCGGCACGGGCATCGATGCGGCCGAGTTCGCCCGATGCGGCTACCGCGTGACCGCCATCGACTGGTCGCCGCGGATGGTGGAGCGCACGCGCGAACTCGCTTCACTTGCCGCAACGCATGCCCGGATCGATGCCAGGCACGTCGGAATCCATCAGCTCGACCGGATCGAAGGCGAATTCGACGGCATCTATTCGAACCTGGGACCACTCAACTGCGTACCCGATCTCCAGGCCGCGGCGGCCGAGTGCGCACGTCTGCTGCGGCCGGGCGGGAAGCTGGTGTGTTCGGTGATCGGCCGGATCTGCCCTTGGGAAATCGGCCATTACATGGCGCGCGGCCGCTTCAGGCGCGCCTGGGTACGGGCCGCGCGCGGTGCGACGCCGGTCGGCATGAACCGCCACACGATCTGGACCCGCTATTACGTGCCGCGCGAGTTCTATCGGGTTTTTGCCGAACATTTCGCGCTGTGCGGCTATCGCGCACTCGGACTGTTCATGCCGCCGCCGTATCTGCTCGATTACTACCATCGCCATCGGCGGTGGTGCGATTGGCTGGGCAGGCTTGACGATCGCCTGGGCACGTTGCCGCTGCTGCGGGACATGGGCGATCACTTCCTGATCGTGTTGAGCGCGCGGTCATGGGCATGACGGTGGCCGGCATCGGCCTGCGGGGCGCGCGGACGCTCACCGCCGAGGGCGAATCCCGCGAACCCTTGGCGCTCATGGCCGGCGAGGTCTGCGCTTGCGCGCCCGCACGCGCATACCGGATCGATCTGCGCGATCACGTGATCGCACCCGGCCTGGTCAACGCGCATGAACACCTGCATCTCAATGCGGTACCGCCGCTGCCGGGCGGCGCGCCCTTTCCGAACAGCTATGCGTGGATCGCGGCGTTCCGCTCGCACTTCGGGGACCCCGCCGTTGTCGCCGCACTGGCGGTACCGAAGACATTGCGGCTGCGGCACGGCGCACTGAAAAACCTGCTTGCGGGCACGACCTGCGTGGTCCACCACGACCCGTGGCATCCGGCGCTCGACGCGCCGGACTTTCCGGTCGCGCTGCTGCGCGATTACGGCTGGAGCTATGCGCTGGGCTGGCCCGCCTATGGACCGCCGGTGTGGCAAAGCTTCGATGACACCTCCTCCGATCGCCCATGGATGATCCATCTGGCCGAAGGCACCGATGCCACCGCGCAAGCGGAACTGGCGCAACTGGACGCAATGGGATGCCTCGCGTCGAACAGTGTGTTGGTGCACGGCGTCGGGTTGCGCGAACGCGACATCGATCGCGTCATCGAAAGCGGCGCCGCGGTGGTGTGGTGCCCGACCAGCAATTGCAACCTGCTGGGACGCACGCTCGATCCGCGCCGCCTGCAAGCGGCCGGTCGATTGGCGCTGGGCAGCGATTCGCGGCTCAGCGGCGCGCGCGACCTGCTCGAGGAACTGCGCGCCGTGATCGATAAAGGTGCGCTCGGTGCGCACGAGGCGCTCGCGCTGGCGACGGCCGATGCTGCACGCATCCTGCGCCTGTCGCGGCGCGGTCGCCTCGCGGCGGGCGCCCACGCGGACCTGCTGATCGTCGTCGATCGCGGCGGCGAAGCAGCGCGCAGCGTGGTCGGCATCGAACGCAGCCGAATCCGGGCCGTGGTGCGCGACGGCGTACCGCGCATCGCCGATCCCGATTTCGCCGAATGGTTCGAAGTGGCGGGCGTGGAAACGGTGGCGGTGATGCTGGACGGACGACCGAAACTGCTCGCCAAGGCGCTTGCCGATCCGGCGTTGCTCGCTCTCGAGCCCGGGCTCGAGTTCGCTTCGTGCACGAAACAGCCGGTGTGCGAACCGGCCCTCGCGGAGGGGCGCCGTTGAAGCCGCGCATCGAGCTGCTCGAGCCGCGCGATGCCTACGCATTGTGGGCCTCCGGCTATCCCCCGCGCGCCCACAACCCGGTGATGCAGGCCGAAGAGCGCGCGATGGTGGGTTTGATCCCGGCGGAGCTGCGCGGGCGATCGGTACTCGACGCCGGTTGCGGCAGCGGACGCTACATGCTGCGTGCGCTGGAGCGCGGGGCGACGCGGGTCACCGGCATCGATCTTTCCGTCGAGATGCTGGAACGCGCGGGCAGGGAACTCGGCGCATGCCGCCATGGCGACGGGATCAAACTGGCACAGGGCGATCTCGAGAACTTGCCGGCGCCGGATGCTTCGGCGGACCTGACGATCTGCGCCCTGACGATCGGACACCTCGATCGCCTGCAACCTGCGCTGGCGGAGTTGCGCCGCGTGACGCGGCCGGGCGGCACCATCCTGTGCAGTGACGTGCACCCGATCGGGCATGCGCTCGGCTGGCTGCGCGACTTCAAATCCGACGGCCGGCATTGTGCCGTCCGGCACACGCCGCACTTCTACAGCCACTGGCACGCGGCCTGCGCGTCGGTGCGGCTGGAAATCGTGCGGGTGCTGGAGCCGATGCTCGACCGCGCCGACATCTCCGCCGACGCGCACTTCGACAGGCGCGCGCTCGAAGTGCCGGTGGCGTTGGTTTTCCAGTTGCGGCGCCCGCTTTGATCACTCCGCTTTCCGGCGTGCATCCATGAGCCGTTCACCCAACACGCTGCTGATCAACCCGACCATCACTTCGCGCCACAGCGCGCGATTCCCGTTGTCGCTGTTGAACCTGGCCGCGGTGCTGGACCAGACCGGCAGCAGCCGGATCATCGACGGCAATCTCGACCGCGACATTGTCGGCGAAACAGTGCGCGCGCTCGCGGGCGAGCATTTCGATGCGGTGGGTGTCAGCGTGATGGGCGGCCCGCATGTCGTCGCGGCGGCTGCCGTTTCCAGGGCTGTCCGCGAACGCTTTCCGGGCCTGCCGATCATCTGGGGCGGCTACTTTCCCACGCTCAATACGGACGCGGTGCTGGCCGCGCCTTACGTCGATTACGCAGTCCGTGGCCAGGGCGAACAAACCTTGTCGGAACTGGTCGCGTCGCTGGGCGGGGAAGGACCGAGGCTGCATGACATCGCAGGGCTGTCGTGGAAGGGCATCCGTGGCGTGACGCACAATCCGGGCCGGCCGTTCTCGGCCGTCCGGGCCGCGTCGCTGCTGCCCTACGACAAGCTCGGCGATCCGCGCCGCTACTTCGCACGCACCTATCTCGGTTCGCGTACCGTCGCGCACCAGGCCGCGCTCGGGTGCCGCTTCCGCTGCACCTTCTGCGGCGTGGCCGCGATGTTCGGCGGCGCGACCGCGCTGCCGCCGCTGGAACGGTTCGAACAGGAATTGCATTACCTGAGCCATACGCTCGGCGCCGATTCGGTCCAGTACTTCGACCACAACTTTTTCGACCGCGAGGACGACATGATCCCGCTGCTGGAGATCATGGCCCGCTTCGAACTGCCGTGGTGGTGCTTCGCGCGCACCGACGCATTGCTGAACCTGTCCGAGCGCGCATGGAAACTGGTGAGGAAAAGCCGGTTGCGCATGGCATTCATGGGCGCCGAATCCCCCGACCGCCAGATGCTGAAGGCCATCCGCAAGGGCACGCGGCCCGACCAGGCGCTGGCGGTCGCCGAGTTGTGCAGGCGCATGGGCGTGATCCCGGAACTGTCGTTCATGGTCGCGCCGCCGGAGAACACCGAAGAGGAAACCGAACATGCCTTCGAGTTCATCCGCGAACTGAAGCGGATCAACCCCGAGTGCGAAATCATCGTCTACATCTACACGCCGCTTCCCGAAAGCAGCCTGCACCAGAAGGATCGCGGCAAGGGACGCGCGCCGGCGTTGTTCGACATCCATGGCGAACCCGTGGTTTTCCCGGCCACCGTGGAGGAATGGACGCAGCCGCAGTGGGTGGCGTACGCGTGCCATGTCGACGCGCCATGGTTGAGCGACAGGATGCGCAAGCGCATTCGCGACTTCGTGACCGTGCTGCGCTGCCGCTTCCCCACCGTGCAGGACCTGCGCGCGCCACCCTGGGCCAAGCGCGGCATGAGCGCGATGGCCACGTGGCGCTACCGCTTTCGCAGGTACGACCGGCCGTGGGAGCTGGACCTGGCCAATCGGATGGTGCGCTTGCGCATGCCGCAGGTGTCGGGTTTGTAGGCGCACGCACGTGCACGTGGCGCAGCTCAACTTCCTGCCCGCACCCGATGGCCTCGGCATCGAGGCGCTGCTGGAACGCTGGCCATCGCTGGCGGATATCGCGGAGCTCGTGGCGGGCGTCGGCATCCGGGTCTCGGTGCTGCAGGCGGCACGCCGTGCGGAAAGCCTGACGCGCAACGGGGTCGATTACCACTTCGTCGATGTCGATGGGACGCGAACCCGGGAAAGCCGCGCTCGTCGTTTTGCGGACGTGGCGGACGGCGTCCACGCCGAACTCCTGCACGCGCACGGGCTCGGTTTCGTGGAAGAAGCGGCTGCGGTTGCCAGGCATTTGTCGCCGGCACTGCCGATCCTGTTCCAGGACCACGCGGATCGGTTGCCGCGCTGGTGGCGGCGGCCGCGGCATCGCCGCTGCTTCGCCAACGCTTCCGGGGTTGCCTTCACGTCGCTCGACCAGGCGCGGCCGTTCGTGGCGGCGCGCATGTTCGATCCGGCCACGCGACTTTTCGCCATTCCCGAATCCAGCAGCCGCTTCACGCCCGGCGACCGAACCCGCGCACGCGCCGAAACGGGTCTGCACGGTGATCCCTGCGTGTTGTGGATCGGGCGCCTGACCCGCGGCAAGGATCCGTTGACGGTGCTCGAAGGCGTCGCGCGCGTCGTGTCGCGACTGCCGGGCCTGCGACTGTGGTGCGTGTTCGGAGCGGCGCCGATGCTGGGCGAAGTGCGGGCGAGGCTCGCCGACGACGCGCGGCTGGCCGGGCACGTGCAGCTTCTGGGCGAGGTGCCGCACCCGCGTATCGAAGCGTTGCTGCGCGCGGCCGACCTGTTCGTCGCGGGAAGCCACGCCGAGGGCAGCGGTTATGCCGCGCTGGAGGCGCTTGCCTGTGGCACCACGCCGGTGCTGACCGACATCCCTGCCTTCCGCGCCTTGACGGGCAACGGACGCATCGGTCACCTGTGGCCGTGCGGTGACGCGGCGCGCCTGGCGGACGCGCTGTATCGCGCGGCCACCGACCGGGCATCGCCGCGGCAAGTGCGCGCGCATTTCGATGCCACGCTGTCCTTCGAGGCAGTCGGATGGCTTTGGCGCGAAGCCTATTCGCAAGTGTTCGGTGCGTGGTGCAGGAGGGCGGCATGAAAGTCGCGCTCGTCGTGCCGGGCGGCGTGGACCGCAGCGGCGAGGTCCGCGTGATACCGGCGCTGCTGGCGCTGATCGATCGGTTGTCGCGGGTGCACGAGGTCCATGTTTTCGCGTTGCGCCAGGAGGCGGCCGCGGCCAGCTGGCCACTCGCCGGCGCCACCATCCACAACATCGGCCACGGTTGGACCCACCTGCGCGGCATCGCCGCGGTCCGCAGCGAACATCGCCGCGCAGCCTTCGATGTGGTGCATGCGATCTTTTCGGGCCCGTGTGGATTGATTGCCGTGGCGGCCGCAAAGTTGCTGCGGGTTCCGTCCATGGTGCACGTCACCGGCGGGGAACTCGTCGCCATGCGCGACATCGGTTACGGCGGACGCCTGACGTGGAAGGGACGGTTGCGCGAGCGCCTCGCCCTGCGCGGCGCCGACCTCGTCACCGCCACCAGCGCGCCGATGGTCGACGCGTTGCAGGCATTGGGAATCCAGGCCCGGCGCGTATCCCTGGGCGTCGATCTACGGAGGTGGCCGCCGCTCGCTCCGCGGCCGAGCCGCGCGGAACCCGTGCGGCTGATCCATGTCGCGAGCCTCAATCGCGTCAAGGATCAAACGACGCTGCTGCACGCGCTCGCGAAACTGGCGAAAACGGGCGTGGAATTCGAAATGGACATCGTCGGCACCGACACGTTGCACGGCGCGATGGCCGAGCTCGTCCGCAAACTCGGGTTGAACAGGCGGGTGCGGTTCCTTGGCTTCAAGACCCAGCGCGAGCTGCGCCCCATCGTCGAATCGGCCGATCTGCTGGTGGTGTCATCCCGGCACGAAGCCGGGCCGTTCGTTCTGGTCGAAGCGGCGGTGGCCGGTGTGCCGACGGTCGGCACGGCGGTGGGGCACATCGTGGAATGGGCGCCTTCCGCGGCCATGGCCGTGCCGGTCGCCAACCCGGAACGACTGGCGGACGCCATCCATACCATGCTCGCGGACGAGGCACTCAGGCTCCGTGTCGCGCGCGCGGCGCAATGCAGGGCTTTGTCGGAAGACGCCGATTGCACGGCGCGCACGTTCGAATCGCTTTACCTGGGCTTGGCAAGCGGCTCCCGCGGATGAGAAGCGCCCTGCCATCGCGCCTGCGGGAAACCGGTTTGCTGGGCGATACCCCGCGGCGTGACTACGCGGAGAAACTGAAGCTGTTCAACGCGTTTGCGCAGCCGGAGTTGCGGCAGGCGATCGATGCGCTGTCGACGCCCCCGGGTTCGACGGTGCTCGACGCCGGTTGCGGCACCGGCGAGGCGCTGGGTTGGTGGCGTGCGTCGATGCGGGGGAGCGGGTTGGTGGTCGGACTGGATTTGTCTGCCGCACACGCGCGCGACGCCCATGCCCAGGTATCCGGACAGGCGTCGATCGTGCATGGCGACATGCGGGAACCGCCCTTCACGGACGGCGCGTTCGACCTCGTGTGGACGGTCAACACGGTCAATCATTTGCGCGATCCCGTCGCGGGCCTGCGGATACTTTCGAGGCTGCTGCGTCCAGGCGGACGCCTTGCGCTCGGGCAAAGCTCGCTGGTGCCGGACATGTATTTCGCGTGGGATGCACGCCTCGAGGCCCGCGTGAACGAGGCCGTGCGCGCGTATTACCGGGCGCGCTACGGCCGCAGCGAACGCGACCTGGCCGCGGTCCGCGCGCTGGCGGGATGGATGCATCGGGCCGGACTGCGGAACGTGTGCGTGCGGACCCGGATGATCGAGCGAACCTGCCCGCTCGCGGAAGCGGACGAGCGTTATTTGCAGGAGTGCATCTTCCGCGGCACCTGGGGTGAACGCCTGCGGACATTCATGGCGCCCGAGGACTTCGCGGTGCTGGCCCGGCTGTGCGATCCGGACGACGAACGCTATGCGCTCCGTCGCCCGGATTTTCATTTCCTGCAGAGCCTCACGATTGCGGTGGGAACCCGATGAAAGCGCCCCCGATGTCACTGGCCCGAAGGTGGATGGTGCGCGATCGACGGTTGTCGGATGGAGCCGTGGGTGCATTCGCGGTGTCGTACGCGATCTGGTCGATGTACGTCCACCTGGCCACCGCGACGCATGCCAGTTTCGACGCTTTGCTGTCGGGGCTGCCTTTGGTGGTGCTGGTCGCGGTGGCGGCCGTGGCGGGATGGTTCTGCTTGCCGGTACCGGGCAGGAGGTCCGGCGCCGCGGAGACCGGCGACGGAGTCGCGGCACGCGCGATTCAAATTCCGCAGGCCATCGGCGCGCCGGTCAATCCGTTCGCGGTCCTGGTTCTGGCGTCGCTGTGGGTGGGCTTGCTCTCGGCCGGTGTGCGGTACGTCGTGTTCTGGTGGGGTGCCGTGCTGGCATTGGGTTGGGCGTGGATGGCGAATCTCCGCGCCGCATCACGCACCGCGCCCGCCGCCGAGGTCGGGGACGGCCCGGGGAAGCACGCGTGGTGGGCCGCCCTGCTCGCCGCCGCCGCTGCCGCCTGCGTCACGCTCGTCGCGAGCCGGCCCGATCCCGACGACACCCTGCATCTGAGCATCCCGGCAACATTGCTGCGATTTCCGCAACAACCCGTATTGCTGCACGACACCCTCTACCGGCTTCCGGATGCTGCCATCCTGACGCCGTTTTACCGATTGAACAGTTACGACGTCCTGGTCGGTGTGCTGGCCCGGATCACCGGCATCGATCTCCACGTCATCGCATATCTGTTCCTGCCGCCGCTGCTCGCCGTGCTTTGCGTGTCGGCATGGGTGTATTTGTTGCGCCGAATCGTGCCGACGCGCTGGCCGTCGGTGCTGCTGATCCTGTTTCTCGTGGTGCTGGCGCTCGGCGAAGCGCATCGCGCCTATGGCAATTTCGCGTTTGTCCGCCTGTTCCAGGGCAAGGCGGTTCTGGCCACCTGCATGGTTCCGGTGATTGCCGGGTCGGCATTGTCGTTCACCCGCCACGGTGGCGTGCGCCACTGGCTGATGCTGTTTGCCGCCCAGGTCGCGGCGCTGGGGTTTGCGGCAACCGCCCTGTTCGTCGCGCCCGCCGCCGCGGCCCTGGGACTGGCGGGGGGGTGTTCGGCCACCTTCGCCAGCGGCCGGCGATTCGCGTTGGGCCTGCTGGCATCGTCCTACGTGCTGGCGGCGGCGTGGGCCGTCTCCTCGGCGACGCACGGGGGCCAAGGCTTCGTCAGTGTCAATCCGATGCCCGACGTGCCACAGATACTCGACGGTACATGGGGTGCATGGAGCACCCGGGTGCTGCTGGTGGCCCTGCTTGCCGCGTGGGCGTTCGTGCGCTGCCCGACTCACGCGCGCTATTTGCTCGCCGGCGCATTTTTCTTCTCCCTCGCAGTGCTCAATCCCTATACGTGCCGCTTCGTGGCGGACCATTTCGTGGGCGTGTACACCTATTGGCGCTTGACCTGGGCGCTGCCATTGCCATTCCTCGTTGCGATAGTGCTCGATGGCGTGGTCCGGCGCGCCCTGCGCTTGAGGCCGAAGGTGCTGGCGGCAGGGGTCTGCGCGCTGTTGCTGGGGCTCGCGGCGGTGTTCGGAGGGCGATTCGGAACCTTGCGCGCCGACAATGGCGTGACGCTCGGCGTGCCGCGCCTGAAGGTGTATCCCGTGGAGTATCACGTGGCCAGGCAGGTGGCCGAAGAGGTTCCCGAGCACGACATGGTGCTGACACCGGAACTCGTCGCCTTCTGGCTGCCGACGTTCGTCGTGCATCCGCGGCTGGTGGGGGCGCGCATTCCCTATCTGACCCAAGGATTTGCTCCACCCGAGGCGCAAAGGCGGCGCGCCCTGATGCAATACGTCGGGGGGGAGGAGCGACCAGCCGATACGAAAGAGCTTTTTGCGGATGCCCTGCAACGGTACCGATTGACGGCGGTGGTGCTCACGCACTCGGCGCCCTGGCGCAGCGAAATCGAGGGCATGCTGCAAAGCCATGGTTGGCGGCAGGTTTCGCCCGGGGCTTATGACACGTGGATCAGAGGCGGCAGCCGTGCGTCCACGCCTGGAGGGATCTCCCGACCCTGAGCCGTGTGGCGCCGGTGGCGGCGCGAGTCCGCCGCGGAAGCCGGGGAAATTCGCCACCACTGCAACCAAAACCGGATGGCAGGGAGCACACACCTGCCATGACGACATCCGCCTACCGGCTGACGGATCCGCTTTCGCCCTACCTGGCGCTGACCCGCCACTTTGCGCTGGTGCTGCAGATGGCCAGGCGCGAGGTGGCAGGCCGTTATCGCGGTTCGTTCGCCGGTGTGTTGTGGTCGTTTGTCAATCCGCTGCTGGCGTTGGCCATCTACACCTTCGTGTTCGGCGTGCTCTTCAAGTCACGCTGGAATGCCCAGGCCACCAATCATTTCCAGTACGCCATGGTGTTGTTCGTGGGCCTGAACGTCAACGCATTGTTTTCGGAATGTGCCAATCGGGCCAGTACGTTGATCACGGGCAACACCAACCTCGTCAAGCGCGTGGTGTTTCCGTTGGAGACATTGACCTGGAGCACGCTCGGCGCCGGACTGTTTCACTTGTGCATGTCCACGCTCGTGCTGTTGGCGATCTCGCCTTTCATCATGGGCCGCATACCCTGGACGGCGGTCTTCTTCCCCGTCGTGGTTGCGTGCTTCCTGCCGTTCGTCGCCGGCACCGTCTGGCTATTGGCATCGCTGGGCGTGTATTTCCGTGACCTCAAGCAGGTGGTGGGGCTCGTCACCATGGCGTTGATGTTCTTGGCGCCCATCCTTTACCCCGCCACGCTGGTTCCGGAACGCTACCGTTTCGCCCTCTATTTCAATCCCCTCACGGTCATTGCGGAGGCCTCGCAGGATGTCCTGATCTGGGGACGGTCGCCAGGCTGGTGGCACCTCGCCGTGTACGCCCTGGTCGCATCGTTTTTCGCGTGGTTCGCGTTCGCCTGGTTCGAACGGACGCGCAGGGGTTTCGCCGATGTCGTCTGACGATTCCAGCATCCGGGTCGAAGGCCTGTCCAAGCGTTACGACATCTATGCGCGGCCCGCCGACCGGCTCAGGCAGATGATCCTGCCGCGCGTGCAGCGCGCGATGCGCCGGCCTGTGCGGACGTGGTTCAACGAATTCTGGGCGCTGCGGAACGTCACCTTCGAAGTGCGCAAGGGCGAGACTGTCGGGATCGTGGGGCGCAACGGCTCGGGTAAATCGACGCTGCTGCAGATGATCTGCGGGACATTGACGCCCACGCTCGGGACGATTGCGGTGGGCGGCCGCGTCGCGGCACTGCTGGAACTGGGTGCGGGCTTCGATCCGGAATTCACGGGCAGGGAAAACGTCCGCCTGAGCGGATTGCTGTACGGGCTGTCGGAGCAGGAGTTGAACGCCCGCTTCGATGCCATCCTCGATTTTGCCGAGATCGGCGATTTCATCGACCGGCCGGTCAAGGCCTATTCCAGCGGCATGTACGTCCGGCTCGCTTTTTCGGTGGCGATCAACGTGTCGCCCGAAATCCTGGTGGTGGACGAAGCGCTTTCGGTGGGCGACGAGGCTTTCCAGCGGAAATGCTTCGCGCGCATCGACCGGATTCGAGCGGACGGCGCCACGGTGCTGCTGGTTTCCCACGCTGCCGGCACGGTGGTGGAGCTGTGCGACCGTGCGCTCCTGCTCGATGGCGGGGAGTTGTTGACGGAAGGCACGCCGAAACATGTGGTGTCCAGATACCAGAAGATCTTGTATTCGCCTGCCGAAAAATATCATTCGATCCGGGCACGGATCAGAAGCGGGAAAGAGCCGGATGCCTTGCCATCCGCGGAACCGGCCGGGCCGGGCACGCCGACCCCGGGCGCTGCCACGGTCGCCGATCCGGCGGTCCGCGGCGGCGTTCCGGTTGCCGGCAGCGACATCACGACGATGCTCGTTGCAGCGCAGGCGCCAGGGGCCGGCGCCGGGCGGGATGCCGATTGCGCGTTCTTCGCCGAGGGCATGATGCCGACAAGCACCTTCCGTTACGACCACAGTGGGGCTTCCATCCTGGATCCGCATGTCGAAACGCCGGGCGGCCGGCGCGTCAACGTCCTCCAGCCGCAGCGCGAGTATGTCTATGCGTACCGGGTGAGGTTCGACCGGAGCGTCCGCGACGTGCGGTGCGGCATGCTGATCAAGACCATCGCCGGCCTGGAACTGGCCGGCTGCATCACGTCATGGCATGGAGACAGCCTGCCGAACGTGGATGCCGGATCCGAGTTGGCGGTGCGGTTCCGGTTTCCGTGCCTGTTTGCATCGGGCTCCTATTTTCTCAACGCGGGTGTGCAGGGCCGCGTCGGCGGAGAAGATGTCTATCTGGATCGCTGGATCGACGGCGCCATGTTCAAGGTTCTTCATGAACCGGGCAGGTTGGCCACGACCGTGATGGACATCGACATCAAGCCGGAAATCCATGTCGACCGCGGGGTCGCCGTCTTATGAAGCGTGCATTGCTCATTTTCGGCATGCACCGGAGTGGTACGTCCGCTGCGGCCCGCGTCGTCAACCTACTGGGCGCGGAGCTTGGGAACGAACTCGTCCCGCCAGGCCCCGACAATCCCGATGGATTCTGGGAGCATGCCGAAGCGGTGCGGATCAATGACGACCTCCTGCAAGGGTTGGGGCGCACGTGGTACGAAATGCGGGGCATGCCGGATGGATGGGTCGACTCCCCGCACGCGGATGCCGCGGCGCGGCGTATCGGTGGATTGATCGAGCGCGATTTCGCGACCGCCGATCTGTGCGCCATCAAGGATCCGCGGATGTGCCTCGTCGCGCCGCTGTGGATCGAGGCCTTCGAAGCAAAAGGTTTCGAAGTCGCCTGCCTTTTCGTCGTACGCGATCCGAGGGAAGTGGTCGAGTCCATGCATCGGCGCAACAACTGGCCGCGTGCGCCCCTTTATCTGATGTGGGTCCAATACCTCATGGAAGCCACGGCCGCATCCGCGCGTCGCAGCCGGGCCATGATCACCTACGACGGTTTGTTGTCGGACTGGCGCGGCAGCGTTGCCCATGTTGCTCGCGAGCTGGGCGTGCACTGGCCATCGACGCCGGACGGAGCGGTCGCGAAGGCGGTCGACGCTTTTCTCGACCCGGGCCGCAGGCACCACAAGGCGCCGCACGCGCCGGTTGGCGAAGCCGCGGCCATGCCGGAGCTTGCCGCCACGCTCTATCGGGCGTGCCTCGGAATTGCTTCAGGCGAGAAGAAGTGGGCGGTGATATCCGGCCGGCATGATTCCTATCGCGAAATCGACCGAATGTATGCGGCGCACGTGGATCATTTGCTGGCCGAACGGTGGAGTGCGGAACACCGAATGCAAACGGCGGAAGCCCGTCTGGCGGAGCAGGCTTCCGTCACCACCACTGTGCGCGAGACGGTGCAGGCGTTGCAGGAAAACCTGGATGCGCGCCTTGGATCGGTGGAGCGGAATCTCGTGCAGCAGGCGCATGCCATGCAGGCAGACGCGGCCGCCCGGTGGGAGGCGCAGGCGCGTATGGCGGGGCGGATCCAGGCTTCGCTGCGGCAATTGCAGGACGAAATGTCCGCTTTCTCCGGCGAAACCGCGGCGCGCTTCAAGCGCCAGCGGGAGAGCGTGATGGCCGTGGAGGCGAGGGTTCAGCGCCAGCATGCGCTATTGAATACGATCGCGTTGCGACTGGAACAGGCAGCCGGCGAGCGGGCAAGCGAAAGCCCTGCCATCCTCCGGGTGCCGTCGCCGCCCGAAACGCAGGAGCTGCTGTCGGCGTTGGCAGACAGCAACGGCAGGATCGCGGCATTGCTGGCATCGACCAGCTGGAAAATGACCGCTCCCATGCGCTGGTTCAGCATGCATGTGCTGCGGCGTCCTCCGGCGTTGGTGGGGCCGGTGGCCCCCGCTTCGATGGCGTCGGATTCCCGCGGTGACCGGCTACGCGAACCGCCGGGCGTGCCCCACGGCATGCCCGGGGGCGATGCCCCGGTTGCAAAGGCGGACGCGCGGAAAACACGAAGCGGTCGCAGCCGGAATACCGCCGTGGCGTTCCGTTGGATATAGCGCCAGCAGGCACGCGAACAGGTATCGACGCCATGGGCGGCTGGAAAGCAGGCGGCACGACGGGAAACACGAAGGGCACGCGGCGGCCGGGCAATGCCGATGTCGCCCGCAAAGTGGTGCTCGATCGCTTGTTCGAGTCGGCGGCCGCGGCGCGCGACTTCGAATACGTCCCGATGGATGACGACCCGGCCGAGCTTTCGAAGATCGACGTGAGCGCCATCGCGTTCTATCTGCCCCAGTTCCACCCGATACCCGAAAACGATGAATGGTGGGGACGCGGGTTCACCGAGTGGACCAACGTGTCCAAGGCGGTTCCCCAGTTCGACGGACACTATCAGCCGCGGTTGCCGGGCGAACTCGGTTACTACGATCTGCGTGTGGTCGACGTGATGCGTCGCCAGGTCCGGCTGGCGCGGCATTACGGGCTCAAGGGGTTTTGCTTTCACTATTACTGGTTCAACGGCAAACGGTTGCTGGAGCGTCCGCTGCAACAGTTCGTGGACGACCCGGGCATCGATTTTCCCTTCTGCGTGTGCTGGGCAAACGAAAACTGGACCCGTCGCTGGGATGGCCTCGAGGACGAAATCCTGATCCGGCAGGAACATTCGAGCGAGGACGACCAGGCATTCATCGCATCGCTCGAGCCGATGCTGCGGGACCCGCGCTACATCCGCGTCGACGGGCGACCGCTGATCGTGCTGTACCGGCCATCGCTGCTGCCCGATGCCGCCGCCACGCTGGAATGCTGGCGCAAGTACTGCCGAAGGACCGGTATCGGCGAGCTGTTCCTTGCGATGGCGCAATTCGACATTGAAGATCCACGCATTTTCGGCTTCGACGCGGCCATCGAATTTCCGCCGCACAAGCTCGGATGCGGACTGGAACCGGTCAACGAACGCCTGGACATCGTCAATCCGGCCTATCGCGGCAGCGTGATCGAGTACCGGGCGATCGTCGAGCGCGCCAGACGAACCGAAGTACCCAATTACGACATGATCCGCGGCGTATTCCCCTCCTGGGACAACGAACCCCGCAAACCCGGTGCGGGCTACACCTTCGTCGATGCCACGCCCGCGCGGTATCGGGAATGGCTGGACCTCGCCGTCGATTACGCGCGCAAGCACCCGGTCGCCGGCGAGAGCCTCGTGTTCCTGAACGCGTGGAACGAATGGGCGGAGGGCGCCTACCTCGAACCGGACCGTCGCTACGGCTACGCCTTTCTCGCCCAGACCCGCCAGGCCTTGCTCACCGGTGCGCAGGAAGCAGCGCCGATGCCCATCCGCCGAATCGTGATCGTGTCGCATGACGCGCATCCGCACGGTGCCCAGTACCTCGCACTCAACATGGCGCGGATGTACTGCGAGTGTTTCAGGTTCGAGGTGGACGTGGTGCTGCTCGGCGAAGGGCGATTGCGCGACGGGTTTGCCCGCTGGGCCACGGTGCATGAACTCGATGGCGCCGATCCGCTCGGGGCGAGGGCACGGCATCTTGCGCGCAGGCTGCACGCCGAAGGCGTACGCCACGCGATCGCCAACACCACGGCTTCCGGGCTGTTTGCCAAGACACTCAAGGATGCCGGGTTCCGGGTCATCGGCCTGGTCCACGAGCTTCCCGGCATGATCCGCGCCTCGGGGTTGCTCGAACATGCCAGGGCACTCGTGGCGAATGTCGACGGCGTGGTATTTCCCTCCGCTGACGTGCGCACCAGGTTCGACGAATGCGCCGACCTGGGGTCGGTCAGGACCGAATGCCGCGCCCAGGGTCTCTACAAACTGAATGCGTTGGCGAGTCCGGAGGGAAGGCTTGCGGCACGACGCCGGCTGCGCCAGGCACTGGGCATCCCCCAGTCCTCGAGGATCGTCTTGTGCGTGGGCTATGCGGACCACCGCAAGGGAATCGACTTGTTCGTCGAGATCGGCATGCGGGTGATGCAGGCGCGCGACGACGTCCACTTCCTGTGGGTCGGGCATTTCGACGCGACGCTGGAGGCAGGCATCCTCGACATGGTGCGCGGCACCGGATTGGCGGATCGCTTCCATTTTCCCGGCATCGATCCCGACACCGATGGGTATTTCGCGGGCGCCGATCTCTACGCGCTGACCTCGCGGGAGGACCCGTTTCCGTCTGTGGTGATGGAAGCGCTGCAGGTCGAGGTGCCGGTAATCGGCTTTGCCGGCGCCGGCGGCTTCGCCGAGCTGCTGGAGCGCGGCGCAGGCGTGCTGGTGCCGGCGTTCGATCCACAGGCATTCGGCGATGCCGTGCTGGCATTGCTGGACGACGGGGCGCGTGCACGGGCAATGGGCGCGCGCGGCCATGCATTGGTGGATGACGAATACGACTTTCGCAAGTACCTGTTCGACCTGCTCGATTTGCTCGGCTGCCGCCTTCCCCGCGTTTCCGCGATCGTTCCCAACTACAACTACGCCCGCCACCTGCGCGACCGAATCGGATCCATCGTCCGGCAGACCGTTCCGGTCTACGAGATCATCGTCCTCGACGATGCGTCCAACGACGACAGCCTGGCCATCACCGGAAAGCTCGCGGTCGAATACGGGATCCAGTTGCGGCTGCTGTGCAACAACGTCAATTCGGGGTGCGTGTCACGTCAATGGGCCAAGGGCGTCGAACTCGCGCGCGGGGACCTGGTATGGATTGCCGAGGCCGACGACCTTTGCGAGCCGGAGTTCCTCGAGAGCTTGACGGCCGCCATGAAGGACCCGTCCGTGGTGCTGGCTTACTGCCAGTCCCGGCAGATCGACGAAGCCGGCAACCTTCTTGCCCATAGCTACCTGGGGTACACCGACGATGTTTCACGCAAGCACTGGCTGCGGGCCTACCGGGAGCGGGGCTCGGACGAGAACAGGAAGTACCTGGCCGTCAAGAACACCATTCCCAACGTCAGCGCCGTGCTGTTCCGCCGCGATGCATTGCGGAACGCCATCGCGCGCGAAATCGACACGATGTCGGGGTTCAGGGTAGCCGGTGACTGGGTCGCCTATCTCGCGGTACTCGAGCAAGGCGACATTGCGTTCGTGCCCGAGCCGCTCAACCTGCATCGACGGCATGCCGCCAGCCTCGCCATCGGCAGCGACAGGCGGTCGCACCTGCTGGAAGTGTTGCGGGTGCAGCACCTGGTATCCCAACGCTATGAACTGGAGCAGGATGTGCGGCAAAGCATGGGCGCCTACATCGAGCGGCTCCGTCGCCATTTCGATCTGGAGGAAAGCGATGTCGAGCGGCTGAGGAAGCAAATGACCGCTCCGTGAACCGATCGGTCCCGTCGCCACGTGCGCCGGGGAGGGCTTTGCGGCGAGACATGGGCGTTGCATCCGTTTGCGCATGCCGGACGTTTTCGCAACGGGCGTCTCACTTCCATCCCGCCGCCCGCGCCGCGCAACCGGCCGCGACCCGCCAGACGACCCGATTGAACCACCCCGCGCGCAAGCTGCGGACGAGGGCCGCGAAAGCGGCAAGATGCGAACCTTCCCGCGAATGGGCGCCCGCCTGTCCGGCCAGTTGTACCGCCCGCTGGCGCAGGCAGAGTGCGCGTATCCTGCGGGTGGTTGCAGCCGCCGCGGCCTTGCGGAATACCCGCTCCCCGTCCGCGTAAAGATCCAGCGGGCGCAACCGCGCTGTCGTTCGCCCCGCGTGTTCCCGGACCAAGGCCAGGTTTTGGGGCAGCGCGCAAACCTTGCTGCGTGCGGCAAGGCGAAGCGTGAAATCGAAATCGGACCGGATCGGAACCGAATGATCGAACCCGCCGATCTCTTCGACCAGTGACCGCTGCGCGAGTACCGTCACGATCGATGCCGCAATGTCGAACCTGAGCATGGATTCGAGGATGTGTCCGGAAAGCAGTCGTTGCGGGGGATCGGAGCGCTTCGGCAGATCGGAGCGCTTCGGCAGCGGCCTGCCGAGGGCGTCGACCAGCGCATATCCCGTGTAGCTCCACCGGCAGTCCGAATCCGCGGCGAGTCGCTGGAGCTGCAACGCCAGCTTTCCGGGCAGCCACAGGTCGTCCGAATCGAGGAACGCCACCCACCCACCGCGCGCGTGCCGGAGCCCGGCGCTGCGCGCCGACGTGAGGTCGCCGTGGTGTGCGAGCCAGATCGGTCGCACGCGTGAGTCCCCGATGGCTTCGAGATAGCCGCGGGTGCCGTCGGTCGACCCGTCATCGACCACGAGGAGTTCGAAATCACGATGCGTCTGGGCAAGGACCGAATCGACGGCCAGGCGCAGCAACGGCAGCCGGTTCCAGGTCGGAAGGATGATGGAAACCTCGGGCGTGCCCATGGCGGGACTTCACCCGGTCACGACGTCAAGCGTTCGATGACGGGCATGCCGGAGTCCGCATTGACCGCTGCATCGGCATTCTTGTCCGCTGCCGGTGCCGCATCGCCCAGCGCCCTGCGCACCACGTACATCATGTCCATGCGGGGCACCTTGCGGATCAGCCACGTGAAGATTCGCCGTCGTTGCGTGGCCATGACCCAGTCTTCGTCGTGAAGCCACAATTGCGTGCGCGTCATGTCTGCGCGTTCGCGCCTTTTTTCCGCGGGAGGACGAATGCGGCCGGCGATGAAGCGTGCCGCATCGCGTACGCTTCGCGACCATTCCAGGCCCGGAAAGGCGTGCAGCCACAATTCCGAACCCGAAACCTTTGTCAGGGTCTGGCGGCGGCAGGCCATGCGCAGCAGCAGCGGGCAATCGCGGGCGAGGGTGGCCGGCACGGCGGCGGGGATCGCGCCTTCGTAGTAGCGCGCCACGATCCGCAGCGGCGGCAGCGCCCACCAGCACGCGCCACCCTGCCACAGACACACCCACTCCTCCGGCTGCATGGTCCGCGCCAGCAGTGCGATGTCATGCAGATGCATGAGGCGCAGGCTGCGCCCGCAGAGGTTGCCCGCCGCATGCAGCAGCAGGTGGGCGAGCAGTGCATTGCGCGACGGGTACGGATTCAAACCGGGTTCGGCGTTGCGCGGGCGCACACGTCCGGTGATATCGACGATGGATACCGGCAGGCGTTCGCGGATGCGGGTGTGCAGTTCGATGTTGATGGGCGTGTCGCGGTGCTCGCCCAGCACGGCGGGCGGCGCTCCCTCCGCGGGCTTGAACACGCGGTGCCGCCAATGATCGAACGAGGGCACGTAGCCGATTTCATCCATCAGGCCGGCCGCAGCCTCGACATCGCTTTCGTCGATCAGCAGGTCGATATCGGCCATCGGCCGATCGCCGGGGACGTAGATGCCGAGCGCGTGCAGCGCGGCACCCTTCAGGGGGGTGATCGGCAGCCCCATCGAACGCGCACGCGTGTCGATCCGTTCCAGCAGGGCCGTGATCCTGGCATGGCGGATCGCGACGTGCCCGTGCTGGTTTGCGAGGAACCGCTGCCACCGCGGATGCGTCCAGCGCGAACGTTTCCACAGCATCGGCGATACCCCGTGCACCGCCGCGGCTGCCGTCGCAAGCCGCCACTCGAGGTCGCCCCACGCCGGTGTCGCGCCGCCGGGGCTTGCCAGCTCCGCGGCAATCGCTTCGGTGGTGCGGTGCAGGACCGCCCTAATGGTTTCGAGTGGCGGCAACACGGCGCAGTGGCTCGACACGGCCCCGGGCTGTCGGCGGCGCCGGGGTCGCGTCGGGGTTGCGGTGGAGGTGTTCGCTTGCGATCAGCGCGTCCCACTGCGCCTCCAGCGCGGCAAGCGCCCGTTCCAGGGATTCGGGTGAAGCGGAATCGCGCGATTGCCGGAGGTCGACCTGCTTGTGCAGGAGGTCGCGGAAGCGTCGGTAGAACGCGGAATCGTAGGTGCCCCGGAACATCATGGCCAGGTCACCGCTGTCGCGCCAATGGGTCTTGACGCCGAGCTGGGTCTTCACCTGCTCGTAGAAGCGGGTGCCCGGAAGCGGATACGAAACACTGACGCCGATGTCGTCGGGGGCTGCGAGCGTGACCAGTTCGCGGGTGGCGAGCAGGTCGGAGAGCTGCTCGCCCAGATAGCCGAGCTGGATGAAGAAGCCGACGCGGATGCCGTGTACCCCGAGCCGCTTGCGCGCATCGATCAGCTTCGTCACCCGCGTGCCCTTGTCCATCCAGTCGAGTACACGTTGGCTGCCGCTCTCCGCGCCGATCCAGGCCTCGGCGCAGCCGGCGCGTTCGAGCGCGGCGGCCATGGGTTCGGTCGAGAGGTCTGCACGGGTCTGGATCGTGAACGGCACCGTGCCGTCGTTGTCCTGCAAGCGCCCGGCAAACGCGTCCACCCAGTCACTGCGAAAACCGAAGATGTCGTCGGCGAACCAGATGTGGTCGGGGCGGAACGCGTGCTTGAGGTAGGTCATTTCCACCGCGACTTCGCCCGCATCGCGGCGCAGGTAATGATTGCCCCAGATCGGCTTGGCGCACCAGTTGCAGCGGAACGGGCAACCCCGCGAAGCCGTCATGTTGAGGCTGAAGTAGCCGTGTCGTTGCAGCCAAAGCGCGCGGTAGCGCTCGATGTCGATCAGGTCCCAGGCTGGGAGGCCGGTGAGTTGTGCATCCGGCGGCTGGATGCCGAGGCGGGTCGTTCGCGATTTCCCGCCGTCGAGGACGGAAACGCCGGATACGCCTGCCACCCAGCCCGGGGTATCGATGTGCCGGTCCGGGTCCAGTCGTTCGATCAACTGGGCGAGTGCCGCGATGCCCTCGCCCATCAGCACGACGTCGGCGCCCGCGGCAAGGAAGGCTTCCGGGTGATCGGAGGCGTCCGAACCGGCGACGATCACCCGCGCGCCTTGCGCGCGCGCCGCCGCAATCATCGTGCAGGCGGCCTCGCGCATGCGCGCCAGGCACATCTTGGTCAGGAAATTGAAATTGTCCTCGTACAGGACCACGACGTCCGGCTCGACGCCTGGAAGCGACTGCTCGTACGCCCCGACGCCTTCGGCGAGCATCGCGTCGAACAGTGCGACGGCGTGCCCCATCCGCCGCAGCAGGGCGGCGGCCTGGATGGTGGCGAGCGGTGGGTAGGGCTTGCCGCGTTCCCGTTGCTTGGGGTCGTATTCCAGAAAGTAGGAATGGGTGACCTGGATCTTCAACATCGGCGAGGAAACCCTCTCGTGGCGCGCGGCGGCGATCCTGTGGCGCCTTCGCGAACAGCGCGTGAGAGTGAGTGCCGCGCGCCGTGCTGCAGGTTGCCGCACGGATGCCGGATGGCGCTTGCGCCCGCGCGCAACTTTTTCCGCCCGGCGCGGCACCCACGGTGCCATCCGGAGATTGCGAATACCGTGCGATCCAACCTGGAGCCTTCGATCGATCGTCGCGGTGCGATTCGCGGTCACGGTGATGGATGTCGCCGGACCGTGTTGCCGCCGCCCGAACCCGCTCCTCCCTCCCCCGGCGCAACCAGGCGGGTTCTGGGCGGCCTTTTCCGGTTCGAGAGCAACAGCCATGAGCTGATCGATCTGGTCGAGGCCGCGTATGGCGGTTTGCCGGCGCAGACGTTCCCGGGCGCGATTGCCGAGTTCCGGGTCGAGATGCACCTGCTGCCGCGCAGATCGCATTCATGGGCGATTGAGCCGCCCGCACCGCAGATGCGGCAGGAAGGCAAGCGGCTCCGCGCCGACATCGATGCCTCGAATTACGTGATGATCGACCCCGCGCGCCGTTGCGCGCGGATCGTTGCATCGGAGGACATGCTGCAGCACGCCTACCACCTGCGCTGCGAGTTGATCGAATTCGCGGTGTTCATCCTGGCCGCGCGCGGGATGGGTCTGGTGCCCCTGCACGCCGCCTGCGTGGGAAGGCACGGGCGCGGGTTGCTGATACTCGGCGGCAGCGGTTCGGGCAAATCGACGCTGGCGTTGCACGGCCTGCTGCACGGCCTGGACCTGCTCGCCGAGGACGCGGTCTTCGTGCGCCCGTCGGACCTGCTGGCAACCGGGGTGCCCAACTATCTGCATTTGAGGAGCGACTCACTGGATGCCCTGGAGAACGGCGCGATCCGTGGCTGGGTGGCGCATGCACCCGTCATCCGCCGCCGCAGCGGCATCAGGAAATTCGAGGTGGATCTCCGGCAGGAACACGGCCGGCCGGCCACGCGTCCGTTGACGCTGGTCGGCGCGGTGTTCGTGTCTGCCCAACAAGCCGGCGATCACGCCGGTGCGTTGTTGACCGGGCTCGACGCGCATGAAGCGGGTCGTCTGCTCGAAGCCGATCAGGCCTACGCGCCGAGCCAGCCGGGCTGGCTGCGTTTCAAACGCGAGATCACGGACAGGGGCATCCACCGATTGCGGCGTGGACGCCACCCGCGCGATGCCATCGATGCGCTCTGCCGCTTGCTCGATTGAGGCGCGTCGCGCGCCCGCGCCGGCGGCTGCCGCGGTTTTGCCGCGGCGGCGGCGATGCTTCGACCTGCTGCGTGAATTCGCACCCATCGTGGGACGCGCCGGCGTGGCACGCGCCGGCGCACACGTATTGTTGTCGTGGATCGCCGCCCTGGCGGGAAGCGTCGCCGCCATCGTGCTCGTCCCCCTGATCCAGTCGGGTCATGCACCGATGTTCGGCGGCCGCGTGTTGGCGTTGCCGGCGAGCGTCGGGACGCTGATGTCGATCTTCGTGATCGCCATGGGAAGTCACGTGGGATTGCGCTGGCTGGTCTCGCGGCTGGGGGCGCGCATCGTCAGCGACTGTGCGATGCGATTGCGCGGCAGGGCACACGCGCGCCTGATCGATGCGGACGTGGTCGCGCTGAACCGCTCGACGTCGGCCGAAATCGCCAACGTGCTGACCGCCAACGTCGAACTGGTCACCCAGGGGGTCGGCGCGCTGTTGCAATTGCTGGTGGCCGGCGTGACGACCGCCGTCAACCTCGCGGTCGCGTTCTGGGTATCGCCGGTGCCCGCGTTGGTCCTGCCGGTGCTGGCGGCACTCGGGCTTGTCGTGTTGCGTTGGCATCGGCGCGAGCAGTCGCGGATCAGCCGGCGATACGTGGAAGACACGACCCGGCTGTTCTGGCTCAGCGAGGACTTCCCGCGTCGGCTGCGCCACGTTCGTTCGTTCGAACGCGAGGAGGCGGAAAAGGCGGCATACGGCGCCATCTCCGCGAGGCTGGCGCGCGCGTACCGCCGCCAGATCGAACTGACGGCGTCCGGGAAACTCGTCGTGGAACTGTTCGCGATCGCCGGCATGGTGGGTGTCTTTTGGATCGCCGCGCATTGGCGGGGCATCGACCAGGCATCATTGATCGCGGTGGGCCTGCTGCTTGGCCGGTTGTTGCCCTACATGGCTTCGACGGGGCACAACTTCCAGCAACTGCGCCTGGCCGTGCCGGCTTTCGAACTGTGGCAACGCCACGCCCATCTGGATCGGGCACGGCGCTCGACGCAAGCGGCGGCGAATACCCGCGACAGCGCACGGCGGGTACACATCGAACGCCTGCGGCTGAAACTGCCTTCGCTGCGCGTCGACGTTGACAACCTGGCATTGGTGCCCGGTGAGATGACCCTGGTTGCCGGCGACTCCGGCATCGGCAAGAGCAGCCTGGCGGACGTCCTGGCGGGGATGACGGTGCCTGACTTTTTCGAAGCGCACGTCGACGGCCGGCGCGTGGATTTCGACCGGTACCGGCAACTCGTCCGCAGGGGCGCCTATGTCAGCCAGAGCGTCCGCCCATGGCAAGGCACGGTCCGCGAGTGCCTGTTGTGGGCGGCACCGGACAGTACCGATGAATGCCTCCACCGTGTGTTGGTGGACGTGGGCCTCGGCCCGCGCTTGCACCCGATGGGCAACGGCCTCGACCTGGAACTGCAAGGGGCGTCATGCCGTCTTTCCGGCGGTGAACTGCAGCGCCTGCTGTTGGCGCAGGTGATCCTGCGGCAACCATTCATCGCCGTGCTCGACGAAGCGACCGGTGCGCTCGATGCGAATTCCGAAATGAACGTGCTCGCGGCATTGAAGCGGCGCTTGCCGCAAACGGTCCTGGTCGTCGTCTCGCACCGGCCCGGACCGCTTCGCCTCGCGAACCAGTGCCTGCGCATCGGGCGCGGCGGCGTCGCGACGATCATGAAGCAGGGGATGGCTGGTGCGGACCGTGCCATGGGTGAGTGGCCATGCTCGCGGGTTTGATCCGGTTTTTCGCGGAACCGAAGCAGGCCTGCTTGCCGCAGACGCCCGTGCGGGCGAGTGCGGCTGCGCGCCATGACCCGTTCCGGCCGCAAGACCGGGATGTTTTCAAGCCGCGAACGGCAGCGCGTCGAGATCGACATTGCCGCCACTCAACACCAGCCCGATGCGTTGGTCGGCGAAACGTTCGCGCTGCCCCAGCAGTGCCGCGAGCACGACCGCCGATGAAGGCTCGATCGTCTGCTTGAGTTCGGCCCACACCATGCGCATCGCCGCGAGCGTCGCATCGTCGCCCACGCTGATGACTTCGATGCGATGCGCGCCCAGTATCGCGAAATTCGGTTCACCGATGGTCGCGCGCAAGCCGTCGCAAAAGGTGTGTGGCACGACATCGGTGACGCGCTGGCCGCGCTGCAGGGATCGGAGCGCATCGTCGGCACCGGCCGGTTCGGCACCGATCAACCGCGCCCGTGGCGACAAGGCGGCCAGCGCGATGGCGCAGCCGGAAGCCAGTCCGCCGCCGCCAATCGGAACGATCACCGTGTCGAGATGGGGAACCTGCTGCAACAGTTCCGGCACGATCGTGCCCTGGCCCGCCATCACGCGCGCATCGGCATAAGGGTGCACCAATGTCGCGCCGGTTTCGCGCTGCACCTTGGCACAGGCTTCCTCGCGTGCGGCTTGCGTCGGGGCACAGCGGTGCAGGATGCCGCCGGCGCGTTCGATGTTGGCGAGCTTGGCCGCCACGGCGCCGTCGGGTACCACGATATGCGCGGGAATCTTGCGCGTGCGCGCGGCCAGCGCCAGCGCCGCACCATGGTTTCCGGACGAGTGTGTCACCACGCCGCGTCCGGCTTCGCCGTCGTCGAGCGACCATACTGCATTGCAGGCGCCGCGAAATTTGAACGCCCCGCCCACCTGCAAGTGCTCGCACTTGAAGAACAACGTGGCACCGGCCAGCGCATCCAGCTCCGGGGAATGCATTACCGGCGTCACCTGCGCATGGGTGGCTATCCTCCCCGCGGCGGCACGGATGTCATCAAGGATCGGGGCGACGAATTCGGCCATGGCTTGGCATCTTCGAGACGAGTGAGCGCCCATTTTGACAGCGGCGCGACCTGCCGGATCGGCTCGTGCAACTTTCCCAGGAAGGAAATCAGCCCGCGGCGACGCGTCGCAGCAGAGCGGCTTCGCGCGCAAGGCGTTCGATGCCATTCCAATCGCCGGTCTTGAGTTTGTCCTTCGGCGTGAGCCACGAGCCGCCCACGCAGGCGACGTTCGACAGCGCGAGGAATTCCGGTGCGGTGGCGAGGCTGATGCCGCCAGTGGGACAGAAACGGATCTGCGGCAACGGACTGGCCCAGGCCGCCAGCAATTTCGCGCCGCCGGCCGGCATCGCCGGGAAGAATTTCAAATGCGAGTAGCCGCGCTCCAGCAATGTCATGGCCTCGCCCGCGGTGGCGACGCCCGGCAGCAGCGGCAGTTCGTGGTCATCCGCGGCATCGAGCAGTTTCGGCGAAGTCCCGGGTGAAACCGCGAAGCACGCTCCGGCCTTGCGCGCGGTTTCGAGTTGCGCGCCGTCGAGCACGGTGCCGACGCCAACGACCGCGCCGTCCACCTCGGCGGCGACCGCGCGGATGGCGTCCAGCGCGGCCGGTGTGCGCAAGGTGATTTCGATGGCGCGGATGCCGCCGGCCACCAGCGCCCGCGCCATTGGCACGGCATGGGCGGCATCGTCCACGATCACCACCGGCACCACGGGGGCAAGCGCGAGGATTTCGGCGAGTCGATGCTGCTTGGGTTCCTGCGAGGTCATGGCGAAGGCTCGTGCAAGGTCGTCACGCATCGGCCGCGTGATGGCGGTCGTGCTTGCCGAAGATGGTCGCGCCGGCATCGGCCGAACCGACCGCGTTGCGCAGGTTCGCGAACAATTCGCGGCCCATGCCGACGTGGTGTGGGGACAGGTCGGCGTGCACTTGCGTGCGCGCCTCCCATTCCGCTGCGTCCACCCTGGCTTCAAGCGTACCGGCGATGGCGTCGAGGCGGATCACGTCGCCGTCGCGCAGGCGGCCGAGCGGGCCGGCGTCGAGCGCCTCCGGCGTGACGTGGATCGCCGCCGGCACCTTGCCGGATGCGCCGGACATGCGTCCGTCGGTGACCAGCGCGACGCGGTGCCCGCGTGCCTGCAGCACGCTCAATGTCGGCGTGAGCTTGTGGAGTTCCGGCATCCCGATCGCCTTCGGACCCTGGAAGCGCACCACCGCCACGAAGTCGCGCTCCAGTTCGCCGCGGTCGAAGGCCTGCTTCACTTCGTCCTGGTCGTGGAAGATCACCGCCGGCGCTTCGATCACCAGGCGATCGCCCGGCACCGCCGAGACCTTGATCACCGCGCGGCCGAGGTTGCCTTGCAGCACGCGCAGGCCACCGTCGGCGCGGAACGGTTCCGCGGCGGGACGCAGCACGTCGAGGTTGCCGCTGCCGGTGACCTCATGCCACAGGAGTTCGCCGGTTTCATCCAGTGCCGGGGTGCGGCGATACGCGTCCAGCCCATCACCCCATACCGTGCGCACGTCGCCGTGCAGCAGGCCCGCATCGAGCAGGGAGCCGATCAGGAACGGCATCCCGCCGGCGCGATGGAAATGATTCACGTCGGCATGGCCGTTGGGATACACGCGTGCCATCAATGGCACCACCCCGGAAATCGCGTCGAAATCTTCCAGCGTCAGCACGATGCCCGCGGCGGCGGCAACCGCGATCAGGTGCAGCAGATGATTGGTGGAACCGCCGGTGGCGTTCAACCCCACCACGCCGTTGACGATGGTGCGCTCGTCCAGCAGCCGGCCGATCGGCGTGTACTCGTCGCCCAGCGCGGTGAACTCCGTCGCCCGCCGCACGGCCGCGACCGTGAGCGCTTCGCGCAGCGGGGTGTTCGGGTTGATGAAGCTGGCGCCCGGCAAATGCAGGCCCATGATCTCCATCAGCATCTGGTTGGAGTTGGCGGTGCCGTAGAACGTGCAGGTGCCCGGCGCGTGGTACGACGCCGCTTCCGCATCCATCAGTTCCTCGCGGCTGGCCTTGCCTTCGGCATAGCGCTGGCGTACTGCCGATTTCTCGTCGTTGGGGATACCGCTTGGCATCGGCCCCGCCGGCACGAAAATCGTCGGGATGTGCCCGAAGCTCAGTGCGCCGATCAGGAGGCCGGGCACGATCTTGTCGCAGATGCCCAGCATCAGCGCGGCGTCGAACATGTCGTGCGACAGCGCGACCGCGGCCGCCATCGCGATCACTTCGCGCGAGAACAGCGACAGCTCCATGCCGGCGCGTCCCTGCGTGATGCCGTCGCACATCGCGGGCACCCCGCCCGCGACCTGCGCGGTGGCGCCGAGCCGGCGCGCGGTGCGGCGGATCAATTCGGGATAGGGTTCGTACGGCTGGTGCGCCGAGAGCATGTCGTTGTACGCGGTGACGATGCCGAGGTTCGGCGTTGCCTCGCCACGCAATGCCGCCTTGTCGTTGACGCCGCAGGCCGCGAAGCCGTGCGCGAGGTTGCCGCAGGAAAGCCGGCGGCGATGCACGCCTTCGCCGCGTGCGTTGTCGATCCGCGCGAGGTACGCGCTGCGCGTGGCGCGGCTGCGTTCGACGATGCGTGCGGTGACTTCGGCGATGGCGGGGTGCAGTGGCATGCTCGGCTACCTCGGTGTGTCGGGTTCAATCCTCGCCTTCGTGCCAGGTGCGGCCGTCGCGTTCGATCAACGCCACCGCGGCGCTGGGACCCCAGCTTCCGGCGGTGTACGGGCGCGGTGCGTGGCCGCCGGCGGCCCACGCATTGAGGATCGGATCCGCCCAGCGCCATGCCGCTTCCACTTCGTCGCGGCGCATGAACAAGGTCGGGTTGCCGCGCACCACGTCGAGGATCAGGCGTTCGTAGGCGTCGGGCTGGTCGACGCCGAAGGCTTCGGCGAAGCTCATGTCCAGCGGCAGGTGGCGCAGGCGCAGGCCGCCCGGGCCCGGGTCCTTGATGGTCAGCCAAAGCTTGACGCCCTCGTCCGGCTGCAGCCGCAGCACCAGCTTGTTCTGCGCCAGCGTGCCGGCGCTGCCCTCGAAGATCGAATACGGCACCGGCTTGAACGCCACCACGATTTCCGACACGCGTTCGGGCAGCCGCTTGCCGGTGCGGAGATAAAACGGCACGCCGGCCCAGCGCCAGTTGCCGATCTCGGCCTTGATCGCGACGAAGGTGCCGGTGTCGGATTTCGCGCCGTCGCCCAGTTCTTCGAGATACCCCGGCACGCTCTTACCCTCGGAGGCGCCGGGGCGGTACTGGCCGCGCACGGTGAGTTGCGCCGCGTTGCTGGCATCGATCGGCTTCAACGCGCGCAGCACCTTCAGTTTTTCGTCGCGCACCGCATCGGGCGACAGCGACGAGGGCGATTCCATCGCCACCATGCACAACAGTTGCAGGATGTGGTTCTGCACCATGTCACGCAGCGCACCGGCGCGATCGTAGTAACCGGCGCGCCGCCCCAGGCCCAGCGTTTCGGCCACGGTGATCTGCACATGGTCGACGTGGTTCGCGTTCCACAGGGGTTCGAACAGTGCGTTGCCGAAGCGCAGCGCCAGCAGGTTCTGCACCGTTTCCTTGCCGAGGTAATGATCGATGCGGTAGGTCTGCGATTCGGCGAACACGCGGCCGACGTCGTCGTTGATGCGGTTGGCGCTGGCAAGGTCGCGACCGATCGGCTTTTCCAGCACCACCCGCGCGGCACCCTGGTTCAGGCCGTGCCGGGCCAGCCGCTCGCAGATGTCGACGAACAGTTCGGGTGAGGTGGAGAGATAGAAGATGCGGATGTTGTCGGGCCGCTCGGCGAGCGTTCGGGCGAGGCCATCCCAGCCTTCGTCCTTGCGTGCGTCCAGTGCGCGGTAACCGATCAGGCCGAGGAAGGCGTCGCGCTGTTCCGGCGTGTGGGTACTCGCATTGCCCAGTGCCACGCTGACCGTGGCGCGATAGCCGTCGTCGTTGAGCGGTTCGCGCGCGGCGCCGATGATGCGGCTGCCCACGCGGATTTGTCCGGCCAGGAAACGATGGAACAGCGCCGGCAACAGCTTGCGCATCGCGAGGTCGCCGGTGCCACCGAAGATCACCAGGTCGAACGGATCGACGGGCAGGGAAGCTGGAGTCACATCGCACCTCGAGCGAGATCGAAGCAGCCGGGCCGCGGTCGCTTCGGCAGCGGCATCATAATACCAGTTAGATACCACAGAATACCAGTTCCTGCAACCACCTGTCGGGCTTGCACGCGCGGTGTCCCAAGGTGCCGCGCGGGATTGTCGCGCTGGTGCGCCATTGGTATGGTGCCGCCATGCAAAGCGTCCTTGCCGCCGAATACCGCCGCCTCGGCCGAGACCGTGCCGCGCACCAGCCGCTGGCCTACCTGCGCTTGCGCAATGCGATCCGCAACGTGATCGAACGGCGTGCGATCGAACCCGGCCACGCATTGCCGAGCGAGCGCGACCTTGCGCAAATGCTGGGCCTGTCGCGCGTCACCGTGCGCAAGGCCATCGCCGGGCTGGTCGAGGACGGCGCGTTGATCCAGCGCCACGGCGCCGGCACCTTCGTGGCCGAACGCATCGTCAAGCCGATGTCGCGCCTGACCAGCTTCACCGAGGACCTGCGCGCGCGCGGCCTCGACGCGCGCTCGGAATTCTTCGAGCGCGACATGGGCGAGGTGACGCCGGAGGAATCGATGGCGATGAACCTGTCGCCGGGTTCGCAAGTGGTGCGCCTGCATCGCGTGCGCTATGCCGGCGACGAGCCGATTGCGATCGAGCGCAGCGTGGTGCCGGCCGACGTGCTGCCCGATCCGATGCTGGTGCGCGACTCGTTGTACGAAGCACTGGAAACCCGCGACTGTCGTCCACGTCGTGCACTGCAACGCCTGCGCGCGGTGCCGCTCTCCGCCCGCCATGCGCGCTTGCTGCACGTGCGCGCCGGCAGCGCCGGCCTCAATGTGGAGCGGCGATCGTTCCTCGACGATGGCCGTGTGGTGGAATTCACCACCTCGTGGTATCGCGGCGACATCTACGATTTCGTCGCCGAACTGCACGCGGACTGACCGCCGCCACGCCGCGCGCACGGCAACAATCCCGGCCCCATGGCCGTCCTCCCTGCGCGGCGGCCCTGGGGCCCTGGGGCAGTGGGGCCAGGCGAACCCGAGTGCTCATGCCGGCAGCGCGACCGCGAGCCGCGCGTCGCCGCGGCTGCCCACCAGCGACAGGCTGTTGGCGTCCAGCACGTCCACCAGCTTTCGCAACTGGCGCAGGATCTGTTCCAGCGTGTTCGCGTCGCCGTGCATCACGAGCGTGATCTGCGATACCCCGAGATCGTGGGTGGCCGCCACCGTCAGCGTGTCGATGTTGCAGTGGCGCGCGGCGAACAGGCCGGCCACGCGCACCAGCGCGCCGGATTCGTTCTGCAGCAGGATGGAAAGGGTGTGTTTCATGGCAGTGCTCCGTTTCGTCGTTCCGGCGCCGGCCGGAATGCAGTGCCCGCGCGAGAACTTCCGGGGCCTCTGTCTTCGCCGGGGTGAGACATTTAGAACATGTCGGTGGTGGCTCCTTCCGCGCGGGCCGGCGCCGTCCGCGAAGCGATGAACTCGCCGGTGACCATCTGCGCGTAGGTCGCGCCCGGCCCCACCATTGGAAATACGCCGGCGTCGGGATCGATCGCCACTTCGAGGAACGCAGGTCCTTTGCATGAAAGAAACTCGGCGATGACGCTTTCGAGTTCTTCCTTGCGCTCCAGCCGCCGCGCCCAGCCGAAACCGTCGGCTTCGGCGGCCTTGACGAAATCCTTGCGGTGCAGGCTCTTGTCGGTGGCCGCGAAGCGGTGGCCGAAGTACAGCTTCTGCCATTGCCGCACCATGCCGTCGCCCCGGTTGTTCAGCACGACGACTTTCAGCGGCAGTCCGTAGGTGGTGACGGTTTCCAGCTCGCCGAGGTTCATGCGGATGCTGCCGTCGCCATCAACGTCGATCACCAGCGCGTCGGGCCGCGCGAACTGTGCACCGATCGCGGCGGGCAGGCCGAAGCCCATCGTGCCCATCGAACCCGACGTGAGCCAGTGACGCGGTTCCGCGAAGTCGAAATACTGCGCCGCCCACATCTGGTGCTGGCCGACGCCGGTGCTGACGACGGCGCGGCCCCGCGCGTGGCGGTTGATCGCATCGATCACGGCCTGCGGTTGAATCCAGTTGCTGGCGCGGTCGTAGTCCAGCGCGTGATCGCGCTTCAGTTGGGCGAGGTGCGCATGCCAGTCGTCGAGCTTCAGCGCCACGCCATGGGTCTTGCCGTAGCGCGTCAAGCGATCCAGTGCGACGCTGAGTGGACCGACGTGGTGCCAGTCGACCGGTTTCACCTTGCCGATTTCGGCCGGATCGATGTCGATCTGCGCGATGAACGTCGCGTGGGGCGCGAATTTTTCCGGCACGCCGGCCACGCGATCATCGAAGCGCGCGCCGAGCGCGAGCAGGAAGTCGCAATCCTCCACCGCGTAATTCGCGTAGGCGGTGCCGTGCATGCCCAGCATGTGCAGCGCCAGCGGATGGCGTGTGTCGAAGGCGCCGAGCCCCATCAGCGTGGTCGTCACCGGAACGCCGAAGGCATCGACGAATGTGCGCAGCGCGGATGCGGCATCACCCTTGATCACGCCGCCGCCGGCGTACACCAGCGGCCGCTTCGCCTGCGCGAGCGCGGCGAAGAGTCGCGCGCAGGCATCGTCATCGAGGCGCGCATGTTCGATTTGCCGCAGGCGCGCGCGATAGCCGGGAATCGGCAAGCAACACACGCCGTCGAAACGCAGCTTGGCGTTCTGCACGTTTTTCGGAATGTCCACCACCACCGGACCGGGACGGCCGCTGCGTGCGATCTCGAAGGCGGTGCGCAGCGTGGCCTCGAGCCGCTCCGGCTCGGTGACCAGGAACACGTGCTTGGCGCAGGCGCCCATGATGTTGCTGACCGGCGCTTCCTGGAACGCGTCGCTGCCAAGCGAAGACGTCGGCACCTGCCCGCAGATCGCGACCATCGGCACCGAATCGGCCATCGCGTCGCGGATCGGCGTCACGAGGTTGGTCGCGCCGGGACCGGACGTGACGATCGCGACGCCAACCTTGCCCGAGGCGCGCGCGTAACCCGAGGCCATGAACCCCGCGCCCTGCTCGTTGGCGGGCACGACCAGCAGCAACGCTTCGCGTCCATCGTCGCGTGGGTGTTCGGCGTTGTAGCGGAACACCGCGTCGTACACCGGCAGGATCGCGCCGCCGGAATACCCGAACAGCACGTCGCAGCCTTCGTCGGCCAATACCTGCACCACCACCTCCGCGCCGCTCATCGTCCGGCCGGCGAGTGGATGGCGATCGGGCGTCGGGGCAGGATCCGGTGCGGCGGACAGCGGCATGTTCACGAGGCAGTCCTTTCGCGGGTCAGTTGCGGATCAGTTCGTCGTCGCCGGGCGCGTAGCACGGCACGCCGTAGGCCGTCGCCACGCGCAGGTCGTGCGCCAGCGTGGAGAACCGTTCCCACGGAATACCGTTGACGTCGGTGTCGCGCGTGACGTCATGCGTTTCGTCGTCCAGGAAGCCCATTCGGCACAACTTGCCCGCCTGCCCGGGTTCGCGGCAGATCGAGAAATTCAAAAGCTCCGTGCGCCACAGCGCATACGCGCCGTCGACGACCACCTGCGGCGACTGCCCGAGGCGCGCGCTGTAATCCTTGATGGACGCGTCGAGATCGGCGACGGCCAGGGCGATATGGAAGCGTTTCATGACGAACCTCGTTGCTCGTGGGGTGCCGGCGATCAGCCGGCCTTTTTCAAGGGCGTGACCGTGTCCGTGGCCGCCGATGGTTTGGCGGTGGTGGCCTGCAGCCAGGGCATGCGCGCGCGCAGTTTCTTGCCGACCTGTTCGACCGGATGGTCGAGGTCGGCTTGGCGGAAGCGCTTGTAGTTGGGCAGGCCGGCGGCGTATTCGGCGGTCCAGTTGCGCGCGAAGGTGCCATCCTGGATTTCGTGCAGCACGTCCTTCATGCGCGCCTTCACGCCGGCATCGACCACCCGCGTTCCGCTGACGAAATCGCCGTACTGCGCGGTCTCCGAGACGAACTCCAGCATCTTCGTGATGCCGCCTTCGTAGAACAGGTCCACGATCAGCTTGAGCTCGTGCATGACTTCGTAGTACGCGATCTCCGGCTGGTAACCCGCCTCGACCAGCGTTTCGAAACCGGCCTGCACCAGTGCGCTGGCGCCGCCGCACAGCACGGCCTGTTCGCCGAACAGGTCGGTCTCGGTTTCCTCCTTGAAGTCGGTCCGGATCAGCATCGCGCGACCGCCGCCGATGCCGTCGGCGTAGGCACGCGCGCGCGCCTCGGCATGGCCGCTGGCATCCTGCTGCACGGCGATGAGGCACGGCACGCCGCGACCGCGCGCATACTCGCTGCGCACCAGCGCGCCGGGACCCTTGGGCGCGACCATGATCACGTCGATGTCCGAGCGCGGCCGGATCTGCCCGAAGTGCACGTTGAAGCCGTGCGCGAACAACAGCGCGGCGCCCGGTTTCAGGTTCGATTCGATGGCGCCGCGGTACAAGGCCGGCTGCACCATGTCGGGCGTGAGCACCGCGACGAGGTCAGCGTCCCGCACCGCGTCGGCGGGTTCCAGCACCGTGAAGCCTTCGGCTTCCGCGCGTGGCCACGACGCGCCAGTGCGGCGCAGGCCGACCACGACGTCGAGCCCCGAATCGCGGAGGTTCAACGCGTGCGCGCGACCCTGGCTGCCGTAACCAAGGACGGCGATGCGGGATTGGGCGAGGGAATGGCTGGCTTGCGGATTCATGCGGGTTCTCCTTGGTGAGCCCCTCTCCCGTTGGGAGAGGGGTGGGGGTGAGGGCTCGGCGAAGCCGGGAGGGTGGGCGATACCGGACCCCCATCCGGCCCTTCGGGCCACCTTCTCCCGAGGGGAGAAGGTGGCAACGTGCGGTGGCCTGCGGGTTGCGTGGTCGCGCCTTCCGATGCCGAGCCGACCAGGCATGCGTACTTCGCCAGCGCGCCGCGCGTGACCTTGGGTTGGGGCGGGTGCCAGTCGGCTCGGCGGCTTTCCAGGTCTGCGCTGGTCGAGAGTTCGCGCAGTGCCGCGTCGATGCGCACCGGATCGCCATCGCGCAGCAGCGCAATGGGTCCGCCGCGCGCGGCTTCCGGCGCGACGTGTCCGACCATGAAGCCGTGGGTCGCGCCGGAGAAACGTCCGTCGGTGATCAGCGCCACGTCATTGCCGAGCCCGCGTCCGATCAATGCGGCGGTCACGCCCAGCATTTCGCGCATGCCAGGTCCGCCGGCCGGCCCCTCGTTGCGGATCACCACCACGTCGCCGGCCTGGATGCGGCCGTCCTGCACGGCGGCGAAGGCGTCTTCTTCACTTTCAAATACGCGCGCGCTGCCTCTGAACTGGCCACCCTGCCTGGGAATCTTCAACACGCAACCTTCGGGTGCGAGGTTGCCGTAAAGGATCGAATAGCCGCCGCGGGCTTTAAGCGGCGATGCAACCGGATGCACGACGTCCTGATGTTTCGCGACCGGCGCCGCGGCGGTTTCCTCGAACAGACTTTTGCCGGTGACGGTCGGCACGTCTTCCAGCATGCCGGCTGCGATCAATTCCTGCGCGACCCGCGCGACGCCGCCCGCCCCGAACAGTTCCACCGCGGTGTAGCGGCCACCCGGCAGCAGGTCCGCGATCACCGGCGTGTCGGCCGAGGCCGGTTCGAAATCCTCCAGCGTCCAGTCGACGTCGGCTTCCCGCGCGATCGCCAGCATGTGCAGCACGGCGTTGGTGGAGCCCGCGGTGGCGGCCACCATGCGCGCGGCATTGCGGAACGCGGTGCGGCGGAGCAGGTCCGACGGTTTCCGGCCGGCCGCGAGGCACGCCATCACCAGTTCGCCACAGCGAAACGCCGCCGCGTTCTTGGCCGGGTGCGTGGCGGGAATATCGTTCAAGCCCATCGGCGACAGGCCCAGCGTGGTCAGCACCATCGCCATGGTGTTGGCCGTGAACTGGCCGCCGCAGGCGCCCGCGCCGCAGCAGGCATCGCGCTCGACGCTCGCGAGTTCCGCATCGTCGATCTTGCCGGCGCCGTGCGCGCCGACCGCCTCGAACACCTGCTGGATCGTGATCGGATGATCGCGATGCGTGCCGTGCGCGATGGTGCCGCCGTACAGCGCGACGGCGGGGATGTCCAGGCGCGCCATCGCCATCGCTGCGGCGGGAATGGTCTTGTCGCAGCCGCACAGCACCACCATCGCGTCGATCGAATGGCTTGCCACCGCCGCTTCAATCGAATCGGCGATGATCTCGCGGCTCACCAGCGAGTAGCGCATGCCTGGCGTGCCCATCGCCATGCCGTCGGTCACCGCGATCGTGTTGAATTCCACTGGCGTGCCGCCTGCGGCGCGGATGCCGGCAGCGGCGCGGCGCGCAAGTTCGCGCAGGCCCATGTTGCAGGGGCTGACGTCGGACCAGGTGTGCACTACCGCGACCAGCGGCTTTTTGATCGCGTCGTCGTCGAGTCCGGTCGCGCGCATCATGGCGCGCGCCGGGGCGCGGTCGGGGCCGCTTTTCATGGTGTCACTGCGCATGGTGATTCCTGGCTGCGTTTCGTCTCGTCATTCCGGGGCCACGCGCAGCGTTGAACCCGGAATCGGTGTCATCCGGATGGAATGGCGAAGTCCTTTGGCGCAGCCCTGTTTTCATGGTCAGCCGCATGCGCGTATCCCCGTAAAGAAGGCGCCGCTGGCGACGGCGCGATGGTCCAGTGCGGCCAACACCGCGTCGCGCAGCGTGTCGGTGCCGGCATCGCCACCGAGGTCGCGGCTGTAAGGACCGTGCTGCAGCACTTCATCCACCGCTGCTTCCACCGCCTGCGCTTCGGCTTCGAGCTGCAACGAGTGGCGCAGCAGCAGCGCGGCGGAAAGCATCGCGCCGACCGGATTGGCCACGCCTTTGCCGGCGATGTCGGGTGCCGAGCCATGGATCGGTTCATACAAGCCGCGCGCGCCATCGCCGAGCGATGCCGACGGCAGCAGGCCCAGCGAACCGGCCAGTGCGGCGGCCTCGTCGGTGAGGATGTCGCCGAACAGGTTTTCGGTGACCACCACGTCGTAGGCGCTCGGGCGCGTCAGCAACAGCATCGCCATCGAATCGACCAGTTGATGTTCCAGCGTCACGTCGGGATAGTCCGCGGCGATGCGGGTGACGGTGCGCCGCCACAACCGCGAGGTCTCCAGCACGTTGGCCTTGTCCACCGAGGTGACGTGGCGACGGCGCGCGCGTGCCAGTTCGAACGCGCGCCGCGCGCCGCGCTCGATTTCGGCCACGGTGTATTTGCACTCGTCGGTGGCGGCGTCGGCGGCTTTCGTTTTCGCGCCGAAGTAGGCGCCGCCGGTCAGCTCGCGCACGAACAGCACGTCGACGTCGCGAAGTTTTTCGTTCTTCAGCGGCGACAACGCGGCAAGCGCGGCATGCACCTTGAGGGGGCGCAGGTTGGCGTATACGCCGAGGCCGGCGCGCAACGCCAGCAAACCCTGCTCGGGTCGCACCGGTGCATTCGGGTCGGACCACTTCGGCCCACCCACCGCACCCAGGAGCACCGCGTCGGCGGCGCGGCATGCCGCGAGCGTTTCGGCGGGCAGGGGTTCGCCGGTGGCGTCGATCGCAGCGCCACCAACCAGGTGTTCATCGACATCGAAGTCGTGTCCGAAATGCGCGGCGACCGATTGCAGCGCCGCGACCGCGGCGGCCGTGACTTCCGGCCCGACGCCATCGCCGGGCAGGGTGACGATGCGGGCTTTCATGCGGCCTCCCGTTGTTGTTCGAAGGCGGTGATGGCGTCTCCGTGTTGCAACAGGAAGCCCATCTGGTCCACGCCTTCGAGCAGGCAATGGCGCGCGAACGGTTCCAGTTCGAAACGGAAGGCGTTGCCGCCCGGCAGTGTGATGGTCTGTTCGCGCACGTCGATGGAAAGGTCGACGCCGGGGTTGTCGAGCAGCCAGCGGTGTTCGTCCGCGCCGACGACGATCGCGACCAAGCCGTTCTTCAGCGCGTTGTTGCGGAAGATGTCCGCGATCTCGCTGGAGACCACCGCGCGGATGCCGTCATCGAGCAGGGCCCACGGCGCATGTTCGCGCGACGAGCCGCAGCCGAAGTTGCGGCCCGCCACCAGGATCGCGCAATCCTTTGCTTCCGGTCGATTCAACGCGAACGCCGGGTTGTCGCTGCCGTCCGGCAAATAGCGCCAGTCGTTGAAGCAGTGCTTGCCCAGACCTTCGCGCGTGGTGGTGGTGAGGAAGCGCGCCGGGATGATGCGGTCGGTGTCGATGTTCTCGTCCGCCAGCACGGCGGTGCGGGCATGGATGCGGATGACGGGTTTCATGCAGCCTGCTCCTCCTGGACGGGCATCGACAGGCAATCGCGCGTGTCGGCGATGTGGCCCGCAATCGCGGACGCCGCGGCGGTGGCGGGACTCGCCAGCACGGTGCGCGCGCCCTTGCCCTGTCGGCCTTCGAAGTTGCGGTTGGACGTCGAGACGACGAGTTGTCCCGGCGCGGCCATGTCGCCGTTCATCGCGATGCACATCGAACAGCCCGGCAGCCGCCATTCGGCGCCGGCGGCGAGGAACACTTCGTGCAGGCCTTCGGCTTCGGCGTCGCGGCGCACGGCTTCGGAGCCCGGCACCACCAGCATGCGAACGTGCTTCGCCACGCGTCGGCCCCGCAGCACACCCGCCGCTTCGCGAAGATCCGGCAATCGCGAATTGGTGCAACTGCCGACGAACACCATGTCCACTTTCGTGCCGGCCATCGGCCGGCCGGCGCGGCTCTGCATGTAATCCAGCGCGCGTTGTTCGACCGTGTCGCGTGCGACGGGCACCGGCGCATCCAGCGCGATCGCGGAACCCGGATGGGTGCCGAAGGTGACGGTCGGCCGCACCCGGCTCGCGTCGATGTGGACCTCGCGGTCGTAGCGCGCGCCGTCGTCGGTTTTCAGCGTGCGCCAGTGGGCGACCGCGCGGTTCCACGCTTCGCCCTGCGGTGCACGTGGCCGGCTCTTCAGCCATGCGAACGTCGTTTCATCCGGCGCGATCAGGCCCGCGCGCGCGCCGGCCTCGATCGACATGTTGCACACCGTCATGCGCTCTTCCATCGACAGCGCTTCGATCGCGCTGCCGCGGTACTCGATCACATGGCCGGTGCCGCCGTTGACGCCGATCGTGCCGATCACGTGCAGGATCAGGTCCTTCGCGCCGACACCTTGCGGCAACCGGCCATCCACGTACACGGCCAGCGTCTTCGGCTTGCGCTGCAGCAGGCATTGGGTCGCCATCACGTGGCCGACTTCTGTGGTGCCGATGCCGAATGCCAGTGCGCCGAACGCGCCGTGCGTCGAGGTGTGGCTGTCGCCGCAGACGATCGTCATGCCGGGTTGCGTCGCGCCCAGTTCCGGCCCGATCACGTGCACGATGCCGCGGTCGGTGCTGTCCCAGCCGTGCAGCGCGACGCCGAATTCGCGGCAGTTGGCTTCCAGCTTCGAGACCTGCGCGCGCGCTTCGGGCGTCGCGTAAGGGCGCTCGCCCTCCGGATTCGGGGGCAGGGTGGGCGTGGAATGGTCCAGCGTCGCCAGCGTGCGGTCGGGGCGGCGCAGCTGCAGGCCGCGTGCGCGCAATGCGTCGAACGCCTGGGGCGAAGTGACTTCGTGCACCAGGTGCAAGTCGACGTAGAGGATCGCTGGCGTGTCGGCCGTTTCGGGCGCGACGAGATGCGCATCCCAGAGCTTCTCGAAGAGCGTGCGCGCACTCATGCGGCCACCTCACGCAGCGTGCCGCGACGGTCCATGCGTCCGCGCGCCAATGCATCCAGGTCGCGGTCGTTGATCTCGTGCCGCTGGTCGGCCAGCACCTTGAAGCGCGCGAAGATGTCGTCGAGCGCGGCTTCGTCGGGCGCGTGGCCCAGTGCTTCCAGCCGCTTGCGCAGCGCGGCGCGACCCGAGTGCTTGCCCAGCACCAGTCGCGTCGCATCGACACCCACGTCCTGCGGGCGCATGATTTCGTAGGTGGATGGATGCCGCAGCATGCCGTGCTGGTGGATGCCCGATTCGTGCGCGAAGGCGTTGCGCCCCACGATCGCCTTGTTCGGTTGCACGGGCTGGCCGGTCAACTGCACCAGCAGACGCGATGCAGGGTTGAGTTTGCGCGTGTCGACGCGGGTGGTGGCGCCGAAATAGCTGGCGCGCACGTTCAATCCCATCACGACTTCTTCGAGCGCCGCGTTGCCGGCGCGCTCGCCGATGCCGTTGACGGTGCATTCCACCTGGCGCGCACCCGCGCTGACCGCCGCGAGGCTGTTGGCGACGCCCATGCCGAGATCGTCGTGGCAGTGGCAGGAAAACACCACGCGCTCGGCGCCCTTGACGTGCGCACGCAGCCACGCGAAGCGACCCGCGACTTCCGACGGAATCGCGTAGCCCACGGTGTCCGGCGCGTTCAAGGTGCCGGCGCCCGCTGCGACCACCGCGCTGAACACTTCGGCGAGATAGTCGGGCTCGGTGCGCATCGCGTCCTCGGCCGAGAATTCGACTTCGTCGCAAAGCCCGCGCGCACGCTCCACTGCGGCCACCGCGGCATCGAGCACCTGCGCCCGGCCCATGCCGAGTTTGTGCTCGCGGTGCAGCGGACTGGTCGAGATGAATACGTGGATGCGCGAGCGCCTGGCCTTCTCCAGCGCGCGACCGGCGCGATCGATGTCGCCATCGCGGCACCGCGCGAGCGCGCAGACGGTGGTGCCTTCGCGCAACGTCTCCGCGATCCGTGCGGTAGCGGCGAAATCATCGGGCGAGGCCTGCGGAAATCCCGCTTCCAGCACGTCCACGCCAAGCGCTTCCAGCATCTGCGCCATCCGGAGCTTGGCTTTGGGATCGAGCGCGAACCCCGGCGCCTGTTCGCCATCGCGCAGGGTGGTGTCGAAGATGCGGACGTGTCCGGTGGATACGTCACCTCGGGTGTCACTGGGTTGCCGGTTCGGGTTTTTCATCGTTGGCTCCGCTGTTCGAGGCGGCGCCGAAGGCAACAAAAAACCCCGCATCCGTTTCCGGTGCGGGGTTCTTCAGGAGTATTCAGGTTTGTTTCTGGTTACCTGGACACGCGCCCTCAGCCCGCACCTCCGCTGGTAATAAGGAGGACAAGTACGAGGACGAGCGCGAGGATCGAGTCGATCCCGGGGATGCCGCGGAGCTGCAACGCGCCGCCAATCGCGGCCACGCGATCGGTGTTGCGAACATTGCGGTGGATGTTGCGCTGCGGCATGGATCGAAAGTAATCGCGGGCTCGTTGCGCTGTCAAGCGTTTTCTGATGACGATTCGTTCTATGC
Source organism: Rhodanobacter sp. (assembly GCA_044464225.1). Taxonomy (GTDB): domain Bacteria; phylum Pseudomonadota; class Gammaproteobacteria; order Xanthomonadales; family Rhodanobacteraceae; genus 66-474. Next base: position 14,950 of record JBIQLN010000006.1, on the reverse strand, counting down.
GCGATGCGTGGACGTATGGACGTCCAGATGGCCAGGTGGCGGAACCGCGTCGTTGCTCGATTCCGGTGGCGAATCGCGCAGCCAGCGTTTCAGCGCCTCGACCTCGGCGGCCAGCGGTTCGGCTTCGGCCGGCCGTGCCAGCATCGCCGCGAGCGCGGCGGGCACCGGTACCGGACGGCCGACAAGCGGTTCGACGACACCCTCGAACTTGGCCGGATGGGCGGTTGCGACCACCGCCCATGGCGCCCCATCGCCGCACGCGCGCAAGGTGTCCAGCACATGCACCGCGGTCGCGGTGTGTGGACAGAACACTTCGCCGTGCGCGCTCGCGTGGTGGGCGATCGTGTGGCGGATCGTGGTGTCGTCGATGCTGCCGGCCCGAAGCGCGCGGCGCAGCTTCGCGTCGTCGTTCCCGAACGTCCAGCGCAGCCGTTCGAAGTTGCTGGGTGCGCCGACGTCCATCGCGTTGGCAAGCGTGGCGACGGCATCGCGCGGGTGGTACGCGCCGCCTCCGAAGAACTCGGGCAAGGTCGCGTTGGCGTTGCAGGCCAGGTGCACTTCGCCCACCGGCAAGCCGAGCTTGCGCACCCATAACGCCGCCAGTGCATTGCCGAGATTGCCGGTCGGCACGATGAAGTTGAGGGGCACGCCGTGTTCGCGCCACCACCGCACAGCAGCGTGCGCGTAGTAACTCATCTGCGGCAACAACCGGCCGAGACTGATGCTGTTGGCCGAACTGAGCGGGCGCACCGATTGCAATGCCGCGTCGTTGAGCGCGGCCTTGACCATCCGCTGGCAGTCGTCGAACCGGCCCTGCACGCGCAACGTGCGCACGTTGCCGCCGAAACTTCCGAGTTGATGCGCCTGGCGCGGCGAGACCCGCCCGTCGGGATAGAGGATCACGACCTCGATGTTCGGCTGGCCGTGGAAGGCGGCGCCGACCGCCGCGCCGGTATCGCCGGATGTGGCGACGAGGATCGTGAGCGGGCGCGGGTCCCGGCGTGGCAGCCGGCGCAGGCAGGCCGCGAGAAAGCGCGCGCCCACGTCCTTGAACGCGGCGGTGGGGCCGTGGAAGAGTTCCAGCACGAACGCGTCGCGCTGCGGCAACGCACGCAAGGGCGTTTCGAAATCCAGCGCCTCCCGGCAGATTGCGGGCAATTCGGCGGACAGTGGATCGCCCGCGAAGAACGGCGCCAGCAGGCTTGCGGCGGTGTCGGCGAGCGAGCCGTCCCGGTCGAAGGCCGAAACGTCGAGTGGGGGCATCGATTCGGGCACATACAAGCCGCCGTCCGGCGCAAGGCCGGCCGCGATGGCGCTGCTGATGGTGACGGCCGGGCTGCGACCGCGCGTGCTGAGGCAAGTCAAGGAATCGCTCATGAGATCGGCGCCCGATCCGCCGCGTCATCAACGTGTTCGATCAACCCTGCCGCGGGCGAGTCGATCGGCGCGACGAAGGCGTCGCTCTGCAATCCTTCGGCTGCAAACGCACTTTGCATCGCCACCGCCGCCGCCTCGGCATCGCGCCGGTTTTCGTACCAGCCGAACACGCTGGGGCCGCCGCCCGAGATGCTGGCGCCGAGCGCGCGGTGATCGAGCGCGGCCTGTTTCACGCGCGCGAAACCCGGCACCAGCGATGCGCGACGCGGCTCCACCAGCACGTCTTGCAACCCTTCGCGCACCAGCGCGGCGTCGCCCTGAAAACAGCCGGCCAGCACCAGCGCTAGGTTGGCACTTTGCGCGACGAACGTCTCCAGCGCGTAGTCGCCGGCCAGCGCCGCCCGCGCCTTGCGCGTCTCCAGCACGCAATGCGGATGCACCAGTGCGCAATGCCAGGCGCGTGGCACCGGGATGCGCAGCAGGCGATCGTGGGTCGCCAGCACCAGTCCACCCAGCAACATCGAACCCAGGTTGTCGCCGTGGCGGCTGCCACTGGCCACGACTTCGCCGTCCAGCGCGAACCGATACAGCGCTTCGCGCGAAAGCGGCTTTTCCAGCAAGGCATTGGCGGCCACCAGCGCGGCGACGCATGACGCCGCCGAACCACCCATGCCCGACCCGAGCGGAATGCCCTTGTGCAGGCTCAATTCGAAGCCGTGCGGCCACGCAAGCGCTTCGCGCAGCGCCAGCAATGCCATGCCTGCCGTGTTGCGTTGCGGATCGCGCGGCAGGTCGGTGACCGCGCCATGGATCGCGGCAATGCGCACCCCGGGTTCGCCGATCACGCGCACTTCGGCACGATCGCCGGCGCCGGCCATGCTGTGCCCGAGGATGTCGAAGCCCACGCCGACATTGCCCACGCTGGCGGGCGCGAACGCGCAGGCGGCGCGGAGCCTGGAGGAAGCGGATCCCGACAATGCACTTTCGATCATGGTCGATACTCATGATGGCACCGCCAGCGTCTCGGCGATCCGCAGCACATCGGCGAACACGCCCGCCGCGGTCACCTCCGGTCCCGCGCCGGGTCCCTGCACCAGCAATGGATTGTCACGGTAACGCTGCGTGCGGAACTGCACCACGTTGTCCGTCGAGCGAGTATGCGCGAACGGGTGGTTCGAGGGCAGGATGGCCAGCCGCACGCATGCACGGCCGTGCCGGTCTAGGCTGCCGACGTGCCGCAGCACGCCGTTGGCGGCCCGGGCGCGTGCGAGCCATGCAGTCATCGGTTCGTCGAGTTCCTGCGCGCGTCGCGGGAAGTCTTCGCTCGACACGGTCGCCAGGGCCGATGGCAGCAGACTTTCGACCTCCACGTCTCCGAGTGAAAGCGCGCGGCCCGCTTCGCGTGCCAGGATCACCAGCTTGCGTGCGACGTCGATGCCGGACAGGTCGTGGCGCGGATCGGGTTCGGTGTAGCCCAGCGCGTGCGCCTCGCGCAACAGCGCGGAAAACGGCTGCTGCCCATCATGGCGGCTGCACAGCCAGGCCAGCGTGCCCGAAAACATGCCATCGATGCCGATCAACTCGTCGCCGGTGTCGAGCAGGTCGTGCAGCGTCTGAATCACCGGCAAGCCGGCGCAAACGGTGGTTTCGTAGCGGAAACGCGCACCACTTGCGCAGGCGGCGCGGATCGTGCGCCAGCGATCCAGCGGCCCGCTGCCGGCGAGCTTGTTCGGTGTCACCACGTGGATGCCGGCTGCCAGCCAGGACGGATAGCGCGAGGCGACCTCCTCGCTGGCGCTGCAGTCGACCAACAGCGCGGCGCGTCCGTTTTCGTGCACGTGTTCCGCGAACGTCTCGAGATCGGCGGGGCGCCAGGTTTGCGCGCCGTCGCGGGCTTCGAGTTCGGGGTCGTCGCAATCCAGCCACATCCGCTGGCGGGTGGCGACGCCACACAGGTGCAGCGTGAGCCCCTGGTTGCGCCGCAGCCGTGCCTGCGCGGTGCGGATCTGGGCCAGCAACGCACCACCCACGCGGCCGGGACCGATCACACCCACGGCCAGCGTGCGTGGCAGCGGCACGGGCGCCGGCACGGCGTGGAAACATTCCGGCAGTTGCGCGGGGCGGTGTTCGGTGAGGGGCGGAGCGCTGGCGTTCACGGTGACCTCCATTGAAGGTCCCGTCCCGCTGGCGGGTGTCGGATTGCGCCGGCCCGCCTCGTCGAGGGCGGGACCGTTGCGTGCAAGGATTATTCGCGCACGAACGACCGCCCGTTGCCGGTGGTCGTGGTGGCAATGATGGTGCTGATGGCCGCCAGCATCCGTCCGGAACAATCCGGCGCGATGAGCCCGACCGCTGGCGCGCGTGCAAACGACATGGTTCCGAAGCTAACGTCGCGGCCGGGCGGTGTCAACACATGTTTTGGACATCCATACGTCCAGATGCACGCCCGCACTGGCCGTGCCGCCAGCGCCCCCGGCGGGGGTCGCCGGTCAATTTGCCTGCGCGATTTTTCCATGGCGGTTGCGGTGACGGGCGTCGTCGCGCAGCCAATCGACCAATCGCGTCAGCGCCGGCATGTGGCGGCCGCGCAGGGTCACCACGACGGTGCGCACGCGAGCAAGGCGCGCGGGCACCTTGTGCACCGACACGGCATCGCGCCGCGCGTAGATGTCCAGCACCGAACGCGGGATCAGGCCGACGCCGACGCCCGCCGCGGCGGCCGTCAGGATCGCGTGATAGGAAGCGAATTCCAGTTCGCGCGCCGGCACCACGCGCAGGTTCTGCAGCCATTGCTCGAAGCGCCGCCGGTAGGCGCAGCCATTGCCGCCCAGCACCAGCAGGGTGCCGCCGACCATCCGCCGCGGATCGCGCACGGTGTCGCCCGCCGCTGCCACCAGCACCAGTTCTTCGACATGCCACGGCACGCTCGCGAAACGTTCGTCGTCCACCTCGTCGCTGACGATCGCCACGTCCAGCGCGCCGGCCTGCAAGCGCGCCAGCAACTCGCGCGAGTGCGCGGTCTGCAATTCCACCGAGATCTCCGGGTGGCGCTGGTGGAATCCGGCCAGCGGCCGCGGCAGCCGGCTGGCCGCCACGCTTTCCGTGGTGCCGAGGCGCAGGCGTCCGCACGCCTTGTCACGGCGTACCGCGGCGCGCGTCTCGTCGGCCAGCGACAACAGGCGATCGGCATAGCCGACCAGGGCGTCACCCGCCGCCGTCAGGCGCAGGCCCCGGCCTTCGTGCTCGAACAAGGAGACGCCGAGCGATGCCTCCAGTTGGCGGATACGCGCGGTGATGCTGGATTGCGCGCGATTGAGGCGCACCGCCGCCCGGTTCATGCCGCCCGATTCGACGACGGCACGGAAGGTTTCCAGTTCCCGAAGTTCCATGATCGATATTTTCGATAGGTAGTGCTCGAATAATTCGTTTTACTCGATGCATGGCCAATCCTAGCATGTCCGGCCTTTCCCCCATCGAGCCGCGCATGAACCGCGAACTTCGCACCGCCCTCGCCGGCATGACCATCCTCGCCCTCGCGCTCGGCATCGGGCGTTTCGTGCTGACGCCGTTGCTGCCGCTGATGCAGGCCGACGACGGGCTGACGCTGATCGCCGGCGGCTGGCTGGCGTCCACCAACATGCTCGGCTACCTGCTCGGCGCGTTGCTGTGCGCGCTGCGCCCGCTGCCGCCGCGCCTGAGCCTGCGCATGGGCGCGATCGGCGTGACACTCGCCACCCTCGGCATGGGCCTGACCACCCGCCTGGACGTCTGGTTGCTGTGGCGCTTCGCGGCCGGAATCGCTTCGGCCGCACTGGTGGTGCACGGCATCGCCTGGAGCATGGCGCGGCTGCGTGCCGCCGGCCGTCCGTTGCTCGAACACGTGGTGTTCAGCGGTACCGGGGTCGGCATCGTCGGCAGCGGCTTGCTGGTGGCGGCGGTACGGCCATCGGGTGCATCGTCGGCGGGTTTGTGGATCCTGTTCGGCGCCATCACCGTCGTGCTGTTTGCATGGACCTGGCGGCGCCTCGGCGAAGACGAGGTGTCGGCCGCAAGCAGCGCGTCCGCATCATCCCGCGCGGCGTTGCCGTCCGGCCCCACATGGACGCTGGTGGCGATGTACGGCCTGCTGGGTTTCGCCTATACGATTCCTGCCGCGTTCCTGCCATTGATCGCCGAGCGCCAGCTGCATTTGCCGGCGCTGCGCGAATGGTTCTGGCCGTTGTTCGGCGTGGCCATGACCGTGTCCACATTCGGGTTGCGCTGGTTGCCGGCACGCATCGGCAATCGCACCGTGCTTGCCGCATGCAGCCTGTCGCTGGCGGGCGGCATGCTGTTGAGCGTGGCCGGACATGGCGTCGCCGCGCTGGTGGTGGCGACGTTGTTGATCGGCATCGCCACCATGCCGGTGGTGATGTACACGATGCGCGAGGCGCGCCTGCTGGCGCCGCGAAACCCCGTGCGCCTGATCGCCGCGCTCACCACCACGTTCGGCGTCGGCCAGGCGGCGGGCCCGGCGTTCGCGGCGTGGCTGGCCGCACGAACGGGTGGCTTCGACCCGCCATTGATCATGGGTGCCCTGGCCAGCGTGGCCGGCATGCTGTGCATGCTGGTGCGCCGCTCGGGTTCGGAAGTCCGGCTTTGCGCGGACGCCGCTTCGACCCATGCCGATCGCCCGCGCCTGTACGAGAGACGCCTGTAATGGGGTCTCTCGCAGCCATTCGGGCACCCGCACGGCATCCGGCAGTGCAGTGAAAGCATGAAGTCGGTCACGTTTTGGCGTTGGCGCCGTGGCCTGTGCACGGCGGCTGATAAAATGGACTGATGGATACAGAAAATACCGTTGACCGTTTCGCCGTGGAATCCGTCGTCCGCCTCGCCGATTACCGCCCGCCCGCCTGGCGCGTTACCCAGGTCGAGCTGAAATTCGAACTTGGGATCGACGAAACCCTGGTCCATTCGAAACTGGTGCTGGCGCAGGATCGCGACGAGCCCCTGCGCCTCGATGGCGAAGACGTGGAATTGCTGGCCGCCCGGCTGGACGGCCGGGCGCTCGCACCGGCCGACTACGCGCTCGATGCCGCCGGCCTGGTGATCCACGGCGCGCGCGACGGCAGCATGCTGGAATTGGACGTGCGCATAGACCCGGCCCGCAACAGTCAGTTGTGCGGGCTTTACCTGTCGGGCAGGCGCGAACATGGATTCCTGCTGACGCAGTGTGAAGCACAAGGTTTCCGCCGGATCACGTTCTTTCCCGATCGCCCGGACGTGCTGGCGCGCTACGACGTCACGCTGGTCGCCGACAGGGCGCGCTTTCCGGTGCTGCTGGCCGGCGGTGAGGAAACCGAATCGGGCGACCTGCCGGACGGCCGCCATTTCGCGCGCTTCGTCGATCCGCATCCGAAGCCGAGCTATCTGTTCGCCCTGGTCGCGGGGCGGCTCGAAAAAATCGAGCGCGCCTACCGCACCGCCGAGGGCCGCGACGTCAGCTTGCGCCTGTGGGCCGAGGCCGATGCAATCGACCGCTGCCATTACGCGATGGACGCGCTGGAACGGGCGATGCGCTGGGACGAGCGCGCGTACGGCCGCAACTACGACCTGCCGGTGTTCAACGTGGTCGCCACCCATGACTTCAACATGGGCGCGATGGAGAACAAGGGCCTCAACATCTTCAACTCGAAGTACCTGCTGGCCGATCCGGACACCACCACCGACGACGAGTACCGCCGCATCGAGGCGGTGATCGGCCACGAATACTTCCACAACTGGAGCGGCAACCGCGTCACCTGTCGCGACTGGTTCCAGCTTTCCCTGAAGGAAGGTTTCACCGTGTTCCGCGAGCACAGCTTCTGCGAAGCCATGCATTCGCCATCGCTGAAGCGGATCGAGGACGTGGCCACCTTGCGGCGCGTGCAGTTTCCGGAAGACGCGGGTCCGCTGGCGCATCCGGTGCGGCCGGCGGCCTACCAGGCCATCGACAACTTCTACACCGCGACCGTGTACGAGAAGGGCGCGGAACTGATCCGGATGATTGCCGGGCGACTGGGCAGGGAAGGTTTTCGCCGCGGCGCCGACTTGTACTTCTCGCGCTTCGACGGGCAGGCGGCCACGATCGACGATTTGCTGGCGGCGCTCGGCGAAGCCAATGGCGTGGACCTGTCGCCGTACCTCGCCTGGTATGCGCAAGCCGGCACGCCGGAACTGCATGCGCGCGGCGACTACGATGCTTCATCGAAGCGTTACACGCTCACCCTTTCGCAGCGCACGCCGCCGACGCCGGGCCAGCCGCACAAGCTGCCCGTGCCCATTCCGGTGAACATCGCGCTGTTCGGTGACGACGGTACGCCGATGCCGTTGCAACCCGAGGGCGACGCGGCCGCTGGCTCGCGCGAACGCGTCCTCGAATTGACCGACGCCGAGCAGCGTTTCGTGTTCGAAAACCTGCCTTGCGCACCAACGCCTTCGCTCTGCCGCGGCTTCTCGGCGCCGGTGCAGGTGATGTTCGATTACGCGCCCGCGCAACTCGCCCTGCTGCTGCAGCACGAGACGGAAGGCTTCGATCGCTGGAATGCCGCGCAGCAATTGGCCGCCCACGCGTTCGACGAGTTTTTGGCGGGCGACCGCGCGCAGGCCACCGATGAGTGGCTGGACGCGCTGGAGAAATCGTTCAATGCGCGCGCCGGCATCGAGCCCGCGCTGCTGGCCGACCTGCTGGCGCCGCCGTCCGAACTCGAACTGGGCGCGCGCCACGAGCCCTTCGATCCGGATGCGGTGCACGCCGCGCGTGATGCGCTGGAAGACGCGCTGGCGCAACGCCTGGGGGCGTCGCTCGCCCCGGTGTATCGCGAACTTCATGCCGCGGAATCCGGCGCGCTGGACCAGCAGGCTGCCGCACGCCGCCGCCTGAAGGCGCGCGTGCTCTCGCTGCTGGTCCGGCACGATCCCGCCACCGGCGCCGAACTCGCCTTCACCCAATGCCGCGATGCGCACGGCATGACCGAGCGGCTGGCCGCCCTGACCGCGCTGGTGCGCAGCGATGCCGCGCGGGCGAACGACGCGTTGCGCCTGTATCGCCAACGCTTCGACGGCGATGCGCTGACGCTGGACAAGTGGTTCATGCTGCAGGCCACGGTGCCTGCGCACGCCACGCTGGAACGCGTGCGGGCGCTGGAATCGGACCCCGCCTTCACGCTCGCCAACCCCAACCGGGTGCATGCGCTGCTGGGCGCTTTCGCGCGCGCCAACCCCGTGGCCTTCCATCGCCCGGACGGCGCCGGCTATCGGTATTTCGCAGGCAAGCTGGCCGAAATCGACGCGCGCAACCCTCAGCTTTCCGCGCGGCTGGCCAAGGCGTTCGAGGACTGGACGCGACTGGAACCCGGGCGCCGTGCCTTGGCGGGAAGGGCATTGCGCGCCCTGCTGGAGGGCGGACAGCACTCGACCGACCTCGCGGAAATCCTTGACCGGATGCTGGCGGCGGGCGGCGACGGCTGAATGGCCGCCGCCGTTCACCATGGCCACGCCATAAAGGCGTACCATCGGGTACAGAAATCCCGCTGAACCCGGAGGTGCACCATGCGCGCAACATTTTCATCGACGGCATGGCGCCGGCTTGCGCGTGCCGCGGTGCTGGGCGCCGGCGCACTGGTGCTGGCGGGCTGCGCCACCGGTTACGCCTTCGTGCAACCGGACGTGGCGGGCCGCGGCGGTTACTACACCAGTGACGGGCCGTATTCGGGCCAGGGTTATTACGACTATTACGGCACCGGTCCCTACTACCCGGGCACCAGCGGGTACGGCTACTACAACGGTACCAGCCCGTATTCGGATCCTTACGGTTGGTACGGCGGCGTCCATGGAGGTTACGGATACTGGCCGTCGTTCACCTTCAATCCGGGGATTTCGAGCGTATGGAATTTCCCGGGTTATTGGGGACCCTGGTACTCCACGGGTTGGGGTTGCGGCCGGTGGCGTTGCGGTCATCACGGGCGGGGGCACCACCACCACGACAAGCCCGATTCGGTGGCCTCCGGCTCTCCGCGCCCAGTGCTGACCCCCGATCATCCACCCGTGCCGGCGAGCTCGCGCAGCACGGATCCGCCCGGTCGCGGGCCGGCGCGGTCCATGGAACGCTGGGGCAACCGACGGGTGCTGCCCTCGGCGGGGTTTGCACGTGATGTCGTGCATGCGCCTGCCGATCGCATGGAACGCCGGACGCTCAATCGAATCCCGGCCCCCACGGTAGCCACGCCGCGGCCAGCGGCCGAAAGCGGATTCGCCAACCGGCGGCCCCTGGCCACGCCTGCCCGCCCCGACTTCCGGGCGCCCATGCCGATGGTTTCGCGCCCGGCCCCGCGCGTCCTGCCGGAACCGGAATTCGCCAATCGTCGGCCCGTCGCAATGCCGGCCCGGCCCGATTTCCAGGCACGCGTCCCGGTTTCGCGCCCGGCGCCCGCGGTTTCGCGTCCGGCACCGGCGGCGGCCCCCGTTCGCCCGGCACCTTCCCGCCACGGGAAGTCCACCAAGGTCGAGATCCCCTGATCCACCCATGTAAAAAGGGGGAGCGCATGGCGCTCCCCCTTTCCCCCAAACGATGGAACCGGACGGTGCCGATTCAGTGCTGGATGTTGGCACTGTCCAGTTCGCGCAATTGCAGTTCCACCGGCTTCATGGCCCGGGGTTGGGCCCCCGCGGGAGGCGCCTCGCGGATTTCCTCGGTCCCCAGTTCGAGCTGGGCCATCTGGACCAGTTCGTCGTGGTGCCGATACACCTCTTGCCACTCTTCATTGGTCATTGCGACGTAGTTCATCACATGCTCCTGAAGTCTTTTCGTGAAGGCCCGCCTTAACCTGAATGCTTCAAGTGGCGTTCATCCACAGCCGCTGATACTCTTCGCCGAAGGGGCAGTTGCGAATTGATCCGCCACTTCGACGCCCGATGGTTTTCGTGAATCTGGCGCCCGGAACTCGGTTACTCTGGATTCCCCCTGTTCCTGATGACCGCCGGGCGCCAGTTCCTTTTCGCACCAATCCGTGGTGCTTCCCGCCGATGCAAGACCGGTCCCTGTACCCGGTCCCTGTCGCGTGGGCGACTGCATCGGCGGGAGCGCACAGTGTTGGTGCACGGCGCATGCCAATCCATCGGGATTCGCAGTCGGAATTTGCAAGAGATTGTGACGTTGCCGGGTAGGCAAGGGATTACGTGCGCGCTGCACGCGCGCGGTAACGTTTTGCAACCATTCGCGGGGACAATTGCAAACGGGAATTCACATTCGCGCCGCTCGAAGCGGCACAGCGCGCGTTGCAATTGGAAACAAGTGACAGCGTATGACCAGTTATGACGTGATCGTTGTGGGCGGTGGGCATGCGGGCACCGAAGCCGCACTGGCATCGGCGCGCTGCGGCGCGCGCACGCTGCTGCTCACCCACAACATCGAAACCATCGGCCAGATGAGTTGCAATCCCGCGATCGGCGGGATCGGCAAGGGACACCTGGTGAAGGAGATCGATGCGTTGGGCGGTGCGATGGCACACGCGGCGGATCTCGCCGGCATCCAGTGGCGCACCTTGAATGCGTCGAAGGGTCCCGCGGTGCGTGCAACGCGCTGCCAGGCCGATCGCGCGTTGTACAAGGCCGCAATCCGGCACATCGTCGAACGGCAGCCCAACCTCGAGATCTTCCAGCAATCGGTCGACGATCTCGTGATCGAGCACGGCCGCGTCGCCGGCGTCGTCACGCAGATGGGCTTGACGATCCACGCCCCGCACGTGGTGCTGACGGTCGGCACGTTCCTCGCCGGCAAGATCCACATCGGGCTTGAAAACCACGCCGGCGGTCGCGCGGGCGATCCGCCCGCGACCACGCTGGCGAGGCGCCTGCGTGAATTGCCGCTCGGCGCCGACCGCCTGAAGACCGGCACGCCGCCACGCATCGACGCGCGCACGCTGGACTACTCGGTGTTCGAGGAACAGCGCGGCGATGATCCGCTGCCGGTGTTCTCGTACCTCGGCTCGCGCGACGATCATCCGCGCCAGGTGCCGTGCTGGATCACGCATACCCGCGAACGTACCCACGAAATCATCCGCGCGGGACTCGATCGCTCTCCGCTCTACACCGGCAAGATCGAAGGCACCGGTCCGCGCTATTGCCCGTCCATCGAAGACAAGGTCGTGCGTTTTGCCGACAAGGCCTCGCACCAGATCTTCATCGAGCCGGAAGGGCTGGACGCAATCGAGATCTATCCGAACGGCATCTCGACTTCACTGCCGTTCGACGTGCAGGTGGAACTGGTGCATTCGATCCCGGGTTTCGAGCGCGCGCACATCACGCGGCCCGGTTATGCGATCGAGTACGACTATTTCGATCCGCGCGGCCTGCAGCCGTGGCTGGAAACCAAGGCCATCGCCGGCTTGTACTTCGCGGGCCAGATCAACGGCACCACCGGCTACGAGGAAGCCGCGGCGCAAGGTTTGGTGGCGGGCCTCAACGCCGCGCGCGCCTCGCGCAACGAACAACCCTGGTGGCCGCGCCGCGACGAGGCCTACACCGGCGTGCTGATCGACGACCTCACCACCAACGGCACCATCGAGCCGTACCGGATGTTCACCTCGCGCGCCGAATACCGGTTGCATTTGCGCGAGGACAACGCCGACCTGCGCCTCACCGAAAAAGGTTTCGAACTCAGCGTGGTACCGCAGCAACGCTTCGACGCGATGCGCGCGAAGCGCGATGCGGTCGAACGCGAAACCGCGCGCCTGGAGACATTGTGGGCCACGCCCGCCAATGCACTCGGCACGGCATTGCAATCGCAGAGAGGCATCACGCTTGCGCACGAAGCCAATGGCCTGGATCTCCTGCGGCGCCCCGAACTCGACTATGCGGCGCTGATGTCGGTCGCGGGATTCGGCCCCGCCGTGATGCGCGAAGATGTCGCCGCGCAAGTGGAAGTGCAGGCGAAGTACGCCGGCTACCTCGATCGCCAGCGCGACGAGATCGAACGCCAGCGCCGCCACGAATCGACGCCGATACCGGAAGGTTTCGACTACGACCGGGTGCGTGGACTGTCCGCGGAAGTGTCGGCCAAATTGAAACGCGTGCAACCGGCCACGCTGGGACAGGCGCGCCGCATCAGCGGCGTCACGCCCGCGGCGATTTCATTGCTGCTGGTGCACTTGCATCGGCAGCGCGATCCGCGCGCCGCCTGAAGCCGGTTCAACTCCTGTCCAGCGGACTCAATACCCCGCGCCCGCCGCGGTTCAGCACGTGCGTGTAGATCTGCGTGGTTGCAACATCCTTGTGGCCGAGCAGTTCCTGGATCGTGCGAATGTCGTGGCCCGCTTCCAGCAGATGCGTGGCGAACGAGTGCCGCAACGTGTGGCATGTCACGGGTTTGTGGATTTCGGCGGCGGCGCGGGCGCACTGGATGGCGCGTTGCAGGACTTTTTCGTCGAGGTGGTGCCTGCGTGTCGCGCCCGAGCGTGGATCGCGCGATCGCTGCGAAGCCGGGAACACATACTGCCAACCCCAGTCGCGGGCGGCATTGGGGTACTTGCGTACCAGCGCGTGCGGCAACCAGACCGCGCCGTGGCCCGCAGCAAGATCGCTACGGTGCAGCAGTCGCGCGCTCGCCATCTGGTCGCGCAGTGCCATTGCCAGTTTTTGCGGCAGCGGGACGTGTCGATCCTTGTCGCCCTTGCCTTCCCGGACGACGATGTCGTGGCGTGTGAAATCCACGTCCTTGACGCGCAACCGAAGACATTCCATCAGGCGCATGCCGGTACCGTACAAGAGGGCCGCCATCAACCAATCGCGCCCTTGCATTTGCGCCAGCAGCCGGTTCACTTCATCGCGCGTCAGCACTACCGGCAGGCGGCGCGGCCGCTTCGCCCGCACCACGCCGTTCATCCAGGGCAAGTCCTGTCGCAACACCTCGCGATACAGGAACAGCAACGCCGCCAAAGCCTGATTCTGCGTGCCCGCCGCCACATCGCGTTGCGTTGCGAGCCTGGTCAGGAAAGCCTCGACCTCCGCGCCACCCATTTCGCGCGGATGACGCTTGCCGTTGGCGAGGATGAAGCGGCGAATCCAGCCCACGTACGCCTGCTCTGTGCGTAGGCTGTAATGCTTGACGCGCAGGCGGTCCCGTACCTGCTCCAGCAGGCGCGGCGCCTGCCGTGGACTCCGCATTACGCGGGTGCTTCGCCCTGCGAATTCCATATCGCCCCACCGTGACCAATAACAGGGCCAGCTTGCCCGCGGTCGCTCGTGCCTTCCAGCGGCCAAGCGGCTGTCTTGGTGTAGGATTTTTCCGATTGCCGCGCAAAGCGCCGTGCGCGATACTCGGGGCAGACGCCCCAAGGTGGGGCAGAATTGGCGTTAGGGCTCACAGGATGCTTGACTCGCTGCTGGAAAATCCTTGGATAGCAGCAGCGCCGATCATGCTGGCTGCGTTAGTCGGCTACATCGCCTATCGGAACAACTACAAGTCGCGGCGTGCTACAGCTGGTGACCAGTTCCGTGCGGCGGTTACGAACGCCCTGACTGGTCTCTACCCGCTTCCGGCCAAGTGGCCCGAGAACCCCGAGCGTGAGTTGCGGGCAGCCTTTCCCTCTATGCAGGCAGCTGTGGCGCAGTACCGGCCTTACGTGCGCCCTTGGCAGCGCCGCGCTTATGATCGTGCCTGGCTCACTTATCGCTCGGCATATCGTCGAGAGATCGACGTTCAGTGCTACCACCACTATATGGGCTTTGAGGGTGAGCCAGATCCCCAGGTTACGTTCAAGAAGAACGTTGGGCACTTGCTGGGCTTCACCGGTGAGCCCTAACCATTCGTCCAAGCGGACGGCTTCGCCGCCGCTTAACTCCAGCGTTAGCAGGCAGTGCGGCAGGGTCGCCGATCTTTTGCCCAGGTTTCCAATCTCCGGCGCCGAGAACATTGGTTGCGCCTATTTGTTGCGCTTCCTTCAGCAGCAACAGATTGGCGGTGTACGCGCAAAGCAGTTTCCCGTCCTCGTAGTATTCACGTGCCATCGTCGCCGGGTTGTCGTAAACGCAGGTCTTGGTCATTGGCTGCCTTCTAACTATTCGGTCAAGGCGGACGCCGGTCCGCCGCTTTCGGTTTCAGGAAGTCCGCGACCGGCGCCGCTTACCTCAAGCGTTAGGTGTACAGGGGAGGCATAGTGCAACCGGAGCTTGCCGTAGGGGTTATTGTTGCAGGCGTTGTGGTAGCAGGCCTTGTCGCGCTGCTATGGCCCAAGCGTAGGCCGCCATCGCCCACCTTTACATGCGGCCGTTGTCGCAAGACCACGCGTCACAACCATCGCACCGAGGAGGCGTGGCGCAATGGCAGTGCAAAGTTGTTCTGCAACGAGTGCCATCGCCTTTGGCTCCAGTCCCGCCCGCAGCCGCCTCGCGAGATGCGGAGCGCATCGGCAGGTCGCAGCGGTTGTCTCGGTGTCGTTGCGCTGGCGGCTACCATCCAGGTTGGTGCGGTGTTGGCATGGCTGTACACCTAACAATTCATTCCAGCGGACGCGATAGTTCCTACAGTTTAGTGGACACCTTGAACTAACCTTTC
>JBIQLN010000005.1:0-160398 GCA_044464225.1 Rhodanobacter sp. | reverse complement strand
AAGGTGTCCACTAAACTGTAGGAACTATCCGGTCCGCTTGACCAAGTTGTTAGGCCTGCAGCCGCGCACGCAAAGCCGTGACGTCTGCCTGCCAATCTTTGAACTCATCTGATTCCTCCCACAACTCCCGAAGCTCGGAGTCTGGAGCGAGCACACGATCAACGACCTGGACTGCTTGGGACACAACGCCCGCACCCAAAGACGGCTTGACGCGAGCAACCCAAGCTGTGAGCTCTTCCTCGGCTTGCGAAGCGGCAGAAGGGTGACCCAACACCAGCGCGACTACCTCGCATGCCGCAATACCTTGTTGAGCTTCTGGTGCCTCTAAGTAACCCACTGTGTTTTGCACGCGCTCGATTGCTTCTTGGACAGGCGATAAGTCGGTGGCTTCGACAAGGTCGCCAACGAGATCACCAGCATCATCATTGCCAAAGGAATGCAGTGCCCAAGTACCCATGTGATTTCCCCTGCGGGCCTAACGCCCGAATTTAGCGGCGCGCGTAGCGCGTCCGCTGGAATGAGTTGTTAGCCGTGCTACGCCGACCAACAGTACAGCGGACTACCATACACGCCATGCGCCTCAAGCTGGTTTGTGCTGGCGCCCCAAAAGCAACAGAAACGATCTTGTGCCGGCTGGTACACGAGCCAATAACCGGCTTGGCTGTGAGCAACGCACAACCCCGAAAGCGTGCCGCCCACTGCCGCATCTGGGAAGCCTGGCGGCTCCACGGTTGCTGTGACCTCGAACGGCTCACACATGTGCGCCCGAATGTCATTTGCGAGCTCTTGGAAGTAAGTAGCTGCGTCGACGCCCGCGTTGACGTAGACACCCGATGTGTCCCCAAGTGCAACTTCAAGTTTGGCGAGGAACTCGTTTTGCACGGCTAACGCTTGAGGTAAGCGGCGCCGGCCGCAACGTTTTGGAAAAACGAAAGCGATTGACCGGCGTCCGCTTGACCGAATAGTTGGACGCCCAAACTGCCCCAGCGCCCGACAGAACGATAACCCTCACGCTCTGGCGCAACAAGTGCGTGACCCCGTACAAGCAAACCCGAGGTTGCACGGTTTGGTGCCTGTGACCCGAAACCGGCCGCAGGCCTGCCCGCCAAGCGCCGCCAGGTTGCGACGCAACCGCGAGTGCGAAAGACCGCGAACCGTCACCCTGCTTGGCGCATCACGGTTGCGAGCGAATCCGGCCGTAGCCCACGCGCCACCGCCCAACCCACCAAGCAGGCCCAACCAAAGACCCAACGAAGCCAACCAGGAAAACGTTGTTGAACGCCGGGCGCTTGCGGCGCGATTGAACTCAAAGGCTCTTTGGCGCCCAACGCCTGAAGTAACCGGCACGAACCCGCGTAGCGGGTGAGCGTCCGGTTGACTGAATAGTTAGACGCGCACGCGCCTACCAATTGAAATACGTAACCGGAGCGCACGCAACCGCCACGGCCAACACCTGCAATGCCAGAACTGCCAAAGCCTGCTTGGGAATACGCCGCAACCACTTGAAGGCGAAGAACGCCATGATAGGCACTTGGCCCACGATGAGAAGCTGGAACAGATGCGCGACCGTGCCCTCGTCAACCTGGCGAGCGGTGCCAACGACCGCGATGCGGCCAACAACAAGTGCCAAGGCAGCTAGCGACATGACCAACGGCGCTAACGCACTGAACCTTGTGAACGTGTTGGTGTGCATATGAGTCTCCACTGCGCGACTAACGCTTATTCGGCCCCTCAGTGGGGCGTTGCAGCGAGTATCGCGCGCGACGAACCGTGTCGCAATCGGCATAACCTTGCAGATTGACAGCTCATCGGCCGCTTTCAGGGACGCATATGCGGACAACCCGAGCGCGTTACAGGTCACACTGGCGTGATATGGATTTCGCAGGGCGAGGCGCCCGCGTAACGCGAGGCCATAGGCATGCTGTTTCGTCCGCTGGATGGCGTACGGCATGAAATCGCCTGTCGCGCGATGGCTGACCAGGGCGGTATCGTGAAGCGCACTCGGGAGGCGGCTACCGGGCAGCTCGACGAGGAGCCCAATCGGCCGCTTCTGGCCGGTTGTTGCCATCCTTCTCTCAGAGGAGAGGGCTCAAATCAGCTTTTGCGGAAGGCGAGCTTGCCGCCCTCGGCATCGACGCGGATGGTGTCGCCGCCGACGAACTCGCCGGCCAGAATCTTCTGCGCCAGCGGGTTTTCAAGCTGGGTCTGGATCGCGCGCTTCAGCGGGCGCGCGCCGTAGACCGGGTCGAAGCCGACGTTGCCGAGCAGCATCAGCGCGCCGTCGGAAATTTCGAGATCGATCTGGCGCTCCTGCAGGCGCCTGGCGAGGTACTGCGTCTGCAGCCGCGCGATCTCGCGGATCTGCGCCTTGTCGAGCGGATGGAACACCACAATCTCGTCGAGCCGGTTGATGAACTCGGGACGGAAGTGCGCCTGCACCACGCCCATCACCGCGGCCTTCATCTGCGTGTAGGCCTCGGGTGAATCCTCGTCGATGCCCGACGATGCGATTTCCTGGATCTGCTGCGAGCCGAGGTTGGACGTCATCACGATCACGGTGTTGCGGAAATCCACCGTGCGGCCCTGGCCGTCGGTGAGACGTCCGTCGTCCAGCACCTGCAGCAGGATGTTGAACACGTCGGGATGCGCCTTCTCGACTTCGTCCAGCAGGATCACGCTGTACGGGCGCCGGCGCACGGCCTCGGTGAGATAGCCGCCTTCCTCGTAGCCGACGTAACCCGGAGGCGCGCCGATCAGCCGCGCGACCGAGTGCTTCTCCATGAACTCCGACATGTCGATGCGGATCATCGCCTCGGTGGTGTCGAACAGGAAGCCCGCCAGCGCCTTGCACAGCTCGGTCTTGCCGACACCGGTGGGACCGAGGAACAGGAACGAGCCATAGGGACGATTGGGGTCGGACAGCCCCGCGCGCGCGCGGCGGATCGCGTCGGACACGGCCTTTACCGCTTCGTCCTGGCCGATCACGCTCTGGTGCAGCGCCTCTTCCATTTGCAGCAGCTTTTCGCGCTCGCCTTCCAGCATCTTCGAGACCGGAATGCCGGTCCAGCGCGAGACGACTTCGGCGATTTCCTCGGCGGTGACCTTGTCCTTGACCAGCTTGAACTCGCGCTGGTCGGCGGCCTGGGCGACGGCGAGCTGCTTTTCCAGCGCCGGCAATTGGCCGTACTGGATTTCGCTCATGCGCGCATAGTCCTGCCGGCGCTGCGCGGCTTCCAGTTCGAGGTGCGCCTGCTCAATTTGCTCCTTGATCTTGGCGTCGCCCTGCAGCGTGGCCTTTTCCGACTTCCACACCTCGTTCAGGTCGGAAAACTCGCGCTCGAGTTTTTCGATGTCGGTTTCGAGGTCCGCGAGCCGTTTCTTCGATTCCGGATCCTTTTCCTTCTTCAGCATCTCGCGCTGGATCTTCAACTGGATCAGCCGGCGCTCCAGCCGATCCAGTTCCTCCGGCTTGGAATCGATTTCCATCCGGATGCGCGAAGCCGCCTCGTCCATCAGGTCGATGGCCTTGTCGGGCAACTGGCGGTCGGTGATGTAGCGGTTCGAGAGCGTGGCCGCCGCGACGATCGCGGGATCGGTGATCTCGACGCCGTGGTGCACGGCGTAGCGTTCCTTGAGGCCACGCAGGATCGCGATCGTGTCTTCGACGGTCGGCTCGCCCACGAACACCTTCTGGAAACGCCGCTCGAGCGCCGCGTCCTTCTCGATGTACTTGCGGTATTCGTCCAGCGTGGTGGCGCCGATGCAGTGCAGTTCGCCGCGTGCCAGCGCGGGCTTCAGCATGTTGCCCGCATCCATCGCGCCTTCCGCTTTCCCGGCGCCGACCATGGTGTGCAATTCGTCGATGAACAGGATGACCTGGCCTTCCTGCTTGGCGAGGTCGTTCAACACGCCCTTCAAACGTTCCTCGAACTCGCCGCGGAACTTGGCGCCCGCGATCAGCGCGCCCAGGTCGAGCGCCAGCAGGCGCTTGTTCTTCAGGCCCTCCGGCACCTCGTCCTTGACGATGCGCTGGGCGAGGCCTTCCGCAATCGCGGTCTTGCCGACGCCCGGCTCGCCGATCAGCACCGGATTGTTCTTGGTGCGGCGGCTCAGGACCTGGATCACGCGCCGGATTTCCTCGTCGCGGCCGATCACCGGGTCGAGCTTGCCGGTCTCGGCGCGCGCGGTCAGGTCGATGGTGTATTTCTCGAGCGCCTGGCGCTGGTCCTCGGCGCCTTCGGACTGCACCTTCTCGCCGCCGCGGAGCTTCTCGATCGCGGCATCGAGGTTCTGCTTGTTCGCGCCGGCCGCCTGCAACGCGCGGCCGACACCGCCCTTGTCGTCGAGGCAGGCCAGCACGAACAATTCCGAAGCGATGAACTGGTCGCCGCGCTGCTGGGCGAGCTTGTCGGTGAGGTTGAGCAGGCGGTTCAACTCGTTCGAGACATTGATGTTGCCTTCCTGGCCCTTGACGCTCGGCAGCCGGTCCAGGATTTCGCCCACCCGCTGGCGCAGCAGCGGCACGTTGACGCCCGCCTGGGCCAGCATCGGCGCGGTCGAACCGCCCTGCTGGTCCAGCAGCGCAGCGAGAAGGTGCGCAGGCTCCAGCATGTTGTTGTCGCGTCCGACCGCGATCGATTGCGCGTCGGCCAGCGCCTGTTGAAACCGCGAGGTGAGTTTGTCGGTGCGCATGGCGGGAAGCCTTCGAGGATGGATCCGATGCTCAAAGATGCGGCCGCAGCCGGCTCGCTTCAAGCGTTTTTGCGGGCACCCCGGGCAGCGCCCCGCTGTACGTCTCTGGCAGCCGCCGTCGAACCCGGCCGCGACACCGTTTGCGCAATGAAAACCCGTCGCTAAAATCCGCGCGGGGACTCATGGGGTTGCACCATCGTGAACGTGATCGGGCTGGAAACCCGCCCGCCGGCGCTCGCGCGCCTGGCGTGGCGATCGTGGAACGCGCTGCAACTGGTTTTCACCATCGCCTGGACGGCAGGCTGGATTTGCCTCTCGCAGGCAGTACGGGCGCTTGCCGGCGGCAACCGGCGTGCGCCGCTCGGAATGGCATCGCGGCTGTGGGCGCCAGGCCTGCTGATCGGCGCCGGTGCAAAGCTGCGGGTGGAGGGAGCGGAACGCGTGGATTTTTCGAAGCCGCACGTGTTCGTGGCCAATCATCAGTCCATGATCGACATCTGTGCGTTGTTTCGCGCGCTGCCCGTACCGATCCGTTTCGTGATCAAGCAGGAACTGGAACGCGTACCTTTCATCGGCTGGTACGCACGCAGCATGGGCATGGTCTTCATCAAGCGCGGCCACGCGCGCGAATCGGCCGAGCGCCTGCACGGCATCGTGGCGCTGGTGCGCGACGGCGACAGTCTGTGCGCGTTTCCGGAGGGCACCCGCAGCCGCGACAGGTCCATCCGGCCATTCAAGGGCGGCGCTTTCCAGGTCGCGCTGCAGGCGGGCGTGCCGGTGGTGCCGATCGCGATCGACGGTTCCGGTCAAGTGTTGCCCGCCTCCGGCTTCCGGGTACGGCCGGGCACGATCACGGTGCGAATCGGCGATCCCATTCCGACCGTCGGACTGCGGATCGGCGATCGCCACGCCCTTGCGCAACGTGCGCAGGCTGCCGTCGCGGCGATGCGCGCGCGGATGTGAATGGGGCGTTCACGCCGCGTCCGTCACAATATACGGATGTTTTGCCAATGCTGACCCGAGGTGTCCACAGCGAGCACCGACATCGCCACGAGGTTGCCCGCGCCGCCTGAAACCGGCGCCAATGATGGCTGGGCCCTGTTTCTGGACGTCGACGGTACCCTCCTGGATTTCGCACATCATCCCGACCGCGTGGAGGTGAAGCCACACCTGCATGACGACCTCGGCCGGCTGCGGGAGCGCCTTGGCGGCGCCGTCGCGCTGTTGAGCGGGCGCGCATTGTCACAGCTGGATCATCTGTTCCACTGGAACCATAACGTCGCGGCCGGCCTGCATGGCGCGCAATTGCGCATGCCGGGGGGCAATGTCCGGACGACGACCGGCGATGCCGCCGCCTTCGCGCATGCCCGGGCGCACGCCACCGAGCTCGTGGCCGCATCCCGTGGAGTGCTGCTGGAAGACAAGCGGCTTGCGCTGGCCCTGCACTATCGGCGCGCGCCGGCCGCGCGCGAGGCCGCCGAGCACATTGCGCAAATCCTCCTCCAGGATGTCGGCGAAGGCCACGTGCTGCAGCACGGCGACCACGTGATCGAACTGAAGCCCGCCGGCGTGGACAAGGGCCGCGCGCTGGCAACGCTGATGCAGGAGGCTCCCTTCCGCGGCCGCACGCCGTGGATGCTGGGCGACGACCTGACCGACGAGCATGCGTTCCGCCACGTCAATGCAAGCGGTGGCGTGAGCGTGATCGTCGGCGCGCGCCGCCCCACCGAAGCACGCTGCGCACTGGATGATCCCGCCGCCGTGCGTGCATGGCTGCACCGCCTGGCCATGGCGAAATGATCCCGCCGACCTCGATGACTGGACGGCCCGACACCGGTCGCGCTCGCGGTCGGAGGCGCGGTGGGAGTAGCGAAGGCCAACGACGAGGAGGCGACCGTTGACTGCGAAAACCACCCGCGCAAAAAAAACCGGATCCGAGACTTCGCGAGTGCAACCGGCAAGACCCAAGCGCGGTCCGGCCAGCCGCACGCGCAAGCGCAAGCCGGCCGATCCGGACCGCCGCGCCAGCCTCGACCTCGGGATCATAGGCAACGGCACCATCAACGCGCTGATCGATGCCCGTGGCCGTATCGTGTGGCACTGCGTGCCGGCGTTCGATGGCGATCCGGTGTTCTGTTCGCTGCTGTCGCCGCGGTTCGCGGACGCCGGTTTTTTCGACGTGCAACTGGAAAACGAGGCCGGCTTCCACCAGCGCTACGCCGACAACAGCGCGGTGCTGGTGACCACGCTGACCGCCAAGGATGGCTCCCGGGTCGAGATCACCGATTTTGCGCCGCGCTACAAGCAGCACGGGCGCACCTTCCACCCAATGCAGATCCTGCGGCGCGTGCGTCCGCTGTCGGGCGCGCCGAGGATCGCGCTGCAGCTGAAGCCGCTGACCGGATACGGCGCACGCAAGCCGGAGATGACCTTCGGCTCCAACCACGTGCGCTACCTGCTCGATCCGCTGGTACTGCGCGCCACCACCGACGCGCAGTTGCCGATGTTGCGCGATGGGCTGCCTTTCCTGCTCGATCGCGACGTGCACATCGTGCTGGGCACCGATGAAACGCTGCACCAGTCGGCCGCGCGGTTCTACAACGAGGCGCTCGATTCGACGCTGGATTACTGGCACGAGTGGTCGCGCTACCTCTCGATTCCCGCCGAATGGCAGGAGGCGGTGATCCGCGCGGCGATCACGTTGAAACTTTGCCAATACGAAGGCACCGGCGCGATCACCGCGGCGATGACCACTTCGATCCCGGAAGCACCCGACACGGTACGTACCTGGGATTACCGGTACTGCTGGCCGCGCGACGCCGCGCTGTCGGTGCGCGCGCTGAACCGCCTGAGCGCCACCCGCACGATGGAAGAGTACGTGCGCTACATCTTCAACCTGGCACTCAAGGAAGAAGGCAAGATGACACCGGTATACGGCATCCATTTCCAGGATGAACTGCCGGAGCGCGAGGAAGCCACCCTGGCGGGCTACCGCGGCATGGGCCCGGTGCGGGTCGGCAACGAAGCCTGGAAGCAGCAGCAGAACGACATCTACGGCAGCGTGGTGCTGGCGGCCACGCAGATGTTTTGCGACCAGCGGCTGGTGAAGATCGCGGGCGAAGTCGAATACCGGCGTCTGGAGCGCTGCGGCGAGGCCGCCTGGCGCCTGCACGACAAGCCGGACGCCGGCTTGTGGGAATTGCGCGGTCGTACGTCCGTCCATACCTATTCGGCGGTGATGTGCTGGGTGGCTTGCGACCGCCTGGCCAATATCGGCACGTGGCTGGGACTGGACGATCGCGTCACTTTCTGGCGCAAGCGCGCCGACAGCATCCGGCGCAAGATCCTGCGGCATGCGGTGCACAAGGACGGTTATTTCGTGGAATCGTTCGGCAGTGACCAACTCGACGCGAGCCTTTTGCTGCTGGAAGGCTTGCGTTTCGTCAGCGCCGACGATCCGCGCTTCGTCAAGACCGTGGATGCGGTCGGCAAGCAACTGATGCGCAATGGCTTCCTGATGCGCTATGCCCACCCCGACGATTTCGGCGCGCCCGAAACCAGCTTTCTGGTCTGCAATTTCTGGTACGTGGAGGCACTGATCGCGATCGGGCGCAAGGACGAGGCGCGCAAGTTCTTCGAAAAACTGCTGGCGATCCGCAACCCGCTCGGACTGCTGTCGGAAGACTACGACCCGAAGACCGGTGAGTTGTGGGGCAATTTCCCGCAGACGTATTCGATGGTCGGCCTGATCAATGCGGCGCGCGGCCTTTCGACCAAGTGGAGTGACGTGGTATGAGCCGCCTGGTCGTCGTTTCCAACCGTGTGGCGCAACCCCGGGAAACCCGCGCCGGCGGACTTGCCGCGGCGATGCGTGCGGCACTGAAGGAGCACGGCGGCCTGTGGTTCGGGTGGAGCGGCAAGCGCGTCGCCCGGGAGGAGCGCGCGTTGCACCGCGAATCGGCCGGCAACATCGACTACGCGCTGCTGGACCTGACCCGCGAGGAATACGAAACCTACTATCTCGGTTTCGCCAACCGCACCCTGTGGCCGTTGCTGCACTTCCAGCCCACGGTGATGCAGTACAGCCGGACGCAATATGCAGGCTACCGCGAGGTCAACAAGCTGTTTGCGGCAAAACTCGCGCCCCTGCTGCGCGACGACGACCGCATCTGGATCCACGACTACCACCTGATACCCCTGGCCGCGGAATTGCGCGAACTCGGGATCGGCGCGCGCATCGGCTTTTTCCTGCACATTCCCCTGCCGCCACCGGAGTTGTTGATCAACCTGCCCTGCCACCGGGAACTGGTCGCCACGTTGAGCGCATGCGACGTGGTGGGTGTGCAGAACCATGACGACGCCCGTGCGTTGTTCGATTACTTCGTCCGCAGGCTCGGCGCGACCCGGTCGCACGAGGTCGTGGCACTTGGCGGCCGACGCACGCACATCGCGCCGTTCCCGATAAGCATCGATACGGTCGAGGTCGCGCGCCAGTCCAAATACGCCGTCAACAACTCCACGGTACGCAAGCTGCGCGCCAGCCTCGCCGACCGCCAGCTCGCGATCGGCGTGGACCGGCTGGACTATTCCAAGGGCCTGCCACGCCGGTTCGAGGCTTTCGGCCGCTTCCTCGCCGAGCACCACGAGTGGCGCTCGCGGGTTTCATTCCTGCAGATCGCTCCGCCCTCGCGCGAGGAAGTGCCGGAATACCGCGAGCTGCGCTCGCGGCTCGAGCGCTCGGCCGGTGCCACCAACGGCCGCTACGCCGATCCCGACTGGGTACCGATCCGCTACGTCAACCGCAGTTTTGCGCAAGCGACGCTGGCGGGTTTCTATCGCATCTCGCAACTGGGACTGATCACCCCGTTGCGCGATGGAATGAATCTCGTGGCCAAGGAATTCGTGGCCGCGCAGTCTCCCGACGATCCGGGCGCGCTGGTGCTGTCCCAATTCGCCGGCGCCGCGGGCGAACTGGGGCAGGCCATCCTGGTGAACCCTTACGACCCGGAGGGGCTGGTCGAAGGCATCGAACGGGCCCTGACGATGCCATTGCAGGAACGCCGCGAACGCTGGGCCGCGATGTTCGAGCACCTGTCGAAACACGACATCGGCGCGTGGCGGCGCGCGTTCCTCGCGGCGCTCTCCACGGGCACCACCTAGGGCAGCCGCGCGAGCGCAACGGACTGCGTGCATGAACGTACTGCTGGTTCTCGGCCACCCGCGCAAGGACAGCCTCTGCGCGGCACTCTGCGCCGCCTGGCGGGAAGGCGCGCTGGCGGCCGGCGCAAACGTCCGGACATTGGTGCTGGCCGACCTGGCATTCGATCCGTACGTCCGCGTCCATTCGCCGGAACAGCAACCGTTGGAACCGGACCTTCAGCGCGCGTGCGAGCTCATCGAATGGGCCGACCATCTGGTCTTCGTGCATCCGACCTGGTGGGGTTGCGAACCCGCCTTGCTGAAGGGCTTTCTCGAACGCGTGATCATGCCGGGCTTTGCATTCCGTTTCGATGCGTCGGATTCGGCCACGTGGCAACGCTTGTGGCGCGGCAAGACTTCGCAAATCGTCACCACCATGGACACGCCGCCGCTGCTGTATCGCTGGTTCTACCTGCAGCCCGGACACAACGCACTGGCACGCGCGACGCTCGGCTTTTGCGGGGTGCGGGAACGCCGCGGATTGCGATTCGGCCCCGTACGCTTGTCGTCGCCACCGCAACGCCGCCGCTGGCTCGAGCGAACCCGACAGGCGGCATTCTCGACCTGCATCGACCGCGGCGACGGCCCGCGCGATCGCTTCGTCGCGTGGCTGCGTGCGCTGCGGTTGCAGTTCTACCCGATGGGCTGGGCAGCCTACGCGGTCGGCGCGATGGCCTTTGCCGGTGGCAGCGCGTTCGCATCGGCGGCTTTCTGGTGGGGGCTCCTGTGCCTGTTCGCGCTGCAGGTGGCGGCCGTGTTCACCAACGAACGGTTCGATTTCGAAAGCGACCGGCGCAACGCGGCGTCGGGACCGTTCACGGGCGGCTCGCGCGCGCTGGTCGACGGCCGGCTGGATTTCGCGGACCTGCGCGCCGGCATCGCGGTGGCCGCGACGGCGGCGCTGGTGTTCGCAGTGTTCGCGATCCGACTTGCTCCGCGACCCGGTGACGTGATCGTGCTCCTCGCCGTCGCATTCCTTTTGACGCTCGGCTACACCGCACCGCCGCTGAAGCTTTGCCACCGCGGATTGGGCGAGGTGGATGTCGCCATCACCCACGGTTTCCTGACGGTGCTGGCCGGCTGGGTGCTGCAGGGCGGCTCGGCATGGGCAGCAACGCCATGGCTGTTGGCCCTGCCGTTGGGGACAGCGGTGTTGCCGGCGATCATCCTGTCGGGACTGCCCGACCACGCTGCGGACGCCGCGGCCGGCAAACGCACGCTGGCGGTGCGCTTGGGCGCACGCGTGGCGGTGTGGCTTGCGCTCGTCCTGGCCGTGGTCGCGGCCGCGCTGGCGATCTGGATCGCGCGCATGCCCGCAGCGGAGTTCGCCTACCGGAATATCGTGTGGGGCGCGGTGCCCTGGGCGGGAAGTCTGACCCTCGCACTGCTGGCGCTGCTTCGCAAGCGGCACCATCCCGCCGACGTGCGCATCGATGGCGTCATGATGCTGGCGTTGGCTTACATGGTCTGGTTCGTGGCCGTGCCGATCTGGAACCTGCGGTGATGGGTGGCGCATCGCCAGGGAATCGCCGCCGCGCGGCGAAGTTCGCGACGGGTGTGGCTCCCCGCAAACCGTCGGCAGACTTTACGCTTTCATGATTGCAGCCTCTGGCCCGAACGAACCCTGTAAAAACAAGCACATCGGCGTGCAGCGGAACGAGACGACCGACGCAGCTCGCCAGGAAACTTTACAGTTCGGGCCGGGTCGGGATTGCAGGTCGAATTTTTTCCAGCCGAATCAAATACATGATCCATGGCATGGAAGTTGCGTCCGCCCGCGCGTTCAGGCGGTGAGGGCCGCCCGTTCGGCCGCAGTCCGGGGAGGCGGCAACGCCCAAGGCCTTACGGAGCAACTCGATGAAGAAGTTTTCGGTTTTCATGATGTTCATGATGGTTCTCGCACTGGGTGTGGTCGCACCCGCGCGCGCCTGTCTTTTTATTGCCGTGCCCGGAGGCCAACCGCTCCAGACCCAGGCGGTGGGTTGCGGTGGTGCACCTGGCCCGATTCCGATCTCGGCCACGATCACGCTGGACACCGTCTACGCCGGCAACACGCCCGACGGGATGGCACCCTGGCTGACGGCCACTTTCGCCTCCACCGAGGGCGAGAGCACCGGCACCCTCACGCTCACCTCCAACCTCGGCGCCCCGGATTTCCTTCAGGGCGTGGGCAGCAGCGACGCAACTGTTGGCTGGGCGTTCTATCTCGGCCCATCGCTTGCGTCGATTTCCTGCACGTCCGGCGTCTGCGCGGACACCGCACTCTTCGGCGGCAGCTACAACACCGGCTCGGTGCCCGGCACTTTCAACCTGGCCTTCGGCTGGTCTTCCGGCACCCGCTTCACGGGAAGCGACTCGGCGGTGTACACGCTGACATTCACGCAAGCGCTGACCGGCAATCCCTTCATGGGCAATGGAAGCAACTGGTGGTCGGCGGCACACGTGCAAGGCATCACCGGGGGATGCAGCGGCTGGATCGTGAGCGGCAACGGACGCGATGCCAACGGCAGCGGTGTCTGCACCAACACGCCGCCGATGAGCGTTCCGGAACCGGCAGGCCTGGGCATGTTCGGAGTCGGTGTGCTGATGATCGGCTGCTTCCTGGGCCTGCGCCGGCGCATGGGTTGAACCCGGCCCGTTGATCATGGCAACCCCCGAAAACGGGGGTTGCCCTTTCGCCACCCGTGATTTCGAAATCTGGTTCGAAGAATCCCGCGAGGCGTGCCCCGGGAGAACGTCGCGGCCGACGGGTCGCCACATTCGCGCGTCTTCGAAACGCTGTCCAGCCGCGGAATGCAACCGGCTGACGGGCGGAACGGACCGCGCTCCATGCAAGATGCTGGAATTCGGCAGGCTATTTGTCCGCCGCAAGCATCGGCTCGAGCCGCGGCCAGACGTTCGCCAGCACCCGCGGTTGCGCCGCCGCGGTGGGATGCAGTCCATCGGGTTGCATCAGTTTCGGATCGAGCGCGATGCCATCGAGCAGGAACGGCACCAGCGGCGCATGCCGATCACGCGCGATGTCTGCGTAGATCGCGCGCAATCCGGTGCGGTATTGCGGGCCGTAGTTGAGCGGCAGTTCGATCCCGAGCAGCAGCACGCGCGCGCCGCTGGCCTGTGCTTCGCCCACCATCTGCGACAGATTGGCGCGGATTTCGGACAACGGGAGGCCGCGCAGGCCATCATTGCCGCCAAGCTCCAGGATCACGATGCCGGGCTGGTAGCGTTTCAACAGCGCCGGCAATCGCGCGACGGCCGACGCAGTCGTCTCGCCGCTGATGCTGGCATTGACGAGCGTACGCGGCGGACGCATATCGGCAAGACGCTTTTGCAGCAACGCCGGCCACGACGCGCCGACTTCGATGTTGTGGGCGGCGGACAACGAATCGCCCACCAGCAGGATCGTGCGCGATGGGGATGCGGCCTGCGCCACCGGCACCGCCAACCACACGACAAGGCACCACACGATGGACAACGGCAGGACAGACGACAGTCGGGCAACCATGGCGTTCATTTCCGCACGGGGAATCGGCAAGCACGTCGAGGGGCCGACGGGCCGGCTGGACATTCTTGACGATGTCAGCCTGGATGTGAATGCCGGGGAAACCGTGGCGATCACCGGCGCGTCGGGTTCCGGCAAGACCACGTTGCTCGGATTGCTCGCCGGGCTGGACCTGCCCAGCCATGGCAGCGTGCGGCTGGACGGCCATGCGCTCGAAAGCCTGGACGAGGAAGCGCGCGCGCGATTGCGGCTGAAGCTGGTCGGCTTCGTGTTCCAGTCCTTTCATTTGCTGCCGGCATTGACGGCGGAAGAAAACGTGATGCTGCCGCTGGAACTGGATGCCACGCCGGACGCCGCGACGCGCGCGCGAAACGCGTTGGCCGCCGTGGGCCTGGAGCCGCGCCGCGCGCACTACCCGCGCCAACTGTCCGGCGGCGAGCAGCAGCGCGTGGCGATCGCGCGCGCATTCGTGCACGAACCGCGCATCCTGTTCGCGGACGAGCCCACCGGCAACCTCGACCATACCAGTCGCGACGCGATCGCCGATCTGCTGTTCGCGTTGAACCGCGAACACCACACAACATTGATCGTGGTGACGCACGATCCGGCGCTGGCGGGTCGCTGTGCGCGCATCTTCGACCTCGTCGACGGCCGCGCCCGGGCGCACGTGGCATGACATTCCGGCTGACCGGCCGGATGACCGGCACGCGGCACGCGCTGCGCACGCTGCGCCGCGAATGGCGGCTGCCGGAATTGCGGATGCTGATCGGCGCGTTGCTGCTGTCGGTCGTGGTACTGGGGGCGGTGGCGACGCTGGCCGCGCGTGTGCAACGCGCGGTACTGATGAGCGCGGCGGAACTGATCGGCGGCGACCTCGGCATCAATGCCGCCACGCCCCTGCCCGCGGAATTCGTCCGGCACGCGCACGCGTTGGACCTTCGCACCAGCGCGCTCGCCGAATTCCCGAGCGTCGCGTTCGCGAACGACCGCAGCCAGTTGTTGCAGGTGGTGGCGGCCGACGCGGCATGGCCGCTGCGGGGGAAGCTGGTCGTCACGGGCCGCGACGGCGTCGGTCGAACGATGCATGCGCCACCGGCGGGCCAGGTTTACATGGACCATCGTGCACTCGTCGCACTCGATCTCCGACCCGGCCAACGCGTGCAGGTCGGCGGCATGCATCTCGTGGTGGCCGGGCAAATCGAGCAACAGCCCGGCGGTGGCGATCTGGTCGCGCTGGCACCGCGCGCGGTGATGGCGCTGGCGGACGCAAAAACCGCGGGCCTGCTCGGCACCGGCAGCCGCGCCCGGCATCGCCTGCTGGTCGCCGGCGCGGTCGCGCCGGTGGATGCTTATCGCGCGTGGGCCAGGGGGCACCTGCCGAGCGATGCACGCATGGTCACGCCGGAGGAAGTGCAGCAGCGCCTTGCGGTGGCGTTCGATCGCGCCGGCACCTTCCTGCGCCTCGCAGCCCTGCTTGCAGCGTTGCTGGCCGGCATCGCGGTGGCGTTGTCGGCGCAACGCTATGCGCGCCGCAAGACCGACGAGATCGCGTTGCTGCGTGCGCTCGGCGCCTCGTCGCGATTCGCATTCGGCAGCCTCGCGTGGACGCTGGCGCTGCCGGCGGTGCTCGCGGCATTCGCCGGCGCAGGCATCGCGCTGGCGCTCGCTGCGATAGCGTTCGCCTATGCGCACGGTCTGTTGCCGCCCGCCGCGCAGCAGGCGCCGTTGCCGCCCGGCCCGGCCATCGCGGCGGCCGGCATCGGGCTCGCGGTGCTCGCCGGCTTCGCGCTGCCACCGCTGGCGAAGTTGAAATCCGTGCCGCCGGTCGCGGTGTTCCGCCAGAGCGCCGCCCATGCGCCGCGGCGCTTCGACCTGCTCTACCTCGTGCCCGTCGCGGTCGCGCTCGGACTGATCGCCCTGCAGACGGGAAGCTGGAAACTGGCGGGTGTACTGGCCGTGTCACTGGCGGGTGCAGCGGTGCTCACTTCGATGCTGACGCTCGCCGCGCTGTGGCTGGTGCGACGCTTTGCCGCGCGCCTGCACCCGGCGCTGCGGCTGGGCGCGAGTGCGCTGGTGCGCCGTCGGGTCCTGAGCCTGGTGCAATCCTGCGCGATCACGCTGGGCCTGACGGCGCTGCTTCTGCTCGCGGTGGTCGCGCCCGCGCTGCTCGACAACTGGCGCCGCGAGCTGCCGCCGGATACGCCGAACTGGTTCGTGGTCAACGTCCAGGACGCGCAACGCGCGCCCATGCACGAGGCGCTCGCGAAGCTCGGCGCGACGCGCTTCAATGCCATGCCCGTCGCGGTCGGCAAGCTGGTCGCGATCAACGGCGCGGATGTCGATCGCATGGCCTTTCACGACCGTGAGGCCCGCCAGGACGCGGACCGGCAGGTCCGGTTTTCGTGGAGCGCCGCGCTCCCTCCGGCCAACCGCATCATCGCCGGACAGTGGTTCGCGCCCGATGCGCACAATGCGGAAGTCTCGCTGGACGTGGCCTGGATACGGCGATTCGATTTGCACCTCGGTGACCGGCTCACGTTCCTGATCGGCGACACGCGGATCGATGCCACGCTGACCAGCATCCGCGAAGTGGACTGGAGCCGCTTCAATGTCAACTTCTTCGTGATGCTTGACCCGGCGCACGGGGCGGCGCTGCCGCATACGTGGATCGCGAGCTTCCATCTTCCGCCCGGCCACGCGCAGGAACTCGCGGGGTTCTCGCGCACATTCACCAATCTTTCCTTGATCGACGTGGACGCATTGCTCGACCGCGCCCGCCAGATCGTGGCGCAAGTGAGCGCCGCCGCGCGCTGGGTGCTGGCCTTCAGTTTGCTGGCCGGCGCACTGGTGCTGGCCGCCGCGTTGACCATGAGCGCCGCCGAGCGCCGCCACGAAGCGGCATTGCTGCGCACGCTGGGCGCGCGCCGCGATCAGTTGCGGCTGGCGGCGCTGTGCGAATTCGGATTGCTGGGTGCGATCTCGGGTTTCACCGCGATGTTCGCGGCGGCACTGGGTGGCCTCTGGCTCGCGCAGTCGGTGTTCCGCATCCGCGCGTTCGAGCCGCCATGGGTACCGCTGATCATTGCGGCGGTACTATCGACACTCGCGGTTGCCCTGCTGGGGCTGGCCGGGACGCGCAGCGTGTTGCGGACCTCGCCGCTGTTGTTGCTGCGGCGGTGAAACGTCAGCGCCTGGAGCCGGCAGCGTACCCAGCGCGATCGCCGGCATTGATTGGCGGCAACAGCGCCCCATCGCCAGCCGAGCCTCCCGTCGTTCTGTAACGCACAAGGCATCACCGAACGTGCGTCGTGGCTGCCTCCACCGCAGGTTTCAGCCAGATGAGGCTCACCATCCGCCCGCTGCGCGCGCCATCGCGGCGGTAGGAATGCAGGCGCGGATCGGTGAAGGTGTCGAGGCCGCCGCCGAAGATGCGCGCGATGCCGCTGGCGCGCAGGCGTTGGCGTGCGAGTTCGTACAAGTCGCACAGCCAGTGATCCGGCCGCGTGACGCTGAAGGCCGTGGCTGCGGCGGGATCGTGCGCGAGAAACGCGTCGCGCACTTCGCCACCGACTTCGTAGGAAGGCGCGGCGATTGCGGGCCCGAGCCAGGCGATAATGCTTTCACACGGGCATTGCATCGCAGCCAGGGTGCTTTCCAGCACGCCCGCCGACAGTCCGCGCCAGCCCGCGTGCGCGGCGCCGATTTCGGAGCCATGGTCGGTGCAGAACAGCACCGGCAGGCAATCGGCGGTCTGGATCGCCAGCACGACCCCGCGACCACGCGTCACCGCGGCGTCGGCTGCCGGTTCATCGGGCGCCGGATCGATCGCGACGCGAGTGCCGTGCACCTGCCGCAGCCAGCGCGGCCCGGAGGGCAACGACAGCGTTTCGCGAAGCAATGCGCGGTTGCGCGCAACGGACCCAGGATCATCGCCGCAGCGCGTGCCGACATTGAAGCCGTATGGCGACCGCGAGCTTCCATCGGGCATCTCGCGCGTCGTGGTCACGGCGCG
Organism: Rhodanobacter sp.; assembly: GCA_044464225.1. Lineage (GTDB taxonomy): Bacteria > Pseudomonadota > Gammaproteobacteria > Xanthomonadales > Rhodanobacteraceae > 66-474. The sequence continues at coordinate 142,993 of JBIQLN010000005.1, read as the reverse complement.
CACACCCGGCGGCGCGGGCCAGTCGGGGACCAGCCACGATGCCGGCACGTCAGCCATGGCTGTCCCCGGACACCGCATCCTCGCGCAGCGCGTCCAGCAGGTCGAGGAGATCACGAGGCGGCTCGGCGTCGAACGCCAATGCGTCGCCCGTGACCGGATGCGCGAACGCCAGGTGTTCGGCATGCAGGGCCTGGCGCCTGAAGCCGCGCAACGCTTCCGCGAGCCGCGGCGCCGCACCGCGCGGCAATTTCAGGCCACGGCCGTACAGCGGATCGCCGACCAGCGGCCAACCCGCGTGCGCCATGTGCACGCGGATCTGGTGGGTACGGCCGGTTTCCAGCTCGCACTGCAGCAACGCATGCGCGCGAAATTTCTCGCGCACGCGGTAATGCGTGACGGCCGGGCGACCGCCCTCCTGCACCGCGCGACGCAGCCGATCGGTCGGGTGGCGGTCCAGCGGCGCGTCGACGGTGCCACCCGCGACCGGCACGCCGTTGACGACCGCGACGTAGCGGCGATGGATGTCGCGCGCGGCCAGCATCGCCACCAATGCGGTTTGCGCCGGCAGCGAGCGCGCTACCACCAGAAGGCCCGAGGTGTCCTTGTCCAGCCGGTGCACGATGCCGGCGCGGGGAATCTGCGCCAGCTTCGGATCATGGTGCAGCAACGCGTTCAACAACGTGCCGGCCGGATTGCCCGCACCCGGATGCACCACCAGCCCGGCCGGCTTGTCGAGCACCAGCAGGTGGTCGTCCTCGAACATGATTTCGAGATCGATGGCCTCGGGCCGATCGCCCAGCACCGGCGCGTCGGAACGCTGCCAATCGACGATCTCGCCGCCGCGAACCAGCGTGCGTGGCGGCACTTCGCGGCCGTCCAGCCGGATGCGCCCGGCCTTGACCTCACCGGCCAGGTGCGAGCGCGAATGCCCCGGGAACAACCCGGGCAGGATCTGGTCGAAGCGTTGCCCGGCCAGGTCGGGCGGTATCTCCGCGCGGGACGCCCGTTCAGCCACGCCGGCGCCCCCGCCGGATGGCCGATGGGGATTCCGCTATCATGCCGAATCCACCTTGCCGCGTTCGCCAAGACTTGTCCGATGCCATTCCGACGCTCCGCACCGCTGCTCAAATTCGCGCTGTTCCTGCCATTGCTGTTCGCGGTGGGCGCCTGCTCGCTGTTCCATCACGGCAAGCGCGACACCCTGAACACCATGACCGTGGAACAGTTGTACCAGCGCGCGCATGACCTGTCGCAGGACGGCAACTGGGGCACGGCCGAAACCGTGTACCAGAAGCTGATCGCGCGCTTCCCGTACGGTTCCTACAACGAGCAGTCGCAGATCGAACTGGCCTACGCGCAATACAAGGACGACAAGCCCGACGACGCGTATTCCACCATCAACGAATTCATCAAGACCTACCCGACCCAAAAGCATATTGCCTACGCGTACTACCTGCGCGGCCTGATCAACTTCGACCGGACCGAAACCTCGCTGCAGCGGATGGCCGGCATCAGCCCCTCGCGCTTCGACCAGGGCTACGCACTGCAGTCGTTCGATGATTTCAACACGCTGATCGCCCGCTTTCCCAACACGCGTTATGCCGCGGACGCACGCCAGCGCATGATCTACCTGCGCAACCAGCTGGCGCAGGCGGAACTGAACGTGGCGGAGTTCTACCTGCAGCGGCAGGCCTACATCGCCTCGGCCGATCGCGCGAAATACATCGTGTCGCACTACCAGCAGGCCCCGCAGGTCGCCGATGCGCTGGCCGTGCTGGCCAAGAGCTATCACCTGCTGGGCCAGCAGAAACTGGCCGACCAGACCACCGACGTGCTGAAGCTCAACTACCCGGATCATCCCTACCTGCAGAATCCGGGTCGCTGGCCGAAGCACCATTCGTGGGCCTGGCGGCTGATCCCGCTGACGAGCGCGCATTGAGGAACACGCGGTTTCGCTCGATCCGCGGGCGAACCGCTTCGGTTGGCGAACGTGACCAGCCGCCGCGATGGCGGCCTGCATCTGCGGGTTGGACTGGCCCCGCTCTGCCGGGAAGTCGAACGTTTTTTCGCGTGGTGGGCTTCGCTTCGCTCAGCCCAACCCGCGAGAGTCCTTCGCAGGTTGGGCTGACCCGGGTTTCATCCGGGGAAGCCCGACATGTTCACGTGGGTGGACTTCGCATGCCCAGCCCGATCCGCGAAAACACCTTGCCACCTTCGTCATCCTTCCGCGATGCATCGACGGAATGAAGGCATGCGCCTCGCCTGCCACGACGCCCACGCGAACGTCACTGGGCCTCGCGCGCCTTCGCATGTGAATCCGACTGCGCGGCCCCGGCATCCGGAGCCGTCCAGCGCTTCAGCCAATCGATCACCGTTTCGTGCCACATCACGCTGTTCTGCGGCTTCAGCACGAGATGGTTTTCGTCCGGGAAGTTCAGGAACTCGCTGGGAATGCCTTGCCGCTGCAGCGCGGTGAACGCGCCGAGCCCCTGCGTCACAGGAATGCGGTAGTCGTGATTCGAGTGCACCACCAGCATGGGCACGCGCCAGTCCTTGACATGGTTCAGCGGGTTGAACTTCTCGTAATTCTCCGGGTGTTCGAATTGCGTGCCGCCGTTTTCGTGTTCCTCGAACCACAGTTCCTCGGTGGCGTAATACATCATCCGCGCATCGAACACGCCGTCGTGGTCGACCAGGCATTTCCACGGCTGGTTCCACACGCCGGCCATCCAGTAGATCATGTAGCCGCCGTAGCTCGCGCCCAGCGCGCAGGCGTTGTTGCCGTCGAGATACGGGAATTGTTTCAGCGCCGCGGCCCAGCCCTTCTGCAGGTCTTCCAGCGGGCGGTCGCCCCAATGCTGCGAGATCGCGTCGGTGAAAGCCTGGCCGTAACCGACCGAGCCGTGGAAGTTGATCGCGACCACGGCAAAGCCCGCGCCCGTGTAGGTCTGGGGATTCCAGCGATAGTGGAAATCATCCGGCCACGCGCCCTGCGGACCGCCGTGCACCAGGAATGCGACCGGATATTTCTGGCCGGGCTTGGCGCCCACGGGCGGCATGACGTAACCATGCACCGTGTCGCCGTTCCAGCCCTTGAAGGTGAACCACGTCGCCCTGGAAAACTCGATGTCGGCAAGCCGGGCGGCGTTGAAATGCGTGACCTGCGCGAGTTGCTTGCCTTGTGCATCCAGCGTGTACAAGTCGGTGGGATGACTGAAATCCTGGCGCGCGGCGACGAGCTTGCCGCCGGCGACGTCGAAGCCCAGCACGCTGCCGTCGCCCAGCAATTTTGTCGGCTTGCCGGTCGCGACATCGACCGCGTACAGCGCGACGTTGCCTTCGTCCGCAACCGTGGTGTACAGCGTCTTGCCGTCGGCCGACAGCGTGAGCGGCGAGGCCGAGCGATCCCAATCCGGATCGAGTTCGCGCGTCGCGCCGGTCGCGAGGTCCAGTGCCATGATGCCGAAGCGATCGGCTTCGAAACCCGGCACCTTCATCGCGAGGTAGTAAAGGGTCTTGCCGTCGTGCGACGGCAGCGGGAACGCATCCCAGGCCTTGTTTGCCTCAGTCAGGTTCTTGGGTGCGGCGGAACCATCGGCCGGCACCGCGTAGACGTCGAAGTTGGTGGACCACGGTTCGGTCTTGCCGGCAATGCGCACGCCGAAATAGACGGTCTTGCCGTCCGGCGACCATGCGTATTCGGCGTTGCTGCCGTCGGGCTTCGAAGGGACATCGCCGTCGATGCCCCTGGTCAGCAGCACGGGCCTGGACGATCCGTCCAGCGGCATCACGAACAACTGCCCCCGGCGATGATCGGACCACGTATCCCAATGCCGCACGAACAGGCGGTGGTACAGGCGCCCGGTCGCCTTGACCTTTTTCTGCGCGTCCAGTTTTTCGCGCGTGCAATCGAGCGTCGCGCAGTCCTCGAACATCTGCGCCGAGAACAGCAGCGACTTGCCGTCGGGCGACAACTTGAAGTTGTCGACGTCGAGCGGCAGGTGCGTCACCTGCACGGGCGCGCCGCCCGCGACCGGGGCCGACCACAACTGCGTCGTGTCCTTTTCGGTCGCGAGGAAATACACCGTCTTGCCGTCCGGTGAAAACGCGGGACTGTTGGCATTCAATTTCAAATCGGTCACGCGGCGCGGCTGGCCCCCCTTTTGGCCCACATCGAGCAGCCATACGCTGTTGACGCCCTTGTTGGCATCCCAGTCGGTGCTGCGCACCGCGAACGCGACCTCGCTGCCGTCCGGTGACAGATGCGGATCGGAGACCCGGTCCATCATTGCGAGATCGTGCGCATTGAAGGGGTGTTGCGCGGCCATGGCGGCTCCCGATGTGACGGCCAGCGCCAACGCGCAAGCGACCAGACGAAAGTTCATCGTTGCTCCCCGGACGGGCATGGAGGTTGCACAACGTTAACGCGCCCACGGGCGGCCCTCAAGCGTCCGCGCGCCCGCTTCGGCGACAGCACCACGGCAGGCACGCCACCTGGTTGGACGGCGACGAAGCACATGCCGCCATGACCCATGCCGGCTACATGGGTGCAGCGGGCGCGGGCACCGACGGTCGGTATGCCGTCATCGAGTAGGGTTGCTCCGCTGCCTGCGTGGCCCAGGTCTTGTTCGGCTGCGCCTGCATCGTGAAATGCAGGGTGCCGCCATTCGAGATTTCAGCATAGGTGAGGTAATCGCGCGCCAGTGGCTTGCCGTTCAGTGCCACCGAACCGACGTAGGGGTGGTTCTTGCCGAGTCCATCGGTGGTGATCGTGAAGGTCTTGCCGTTCGGCAGGTGCATCACTGCGCGCCGCACGAACGGACGGCCGATCACGTACTGGTTGCTGGCCGGCGCGACCGGATAGAACCCCAGCGCGGTGAAGATGTACCACGCCGACATCTGGCCGAGATCGTCGTTGCCGGAAAGTCCGTCCGGCGTCGGCGCGTATTGCGTGTGCATGATTTCGGCGAGCCGCTCCTGCGTCTTCCAGGGTCGGCCCGCGTAGTCGTAGAGGTACGCGATGTGGTGGCTGGGTTCGTTGCCGTGCGCGTACCAGCCGATCAGGCCGGTGACGTCCTCGATGCCGGCGAAGACCCCGGGATCGATTTTCGCATCGAATATCTGGTCGAGCTTTTTCACCAGGCCCGCGTCGCCGCCGAGTTCCCGGATCAGGCCGGCAATGTCCTGCGGTTCGTACCAGGAGTATTGCCACGCATTGCCTTCGGTGAACCCGCTGCCCGGCCCGGCCTTCGCCGGATCGAACGGGGCGGTGAAATCGCCCCCCGCCGATCTCGGCTGGGCGAACCCGGTTCTCGGGTTGAACACGTTGCGCCAGTTTCCGGCGCGCTTGAAGAATTCGGCGGCGACATCCTTGCGACCCATGGCTTGGGCCATCCGGGCGATCGTCCAGTCATCGAACGCGTATTCGAGCGTCTTGGAAACCGATTCGGGTTCGCGGTCGGCCGGCACGTAGCCCAGCTTCATGTAATCGCCGAGATCGCCGTACGGCGCATAGGACGCGCTTGCGACCATAGCCTTCAACGCCGCGTCGGCATCGAAGCCGCGAAAGCCCTGCATGTAGAAGTTCGCGATCACCGGCACCGCGTGGTAGCCGATCATGCACCACGTCTCGAGTCCCTGGTACGACCACACCGGCAGGATGCCGAACGGACTGGCCTGCTGGGCCGCGACCAGGGAGTTCACGAAATCATTGATGCGCCGAGGCGGCTGGATGAACGCCATCAACGGCTGCTGCGCCCGATAGACGTCCCACAGCGACCAGCTCGAATAGAAGGTGAAATCCCTGGCGGTGTGCACCTGGTGGTCGGGGCCGCGGTATTCGCCGTTCACGTCCATCGCGAGGTTGGGCGCGATCAGCGCGTGGTACATCGCGGTGTAGAAACTCTTTTCCACTTCCGGCGGCGCGTCCACGTCGATCGTGGACAAGGCCTTCGCCCACGCCTGTTTCGCCGCCACCCGGCGGCCGTCGAAGTCCCAACCCTTGCCCTCGGCATCGAGATTGGCGATCGCGTTGTCGGCGCTCACGGTGGAAATCGCCACCTTCACCAGCAGCGGCTTCGCGAGCTTGCCGAACTCGAATGCGCCCTCGAGCTGCTTGCCCGCGATCGCGTCATTGCCGGCCGGATTGGCGGAAGGACCCTGGAACCCCTTGTAGGGAATATCGGTTTCGCGGTTGACCAGTTCGTGCGACACCATCGGCTGCGAAAACCGTATCGCCAACCAGAGTTGCCGCCCCGGCGCCCACCCGCGTGTTTCGCGATAGCCGGTGACGGTGCCATCCGCGCGTACGCGCAGACGCGCCCACAGCACCTTGCCGGGGTAGTCGTAGATGCTCGGTCGCAGGTCCAGCAACACGTGGGCGTCGCGGCCCTTCGGAAATGTGTAGCGATGCCAGCCCACGCGCTGGCTTGTGGTGAGTTCGACGCGTACCCCGATCGTCGCGAGCGTCACCGCGTAATAGCCCGGCTGCGCGAGCTCGGTTTCGTGGCTGAAATCCGAGCGATATCCACTGCCCGGCTTGTCCGGATCGCCCGGATCCCATTGCACTTGGCCGGTGCCCGGCATCAGCAGCACGTCGCCCAGGTCGGAATGTCCGCTGCCGGAAAAATGCGTTTCGGAAAAACCCAGGATGCTGTGGTCGCCGTACTGGTAGCCCGCCGCCCAAGGGTAGGCGTGCTTGAAATCGGGCATGGCGGTGTCGGGGCTCAACTGGATCATTCCGAACGGCACCGTGGCACCGGGGAACGTGTGTCCGTTGCCACCGGTGCCGATCATGGGATCGACCAGGCCCAGCGGGTCGGTGGCTGCGGCGACCGGCGTCACCCACGTCAACGCCAGAAGTAAAGCCACGACGGAGCAAACGATCCACGACAGTCGAGCGAAGGACATGCAGGCGGCCTCGGCGAAAACGGCGATCGCGCGATCGTACCGCGCGGGAACCCGCGCCGCCCGTGTCGATCGCCATGATGCACACCCACCAGGACCGGAGCCGATACCGCTGCGCACCGTACGCACCCACCCTCGCAGCCACGTCGCCTGCAATCGCCGACGCCTCGCGAGATCGCCGCCGCCATCGAACTCCGGAGCCGATACCATTACGGGCTGTCGGCGAATCCGGCCGCGCTGTCAGGCCATCCCGCCCTCCCATTCCCTGCTCGCCTACCCACATCCATTTCAATGAAGCTTGATGACGCAACCACCATGCGTGATGGGAAGCCCCCCGTGACGACCCGACGCCATGCGTTGCGGCGGGACGGCACAGGGCAAGCGTCGCTCGTATTGGCGGCCGACGTGGGCGGCACCCACGCGCGAATCGGCCTGCTGCGGACCGTCGGAGGCGCGCAGCCGCCGCTGGAGATGCTGGCCCGGCACGTGTACGAATGCGCGAAGTGGCCGGGACTCGGCGAAATCCTGGAAGATTTCCTTGCCCATCACGTGCCGGGGCGCAGCAATATCGCCCGTTGCGCGTTGGCGGTGGCGGGTTACCTGCGCGGCGACGAACTGGTGGCCGAAAACCTGCGCTGGCCCGTGCGGCTTTCCGAACTGCGCACGCGCCTGGACCTGGATCGCCTGGACATCGTCAACGATTTCGAAGCGCTTGCCTGCGGCACCCGGTTCCTGTCGGCGCATGATTGCGTGGCGGTGATCGAGGCCAGGGGTACGACCGGGCCGACGGTGGTGGTGGGACCGGGCACGGGGCTCGGCTGCGCGGTGTTGCTGCCGAACGGCAAGGCGCCCCTCGTGATGCCGAGCGAAGCCGGCCATGTCGCGCTCGCCCCCGGCGGCGATCGCGAAGTCGAGGTGCTGCGCCGATTGGGCCGCGACCGTCCCTACGTGCACACCGGACACCTTCTGTCCGGACCCGGACTGGTGAACCTGTACCGCGCGCTGGCGGACATCCACGGCATCGGCACCCTGCACGCGGAACCCGCCGCAATCAGCACGGCTGCAGTCGGGGACCATGACCCGCTCGCGCGCGAAGCGTTGTCGATGTTCTGCGCGATGCTGGGCAGCTTCGCGGGCGATCTCGCGGTGATCTTCAAGGCCGGCGGCGGCGTGTATCTCGCGGGCGGCATCCTGCCGTACATCCGCGATTTCCTGCTGGCCAGCGACTTCCGCGCGCGTTTCCTCAACAAGGGCGTCATGCGTCCGTTCCTCGCGAACGTGCCCGTGCGTCTGATCGAACACGGCCAGCTTGGCGTGTTCGGTGCGGCGGCGATGGAGATCGAGGCGGCAGCCTGACCCTCGCCGCATCGCCTGCACTCAGGCTGCCCTGGGTGCAGGCTCGCCGAACGACGACGGCCGATCCTCGGGCGCCGCGCCGAATCGCTTGTTGGGCGTGTCGGCCATTTCGAATACCAGCATGCCGCCCTTCGCGAGTTCGGCGTGCGCGATCCAGCTTTTGGTCCAGGGCTTGCCGTTCCAGGTCACCGACTGGATGTACGGTCGGTCCTTGCCGTTGCCGCGCGCCTCCACGACCAGCTTGCGGCCGCCGCCGATGTCGATTTCGGCGTGATCGAGCAATGGGCTGCCGAACACCCAGTTCGCGCTGACCGGATCGACCGCGTACAGACCCAGCGCGCCCAGCACGTACCACGCGCTCATCTGGCCGCAATCCTCGTTGCCGGCCAGGCCGTCCGGCGCCGGGCGGTACATGGTTTCCAGCAGCATGCGCACGCGCGCCTGGGTCTTCCAGTGCGAGCCGGAATACGCATACAGGTATGCGATGTGGTGGCTCGGTTCGTTGCCGTGCGCGTACTGGCCGACCATGCCCGCGATGTCGGGCGGCGCGTTCGGCGGCAACGTGGATGCGGTGTTGAACAGTTCGTCCAGCTTGCGCTCGAACGCCGCCTCGCCGCCGAACATCGTCATGTAGTGGTACAGGTCGTGCTGGTTGAGGAAGGTCGCGACCCAGGGATTGGATTCGGTGTAGTCGCGCCACTTGTCCGAGTGGCCCATCTCGATGGGACTGAAAGGCTCCAGCCACTTCCCGTCGGCACCGCGCGAACGCATGAAGGTGAACTCGCGGTCGAACACGTTGCGGTAGTTGCGCGAGCGTTCGCGCAGGGCCTTGGCATCGGCGGGTTCGTCGACAGCTTCGGCCAGATGCGCCATCGCCCAGTCGTCATAGGCGTACTCCAGCGTCTTGCTGACCGCCTCGCCTTCCTTGTCGCTGGGGATGTAGCCCAGCTTGCGGTACCACTTCAGGCCGCGGTAGTCATCCGTCATCGCGCGCCTGCGGTAGACCGGCCACGCCTTCGCGTAATCGATGCCGGTAAAGCCCTTGGCATGCGCCTCGGCGATCACGGCGATCGAGTGGTAGCCGATCATGGTGCCGGTCTCGACACCCTGCAACGGCCATACCGTGGGGCCTTGCGGGCTTTCGTCGGCCTTGCGCACCAGGCCCTGCACGAGATCCGGCACCTTGTCGGGCTGGAACAACGTGTACAACGGATGCAAGGCGCGATAGGTGTCCCACAGCGAATAGGTGCTGTAGTTGTGCTGCCCGCTCGGCAACGTGTGCACCTCGAGGTCCATGTCGCGGTAGCGGCCGTCCACGTCGCTGAACAGGGTCGGCGCCAGCAGCGTGTGGTAAAGCCCGCTGTAGAACGTCTTCAGCACGTCTTCGGATCGGCTTTGGATCCGGATGCGCGAGAGTTCGCGCTCCCATGTGGCCGCGGCCTCGCGGCGCACGCGCTCGAAATCCCAGTGCGGCAGTTCCGTCTCGAGGTTGCGCAACGCGCCATCGACGTCCACCGCCGAAATGCCGAGCTTGACCAGCAGTGGGCCCTTCGACGCATCGTCGAAATGCAGCGCGGCCTTGAGATGATCGCCGCTTGCGTCCGTCGCGGCAGCGAGCGGTTCATCTTCCGCATACAGTTCGGCGCGCGCGAACGGGCGCGACACCTTCATCGCGAAGAAGATGTAGCGCCCATTCGCCCACTGGTGCACGCGCCGGCTGCCGACCAGCGTGTCGTGGCCGACCACTTTCAGCGTGGCGTCGGAGACCTTGCATGGCACCGCGGCTTCGTCGTGGTAGCCGTGCGCGAGATCGACCAGCAAATGCGCCGGACCTCCCCCGTTGAACGTGTAGCGATGCAGCCCCACGCGTGCGGTCGCGGTCAGCTCGACAAGGATGTCGTGATCGGTGAGGTGCACCTTGTAGTAGCCGGGCACCGCGTGCTCGGACGACTTGTCGAAGCGCGACCGGTAACCTTTGCCGGGATGCGCCACCATGCCGGCCGCGAGACGCTTCCTGCTCTCCGCGGCGTCGTAGCGCGAGTAATAGAGTTCATCCGGCAAGCCGCGCGTGCCGGGATCGAGCAACACCGGACCCTGCGCGGGCATCACCAGCACGTCGAGCATGTCGCTCGCGCCCGTGCCGGACAGGTGCGTGTGCGAGAACCCCATGATCGAACCGTCGGCCTCGTGGTAACCCGAACACGCGTCCCACCCGAAATCGTTGGTGTCCGGCGAAAGCTGCACCATGCCCCAGGGCACCGTCGCACCGGGAAAGGTATGCCCGTGTCCGCCGGTGCCGACGAACACGTCGACGTGGCGCGAAACGCCGGCGGCCGCGTCCCGCCGCGCGTCGCGCGCGTAGGCTGCATCCCGCACCGAGGCCCAGGCCGCAGGCGCACCAATGCGGCCCAGCAATGCCGCCGTCACTGTCCCTTGCAGGAAACGTCTACGTGTCACCATCTTCGCACTCCTATTCCTGAACGCGGGTGCTGCGCTGCCCTTGTCCATTCATCGCGCACGCACCTGTTTTGGTGGGCGATCATGTCGCAGCTCCTCACGAAAACGCATCGCCGGCAGGATGCACGCGCCCTCCTCATCTGGTCGCCCGGGCGGCCGCCAGGCTGGCCGGTTGCGAAACCCTCCCAAGCACCATGCGTCCGCGAGCTTCCAGAACCTGCGCGGTGCCTGGCTGGACTGGCCATGCCGCTTACCCGCATCGACGCAACGGCTGCCCGTCACGCGAAGCGCCGGTGAACGGTTGCTGGTCTCCACGAGCGTCGCTCCCTTCGCGAAACCCCGATTTCGTATTTATAACGCAGCCACCACGAACCCGTGGGGACAAACCGGTCCACCATCCGTCCGGCACATCGACGCGTTGCACCGGCCCACGTTGGTGCGTGACGTGATCGTGGCATCATCCATGCGGTCGCCACCACCCATGGACACCCATGTCCAATCGCCGCCGCTTCCTCAAGTCCGCCGCATTGGGCGCCGCCGCTGCCGCGCTGTCGCCCATCACTGGTGCTGCCGAAATCGATGCATCCGCCACGCCCGGGCCGGGAACCGTGCGCGTGGTCTCCACATGGGACTTTGGCGTGGCCGCGAACCAGGCGGCATGGGCCATTCTTTCCACGGGCGGTCATTCACTCGATGCGGTGGAAGCCGGCGCGCGGGTGCCCGAAGCCGACATCAGGAATCACAGCGTCGGCCTGGGCGGGTATCCCGATCGCGACGGCCACGTCACGCTGGATGCCAGCATCATGGATGCGGACATGAATTGCGGCGGCGTCGCCTGCCTCGAGGACATCGAGCATGCAGTGTCGGTCGCACGGCGGGTGATGGAACGCACGCCGCATGTGCTGCTGGTCGGTGATGGCGCCCGGCAGTTCGCGCTGGAACAGGGATTCAGGAAACAGGAGTTGCTGACACCCGCCTCGGCCAAGGCCTGGCACGAGTGGCTGAAAACCGCGCGCTACAAGCCGGTCGCCAACAGCGAGGTGCGCAGCTATGGCATCGGCGTGCCGGGCGGCAAGGACAATCACGACACCATCGGCATCCTCGCGCGCGATGCAAGTGGGAAACTGGCCGGCGCCTGCACCACCAGCGGCATGGCCTGGAAGCTGCGCGGCCGGGTGGGCGATTCGCCCGTCATCGGTGCGGGCCTCTACGTGGACGGCGAAGTCGGGGCGGCCACCTCCACCGGGGTCGGCGAAGAAGTGATCCGCAATGCCGGCAGTTTCCTGGTGGTGGAACTGATGCGCCAGGGCCGCAGTCCCGAGGAGGCCTGCAGGGAAGCGGTCCTTCGCGTGCTGCGCAAGCACCGTTCGACGGCCGGCGACATCCAGGTCGCGTTCCTCGCAATGAACACGGACGGCGAAGTCGGTGCGTGGGCGATCCGGCCTGGTTTCGCCTATGCGGTCTGCGATGCGCACGACCAGCGTGCGCTGGTCAAGTCCGGAAGCGTATTGGGCGCATGACTGGACACATCCTCGAAGTCGCCGCCAATTCGGTCGCCTCGGCGCTGGCAGCCGAAGCGGGCGGCGCGGCGCGGGTCGAACTCTGCAGCGCGCTGGAACTCGGTGGCCTCACGCCCTCGCACGCGGCGATCGCGACGGCGCGCGACCGGTTGCGCACGCCGGTCCATGTGCTGATCCGTCCCCGCCCGGGCGATTTCGTGTTCGACGACCTCGAATGCGAGGTGATGCAGCGCGACATCGAAGTCTGCCGTGCGCTCGGCTGCGCCGGCGTGGTGCTCGGGGTACTGACTGCCGGAGGTCGCGTGGACGAGCGTCGCTGCCGGGCGCTGGTGGATGCCGCACGCGGCATGTCGGTGACGTTTCACCGCGCCTTCGATTTCGCGCGGGAACCCGAACACGCGCTGGAAGCGGTCATCGCCTTGGGATGCGACCGGCTCCTGACCTCTGGCCAGCAGGAGGACGCGCTCTCCGGGGCGGGGCTGATCCGGAAGCTGATCGGACTGGCACGAGACCGCATCACGATCATGCCGGGTGGCGGCATCGAGGCGGGCACCATTGCAGCGATCGCGCAAGCCACCGGCGCGCGCGAGTTCCACGCTTCCGCCAAAACGCATGTGCCCGCGCGGATGGCCAACCCGGCCGCGCCCCTGGTCGGGATGGACGGCGCCCACTGGCGAACCGACGTGGCCCAGGTGCGCGCGCGGGTCGACGCCCTGCAGGTCCTGTCATCATCCCCGCACCCGCCCCGCAGGAATTCCCCGCAATGACTCCCGATTTCGCAGCCAAACGCCCGCCGGACACGGTCGCACCGCCGGGCCGCGCAGCCGGCACGCGTGTCGCCATGACCGTGATGACCACGATCTTTTTCATGTGGGGCTTCATCACCGCGCTCAACGACGTGCTGATCCCGCATCTGAAATCGGTGTTCACGCTCAACTACACCGAGGTGATGCTGGTCCAGTTCACCTTCTTCGGCGCCTACTTCATCATGTCGCTGCCATCGGGAAAGGTGCTGGCGCGCTGGGAGTATCGCGCCAGCATCATCATCGGCCTGCTCGTCACCGGTATCGGTGCGCTGCTGTTCATTCCCGCGGCGCAGATCCAGTCGTACCCGCTGTTCCTGTCCGCCTTCTTCGTGCTTGCCAGTGGCATCACCCTGCTGCAGGTCGCGGCCAATCCTTACGTAAGCCTGCTGGGCACCCCCGAACGTGCCTCCAGCCGATTGAACCTCGCGCAGGCGCTGAACTCGCTGGGCACCACGATCGCACCGAAGCTGGGCGGCCTGCTGATCCTTTCGACCGCCGTGCTGGGCGCCGCGGAACTGGCCAGCCTCTCGCCGGCGGCACAGAGCGCGTACAAGCTGCAGCAGGCGCACATCGTGCAGGGTCCGTACATCGGGATCGCGATCGTGCTGTTCCTGCTTGCGCTGCTGGTGTGGTTATTCCACTTGCCACAACTGGAGAATACGGCACGCGCCGATGATGCGCGGCGCCGCTTCGCGGACGCGCTGAAACACCAGCGGGTATGGCTGGGCATGCTGGCGATTTTCGTCTACGTCGGCGCGGAGGTCTCGATCGGCAGCTTCATGGTCAACTACCTCTCGCTGCCGGAGATCGGGAACATGAGCGAAGCCGCCGCCACCGGCTACGTGTCGTTGTACTGGGGCGGCGCGATGGTGGGGCGCTTCGTCGGCTCGGCACTGCTGACCCGCATCGATACGCGCAAACTGCTGGCCTTCAACGCCGCGATCGCGGCGCTGCTGGTACTCACCACCATGCTCACTTTCGGCCACGTCGCCTTGTGGAGCGTGGTCGCCATCGGCCTGTTCAATTCGATCATGTTCCCCAACATCTTCACCCTGGGCATCGAAAAGTTCGGCCCGCTCACCGGCAAGGTTTCCAGCCTGCTGGTGATGGCGATCGTGGGTGGCGCGATCATCCCGCTCGCGCAAGGCGCCCTGGCCGACCACGTCGGCGTCCACCACGCCTATGTGCTGCCACTCGTTTGCTACCTCTACATCATCTACTACGGCCTCAGGGGCTCGCGCGTGGCATGAGCACCGTCTGCTGTTTCGGCGAAGCGCTGATCGACTTCCATGGCACGCCGTCGGGTTCCGCGCCGGTGTTCACGGCCCACCCGGGGGGCGCGCCGGCCAACGTGGCGGTGGCGGTGGCGCGGTTGGGAGGGGAGGCCGCGTTCGTGGGCATGTTCGGCCGCGACATGTTCGGCAACCTGCTGCTGCGCGAACTCGCGGCCGCCGGCGTGGACATCACGCGTGCACGCCGAACCGACGCCGCCAACACCGCCCTCGCGTTCGTCTCGCACACCTCCGACGGCGAGCGCGATTTCAGTTTCTACCGGCCGCCCTCGGCCGACCTGCTGTTCCGCGATTCAGATTTCGATGCATCGATTTTTGCGAGCGGCACGATTTTCCACGCCGGTTCGTGCAGCATGAGCGAACCCGATTCGGCGGCCGTCACGCTGCAGGGCATGACCCACGCACGCAAAGCCGGTGCGCTGGTCAGCTACGACATGAACCTGCGCCCGCCGCTGTGGCCGCGCGGCGTAGATCCCGCGCCGACGATCTGGCGTGCGCTCGAGCTGGCCGACTTCGTGAAGCTGAGCGCGGAAGAGCTCGCGTTCCTTGCAGCCTCGGCAGACAGCGAAGATGCGGTATTCGCGCGACTGTGGGGCGCAAACGCCAAACTGGTGGTCGTGACCGACGGCAGGCGCGCAGCGCGCTGGTTCACGACCCACGCGAGGGGTGATCGACCCACCTTTCCCGTACGCGCGGTCGACACCACCGGCGCCGGCGATGCGTTCGTGGGCGGATGCCTGTACCAGTTCGCGAAAGCCGGCCTCGCTGCCGCAACATTCCAATCGTTCGTCGCAGACACCGACCGGCTCGACGCCACGCTGCGCTTCGCCGCGGCCTGCGGTGCGCTGGCCGTCGCCCGCGCCGGCTCGTTCGCGGCGATGCCCGCGCTTGCCGAGGTCGAGGTCTTTCTGGAGCAACACGCATGAGCGACTTTCCCGATTTCCGCTCGCCCGATTTCCTGCGTCGGCACATCCAGGACACGATGGCGTTCTACCACCCGCACTGCCTCGACCCGGCTGGCGGCTGCTTCCATTACTACAAGGATGACGGCAGGGTCTACGACCGCTCGCACCGCCACCTCGTCTCGAGCGCGCGCTTCGTGTTCGATTACGCGATGTACGCGCGCGCCTTCGGAGGCGCCGAATATTTTGAAGGCGCGCGGCGTTGCGTGGCCTTCATCCGCAATGCGCACTGGAATCCCGCGACCGGCGGCTACGCCTGGACACTACGGGACGGCAAGCCGGAAGACACCACCAATCATTGCTACGGCGCCGCGTTCGTGCTGGTTGCCTACGCACAAGCGCGCATGGCCGGCATCGCCGAAGCCGCAGCGTGGATGGACGAACACTGGGACCTGTTGGAAACGCGCTTCTGGGATGCCGACGCCGGGTTGTATCGCGACGAAGCCGATGCGGACTGGAATTTCTCCGCGTACCGCGGCCAGAACGCCAACATGCACATGTGCGAGGCGATGCTGACCGCATTCGAGGCCAGTCGTGAGCAACGCTGGCTCGACCGTGCCTACACGCTGGCCGATCACATGACACGACGGCAGGCTGCCAAGGCCGACGGCCTGGTGTGGGAACACTACGATGAAAATTGGGAAATCGACTGGGAATACCACAAGGACAACCCGAAGGACCTGTTCCGACCCTGGGGTTTCCAGCCCGGCCACCAGACCGAATGGGCCAAGCTGCTTTTGATCATGAGCCGTCATCGCGACGCCGACTGGCTGCTCCCGACCGCGCGGCACCTGTTCGACGCCGCAGTCGGGCGCGCCTGGGACGATGGCTACGGCGGGCTGTGCTACGGCTTTGCACCCGATGGCTCGATCTGCGACGACGACAAATACCACTGGGTGCAGGCCGAGTCGCTGGCCTGCGCGGCGCTGCTGGCGGCGCGCACCGGCGAGGAAAAATACTGGGACTGGTACCGGCGCCTGTGGGAATACGCGTGGGCGCATTTCGTCGATCACGAATATGGTGGCTGGTATCGCATCCTCACCCGCGCGGGCCGCAAGTATGGCGACGAGAAAAGTCCGGCCGGCAAGACCGACTACCACAACATGGGCGCGTGCCACGAAGTGCTGAACGTGATTCGCTGATCGCATACCCCCGCGGCTCGTCACGTCGCAGAAATCACGTCCCCCACACTCGCGTGCAGCGAGGATGCGAGCGGGCAGACAAGGACGATCGCCATGGGCGCCGACAACCCCCTCGCCGACAGCGCGGTGTTGATCATCGACGTGATCAACGATTTCGCGTTTCCGGGCTGCGACCAACTGCTCGAACAGATGCCGCCGGTGGTCGAAGCCATCGAAGCGCTGCGCCGCCAGGCCGATGCCCTGCAGCGGCCGGTGATCCACGTGAATGACAATTTCGGGCGCTGGCGCTCCAACTTCGACCAGGTGATCGATTACTGCCGCCGAAACGGCGCGCCGGGCGCCACCATCGCGGAGAAACTGTCGCCGCGCGACAGCGACTACTTCGTGCTGAAGCCCGGCCAGTCGGGCTTCTTCCAGACGCCCTTGCCGGCCTTGCTGGAACATCTGGAGGTGAAGCATCTGGTGCTGGCAGGCGTGGCCGGCGACCAGTGCGTGCTGACCACCGCGATGGATGCGCACATGCGCGATTTCGAACTGTGGGTGCCGGCGGATGCGACCGCCTCGATCACGCCCAAGCGCAACCAGCGTGCGCTCGACTACGTCAGCGAGGTGCTGGGCGGAAGCGTGAGGCCGATACTCGAGCGCTGACGCAGGTCGCGGGTGCCCACGCCGGCCAGGCATGAAATGCCTCGGGCCCTATTCACCGGCCTTGCCGGTGCCACGCCGGGAAGCACAGGAAAGGTCCCAGCTGCCGCGTATGACCCTGCGCGCAAGGGTGAGGCAAGGCATCACCGCGGCGGTGCAAGAAGCACCGTCGCTCACACCTGCCTGCCATAACGCCATCGAATTCGCCCGACGAGCGGGCACCGCAGTGAGCCGGACAAATGCGGCTGCCTACTTCCTGCTCGAAGAGCGTTTGCGGCTGCTGCCGGACTTCCTGGCAGTGGAGCGTTTCCGGCCACCGGATTTCCGGGCCGAGCTGCTCTTCTTGCTGGCAGTCTTCCTGCCCGAGCTGCGCTTCCGGCTGCTGCCGGACTTTTTCGCGACCGAACGTTTCCGGCTGCTGCCGGACTTTTTCGCGGCCGACCGCTTCCGGCTGCTGCCGGATCTTTTCGCGGACGTGCCCTTCCTGCTGCTGGACTTCCGGGCCGTTTTCCTGCCGGACGACGTTTTCCTGCTGCTGCCGGACTTCTTCGCCGCAGTGCGTTTGCTGCCGCTTCCGGCGGACTTCTTCTTGCCGCCCTTGTCCTGCTTGTTGACGGTTCGCCAGGCGCGCTCCTCGGCTTCCTTCTTCGAGACACCCTTCTTTTCGTATCCCTCTTCGATGTGCTCGGCCTTTCGCTTCTGCTTGGATGTGTAACTCGACTTGTCTCCGCGCGGCATCTCGACCCCTCCTTGTGTGCTGGCCAGGATCAAGCTAGCAACCGGGAGGTCGCCGGCACGTGAAGGAGACGCCTGGAACGGGCACCAAACAAAAGGCCCGTTCGGCAGAACGGGCCCCTCGCGGATCCACGACCAACCTGCCGGAAGAGGGAATCGAACCCCCGACCCACGCATTACGAATGCGTTGCTCTACCAGCTGAGCTATTCCGGCACAGGCAGGACCGGCAAGTTTAGCGGGCGACCTCCGGGGCGCGCAATCGACGACCGTCCCGAGGCGATTTTTGACACTCCGGGGGTGCCCATGGGCCGAAAGGTCTTGTGCCAGGCCGCCGCGCGAAGCATGATCCGCGCGTGGCCGTCACGATCCAGGCAATGCAACAGGAAAAAACCCCCGGCGCGGATCACATCCGGCGCGAGTTGCGCGTGCTCGACGTTTACCGTGTATTCCAGGCGCTGGTGTACGTGGCGCTGTCGCTGGGCAGCCTCGCCTTCGAATGGATGCCGCTGCACAACCCCGTCGTCGCACGCGTCACGGCGCTGCTGTATGTGGCCTTCGGGGTGCTGGTGCTGGCGCGCGACCTGCGGGGCGCACGCGTGCTGGTGTCCAGCACGAGTGCATTCCTGACGGCGGACGTGGTCGCCGCGTTCCTGATGGCGCTCAGCATTCCCGCGGCGCACACGGGTATCGCCGCGATGCTGGTGATCAACGTCGGGGCGGCCGCATTGTTGCTGTCGCCGCGGCTGGGCGGCCTGTTCGCGGCGCTGGCCACGTTGGCGATGATCGCGCAGGCGCTGCTGGTGAACGGCGCGGGGGATATCGGGCCTTCGCTGGTGGAAGCCGGCCTGTTCGGCGTGTTCTATTTCGCGATCGCGGCATTCTGTTTCGCCATGGGCAGCCAGATGCGCGCCAGCGAGGCGTTGGCCGAGCAACGCGGCAGTGATCTTGCCAATCTGGCTCAGGTGAACGACCTGATCATCCGCCGCATGAAGACCGGCGTGCTGCTGGTCGACGAAGGCAACCATATCCTGCAGATCAACGAATCGGCATGGATGCTGGTCGGCAATCCGGGCATCGAGCAGCGCGACCTCGGCACGGTGGCGCCCGAGCTGTCGCGTCGCCTGTACCACTGGCGCACCACCCATGAACACGACGCCAGCGCGGTGGCACTTGCGGAAGGCGCGCCGGAAATCGTCCCGCGTTTCACGCGGCTGTCCGCGCATGACGATTCCAACGTGCTGATCTTCCTGGACGACACTTCGCTGGTGTCGCAACGCGCCGAGCAGTTGACGCTGACCACGCTGGGCCGGCTGTCGGCATCGATCGCACACGAGATCAGGAACCCGCTGGCGGCGATCCGCTACTCCGCGCAGCTGCTGGCCGAGTCGGACGCAATCGGCGACGCCGACCAGCGCATGGTCGAAATCATCAACAACCACTGCGGACGCGTCAACGAAATCATCGAGAACATCCTGCAGCTCTCGCGCCGCGAACGTTCGCGCCCTGAATCGCTGGATCTCAACGCCTGGGCGATGCGTTTCGTGGAGGAGTACAAGGAAGCCAACGACATCGGCCGTGACAGCCTGCGCCCACTCCTCTATCCCCGTCCGGTGGAAGCGCTGGCCGACCCGCAGCACCTGCAACAAGTGGTATGGAACCTGGTGCAAAACGCGCTGCGTTATGGGCGCCTGCCCGACGAACCCGCCCGCGTGATGGTGATCGCGCGGCTTGCCAGCGACGCCGGCCCGCCGTTGCTGGAGGTGATCGACCGCGGCCCCGGCATTCCGCCCAAGGTCGCCGCGCAGATCTTCGAACCGTTCTTCACCACCCACCAATACGGCACCGGCCTCGGCCTGTACCTCGCCAAGCAGATGTGCGACGCCAACCAGGCCAGCCTCGAATACGTGCCGGTCGCAGGCGGCGGAAGTTGCTTTCGCATCACGTTGACCGCGCCCGTGCGGGCGCCGATGGGCCTGGAAGCGTGAGGCGCCATGCGCTGCGACATGGCAATGCAGGAGTCGGCGCGGTACCCTCTCGACTAGAGAGTCAGTACACACCGGGGAAAGCATGAGCAAACAGACCGTGCTGGTCGTCGATGACGAGCGGGACATCCGGGAGCTGCTCAGCATCACGCTGGGCCGCATGGACCTCAACGTCGACACCGCGGCCAACGTCAGCGATGCCAGGAAAATGCTCGGCGAGGCGCGCTACGACCTTTGTTTCACCGACATGCGCCTGCCCGACGGCACCGGCCAGGAATTGATCGAACTGATCGCGCGCGAGCACCCGGAAACCCCGGTGGCGATGATCACCGCTTACGGCAACGTCGAAGCCGCCGTCGATGCGCTGAAAGCCGGTGCGTTCGATTTCGTCAGCAAGCCGGTGGACATCCACATGCTGCGCCGGCTGGTGCAGACCGCGCTGCGGGTGGGGCAGCCGGTGGCGCGTGACGACGAAGAAGTGCCGGCCAGCCGCCTGGTTGGTGAATCGCAGGCACTGAAGGAAGTCCGCGCGCGCATCGCCAAGGTCGCCCGCAGCCAAGCGCCCGTCTACATCAGCGGCGAATCCGGCACCGGCAAGGAACTGGTCGCGCGCTCCATCCACGAACTCGGGCCGCGCGCCGCGGGTACGTTCGTGCCGGTCAACTGCGGGGCGATCCCGTCGGAACTGATGGAGAGCGAATTCTTCGGCCACAAGAAGGGTTCCTTCACCGGGGCGCACGCCGACAAGGAAGGCCTGTTCCAGACCGCCAACGGCGGCACGCTTTTTCTGGATGAAGTCGCCGAACTGCCGCTCCACATGCAGGTGAAGTTGCTGCGCGTGATCCAGGAAAAGGCGGTGCGTCCGATCGGCGGACGCGGCGAAGTTCCGGTGGACGTGCGCATCCTCTCCGCCACGCACAAGGACCTGGCACGGCTGACCCAGACCGGACAGTTCCGGCAAGATCTCTACTACCGCATCAACGTGATCGAACTGCGCGTACCGCCGTTGCGCGAGCGCGGGGGCGACATACCCCTGCTGGCCAAGCACATCCTGAAGCGCCTTTCCGAACAAGCCGGCGTGTCCGTACCCGCCCTGCAGCCTGCCGCGCTGGAAGCCCTGACCGATTACGACTTTCCGGGCAACGTACGCGAGCTCGAAAACGTGCTGGAGCGTGCGATCGCCCTGTGCGAAAACGGCGTCATCGAACCCGCCGACCTGATGCTCGAATCCGCGGGCGGCCATGAATACGCCGACGACGATCCCGATCCCGATGAATCCACGGAGGATGACGAATCGTCCGAGGATGCCGGCGACGTCGGCGTCGGCCTCGACGACTACATCTCCAACATCGAACGCGATGCCATCATCAAGGCGCTCAAGGAGACCCGCTACAACAAGACCGCCGCCGCCAGGAAACTCGGCATCACCTTCCGCGCGCTCCGGTACAAACTGAAGAAGTTGGGCATCGACTGAGGGCGCATGGCGCGAACCAGGCTTACGGCGAACCGCGCCCGGCCTCATCCTTCAGCCATGCAATGACCGCCGCCACCGCATGGCGGGGCGCCCGCTCCGGACAGACGATC
The DNA here is from genome assembly GCA_044464225.1 of Rhodanobacter sp. GTDB lineage: Bacteria > Pseudomonadota > Gammaproteobacteria > Xanthomonadales > Rhodanobacteraceae > 66-474. The sequence goes on along the minus strand of JBIQLN010000005.1, from coordinate 121,605 downwards.
CAGTAGGCGTTTTCGATCCTCACCTCGCGGTCGCCGAACGGCCGGACCAGGAGACCCGCGGCCACATCCTCGACCGCCAGGCGGTGGCGCGCCAGTGCGACGCCCTGCCCCTGCGCGGCCGCTCGCAACAGCAAATCCGATGAGGCAAACCGCGGGCCGCGCTGCAGGTTCAACGATGCCGGGCCGAATCGCCCGCGCCAGCGCTCCCAACCCGCATGTGGATCGCGGTCGTGCAGCAGGCGCATCGACGACAATGCCTGCGGACGCGAAGGATGCCCCGCCTTCTCCCAAAGCCCAGGGCTCATCACCGGGTACAACGCATCATCCATCAATGCTTCGCCATGCACGCCCGGCCACGGCCCTGCGCCCATCCGCACCGCGAGGTCGATACCCCCGGCACGCAGATCCTCGGCATGCTGATTCACCAGTACGGACAGCTCGATTCGCGGGTACGCACGTTCCAGCGCGGGAAGTCGAGGCAACAGCCAGCGTGCGGCGAATGACGGCGCCGCGGAGATGGTGACCGCGAACGGCGAGCGTGTCTCCCGAATCGCGCGTGTCGCAGCCTCGATGTCCAGCAGCCCGGCCAGCACGGCCTTGCCCAGCGCCTCACCTTGGGGCGTCGGAGTCCACCCGCGACGACCTGCTGCCTTTTCGCGCGCCAACGGCACACCCAGCCATGCTTCCAGCTCGGCCAGATGCCGGCTCACCGATGAATGCGCGATGCCCAATTCGCGCCCGGCCGCCCGCACGCCGCCCTGCGTGCAGGCCAGCGCGAATACGCGTAGGGCATTCAATGGCAGGTCCTTCATGGTCTCGATATTAGACCAAAGTGGTTGTGCACGGTCCATCCGGAGGCGTGACCATTTCGTGCCACACGAGGAATGGATCGCCGATGACATCGTTGTTACCCACCAGCCTGTTTCTTCTGATCGCCGCGATCACCCCGGGTCCCAACAACCTGGTGGTGATGCGCGCTGCCGCACGCAACGGCTGGATTGCTGCATGCCCCGCCGTCGCAGGCGTGGTGGCGGGCGGCCTTGCATTGCTGGTGGTGGTGGCGGCAGGTGTTGGCAGGGTTTTTTCCATGTGGCCGTGGCTGCGCGTCGCTGTCGAAGTTGGCGGCGCGCTGTACCTGGGCTTGTCGGGCACCCGGATGATTGCGGCGGCGGACCGCGAGGTGGACCCGATGGCGGCCCCGAACGGACTTGCGGGGCTGTTCGTTTTCCAGTTCCTCAATCCCAAGGGCTGGACCATGGTGCTCACGGTCGTGGCCGCATTGCCTGCCGCCGACGCGACACACGCCTTCATGCGCCTGGCCCCGCTTTTCATATGCATCCCCGCGGCATGCCTGCTGCTGTGGGCTGGACTGGGCGGTGTCCTGGCCCCGCACATGACCCGGCCAGTGGTGCGTCACTGGACCGACCGCGCCATGGGCGCACTACTGATCATTGCCGCGTTGATGTTGTTTGCCTGATCCCGACTGGAAGGAGGTTTCCACATGAACCCGCAACGATCCCGCGAGCGTCGAATCCTCGCCCTGCCCGGCAGCCTGCGTGGCGGCAGTTACAACCGCAAACTGCTGGAGGCGTGTATCCATCATGCGCCGCCCGGCTTGCGCGTGGAACTGTTCGATGGTCTCCCGCAAGTGCCGTTGTTCAATGAAGACATGGAATCGGGAAATCCGATGCACGCCGGCGTTGCACGTCTGCGCGAAGCCGTGGCCGGCGCGGGTGGGCTGTTGGTTGCGACACCGGAGTACAACCAGTCGATCCCCGGCGTGTTGAAAAACGCCCTCGACTGGCTGTCGCGGCCACTGCCGGAAGAAATCCTGATCGGCAAGCCGGTCGCGATCCTGGGTGCATCGAGCGGCCGCTGGGGTACTCGGCTCGCACAAGCCGCGTTGAGGCAAACCCTCACCGCAACCGAAGCGCAGGTCATGCCCGCCCCCATGTTGTTCGTTCGCGACGCGGAGCAGGTGTTCGACGACGATGGAGCCCTGCGCGACGCCGGTACATCGGGATCGTTGCGTGGCTTCCTGTACGCATTTTCCGACTGGATCGAACTGGTGGATACCCGCCGCGCGGCGATCGCCGCCTGAGAAACAGTCACGCGGGTATCCGGCGACCGGCACGTCGCCATCAAGAGGGCAGGCCAGGCTAGCCGGTGCTTGCGGCCTTCGCCTGCACCCATGCAGCGGTGCGACACCCTCTCCCGGACGAACCTGGAAAGCCATCCGGTTCGGGATCGCCGCTGCGCGGCGCCCGGAATGGCGAATTCCCCTCGATCAGTACGGTTCGCGCGAACATCCTGTCCGACCTTTCCCCACCGCTCACCCGAGCGGGGGAAAGGTGCGGATCAGCTGAGCGCCCCGTGGCAGTGTTTGTACTTCTTGCCTGAGCCGCAGGGGCAGGGATCATTGCGACCGACCTTGGGGCCTGCGCGCACCACGGGGGCCGCAGTGGCCGTGCCCGCCGCGCCTTCCAGGGCTTGCGCGTGTCCTGCGCCCGTTTCCGCGCCGGGCGGAGGCGCATCGAAGCCGCCGGTTTGCGCGTGCTGGAATTCCATCGCACGGGCCGCGGCGATGCGGCGCTGCTCGGCTTCCATCGCCGCGACTTCTTCCTCGGTGCGGATGCGGACGCGCGCCAGCGTCTGGGTGAGCTCGCGCTTGATCCGTTCCAGCATGTCCTCGAACAGGCGGAACGCCTCGCGCTTGTATTCCTTCTTGGGATCGACCTGGGCGTAGCTTCGCAGATAGATCCCCTGGCGCAGGTAATCCATGTTCGCCAGGTGGTCCTTCCACGCACCATCGACCACCGTCAGCATCACGTGTTTTTCAAGCGAACGCATCACTTCGGCGCCGACCTGCTGTTCCTTGGCGGCGAACATGGTGTCGGCCGATTCCACGACGTAACGCTCGATGGTTTCCGAATCGGCTTCCTCGTGGCTCTCCAGCCAATGCTTCAGGTCGAGCTTCATCCCGAAGTCGGATTCCAGTGCGGTCTGGAGGCCCGCGAGATCCCATTGCTCGTCCACCGTGTCGCGTGGCACGTATTGCTGGACCAGCGACTCGAACACCGCATGGCGGATGTCCGCCACGGTTTCGGCGACGTCCTCGGATTCCAGCAGTTCCAGGCGCTGTTTGTAGATGACCTTGCGCTGGTCGTTGGCGGTGTCGTCGAACTCCAGCAACTGCTTGCGGATGTCGAAGTTGTGCTGCTCGACCTTGCGCTGGGCCTTTTCGATCTGCCGGCTGACGAGGCGGTCTTCCAGCGCGTCGTCTTCCTTCATGCCGAAGCGCTGCATCCAGCGCACCAGGCCTTCGCCGCCGAAGATGCGCATCAAGTTGTCTTGCAGCGACAGGTAGAAACGCGAGGAACCGGGGTCGCCCTGGCGCCCGGAACGGCCGCGCAACTGGTTGTCGACGCGCCGCGATTCGTGGCGCTCGGTGCCGACGATGTGCAGGCCGCCCGCTTCCAGCACCTGCTCGTGGCGGTTTCTCCATTCCGCCTTGACGCGTTCCTTGTCGGCTTCGGTGGCATCGGCGGGAAGTTCGGCCAGCGCGGCGTCGAGGCTGCCGCCCAGCACGATGTCGGTGCCACGACCGGCCATGTTGGTGGCGATGGTGACGGCGCCCGGCAGGCCGGCCTGTTCGACGATCTTGGCCTCGCGTGCGTGCTGCTTGGCGTTCAGGACTTCATGCGGGATGCCGGCCTTCTTCAACAAACCCGAGACCAGCTCCGACACCTCGATGGAGGCCGTGCCGACCAGCACCGGCTGGCCACGTTCGTGGCACTGGCGCACGTCTTCCAGCACCGCGTTGAACTTGGCCTCGGGCTTCAGGAAAACGAGATCGGCATTGTCCTTGCGGATCATCGGCTTGTGCGTGGGGATCACCACCACTTCCAGCCCGTAGATCTGCTGGAACTCGTAGGCTTCCGTATCCGCCGTGCCGGTCATGCCCGACAACTTGTCGTACATGCGGAACAGGTTCTGGAAGGTGATGGTGGCCATCGTCTGGTTTTCACGCTGGATCGGCACGCCTTCCTTGGCCTCGACGGCCTGGTGCAGGCCTTCCGACCAGCGGCGACCCGGTAGCGTGCGGCCGGTGAACTCGTCGACGATGATGATTTCGCCGTCGCGCACGATGTAATCGACGTCGCGCTGGTACAACGCGTGCGCGCGCAGCGCCTGGTTCAGGTGATGCACCACCGCCAGATTGCGCGCGTCGTAGAGACTGGAGTCCCCGTCCAGGATGCCGGCCTGGCGCAACAGTTGCTCGGCGTGTTCCATGCCCTCTTCGGACAGGTGCACCTGCTTCTGCTTCTCGTCGACGTAATAGTCGCCCGGCTCCGGCGCCTCCCCGGGCAGCGGTTCCTTGGCCTGGCGCGTCATGTGCGGCACGACGCGGTTGACGCGGATGTAAAGCTCGGGCGAATCCTCGGCCGGGCCGGAGATGATCAGCGGCGTGCGCGCCTCGTCGATCAGGATCGAGTCCACCTCGTCGACGATCGCGTAGTGCAGGCCGCGCTGGTAGCGCTGTTCCTTGGCCACCGCCATGTTGTCGCGCAGGTAGTCGAAACCGAATTCGTTGTTGGTGCCGTAGGTGATGTCGGCGGCGTACGCTTCGGCCTTGTCGGACATCTCCATGCCCGGCCACACCACCCCCACGGTAAGGTCGAGGAAGTTGTAGACCTTGCCCATCCATGCCGCGTCGCGCTTGGCGAGATAGTCGTTGACGGTGACGACGTGCACGCCCTTGCCTTCGAGCGCGTTCAGGTACACCGGCAGGGTTGCCACCAGCGTCTTGCCCTCGCCGGTGCGCATCTCGGCGATCTTGCCTTGGTGCAGCACCATGCCGCCGATCATCTGCACGTCGTAGTGGCGCATGCCGATGACGCGCCGGCTGGCCTCGCGGACCACCGCGAAGGCTTCCGGCAGGATCTTGTCGAGGCTTTCGCCGGCGGCGATGCGCTGCTTGAACTCGGCCGTCTTGCCGCGCAGGGCGACGTCGTCGAGCTTCTGCAGCTCGGGTTCGAGCGCGTTGATGCGCGCCACGGTTTTCGAAAGCTGCTTCAGCACCCGCTCGTTGCGGCTGCCGAAGACACTCGTCAGGATATTGGGCATCGGACTGGATTCACGATTCCGGGCTGCGGACGAAACTCAATCGGACATCATAAAAGGACACGCCCGCCGCGCCTAGAGTTGGCGACAAAATCGGCGGATTTCAAGGAAACGGGCAGCAGGAAGGCCCGCACGAAGCGACCGTCGTGGAAAGTCAGGCCATGGATGATCGTTCCGGAGGCCCGCCACGATCCGCGCATCCAGCTGCCGCGCCGTTCGGCGAAGCAGCGATCACCGACGATCGCACGTCAACGCCGCACGTACGCAATCGGGTTCACCAGCTTTCCGTCGTGCCATACCTCGAAATGCACGTGCGGACCCGTGGACCGGCCGGTGGTGCCCGCGTCGGAGATCACCTCGCCCGCGTGCACGTGTTCGCCCACGTGCGCCAGCAGCTTGCTGTTGTGGGCATAGCGGGTCATGTAACCGTCGCCGTGGTCGATCTCGACCACCTTGCCGTAGCCGTCCCGCACGCCTGCATAGGTGACCACGCCGCCGGCCACCGCGTAGACCCGCGTGCCCCAGGGCACCCCGATATCGAGGCCCGGGTGGAAACTCTCGCGGCCGGTGAACGGATCGATGCGCTCGCCGTACGGGGACGTGATGTAGCCGTTCTTGACGGGCATGCCGCTGGGAATCAGGTTGGCGGCGACCTCGCGGTCCGTCAGCAACGATTGCAGCACGCCCAGCTGGGTCTGCTGGGCATCGAAGCGACGACCCAGTTGTTCCATGCTGACGGAAAGATCGTAGGGCAAGGAGCGCGTGGGCGGCACCGCTGTCTCGGGCCCGCCGAGACCGGGCGCCTCGCTGAAATTGAATTCGGCCGGATCGAGCTTCCCCGCCACCACCAGTCGCTGGCCCAACGCGTCGAGCCGCGCGGAATCGGCCTGCAATTCCCCCAGCTTGATGGCCATGCGTCGGACGTCGCGCTGGGCGTTTTCACGCACCTGCTGCAACTCGGACTTTTGCGCCGCGATCTGCTGGCGCATCGAATCGATCTGCGCCAGCGTACGACTGCTCGGGCTGGCGATCCACACTGCCAATGCGGCGGTGACGACCGCACATGCCACCAAGGCCGAAGTCAGTCGCCAGCGCAACCTGCGGTTGGCGATCCGGCGTTCGTCGAAATGGGCGTTGGACCACTCGCACCGCCGCGAGCGCGCCACCAGTATCATGCCCATGTTGAACGAACCGTCTGGGTTTTCATTCGTCTTGTCTCCTGTCAAACCGCTGCCGCCTCGCGACACCCACGGTCCGACGCCTCTTGCGCAATGCGCCCCGGTCGCCGACCTTGCGGCAAGGGCACGCGAAGTTGACCGCACCAGCCAACGCATTGTTCCGCTGCTTCCAGCACCGCTGCGCGACCACGTCGGCTTCGCCGGCGTGCGCAACGATCGCGTCCTGCTGCTGGTCGAATCGTCCGCCTGGGCCACACGCGTGCGCATGGAGCAGTCGCGAATCCTTGCCGCGGTGCATTCCCTGGGACTGGCCGCGAGTTCCGTCACGGCCAAGGTGATGCCTCTGCGGGCACCGGTCGACAGCTCCGCCGCCCCACGGTTGCTGACGCCGCGGGCTGCGCAAACCATCCGCGCCGCCGCATCGGTCGTCGCCGACCCGGATCTGCGCGCGCTGTTCCTGGAGCTTGCCGCCGTGGCGGAAAGTCCCCCCGCCGGGTGACCGCGCAGGCCTTCCGCCCCCTGTCCGTCGCGGCGGAAGGCAAACTTATATCACAGGCGAAGCGGTGCGAACGACCGGATGTCAGAAAAAAGTCACAAAACGTGAATCCGCAGCAACCGGTGCGCTCGTGAGCGGAGCTACGCGGCTGCGGCAAGCCGCCCCCCACCTGCTGGGTGACGATGTCTCGAATACATCCGGCCGGACGCGAGGAGTCGCGGGAAGGCAGCATCGCGGGGACAGGAGTGCCGGCCATCCGCCGGAATGCGGCGGCTCGCAGCCTGACCACGGCGGGAGCGCAACGGGTTCCATGCCTGAAGGGGCGTGGCTCGCCCGCGATCGCTGCAACGGAGCAGCGATCAGGAAGGGGACGACAACCTACACCGCCTGGGCGGGGTGCGCGTAGGAGATGGGCGCGAGGGCCGGATCGTCGAAAGTGACTTCTTCCCACGCCGACTTGTCAGCCAGCAGGGCACGCAGCAACTGGTTGTTCAACTGGTGTCCGGACTTGTGGCCGTAGAACGCGCCGATCAGGCTGTGGCCCAGCAAATACAGGTCTCCGATGGCGTCGAGGATCTTGTGCTTGACGAATTCGTCCTCGTAACGCAGGCCATCCTCGTTCAACACCCGGTAGTCGTCCAGCACGATGGCGTTGTCCATCGAGCCGCCGAGCGCCAGGTTCTTCTCGCGCAGCATCTCGATGTCGCGCATGAAACCGAAGGTGCGCGCGCGGCTGACCTCCTTCACGAACGAGGTCGTCGAGAAATCGATCTCGGCCTTGGAAGCACGGCGCGAAAAGATCGGGTGCTGGAACTCGATCGAGAAGCCGACCTTGAACCCGTCGAACGGCTCGAAACGCGCCCACTTGTCGCCTTCCTCGACCTTCACCGGCTTCTTGATGCGGATGAAACGCTTGGGCGCGGACTGTTCCTCGATGCCTGCCGACTGCAGCAGGAACACGAACGGACCCGCGCTGCCGTCCATGATCGGCACTTCCGGCGCGGACAGGTCCACATAGGCGTTGTCGATGCCGAGACCGGCCATCGCGGACAGCAGGTGCTCGACCGTACCCACGCGCACGTCGTCCTTGATGAGCGTGCTGGAAAGACGCGTGTCGCCGACGTATTCGCAACGCGACGGAATACTGACCGGTTCGGGAAGGTCGGTGCGACGGAACACGATGCCGGTGTTGACCGCCGCAGGGCGGAGGGTCATGTACACCTTTTCGCCCGTGTGCAGACCGACGCCCGTCGCGCGGATCACGTTTTTGAGCGTGCGCTGCTTGATCATTTTTCGTTGGAATCCTGTTAGGACAACGCTAAAACGTGGGCGATGCTACCACGGTTGACGGTCCGAATAAAGTGGACTGTCAGGTTTAGTTAATCCTTGCGGGCGCCGGACGTGACGATCGTCACGGCCTCCTGGCCGGTCAGAGAGCCCGCAGATCCGGATACACCCCCACGGCGGTCTCCGACCGCAGCAATGACGACAGGTTCCCGACCACGGCAAAAAGGGATGGCCGGCGCCGAAACCCCTCGCCAAGAGCGGCTGGCCGCACGATCGGCCACCGAAGACCTCGCCGGCCCCATCGGCCCGCAATGCCGTCGGGCAGCAACACCAACGTGAACTGCCGGGACGGGAAATCGGCAGTTCACGTTGGATCGACACTGCGATCATGGGCTGATCGCGCTAGTCAGCCTGGCGGCGCAGGAACGCCGGAATGTCCAGGTAATCGTACCCGGGCGCGACCTCCTTGTCGGGCTTGGCTGCCGGCGCCGCTTCCCGGCGGGTGGCCATTGCGGGCTCCGGCTGGCCGGCAAAATCCACCACGCCGTTGTCGGTTCCGGTACGGAGCACTCGCCGCGGCTGCGGCATCTCGACCATCTCCGGCTTGGCGACCGGCCGCAATTGCGGCTTCACCGCCCGGTTGAGGCCGGTCGCGACCACCGTGACGCGCACGTCGTCGGACAGGTCGGGATCGAGCGCGGTGCCCAGTACCACGGTCGCGTCCTCGCTGGCGAAGTCGTGCACCACGCGGCCGATCTCGTCGAACTCGCGCATCGTCAGGTTCGGACCCGCGGTGACGTTGACCAGGATGCCGCAGGCACCCGACAGGTCCACGTTCTCCAGCAACGGGTTGTTGATGGCCGCCTCGGCCGCGGCCTGCGCGCGGTCGTCGCCACGGGCGGTACCGGTGCCCATCATGGCCATGCCCATTTCGCTCATCACGGTGCGTACGTCGGCGAAGTCGACGTTGATCAGGCCCGGGCGGGTGATCAGGTCGGCGATGCCCTGCACCGCGCCCTGCAGCACGTCGTTGGCCGCCTTGAAGGCATTCAGCAAGGTCACTTCACGGCCGAGCACGGTCAGCAGCTTCTCGTTCGGCACCGTGATCAGCGAGTCGACCGACTGCGACAGGTCCTCGATGCCCTTCAACGCCACCTGCATGCGCCGGCGGCCCTCAAACGGGAACGGCTTGGTCACCACCGCCACCGTCAGGATGCCTTTTTCCTTGGCGAGCTGCGCCACCACCGGCGCCGCGCCGGTGCCGGTGCCGCCGCCCATGCCGCAGGTGATGAACACCATGTCGGCACCGTCCAGCACCTCGACGATGCGGTCGCGGTCCTCGAGCGCGGCCTGCCGGCCGATCTCGGGGTTGGCGCCGGCGCCGAGACCCTTGGTCACGGTTTCGCCGAGTTGCAGCGTGGTACGTGCGCCGGAGCTTTTCAGCGCCTGCGCGTCGGTGTTGGCGCAGATGAATTCCACGCCGTCGATGGATGAATTGACCATGTGGCTGACGGCGTTGCCACCGCCGCCGCCGACACCGATCACCTTGATCACCGCATTGGGTGCGAGTTGTTCCACCAATTCAAACATTGCCCGTCCTCCGTGCTGCGAAAAGTCATGCCGCTGTTGTGATGCTGCTGTGGTAACGCCCTTCCGTCTCGGAAGGCTCGGCCCTTCGTGGGCCTCGGCGCCGCGGCGCCTTGCCGGTGGCGCCTCGTCCCGAGGCGCCGCGCGGATTGCTAGTCCGAACAGGCCGCGGATGGCCCGATTCGGACGTCAAAAATTTCTCGTGAGCCAACCCTTCACCTTGCCGATCGCGCCCGCGACGCTGTCGCCCATTGCGCCACCGATCACGCGACTGCCGCTCGCGCCGTCGCGCGATCCGTGCAACAACAGTCCTGTCGCGGACGCATGCGCAGGCGTGGCGATCACCTCCGTCGCGCCGGTGACGTGCTGCGGCACGCCGAGGCGCACCATCTTGTGGAACACCTCCTCGGCCAGGTACAGCGCGCCCTCGATGCGGGCGGCGCCACCGGTGAGCACCACACCGGCCGCGAGCAGGTTGTCGTAACCCGAACGGCGCATCTCGTCCTGCACCATCTCGAAAATTTCCTCGTACCGGGCCTGGATCGACTGCGCCAACGCCTGCCGTTGCAGCCGCCGTGGCGGCCGTTCGCCCACGCTCGGCACCTGGATGGTCTCTTCACCACGCGCCATCTGGGCGAGCGCACAGCCGTACTTCACCTTGATCTCCTCGGCGTTGCCGGTGGGCGTCTGCACGTATTGCGAAATGTCCGAGGTCACCTGGTCGCCACCGACCGGCAGCGATTTCGTGTAGCGGATCGAGCCATGGGTGTAGATCGCGATGTCGGTGGTGCCGGCGCCCATGTCGACCACGCACACGCCGAGCTCGCGCTCGTCCTCGGTCAGCACCGACTTCGACGCGGCCACCGCGGCGGGCACGAGGTCGTCCACCGCAAGTCCGCACCGCTGGATGCATTTGGTGATGTTCTGCACCGCCGACGCGGCGCCCGTCACCAGATGCACGCCTGCCTCGAGCCGCACGCCGCTCATGCCGATGGGGTGGCGGATGCCGTCCTGGCCGTCGATGCGATATTCCTGCGGTTCCTTGTAGAGCACCTTGCGGTCCGCCGGAATCGCCACTGCGCTGGCCGACTCCAGCACCTGGTCCAGGTCGCCTGGCGCGACTTCACGGTCGCGAATCGCGGCCGCCCCCCGCGAGTTGTGGGTCTCGAGGTGGCTGCCCGAAATCGAGGCGCACACCGAACGGATATCGCAGCCCGCCATCTGCTCGGCTTCCTCGATCGCCCGCTGGATCGAATGCACGTTGGAATCGATCTCGACCACCACGCCCTTTTTCATCCCGCGCGAGGTATGGCTGCCGAAGCCGATCACCTCGACCGGCTCGCCCGGCATGTATTCGCCGACAATCGCCATCACCTTGGACGTACCGATATCCAGCCCGACGACCAGGTTCTTGTCGCTCTTGCGATTCATGGGTCTAAACGTTTCCGTCAACAGCATGGGAGCCACCGTTTTTCGAGTTCGGGGAGGGGGTGGGCGCCGGTTCGGGCCAGCGCACCGCGAAGCCGTTGCTGTAGCGCAGGTCGGCATAAACGAAACCGCCGCTGCGGTCGTGCATCAGGATGGGCAACGCCGCCGCGAAACGCGCAAGATGCTGGTCGGGCTTGTCGCTGCCGACCACCACGCGCCCGCCGTTGGAGAGCGTGAGGCTCCAGCTCCCGCGCGCAGACAGCTCGACACCGGTCACCTGCAGGTTGTAGGGCGCGAAGTCGGTGAGCGAAGTGCGATAAAACGCCATGACGTCGGCGGCGCGGTCACCGGGACCGTTGAAATGCGGCAGTCCGTTCACGACTCCTGCGTCCGGCACCTTGAAGATGCGGCCGTCGCGGCCGAGCAACGCATCACTCCCCCACTGCGCGACCGGATGGATTTCCGTGACGGTGATGTCGAGCGCATCCGGCCAGCGCTTGCTCACCTCGACCTGGGCCACCCACGGCAACGCCGCGACGGCGTCGCGAACCTTGTCCAGCCGGATCGCGAAGAAGCCGGAACCCAGGTTGGGCGCGACCGCCGCACGGATCTGCGCCGCGCTCACGTGGCGGAAGGTCGCGTGGACCTGCAACTGGCGCACCGGCCAGCGCTCGGAGGCGAACCAACCCTGCAACACCCCGATCACCGGCAGTGCGACCAGCGCGATCGCGATGATCCAGGCGGCAAAGCGCAGTCCGACGGCACCTTTCATGGCGCGCCTCCCGGTGCCGGATCGAAGCTGGTTTCGAGTACCCGCCAGCAAAGTTCCGCGTAATCGATGCCGACTTGCGCGGCCGCCTTCGGCACCAGCGAATGCGAGGTCATCCCGGGGGCGGTGTTCACCTCCAGCAGCCAATTGCGGCCCGCGCGATCACGCATCACGTCGACGCGGCCCCAGCCGGAACAAGCAAGCGCGTCGAACGCCCGCCGCGCCAGCGCGCGCAAGCCTGTTTCGGCGTCGGCGCCCAGTCCTGGGCAGATGTATTGCGTGTCCTCGGCGATGTACTTGGCGTTGTAGTCGTAATACTCGCCCTTCGGCACGATCCGGATGCTGGGCAGCACCTCGTCCTTGAGGATCGACACGGTGAGTTCGTCGCCATCGATCAGGGATTCCATCAGCAGATCGCCGGGATAGCGCTGCGCCAGCGCCACCGCATCGTCCAGGTCGCTTTCCTTGAATACACGCGAGACGCCGACGCTGGAGCCTTCGGAGGCAGGCTTCACGATCAGCGGGAAACCGATCTCACGCGCCGACGCGTGCACATCGGCGCCGCGTGGCAGCGGCAGGAATTTCGGCGTCGGCAGACCCAGCGCGCTCCACACCTGCTTGCTGCGCACCTTGTCCATCGACAGCGCGGAACCGAGCACGCCGGAACCGGTGTAGGGAATGTGCAGCGAATCGAGTGCGCCCTGCAGCACGCCGTCCTCGCCACCGCCGTGCTGGCCGTGCAGGATGTTGAACACGCGCGCGAAATGGCCCGCGCGCACCGCATCCAGCAATGCCGGAATGCCGTCGATCGCATGCGCATCCACCCCGCGTGCCCTGAGCGCGTCCAGCACTCCGCGCCCCGAGTTCAGCGATACCTCGCGCTCGGAGGAACTGCCGCCCATCACCACCGCCACCCGACCGAAGTCGCGTGCGTCGGTGATCCGCCTGGCGCGGGAACCCGGTACCCGCTCGGTACTCGTGGTCATGCCGCACCCCCGGACTTCAGCTCACCCCGCCGCGCCAGTTCGGCCGCCGCCGCACCGATATCCCCGGCGCCAAGCAGCAGCACCAGATCGCCATCCCGCAGCAACGCGGGAAGCGCTTCACGCAACGCACGGGGATGCTCGACGAACACCGGATCGACCTTGCCGCGTGCCCGCACCGCACGCGCCAGCGCACGCCCATCCGCACCCGTGATCGGCGCTTCGCCCGCGGGGTACACGTCGGTCAGTACCAGCGCATCTGCTTCGCACAGGACACCCGCAAAATCGTCCAGGAGGTCGCGCGTGCGGGTGTAACGGTGCGGCTGGAACACGATCACCAGGCGGCGCTCGGGCCAGCCGTCCCGCGCCGCCTGCATCACCGCGGACAACTCGCGCGGATGATGCCCATAATCGTCGACCAGCAACACCCTGCCGCCGTCGATCGGCAACTCACCGTTGATATGGAAGCGCCGGCCCACGCCCTGGAAGCGCTCCAGGGCACGTGCGATCGCATAAGGTTCAACGCCGAGATGCCACCCGATGGTGGCGGCTGCCAACGCATCGAGCACGTTGTGCCGGCCGGGCAGGTTCAAGGTCACGGGAAGGCTCGGCTGGCCGGGCAACATCAGGTCGAAGTGGATTCGGGGGCCCTCCGCACGCAGGTTGCCACCACGCACATCGGCTGCATGGTCGATGCCATAGGTCAGCATGGAGCGCGGCGTCGCCCGCGCCAGTTCCGCGACCTCCGGATCGTCCACGCACAGCACCGCCAGTCCGTAGAAGGGCAGGCGGTGCAGGAAGTCCGCGAACGCCTGCTTCAGTTCCGCGAAGTCGCCGTGGTAATGATCGAGGTGGTCAGCATCGATGTTGGTGACCACCGCGATCACCGGCGACAGCTTCAGGAACGAGCCGTCGGATTCGTCGGCTTCGGCGACGAGATACGTGCCCGCACCCAGCCGCGCGTTCGCGCCGGCCGACAGCAGTTGCCCGCCGATCACGAAGGTCGGATCGTACCCGGCCTCGGCCAACACGCTGGCGGTGAGGCTGGTGGTGGTGGTCTTGCCATGCGAACCCGCCACCGCGATGCCGCGACGGAAGCGCATCAGTTCGCCCAGCATTTCCGCGCGTGGCACCACCGGGATCCGGCGTGCCTGGGCGGCGACGAGTTCGGGATTGTCCTGTTTGATGGCGCTCGATACCACCACCGCATCGACATTGGCGACGTGTTCGGGGGCATGACCGATCACGACGCGCACGCCCATTCCGGCGAGGCGTTCGGTGACGGGGGAAGCGGAGCGGTCGGAACCCGACACGTCGTAACCAAGCGTATGCAGCACCTCGGCGATGCCACTCATGCCGGCGCCGCCGATGCCGATGAAATGCACGCGCCGGAAGCTCTGCATGATGTCGCCGTGTGGCGGGAGGCGATGCGGCGTCATGCGGCCTCCTCGATGCAACGCTGCGCGATCGCGTCGGCGGCGTCGGGCTTGGCCAGCGTGCGCGCGGCGTTCGCCATCGCGAGGCGCTTGCCCGGATCGCGCAACAGGCGCTCCAGCATTCCGGCAAAGCGCGATGCGTCGAAGTCGCGATCCTGCACCAGCTCGGCCGCGCCGACCGCCACGAAACCTTCCGCGTTCTTGGTCTGGTGGTCGTCCACCGCGTAGGGGAACGGCATCAGGATCGCGCCGAGACCCGCGGCGGCGAGCTCCGCAAGCGTCAGCGCACCGGCACGGCAGATCACCAGGTCCGCCCATCCATAGGCTGCAGCCATGTCGGCGATGAACGGCTCGACCGTCGCCTGCACATCGGCGCGTGCGTACGCGGCGCGGGTGCCTTCGATGTGGGCGGCGCCGCACTGGTGTCGCACGTCGGGACGGCGTTCGACGGGGATGCGCGACAACGCATTCGGCAACCCGAGGTTCAACGTGCGCGCGCCGAGGCTTCCACCCAGCACCAGAAGGCGCGGTGCACCGGCGCGGTTCGCGAGACGTTCCGCCGGTGCGGGCAAGGCCGCAATGCCCGCGCGCACGGGATTGCCGGTCCACTCCGCGTGCGCCTTGGCTGGAAACGCATCGGAAAATCCGCTCATCACGCGGCGCGCACAGCGCGCCAGCACGCGATTGGTGAACCCCGCGATGCGGTTCTGTTCGTGAACCAGCAATGGACGGCGCTGCAGCCACGCCGCGATGCCGCCGGGACCGGCCACGTAGCCGCCCATCGACAGCACGCTGCGCGGATTCGCCTCGCGCAGGACACGCCACGCACCGAGCAACGCACGCACCAGCATCCACGGCGCGGCGAGACGCTGGCGCAGGCCCTTGCCCCGCAGTCCCTTCACGCGCAGCGTCCGCATCGCGACGTGGTGCTCGGGCACGATCCGGTTTTCCATGCCGCCTTCGGCGCCCAGCCACAGCACCGGCACGTCGCGCGCGCGCAAAGCGTCCGCGACGGCGAGGCCGGGGAAGATATGGCCACCGGTTCCGCCGGCCATGATCAACACGGGCGCGTGCACGTCGCTCATGCGTTCACCTCGTCGAAGCGGGGAGCGATGCGAGTACGGGCGGCCCGCGGCAATTCGGCGGCGACGGGGTCGGCAGGGACCGCCGGCTGGGGATTCGCGCTGCGCCGCGTCGCCATGCGGCGTGCATCCTCGGCGCGATGGATTTCGTAACCCGCGCGCACCAGCACGCCCAGCATCACGCAGGTCATCAGCGTGCTGGAGCCGCCGGAGCTGATCAGCGGCAGCGTCAGGCCCTTGGTCGGCAGCACGCCGAGGTTCACGCCCACCGACACCAATGCCTGCAGGCCGACCATCAGCGAAATGCCGAACGCGACATAGCCGGCACGATGCTGGCCCACCTCCACGCCGCGCAGGCCCAGCTGCAGGCCGCGCCCCACCAGCAGCGCGAACAGCGCCAGCACGAACACCACGCCGACGAATCCGAGTTCCTCGGCGATCACCGCCAGGATGAAATCGGTGTGCGCTTCCGGCAGGTAGAACAGCTTCTGCACGCTGCCGCCGAGACCCACCCCGAACCACTTGCCGCGTCCGACCGCAATCAGCGCCTGGGTCAACTGGAAGCCGTTGTCGAACGGATCCTTCCACGGATCGAGGAACGACGTCAGGCGCTTGACGCGATAGTCGGTCGATAGCGCCAGCCACGCGCCCAGTGGCACCAGCGGCAGGCCCATGATCACGAGGTTGCGCATGCGTGCGCCGGCCAGCCACAACATCCCGATCGTCACCACGCCGATCAGCGCGGCGGAACCGAAGTCGGGCTGGATCAGCAACAGGAACGCGGTCGCACCCGCCACCAGCACCGGCTTCACCGCACCCAGGAATTTCGTTTCGACCGCATCGCGATGACGCACCAGGTAACTGGCGACGTACACCACCACCGCCAGCTTGGCCAGTTCGACCGGCTGGAACCCGGAAACACCGAGATTGATCCAGCGGCGCGCGCCATTGATGCGCATCCCGATGTGCGGAATGAACACCAGCAGCAGCAGCGCGAACGTGCCCAGCATCAGCCAGCCCGAATGCTTTTCCAGCTTGTCGAGCTCCATGCGCAGCGCGATCCACACCGCCACCGCGCCACCCGCGGCGAGGAAAACCAGATGGCGCTTCAGGTAGTAGAACTCGCCGATGTGCTGCCCGTCGGCCACCGCGATGGAACTGGACGCCACCATCACGATGCCGAACGTGGCCAGCCCGGTGATCGCCAGCAGCAGCCACGGGTCGTGGCGGCCCTTGGGACCGAGCTTGCGCACCGCCTGCGATGAACCGAATCCGAGCATCCTCAACGCACCTTCAACGTCGCCAAACCAACCAGCACCAGCACCACCGAAATGATCCAGAAGCGCACGATCACGCGCGGTTCGGGCCAGCCCTTCAACTCGAAGTGGTGGTGGATGGGCGCCATCCGGAACACGCGCTTGCCACGCAACTTGAAGCTGCCGACCTGCAGCATCACCGAAGCGGTCTCGACCACGAACAACCCGCCCATCACCAGCAGGATGATTTCCTGGCGCACGATCACCGCCACGCAACCGATGGCCGAGCCGATCGCGAGCGCGCCGACGTCGCCCATGAACACCTGCGCGGGATAGGTGTTGAACCACAGGAAGCCCAGCCCGGCGCCGGTCAGCGCGCCGCAGAACACCGCGAGTTCCCCCGCGCCCGGAATCGACGGAATGCCAAGGTAAGCCGAGAACACCGCGTTGCCGGCGAGGTACGCGAACGCACCCAGCGCCGCGGTCACCAGCACCGCCGGCATGATCGCGAGGCCGTCCAGTCCATCGGTGAGGTTCACCGCGTTGGAAAAACCGACGATCCACAAATACGCGACCACCACGAAGCCGCCACCCAGCGGAATTGCCACGTGCTTGAACAGCGGCACGTACAACGCGGTCGCCGCGGGCACGTCGGCGGTATGGAACAGGAACAGCGCGGCGGCGAGACCCACCACCGATTGCGCCAGGTATTTCCAGCGCGCCGGCAAGCCGTGCGGATCCTTCAGCACCAGCTTGCGGTAGTCGTCGTAGAAACCGATCACGCCGCAGGCCAGCGTCACCAGCAGCACCACCCACAGGTAACGACTGGTCAGGTCGCCCCATACGAGCGTCGCCACCACGATCGCGGCAAGGATCAGCGTGCCGCCCATCGTGGGCGTGCCGGCCTTGGACAGGTGCGTCTGCGGTCCGTCGCTGCGCACCACCTGCCCCGCCTTCAACGCGGTCAGGCGGCGGATCATCGCCGGGCCGCAAAACAGGGCGACGAACAGCGCGGTCAGCGCCGCCATGATCGTGCGGAACGTGATGTAGTCGAACAGCCGCAGCGGCCCGAAGTAGTGTTCCAGCCAGTGGGAGAGCTCAAGCAGCATGCCGGTCCTCCCCCCTGCCCTCGCCCACCAGCGCCGCGACCACCTTTTCCATGCGTGACGCGTGCGACCCCTTCACAAGCGCGCTGACGCCGGGGCGCAGGTCCTGGCGCAAGGCATCGATCAACGCGGCCTGGTCGGGAAACACCCGCGCGTCGCTGCCGAAAGCCTCGGCGGCATTCGCGGCCAGGTCCCCGACCACGTATACGCGTGCGATGCCCTGTTCGCGCGCGGCCCGGCCGATGCGCGCATGCAGCGCGGCCGCATCCGGGCCCAGTTCACCCATGTTGCCCAGTACCAGCCAGCGCTCGCCCGGTTGCAGCGCCAGCGTCGCCACCGCGGCCAGCGCCGAGCCTGGATTGGCGTTGTAGCTGTCGTCGAACAAGACCCAGCCCTGCGGCGATGCATGCCGCAGCAACCTGCCACCCACCGCCTCGGCGGACTGCAGGCCCGCCACGATCACGTCCAACCCGGCGCCTGCCGCATGCGCGATGGCGGCGGCCGCCAGTGCGTTCGCGACGTTGTGGCGACCGGGCAGCGGCAGGTGTACGCGTGCGCTGCCGGCCGGCATCCGCAACTCGAAATCGCTGCCGTCGGCGTGGAGGTGAATGTCGCCGGCACCCACGTCGGCGGGCGCGTCGATGCCGAAACGCAGGATGCGCCGCGAACCCGCGAGTCCCGTGAAATAGATCGCGAACGCATCGTCGGCGTTGATCACTGCCACGCCATCGGGGGGCAGCGCCTGGTATATCGCACCCTTGGTTTCAGCGATGCCTTCGAGCGTACGCATCCGTTCCAGATGCGCCGGCGCGATGTTGTTGACCAGTCCTATCCGGGGGCGCGCGATCGCCGCAAGGTAGGCGATATCGCCCGGTTTGCCCGCGCCCATTTCCAGCACCGCGTAACGCGTGTCGCGCGGCATCGCCAGCAGCGTCAGCGGCAGGCCGATTTCGTTGTTGAAGCTGCCGGCGTTGCTATGGGTGGGTCCGTGCCGCGCCAGGATCCGCGCGGCCAGTGCCTTGACGCTGGTCTTGCCGTTGGAACCGGTGATGCCGACCACCGTCACGTCGCGCTGCGCGCGCACCGCGCTGGCGAGATCGCCCAACGCATGCAGCGTGTCGGCCACCACCACCTGCGGAAGGTCGGCGCCCACCCGGCGCGACACGATCGCGCCGCTGGCACCGCGTTCGGCTGCCGCCGCGACGTGGTCATGGCCATCGTGCGTTTCGCCCCTCAACGCGACGAAAACTTCGCCGCTCCGGATCGTGCGCGAATCGGTGGACACCCCACATACATCCGCGTCGGCGCCCTGCAGCACGCCGCGTACCCACACCGCGATTTCCTTCAGGCGCAGGTTCAGCATGGCCGCGCCTCCAGTGCGGCCCGCGCGACCTGCAGATCGTCGAACGGGCGCTTGGTGCCCGCGACCTCCTGGTAGGCCTCGTGACCCTTGCCGGCGATCAACACCACGTCACCCGCGCCCGCTTGCCTGATCGCCACGTCGATCGCGCGTGCGCGGTCACGCTCCACCCTGGCACGCTCCGGCGCGCGCATGCCCGCCACGATCTGCGCGACGATCGCGTCGCCGTCCTCTCCGCGCGGGTTGTCGTCGGTGACGATCACGACATCCGCCAGCCGCTCGGCGATCCCGCCCATGACCGGGCGTTTGCCCGCATCGCGCTCGCCGCCGCAACCGAACACGCAGATCAATCGGCCTTCGCAATGTGCGCGCAAGGTCGCGAGTACCTGCTCCAGCGGATCGGGCTTGTGCGAATAATCGACCACCACCAGCGGCAAGCCCCCGCCGCCCAGGCGGTTCATGCGGCCAGGCACGGACTCCAGCGACTGCAACGCATCGATGATCCGGTCGAATGGCACTTCCAGCACACCCAGCACGCCGACGACCGCCAGCAGGTTCGCGACGTTGAAGCGGCCGAGCAAACGGCTTTGGACGGCGGCCGTTCCCCACGGCGTCGCAACCTCGAAATCGATGCCTCCGGAGTGGGTGTGCACGCCAGTGGCGCGGATGCCGGCGTCATTCGACGCAAGGCCGCAGCGCAGGACCCGCACGCCCGCGGGTACCCGCGGCGCCAGCTCGCGCCCGAATGCATCATCGACGTTGATGATGGCGGCGCCGAGGTCCGGCCATGCGAACAGTTTGGCCTTGGCCGCGCCGTAGGCTTGCATCGTACCGTGGTAGTCGAGATGGTCGCGCGTCAGGTTGGTGAACACCGCCACGTCGAAGTGGACGCCGTCGACGCGATGCTGGTCCAGCGCGTGCGAAGAGACTTCCATCGCCAGGTCCGTGGCTCCGGCCTCGCGGAATTCGGCCAGCAAACCGTGCACGCGGATGACATCCGGCGTGGTGCGTTCGCCGGCGCGCAGGGCGCCATGCAGCCCCGCCCCCAACGTACCGATGGTGGCGGCGCGCTTGCCCAGGTGTGCGAACGCCTGAGCCAGCATCTGTACGGTGGACGTCTTGCCGCTGGTACCGGTGACGCCGATGACCGTCATGGAGGCGGATGGGTCGCCGTAGAAGCGCGCGGCGATGGCGCCGAGGTGGGTGCGGAGGTTTTCGATCCAGACCACGGGACCGGGGACGCGGGATTGGCGCTCGGGAGAGGCCTCGTACCCGCGGGCGCCGAGGGCCCGACCCGCGGTTCCGGGTTCCTGTTGCTCTGCCAGCACCGCTACTGCGCCTCGTTCGATCGCCGCCTCCGCAAACTCGATCCCGTGGTGCTTCGCGCCCGCCAGCGCCACGAAAGCATCGCCTGCGCGCACGGCATGCGAATCCTGCGTCAGCCCCGACACCACGATGTCGCCGGGTGCGGACGTCGCAATGCCGCGCAGCAGGTCGTGGAGTCGCATCGCGTTCAAGGTGCACCGCCTTGTGCGGTGCGCGGCACGATCGCGGTCGCCGCCACCGGGGTAACCGGGGCAGGCGGCGGAGCCGGCGCGGGCGTGACGGGACCGCCCGCATACCACTGCTGCACGTTGTCGGGCGGGACATCGAGCAGGCGCAGCGCGCCGCTCATCACTTCGCGGAAGACCGGCGCGGAAACCAGTCCGCCGAAATATTCGCCGCCATGGCCGCCGGCATCGCGGATGATCACCACCCCGACCAGGCGCGGGTCGCTGGCCGGCACGATCCCGCAGAACAACGCAGCGTAGCGATTGTGCGAATAGCCGCCTGCGATCGCGAGGTGCGCGGTGCCGGTTTTGCCGGCGACGGTGTAATCGGGAATCGCCGCCTGGGGTGCAGTGCCCTTGGGGCTGACCACCGTGCGCAGCATCGCCATTACTTCCCTGGAAATGTTTTCGGGTTCGACCCGCACGCCGGGATTGTCGTCGCCCTTGATGAAGGTCGGCGTGTGCTTGATGCCGCCATCCGCGATGGCCGCGTATGCCTGGGCAAGTTGCAGCGCGGTCACGTTCAGACCATAGCCGAACGAAATCGTGGCCTTGACGAAATCGCCCCAGCTCCGTGGCGGCGGGATGTATCCACCCACTTCGCCGGGGAACCCACTGCCGGTGCTGGCACCGAACCCGAACTGGTGCAGTACGCCGCTCATCTCCTGCGGCGTCAGCGTCAGCGAGATCTTGGAAGCGCCGATGTTGCTGGAATAGGTGATGACTTCGCTGACGTTTATACGGCCGTTGTTGCTGTCGTCGCGAACGGTATGCCCGTCGAGCATGAACCAGCCCGGACTGGTGTCCAGCATCGTGGTTGGCGTCCACTTGCCCGATTCCAGCGCGGTGGTGACGGTGAACGGCTTCATGGTCGAGCCGGGCTCGGTCACGTCGGTGACCGCGCGGTTGCGGCGCTGGCCCGGATTGCTGTTGTCGAGGTCGTTGGGGTTGTACGACGGCACGTTGACCATCGCCAGGATTTCGCCATTGCGGGGGTCGAGGATCACCATCGAACCCGACGCGGCATGGCGCTTCACCACCGCCTCGGTCAGCGCCTGGTAGGCGAGGTACTGGATGCGGCTGTCGATGCTGAGCGTCAGGTCGTGGCCCGGCACCGGCGCGCGGATCTGCTCGACGTTCTCGACCACGCGCCCGAGCCGGTCGCGGATCACGCGCTTCTCGCCCGGCTTGCCGGCCAGCCAGCCGTCGTAGGCGAGTTCCAGGCCTTCCTGTCCGCGATCGTCGATGTTGGTGAAACCCAGCACGTGCGCCATCGCGGCGCCATCCGGGTAGTAGCGCTTGTATTCGCGCTGGGCGTTGACGCCCGGAATACCCTGCGCCAGCACCGCCTGGGCAGCCTCGGGTGGCATCAGCCGGCGCAGGTACACGAACTCGCGGCCACTGCGCGACTGCAACTTGCGGGCAAGGTCGACGGCGTCGACGCCCAGCGCCTTGGCCAGATCGGGAATGCGATCGGCGTGCTGCAGCAACTCGTCGGGGTTCGCCCACAGCGAAAGCATCGGCGTCGACACTGCCAACGGCACGCCGTTGCGGTCGTAGATCGTGCCGCGCGATACCGGAATCTCGACTTCGCGCAGGAAACGCGCATCACCCTGCTGCTGCAGGAAAGCCTGGTGCACCACCTGCAAATCCACGGCCCGCGCAACCAGGCCGATCGCGGCGGCGCCCAGCACGCCGAACACCAGCGCGAGACGCATGCGCGGATTCGGCCGGCGCCGGCGCGGCGGGTGCGACGTGGATTCGGGCGGACGGCGCGGTTTCATTCGTGGATCATCTCCACGCTGGCCGCGGGCGGACTGATCATGCCGAGCTGCCCGCGCGCGATCTGCTCGATGCGCGAAGGACTGGCCCAGGTGGCCTGCTCGAGTTCCAGCCGGCCGAATTCGACGTTCAAGGCATCGCGCTGGTTCTGCAGCTTCGACAACTGCACGAACGCCGCGCGATCCTGATGGCGCGCCCACACCACCGCGATGCCGCTGGCGACCACCGCCAGCAGCAACACGCCCACCGCGAGCGCGCCAAGCGCTTTCATCGCGAGCCCCCCGACGGCCGGGCTTCTGACTGGATTTTCTCCGCGATGCGCAACACCGCGGAACGCGCGCGCGGATTGCGTTCGACCTCGTCGGCATCGGGCCTCTGCGCACGAGCGATGGCGCGCAACGGCGCCGGCTGCGATGGCGGCGCCGGGAGCCCACGGCGTACGGCAACCGGCTGCGGGCCGCGGATGAATTGCTTGACGATGCGATCTTCCAGCGAGTGGAAGCTGATCACCGCCAGCCGTCCGCCCGGCTTCAGGACGCCCACGGCGGCCGGCAACGCGCGCTCGAGCGAACCGAGTTCGTCGTTCACGTGCAGGCGCAGTGCCTGGAACGTGCGGGTGGCGGGATGCTTGTTGCGCTCGCGGCGGCCCAGCGTGCGCTCGACCAGTTCCGCGAGTTCGCGCGTGGTGGTGATCGGCGATTCGGCACGTTGTGCGACGATGGCGCGCGCAATGCGCCGGCTCATGCGTTCCTCGCCGTAACGAAACAGCACGTCGGCGATTGCGCGCTCGTCCGCATTCGCCAGGAAATCCGCGGCGCTCATTCCGGTGGTCGGATCCATGCGCATGTCCAACGGCGCATCCGACTGGAACGAGAAGCCGCGCGCGGCATCATCGACTTGCGGCGAGGACACGCCCAGATCCAGCAGCACGCCGTCGAGTCCAGCCCGGGCTTCGTCCCAATCGGCCATTTCCGAGAAATTCGCGTGGCGGATCGCGACGCGGGCATCGTCACCGAACTCGCGCCGCGCGTGCGTGATGGCTTGCGGGTCGCGATCCATCAACAACAAGCGGCCATTCGCGTCGAGACGATCCAGCATCGCGCGCGCATGGCCGCCCCGCCCGAACGTACCGTCGAGATAGCGCCCGTCCGGACGCAACGCCAGTCCGGCGAGCACGGCTTCCCGCATCACCGGGATGTGCTGAAGCTCCCGACCGGCCGTCATCGCTCGCGTTCCATCCATTCGAATTCGCGCACGCCGCATGCGCCGCCCGTGTTCCGTTCGCATCCGACCCGGCGCCACCCGCCGTTCGCCGAATGCACGCTTCACAACTTCAGTCCCACCATTTCCTCGCTGACTTCCTCTTCGCCGATCGTCTGGTGGATCTTGGCGAGGTGAGCCTGCTCGCTCCACAACTCGAACTTGTTGCCCATGCCGAGCAACACCGCCTTCTTCTCGATGCCGGACGCGGCACGCTGGCTGGCGGGCAGCAATACGCGCGCGGCGGTATCCAGTTCCACCTGCGCCGCGGCGCCAACCAGCTTCAATTGCAGGTCACGATGCACGCGCTTCACGCTGGACAGCGCGTTCACCTGGTCCCGCACGCGCTCCCATTCGGGCTGCGGGAACACCCACAGACAGCCCGACTCGAAGGGGTTGTAGGCAATCACCAGGTGGTTGTTGCAAACGCGCGCGATCGGTTCGCGGTAGGCGGTGGGAATCGCCAACCGACCCTTTTCATCCACGCTGATTGCGGTTTCGCCCTGGAACATGCGACTCGTTTTCCCACGTTTTCCCACAAAACCACACGGGAGCCCACCTTAGTCGCAGGAGGTGAGACTGTCAAGAAAATTTCGCTTTTAGATCAATGGGAAAGGCGAATTTCTGACTGAATTTCACGCGTTCTGTCAGCTACGTTCTCAAGGTCATTGAATACAAAAGATTTCACTCGCAGCCATTCCGCCCAATCGCCAACCAAACGGGTGCGATTATCGGCACGCGCGGCAACTGGAGTTCAGCCACCGGTCAGTCAACTTTGCTCGCGGGCGCACACCGACCTTGCAGGGCGGGGAGTACCGCAGCGACAAATGCGTCTGGAACGAATCTGGACCGCCGTGGGCGGGCACCGAGCGCAAGCGAGGGGGCATCATGGACGATGCGAACAATCCCGCCGAGCGAAACCCGGAGGCGGGTTGTCACCCGCCCTACCCGACCAGAGCATCAATGCCGTTGCGGTACACGACGCTTCACCGTTGTGCATTCGTGCCGCGGGAACCCCGCTCGAAGCGACTGTTGTGAAAGTAAGGCCATGGACGGCCGGGGTAGAGTTGATGACCTGCCGAGTCACATACTCGCGGAATCCCCGCAACGAAACAGCGAGCAGGGATGAGTGGAGTCGGCCTGTAAGCCGGGTCCTGTGCGCCTTGCGGCGTGACAGTCATTCCTCTAGGCCAGGCGTCGCCGCCTGGCTCAAGCAACCAACCCGGGAACGGCGCGGGCCACGCCATCGTTCCCCTATTTGGTCTTGCTCCGGGTGGGGTTTGCCGTGCCGGTCGGTTGCCCGACTCGCGGTGGGCTCTTACCCCACCGTTTCACCCTTGCCGGCCTTTCGGCTTAGGCGGTCTGCTCTCTGTTGCACTTTCCGTCGGCTCGCGCCGCCCAGGCGTTACCTGGCACCCTGCCCTGCGGAGCCCGGACTTTCCTCGGCATTCCGAAGAATGACGCGACTGTCCGGCCGACTCCATGGCTGATTCTATCAGCCGCCGTACAAATCCTTGCGCGGCGCCCCGCTGATCGCGGCAGCCAGCTTCGCGGCCTGTGCGGGGGGCAATTCGGCGCGCAACAGTGCGTAGGCGCGACGGCCTTCCGCCAGTTTCGCGTCGATTTCCTCGCCGCGCCCGGCGATCACCAGCACGCATTCGCCGAGACGCTGCTCGGCATCGGATTCGACGCGCGCCGCGATGTCGCCGAGGGTCATGCCGATGCAGGTCTCATGCAGCTTGGTGAGTTGGCGCAACAGGCGAGCCTCGCGTTCGCCGCCGAATGCATCGCGCAGGTCGGCGCAGCACTCCACGATGCGGTGGGACGATTCGTAGATGACCAGCGTGCGGGTTTCGCTTGCCAGTTCGCGCAAACGCTCGCGCCGCGCGGACGCTTTCGCGGACAGGAATCCCTCGAACACGAACCGGTCGCTGGGCAGGCCGGCCACCGACAATGCCGCGATGGCCGCACACGCGCCGGGGACAGGCGAAACCTCGATGCCCGCCTCGCGTGCCGCGCGCACCAACCGAAACCCCGGATCGCTGATCAACGGCGTGCCGGCATCCGAAATCAATGCGACGTCTTCCCCGGCGTGCAGTTTTGCGATGACCGCCGCCACCGCGGCGCGTTCGTTGTGTTCGTGCAACGCGGTCAGCGGCGTGGCAATCCCGAAGTGTTGCAGCAGCACGCGGCTGTGGCGCGTATCTTCCGCGGCAATCACGCCGGCATCGCGCAACACCTGTTGGGCACGGGGCGAAAGATCGCCCAGATTGCCGATGGGCGTGGCAACCACCCGGAGAATCCCCGCCTTGCGCGCGTTCATGTGAGAACCTGATGCTGCAGCATGATCCGTTATCATCGCCGAAAAGACCGCGCCACGGGCGCATGGAAACGGCATGCTGAGGAACAGGTTTCACGCGCACATCGCTGCCCTGCTCGCGGTGTTTGCGCTGCTGGCAGGTTGTGCGACGCTGGGACCGTCGCAGCAACAGGCGGGCAAAGGGCCGCGCGCGGGCTCCGGGATCGAACACGTCCATGCGGCGAATGCCGCGTTGCAGCGGGGCGACGCCCATGCCGCGCTGAAGCAACTCGCCGCGGTGCCGCCCGATGCGGCGCCCGAAGTGCGACAGCAAGCGCTCGGCCTGCAGGCGCGTGCCCAGCTGGCCAGCGGTGATCGGCTGGGCGCGGCGCGATCGCTGGTCCAGCGTGCCGCACTACTGCCGCCCGCTGCGCAGGCGCCCGAGCATCAACAGGCTATGGCAATCCTCGCCGGCATGGGCCGTGAATCGCTCGTGCAGGTTTACCCGTCGCTTGGCGACGCTGACCCGGTCAAGCCCTGGGTCCGGAAAGTCCTTGCGCGCCCCGGCGCCGCGGCAGCACGGGTATTGCCCCAACCCAACCAGCCGGTCGGCACCTTGCAGGGCTCGGCGGCACCGCAGGGCTACGCGATGCCGGCCAAAGTCGCCCTGTTGCTGCCCGCAGCCGGACCGGTCGCGGTCGCCGGCGCGGCCGTGCGCGACGGATTTTTCACCGCGTACTTCCACACCCCCGTGACGCGGGAACGGCGCCCGTCGATCAGCGTATACGACACCGGCGGCACGGCGGACGGCAGCGTCGCCGCCTACCGCCGGGCCGTGGCCGATGGCGCCGCGTTGGTCGTTGGACCTCTGGGACGGGACGCGGTGGGCGCGATTTTCGCGCAACCCGATCTTCCCGTGCCGGTGCTGGCGCTCAACCATCCGCAAGGCAGCACGCCTACACCAGCCGGCAGCTATGAGTTCGCGCTGCTGCCCGAGGTCGAAGGCGCGCAACTCGCCGCCCACCTGGTCACGCTGGGGCTGCACGCCGCGATCGTGTTCCGCGGCAGTGATGACACGGCGTCGCGCACTTTCGACGCCTTCCGGTCGCAGTTCGAGAGCCTGGGTGGCCAGGTCGCCAATGACATCGTGCTGCAGCAAGGCAGCGTGGACTTCGCCGGGCAGATCCAGGCCGCGCTGGCCGGTTCGGGCTCGCAGACCGGAATCGTCGCGCTGCTGCGGCCCGCACAGGCGCGCCTGCTGCTGCCGCAACTCAAGCTGGCGCGTTCGACGCTGCCGGTGTTTTCCACGTCCATGGTGTATTCGGGCGATGGCGACGCCACCGCCGACGCGGACCTCGATGGCCTGCGCTTCTGCGACGAGCCATGGTTGTACGACGCGCAGGCCGGACTGCCCGACCACACCACCCTGGCCTCGCAGCTGCTGACCGCCAGCGGCCCCGCGGCACGCCTGTTCGCCTTCGGCATGGACGCGTACGCGCTGGTGCCCTACCTCGGCTGGATGCGGACCCATCCGGGCAGTTACGTGGCGGGCGCATCGGGGCAACTCACCATGGACGCTTTCGGCCACGTGCAGCGCACGCCGATCTGGGTGGAATTCCAGGGCGGCATCGCCCGACCGGTGGCGGCGGGGCTGGAGGCGCAACCCGAAGACATCCCGGTGCCGACCGACCCATGACCGCCGTTGCGGTCGGCACCCGCTTCGAGCAACGCGCGCTGGACTGTCTGGAACGCGCGGGACTGAAACGGGTCGAAAGGAACTACCGCACCCGCTTCGGAGAGCTCGACCTCGTAATGCGCGACGACGACACATTGGTGTTCGTGGAAGTCCGCTACCGGCGTCATCGCCGATTCGGCGGTGGTGCGGCTTCCGTGGGTCCGGCCAAACGCGAGAAGCTCGTGCGCGCCGCGCAAGGTTTCCTGCAGGCGCATCCCCGATTTGCTTCGATGCCATGCAGGTTCGATGTGGTAGCGTTCGACGGCGATGCCGGAGCGCCGAGCTGTGACTGGCAACGCGCCGCGTTCGAAATGTTCTGAAAACCGGGAATCCAGACATGCGCAAGACGATCGTCCTGACCACCCTGCTTTCGCTGTGCTTCGCGCTCGCCGCGTGCAGCGTCTTCACGCCGCGCCGCGGCTTCAATCGGCTGCTCAACGACCGCAACGTGCAGATCACCGCGCAGCGGGCGCTCGACAACGACCCGGAACTTGGCGGGCGGGCACACATCGGCACCAGCGTCTACAACGGCGTGCTGCTGATGATCGGCGAGGCCAGCACCGAAGAAGTGAAGCAGCGGGCCGAAGCCGACGTCACCGGCTACGAGGGCGTGCAACGCGTCGTGAACCTCATCGACGTGATGCCTTTGCAGTCGGTGGGCCGTTCGGCGCTCGATGCCTCGCTGACCGCGCGGGTGAAGACTTCGCTGCTGCACGTCGACCTGCCCGGCTTCGATCCGGGCCGGGTGAAGGTCAGCACGGCGCACGGCAATGTCTACCTGATGGGCCTGGTCAGCCACCAGGAAGCCGAAGCGGTAGTGAACATCGTGCGCACCGTTGCCGGCGTGAACAAAGTGGTGCAGGTTTTCGAATATACCGATTGATGCGATCGCCCACGGTCGCGCGCGGTGCCCCACATCCAGGCTGCACATGCAGGCATCGCGTGATCGGGCCTGCGGCGGCGCGGCGAACAGCCATCCTGGATGCGGGCGCCACTCGACATTGCTGGCCCGCTCGCCCTGATTGCTCAGCCACAACCGCTTCGGCCGGTACACCCCGATGGACTAGAATTGCGCGGATGAATCGATCGGTCGCGATGGCCGCCTCTCAGGCGACCGAGTCCTTCGACGCGCTCATGGCGCGCATCCGTGCGTGCCGAGTGTGTGCGCGACACCTGCCCCACGGTTGTCGGCCGGTGCTGCAGGCGCATCCCGACGCGCGCCTGCTGATCGTCAGCCAGGCGCCGGGGCGCAAGGTGCACGAAACGGGCATCCCGTTCCACGACAAAAGCGGGGAGAAGTTGCGCGCGTGGCTGGGCATCGACGATGCCACGTTCTACGATCCGCTCCGCGTCGCGATCGTTCCCATGGGCTTCTGTTATCCGGGCAAGGGCGAATCCGGTGATCTGCCGCCACGGCCGGAATGCGCGCCGCTGTGGCATCCGCAATTGATGCCGGCACTCGTGAACATCCAGTTGACACTGGCCATCGGTGGTTACGCGATCCGCGGCATGCTCGGCAATCGACGCAAGGCAACCCTCACGGAAACCTGCTCGGCATGGCGCGAATACCTCGACGGCGGCGTGCTGCCGCTGCCCCATCCGAGCCCGCGCAATACCGCCTGGTTCCAACGGCACCCGTGGTTCGAAGTCGATACGCTGCCGACGCTGAGGCGGCGCGTGCGCGAGCTGATGCGCGTCTGACCGTCAGGAATTCGCGGGCGGCTGCGTCGCGCGCCCGCAAGCGCCCGCCCACAGCCCCGCCAGCATGCAGCGCACGTTTTGCCGTCGCGGGCCGACCAGCAGGGAAAACAACAGCAACTTGACGACGAGGCGCGGGACATCCTGCGCAATCCAGCGCCCCGGCGTGTACGCGCGCCGGTACAGCAACACGCGATTGCGCATCATGTAGAACAGGCGCCGTGGCGAATGCACCACGATGCTCCGCGGTATGCCGGGCAGGTGCCGGCGCCTCTCACCAAGGTTGTGGCGCAAGTGCGCGGCGCACGCGCCATGCAGGGTGTAACCGGCGGCGCTGGCCCGGAAACACCAATCCAGGTCCACGTTGTCGATGAACAATGCCCCATCCATTCCACCCACGTCATCCAGCACTGCCAGGGGGATCAGGCAGCCGGACGAAATGAGGAAATCGCAGCGGATGGTGTCGCACTTGCCGTTGCACCTCACCTTCTCGTTGACCGGAAAACGGATCCGCACGAATGGCGCTTCACCCGCCTCGCGCGGATCGCGGAAGCACGGACCGACGGCAGCGACGCGTTCGCCGGCGATTTTTTGAAGCGCCGATTGCAATGCGTCCACCATGCCCGTTTCCGGCACGCTGTCCTGGTCCATCAGCAGCACGTGCGATACGCCCGGCAACCCGCGCGCCCGCTCGATGCCGACGTTGATCGCGTGCGCAAGTCCGTGATTCCCCTTCAATGCGACCAGCATCAAGTTGGAACGCGCTGCGCAGAGTTCCCGGAACTCGGGGTCACGCGTGCCATTGTCCACGACCACGACGTGTCCGACCTGGGAAGCGAGCGCGGCCAGCAATTGCCGCAGCACCTCGATGTCGGGTTGCCAGGTGACCACCACCGCGCACACGCCGGCACGGTGCACCGGCGTCACGTCGGGCGACGAGCCCTCGGTCATGGCACGGCCATCGGCACGTGGCGTTGCCCGGGCACGATTCGACACGAGAGGCGGTGGTTGCTCGACATGGCCGCGTGATTGTCGCCGCACCGACGCCGACTTCAAAGCCCCCAACAGGCGCGATCGGGTTGGAAACCGCGTGGATGCACATCGAGGAGGCGTTCGACTTCGCTGTTGTCGGCGACCAGATCCTGTTCCAGCCGCAGCAGTGGCCCGCGCAGGAACGGCAGGGCGCGCGCGCCGGCGCGGACCATCGTTTCGGGGATGCGCACCGCGAGCACGCGGACCGGCAAACTGGCGCGCACCCGTTCGAACATGGCGCTTGCCATCAAACGCTCGCCGCCGCCCATCTGCAGGACGCGTCCTTCCGCGCCGCCGCCCAACGCCCGCACCACCGCGGTTGCGACGTCGGCGGCATGCACCGGCTGGCGTAAACCCGAGCCCGTCGGCAACCCGAATACCCGCCAGCGCACCGCGCGTCGTGCGAGCGGGGTGAGGCTTTTGTCGCGGGCCGCGCCGTAGATTAGGGTCGGACGGAATATTGTCCACGCGACGCCGCGCTTTTCGCATGCGCGCGCCAAGGCGGCTTCGCCTTCGCGCAGTCGCCTTGATATCTCACGCTCGCCTGCAACCGGCGAGGCCTGTTTGCTTTCGGCGCTCATCGAACTGGTCGCCACGACGCGCTCGAGCCTTGGCGCCGCACCGGAGTGGATCCATCGAGCCAGCGCCCCCAGCGGCGCGAAGCTGCAGACGGAGACGGCCGCGTCCGCGGCAGGCGGCGGCAGGGGCAGTGCGCCTTGCAACCAGGTCGCGCCTGCAACCGGGGATTGCACCGTGCGCGACAACGCCAGCACGGGCGCTCCCGTTCGTCCCAGTTCGGGCAATAGAAACCAGCCGATCTGGCTGCTGGCGCCAAACACCAGCACCGTCTCCTCGTGCCATTCACCCATTGCGGCCCGCCCTTGCGCCCCTGCTGCGCCGCGCCCGTGCGCGACAGTTATTCCGACCTTCCCCGATCGCCGCGCTGGATTCTCGCACCGACCTGGGCGAGGCGCGGATCCTGGGGCACCAGGCGTTGCGCTTCCTGCAACGCCGTGCGCGCAGCCGCCAACTCGCCAAGCCCGACGTAATGGTCCGCGCGATCGAGCCAGGCGCTGCCCAGCCTGTGGCGCATGGCCGGCATGGCGGGATCGCCAGGGTCGAGTTGCTGCAGCGTCTCCAGCATGTCGTGCGCATGATCCAGATTGTCTTCGCGCACCGCCTGGTCGAATTGGGCGCGGGTCACTTCCGGCAGCGCGTGCAACCCGGCCTGCGCCTCGGCATTGTCACCATCGATGCCCAGCGCGGCTCGATACAGGTCGTACGCGCTGTCGCCGGGCGGCAACATGATGTCGCCCCGGCGCGCTGCGATCTTCGCGCGCGCCACCAGCCGCGCGACCTTGGCTGATTGCGCCGGCGTCAGCGGCGCGGGCGGGGGCGGAGCGGAATTCGCCGGCGTTTGTCCGGCTTCGTCTCCCGCAACCGCGGTACGTGCCGGCGCATCCTGTGCCGCTTCCGGTGCCGGTCGGGCTTCACTGGACGCGAGACGCGAACGCGCCGCCGCAAGATCGGCCGCCTTGGGCGCCAGCTCGGCTGCGTGGTCGAGCAACGTTTTCGCGTCCTGCAAATGTCCCGATTCCATCGCGGCATTGGCCTGGACGATCAAGGCATCGGCAACCTGCCCCAGCCCTGCCCTGGCCTGGTCATTGGCGGGTGCGATCGCCAGCGCCGCCTTGAACTGTGCTTCGGCGTTGTCGTCGCCCGCGCCGGTGATTTTGCCGGCACGCAGATAAGCCTGCCCCTTGTCGAGGTACTGGTCGCGTTGCGAATCGGAACTGCGCTCCGCGGCGGCGACGCTGGCACGCAGTGTCGGCAGTTGCGAATAGCGCGGCAGCAGCCCCGCAAGTTGGGAGAGTGTCTGCTTGGCGCCCGCGAGATCGTTGCCACCGAGCTGGCCCTGGAGGCGGGTGGCGAGCAGATCGCCGATTTGATCCATGCCATGCCGCGCGACCGCATTGTGCGGGTCGCCGGCGAGCACCTTTCCGAACAATGCCGCGGCGCCATCGTCCCCGTCGATGTGGCCGTTCGCAAGCGCGGCGCGTGCCTGGTTGACCAGGACGTCCACGTTGGACGTTTCCAGGACCGCTTTCGCCAGCTCCTTGTCCATTCCCTCGACCGCGGCCCCGCCACCCAGCAGGCTGCGGGCTTCCTCCAGCGCAGATCGCGCGGAGGCGTAATCACGCTTCTTCAAGGCCGCCTGGGCGCGATCGAGTTCCGCGTGGCCGACGTTCTGCAATCCCGTCAGCGCGTGTTCGTTGTCGGGATCGAGCGCACGCGCGGCCTCGTACAGGTCGCGCGCGCTTTCGGGTCCGCCGGCCAGGTTGCCCGCCGAGTACGCGGTATCCGCGCGCGTCAGCAGCGCATTCAACTGCGTCTGCGGCAGCATGCTGCTGAGCATCGCCTGATGGCTCCACAGCCAACCGATCACCCCCACCAGCACCACCGCCACGATGATCAGCGACCATCGCACCGGATGGCGGCGGCGCAATGGACGCCTGCGCACCGGGCGGGTGTTGAATGGAGGTGGCCGCGGGGCGGACGCCGGGCGCTCGGGCTCACGCTCGCGCGCGGAACCGCGCCGGTCAGCGCCGGCGTCCAGCTGATCGAGATCCCCCAGCGTCGGATCGGTCCGGCGTGGCGTGTCGCGTGAAGAAGAATCGCGTCGAACATTCATCCTAAGGCCTGCTGGCGCATCGCCAAACCGGCTGGCTTGTTTTCGTCGCGGTGGCGGGCGAGGCATGCCCCTGCTCGGGTGTGTTTCCATGGCCAAGGCCGAGCACCGACGGGTGGCGGCCGCCGCGGAGCAGCACGCCGGTTCGGCCCGTTTGCCCGCAGGACCGCGCCATCAATCGCGTGTGTACCGACATGTCTCTTCCTCGCCCCCCGATTGCCCTGCGGGCAATGGTCGGTTGCACGATCATTTGGCAGAGCGCCGGCGGGTCTCGTCGCCGAAGCCCAGTCCGGCGTACCCATTCGTATCCGTGAGACCGCGGCGACCTGCACCGGTTCCACCTGTTCGAGCCGCGGCACGACGCATCTTAGCATTGGACCACCGGCACTCCTGCCGCCCATGCCGCAGCGTTCAGCCAGCGGCCAGCCGGCGTACGTCGGTGATGTTGGGCAGCGCCGCAAGGCGGGCCAGCAACGACGACAATTCACCGTAGTCGCGCACGCGCAACGTGAAATGCATCGCCAGCTCGCCGAGATCGCCATTGCTGCGGCTGTCCGAGGCCACGATGCGCGCGCCGCTGTTGGCCAC
The DNA here is from genome assembly GCA_044464225.1 of Rhodanobacter sp. GTDB lineage: Bacteria > Pseudomonadota > Gammaproteobacteria > Xanthomonadales > Rhodanobacteraceae > 66-474. Next base: position 87,880 of record JBIQLN010000005.1, on the reverse strand, counting down.
CACGTTGGTGACGTCCCGCTGGAGGTCGCGGCGGTCGTAGCCGATCACGGCGATGTCGACTTCATAGGCGCGGTCGGGCGCGCTGTGCCAGCGGACCTCGATCACCCGTGCGGGGTCGCGCGCGCGCAGTCGCGCCAGTGCGGCGCAGTCGGCGCGATGCACGGTGACACCGCGTCCGCGGGTGACGTAGCCGATGACCTCGTCGCCCGGTAGCGGGCGGCAGCAGCGCGCGAGCGTCGTCAACAAATTGCCTACGCCTTCCACGGTCACCGCGCCGGCCTTTCCGGAACCGGCACCCGCCGGGATGCGCCGCGGGGGTTTTGCGGGTGGCGGTTGCGGGGCCGGTTGCGTTTCCAGCATCGCACGGGTCAGTTGCGCGACGCCGATTTCACCCAGTGCGAGTGCCATCAGCAGATCGTCCCGGCTCTTGCGCCCCAGCCTGGCCGGCAGGGTTTCCAGCACGTCCTCGTGAATGCCGAGGCGACGCACTTCCCGTTCCAGCAGCAGCTTGCCGGCGGTGACGTTGGCCGCGAGATCCTCCCGGCGGAACCACGCGCGCAGCTTGCCGCGCGCGCTTGCAGTGGCGAGATAACCCAGCTGCGGCGACATCCAGTCGCGGCTGGGTGCGGGATCGCGGGCGGTGAGGATTTCTATGCGGTCACCGCTGGCGGGCTGGTACGTCAGCGGCACGATGCGGCCATTGACCTTGGCGCCGCGGCAGCGGTGCCCGACCATCGTGTGCACGTGGTAGGCAAAATCGAGTACCGTCGCGCCGGTGGGCAGGTCGATCACCTCGCCCTTGGGCGTCAGGAGGTAGACGCGATCCTCGGCCAGTTCCGCACGCAGTTCGGCCGCCAGCGCCGCTTCGTCCTCACCCTCGCCCCGGGTTTCGAGCAGCTTGCGCATCCATGCAACACGCGCCTGGTACGCGGCATCGCCGCCACCGCCCTCCTTGTACCGCCAGTGCGCAGCCACGCCGAGTTCGGCGCCGCGGTGCATTTCCTCGGTGCGGATCTGCACTTCCAGCGTCTTGCCTTCCGGCCCGATCACGGCAGTGTGCAGCGAACGGTAGTTGTTGCCCTTGGGCCGCGCGATGTAGTCGTCGAATTCCTGCGGGATGATCGGCCACAACGCGTGCACCACGCCGAGCACCGCGTAGCAGTCGGCCACGCTGCGGGTAAGCACCCGCAATGCGCGGATGTCGTACAACTCGCCGAACCCGACGCGCTTGCGCTGCATCTTCCGCCAGATGGAATAGATGTGCTTGGCGCGCCCGTTGACCACGGCTTCGATGCCCTGGGCACGCAATGCCTCGCGCAACGTCTCGACGCACCGCGCGATCCACGCCTCGCGATCGACGCGGCGCTCGTCCAGCAGCTCGGCTATGCGGCGATACGTGTCGGGCTGCAAATAGCGGAACGCCAGGTCTTCCAGTTCCCATTTCCATTGGCCGATACCGAGCCGGTTGGCGAGCGGCGCGTGGATATCGCGCGTCAGTTGCGCCAGTTCCCGACGTTCGGCTTCGGGTCGCGAAGCCGCGGCGCGCAACTGCGCCAACTGCCACGCCAGCAACAGGTACACGACGCGAAGATCGCGGATGATCGCCAGCAGCAGCCGGCGCAGCCCTTCGCTGCCGCCGGCCACGTCACGGGATGCATGCAACGCCCACACGCGTTCGGCCTGCTGCTGCCCTTCGACCAGCCGGCGCAACGATTCCGGTGCGCACCCGCGTTGGGCATGCCACGCCTGCGGACTCGCCCCGGCCACCGCGTACCATCCCGCCGCCGCGCGGGTTTCCGCGTCACAGCCGATGTCCCGCAGCAGTGCATCGACGTCCCCCCACAGCGCGCGCTCGTCCGCGGACAAGATGGCGACGGGGGCCTCGGGCCCGGAATCGATGTTCGTCGACGATGGATCCATGAGCGAAACGACCGCGCCCCGAAAGGCCGCCGAAAGATATCCATGTATTGAACGGGACTCTCCATGAACCCCGTGCGGCTCGGATGGGGCACTGCTATTATCGCCGCCCATGCGCACCCGACTGATGTTGCCGGCCGCCCTGGCCCTGCTGATCACCGCCCTGCCCGTCATGGCGCAACAGTTTTCTTCGCTGGAGGAGCGCATGTCCGCGGCCGACTTCAAGGCTGCGGGCCTCGACAAGCTCACGCCGCAGGAACTTCAGAACCTCGACAACTGGCTGCGCACGCACGAGCAGACCAAGATGGTCTCGGCCAGCGGCCAACCGGTGTTCTATCCGGACAACCAGCCGCGTGACAAGTTCAACACGCACCTGGTCGGACACTTCAACGGCTGGAGCGGCCATACCACTTTCACGCTCGACAACGGCCAGGTCTGGAAGCAGGCCGAGTCCGGGGCGTACTCGTGTCCCGACGTCGACAGCCCCGAAGTCACCATCAAGCCGATGATCCTCGGCAGCTGGCTGATGTACGTGCAGGGCTGCAACCAGAGCGTGCGCGTCGAACGCGTGAAATAAGGCCCGCCAGCCCCCATATCCCTGATCTGTCTTTAGCATGCCGATGCAGGCATGATGGGTGCGAACGCGCCCGGACGCGTGAGCGAGGATCGTGACGTGCTGGAAGTCTGGCTGCCGCTGCTGGCATTCATGGTGCTGATCGGTTCGTGGTACCACGTGCTGCGGCTGCGCGAACGCGCGACGAGGCATGCACGAAACCTGTGCGAACGGCACGGCGTGCAATTGCTCGACGACAGCGTGGCGTTGCATCGCCTGCAGGTGGTTTGGCGGCGCGGCGCGCTGCATGTGATGCGCGAATACCGATTCGAGACGAGCCGCGGTGGCGATGATCGCCAGCCCGCCAGCATCCGACTGCTGGGTGATCGCATCCTCGCGGAAAGCATGCCCGCGGGCCAGGACCGCGATGCCGGCGCGTCTGCGGTCGCCGCGCTGCGCGCCCGCCCGCCGATGCAGATTGCACCGGGCGCCGGCAACAAGGCCGTGCCGATCGCGCGTGCACGAAGAACGTTGCACTGACGCCACCTGCCGATCGGGAATCGCTGGACTCCCGCCATGAAAGCCGACGCCGGCCCAACCGGCGCATTTGGACCCGGGAACGGAAACATTGGTCCCGGCATTCGCCGGGGTATGCTCAACGGCAGGGGCCTGGCCGTGCGCGTCGCGCCCCGGCATGCGTCATTTCACGACGTGCAGGCTTGGCTTGCCCTTGGGCCGCGGCTTGTCGGGTTCGCTGCCCTCATCGCTTTTTTCGCCTTCGCCGTCGGACAGGGAGGCGTCCTGCGCGGAGGTCGGCACCGCCTGCAAGGCAGGCGTGGCGGGTCTGGCGGGCGATGCGTCCGGGGATGCTTCGGGCGAAGCCGTGCCCGCGGCATCATCGGCCAGCAGCATGCCCTGGCCGTTTTCGCGCGCATAGATCGCCTGCACGGCGGCGACCGGCACGCTGACCGCATGGCTGACGCCACCGAAGCGCGCCATGAAGGTGATCGCATCGTTGCCGATATCCAGCCGCGCAATCGCGCGTGGCGCGAGGTTCAGCACGACCCGGCCGTCGCTGATCGCCTGCGGCGGCACCTGCACGCCCGGCTTCGCGGCATCGACCACGATGTACGGAGTGAGGCCGTTGTCGCAAATCCATTCGTGCACCGCCCGCAACAGGTACGGACGGTTGGACGTCATGGTGGGGGTTTGCTCTGTCACAACTCGCCCAGCATGCGCTCTTCGGGGGTGAGGCTGCGCGCGAAGCCCTGGCTGCGGAACAACCGCTCGCCGTAATCGACGATGGGCTTGGCTTCCTTGGGCAGCGACACACCGAGCGACGGCAGGCGCCACACCACCGGTGCGACCAGGCAATCGGCGAGGCTGATTTCCGGGTTCAGGAAAAACTTCGCCGCCTTGAACAGCGGCAGTGCCGCCATCAGGTGGTCGCACAGCCGCTTGCGTGCAGCCTCGGCACCGCGTCCGCCGGCCCGGATGTTCGCCACTTCCGGCACCCAGTCGCGTTCGATCCGCACGCAGGCCAACCGCAGGCGCGCCCGCGAAAGCGGATCGACCGGCATCAGCGGCGGATGCGGATAACGCTCGTCGATGTACTCGCAAACGACGTCCGGTTCGTACAGGACCATGTCGCGGTCCTGCAGGGTCGGGGTGTCGCCGTAGGGATTGATCGAAAGCAGTTCCTCGTGGGGTTTGCCGGGGGGCACTTCCACGCGGTCGTAGACCACGCCCTTGGCGGCCAACACCAGCCGCACCCGATGCGACTGCACGTCGTCGGGCGCGGTGAACAGTGTCAGCACGGTGCGGGTATGTGCGGTTTGGATCATGCCAGTGTCCCCTTTGGGCGATTAGGGCCTGTTTGCAGGCCCTAGGTCCGGTGACGCGACAGTCCCGGGTGTGGGCATTGGACGGGCGAAGCCACCGCCGGTCAATGCACGTCCTTCCAGTATTCCTTTTTCAGCACAAAGGCGAACAGGGTGAAAAGTACCAGATAAATCACCACCCAGGCACCGATCCGGCTGCGCGGCAGCTCGTCCGGCGAGGACACGTAGGCCAGGAACGCGGTGAGATCGCGGACGGCCTGGTCGTATTGCGCGGGCGTCATGCTGCCGGCCTGGGCGAGCTTCAGTTCCTTGACGGTGGCGGGCTGGCCATTCTCGGGCGGATTCATCACCGCCACCTGCTCGCCCTGCAACTGCCACAGCGGGAACGGCATCGCGACGTTCGGGAATACCGTGTTGTTCCAGCCACTGTTGGTGGCCGGATCTAGATAGAACGCCTTGAGGTAGGCCGAAACCCAGTCCGCGCCCTTGGCGCTGACTTCCAGCGACAGGTCGGGCGGCACCTTGCCGAACCATTTCTCGGCTTCGGCCGCCGGCATCGCCGACACGATCGGCTCGCCGAACTTCGCACCCGTGAAATTCAGGTTTTCCATCACCTGCTTCTCGGTAAGCCCCAGCCCATCCGCCATCTGCGAATAGCGCAGATACTTCAGGGAATGGCAGCCCACGCAGTAGTTCATGAACAGGCGTGCGCCACGCTGCAACGACGCCTGGTCGTGCACGTTGATGTTGGCGTTGGCGTAACCGCCACCCTCTTCCGCCAACGCGGAGGGCGCGGCCGCCAGGGCCACGGCAAGCGTGATCAGCAGGGCCGAAAGGGTGCGCATGGACGCGCGGAAAGTCTTGTCAGTCATGCGTGCTCACCCTTTCTGGAACCGGCTTGGTCTTCTCCAATCCGAAGAACGTATAGACCCACAGGAATACGAAGAACCCGAAGTACAGGACCACCAGGGTCCGGCCGAACAGGTTTTCGATCGTGGTGATGTCGGCGTCGGGACCGAAGATGGACACGATCCAACCCGGCGTCAGGTCCGCGCCGATCGCACACAGCAGGACGAACACGATCGCGAAGATCGTCAGGGCCACCTTGTAGCCGAGGCCGCGAAAACGGACCGACTTGACCTTGCCGCGATCGAGCCAGGGCACGAGGAACAGCACGATGATCGACAGCGCCATCGCGATCACGCCCCAGCCCTTGCTGGGAATCATCCGCAGGATCGCGTAGAACGGCGAGAAGTACCACACCGGCTTGATCGCGGCGGGCGTAACCAGGTCGTTGGCCGGAATCGAGTTGTCGTGTTCGAGGAAGAACCCGCCCACGGTCGGCTCGAAGAAGATGATGATTGCGCAGATGATCAGGAACACACCCACGCCGACCAGGTCCTTCACCGTGTAGTACGGGTGGAAGGGAATGCCGTCCAGCGGCAGGCCATTGGCGCCCTTGTGCTTCTTGATCTCGACGCCGTCGGGGTTGTTGGAGCCGACTTCATGCAGCGCACCCAGGTGCAGCACCACCAGCAGCAGCAACACCAGCGGCAGCGCGACCACGTGCAGCGCGAAGAAGCGGTTGAGCGTCGGATCGGACGGCACGAAGCTGCCCATGATCCAGTCCACCAGCTGCGCGCCGATCACCGGCACCGCCGAGAACAGGGTGATGATCACCTTGGCGCCCCAGAACGACATGTTGCCCCATGGCAGCACGTAGCCCATGAAGGCTTCGGCCATCAGCGCCAGGAAAATCAACATGCCGAGCAGCCACACCAGCTCGCGCGGCTTCTTGTACGACCCGTACATCAGTCCGCGGAACATGTGCAGGTACACCACGATGAAGAACATCGAGGCGCCGGTGACGTGCATGTAGCGCACCAGCCAGCCCCAATGCACGTCGCGCATGATGTACTGCACCGAATCGAACGCGCCGGCCGCGGTCGGCGTGTAGAACATCGTCAGGAAGATGCCGGTGACGATCTGGTTCACCAGCACCAGCAGCGCCAGCGAACCGAAGTAGTACATCACGTTGAAGTTCTTCGGCGCGTAGTACTCGGTCATGTGCTTCTTGTAGACAGCGCCCAGGCCCGGCGTGCGCTCGTTGAACCATTGCGTGAACGCGCCCATTACGCGGCTCCTTTCGGATCGACGCCGATCTGGATGTGGGTGTCATCGACGAAGTGGTACGGCGGTACCACCATGTTCAGCGGCGCCGGCACGCCGTCGTACACGCGTGCGGCGATGTCGTAGCGCGAGTGGTGGCAGGGGCAATAGAAGCCGCCCTTCCAGTTCGGATCGAACGGTTCGGGCTTCACCTCGCCCTTGAAATCCGGCACGCAGCCGAGGTGCGTGCAGATGCCGATCAGCACCATCCATTCGGGCTTGATGGAGCGCGTGGCGTTCTGGCAGTACTTCGGCTGTTCCGATTCCTTCGATTGCGGGTCGCGCAGCCGCGGATCCTGCTTGGGCAGCCATTCCAGCTGCTCCTTGGTGCGGTTGACCACGAAGATCGGCTGGCTGCGCCAGGCCACGCGAATCATCTGGCCCTTTTCAATCTTGCCGATCGCGATGGTCACGGGAGCACCGGCCGACTCGGCGCGCGCGCTGGGCAACCAGGTCTCCACGAACGGGATCGCCGTGATGGCCAAACCGGCACCCCCGATCACGGCGGTGGACGCCGTGAGGAACCTGCGTCGACCCTTGTTGATGCTTTCGTCCGCCATCAGCCTCTCCGCACTGCTTGCAGGCGCGGCCCTGGGCCACGCCGCGGTTGGTGTTGTCCGATGCGCACGGAACGGACGAACGGCCGGCGCGGCCGCAGTCCCGTCATCCATCGGGCCCCAAAATCGTGTTAGTTTAGCGTTCGCCTCGTGAGCGCACAATCCGACGGCGCTCGACGAGACCTCCTTCCATGCTTCGCAAGCTCCGCCCGCTACTGTTCATCCTGCAATTCGTGGTGGTGGGTCTTGCGGCTGCCTTTCTGATCAGCCTCGCGTGGCCGGGCGTGGGCGCGCATCTGCGCGACGGCCTGCGCGGCGGGCACCCCGCAACCGAAACGGACTCGCGTTCGACCTCGACTGCGCCAGCGGCCGGTCCGGCTTCCTACGCCGGCGCCGTCGCCAAGGCAGCCCCTGCGGTGGTGAACATCTATGCCGACAAGACCGTCACGGAACGGCCGCTGGCGGTATTTCCCGATCCGATCCTGCAGCGGCTGTGGGGCAGCATGGCTGCCCCGGCGCTGAAACGCCGCGAACAAAGCCTGGGCTCCGGCGTCATCTTCACGTCCGACGGCTACGTGCTGACCAACAATCACGTGATTTCGGGCGCCGACGACATCCAGGTGCTGTTGCACGACGGTCGCGTAGCGCATGCGCGGGTGATCGGCACCGATCCGGACACCGACCTCGCGGTGCTGAAGATCGACGCCGGCACGCTGCCCACCATCGAGGTGGACGGCGAAGCGCCGCACGTGGGCGATGTGGTACTGGCCATCGGCAACCCTTTCGGAATTGGACAGACGGTGACGATGGGCATCGTCAGTGCGCTGCAGCGACAGTTGATCCTGTCGCCCTACGAGGATTTCATCCAGACCGATGCGGCCATCAATTCCGGCAACTCCGGCGGCGCGCTGGTCAACGCCGAAGGCGAACTGATCGGCATCAATACCGCGATGTTCGACCGCGACGCGGGCGCCCAGGGCATCGGTTTCGCGATTCCGGTGCGGACCGCCAAGCGCGTGCTGGAGCAGATCGTGGAGCACGGCCGGGTCGTACGCGGCTGGCTGGGGGTGGAAGTCGGCAACGTGGTGATCTCCGCCGATTCCGGCCTGCCCGCTGCGGCGCGCGGTGCAATGGTGGTCGACATCTACCCGGGCGGGCCGGCGGCCCAAGCCGGGCTGCAGGCGGGAGACGTGCTGCTGAAAATGGACAAGCAACCGATCATCGACCCGGCCGGATTGCGCACCCGCGAGGCGGAAATGACGCCCGGCAGCAAGGTCGAAATTTCCGGTCTGCGCGCGGGCGAGCCGTTCCATACCCAAGTGGTATTGGCGCAACGCCCCACGTTCCGGCAAACCACGCCGCGCGGGTAAGTTGGACAGACGATATGCAGGTTGGATTGGCGCCGGCCTCATCGGCGGAAGCCCAACGCCGCGATGATTGTTGGGCTTCGCGGATGAAACCCGCTCAGCGCCAACCGACGCCTGCTCCATCGGCGGAAGCCCAACGTTTTCGCAATGATTGTCGGCTGCGCAAAAAGCCCGGAGTCCGACCTGCAAAAGCGCAGGCGGTCAATAGCGGATCAATGCGTGCAGCGGCACATCCGCGGGCCAGCGTGCGCGGCCTTCGAGGAATGTCAGTTCGATCACCACCGCGGCGCCCGCGACTTCGGCGCCGAGGCTTCGCACCAGCTCGAAGCCGGCCGCCAGCGTGCCGCCGGTCGCCAGCACATCGTCCACGATCAGCACGCGCGCGCCGGGTGTGAGCGCATCCGTGTGGGCCTCGAGGCGTGCGGAGCCGTATTCGAGAAGGTATTCGACGCTGCGCGTCGCCGCCGGCAATTTGCCGGCCTTGCGAAGCGGCACGAAACCGACATCCATCGCGCGCGCCAGCGCCGCGCCGAAGACGAAGCCGCGCGCCTCGATGCCGCAAACCGCATCGAGCCCGGCGTCGCGCCAAGGCATCGCCAACGCGTCCACGCAATCGCGCAAGGCCCGGGCATCGGCCAGCAGCGGCGTGATGTCCTTGAACAGCACCCCCGGCGACGGAAAATCGGGAACATCGCGGATGCGGGCGGCGAGCCGCGCACGCAGCGCGTCGTCGATCTCCGCGCTCGCCGCGGCCGCGTTCAAGTGGCCACGGGCGCGGGGTACAGCGGGAGCAGCGTGTCTTCGGCGGGTTCCGCGGCCGGCGAACGCAACATTTCGCCGACCTCCCGCACCACCGGCAGCGCCGCTTCCGCTGCCACGTCGGGCACGCTGACGGTCAGGAAATCGCGTGCCGGCAACTGCCCCATTCCGCCGATCAGGTATTCGCCGTTGACGAACGCCGGAATGCCGGCCTGCTCCAGCGCATCCTTGACCAGGTGCGCATCGACGATGCCTTCCGCGTGGTAGACGGTTCGCATGGGAAGAAGCTAATCCTTCCCCGGGACATTCGCAAGCACACCTCGTTAAACTTGCAGGCTTCACACCGCAGGACTCGCCATGGCGGACGAACACGCCCCCGTCGTCACCAATTTCATCCGGCAGATCGTGCTGGCCGACCAGGCCTCGAACCGGCACGGCGGCCGCGTGGCCACGCGCTTCCCGCCGGAACCGAACGGCCATCTGCACATCGGCCACGCCAAGGCGATCTGCCTCGATTTCGGGATCGCACGCGAATTCGGCGGCACCTGCAACCTGCGCCTCGACGACACCAATCCCGGCAGGGAAGACCCGGCGTTCGTGGAAGGCATCAAGGATTCGGTGCACTGGCTCGGTTTCGAATGGAGCGAGCTGCGCCACGCGTCCGATTACTTCGAAGCGCTTTATCGCGCCGCGTTGAAGCTGATCGAGGACGGCAAGGCCTACGTGGACGATCTCGATGCCGAACAGGTACGCGAATTTCGCGGCACGCTTACCGAGCCCGGCCGCGATTCGCCGTACCGCGATCGTTCGGTCGAAGAGAACCTCGACCTGTTCCGCCGCATGCGCGCCGGCGAATTCGCCGACGGTTCACGCACGCTGCGCGCCAGGATCGACATGGCGTCCGGCAACATCAACCTGCGCGACCCTGCGTTGTATCGCATCCGGAAAGTGACGCACCAGAACACCGGCGACGCCTGGCCGATCTATCCGATGTACGACTTCGCCCATTCACTGTCGGATGCGCTCGAAGGCATCACGCACTCCTTCTGCACGCTGGAGTTCGAGGACCACCGCCCCCTGTACGACTGGTGCGTGGACAACGTGGATTTTCCGAACCACCCCGAGCTGTGGCAGCCGTTGGTCGAAAAGGGCCTGCGCACGGTGCCGTCGAAACCGCGTCAGATCGAATTCGCGCGCGGCAATCTTTCCTACACGGTCATGAGCAAGCGCAAGCTGCTGGAACTGGTGACCGACAAGCGCGTGGACGGTTGGGACGATCCGCGGATGCCGACGCTGGCCGGCGTACGCCGGCGCGGCTTCACCGCCGCCGCGATCCGCGCGTTCTGGGAGCGCGCCGGGCTCTCCAAGCAGAACAGCGTCATCGACTACGCGGTACTCGAGAACTGCGTGCGCGAGGATCTCGACGCCCGTGCGCCGCGCCGGATGGCGGTACTCGATCCGCTCCGGCTCGTGATCAGCAACCTTCCGGACGATCACGAGGAAACATTGGTGTTTCCGAACCACCCCAAGGACGACTCGTTCGGCACCCGCGAGGTGCCGTTCGCGCGCGACGTCCTCATCGAACGCGAGGACTTTGCCGAAGTACCGCCGAAAGGTTTCAAGCGACTGGTGCCCGGCGGCGAAGTGCGGCTGCGCGGCGTCGGCATCGTGCGCTGCGAGGAAGTGGTCAGGCACGCCTCGGGCGACGCCTCGGAACTCCGCTGCACGCTCGACCCCGGCTCGCGCCACGGCATGGAAGGCGCCGATCGCAAAGTGAAGGGCACCATCCACTGGGTCAGCGCGAAACACGCGATCGAAGCAGAAGTGCGCCTGTACGATCGTCTGTTCGACACCCCCGACCCCGAAGACGATGCCGACGGCAAGACCTGGCTGGATCACCTGAACCCGGATTCACGCCGCAGCGTACGTGCGCACCTCGAGCCCTCGCTCCGCGATGCCGCGCCCGAGCAACATTTCCAGTTCGAACGCACCGGCTACTTCGTCGCCGACCGTTACGACCATTCGGGCAACCGTCCCGTGTTCAATCGCGCAGTGACCTTGCGCGACACGTGGTCACAGCGCTCCCGCTGATTTCCGGGCGTGCCGCCTTCGCGCGCTTGTCACGCAGGCGCGACGGATTCTTTACCTGAATCCGAACGGATCCTGAAGATTCGGCTGCCCGTTGCGGCACTCGCCTCCCCCGGGAAACCCGCGTTTCATGTGGCTTTCCGCAAGCCCCGCGTCCCGAACCTGAACGAGCGCGGTATCGAATCGGTCCGCGCAAAGCCGCGGTTAGCGATCGGTCATTTTCCTGTTGCTACGTTCGATGCGCATCGCCGCGCAGCGGCTCTGCACTCGAACACAACAGGAGAACACGATGAACCACTCTCGCCACTTTGCTTTCATCGCGCTCGCCGTCGCGGTCAGCTTCGGTATATCCACGGGCACGGCACTGGCGGCCCAGCAGTCCGCACCCACGACCGATCATTCGTCCGATGCGGGCCAGGCCGTAAGCGACGCCTGGATCACAACCAAGGTGAAAAGCGAACTCGCCACCACCAAGGGCGTCAAGAGCATGGACGTCACGGTGAAGACCGTGGATGGCGTGGTGACCTTGACCGGCGTGCTGGACACGGAAAACGCCGTCAACAAAGCCGTCGCCGTCGCGAAGAGCGTCAAGGGCGTGAAGGACGTCGACGCATCCGGCTTGAAGTCCAAGGACTGAATCATGCCCACCATCGAATTCAATCCCCCTGTCGAATCGCGGAAGGTGGCAGCCGGGGACGACCGGATCCGGAAGGAATGGACGGCGATCTCCGGCAAGCTGCGGGGCCGCTGGCGCAAACTCACTGCCGACGACGTCCTGTTTGCCGACGGCAGCGCGGAATATCTCGCGCGCGTGTTGCAGGATCGTTATGGCGTCGATCGGCAGGAAGCGCGATTGCAGGTGCGCGAATTCGAGCAAGGGCTGTAGGGTGTCGGCGTGCGGACGTTCGCACGGAATCGCGACGTCCGCGCGCCGGCCTTCAGTTCGGAGATGCCGCAGGCGTTTCCACCGACTTCAAGGATGAAGCCGCGCCCGCCGGGCCATCCCCCTCTACGCCCGGCAGGCACCCCCGCAGGTGTGCCGACACCGCGGGAACCTCCTCCGGACAAGTGAAGGATCCGCTTGTCCGGAGCCTTCCCGGCATCACGATCGGGCCGGGCGGGTACGAGTACGTGACACGAACGCCACGGTCCTGGCACAAGGAGAGTTCCGATGCTTTATTACGCCATCGTTTTCCTGATCATCGCGCTGATCGCAGGCTTCTTCGGGTTCTTCGGTGTGGCGGGTCTGGCTGCCAGCATCGCGAAGATCCTGTTCGTCATCTTCATCATCCTGTTCATCGTGTCGCTGATTTTCGGACGGCGCCGGGGCGTGTAGCCCGCCGCCGGTCGGGCCCGGCATTCAGGCCTCGATCCCGAAGCGTTCGCGCAGGGCCCGCTGTCCCTTTCGGGTGACAGCGAGCGCTCGGCTGTCGAGGTCCCGGGTCATCCAGCCGCGACCCAGGGCACCCGCCAATAACGCCGCCCCCAGTGCGCCCGCGAGGTGCGGGCGGCGTTCGCTCCAGTCCAGGCATCCGCAGGCGAACCGCCGCCGGGCGGCGCGCGCCGTGGACACGTCGACCCCCAGCGCCGCGAACCCTTCGATGCCCTTGCCCGTCACCTCGTAGTCGTTGTCGCTGCCTCCGGACAGCCAGCGCAGTTCGAACAGGGAATCATGCAACGCCACGGCAATCCTGCCGGCCATGTGGTCGTAACACGTTCGTGCACTGCGCAAACGGTCCGGGGTGGCGGGTGCGAAGGGCTCACCCGGGGTACCCGCCACCAGCGCCAATGCTTCGATGGCCGCGGCCACGTGGGTATCGCGAAGACTGTAGTAGCGATGCCGCCCCTGCGGTGTCACCTTGACCAGCTTCTGCCCGGCCAGCCTGGCCAGGTGAACGCTTGCGGTCGAGGGACTCACGCCGGCAACGATCGCCAGTTCCGTGCTGGTTCGGGCGCAGCCATCCAGCAGTCGGCACAGCATCCGGGTCCTGGCCGGCTCGGCAATGGCTGCCGCCACGGCGGCAAGACGGGCATCAGGGTCGTCAACATCCATTGTTTTACGGTAATCGAAGTATTGATGCCTTGCAAGCCGCAGCATGGACGTGCGGAGGGTTCTTCGCCCTCGCGTCCAGTTCGAGATGACCTTGCATGCCCCCACCACCCCCGAAAAAGCAGGAACCGCCCCGCAACGTGACGCGACGGGCGTTCCTGGGCGCGGGTATCGCGACCACCGTCGCTGCAATCGTCGGCGTATCGCCGGTGCCCGCCCGCCGTGCCCGCCCGCCATTCCCCCAGGCAGGAAGACCCCGCATGAAGATCGTTTGCATCATCCGCTACGAAATCGACCCCTTCCAACGCGACGCTTTCAAGGCCTACGCCGAAAACTGGGGCAAGATCATTCCCCGTTGCGGCGGCCACCTGATCGGCTATTTCCTGCCATGGCAAGGCACCAATGATGTCGGCTGGGGGCTGATCGGATTCGAAGACCTCGCAGCATACGAGGCTTACCAGAAACGTTTGCGACAGGATGCCGAGGGCAAACGGAATTTCGCCTTCGCACAGGAAAAACGTTTCATCCTGAGGGAGGAGCGCAATTTCGTCGAAATCGTCGAGGGAACATCCAACATTCCCGCGTCGGGCTGATCGTGGCCATGAAAAAGATCGGCATCCTCGGCGGCATCGCCTGGCCTTCCACGGCGGCGTACTGCACGGGGTTGTGCCGATTGGCGCAGGGACGTGCCGATCCGGACGGTGCGCCGGAAATGCCCGAGATCTCGATCGAGTCGCTCGACCTCTCCAGGGCCGCGGCGTTGCTCGGCCACGATCCGGACGAGGCGTCGTGGCTCGCCTTCGACGATTACCATCGCGCCGGGCTGCAGCGACTCGAGCACGCGGGCGCCGCGTTTGCGGTGATCGCCTGCAATACCGCCCATCATCGCCTGGCGGGAATCACGCGTGGCCTCGGCCTCCCGGTACTGAGCATGCTCGACGCGGCCGCCGATGCCTGCCTGCGGCTGGGCATCCGCCGACTCCTGATACTGGGCACCGCGACGGTGATGGCCTCGGAGATTTTCCGCGAAGCGTTCGAACGGCGCGGCATCGATGCCTTCGGGCCGCCCCGTCGGCACCAGGCCGAGGCGGTCCAGTCGATCATCCAGGCGCTGGGATGCGGGCCGACCGGCAACGCGGCACGCCGCATCGGGGACATCGCCGCAGAGGTGTTCCTCGACGATGCGCCCCCTTCCAGCGCGGTCTATCTGGGATGCACCGAACTGCCATTGGCGTTCGCCACGCACGAAGATGAAGTCTTCGAAAGCGGCGGCGTGCGTTATCTCGACTCCACCGCGCTGCACGTTCGCGCCGCATTCGATCGCGCAGTGGCAACTTGACGCCGAACCGCATGAATCCCGTTTCCCGCGCGCTGATCGCACTGTCGATGGTGGCCATGGGCGCCCGCGCGGCATCGAGCGGGCTGCACCCCGATGTGGTGTTCGACCAGACGTCGCCTTTTGCCCGCAACGGCGAGCTGCTGCGACGCCTCGTCAGTCCGCTGCAGGCGCGGCGCATCGAAGGCCGGCTGGCCGATCGCAGCCGGGCGCTTGCCGCCTCGCCGCTCGATCCGTCGCAACAGCATTTCGCGATGTACGTGCCGTCCGGACCACCGCCGGCGGCCGGTTATGGATTGCTGGTGTTCGTGCCGCCATGGGGCGCTGCGCGTGTGCCCCCGCAATGGATCGGAATCCTGGACCGGACCCGCACGATCTTCGTCAGCGCGTCGCAATCCGGGAATGACGCGGATGTCCTCCGGCGGCGCGAGCCCTTGGCGCTGCTGGCGGCGTGGAACGTGATGCGGCGCCATCACGTCGACAGGAGGCGCGTATACATCGGCGGTTTCTCGGGTGGCGCGCGCGTGGCCCTGCGGCTGGCGCTGGGATATCCGGATGTCTTCCGGGGCGCGTTCCTCAATGCGGGCAGCGATCCAATCGGGACGGCGCAGGTTCCTCTGCCGCCCTCCGACATTTTCCATCGCTTCCAGCAATCCTCGCACATCGTGTTCGTCACCGGCGGCGATGATGCCATCCGGCAGGCCCAGCAGGTCCGCGCGCGCGCGGCATTGCAGGACTGGTGTACGTTCCATGTCGAAGAAGTCACCTTGCTGCACACCGCACATGCGCTGGCCGATGCGTCGGGATTGGCGCGCGCGCTCGACCTGCTGTCGAAGCCGACGCCCGTGAACAGCCGGAAAACGGCCCGCTGTCGTGCACGCGTCCATGCGTCGCTGGTCGACGACTTCGACAACGTCGAGGCATTGCTGGATGCCGGACGTCGCGAAGAGGCGGCGCGCGCATTGGACGCCATCGACGCCCACTACGGCGGACTGGCCGCGCCGCGGAGCCTCCGGCTGCTGCACGCGATCGAAGCACGCAGCCCGCCCCGCCGCTGACCGAACCTTCAGGTCGGCCGTGTTAGCGTGGCGTCATGGACAACCATGGCCCGACGCCGCATCCGGTCCGCACCTTGCCCGCATGGATCGCGGAAACGATCGATTTCGAACGCACCTACGCCGACGCCGACGACCGAATCGCGCTGGCGATCCAGCTCGCGCGTTCGAACGTCGACCATGCCAGCGGCGGTCCGTTCGGCGCCGCGGTATTCGATGATGCCGGGCGCCTGGTGGCGGTTGGCGTCAATCGGGTCGAACTGCTGAAGTCGTCGCTGGCGCACGCGGAAATCGTAGCGCTCGCCGGTGCGCAGCAGAAGCTTGGACGAGCCCGCCTCGATGATGACGGACGTCGTTACACCCTCGCATCCAGTTCGCAACCCTGCTGCCAATGCTACGGCGCGATCGTGTGGGGCGGCATCAACGAACTGCTGGTTGCGGCGCGCACCGAAGACACCGAATCCCTGGCCGGCTTCGACGAGGGCCCGCTGCCGTCGGACTGGATCGGCGAACTGGAACGACGCGGCATTCGGGTGCAGCGCGACCTTCGTCGCGCTGAAGCGCGCGCGGTACTCGCGGAATACGGCGCGCGCGGCGGCACCCGTTATTGACTTGATCTGGATCAATCGTGGAAGCGCACTGCCTGTGGCCGCGTTGGACCGGCTATGCTTCCGGACATTTCGTTTGCCCCTGAGCCATGAGCCGATTGCGCGCTTTCATTCCGTTGGTGATCCTGATCGCGATCGGGGTCGCCGTCGGCGCGAGCGGCATGCTGGAGCAACTTTCCCCGCACCACATCATGACCGAACAGGCGAACTGGTCCCGCCAGATCGCCGCACATCCCCTGCTCACCTACGTGGTGTACGTCGTGGTCCTGACGATCTCGATCGCGACGGCGCTCCCCGGCCCGCTGTTCATCATCATCGCCGGAGGGATGCTGTTCGGGATGGGGCCGGCGATCGGCCTTTCGCTGGTAGGCGAGCTGCTCGGCTCGCTGATGCTTTTTTATGCCGCACGGCACGCGTTCAGCGCGGGGAAGCGCCCGCCACCGAAGTTCGTGGAACGCGTGCGGCAGGGCTATCAAACCAACCCTGTCTGGTACACGCTCTTCCTGCGCCTGGTGCCGCTGTTTCCGTTCGGCGGCGTCACGGTCGCGCTGGCGTGGCTGCGTTGTCCGGTCTGGTTGTTCACCTTGGCGACCGCACTCGGCGGGGTGATCATGCTGGTGTTCGAGACCGCAATCGGCGCCGGCCTCAGCCAATCCATCGCGGAAGGGCAAGGTTTGAGCCCCGGCCTGATCACGGAGCCGCACATCTGGCTGCCGCTGGTCGGGCTGGGGCTGCTGGCGCTGGTGCCGGTGGTGGTGAAGCGTTTCCGGCCGGGCGGCGATTGACGCCCGGGTCAATCGGGTCGCGTGGCCCAGAATGCCAGACCGGTGATCAGGCAAGCCACCGCCGCACTCAGCAGCGCGGTTTCGACCGGCCGGCGATGCACGAAACCGCTGACCTGGTCGCCGGCGCGTTGCGCGCCGCGCCAAGCCTTGCTCGCCATCTCCTGGCCCTGGTCGGCAACCACGTTGGCGCCGTGCAGCATGTGTTCCTTTGCGCTCGACATTGCTTCCGCTCCGTTCTGCATGACTGTCCCTCCTTCTTCCGTGACGTTCATCGGGGTGCTCCGCTGCAAAGATCCATCCTATACCGCAGGCGCGACGGCGGGGTTAACGGGACCCAACCGCACGCCACCGAAACCGCCCTCTGCGCCCGGACGTGGCGAGGTAAAACCACTATGCTCGGCCGGTCCCTTTCCATTTCACGACGATGACGACAACCGCCGCCACCGCCGCTGGCACGGCGCCCGCAGCACTGCCTCGCCAGATCCCCTACATCATCGCCACCGAAGGATGCGAGCGCTTCAGTTTCTATGGCATGCGCAACATCCTGACACCGTTCCTGGTGTCGACCTTGCTGGTGTTCCTGCCGCTGGACGAACGCGCGCTGGCGGCGAAGGATGTCTTCCACACCTTCGTGATCGGCGTGTACTTCTTCCCGCTGCTGGGCGGGTGGATCGCGGATCGGTTCTTCGGCAAGTACCACACGGTGTTGTGGCTTTCGATGGTGTATGTCGTCGGGCACGCCTGCCTCGCGCTGTTCGAGCACAACCGTACCGGTTTCTACACTGGCCTGTTCCTGATCGCGCTCGGTTCGGGCGGCATCAAGCCGCTGGTGTCGGCCTTCGTCGGCGACCAGTTCGACTCCAGCAACAAGCACCGCGCCAAGGTTGTCTACGACGGCTTCTACTGGATCATCAATTTCGGTTCGTTCTTCGCGTCGCTGTTGATGCCGCTGTTCCTGCGCGACCTCGGGCCGGCCATCGCGTTCGGCATTCCCGGCGCATTGATGGCGATCGCGCTGGTGGTGTTCTGGCTGGGTCGCCGCCGCTACGTGAGGGTGCCGCCGACACCGCCGGATCCCCACTCGCTGCTGCGCGTCGCGCGCACCGCGCTGCTGGCGCACGATCGCGGTCAGGCACGCCCGGGATTGTGGATCGCGATCTCGGGTGTCGGCGTGGCCGTCGCGGCATTGGCAATGATTCCCGCGCTCGGTTTCGTGATCGGCGCCTGTCTTGCGCTCGGAGCAGTGCTGGCATTCGGGGGCATCGGCACCGCGATGCAGCTGGATCGCGCGCGGGGCGCGCATCCGGAAGAAGCGGTCGATGGCGTGCGCGGCGTGCTGCGCGTGCTGGTGGTGTTCGCACTGGTGACACCGTTCTGGTCGCTGTTCGACCAGAAGGCTTCGACCTGGGTACTGCAGGGCGCGGAAATGGCCAAGCCGGCCTGGTTCCACGAAGCGCAGATGCAGGCGCTGAACCCGATGCTGGTGTTGCTGCTGATCCCTTTCAACAACCTCGTACTGTTCCCGCTCATGCGGCGCATCGGCATCGAGCCCACCGCGCTGCGCAGGATGGGAGCAGGCATTGCGTTGTCGGCGCTGGCGTGGGTGGCCGCGGGCACGCTGCAGCTTGCGCTCGACGGCGGCAGCATGGTTTCGATTGCCTGGCAGATCCTGCCCTACGCGCTGCTGACACTGGGCGAAGTGCTGGTTTCCGCCACGGGGCTGGAGTTCGCCTACAGCCAGGCGCCGCCTTCGATGAAGGGCTCGATCATGAGCTTCTGGATGCTGTCGGTCACCTTCGGCAACCTGTGGGTGCTGCTGGCCGACGCCGGCATCCGCAACCACATCGTCACCAGCTGGGTCGCCGCGACCGGGATCGAAGAAACCGCATTCCTGATGTTTTTCTTCGCAGGCTTCGCCGCGCTCGCGGCGCTGGTCTTCGCGCTGTACGCACGCCATTACCCGATGCGGGACTACTACCGCGCCTGACGAGGGAAGAGTCGCGCGACCGGAGGAAATGGTGGGCCGTGAAGGGATCGAACCTTCGACCAATGGATTAAAAGTCCACTGCTCTACCGCTGAGCTAACGGCCCGCTCTTGCCAATGTCGCATTGCGAAGCGCGATTGTCACTCCCTCTGCCGCGTCCGGGAGAGGCGTCCGGAAGCCGGGCGCGTGACGCCGCGATGAGAGCCCCGTGCGGCGACCTGCACCGAAACTGCGCTTCGTGAAAAGCGAGCCGGCTATTCTAACCGCAGATGCGCATCAGGCGTAGTACGTCGGATCGGCAACGCCGGCATCGGCGAATCCGCGCGCGCGCAGCACGCAAGCGTCGCAGTGGCCGCAGGCACGACCTTCCGTATCGGCGCGATAGCACGAAACCGTCGCCGCAAAGTCGACGCCCAGCCGCACGCCCTCACGGACGATATCGGCCTTCGACAACTCGATAAGCGGCGCGTGCACGCGCAGCGCACGACCTTCCACGCCGGCCTTGGTGGCGAGGTTGGCGAGGCGCTCGAACGCTTCGATGAAGGCGGGGCGGCAATCGGGGTAGCCCGAGTAATCGACCGCGTTGACGCCACAGAAGAGATCGTTCGCACCCAGCGTCTCCGCCCAGCCCAGCGCGATGGACAGCATGATGGTGTTGCGTGCCGGCACGTAGGTGACCGGTATGTCGTTCTCGCCGTGCCCGTCAACGTGTTGGGGTACCGCGATGTCGGCGGTGAGCGCCGAACCGCCGATGCTGCGCAGATCCACGGATACGGTCTTGTGCTGGATCGCGCCGAGCATCGTCGCAACGCGCGCGGCGGCAGCCAGTTCCGAGGCATGGCGCTGGCCGTACGCCACCGACAACGCGTGACATGCGAAACCTCGTGCACGCGCCATCGCCAGCGTGACCGCCGAGTCCATGCCACCGGAAACCAGCACCACCGCCGGTGCCCCGGTCATCATGGCCGACGCTTCACTTCGCCCCTGCGGACGGCGGGATGTCGTTCATCCGGTCGCGCGCGCGCTTTTCCAGCGACGTGCCGGGATGCGCGTTGATCACCGCCTGCAGCGTGGCCCGCGCGGCGGCGAACTCCTTCAGCGCGATCTCGCAATCGGCGACGCGCAGTTGCGCTTCCGGGGCTTTGCTGTCGTCGGGGTATTTCCGCAGCAACGTCTCGAACGCGGCCAGCGCGGGTTTGTAGTTCTGGGTGACCTGGTACGAACTGCCCAGCCAGTAATACGCGTTCGGCGCCAGGGTACTGTCGGGGTACTTGTCGATGAAGGCGCGGAAGCCGCGCGCGGAATCGACGTAATTGCCGGCCCGCAGCGATTTGAACGCGGCATCGAAATCGGCTTGCGCAGCCGCCTGGTCGGCGGGAGAAGCCGGCTCGGCTGGCGGCGGTGCTTTCGGCGCCGCAGACGCGGATGCCGTGGTCACGCTTGCCGCGGCGACGGGCGCGGGCGCTGAAGCCGAGGTCGCAGGCTGCGCATGTTCCAATTTGCCGATCCTCGAATCCAGATCGATGTACTGGTCCTTGCCGGTCTGCTGCATTTGCCGGAGCTGGTGCTGCAACTCCTCGATCTGCCCCTGCATCTGCTGCATCTGGTCACGCATGGCCTGGATCTGGTTGACCAGCGAGAGGCTGTTCGATGGCGGCGGCGCGATTTGGGAATCCTGATGTGCGTCCTGCGCCGAGGCCGTGGAAATGCACGCCCCTGCAACGATCATGGCCGCCGAAGCGGCCATGATTCGTGCGAACGTGCGCGACTTGCGTACGTCGATTGACACGCCGATCACTCGGTGGTGTAGACGATGTTGTCGCGGCGGTTCTGGTGCCAGCAGCTCTCGTTGTGCTCACGGCACACCGGGCGTTCCTCGCCATAGCTCACGACCTTGATCTGGTCGGCCGAGGCACCGGCGGCTTCCAGCGCGCTTGCAAGCGCGTTGCCACGGCGTTCACCGAGGCCGAGGTTGTACTCGCGGGTGCCGCGTTCGTCGGTATTGCCTTCGATGGTCATGCGCGCCATCGGACGATCGCGTAGGTACTTGGCGTGGCAGGCGACGATGTTGTCGAACTGGGGCTGGATGTCGCTCTTGTCGAAGTCGAAGTAGATCACGCGGGTACGCAGGCAGGCGTTGGTCTGCAGGTCGGCCGGCGTAAAGGCGCCTTCGGTAGTGGTCGGCGCGGTGGTGGTGGTCGGAGCTTCGGGCGGCGGCGGCGCCTTGACTTCCTGCTTCTTGGCACAGGCCGCTGCGGCCAGGCAAAACAGTGCAACTACGGAGACGCGAACGGTTGCGTTCATGGCGAATCCATCCTTTTTTTGAACGAGTGAGTGAGTGAGTGGTGGGTACAACATGTTGAATTGAAGCATCCTTTCGATCAAGGTGGCGTCAAGGATTCCGATACGGTCCCCAAGCCGGTTCGCGCACGTCGCCGTCGCCCAATACCAGCCGCTGACGCACCCGCCCGTCGGCCGAAACAGCGTACAGGACGCCGCGGGGCCCTTCGTTGGCTGCGTAGAGGAGCATGCTGGCGTTGGGTGCCCAGCTTGGCGCGTCGTCCAGATTGCCCGGGGAAACGAACGTCTCCTGACCGCCGAGAGAGCGGTCCATCACTGCAATACGATACACGTTCCCGTTGCCCTGCACCATCGCAATTTTTTTGCCGTCGTAGGTGATCGACGCATTGGCGTTGTACTGGCCCTGGAAAGTGATGCGTTGCGGCGTGCCGCCGGAGGCCGGAATTTCGTACAACTGTGGCTTGCCGGACCGGTCCGAAGTGAACACCACGTTGGCGCCGTCCGGCGTCCAGCGCGGTTCGGTGTCGATCGCGAGATTGTGGGTCAACCGCGTCAGCGCACCGGTGGCGAGATCCATCGTGTAGATCTCCGGATTGCCCTGGAACGAAAGGCTCACCGCGAGCCGTTTTCCATCCGGCGCGAAACGCGGCGCGCCATTGATGCCGGCGCGCGCGGACACCACGCGGCGCGAACCGGTGGCGATGTTCTGGATGTAGATCGCGGAATTCCCGCTTTCGAAGGAAACGTAAGCCAGCTCCTGGCCGTTCGGCGACCAGGCCGGCGACAGCAGCGCTTCGTGCGAACGCACCACGGTCTGCGGGTTGTAGCCGTCGGAATCGGCGACCACCAGCGCGTATTGCGCGTTGTCACCCAGGCCAACCATCGTCACGTAGGCAATGCGCGTATCGAAGGCGCCGCGCACCCCGATGATCTTCTGGTAGATCTGGTCGGCGATCTGGTGCGCGACCCGGCGCAGATCACTGCCCTGCCCGGTGATCGACAGGCCCAGCAATTGTTGCTGCTTGTTGACGTCCCACAGCTCGAAATCGGCCTTGAGCGCGCCGCCGTCATAGCTGGTGCGCCCCACCACGATGTAATCCTGCTTCAACTGCTGCCAGGTCGCGAACTTGATCTGCGAGCCCGTGGTCGGCGATTCCACCACCTCGCCATTCGGCAGCGTGCGGAATTTGCCGCAGCGATTCAGGTCCATGCTGACGATCTGGGCGATGTCCACCGGCGATGCCGGCCCGGAACCTTGCTGGCCGAACGGCACCACCGTGATCGGGATCGCCGAGGGCACGCCGTTGACGATCTGCACCGTCAGCCCCTGCGCGCCCGCCTGCGTGGCGAACATTCCGGCAAGCAGCGCGATGGCCAGGGCAACCAGGATTTTGGGCATTCGCATGATTCGAGCACCTTTCATTGCGATGAAGTCACCGTGAAATTGAAGATGATGTCGCGGCTGAATTGCTTTTCAAACCCCTTGTAGGGCAGTGGCGAGGAACGCAGCACCGCGTGTTCCACCGACGCCCTGGCCACGTCGTTGAACGGGCAACTGGGCAACACTGTGGCAGAGATCACCTGACCGCCCGGTATCTGCTTGATCTCCACCGGGCAGACCACGCCGGGCGGAATATTGTCCGGACGCAGCCAGTTCTGGGTGATCGCATTCTGCAACGCGGCTATGTAGGCGTCGTTGGAGGTGCCTGCCTGCCCGGTCATGGCCTGCTTGGCCTCCGGCACGTTCTGCGCATTCCGGGACTGGCTGGCCTTGTGCAGATCGGCGAGTTGCTGTGCCTTCTGCGCCTCGAGGTTGATTTTGCGCTGCTGGGCTTCGCTCTCGGCCCTGACCTTGGCCAATTCCCTCAGGATGCGCTCGGCTTCCTTCTGTTTCGTCAACTCCGCCATCCGCTGCTTCTGCTGTTCTTCCTGCGCCTTCTTTTCCTGCTCGGCCTTCTGCTCGGCGATCTCGGCGATCTTTTCCTGATCCTTCAATTTCGGCTGCGGCACAGGCGTCGGCAGCACGCGTACGTTGGCGGGTGGCGCAGGCTGGGGTTTGGGGATCGGCTTCTGCTCGATTTTGGGGGAAGCCTTCTGCGCATGCTTCGCGGCGGGCGGCGGCGGTGCAGCGGCAGGGCCGACCAGGGTCGCCTCGATGACCGGCCCCTGCAACTGCACCATGTGCGTACAGGTGACCGGGCGCAGCGATTCGGGCAAGTGCAGCACGTCGGCCAGCCCCTCCCAATGCGTGCAATTCAGCGTCGCCAGCGCGAGGAAGGCGACGATCCCAAGGTGCAGCAACGCGGAATAGGCGACCGCGCGCGGTGTGGCGTCAGCGTTTTCCATTGCTCGCGGGGACCACCGCGGCCTCGGGCTGGCTCATCAATCCGACCTTGGCGACGCCGGCCTGCTGCAGCAATCCCAACACCTGGTTGACGCGTCCGTAGTCGACGCGCTTGTCGCCGCCGAGCATCACCGAGGCTTTCGGATCCTGCTTGACGAAGGCGGAAACGTCTTTCACCAGCGTCTCGTCATCGACCTGTTCGCGCGGGTTCTTGCCGAGCGTCAGGTATACGTTGCCGTCATGGTCCACCGTCACCAGCACCGGTTGCTTCTCGTCCTGCAGCGCCTTGGCACCCGACTGCGGCAACTGGATGTCGGCGCCGAGATTCAACATCGGCGCGGTTACCATGAAGATGATCAGCAGCACCAGCATCACGTCGATGTACGGCACGATGTTGATTTCCGCCATGCGGCGGCGGCGGTGGTTGCGCGTTTGCAGGGCCATGACGAAATGCGCCTCCTATCGCACCGGCGCCTTCGCGCGTTCCTGCGGCGCGGCCTGCTCGGATTGCATCTGCCGGTGCAACACGGATGAAAACTCTTCCTGGAAGGTGTCGTAGCGGACGGTGATGCGTTCCAGCCGCGTCGAATAACGGTTGTACGCCCAGACCGCCGGAATCGCGGCGAACAGGCCCATGGCGGTCGCGACCAGCGCTTCGGAGATGCCCGGCGCGACGGTCGCGATGGTGGCCTGCTTCAGGCTGCCGAGGCCCTGGAAGGCAATCATGATGCCCCACACGGTGCCGAACAGTCCCACGTAGGTGCTGATGGACCCGACATTGGCCAGGTATTCGAGGTTGTGTTCCAGCTTTTCCACTTCGCGCGTGCCGGCGACCCGCATCGCGCGCTCCGAAGCCTCCATCACCGCACGCCGGTCTTCGCCGCCCCCACGCTGGCGTTGGCGCACGAATTCACGGAAGCCGGATTCGAACACCGCGGCAAGCCCGCTCACTTCGCCTGCGCGGTTGCCGATCTCCCTGAACAACGCCGCGAGATCCACGCCCGACCAGAAGCGTTCCTCGAAACCGTCCGCATCGCGGGCGGCGGCATCCAGCATCGCCTTCTTGCGGAAAATGATCACCCACGAGGTGAACGAGAAGATCACCAGGATCAACAGCACCAGCTTCACCGGCCAGCTGGCGTGGATGACCAAATCGAGGATGTTGATGGAACCGTTCATTCGAAGTTGTGTCCTTGAATCAGATCAGCGATGTCCGGGGGGATCCGGCGCGGCACGAACGCGTCCGCCTCCACGCACGCGATCCGCACCTGCGCGCGCGCCAGCGTAACGCCGTCGGCGGCGCGCAGCACATCCTGTGCAATGTCGAGACTCGCCGAACGCACGCGCGCAACGCGCACGGTCGAATCCAGTTCGTCATCGAGCCGGGCCGGCTTGTCATAGGCGATGCTCAATTCGCGCACCACGAACACGATTCCGTGCGACCGGCGCAGGGCATCTTGCCCCATTGCCATGGCGCGCATCCATTCGGTGCGCGCCCGTTCCAGAAACCGGAGGTACCCCGCGTGATACACCACGCCGCCAGCGTCGGTATCTTCCCAATACACCCTTGTCCGCCACCTGAACGCCGGTTGGGCACGATCGAGCGCATCGACCATTCGACTAGGACCCCTGATCTTCGAACAGGTTCATCGCCGGTTGGCTGCCCCTTGGCGGCTTCAACCCGAAATGCCGCCACGCCTTGGCGGTGGCGATGCGTCCGCGCGCGGTGCGTGCCAGCAGGCCTTGCTGGATCAGGTAGGGTTCCAGCACGTCCTCGATGGTGTCGCGGTCCTCGGCCAGCGCTGCCGCCAGCGATTCCACACCCACCGGACCGCCGCCGAACTGCTCCAGGACCAGGCGCAACAGACGGCGGTCGAGTTCGTCGTAGCCACCGGCATCCACCTGCAGCATTTCCAGCGCGGCGGAAGCTGCGCCGCGGGTGATGCGGCCGCCCGCGCGCACCTCGGCATAGTCGCGCACGCGGCGCAGCAGGCGGTTGGCGATCCTCGGCGTGCCGCGCGAACGCCTCGCGATTTCCGCGGCGCCTTCTTCGTCGCAGGCGATGTCCAGGATCCTTGCCGAGCGCGCGACGATCGAGGCCAGTTCGCCAGGCGTGTAGAACTCCAGCCGGTGCACGATGCCGAAGCGGTCACGCAACGGACTTGTCAACATGCCCGCGCGCGTCGTCGCCCCCACCAGCGTGAAGTGCGGCAGGTCCAGCTTGATCGAACGCGCGGCCGGCCCTTCGCCCAGCATGATGTCGATCTGGAAATCTTCCAGCGCCGGATACAGCACCTCTTCCACCACCGGCGACAGGCGGTGGATTTCGTCGATGAAAAGCACGTCGTGCGGCTGCAGGTTGGTGAGCAGCGCGGCGAGATCGCCCGCGCGTTCAAGCACCGGGCCGGACGTGGTGCGAAGGTTGACGCCCAACTCGTTGGCGATCACGTGCGAGATGGTGGTCTTGCCGAGGCCCGGAGGGCCGAACACCAGCACGTGGTCCAGCGCATCGCCGCGCTTCCTCGCCGCTTCGATCGAAAGCGCCAATTGTTCGCGCATCGCTGCCTGGCCGACATATTCAGCCAACGTGCGCGGACGGACGCTGGCTTCGACGACCTGCTCGGCGGGGCTTTCGGCGGCGTCGACGACGCGGGATTCACTCATTCGGTGATTATGCCGGAACCCGCAGACCCGCGACGCGAAACGCCACGCTCGAAGGCCGGAATTTTCAGACCATCAGCGCTGGCGGTTTTTTGCGCGCGTCCGCGCCGCCTTGCGCGCCGCGGCGGAACGTTCTTTCGCACCTTTGGTGCGCGCGGCCTTCTTCGCTGCGGCGGATCGTTCGCCAGCCGATCGTTTGTGCGCCGCCTTGCGGGCGTGTTTCGAGAGCGCAGTTTTCGACGCGGCCGAATGGCCTTCGCGCTTCAAGGCCTTGCTGCTCGCACGCGAACGCTTCGACGAAGCGCGGCTTGCCGCACCTTTTTTTCCCGCAGCAAGGTCACGCTTCGCGCGCTTGATGGTGCCGGACGAAGCCTGCCCCTTCTCGGGCGGCGGCAGGTCCACCCCGGCGCGACGTGCCTCGGACAACCCTACTGCGATGGCCTGCTTGGTCGAGCGCGCGCCGTGCTTGCCCTCGCGTACGTGGTCGATTTCCTCGCGCACGAATTCGCCAGCCTGGGTACTGGCGGACTTGCCTTCGCGCTTGTCCTTCCTGGCCCTTTCGATTGCCCTCTTCGCAGGCATGGGACACCTCCTCGTCAATCCATGGACGCCGCAAAGTGACTGCGCCTCCGCTGCATGCACGAACTTTTCGCGACGGCCGCACCTGCGTTATTTTCATCATGCGCCGCGGGCGACCGGATGTCACATCGCATGTTCAGGATGCGATCAGGCGGCTGAAGTCGCCCGATCTAGATTTGCGTGCCAGTCCGACCAGACGATTGCCGGGAATGCTGCTCGGCCTGTCCGCGAAAGAGGTGGCCTAGATCTCCACCTGCGCGCCCAACTCGATCAGGCGGTTGCCGGGAATGCTGAAGAAGGCGGTGGCGGGCAACGCGTTGCGCGCGAGGAACGCGAACAGCTTGTCGCGCCACAAGGCCATGCCGGGACGGTCGGTGGCGACGATGGTCTCGCGCGACAGGAAGAACGTGGTGTCCATCATCTTGAGTTCGAGTCCCTGCCTGGCGCAAGCCTGCAGCGCGGCGGGCACGTTGGGATCTTCGGCGAAGCCGAAGCGCAGCTTCAGGAGATAGAAGTCATTGCCGAGGCCCTTCAACTCCAGCCGCTCGTCGGGATCGGCGTGGGGCGTTTCCAGCGTATCCACCGTCAGGATCACGTTGCGCTTGTGCAGAACCTTGTTGTGCTTGAGGTTGTGCAGCAATGCATGCGGCACCGCATCGGGATCGCTGACCAGGAAAATCGCGGTGCCTTCCACCCGCGTCGGCGGATGCTCCGCGAGATTGGCGATGAACGGCGCGAGCGCGAGTCCACCGTGTTTCAACTGCCGCAGCACCAGGTCGCGGCCACGCCGCCAGGTGGTTAGGATGGCGAACACGGCGAGCCCCAGCACCAGCGGGAACCAGCCGCCGTCTTCGACCTTCAGCGTGTTGGCGCCAAAGAAAGCCAGGTCGATGGAAAGGAAAAACACCAGCACCGCGAGCACCAGCAACGGATGCCATTTCCACATGCGCCAGGCCACAATCACGAACAGCACCGTATCGATTGCCATGGTGCCGGTCACCGCGATGCCGTAGGCACCGGCCAGCGCCTTGGAGGAACCGAAGCCGATCACCACCAGCACCACGAGGATCATCAGGAGGCGATTGACCCACGGCAGGTAGATTTGCCCGGCTTCCTCGTTGGACGTATGCACCACTGGCATGCGCGGTAGGAAACCGAGCTGGATCGCCTGGCGCATGATCGAGAAGGCGCCCGCGATCACGGCCTGCGAAGCGATCACCGCGGCCGCGGTCGCCAGCGCGATCATCGGATAAAGGCCCCAGGACGGCACCGCGAGGTAGAACGGGTTGCTGGCCGCTTCGGGATTGTGGACCAGCAATGCACCCTGCCCGAAGTAATTCAGCATCAGGCCGGGCATCACGAAGCCGTACCACGCGACGGTGATCGGCTTGCGCCCGAAGTGACCCATGTCGGCGTACAACGCCTCGGCGCCGGTCACGCACAGCACCACCGCGCCCAGCACCAGGAACCCGCCGGCACCATGGTGGACGAAGAAATTGAATCCGTACCAGGGATTGATCGCACGCAGCACCAACGGGTGCTGCGCGATGTTGTACGCGCCGATGAGGCCCAGCGCGATGAACCACACGCACATCACCGGACCGAACACCTTGCCGACCCCGCCCGTGCCGCGCTTCTGGATCAGGAACAGCGTGACCAGCACGATCACCGCGATCCAGACCACCCAGTGCGCCAGGGCCGGCGCGGCGACTTCCAGCCCCTCCACGGCGGAAAGCACCGTGATCGACGGCGTGATCACGCCATCGCCGAAGAACAACGCCGCGCCCAGCACCGCTGCCAGCACCACCAGCTTGCGGGTACGCGGGTATTGCCGGGTGGCGCGCTGGGCCAGCGCCATCATCGCCATGATGCCGCCTTCGCCCTTGTTGTCCGCGCGCATGATGAAGGTGACGTACTTCAGCGCCACCACGATCAGCAGCGTCCACAGCACCAGCGACAGCACGCCCAGCACGTTGAACGTGGTCACCGGCATGCCATGCTGGTCGCTGAAGGCTTCGGCGAAGGTGTAAAGCGGGCTGGTGCCCAGATCGCCGAACACCACGCCGATCGCGCCGATCACCATGACGTGCATGGTCTTGCGGCTCGAATCCTCGCCTTCCGCCGGACGGATATCGGTCTTGTCCATCATCGACCCAGCGCCGCGCGCAATGCCTTGCGGATGATGGTTTCGGCGTCATCGCCCTCTTCGGACGCGGCGGCTGCGAGTCGCGCCGCCTCCACCGGTTTGTAGCCCAATTGCTGCAGGGCCGCCTCTGCTTCACTGCGAGGATCACGCGTCACCGGCGTGATGCCGCCGCCCGGTGTGGACGCCACGGTGTCGCCGATGCGGTCGCGCAGCTCGACCACGATGCGTTCGGCGGTTTTCTTGCCGATGCCGGGAATGCGGGTCAACGCCGCGACGTCGCCGGCTTGCACCAGTCGCGCGAATTCCGAAGTCGAAACACCCGACAGCACCGCCAGCGCGATGCGGGCGCCGATACCGGAAACCTTCTGCAGGTCGCGGAACAAGTTGCGCTCGCCGTCGCGAAGGAATCCGTACAGCGCGACGGTGTCTTCCTTGTGCGCGTAGTGGGTCAGCAGGACCACCTCCCTGCCGACGTCCGGCAGGTCGTACAAGGTGGACATCGGCACTTCCAGCTCGTAGCCGACGCCGCCAACTTCGACGAGTACCCACGGCGGCCGCTTGCCGACCAGCGTTCCGCGTATCCGGCCGATCATCGACGTCGTCCCCATGCCGCAACGGAAATCCCGGTGCGGGCCTCGCTGGCGCGCAAGTGCGCGTGCGTGATCGCAATCGCGAGCGCGTCGGCCGCGTCGGCTTGCAGCGGTTCGCGCGTATTGAGCAGGATGCCGACCATGTGCTGCACCTGTTCCTTGCCGGCGTGGCCCTTGCCGACCACGGCCTGCTTGATCGCGTTGGGCGCGTATTCGTGCACCGCGAGGCCACGTCCTACCGCCGCGCAGATCGCGGCGCCACGCGCCTGCCCGAGCTTCAGCGCGGAATCGGCGTTTTTCGCCATGAACACGCGCTCGATCGCCGCTTCGGCCGGCGCGTGCGCCTCGATGATGTCCGAGAGTTCGTCGTAGATGCGCTTCAGGCGCAACGGAAACGTCTCCTCGCCCGCCACCAGCAGCGTCGCGCGGAACACGCAACGCAGCTTCCCCGTGGCATCGGCTTCGATGATACCGACGCCGGTGCGCTGGCTGCCGGGATCGATGCCGAGGATGCGCAACGGCTGCGCCGGATGCACGATCAGCCCGCCGGGAGATCCGCGTTCGAATGCACGTTCTGGACGTCGTCGAGTTCGTCCAGCCGCGCCAGCAGGCCCTGCACCGCCTCGACCTGATCAGCCGCCACCGGCACGTCGAGTTCCGCGCGCATGGTCACCTCGGCATGGTCCGGCTTCAGCCCTGCCTTCTCCATCGCCTCGCGCACGGCCTCGAACGATTCCGGCGTCGTGATCACGTCGATCTGGCCATCCTCCTGCCACACCTTGACGTCTTCCGCACCCGCCTCGATCGCGGCATCGGTGATCTTTTCCTCGTCCGCGCCACCGGCGTACGACAGCACGCCGATCTTCTTGAACAGGTACGCCACCGAACCGTCGGTACCCAGATTGCCGCCAAATTTGGTGAAGGCGTGGCGAACGTCCGAAATGGTGCGCTGTCGATTGTCGGTCAGGCACTCGACCAGTACCGCGACCCCGCCCGGGGCGTAACCCTCGAAATGCAGTGCCTCGTAGGTGACGCCCTCCAGCTCGCCCGTGGCTTTCTTGATCGCGCGCTCGATGTTGTCTTTCGGCATCGACGCCGCGATGGCCTTGTCCACCGCGGTGCGCAATTGCGCGTTGCCATTGACGTCGCCGCCGCCCGCGCGCGCGGCTACCATGATTTCGCGCACCAGCTTGGTGAACACCTGGCCGCGCTTGGCGTCCTGCGCGTTCTTGCGGCCGGCGATGGAAGGACCACGTCCCATGAGGGCGCTCCGTTATTCCTGAAACCACGAAAGTTTAGGGAAACGCTCCCCAATCCGCCACGTCTGTGCGCCCGTCCCCATGGCGCCCCTCTTCCACGACCCGTTTTGCCGTTGCCCTGCGACGGCGAAACCTTTCCCTGACTCAGGGGGCAGGGCACGCGGGCCGACGGCGCCCGCGAAGGCACGGGTTTATCCCGGATTCCTCTCCGCTCTTTGCTCCGCGCTTCCCTGCTCCCGTACCTGCACGTGCAATTCCGCAAGCTGTTTCGCGTCGATCGCACTCGGCGCATCCGTCATCAGATCCTGCGCACTGGTGGTCTTGGGAAAAGCGATCACGTCACGGATGGCATCGGTGCCACCGATCAGCATGGCGAGGCGATCGATGCCGAAGGCAATCCCGCCGTGCGGCGGCGCACCCATCTTCAGCGCATCCAGCAGGAACCCGAATTTCGCTCGCGCCTCGTCTTCGCCGATGCCGAGCAGGCGGAATACCGCGCTCTGCATTTCAGGCCGATGGATACGGATCGAACCGCCGCCGATCTCGGCGCCGTTCAACACCATGTCGTAGCCACGGCTTACCGCATGCGCGGGATCCGCACCCAACGCCGCGGCGTCATCGACCTTGGGCGCGGTGAACGGGTGATGCAGCGCGACGTAGCGTTGTTCGGCTTCGTCGTATTCGAACATCGGGAAGTCGGTCACCCACAACGGCTTCCAGCCTTGCGCGACGAGCCCCCGATCCTGCGCGACCCTGAGCCGCAACGCACCCATGAAGGTGCTGACGGTCGCCCACTTGCCGGCGCCGAACAACAGCGCATCGCCGTCGTGCGCGTCGGTCGTTTGCAGGATGGTCGCAAGCGTCGCCGCGTCGAGGAATTTCGCGACGGGAGACTGCACGCCCTCCAGTCCCTTCGCGGCTTCGGTGACCTTCAGCCACGCCAGGCCTTTCGCACCAAACTTCGCGGCGTACGCGGCGTAGTCGTCGAGTTGCTTGCGCGACGAATCCGCGCCACCGGGTACGCGCAACGCGGCGACGCGTCCGTCGGCGTCGTTCGCGGGGCCGGAGAACACCTTGAATTCGAGGTGCTTCACCGCGTCCGCGACGTCGACCAGTTCCGACGCGATGCGCAGGTCCGGCTTGTCCGACCCGTAGCGCGTCATCGCCTCCGCCCAGGTCATGCGTGGAAACGGATCGGCCAGTTCGATGCCGCCGACTTCGCGGAACACCTCGCGGATCATCGCCTCCACCGTGTCCTGCACGTCGCGCTCCTCGACGAACGCGAACTCCATGTCGAGCTGGGTGAACTCCGGCTGGCGATCGGCGCGCAGGTCCTCGTCACGGAAGCAGCGCGCGATCTGGTAGTAGCGATCGAAGCCCGCGATCATCAGAAGCTGCTTGAACAGCTGCGGCGACTGCGGCAGTGCGTAGAATTGCCCGGCGTGCACGCGCGAGGGCACCAGGTAATCGCGCGCGCCTTCGGGCGTCGCCTTGGTGAGGATCGGCGTCTCGATGTCCTGGAAACCACGCGCGTCGAGCCAGCGGCGCAGCGCCTGCACCAGCCTGATGCGGGTGCGCATCACCTTCTGCATTTCCGGGCGACGCAGGTCGAGGTACCGGTACTTCAGCCGCATCTCTTCGTTGGGGTTTTCGTGCAGCGCGAACGGCAGGTCGCGCGCGGCGTTCAACAAGTCGATCGATTCGGCGACCACTTCGTAGCGACCGGTCGGGATCTTCTCGTTGATGTTCGAACGCACCCGCACGGTTCCGCTGACGCGCAGGCAGTCTTCGTAACCGATTTTCGACGCGACCTTGAACACTTCGGATCGGTCGGGGTCCGCCACGATCTGGACGATGCCCTCGTGGTCGCGCAGGTCGATGAACACCACGCCACCGTGATCGCGGCGGGCATCGGCCCAGCCGCACAACGTGACGGATTGGCCGACTTCGGCTTCACCGATCAGACCGCAATAATGGCTACGCATCGCCCGTTGCTCGTTGCGCCCGCCCGCCGGGAGGGCAAACCGGGAATGCTAAGCGCCACGATGCTGCAGCGCAATAAGCCCACGGAAAGTCAGGCATGGATGACCGTTCCGGTTGGTGGCTCGAGAGGAACGGGTCATCGCCCGGCGAAGAACGACCGGGGATGATCACGGTCAGCGCGATCAGCCCGGGCCGCGTTCCTGTGCCCGATTGTGCAACAGCATCTTGTCCGCGCGGCGCAGGGTGGATTCGAGAGGCTCTTCGGCTTCGCGCAATGCCCAACCGATCGAGAACACGGCTGGCATGCCGTCGCGCGAAGCCATCGCGAGGCGTTCGGCCAGTTCGCGCACGCCGTGATCGGTGGTGTGCGGCATCACGATCGCGAATTCGTCCCCGCCGAGGCGCACCACCACGTCGCCCGCGCCGGCGGTCGTCCCAAGCAGCCGCGCCATTTCGCGCAGCACCTCGTCACCGCGTTCACGCCCCTCGCTGGCATTCAATTGCCGGAAATAATCGATGTCCACCACCGCGCATCCCCACGCCTGGCCGTGCGTGGCCTGCATAGCGAACAATTCCAGGAAACGCCGTGTGCGGCAGCCGGTCAGCGCGTCGCGCTGGTTCTGGTCGCGCAGACGCAGCTCGTAACGGTGCCGCAGGGTCACGTCCTGCGCCGTGCCCAGCACGTAAGGCGTGGGCTCGGCATCGGGGTAACAGATGAACTGGTACTGCAGGACGCGCCGCTCCCCGTTGCGCGACATGAAATGCAACACGCCGCTGTCGCGATGCAGGCTGCGGATACGATCGACGTAATCCCTCCAGTTGGCATCGGATTCGTCCCCGACGAAATCGGCCAGCGGCCGGCCGATCATTTCCTCGCGGCTGTAGCCGAGCGCCTGCGCCATCAACGCATTGACGCGCAACAGCCGGCCGTCCAGATCGTGCATCCAGACCAGCGCAAGTCCCGATTCCACGAGGTCGTCGTAACGCCCGGCACATTCGCGCAGCGCCTGGCGCGAAGCGTGTTCGCCCGACAGGTCGCGCACCAGCATCATCCGCGCGGGAACTTCGGCGTGGGGCAGATTGCCGATATCGGTGAGTGCGTCGAAGGTTTCGCCATTGGCGCGGCGATGCTGCCAGGCAACGCTGCCGGGCGGGACCGCGCGGCCGGCGTCGCGCAGGTAGGTGCGCAGGCGTTCGGCTTCTGCCGGCAGGAACAGGTCGGAAACATGCAGTTGCTGGAAACGCTGGCGCGGATAGCCGTAACACTGCTCGGCCGCGGGATTGGCGCTCAGGATGCGCAGGTCGGAGCTGGCAAACACCACCACCGGCAACGGGTTCAGGTCGAACCATATGCGCGTTTCGTCGGTGCGGCGGCGTGTCAGTTTCTGCAATTCGAGTTCGTCGGTGATGTCGCGCGCGGCGCCGACCAGCCCCGACACGCGGCCGCGGGTGTCATGCAGCGGCCGCTTGGAAACCAGGAAACTGCGTTCGCCCGAGGAAGTCGCCTGCACTTCGCGGAACATGGTGGGCAGGTCGCGATCGAGGCACACGCGATCGTTTTCCTCCCACGCCAGTGCGTCGGCCCCCGGCTGCAGCTCGCTGTCACGCCGACCCAGCACGTCCGCGGGTCGGCGGCCGATCAGCCCCGCCGCCGCCTCGTTGACGAAGCGGTAGCGCTGGTCGGCATCCTTGATGAAGACCGGATTCTCGCCCTGTTCGCAGAGCACTTGCGCCAATTCGGCGAGACGCCGCAGGCTGCCGAGCGTCCAGACCAGCAGCACCCCGGAACCGGCCAGCGCGCAGAGCCCCGCGATGCGCAGCAGCAGTGCCGCGTTTCCCGTCTCCAGCACTTCACTGCCGGTGGTCGCGAGCATGCCCAGCACGCCCGCCGGTACCACCAGCAGGCCGATGCCGAACCAGCCGAACCAGCGCAGCGAAGCATGCCCGCCGGGAATGGCCTCCAGTACGCCGAATTTTCCCCTGTGTTTCGCCACAACGCCCCTCGACGTGTTCCCGCGCCCCGCACCGGGCGGGCGCCCACCCCGTAAGTGCAAGAGGCGTGCTCGCCCCCGTGCAAGGTGTGCCGGCGTCACAGTTGTTGACCGCCGGAGCGGCGGTTTGTTGACGCGTGTCTCAATTATTCGTGCGATCGTCCATGATCGCAGCTTCGCCGGACCCCGCTGCCTCTGGCTTGCCGCGCACCACCATCAGGGCGCTCCTCCATGGGCGGCCTTATCACTGTTCTTGCGAACATTCCCGGCCGCGACGGGTTCAATCCGGCACGACCTCGCCGGGTCTCGCGTAATCGGCACGAGAACGTGCCATCCATGGCCGGCTTCCGCAACAGGCTGCTTCGAACACCTCGTCCGGGAGCGTCACGCCCGCATCAGGGTGGATTTTCCGAACAGGCTTTCGATCAGGTCCACCACCAGTTCTGCGGTGCGGTTGTGCTCGTCCAGCGCGGGGTTGAGTTCCACGATGTCCAGCGAGGCGGCCAGTCCGGTGTCGGCGATCATCTCCATGCACAGCTGGGCTTCGCGGTACGTCGGCCCGCCGGGCACCGTGGTGCCCACCGCGGGCGCGATCGAGGGATCGAGGAAATCCACGTCGAAGCTGACATGCAGGTGGGTGTCGGCATCGAGCCCGTCCAGCGCTTCCTCCATCACGCGCCGCATGCCGTACTCGTCGATGTAGCGCATGTCGAAAATCTCGAGCCCGGCGTCGTGCACCAGTTTCTTTTCGTTGGGATCGACCGAACGGATTCCGATCTGGCGGACCGCATCCGCGGCAATCGCCGGGGTCGCGCCGCTCATGTCCGTCAGTTCGCGTGGACCGAAGCCGCACACGCACGCCACCGGCATCCCGTGGATATTGCCGGAAGGCGTGATCTGCGCGGTATTGAAGTCGGCGTGCGCGTCCAGCCACAACACGCGCAGCTTGCGGCCCTGGTTGCGGCAATGGCGCGCCACGGCGCTGATCGAACCGATCGCAAGGCAATGGTCGCCGCCCAGCATGATGGGCATGCGGCCGGCCTCGAGTTCAGCCGTCTCCGCTTCCAGCACCGCGCGATTCCATGCGACGACTTCCGCGAAATGCCGGTAGCCGGCTTGCGGGGGTTGCCAGGGATTGACGGGTCCGGCGAGATTCCCTCGATCGACCACGTCCAGTCCGCGGCCGGCGATCGCCTGCGGCAAGCCCGCCACGCGCAGGGCCTCCGGGCCCATCGACGCGCCGCGCGAACCCGCGCCAATGTCGGTGGGAACACCGAACAGGGAAACCGATTTCATTGTGCTGGCCACTTGCCGTCACCCGAATTTGTGGGGAACTGGAAAGCATAGCCCGCAGGCGCGCGCAGAACCACCCGGCGTCAGGCGTCGCGAATGGCCGCGTCGAGAACGGCTGTGAGCGAAGCAACGGTGGACATCACGGCCGCGCGCTCGCGGCTTGGTGCCCGACCGGAGAGCTGGCGATCCAACTCGCGCGCGGCGTCGCCCACCGCATCCAGCCCGTAACAAGGCGCCGAGCCCGACAACTTGTGCGCCACGTCGCGCAGGCGCAGCCACGGCGCTTCGTCGCCCCCGTCCGCACACCCGCTCCATGCGGATGCCAACGCGGCGCGCCGCCCGGGAAGTTCCTCGATGAAGTGCCGGCGCAGCGCCTCGATCTGCGCCTGGAATTCCGCTTCGCGGGGATCCGATTCCACGCCCATCATTGCCTCGCCTCGCTCCAATGGTGCCGACAGTCTGACTCGAACAGACGACCTACCGCTTACAAGGCGGTTGCTCTACCAACTGAGCTATGCCGGCGTGCCTTGAAGATTATCGCAACAGGCCGCGGGTGCGAAGCGCAGGCCGCCCATGATGGCGCATCAAAAGCAGTCGATCGATTTCGACTGCAGGTCGTTGCGGCCGGGCAGCCACGCCTTCCAATCGAACGTTGCGTCGGCCGGCACGGCATAGTCGATCCAGTACGCCGATTCGGTATCGATGCGTTGCTCGACCTTGGCGGCAAAGTCGAGCGCCTGCAACTGTGCGAGGCGCTTCTCGGCGTTGGACCGGTCGTTGAACAGACCGAGGGAAATGGTGTTCTGAGAATCGCCCGCGGTCACGACGTAGTAATCATGGATGCCCTTGTCGGCGAGCCGGCGCGCGGCGTCGAGCGCGCCCTCCCGGTCCGGCGCCGCGGGCAGGTACACCCAATAACCGTGTGAGCGGGGGGTTGCCTCCTCGTGATACTGGATGCGCGCGACATGCGGCGACAGCGCTTGCATGGCCGCGCGCATGTCGACGGCAGTCATGAACGGACCCAGCGTGCTGCAGGCATCGCCTGAATGGGGCGCGGTCGTCGCGGCCGTCGCGGGCACGGCGGGCACCTTGCGGGCGTGCACCGGGCGGTGCGTTTCGGACAGCAACCGCAGTTCGGGAACTCCGGGATCGGTGACCGGCGGCAGCGTGGGCGCTGGCGTGCGCCCGAACACCAGCCACGCACCAGCGCCGAGGTTCAAGGCCACCAGCAGCAGGAACAGCAAACGGATGAACATCAAGTTCCCACCCGACGACACGGTGATGAAAAGCCAGACCCCGGAAGGCCGCTCCGGGACGCAGGCATGCAGGTCCACGGCGGCCCCACGGCGCTCAACGTAACCACGGTCATGGGTGCTTGCCAAGCGCTGCCGTCGACCACACCGCAAGTCCATGCAGCACGGCGTGCTCGAAAACGCCGGTCCGGAATCCATCGCGCGCCAGCCATTCCGCCAGCGGCGCGGACCAACCGCCATGCAGCCACACCGGCACCTCAATCCCGTCACGCCGTTGGCGTGCGGCGAACCATTCGACCAGCGCGCCGGCCGCGGACCAGCACCCCGCCTGCAGCGCGGCCGCGGTGTCATCGCCGCCGTCGCCGGAAAACGCATCCGGGTTGCGGGCGGCGATCGCGGTTTCGACACGCAGCGCCTCCAGCATCCGCCCGGGCGACAGCGCGATCAGGCCGGCCGCGTGTTCACCGTCCGCGCCGACCGCGTCCAGCGTCATGGCCGTCCCGCAACCGATCACGATCCCGGCGCCGCGCGTGCGCGCGTGCATGGCAATCATCGACAGGAAGCGGTCGATGCCG
This sequence comes from Rhodanobacter sp., assembly GCA_044464225.1. Classification (GTDB taxonomy): domain Bacteria; phylum Pseudomonadota; class Gammaproteobacteria; order Xanthomonadales; family Rhodanobacteraceae; genus 66-474. The sequence goes on along the minus strand of JBIQLN010000005.1, from coordinate 49,835 downwards.
AGGCGTTCCGGCCGCGCGTAGCGATTGCTGACGCCACAAGCGCGCCGCGGCGTGCGCAGCCATTCGATTTCCACCCCCGCGGACGCCGGCAACAACCCACGCACGCGTTCGGCAACGTCGGCCCGCGCCACGGAAGCGACAAGGATCCGCGACGGTTGCGGCCATCGCGCGACGAGTCGACGCACCTGGCCCACGAAATCCGGCTGTGTCCAGTCCAGGGCGGTGACATCGGCGGGTTCGCCACCCGCCAGCCGCGCCAGCTTGGCGCGCGAGTTGCCCAGGTCGAGCAACCACGTTTCGCGGTCGCGCGCGTTCACCCGGGTCGTACCGTGACTTCGGCGCTATCCATCACCCGCACGCCCTCGCGGGTGCGCACGCGCAATGCGCCGCGCTCGTCCACGCCCGCGGCGACGCCGTCGAAGGTGCCGTGCGCACCTTCCACGCGGATCCGGCGGCCGGCGAGGGCATCTCGCTTCGTCCACGCCGGCGCAAAAGCCGCAAACCCCGACGCATCGAAAGTGTCCAGCGCCACGATGAGGCGTGCGATCAGCGCGGTCGCCAGCACGTTTCGCGACGGCGCACCGCCACCGCACAGGCGCGCGAGATCCGTGCAGGGTCGCGCCAGCGCTGCCCGCACGCGCCCGGGCAGATACACGTTGATGCCGATGCCGATGATGGCATGGCACGGGCCCATGAATTCGCCGCCCAATTCGACCAGGATGCCACCGAGCTTCGCCTCATCGTGGTGGTGGACGAGATCGTTCGGCCACTTCAAGGCGACGTCGGCCACACCGCAATCTTCCAGCGCCTGCGCAGCAGCGACGCCGGCCGACAGCGACAGCCCCGACAATCCGGCATAACCGCCGGCGAAGCGTTTCAGGCAGGAGAACTGCAGGTTCAGGGCCGGGGGCGACAACCACTGGCGGCCACGGCGTCCCCTCCCGGCCTGCTGCCAATCGGCGAACACGAACGACAGATCCGGCAGTCCTGAAGCGCGACGGGCCAGCTCGCTGGAGGTCGAATCCAGCCGCCAGTGGTTCTCGAGCGTACCGAGCCGACGCCGCGCAGGCTCCGGCAAGGCCGCGCGGACCCGCCCGACGTCCAGCAGCTCCAGGGGGCGCGCAAGCCGATAGCCGCCGGGGCCGGAATCGACCTCGAGCCCGGCCTTGCGCCAGGTTTCGATCTGTTTCCACACCGCCGCCCGCGAAACCCCGAGTTCCGATGCCAGTTCCGGCCCCGTCATGGCCCGGCCGGCAGCCAGCAAGACCAGCATCGGCGGCATGTCCGGATCCGGCTGTGGAACCGGTTTGGCACGCGCTGGCGACCGGGGTCCGGATGTGTCAAGATGGAAATTCGACATGCACTGATTCCGGGGGCTGTCATGAAACACCTGCCGTTGTGGCTGACGGTGTTGCTGCTGGGTGGCCTGCCGCTCACCGCGGCAGCGTTCGATTATGGCCCGAATCGCACCCTGCTTGCTGCCGAAAACGGCGCGCCGCAGTTGCCCGTGTTGCAGCAGCGCGATGCACCGGGCGGCGCAGTGCCCAAGCCGGACGTGATGGCGGCCGCCAGTGTCGAGAACCCCGCCCCCATGCCCGCAGAGCCGCGCATGACACCTCCCGTGGCGGCACGCGCCGCGACGGCGCCCCCGCGCGGCCCGACCGCCAGCAACAACGCACGCGGCATTAACCCCGAGCAGCCCGCCCCGGGTCCGGCCACCTGGCAATCGTTGTTGCCGGGCTCGATCCAGTAACACCAGGCCGCGGCGCCACCCTCACATTTCCGCAAAGCGGACGTGGAAGCACGCACCGCCCAACTCGGTCGAGCGGTCCACTTCCAGCGTGCCGCGATACGCGCGCACGATGTCCTCCACGATGGCCAGCCCGATGCCGTGCCCCTGCACGCGTTCGTCGCCGCGCACCCCGCGTTGCAGCACGCGCTCGAGTTGCTCGGGCGGGATGCCGGGCCCGTCGTCTTCCACCCGCACGTCCAGTCCGGTGCGCCACGCCTTGGGGTTGCCCGGCGAAATGCTTTTGACGCTGAGCAGCACCCGGTGGTTGGCCCACTTGAACGCGTTCTCCAGCAGGTTGCCCAGAAGTTCCAGCAGGTCGCCTTCCTCGCCATAGAAACGCGCATTTTCGTCGAGATCGAATTCGCACAGGATGTTCTTGCGCGAGTACACGCGCTCGAGGCTGCGCACCACGGCTTCGGCATGGTTCTGCACGGTGATGGGCGCCGCGAAGGTCGAATGGCCGGACGTCTTGGCGCGCGCCAACTGGTAGGCGACGATCTGATCCATGTGCTGGACCTGTGCCTGCAGCTCCGCCCGCAGGTCGCCTTCGGACTCGTCGGATTCCAGTCTCGAGCGCGCCACCGCCAGCGGTGTCTTGAGGCTGTGCGCAAGGTCGTCGAGCGTGTTGCGGTAACGCGTCAGGTGCTCGCGCTCGCTTTCGATGAAACGATTAAGGCCGCGCGTCAGTACCGACACTTCGCGCGGATACGGGCCCGTCAGGCGCTCGGCGCCGCCGCGCTCGATGCGGGCGATGTCGCGCGCGACCCGCCGCAGCGGCGAAAAGCTCCAGCGCAACAGGATCTGCTGCAATACGAGCAAAGCCAGTCCCAGCGCGCCCAGCCAACTGAAAAGGGTGCGGCGATAGGCCGCGAGGCCGTTGTGGAACAGAGCGTCGTTCTCGCCGATGTAGATGGTGAGGTGATAGCTGTTGTCGCCCTGCAATACCCAATCGATACCCTGGCTGAGCACATACAGCGGGCCGGCCGAGGTTTGTATCGGCCCCTCGAATTTCGCGGGCCCCGGTGGCAACAGGTCGCGAAAGGGGAGGTCGCGACCCAGCGCCGACTGGGCTTCCCAGCGAAACCCGTCCTGGCCGACGATCACGGCATACAACCCGGAGCCCGGCCGTCCGAAATCCGGATTGGGCGGCGGCATGTCGGGCGGAATCACCCGGGCGGCGCGGCTGCTGACGCGATCGGATCGGCTGCTGACGTCGATGCCAGCGAGATAGGTGTACGCGTAGCTCTGCAGTTGCGCGCGCAACCCTTCCAGCGCCGCATGCGCGTAGGCGCGGTCCAGCGCGAAGCCGGTGATGCCGAGAAAACCGATCAGCACCAGCAAGGTGGCGATGGTCGAGCGCGAGACCAGCGACAGCGGTCGGCGCGACGCGGTGGTCTCGGAAACCATGGTGCTCGAAACCTTGCGCGGCTCGCTCGAACCGCGATCGCCGGCATCATCGCCCCGGACGGCGTGGGCGTGCAACTGCAAACGTGCGTTACTGTTCGGTCACCGTTTCGTCGCGCGGAATCGCGAAACGGTAGCCTCGACCGCGCACGGTTTCGATCGGCTTCATGCTGCTTTCCGGGTCCAGCTTGCGGCGCAGGCGGCCGATAAACACTTCCAGCACGTTCGAATCGCGGTCGAAATCCTGCTGGTAGATGTGCTCGGTCAGGTCGGCCTTGGACACCAGTTCGCCCGCGTGCAGCATCAGGTACTCCAGCACCTTGTATTCGTAGCTGGTGAGGTCGGTCGGCTTGCCCTCGACCGTGACCGTCTGCGCAGTGGTGTCGAGGCGGATCGGCCCGCATGACAGGACCGGCTTGGCCCAACCGGACGCGCGTCGCACCAGCGCGTTGATGCGTGCCAGGAGTTCCTCGACATGGAAAGGTTTCACCAGGTAATCGTCAGCACCGAACTTGAGGCCTTCCACCTTGTCCTGCCACGACGAGCGGGCGGTGAGGATGAGGATGGGGTAGCTGTGGCCTTCCTTGCGCAGGATTTCCACCAGCTCCATACCGGAGAGCTTGGGCAGGCCGAGGTCCACGATCGCGAGATCGAACGGCACCTCGCGGCCGAGGTACAGCCCTTCCTCGCCGTCCGCGGCGGCATCCACCGCAAACCCGTCACGTTTCAGGCGCGCGGCCAGCGTTTCGCGCAGCGGCGCTTCGTCTTCCACCAACAGGATGCGCATCAGTGCCCTCCTTGATCAGAATCGGATTTGCCGGAGCCGGATCTGCCCCGATCGGATTGCATCCGCGCGTTCGAATGCATTTGCACCACCCGCACCTCGCCTTGCGGCGTCAACACCTTGATGCGGTACACGTTGGTCTTGCCACGCGTGACCGTATCGGTGGCAAGGATGTGGCCGTGGGTCTGGCGTTGCACCTGCTTGACCGCCTGCTCCAGCGTCACCGGAGCCTGTGCGGGTGCCGTGGGTGCCGAGTGCGGCGGCGGCTTGCGCGCGAAGGCGGGCGTGGCGCACAGCAGCGCACACCCCAGCGCCCACGCAACGTTGCGGACTTTCATGGCCATCGACGCTCGATTCGCGAACCTTCAAAGCAACGATCATCCTGCAGCCCATTGAATTCGTGCTGAACATCGCCCGAAGGCCGCCGGAACCGCACATCGGGCTATGCTTCCATCAGGCCACCGCCCGCACCGTTGCTCCCCCGACCTGTGTCAGCGCCGCCTCCACGGCCTCCCAACCCGCGGCTTCGGCACGCGCCCGTTCCGACAGCACCCGCCGGAACGCCTTGCCGCCGGGTTGGCCGTGGTACAGCCCCAACAGGTGGCGCGCGACCGACGCCAGCCGCACGCCCCGCGCACGCTCGGCTTCGATGTACGGCCGCATGGCGCGAAGCACGGCGTCGCGGGCCGGTGCTGCGCCGCCGTACAGCGCGGCATCGATGCGGGCGAGCGCATAAGGGTCGTGGTACGCGAGCCGCCCAAGCATTACGCCGTCAACGTGCCGCAGGTGCCCTTCGACCGCGGGCAGGCCATCGATGCCGCCGTTGATGATGACTCCGAGCGTGGGGAATTCCTGCTTCAGCCGGTACACGCGCGAATAGTTGAGCGGCGGCACTTCGCGGTTCTGCTTCGGCGACAGGCCCTGCAACCAGGCCTTGCGCGCGTGCACCATCAATATCCGCACGCCGGCGTCGAGCATGCGCGCGGCGAACGCGAACAAATCCTTGTCGTCGTCCTGGTCGTCCACGCCGATCCGGCATTTCACCGTGACGGGCACCCGGACCGTTTCGCGCATCGCGCGGACACAATCCGCCACCAACTCGGGCTCGCGCATCAGGCACGCACCGAAGCGCCCCGACTGCACGCGGTCGGAGGGACACCCGACGTTGAGGTTGATCTCGTCGAAGCCCGCTTGCTCTCCGTAGACCGCGGCCTGGGCCAGCTCGGCCGGATCGGCACCGCCCAGCTGCAGCGCCACCGGATGTTCTTCCGGGCTGTGGGCGAGCAGGTGCGTCCGCTCGCCCCGCACCAGCGCCGCCGCGGTCACCATTTCGGTGTAGAGGCGCGCGTGCGGAGCGAGCAGGCGATGGAAGTACCGGCAGTGCCGGTCGGTCCAGTCCATCATGGGCGCCACGCACAGGCGCCACGCGTTGGTTTGCGGCAATGCCATCCCGCAATGATAGGCAATCCAGGGGTTGCCATGACAGCAAATGCTTAACGCAGCGCCACCTAGACTCGCCCTTCATTTCCGCCGAGCCCCGACCATGAAACCGCTGCCGCCCCTCTGCCTGGTCGCCGTGCTGGCCGTCATCGCACTGGCGGCATGCGGGCGGCAATCGGAAAGCGACGTTTCGTCGAGTGCGGCAGCCGCGATGTCGGCCGCGAACGCCTCGACACCGGTGATTCCACCGCCGGCGCCCGCCAGCGCCTCCATGGCGAACCTGCCCGGTGACCACGCCACCACGCGCCATTACAGGTTGGCGATCGACCTGCCGACGCTGCCGGCCAACGAAAAGCCGCTCGCCGACGCGCTGCGCACGACCGCCGACCATGCCAAGCGCGATTTTCTCGACGCGTTGCCCGATCCGAAGCAGATGCCGGAATTCGCCGATCGGCAGTTCGAAATGCAATTGCGCTTCGAGGTCGCAGCGAACACGCCTGCTTTCACAAGCGTGCGCGAAACCGGCATGCAGGATACCGGGGGTGCGCACCCCATTCCGGTGGAAGCGGCGTTCGTGTTCGACCGCAAGGCCGGCAAGCTGATCGCGCTGGACGACTTGTTCACCGATCCGGACGCGGCACGCACCGCGCTCGCCAATTTCGCGCACGACACGCTGCTGAAGAAGTTCATGGCGAATGCACCCAAATCGGGCAACGGGTCACCCGAAGCCATCCGCGACTGGAAGGCCAACATGACGCAAATGCTCGGCGACGGCACCAAGCCGACCCGTGTCAATTACTCGGTTTTCGCGGTGCGCGCGGGCACGACACCGGACGCTGCAAGCCCGGGGCTTACCCTGATCTTCCCGCCGTACCAGGTCGCCCCGTACGTGTATGGCACGCAAACCGTGGACGTCCCGGCCCGCGTGTTCGCGAGATTCCTGAAACCCGCCTACGCGAGCGCATTCGCGCCCTGATGCCTCAGTCGTCGGCCAGATGGGCCACGGCGGCGGTCGCGGCGTCCCGGTCCGCATCATCGAACGGCGGCAACCATTCGCAATCGGCCAGCACGTCATCGTCGAGACACCGCGCATTGATGCTGTAGCCATGTGGGTGCGAGCGCGGCACGTAGAACGACTTGACGCCGCAATGCCGGCAGAACAGGTGACGCGCCACGCCGGTATTGAAGCGGTACTCGGTCAACGCGTCGGCACCCCGTATCAAGCGAAACCGCGAGGCCGGCACGATCAGGTGCACGTAGCCGGTCATCCGGCAGATCGAACACGTGCATGCCTGCAGCAGGGGCCGGGGCGCCACGCGAGTTTCGAAGCGCACCGCGCCGCAATGGCAACCGCCGCCACGCACCACCATTCGGGAACCGGACACGCCATGCTCCACCAGCCAAACGGCGATTGTAGCCACCCGGCGCGACTGACTTCCGGCTCATCCTGTCCTCGCCGAAGCGTGCTAGTGTCCGACGACACAAGCGGAGAACCGTCATGTTCAAGCGAAGCCTTGCCGCCATTGCCGCGTTTGCGCTCACCGCCCCGATCGCCTTCGCCGCGCCGCCCTCGTCGGCCAAGCCGGACCGCCGTCCGGACCATCCGCCGGTGCCGCCGCCTGCATGGGTCGCGCAAAGCAACGCGTACGCGCAGGTACTGCTGAAGACACTGGCCGAATTCAACCCCGAATTTGCCTCGCAATTCGGCCTGCCGGGTTACGACGACAAGGTCGTCGACCTCAAGCCCAACGTCGACGTGCGTTCGCGCGAGGCGCTCACCAGGGCGCGCGACACCCTGAAGGCCGATCTTGCCAAGACCACCGACGCGAATGTCCGCGAGGATCTGGAAATCATGATCCACGCGGCCGACCGCTTCATCGAAAGCAGCAGGTTGCAGGATCAGTACATGCTGCCCTACACGGATGTCGGGCAGACGATTTTCCAGGGCGAGTTCGGCCTGCTGCAGGATCAGGTCGCAGCCGACCGCCGGCCACATGCGCTGGCGCGCCTGGAGTGCTACGTCGGCATGGCGCCCGGCTGCACGCCGGTCACGAAAGAAGCCGAGGCGTTGTTCGAAGCCAAGGCCGGCAACAGGAAGCTGCTGGGCCCGTACAAGGCCGAGGTGGAACAGAACCTCGCCAACACGCAGCGTTACGTCGACGGCATCCGCAAGCTGTATGCGAAGTACGGGATCAAGGGCGCCGACGCCGCCCTGGATGCGCTGCAGAAGCAACTGGACGACTACACCGCGTGGGTGAAAGCCACGGTGTTGCCGCGCGCGCGGACCGATGCGCGCCTGCCCGAGCCGGTCTATGCGGACAACTTGAAGAATGTCGGCATCGACATTCCGCCGCAGGAGTTGATCAGGCAGGCCGAACGGTCCTTCATGGAAATCCAGGCGCAGATGGAAACCCTGGCGCCCTACGTCGCCAAGGCGGAAGGCTTCGCGCCCACCACCGACTACCGCGCCGTCATCAAGGACCTCAAGAAGCAGCAGCTCGACCGCAACAATATCGAGCCGTACTACCAGACGGTGATCGACAGGATCGAGGCGATCATCCGTGACCAGCACATCGTCACGCTGCCCAAACGCAAGATGATCATGCGCCTCGCGTCCGAGGCCGAAAGCGCCGCGCAGCCCGCGCCGCACATGGACCCGCCCCCGCTGATCAACAACCACGGCGAGCGCGGCGCGTTCGTGCTGCCGCTCGGCAATCCGCCGTCGGGCAACGGCAAGAACGAAGCGTATGACGACTTCACCTGCAAGGCCTGCGCCTGGACGCTGACCGCGCATGAAGGCCGCCCCGGCCACGAATTGCAGTTCTCCGCGATGGTGGAGCATGGCGTGTCGCTGGCGCGCTCGCTGTTCGCATTCAACAGCGTCAACGTGGAGGGCTGGGCGCTGTACGCGGAATGGATGATGGTGCCGTACGAACCCGCGGGCGGGCAGATGATCGCGCTGCAACTGCGCCTGCTGCGCGCCGCACGGGCGTTCCTCGACCCGATGCTGAACCTCGGCCTGATCACGAAGCAGCGCGCGCACGACATCCTGGTGAACGATGTCGGCATCTCCGAAGCCTTCGCGCGCGAGGAACTGGACCGCTTCATGTTCCGCTCGCCGGGCCAGGCCACCGCGTACTTCTATGGTTACTCGCGCATCCTGCAGTTGCGTGCGCATACCGAGATCGCGCTGGGCGACAGGTTCAACCTGCAGCAGTTCAACGATTTCATCCTGTCGCAAGGCCTGCTGCCGCCCGATCAACTCGCGGAAGCGGTGGACAAGCAGTTCATTCCGTCGCACGACGGACACTGAGCGAGGCGGCCCCGCGACGGACCGCCCGTCGCGACGGTCGAACGCGCTCCCCGAGAACACGCCGTTCTCCGGATTTCCCCGGCCGGCCACCGGCCGGGGAATTCGCCGGAAGCCCGAGACGGCGCGCGACGCGCTCCCACCGCGCGTGGCAGTCGAGTCGGCGCGGAACACCGGGGGCGCGACGCTTGCCAAGGGAGACACCCCACACCGGCGCGCGGGCCGCGTTCGATACCCGCGCGGCTCCGCGGTGCGGTGGCGGGGTCCAGAGGTTACCCCTCATGGACAGCGCTGGGCGCTGGTTGCCAGGCTTGCGTCCGGGCCTCGATCCAGCGTCGAGAACCTTTACGTTTCCGGGGATTGCGCGCCTTGGGAATTCTCGCAAGTCAATGAAATTCAAGGCTTGTCCTCCCCGGCATGGTTTGTGCTAACTGCGGTGTCACAAGGGGAATGGATGCGATTCACACTCCACAGGAGGACACCGAAGATGATTTCCCGATTGAAAATTCGATGCGCACTGGCGGCGATGGTTCTCCTCGGCGGCGCGCTCGCGGCCGGCATGGCCCAGGCCACGACCGTGGCTTCCGGATTCGACGCGAACACGCTTGCCGCCAATGACGATGGCTCCACGGGTCTGGTCAGCCTGCCCTTCACCATCAACTTCTATGGCACGGACTACTCCAACCTGTACGTCAACAACAACGGCAACGTGACGTTCAATGCCCCGCAAAGCACCTTCACGCCGTTCGGCCTGGGCAGCAGCTACAGCGGCCAGCCGATCATTGCGCCGTTCTTCGGCGACGTGGACACGCGGGGCGCAGGCAGCGGCCTGACCAGCTACGGCAACGGCAGCTATGCCGGCCACACCGCGTTCGGCGTCACCTGGCCGGGCGTCGGCTATTACAGCTCCCACACCGACAAGCTGAACACGTTCCAGCTGATCATGGTCGACCGCTCCGACACTGGCGTGGGCAACTTCGACTTCTACTTCAACTACGACCAGATCCAGTGGGAAACGGGCGGTGCCAGCGGCGGTGCGGGCGGACTGGGTGGCACCTCCGCGGCCGTCGGCTACAACGCCGGCCAGTCGGGCAACCCCGCGGGCACTTACGCCATGCTGGCCGGTTCGCTGATCAATGGCGCCCTGCTGGACGGCGGTCCGAATTCACTGGTCGCCGGCACCAACGACGGCGTGGCGGGACAGTTCCTGTTCCAGGTCCGCAATGGCAGCGTGGTGCCGCCCGTCGGGGTGCCGGAACCCGGTACGCTGGGGATGCTGGTGCTCGGGCTGCTGGCACTCGGCTGGCTGGTGCGGCGCCGCCACGCGTGACGCGAAATCCATCCCCTTGTCGATGAACAAACCCCGCTTCGGCGGGGTTTGTTTTTGTGGCAAGGTGCGGCGCAACGGGCAGGGGACAGGTTGATCCGCCCGCCCACTACCTGCTGATGGTGAACTTTCCGAAATCCACGCCCAGGTTCCAGCCCTTCCCGGTCCCGCTCAAGGCCAGCGAGACGTTGCCCTTGGTCATCACGGTGGCGCGCGAGGAAGCGGCGGCGCCCGCATGCGCTTCGCCCACCACGTAGGTGCCAAGGATCTCGTCGATGTTGAAAATGCCGGAGAACTTGCCGATGCCTTCGATGCTGGATTTGCCGAAGGTCAGGCCACCCCCCTTGCTCCGCAGGTGCACGGTCATGTGCTGGCCGTTGCTGCAGGTGACGCTGCCGGTGCCGCTGGACGTCTTGTAGAACGCCGACCAGCCGTGGATTTCAAAACTCATCCTGCAGGTTATTTCGCCACCGGCGGCGTGCGCGTTGCCGGCGACGATCAGTGGCGTGCCGACCAGCAGCGCGGCGAGAACGAGGTTGCGTGCGACATGCATGACGGCCTCCTTGGGATCGTGCGGACGGATTGCCGGACATTGTTGCCTGCCATCCTGAACGGCGCCAGATGCTTGCGAAACACCCGTTCAGGTGCAGCAACCTGGCCATTCGCCGACACGGCGGTCAGGGAAGATCGCAAGAAAACTGCGCCCTGAACTCGGCCGCGAACTCCGCCGCATCGAAGGCATGGTTCTGGGTGCCGGGGTGGGCGATCTTCAGTGCGCCCAGCAGTGACGCCACCCGGCCCACGTTCGGCCAGTCCAGTCCCCGCAGTATCCCGTGGATCAAGCCGGCCCGATACGCGTCGCCGCAACCCGTGGGGTCGACCACCGCGCGCGGCTTTGCCGCGGGAATTTCGTGAACCGCGCCGTCCGCGTGGATCACCGAGCCATCCGCACCGTGGGTCACGATGTAGGCTTCGACGCGCCCGGCAATATCGGCCTCGGACCAGCCGGTGCGTTCGGACAGCAAGCTGGCTTCGTAGCTGTTCACCGCCACGTAGCTGGCCTTGTCGATGAAGGCGCGGAACTCCTCGCCCGAGAACAGCGGCATCGCCTGGCCGGGATCGAAGATGAAGGGAATGCCCTTCGCCGCGAATTCGTCGGCGTGCTGGAGCATGCCCTCGCGACCGTCCGGCGCCACGATGCCGAGCGCGGCGTCGCCGGCCTCGGCGACGTGGTTCTGGTGGCTCTGCATCATCGCCCCCGGATGGAAGGCGGTGATCTGGTTGTTGTCCTGGTCGGTGGTGATGAAAGCCTGCGCCGTGAACGTATCCGGCATTTCCCGAATCTGGTCCAGGCGGATATCCAGCCCCGCGAACCACTCGCGGTACGGCGCGAAGTCCTGCCCGACTGTCGCCATCGGGATGGGCTCTCCACCGAGCAGCTTGAGATTGTAGGCAATGTTGCCGGCGCAACCGCCGAATTCGCGGCGCATCCGCGGGACCAGGAACGACACGTTCAACATGTGCACCTTGTCCGGCAGGATGTGGTTCTTGAAGCGGTCCTCGAACACCATGATCGTGTCGTACGCCATGGAGCCGCAAATCAGCGCAGCCGGCATCGGTGCATTCCTCATGTCGCAGGCGGAACCGCCGATGCTAACCGGATCGCCCCCGGGATTCGACCCGACGCGGACCCACCCGCGCCGCGCCGGCACCAAAATTCCGCAACAAACAGCGACGCAGTACCTTGCAGGTTGGCGGGATGTTACCTAGACTGGCCCGCTGTTTCCCCTGCCTGACGCTCAGGCCCGCACCCTGGCGGATCGCGCATGTTCAAATTGTTCCGCGGCATTTTTTCCAACGACCTCTCCATCGATCTTGGCACCGCGAACACGCTGATCTATGTGCGCGACCAGGGGATCGTACTCAACGAGCCTTCCGTCGTCGCGATCCGCCAGGACCGTGGCGCAGGTGGCCCGCGCTCGGTGGCAGCGGTCGGCAACGACGCCAAGATGATGCTGGGCCGCACGCCCGGCAACATCGTCACGGTGCGACCGATGAAGGACGGCGTGATCGCCGACTTCACCATGACCGAGGCGATGCTGCAGCACTTCATCAAGCAGGTGCACAAATCGCGTTTTCTGCGCCCCAGCCCGCGGGTGCTGGTGTGCGTACCGTGTGGTTCGACCCAGGTCGAGCGCCGCGCGATCAAGGAATCCGCCGAAGGTGCCGGGGCCCGCGACGTGTTCCTGATCGAGGAACCGATGGCGGCCGCGATCGGCGCCGGCATCCCGGTGCACGAGGCACGTGGTTCGATGGTGCTGGACATCGGCGGCGGCACCTCCGAGGTCGCGGTGATGAGCCTCAACGGCATCGTGTATTCGCAGTCGGTGCGGATCGGCGGCGACCGCTTCGACGAGGCCATCATCAATTACGTGCGCCGCAGCAACGGCACCCTCATCGGCGATCCCACGGCCGAACGCATCAAGATCGAGATCGGCTGCGCCTATCCGCAAAAAGAGGTCCGCGAGATGGAAGTCTCCGGCCGCAACCTCGCCGAGGGCGTGCCGCGCATGTTCACCATCAACTCCAACGACGTGCTGGAGGCGCTGCGCGAACCGCTGCACGGCATCGTCGCCGCGGTGAAGGCCGCGCTGGAGCAGACCCCGCCCGAACTGTGCTCCGACGTGCACGAACGCGGCATCGTGCTGACCGGTGGCGGCGCGCTGCTGCGCGACCTGGACAAGTTGATCAGCGAGGAAACCGGCCTGTACGTGCAGGTCGCCGAGGATCCGCTGACCTGCGTCGCGCGTGGTGGCGGCCGCGCGCTGGAGCTGATCGACATGCACGGAAGCGACTTTTTCGCCCAGGAGTAAGCCCGCAATCGGAACTCGGGGCAACACGGGAGCGAGCAGGCTCTCTTCCGCGACTGCGAGACGCATGGACCCGCGCAAGGGGCATCCGCACACGGGGCCGTACATCCCTCTCCCGTTCACCCTTGAACGGGAAAGACGGGGCCGTCGATGGTTCCGTGACGCACGGCCCGCGGAATCGGGACGCAGGGCCATGATTCCCCTTCTTTTGTTGTTACGCTGTAACTCCGCTAGACCCGCCCCACCGCCATGGCGCTTCCGCAAAAGGAATCCACTCCGATCTTCTCGGATGCGACGGCCGGCACGCTGCGCCTGATCGCGTACCTCGCGCTGGCCGCAGTGCTGATGGTGCTGGACCATCGCAACGGCTGGCTGCACCGCGCGCGATACGCCACGGCGGCCGCGATCGTGCCGATCTACAAGATCGCCGCGGCCCCGGCCGACTGGGTGCACCAGGCGAGCACCGCGTTCGCGCAACGCGGCAAGCTGATCGACGAAAACCGGCAGTTGCGCGAGGCGCTGCTGCTGGCCGAGGCGCGGCTCAACCGCATGGATGCCGTCACCCATCAAAACGAACGCCTGAAGCAGTTGCTCGACACCCAACAGTTGCTGGGCATGCACGCGCAACTGGCGCGGTTGATCGACGTGCAGCTTGGCCCGACGCGGGACCGGGTGATGTTGAACGTGGGCGCCGACGAAGGCGTGCACGTGGGCCAGGCCGTGATCGATTCGCACGGCGTGATGGGGCAGATCGTCGAGATCCTGCCGCACGCCTCAGTGGCGATGCTGGTGATCGACCCCGACCATGCGGTCCCGGTGACGATCTCGCGCACCGGGTTGCGCGGCATCGCGCACGGCACCGGCGACACCAGCCAACTGGTGGTGCCCAACCTGCCGCTGTCGTCCGACGTGAAGGCGGGCGACCGACTGGTGACCTCCGGCCTGGGCGGGCGTTTTCCCGCGGGGTTTCCAGTCGGCACCGTCTCGCAATTGAAGCGCGACGCGTCCGGCATGTTCATGGAGGCGCTGGTGAAGCCCGCCGCGGAGCTCCAGCGCAGCGGCGAGGTACTGCTGCTGCGCGACCAGCCCGAGCCGATCGGACCGCCTGCGCCGGCACCCGAAGTGGGGCCGCCGGCATCACTGGCACACGAGAACCGTGCCGCCTCCAGCGCCAAGCATGCGGCGGGGGCGGCACGATGAACCGCATGCGCGCACAGGGCTGGGCGTTCTGGATCGGCATTGCCGTGGCGCTGGTGCTGATGCTGGTGCCGCTGCCCGAGTTGATCCAGCCGCTGAAGCCTTACTGGCCCGCCCTGGTATTGATCTACTGGTCACTGGAAGCGGCGGACCGCGTGAGCGTCGGCCTCGCGTTCGGAGTGGGCCTTGCGGCCGATCTTCTGAACGGCGCGCTGCTTGGTGACCAGGCACTGCGATTGGCGGTGCTGGTATTCATCGTGCTGCGCTTCCGGTCGCGCCTGCGCTTTTTCCCGATGTGGCAGCAGGCGCTCGCGGTGTGGTTGTTGCTGCTCAACAATCACGTGCTGCAGGCACTGATCCGCGCCTTCGCGGGCGACTCGGCGATGCCGGCGCTGTCGTGGGCCGCACCCGCGGTGGGCGCATTGGTATGGCCGTTCGTGTTCCTGTTGCTGGATGACGTGAACACGCGGCTGCGCGGCAAGGGCGCCCGGGGCGCCAAGACGGCATGAACGGCCGCGGCGAGCTGCCGGACGAACGGGCCAAGCGCGCGCGTTTCGGGCGCCGTGCGCTGGCGGGTTTCGCGATCATGCTGGTGATGCTGCTGGGCGTGGCCGGCCGCTTCGTGTACCTGCAGGTGTTCGAACACACCGAGTATTCGACGCGTGCCAAGGCCAACCGTGTTCGGCTGAAGCACCTGCCACCGCCGCGCGGCTTGATCTACGACCGTACCGGCAGGCTGCTGGCCGACAACGTGCCCGCGTTCCGGCTGGACGTCGTGCCGGACAAGGTCAAGCACATGGATGCGATGCTGCAACGGCTGTCGACGGTCGTGCCGTTGACCGACGACGACATCGATCGCTTCAAGCAGAGCCTGAAGCAACACCGCGCGTTCGACCAGGTGCCGCTGAAGTTCCGGCTCACCGAAAGCGAGCGCGATCGTTTCGCGGTGAACCAGTGGCAATTCCCCGGCGTCAGTGTCGACCCTTACCTGACGCGCAACTATCCCTACGGCGCCGAATTCGCGCACGTGGTGGGTTACGTGGGCCGCATCGACGAAAAGGAACAGGCCAGGCTCGACCCCGATCTTTACGCCGGCACCACCCACGTCGGCAAGACCGGCCTCGAAAAGGAATACGAGAAACTGCTGCACGGCACGCCCGGTTACGAACTGGTCGAGGTGAATGCCAACCAGCGCCCGCTCCGCGTGTTGCAGCGCGTCCCCGCCAAACCCGGCAAGAACCTCTACCTCACGATCGACGAGCGCCTGCAGCGGGCCGCCATCGCCGCGCTCGACGGCCAGACCGGTGCCGCCGTCGCCATCGACCCGCGCAACGGCAACGTGCTGGCGATGGTGACGGTGCCGAGTTTCGACGCCAATTTGTTCGTCAATGGCATCAGCCAGGCCGACTACTCGGCGTTGCTGGAGGACCCGGAGAAGCCGTTGCTCAATCGCGCGATGCGCGGCGGCTATCCGCCCGGCTCCACCGTCAAGCCGTTCCTCGGCCTCGGCGGCCTGGAACTCGGTCTGCGCAAGGCCACCGACACGGTGATGTCGACCGGCACCTACTACATTCCGGGCTCTTCGCGCGGCTACCGCGACGACACGCGCTACGGCGCCGGCCGCGTGAACCTGATGCAGGCCATCACCCGTTCGGTGAACACTTACTTCTATTCGCTCGCCTACCAGATGGGCATCAAGCGATTCGATGAATGGATGGCCAAATTCGGATTCGGCAGTCCCACCGGCATCGACCTGCCCGACGAAACCGGCGGCGTATTGCCGTCGCCGGAATGGAAACGCAAGACGATGAACCAGCCGTGGTACCCGGGCGAGACCGTGATCTCCGGCATCGGCCAGGGTTACTGGATGGTGACCCCGCTGCAGCTTGCGCATGCGCTCGCATCGATGGCCGGCGGCGGCCTTTCGCACGTACCGCACCTGCTGACCGCTACCAGCGACGGCCTGAATGCACCGGAGGTGCCCTATCCGCAACCGGCGCCGGTGCAGATCACGCACGACCCCGCGGATCTGGCTGCGGTCCGTGAGGGCATGCTCGGGGTGGTCAATACCCCGCAGGGGACGGCGTGGGGCCTGGGCAAGGGCTTTCCCTACCTGATCGCCGGCAAGACCGGTACCGCCGAACGCTATTCGCGCACCAGCAACGCCTACAACAACAACAAGGATCTCGCCTACCTCGCTTCACGGCACCGCGCGTGGTTCATGTGCTACACGCCCGCGGAACACCCGCAAATCGCCATCGCGGTGGTGCTGGAACACGGTGCCTGGGGCGGCAGCGCCGCGGCGCCGATCGCGCGCAAGATACTCGACCAGTGGCTGGCGGACACGCCGCCTTCCGAACGTCCGCCGGTCACCGCGCCCTCGGTCGCCTCCCGATCCGGTGCGCAGGCGCCGACCACGCCATGAACGCACTGGTCACCAGCTTCAGCGGACGGGTGCTCCGGATCGGACGGCGCATCCTTTCGCGCCCGCGGATCGACCTGCCACTCGCCATCGGGTTGCTCGTGTTGGCGCTGATCGGGCTCACCGTGTTGTACAGCGCCAGCAATCTCGACCAATCGACCGTGCTGGGACAAGCCGCGCGCTTCGTCGCGGGCGGGTTGCTGCTGTTGGCCGTTTCGCGAATCCCGCCGACGCTGCTGCGCGCATGGACGCCCTGGTTCTACTTGCTGGGTGTTTTCCTGCTGGTCGTGCTGATGGCGCTCGGCGAAGGCCGCGGCGCGGACCGCTGGCTGGATCTGGGCGTGGTTCGTTTCCAGCCATCGGAACTCATGAAGCTGGCCATGCCGATGATGGTGGCGTGGTACCTGCACCCGCGTCCGCTGCCACCGCGCTGGCGCGACATCGTCGTGATCGGGGTGCTGATCGGCATTCCCGCCCTCTTGGTGGTGAAGCAACCCGATCTGGGCACCGCCCTGCTGATCGCGGCGTCGGGCATGTTCGTGTTGTTTCTCGCGGGCCTGCAATGGTGGAAGATCGGTGCGATGCTGGCGGCGCTCGCCGCGATCGCGCCGGTGGCATGGCACTTCCTGCACGATTACCAGCGCGAACGCGTATTGACTTTCCTGCACCCCGAGAACGACCCGCTCGGGACCGGCTGGCACATCATCCAGTCGATGATCGCCGTGGGCTCGGGCGGTGTGTTCGGCAAGGGCTTCAACCAGGGCACGCAATCGAAACTGGAATTCCTGCCCGAACACACCACCGATTTCATCTTCGCGGTACTCGGCGAGGAATTCGGCCTGGTCGGCGTGCTGGTGCTGCTGCTGGTGTACGCATTCATCGTGGGCCGCTGCCTCTGGATCGCCGCCAATGCGCGCGACACCTATTCGCGACTCGTCGCGGGATCGTTCGGATTGGCCTTCATGGTGTACGTGATCGTCAACGGCGGCATGATCTCGGGCCTCCTGCCGGTGGTCGGCGTGCCCCTGCCGCTGGTGAGCTATGGCGGCACGTCGGCCATCACCCTGCTGACCGGCTTTGGCGTGGTGATGTCGATCCACGCGCATCGGAAGTGGACGCCCTGAGGCGGCGCCGAAACGCGCGTCTCTTCGCTGCAAACATTCGGATCGTCGCCCCGGCCGGGGCGGGACCCGGGCGAGGGCGTACCTGCAAAGCTGTTGCGAGTTGCGTTCGACATCCATGTCCTGTTCCGCGCGCCTCCCGCGCGCGCGGGTAACTTTCTCTCTCTTGCTTGGCCAAGAGAAAGTCACCAAAGAGAAGGCCACCCCGCGAACACGTCCTGAGCACATCCCTGTGCTCAGGATGCGCGCGCGGCCGCCGGGGTTCGCCGAAGGCACACCCTTGTGCCTGCGGCGAACTGGCGCACCTCCTGTGCGCCATCCTTCGGACTTTTCCGTCGACCGCCCGCCGTGTTCGAGGGGCCTCATCAAGCGCGCATCGTGCGGGCGCGGGGGACGAAGTCGGCTGCTTGGTCTCGCTTCGAACGAGGCCAGGATGGCCGTCATCGAAGCAACGCTTCCTTGGGGCCCCTGTGCTGCGGTGGGGGCCGGACGATCAGGCCCGAAGGGTGGCGCAAGGGATTGCGCCCACTTGCCGCCGCGCCATGGACGGCGCGTCGGCAAGCCCGGCCGGCCCTCACGGATTTTTCGTCCATGGATGGACGAAAAACGCAGCACCGGGGTGGCCTTTCTCTTGGTGACTTCTCTTTGGCCAAACAAAGAGAAGTTACCCGCGCCCCCGGGAGGGGCGCGGAAAAAGACAGGGATGTCTGCCCGGCAGGACGTCAGACTGGCGGGTCAGGCAGCCACGGCGCCAGCCGCTACAATGCACGTTTGCCTTGCAAACCGCGCTGCGCGCGGAACCCGGGACCCGAGTGATGGACAAGAGTTTCGACCCGAAAGAGATCGAATCGAAGTGGTATGCGCGCTGGGAAGATGCCGGCTGTTTCAAGCCGGCCGGCCAAGGCGAGCCCTATTCGATCCTGCTGCCGCCGCCGAACGTCACCGGCACGCTGCACATGGGCCACGCGTTCCAGCAAACCATCATGGATGCGCTGATCCGGCACGCGCGGATGTCGGGCAGGAACACGTTATGGCAGGGTGGCACCGACCACGCCGGCATCGCGACGCAGAAGATCGTCGAGAACCAGCTGGCCGCGGAAGGCAAGACACGTCATGACCTCGGCCGCGAACGATTCGTCGAGCGCGTGTGGCAGTGGAAGCACGAATCCGGATCCACGATCACGCGCCAGATGCGCCGCATGGGCGCGTCGATGGACTGGTCGCGCGAACGCTTCACGATGGATGAAGGTCTGTCGGCCGCCGTGCGCAAGGTTTTCATTGACTGGTACCGCGCGGGGCTGATCTACCGGGGCAACCGGCTGGTGAACTGGGATCCGGTGCTGATGACCGCGGTGTCGGACCTCGAAGTCAACAGCGTCGAGCGCGACGGATTCCTGTGGTCGATCCGCTACGACGTGGTCGATCCGCAGCCGGACGCGCCGGATCACGTTGTGATCGCGACCACGCGCCCGGAAACCATGCTGGGCGACGTCGCTGTCGCGGTGCACCCGGAAGACGAGCGTTACGCGGCGCTGGTCGGCAAGCGCCTGCGCCTGCCGCTCGCGAATCGCGAACTCCCGCTCATTGCGGATGATTACGTCGATCGCGAATTCGGTACCGGCTGCGTGAAGATCACGCCGGCGCACGACTTCAACGACTACCTGATCGGGCAGCGGCACAAGCTCGATTCAATCAACATCTTCACGCTGGACGCGAAGATCAACGACAACGCGCCGGAGCAATACCGCGGCATGGACCGCTACGAAGCCCGCAAGCAGATCCTCGCCGACCTCGAAGCGCAGGGCCTGCTGGTCGAAACCAAACCGCACAAGCTGCAGGTGCCGGTCAGCCAGCGCTCGGACGCCGTGATCGAGCCGATGCTGACCGACCAGTGGTTCGTGGATCTCACCTCCGACAAGGGCCGTGCGGCGATCACGCAGCCTGCGCTGGATGCGGTGCGCAATGGCGACATCCGGTTCGTGCCGGAGAACTGGACCACCACCTACACGCAGTGGCTCGACAACATCCAGGACTGGTGCATCAGCCGACAGCTCTGGTGGGGCCATCGCATCCCGGCTTGGTACGACGAGGCCGGCAACATCTTCGTGGGCGAGGACGAGGCCGATGCGCGCGCGCATGCGACCGTGCAGCCGGTCGGCGCGTTGCGCCAGGATGACGACGTGCTGGACACCTGGTTTTCCTCCGCGCTGTGGCCGTTTTCGACGCTGGGATGGCCATCGAATGAACCGGTGAAGAACGAGCGCGGCGAGATCGTCGCGAACTGGACCGCCGACAGGATTTTCCTGCCGAGCCAGGTGCTGGTCACCGGCT
Organism: Rhodanobacter sp.; assembly: GCA_044464225.1. Lineage (GTDB taxonomy): Bacteria > Pseudomonadota > Gammaproteobacteria > Xanthomonadales > Rhodanobacteraceae > 66-474. The sequence goes on along the minus strand of JBIQLN010000005.1, from coordinate 29,837 downwards.
TCGACATCATCTTCTTCTGGGTCGCGCGGATGGTGATGGCGACCCTTTATTTCACGAAGCAGGTGCCGTTCCGCGAGGTCTACATCAACGCGATCGTGCGCGACGCCGAAGGCCAGAAGATGTCGAAGTCCAAGGGCAATACCCTGGACCCGCTGGACCTGATCGACGGCATCACCCTGCCCGCGCTGGTCGAGAAGTCGACCAGGTCGCTGCTGATCCCGCAAGTGCGCGAAAAAGTCGAGAAGCGCATCCGCAAGGAGTATCCGGACGGCATCGCGGCGATCGGCACCGACGCGCTGCGCTTCACCTTCGCGGCGCTGGCGAGCTACAGCCGCACCATCAATTTCGACCTGAAACGCGCGGACGGCTACAAGGCGTTCTGCAACAAGCTGTGGAACGCGGCGCGTTTCGTGTTGATGAACTGCGCCTCCCCTTTCCCTTCGGGTGCAGCTGCCATCCCTGGCCAAGAGCTCCGAGGTGGCGCGCCCGCGCCGAATGGGGATTCGGGTCCTGCGACGAACCTCATCGAAACCGAACCATCACCCCAACCCTTCTCCCGAGGGGAGAGGGGCGCGGCGCCGGTCACGGAAGCCGAGCGATGGATCCTCACCCGCTTGCATGCGACGCTCGCGGAAGTCGATCGGCACTTCACGACGTACCGCTTCGACCACCTCGCGCAGGCGCTGTACGAATTCGTGTGGAACGAGTACTGCGATTGGTTCCTGGAGCTCTCGAAGCCCGCGTTGCAGGGCGGCGATGCCGAAGCCGCGGCGTCCACGCGCCGTACCTTGCTGGTGGTGCTTGAAACCGCGCTCCGCGCGCTGCACCCGATCATTCCGTTCATCACCGAGGAAATCTGGCAATCGGTGGCACCGCAGCTCGGCCTCGAAGAAACCAGCATCCTGCAATGCAGGTATCCGCGCGCGGATGAATTCGCGGTCGATGAAAGCGCCAGCGCCGAGATCGAATGGTTCAAGGCGGTGCTGACGGGGGTCCGAAAGATCCGTTCGGAAATGAACATCCCGCCGGGCAAGACCATTCCGTTGCTGCTGGCCGACGGCGATGCAGAAGACCATCGCCGGACCGGGAAGTTTTCAAGCCAGATCGGATTCCTTGCCCGCTGCGAAGCGCCGCGCTGGCTTGCGACCGGTGAGTCCGAACCCGCGGCCGCGGCTGCCGTGGTGGGCAACCTGCGCGTATTGATCCCGCTGGAAGGGCTCATCGACCTGAACGCCGAACGGGCGCGGCTCGCCAAGGAAATCGCGCGCATCCAGGGCGAAATCAAGAAGTGCGAGGGCAAACTCGGCAACGCAAACTTCGTCGACCATGCGCCCGCCGCCGTGGTCGAGCAGGAACGCAACCGGCTCGCGGATTGGAATACGCAAGCCGCTGCCTTGCGGGAACAGGCCTCGAGACTCGATTGACCGGTTGCCGAAAGCAAGACGTCGGACGGATGGCGCCGATGCTGCCTTCTGGCTGATGCCGACCCTCGTCCGAAAAGGCCGCTCGTTCACCCGGATGTTCGACCGCGAGCCGCCCTATTCCAGCGCACCGACCTCCTCGGGAAACAGCACGCCGATGAACCCGAATTTCGAGAAGTCGGTGATGCGCGAGGGATACAGCCGCCCGATCAGGTGATCGCATTCGTGCTGCACCACGCGCGCGTGGAAGCCCTCGGCGGTGCGGTCGATCGGTGCGCCGCTCGGGTCCACCCCCTGGTAGCGGATCATGCTGTGGCGGCTCACCACGCCACGCAATCCGGGAACCGAGAGGCAGCCTTCCCAACCTTCCTCCATGTCACGCGAGAGCGGCGTGATCAGCGGATTCAGGAGGATCGTGCGCGGCACTTCCGGCTCACCCGGATACCGATCGGAACGCTCGAAGCCGAAAACGACCAACTGCAGGTCCACGCCGATCTGCGGCGCGGCCAAGCCCACCCCGTCGGCCGCCTGCATGGTTTCGAACATGTCGGTGATCAGGTCGTTCAATTCGGCGGTGCCGAACATCGTCGCCGGCACGGGCGGCGCGACGCGCAGCAGGCGTGGATCGCCCATTTTCAGGATTTCGCGGATCATGCTTGCTTCCGATGCAATGTCATTGGCGCGACGCGGCGAAGCGCGAGCAGCGGTGCCGTGGCGAGGAAATGCGCCGCGATGCCGCACGCAACCAGCACGCGCGTCAGCGGCTTGCGTGCGGCAGGATCGAATTTCCTGAACCAGCGCCACATGCCGCGATGCTTATGGTAACTGACGAATACCGGCCGATGCGCGCTCGAGCCGCCCTTGGCATGGCGTACCCGCACGTTGCCGGCCAGCATCACCTTGTAGCCCGCATCGCGCGCACGCCGGCACAGGTCCAGGTCCTCGCAATGCAGGAAGTAGCCTTCATCGAATCCGCCCAGCCGCTCGAACGCGGTGCGTGGCAACAGCATCAGCGCGCCCGAAACGTTTTCGGTTTCAATCACCGCCCCCGGGATCGGACCGGGTACGTCGACGCCTTCGTGCCCGGAAGTGCTCCGCCTGGCGCGCCCCGTCATTTCGTTCAACGAACGCTGCAGCAAGGGATCGCGGCGCCGCGATGCCGGATCGGGCGTGCCGTCCGCGTCGCAGACGACCGCGCCGATCACCCCCGCGTCGGGATGCGCGCGCTGCACGTCCAGCATCCGCGACAAGGTGTCGGGTTCGAGCATGCAGTCGGGATTCAGCACCAGCAGGGCATTGCCGCGCGCGTGTCGTGCACCCACGTTCACCGCGGGGCCGAATCCGAGATTGGCGCGGTTGTAGACGACGCGCAGGCGTTCTTCACGTTCATGCGCGCGCGCCAGCGCCTGGGGCACGCCATCGCCCGAAGCATTGTCGACGAGGACCACCTCGACCGGCACGCTCGACGCCAGTGCACGCGCCACGCACTCGCGCAAGCTGGCACCGCTGTCGGCAGCGACGATGATGATGGAGGTCGACGCAGGCATCCACGCAGTCTAGCGATACCTGCGCCGGATGGACGCGGGGACAGGGCGTGCACGCGCCGGCAATCAGGGATGTCGTTGCTGCCGGCCAATGCCGTTTCGAGCACGAATCGCGTATCCCCGATGACCGGGACGCCTGCCTCGGCAACCGCATCAAAACCGCACTGCGACGGCCGTCCGCATCCGCCCGGGGGACATCCCGCACTGGCCCGGGAGTGCAGAGGTCCCTTCGACCATGACGACGCGCAGGCGCCCGGCCCGGAAACCCTATCCAGTAATAAACCGGCACCTGCACGAATCAGTGGTCCTCCGTGTCCATGGTGATCGTGCCCGTGACCACCATGCTGTCCTGCACGTGCGGTTCCGCGGCTCTCCGGCCGGAACGAGGATGCCGAACATCAAACGCGCCAGCCTTTCATCGCGCGCCTCCGTGTCACGGCCCGCGTCGCGCCGCCCGCGCTACGGCCGCACGATCAGCAGGCCCTCGATGTGCAGACTGTCCGCGATGGAGGCACGCAGGCGATCGGCCGCGTCGTGGTTCACCACCGGGCCGGCGTACACGCGCCACCGCACGCCGTCGGACGTGGTCACATTCCGGATGTAGCCGGTATAGCCGAGCTGCTGCAGGCGCGCCCGCAGTCGTTCGGCGTCGTTGTCGTTCGTGAAGGAGGCCACCTGCACCGACCACTGGTCCGCGGGCGCAACCGCGGCGGGACCGGCCGCGGATTCATCGGCCGCAGGCGCGGATGACGTGCCCGGTGGGGGAACGGATTCGGTGGACGGCGGCAGGCTTTCGGTCGCCGAAGCGGGCGTCGCATCGCCCCGGGGCAGGATCGGTTTCAGCGATTCGAACTTCGTCTGGTATTCGTCGGTGACGCGGCGTGCATCCTCGGGGTTGCGGATGATGCGCGGCGTGATCAGCACGATCAGTTCGGTGCGGTCGCGCTTGCGGTCTGTGGTGCCGAACAGGCGCCCCAGCACGGGAATGCGGCTGAGGAACGGCACGCCGCTGTCCTGGGTCATGTCCGTTTGCTGGATCAATCCCCCCAGCAGTACGGTCTGCCCGCTTTGCACCGCCACTTCGGTGCTGAGCGCCCGGTTGGTGATGGTGTAGTTGCCGAACTTGTCCTGGGTAGTCGGCTTGCTGACAACCTGCTGGATGTCCATGTACACCAGCCCGCCGGGGCTGACGCGCGGTACCACGTCCAGCAACACGCCGGTGTCGATGTATCGCACCTGGCCCGCGTTGAAGGCATCCGTAGCCGAACCCGTGCCGACGCCCGGCACGAGGTAGGTCTGCACCACCGGAATCTTTTCTCCCACCTTGAAAGTGGTTTCCTGGTTGTTGAGCACCACCGTGGAAGGCGCGGACAATATCTTGGCGTCGCCACTCGACTCCAGCGCCCTGAGCGCGAACTGCAAATCATTGCCCGCGAACGAATAGAACAACGCATCCGATGTGGAGTACTGGACGCCGCCGAGGCCTGCCGCACCCTGGTGGCGGTGGAACGACTGGTTGGTGTTGGGTGGCGAACCCGGCTGGGTGCCGATCAGGCCGCCGAGGTAATACTGCACGCCGAACTGGAATTCTCCGGTCAGGCTGACTTCCAGCACACGCGTTTCGATCTGCACCTGCAACGGCTTCTCGTCCAGCCGATCGATCACCGGCAACAATTTCTCCCATTGCCCAGGCGTGGCGCGGATCAGCAATTGGTTGTTTTCGTTGACCGCGGCAATGCGCACGCCTTCACTGGTGGTGAACGCGAAGGTGTCTTGCCCCGCGCGCTGGCCTCGGCGCATCTGGGTCGCGCCCGTGATCCCGCCCGTACCGGAACCGAACTCGTCACCGCCATTGCTGCCGAAATTTCCCGAGAAGTTGCTGTTGTCCGGTGAGAAGCTGCCGAAACCCTGCTGCGCGCCAAGGCTGCCCGCCGCGGATTGTTCCAGCGGCGAAAATCCCGGCGCGACCGCGCCCACCGGGTTCTGCTGGTTGCCGGTGCCGTTGCCGAACAGTTCGTTCAAGTGCCGCGCGAGGTCCGACGCCTTCACGTTGAGCACGTTGTAAACGTACAACCCCGAGGCATTGCCCGCGCCGTTGTCGATGGTGGTGACGAGCCTGCGCACTTCGTCGAGATACGACGGCTGCGGCGTGATCACCACCAGCGAGTTGCTGTGCTTCAGCGGAATCAGCCGCACCATGCTGGAAAGGTTTTCCGAATGCGCGGGCGCCACCAGGTTCGTGGCGCCGCCGTTGGTCGCCGCCGCCGCGGCCGAACCGCCGGATTGCTCGGTGAACAGTGTCTGGAGTTGCGTGACCAGGTCATCGGCCTGCACGTGCTGCAGCGGAATCACCGCCACCGACATGCCACGCAGCCAATCGACGTCGAAGGTGCGGATGATGCGCTGGTAATTGGCCAGTTCGTCGGGCGTGCCGCCCATCACCAGCAGGTTGCGCACCGGATCGACAAGCAGGAAAGCCTTCGGGTCGGCAAACGGCTTCAACAGTTTCTGCATCGCTTCCGCGGACACGTAGTGCAGCGGAAACAGCTGCGCCGCATACCCCGCGCCGGGCGACACCGCGCCGAGGCCGGGCACGAGGTTGCCGGGGGCGGCCTGCTCCACGGGCACCACCAGGTAACCGCCTTTCTGGTGCACCAGCGCATTGCCCGTCCACGACAGCAGCATCTGCAGGATCGGCAGCACTTCGGCTTCCGTGACTGGTTGCGACGTCGCAAAGGTCACGGTGCCCTTGACGTCGGGCGAAATGGAATAATTCGCGTGCAGCACGTCGCCCAGGATCGCCTTGACCGCGGCCTGCACCGGCTGGTTGTCGAAGTTGAAGGTGATGGTGCCGCCCTCGTTGGCGGCGCGACCGGTAGGGGTGTGGCTCGGCGGATTGATGAACACGCCGGTGCCGTAATGGGTTTCCGGCGCGGCCGCGCTGGCGAGATTCGGGTTCTGCTGTTCCGTGCCGACGTTGAGCGGCTGCGGCACCGGCTTGTGGGTGCCTGCAATGGCCTCCCGCTGCAGGGTGTAGTCATTGTCCTGGCGGATCTGCGGCGCGCACCCCGCCAGCAGCGCGGCAGCGAACACGATCCCCGGCACGGCTAGCTTTTTGTACACGTCATGCACTCCCGGCCTGCATTGCGCGGTGGCGCGATGCATGCGTCAATGACCGCCATCCCGGCGCGCGGCCCTGCGCCGTTGCGCGTCGATGCGCGCCTTCAGCGCCCGTGCGCGCGCCGCGTCGGACTGCGAACCGGCCGCCGGCTTCGGCGCCTGATTCACGGACCCGTTTGAATCCGACGTGCCGCGGCGGGTGACCATAGCAGATGCGCCGGTTCCCGCGCTCATGGGAACGGGCTCGTCCTGCTCCCCCTGCTGCTCGTCCGTATTGGGAGTCGCACCCGAGCCCGGCGCCGGACCGGGCACCAGTTGCAGTTCCTGCCGCGAGCCCGACACCTCGATCACCGCGCTGCGCGGATGCAGTTCCACCAGCACCGGCCCCTCGTGCGATGGCTGTCCCTCGATGGCGCGGTAATCCTTGCCGTTGCTCCGGTCGTGCAGGATGGCCATCTTGAGGTGCGGCAGCATGATCACGCCGGTCAGCTGCAGGTCGCCGCTGGAATCGCTCCCGCCTGCCGTGGCGGGCGCGGGCGTACGGGTGGGGCTGAACAAGGGGTGTTGCCACACTTCCGCGTATTGCTCCAGCGGCGGCACCGCCGGCGCCGGCGTGGCGGCGCCGACCGACGGCAGGCGCGCCGGTGCAGCATTGTCGTTCCAGGTGGCGCCATCGCCGAGGCCCGCCCACAGGGCGATCAGCAACACCACCAGGATGGCGGCGATGATTCCCAACGCGGGCGTCAGGCGACGACGGTCGGCGGCATTCATGGCGACGCGGGCCTCAGATAGCCGGACAAGGTCAGCTGCGCCTGCAACCTGCCGCTGGGCGAACGCGCCATCGTCAGATTGTCCACGAACAGATAGGGCAACCCGCGGTCGAAATCGTGCAGCACCGCCGCCAGCGGCTGCATGCCGCAATCGAGCGTAACGCTGACGCTGATGCGCCGGAACGGTTCGTTGCCGGCATCCTGTTCGATCGGCATCTTGGAGGGCATGCTGCAACCGGCATCCTCGTGCGCGTGCGCAGCGACCACGTCGGTGGCGCGCTGGATCAGGTTCGCGGACGCGGCGCTCGGATCATTGGCAGACAAGAACGCGTCCACCGACGCGCCGCCTTGTTCCAGTTTCGCGACGCGCTTTTGCAGTTCCGGCTGCTCGGCGATCGCCGCCGCGTACTTCGCATGGATCTTCTGCAGGTCGCGCATCTGCCCGTCCACCTGCAGCAACGGCGCCACGAACCACCAGTGCAGCAGCACGAAATAGGCGATCGCCAGCGCGACCAGCGCCAGCCCGATCGCGGCGAACCGCGACTGTCCCGGCGACAGCCTCCGCGCGATGCGCCTTTTCACGTCAGTGGCCAACGGCGGCATCCTGCTGGCGTACCCGCGCAACCATCTCGAAACGTTCCTTGCCGGTCGCGGGGTCGGGCTGGATCACGCCTTGCAGCTTGGGCTCCTGCAACAACTTCGAATTGCCGAGGGTGTCCACCAGCGCCGCCGCCTTGGCGGCTTCGCCCTTGATGTCGAGCCCGCCCGAGTCGTCCAGCGTCAGGACGTCCAGCCACGCCGTCGCGGGCAAGCGCCGGGTCAGGTCGTCCAGCACGGCCAGTGCGGACGGGTTTTCCGATTTGCGTTTCACCAGGAACTTCGATGCCGCCAGCGCGCCGGTGAGTTGTGCACGCAATTGCTCGGACTGTGTCGCCCGGGCGCGCATCGCCTGCACCTCGTCCTGCATTTCGGCCAGCGCCGCGCGACGGTTGGCGAGCCACTGCGACAACACCAGCACCACCAGCAGGATGCACACCAGGCCCAGGATGAAGTTGGCGCGGCCGCGGCGATCGATACGCCGCGGCCGCCGCTCCGGCGGCATCAGGTCGATGCCGGCCAGCGCGCCACCGGCCGTCTGCACATCGACCGCATCGGGATGCGCGCCCATCGCGTTGAAGCGTTCCAGCAACGGATCGATTTCGGCCCTGGGCGCCACGTACAGGTCCAGCGCCACCTGTCCCGCCGGCGCCGCGTCGGCGCTGACGCGGACGTCGTAATACACCTGTTCGGGCTTGAACGGCGTCTGCCGGTCCAGTTCATACCCGACCACCCGGCGCGGATCGGCGGCCGCCGCGGCCGGCATCGCCAGGCGTCGGTGCAGTACGTGAGATGCCGGCACCACCAGCAACAGGCAGCGATCGTCAGGATCGATGCCGGCGCAAGCCCGTGAGAATTCCGTGCGTTGGACGTCCACCGGCAGTTCGGGACCGATCGCGGCGAGCGTGGCGCCCGTGCGTGCACGACGGACTGTCGCATTGCCATCCGTTTCACCCAGCCACAACACGTCCGGCCCCCGGCGCACCCACGCACGCAGGCGCGCCGGCAGCATGGCCGTCAATTCACCGCCCCACCAGCCTAGGAAGCCCGGGAGCGGCGAACGCCGCCACGCCAGCTTCGCGCGTTCGAGGGTTTGTGCGCCTGCTGTCGCCATTGCAGCCCCGCCAGGAAACGCGTGGCATCAATCCACGCGCCAGTCCAATACTTTGTACGGGCGCGCCCGGGTGCCCGTCAACGCCAAGCGTATCGTCACATCCAAATCCACGTGCGTTCCATCGGGCATCGTGGCGGTACTGAACACGCGCTCGACCACCCCGCCGTAGCCGGCGATCAGGGGGCCGTTGGCCACCGCGCCGAAGGCCCGGCCATTGCCCGCGCCGCGTTGCGCCGGGCGGCTCCGGCGTTGGGTGACCAGCGTATTCGCCTGGGCGGGCGCGAGGCCCCGCAACGCGGCCAGCGACAGGGGCGGCGCGTACGAGGCGTCCGGAAAGTTGCGTCCTGAAAACACCGTCACCGATCGCTCGACCTTGCCGAACAGGTCGGTCGTCATGCCAGGCAACCGCGCCAGTTGCTCGATGGCGCGAAACGGCCCGTGCGACTGCGCCGCGCCACCGCGCGAGGGCGATGGCGGGCGGGCTGAATCGCTTCGCCAGGCGGCCAGCGTGCTGGCGTACTGATCGGCACGCGCGCGATCCACGCCCGCTGCCGCGAACAGGTCGCCCAACAAATCCGGGGGGCTGGCATTGAGGTCGATCAGCCCGCTGACGTCCACCACCTGCACGCGCACCTTCGCGCCATCGAACTCGAAGTCGTGGCTGCGGCCATCCGGCACCCACTGGTCGCGCAGCTCGGGCGCGCGCAAACCGGCCACGGCATGCGCCAGCCCGGCCTCGGCTGCCAATTCGGCACGCACGCGCTGGGCTCCATACAGCGCAGCCTGACTCTGGCTGCGCGAAGCAGCCGCAACCCCGACCAGCAGCGCCGCGAGCAGCACCGTCACCCACAACACCAGCAGCAGCGCGGTGCCGCGCTGGCCCGCAGTCATGGCGTGCCCCCCACTTGTGCGCCGAAGCCTTCGCCCGAATGCAATCGAATCACCATTTCGGGGAATGGCACCGGAGCACGCCAGGCGGGATCGAGATGGATCCGCACCGCGAGCGGCAAGCCGTTGGCCGCCTGCCAGTCGTCACGCCACGCCGCGGGTTTTCCGAAAGCCGCCGCCGCGAGGTACTGGAATCGTCCGCCCTGCAGGTCCGTGAGAAGAAGGTGCGTCACCGCATCGGCGGTTTGCGGCGTGTCGTCCGAGTAGGGCTGGTAGACGAGTTCGAGCGATGCACCGCCCGGGGCATCCCCGGTCAAGCGGAGGGTCTGCACGTACAACCCGGCATGGCCCGATTGCATGGGCAGGGGCGCAACGTAGCGCATCGAGGTGGCATCGCCTTCGAACATCCGCGCGCGGGTATCGCCCTCGGCCACGTACGGCTGCAGTTGGGCCGCGGATACATGGCGGCGCAGGAACTGTTGCACGGTGCGCACGTTCTCGCTGCGCGCCATCAACGCGTCCGCGGAGTGCGTGATTCGGGTCGCCCCGGCCATCGCACCCCAAACACCCAGCATCATCAGCGCGAGCAATGCCAGCGCCAGCAGGATTTCGAGCAGGGTGAAGCCGCGGGCGTGCCGGTACCGGGAACCCGCGACCCCGAACCCGGAGACCGGCCGCGGCCGATGGCGTGCGGCCTGTCCAACGGTACTCGGCGATGGCGGCGGGACGTGCATCGTGTCTGCCCTATTCCGGGTCCATGCCCGCCGGAGCGGCCTGCGCGCGCTGGGTGGACAACCGCAGCGTGCGACCCGCGCCGTATTGCACCGCGACATCCAACTGGTACAGGTCGATGCCGGCCGCCTGCGCCACCAGCACGTCTTCCTGCTGCAGGGCGACCCCAGCCTGTCCGCCCGCAGGTTGCGACTGCTTCGGCAGCAAGTGCACCTTCAGTGTCCACCGCATGCCGTCGTCGAATGTGCCGGACCGCGTTTCATCCTTCAGCGGCGCCTCGAGTCCCTGTCCGCCCAGCAGGCTCTGCGCATGTTCGACCGCGGTGTTGAGCGCGGCGCTGTGGGCCGCGTTGTGCGCCGACTTGCCCAGCGCGCCCAGCCCGACCGCGAACGCGATCGCCAGCAGCGCGATGGCGGCCAGCACTTCGAGGAGGGTGAAGCCGCAAGAGCGGGCAAAGCACGGCTTCATCATTGCTTTGACGCCCCGGAGCTCACCGTCACCCCTCCGGTCAGCCAATCAACGTCGACGCGTGCACTGCGCCGATCGTCGGCGAGCACGATATTGCCGCCACTGGAGCTGCCATCGGGGAAATAGCGGATGCGCGCGACCCCCGCCTGGTCGCTTTCCTGCGCGGCCGACGTCACGCGCACGTCTGCGTCGGCCGGAAACGCATGCGCATCGCGGCCCGGTGCGGCCCACGCGTGTCCGCGCAGGTCGACCGTGAACCATTGCGGCTTGCCCGTCGCCATGGCGCGCGTGCGGGTGTCGCGCAGCCCCGCCGCGACCCGTTGCGCCGAAGCTTCCAGTTGTCCGCGCGAGCGTCCGCCCAGCGACACCGCGGTTACGGTGACGGCGATCGCGATCAACACGATCACCGCAAGCATTTCCATCAGGGTGAAGCCATTCCGCGCGACGCCGGCTCGGGAACCTGGAGCCCGGCGGAAACCCGAACTCCTAAGATCGCCCCGGGGCTTCAACACACGCGACGCAGATCGCCCCGCAACAGCTGCGGCCTTCGGGGCGCAACGCTGCTTCGATCTCCGATCGCCCGGTCCCGGGACGTGGGGCCTACTGCCAATTCCCGTAGTCACGGTCGATGCCCTCGCCGCCCGGCTTGCCGTCGCGGCCGTAGAACAGGACATCGTACTGGCCATGCTTGCCGGGGTAGATGTAGCCATACGGATGCCGGAACGGATCGGTAAGGTCCGCAGGCTTCGCGTAGGGCCCGTTCCACGATGGCGCGTTCAAGGGTTTGGTGATCAGGTCGTCCAGCGACCTGGGCGGCGATCCGTTGTCGAGCGCATACGCCTGCACGTCCTGGTCGAGCTTGGTGACGCCGATCTTGCCGGCGTCCCACTTGCCGGTGTCGACGCGGCCCGACACCGAACGTGCCACGATCACGCCGACGATGCCCAGCAGCACGATCACTGCGAGCATCTCGAGCAGCGTGAAGCCGGTGCGGGCGCGGGGCCACCGAATGGGCGGCGGCGCCATCGGAACCGAATCGCACGCCGTCGAGGCGGCCGCGCAAGCATCACGCCCGCGCGCGGCCACCCATCCGGTCCGCCTTTCATGCACCTTCAAGAACATCGCACTCTCCCGGTCATTGAATACTTCCCGTCAGGCTCAGCAGCGGCAGCAGGATCGACAGCATGATGCCCGCCACCAGCAGTGCCATCACGATCGTCAGTACCGGCACCAGTGCCGAGAGCATCTTGTCGATCGCCGATTTGACTTCGTCATCGTAGGTGTCGGCGGCCCGCAGCAACATGTCGTCCAGCGTGCCCGACTCCTCGCCGACCATGGTGATCTGGATCGCGAGCTTGGGAAAGCCGGTGTGCATGGACAGCGCGTGCGAAAGCGAGTCGCCGCCCTTGACCGATTCGATCGCCGGCTCCAATTGTTCCGACAGTTCGCGATTGGATACCACCTGGCGCGCGATGCCCAGCGCGGCCAGCAGCGAGACACCGTTCTTCAGCAGCGAGCCCAGCGTGCGCATCAGGCGCGCGGTGTCCACTTTCAGCAACAGCGGCCCCAACACCCTGGCACGCAACAACCGCGCGTCGAACGCACGCCGCGTTTCGGGGTCGCGCATGCGGTTCGCCGCCCACAGCCCCGCCACCACGAGGGCGGCCAGCACCAGCAGCCCCCAATCGTGCAGGAACGTGCCGATGGCCATCAACACTTTCGTGATCAGCGGGATCTGCACGTTCATGTCGTGGAAGATCGGCACGAACTGCGGCAGCACGTATGCCAGCAACAGGACCAGCGAACCCAGCACGCCGAACAACAGGAACGCCGGATACACCAGCGCGCCGATCACGCTTTCACGCAGTTTGCGCGCGCGTTCGAGGTAATCGGCCAGGCGCGCGAGCGCGGCATCCAGCGCACCGCCGGCCTCGCCTGCGCGGACCATGCTGAGGTACAGCTTCGGAAACACGCCGTGTTCCTGCTCCATCGCGTGCGACAGCGAATCGCCGCCGCGCACGCGATCGCGCACGCGTTCGACCACGTGCCGCGCGCGTTCGCCTTCCGGCAATTCCAGCAGCATCTGCAGCGCGCGATCCAGCGGCAACCCCGCATGCAGCAGGATGCCGAGTTGCGAGGTGAATTCGACCAGCGCGTTGCCCGCGAGCGACTTCCTGCGCAAGCCGCCCAGCAAGGAACCGCCGCCACCCGCGTCACCCGCTTCCAGCGGCACGTTGCCCTGTTCCTGCAGCCGCTGGATCACGTCCTCGACGGACGCGGCATCCATGTGGCCCTGCACGGTTTCGCCTGAGGGCGTGACCGCCTTGTAGTGGAACGCGGGCATCAGCGCGCCCCAGGGGATGCAGGTGAACGGAGATCGAGCATGGCGTCTCGTGACATGCCGGTGGGCAAAGCAGCGAACACTAAACGATCGCGCGTTTGAATTTCATTCGAATCGACTTGCGGGCGGGCTACGCTTCCTGGGTGACACGCAAGACCTCTTCCACGGTGGTGAGCCCCGCCAGCGCCTTGCGCAAGCCGTCCTCGTACATCGTGCGCATGCCGCCCTGGCGCGCGGCGCGTTCGATGTCGCTGGCGTCGGCGTGCTGCATCAGCAGGCGCCGCAACGCGTCGTTCATGGTCAACTGTTCGATGATCGCGAGCCGGCCGCGAAAACCGCTGGGGTTGTCCGTGGAAGGTTTCGGCCGATACAGGCGCAGCGGACGCCTGCTGGTGAGTTGGTGGAGGCCGAGCTCCGCGACCATCTCCGGCAGCGGTTCATAGGCTTCCGCCGTCGCGGGGTCGAGCCGGCGCACCAGCCGCTGCGCCACGATGGCATTGACGGTGGAAGCGATCAGGTAATCCTCGACGCCCATGTCCAGCAAGCGCGTCAGGCCGCCCGCGGCGGAGTTGGTGTGCAGGGTGGAAAGCACGAGATGGCCGGTGAGCGCGGACTGGATCGCGATCTTGCAGGTTTCGAGATCGCGCATTTCGCCGATCATGATCACGTCCGGGTCCTGGCGCACGATCGAGCGCAGGGCGCCTGCGAAATCCAGCCCGATCTGCGGCTTCACCTGCATCTGGTTGATGCCCTCGATCTGGTATTCGACCGGGTCCTCGACGGTGATGATCTTGCGGTCGGGCGTGTTGATCTTCGACAGCGCGGTGTAAAGCGTCGTCGTCTTGCCCGAACCCGTGGGACCCGTGACCAGCAGGATTCCGTGCGGCTGCTCCAGCACGTGCAGGAACGGCGGCAGCGTGTGTTCGTCGAAGCCCAGCGAATCGAAATCCAGGATCACGTTGCCGCGATCGAGGATGCGCATCACCACCGATTCGCCGAAACTGGTCGGGATGGCCGATACGCGCAGGTCCAGTTCCTTGCCCTGCACCCGCAGCATGATGCGGCCGTCCTGCGGCAAACGCCGCTCGGCGATGTTCATGCGCGCCATGATCTTGATGCGCGAAATCACCGCCGCGGTGCTGGACGCCGGCGGAGCCTCGACTTCGTGCAGCACGCCGTCGATGCGGTAGCGCACCTTCAGGCGATTCTCGAACGGCTCGATGTGGATGTCGGACGCGCGTGCTTCCACCGCGCGCTGGATCAGCAGGTTCACCAGCCGGATCACCGGCGCTTCGGACGCGAGGTCGCGCAGATGCTCGATGTCGTCGTCGCCGGACGCGTTTTCGCCACCGTCGCCCAGTCCTTCGACGATGGTGCCGAGCGCGCTGCGACCGGTGCCGTACCAGCGTTCGATCAGATCGTCGATGTCGGCACGCGCCGCGACCACCAGGTCCACCGGGCGTCCGCACGCAAGTTCCACCGCGTGGGCGATGTACGGATCGCCGGGATCGGCCGTTGCGAGTTGCATGGCCGGTCCGGACTCACCCACCGGCACCGCGTGGTATTGCTTCATGAAACGCACCGACAGCGCCGTCTCGGGCGGTGCATCCGGCGCCTCCTTCGCGGTCAGCAGCGGCAGGCGCAACGTTTCCGCCCACGCTTCGGCGAGGTCGCGTTCCGAAACCAGGCCGAGTCGGGACAGCAGCGGCGTCAGCCGGCTCTCGGGCCCCTCGGCCAGCAGCCGTTCGGCCCGCGCCAGATCCTCCTGTTTCAGGCGGCCGCGTTCGACCAGCAGCGCGCATGCGCGCGCGCCCGCTTCGTCCCCGGGAGGACGACGGGGCTGCTCCGCGCCGGACTGGACGACTGCCGACATCGCAGGCTCCCACGTTTGCTGACCGCCAGAATGCCATTGGTAGCACAGCAGCCCGGCCAATGCGAGCCGCGCGTTCGCCACAGCAAAACCGCCGGACAGTCCGGCGGTTCCCGGTCGAACGCGGGCTGCGCTACATCGAAGCAGCCGGTGCAGACGGCTCGACCGAGTAGGAGAGATGGAGCGTGATTTTCTCGCCCTTCTTCAGGTGCTGGCTGGCATCGGGGAAATGCACCTTCAGGTTGCCCTCGTCCGTGTGCACCTCGACCATGCCGTTGCTGCTGACCGAGCGCACCGTGCCCATCATGTCGTGCTGGCCCATTACGTCACCGGTTTGCGCTGGCGGCGGAATGCGCTGCGGCAATTGCTGATCGGCCGGCGTCTCCGTCGGGGTGGTCTTGAACGGCGGCGTATGCGTCACCGCGCCGGACTCCGGATGTTGCGGAGCGGGCGTGGTCTGCGCCAGCGCCAACGGTGCGGCGCACGCCAGCGCGATGGTGGCGGCGATGCTGGAAAACGAATGCATGCGATTCATGGAAACCTCCTTGTGTGACATCCTGGTCGCAGCCCGCGCGCATGGCCCGGACCGAAAAGCCACCCTGTCGGTGGCCTTTCCACTTCACGCCGGTCACCACGCCGGGTCAAGCACTCGTTGGACGCCATTCAGCGGGGGTGAACAAGCGAGTCAGCGCCGACTCAGCTTTCCAGGCCCAGGCCGCCTTGCGCTTGTCGCCTCAACGGCTCTCTCACCCGCGAAAACGCCAGCAATTCGCCCAGCCGCGCACCCTTCTGCCGCCAGTCGTGGAAAACCGACTCGCCCACCAGTGCGTAATGCCACGGCAGGCCTCCGCGCAATTCCGGCGGCAATTCGTTGATGCGCTCGCACCACGCCGCGGCGGCCTTGCGTTTGCGCAGCACGTTCGGATGACTGGTCTGGTCCTGCGCCTTGGTTTCGGCCAGGTAAATCGCGTCGGCCGTGCGCACCAGGAAGTCCGGCGAATAGAACGCCGGGAGGCCGTTGTCCTTGACGTAGCGCAGGTGCACGAAGTCATGCCGGTTCTCGCTGATCTTGCAGAATGCTGACACGCCGGTGTCGCGCATCGCCCATTCGGTGAAGGCACGCTCCAGGCCGCCGCTGCGGCTCGGATACGGCAGGCGGGGATAGATGCACTTGCTTACCTCCATCGAGGCGCTTTCGCGCATCGTCAGCTTGTCCACCTCCGAAAGCCGCCGATGACGCACCTCGGTTTCGCCGGTGATCGCGCGCTCCTCGGCGTTCACCAGCGCCAGCGCGAACACCTTGACGATGTGCTCCACCACCGGCTGCAGCATCAGCAATCGCCAGCGTTCGTCCTCGAACGGCTCGAACGCGTCGCGGAACAGGCGTTCGCGGATGTAATCGTCGATGGCCGCCGCCAGCGCCGCCGAACTGACCTGCGTATATGGCTTGGCCCATTGGTCCGCGACTTTCCTGCCACCCCCCAATGGCTGGCTCAGCGCCTGCGTGATCCGCCGCGTCAATCGCGACAGCAGTTCGTTGTAGCCGCCGACATTCATCACCGCGCCATCCACGCGGTAGTCGCCGAATAGGGTGCTGCTCTGCAGGTCGTGCGACGTGAACGTGTCGCCCTTGCCGACCCGTTCGCTCAATTGCGCGCGCGTCATGCCGGTGAACGGCTGCAAGGCGGCGACATCGATCGGCAGGTGTTCCAGTGTGTCCTCGGCCTCGCGGAGGATGAACGGAATCGCGAAATCGTATGGCTCGTAATCCGCGCGCAGTTCCACCGTGATCAGGTCGCCGATGCTGCTGCCTTCGTCGTCGCCGGTTTCGCCGACCAGATCCTTGCCGAGCTGTTCGTCGTAGAAGCTCTGGAAGGCCGGGTGCTCGACGATCGAGAGAATGTCGATCAGGCTCTCCGGTTCCTCGCCGCGGTTGATGCGCTCGCGGTTTTCGCGCTTGCTGTCGGCGTATTCCGGCTCGCGCCACATCAGGCGCAGGCCGCGGCCAATGGTCTGTTCCAGCAGGATCTGCGCCTGTGACGAACGCAGCGGCACGATCACGCAGATGTTGTTGACATCGAAACCCTCACGCAGCATCAGCACGCTTACGATCACGCGCGGCTGTGCGCGCCGGTCCACGTCGAACAATTGCTGCCTGACGCGCGACCATTCCTTTTCACCCAGCTCCGCCTTCCTGCCGGAATCGACGGTCAACACATCCTCCGGATGCAAACCCTGGTCGCGCAGGAATTCCGATACCAGCGGCGAAACGCTGGTGTCCTCGCACACCACCAGCATTTTCGGCTTGCGGCCCGGATCGAGCCGCGCAAAATCGGTTTCCAGCTTGCGGAGCTTTTGCAATCCCGCACCCAGCATCACGCGCTGGCCTTCGGACAGGACCGGGTTGCCGCTCTCGTCGCGCTCGGCCTTGAACTCCAGCGGCAGTGCGCCGATCTCCTTGCGCTTGTCCAGCACCAGCGCCTTCACCAGCCCCGCGCGCATGGCGTCCCTGAGATCGAAATCCACCACGATGTGCGGGAAATAGACCTTGCGTTTCCTCCTGCCGCCGCCGACGTCGTTGTAGGGCGTGGCCGAAAAATCCACCTGCGCGAATCGACGGCCCTTGCCGGCGGCGATGCGGTTGAGGCTCTTCTGCCATTCGACCTCGTCGGCCTCGCCCTCGCGCTTCACTTCGTGGATGTGGTGCGCCTCGTCGTTGAACACCATCAGTTCGGGCAGACCAGCCAGGTAGGCCAGCACGTTGCCGCGCGCCCAGCGGCGGTCCAGCACGTCGAGGCTGTTGCCGGCCGCCTTGCCCGGTACCAGCGGCAGCACGTCGTAGGCGACGGTGGCCGCATCCGCGACCACGCCCGGCGTGACCAGCGATTCGTCTTCCGCGTCCTGGGTTTCCTCTTCCTCCTCGGCTTCGACCAGGAGATGCCAATTGGTGATGGCGATCATCCCGCCGCCGACGGCCTTCAGGCCGATCTCGGTCTTGGTGCAGACGTTGCCGCGCACGAACTGCCCGACCTGTTCGCGGTGCGCAGGCGGGACGAACAATTCGCCGCAAACCGCGAGGTCGGATGTCTCGAAGCGCCGCTGCCCGTCCGCGCCCTCCCTGCCGAGGAAAGCATCCAGCAGGCGCTCGTAAACGATCAGCCCCGGCGTGACGATCAGGAAATGCCGCGTGAAGCGCGGATCGTTGTGCCCCTCCGCCATCGCGGCGGTCTTGTTCAACATCTGCCAGACCAGCAGCGCCTGCAGCACCCAGGTCTTGCCGGTGCCGGTCGCCATCTTCAGACAGTACTTCGGATGCGCGTGCTTGCCCTGTCCGATTTCCGCGAGCCGTTCGCCTTGCAACAGCGCGTCGGGATAGACGCGGCGATAGAGGTCCGCGAGATCGGGGCTGTCCAGCACCTCGTGCGCCACGATCACATTGAGGATCGCCTGGCGCTGGCCCGCATGGAAGTTGGACGCGCGCGCCTGGCAGGCATCCTCGGTGAACCACCAGCGCAGCAGCTCCGCCGTGACCGGTGTAACCCGTTCCAGGATTTCCGCCTCGCCGTGTTCGAGGCCGAGGCACAACTGCTTCGTGCGCTGTGTCAGCGCCGCGGCCAGCGCAAGCTGATCGTCGGGTGCGGCGGCGCGACTCATGATGCGATTTCCGCAACGCTCTGCACGACTTCCGCCTCGAAGCCGAACACGTCCACCACGCGCACGCAGACTTTCCGTTCACCACGCTTGGCGGGCGCGCTGAAGCGCGCCTCGGTCACCACGCGCAGCGGGTCGCCATCGTTGGCGACGTTGCCGCGGTAGTCCTGCCAGACTGAGCGGAAAATCCGGCCGTCGTAGTCGGGATCGACGGCCCAATATTCGATCAACGCCAGCGGTTCGGCGTTCATCACCTTGTGCAGCTTGGCGCGATTGGCCTCGTCGAGGTTGATCGCCTCGGGCGACAGCAGTACGTAGTTGTCCAGCCGCACGTGCAGGTATTCCTCGTCGCCGCTGCACGAGCGCGCGACCGGATGGATCGTGACGTATTGCAGCGTCGAGAACCGCACGTGCCCGCGCAGCTTCTCGATGCCGCCCTTCTTGCGCAGGCGGTCGAGCAGGTCGGGCGGGATCACCAGCACTTCCAGCCGGTCGTCCTTGAGCGCAGCAATGCTTTCGCCGATGCCCGGCTCGAAATTCCAGCCCAGCACCACCACGCGATCCCAGCCGCCCATCAGGTTGTCGCGCTGTGCGATCGCGCGGCGCAACGTGGCGTCGCCCGTCAGCTTGTTGGGCGAATCCACCAGCACCAGCGTCTTTTTGCCGCCGTACACGACCTGCCCGAGGTTGCGTTGCGGGTTGTTGTCCGGATCGACGGGCAGCGCGCCGTACAGCGAGAGCACGATCGAAGACAGATCACCGATGCGGAACTTGCGGCCGAGTTCGGTCTTCGCGGCCTCGACCTGGTAATCGCCAATCGCCTGATACAGGAACGGCTTGGCATTCTGGTCGATCAGCCGCTTGCGCGTGATCAGGCAGGCAGGCTTGCCGATGTCGGTGGTGATCCAGCGACGCCCCAGCCTTTCTGCGACCGCGGCGGTGGTGCCGGAACCACCTGTAAAATCCGCCATCAACCCGCGCTCCGGGCAGGACGCTACGAGTGCGCGCTCGACAAGCCTCTCCGGTTTTTGAGTTGCGTAGTTGACTCGCTCACCTGCCTGACTGTTTACGGGGGGTATATCCATCCACAAGTCTGCAAGTGGCGCCCCGGGGCTTTCGTCCAGATAGCGTATGTATTCAGCAACGCCTGTTTTCGTGTATGAAATTCTTCCCTCATTGTGCAGTCGCTCCATAGTCGAGATTGGGCAACGCCAGACTCTCCGCACGCCGTTCCAAACGTAGTCGTAACCGCCACCTTGCAAGCCAGTCGCGGTGAGATTGTCCTTGCGATACGCGCGACCTTCCTCGCTTTTATAGCGATACTTAGCAGCCACATACTCCGGGTTGTGCGGTTCATATTGCTTCAGGAAGTATCGAGATTCACGTGATTTGGCATACGAGAATACCGTGTCGTGCACTGATGCAAAATCATTGGAATCGCCATGCGCGGATGTTCGCTTCCAGATGATTTCGTTAATGAAATTGTCTTTTCCGAACACTTCGTCGAGTACAACCTTCACGTAATGCCCGACGTGCCAGTCCAGATGCACGTAGATCGAACCCGAATCTGCTAACAACTCGCGCATCAGCACCAGCCGTGGCGTGATCATCGCCAGATAAGAAGCCGTGCCATCCGACCATGTGTCCGAATACGCGAACTGCTCGATTACTGTCGGCCGCTGCTCCAGTTCCACGCCGGGCAGCATGACCTTGGTGCGGTAGTCGGCCTTGGAATCGAACGGCGGATCGATGTAGATCAGGTCCACCTTGCCGCGCAAGCTGGGCGTTTGCTCGTCGCCGGCGAGCAGCGCGGCCATTGCCAGCAGGTTGTCGCCGTAGATCAGGCGATTGGTCCAGTTCGCGCCATCATTCGTGCGCAGGTGTTCGGCACGCCGGGCGACATCGAGCATGTCCGCTTCGGCGACGTTCTTGGACGGCAGCACCCACTCGCGCGTCTGAAGGCCGACCCGGTGCTTGCCTTCGAGCCCTTCCAGGATGCGCTCGGCCTGCGCCTTCCCCGCCGCAACGATCTTCGGCAGTTCTTCGAGCAGCGACTTCGGCATGGTTCCCCGCGGCCGTGCCGGCCGTAATGAAAGCAACTCTTGCCATTTTACGCAAGAATCCCTTTCACTGGCCAGCGCAGCGGGAACCTACCGTTGCGGCATGAAGTCCGAACAAGCTGCATTTGCCGAACGACTGAACCGACTGCTCGCCGCGAAGAAGCTGGAAGCAAGTGCTTCCGAGCTGGTGCCGCTGCTTGCCAAGTACGGCAAGGTTTCAGTGACGCCGCAAACCGTTTCGGGCTGGCTCAACGGAACCTTCATGCCCCGGCCAGCGAACCAGCGCGCACTCGCTGCGGTGCTCAACGTGGATCTGAACGCCCTGCTCGCCGATCCGGAATCACAGGTTCGGGAAAACTCGTCGCGCTACGGCGCGCTCAGCGGAAAGGACGAGCTTGCGCTTCAGGAGTTCGCGAACCTGCCGACCGCGCACCGGAAACTCGTGCGCGAACTGATCTCGGCGCTGGCCGCAGGAATCCGGAAGCGGGAATAGGCGCCGAAGCGTCAGCCGACCATCAGCACTCGACGACGTTCACGGCCAGCCCGCCGCGGCTGGTTTCCTTGTACTTGTCCTTCATGTCGCGGCCGGTGTCGCGCATGGTCTTGATGACCTTGTCCAGCGAGACGCGGTGTTTGCCGTCGCTGCGCATCGCCATGCGCTGGGCGTTGATGGCCTTGACCGAACCCATCGCGTTGCGCTCGATGCAGGGAATCTGCACAAGCCCGCCGATGGGGTCGCAGGTGAGGCCGAGGTTGTGTTCCATGCCGATCTCGGCGGCGTTCTCGACCTGGTGCACGCTGCCGCCGAGCGCGGCGGTGAGCGCGCCGGCGGCCATCGAACAGGCCACGCCGACTTCGCCCTGGCAGCCGACTTCCGCCCCGCTGATGGAGGCGTTTTCCTTGTAGAGGATGCCGATTGCACCGGCGGTCAGGAGAAAATCGATTACGCCCTGCTCGGTCGACTTCGGACAAAAACGATCGTAGTAGTGCAGCACCGCCGGCACGATGCCGGCCGCGCCATTGGTGGGGGCCGTGACGACGCGCCCGCCGGCGGCGTTTTCCTCGTTGACCGCGAGCGCGTACAGGTTCACCCAATCCAGGATCGTCAGCGGGTCCTTAAGCGATGCTTCCGGGCGGTCACGCAGTTCCGCATACATCGCCGGCGCCCGGCGCTTCACGTGCAGGCTGCCCGGCAACTCGCCGGGCGAGCGCAAGCCGCGCGCGACGCAATCCTGCATCGCCTTCCAGATGGCCAGCAGGCCTGCGCGCACTTCCGATTCGCTGCGCCAGACTTTCTCGTTTTCCAGCATCAACTGCGCGATGGTCATGCCGTGTTGCTCGCACAGCGCCATCAGTTCATCGCCGGAATGGAACGCGAACGGCAGCGGCGTGGTGTCGGCGACGATGCGATCGGCCGCGGCCTCGTCGGCGTTGACCACGAAACCGCCGCCCACCGAGTAGTAATCACGGGTGACGATCACCCCACCCGTTGCATCGAACGCCGTGTAGCGCATGCCGTTGACGTGGTACGGCAATTTCTGGCGCTTGTTCCAGACGAGATCGGTCTTCTCGTCGAACGCGATTTCGCGCGCGCCGTGCAGGCGGACGCGCTGGGCACCAAGCACCCGCTCAAGCAACGGTGGAATCGAATCCGGATCGATCCGGTCCGGCCAGTTGCCTTCCAGCCCGCAGATCACCGCCTTGTCGGTGCCGTGGCCGCGGCCGGTCGCCGCGAGCGAGCCGTACAACTCCACCTGCACGCGCGCGACGCGATCGAGGTCGCCCGTTTCGACGAGCCAGCGCTCCACGAAACGCGCGGCGGCACGCATCGGTCCGATCGTGTGCGAAGACGACGGTCCGATGCCGATCTTGAAGATGTCGAAAACGCTTACGGCCATGGTCGTTCGTACCGTATGAAGCGGCTGCGTTCGAGCGGACATCGCAAGCGATGCCGCTCGACGCAGCCGTCTGCAGATACTGCAGCCTGATCGGCGCTATTGTACGCGTTCGCCGAACTTGGTCCCCGCCTTGATACGCCATGCGCCTGACGCTCTACCAGCGTGACGATTGCAAGCTGTGCGACGACGCCGTCGCATTGCTGGCACGCGTGCGCGTGCCGGATTTCGAAAGCGTGTGGATCGATGGGGACGCGCAACTCGAGGCGCGTTACGGCGTACGCGTGCCGGTGCTGCGCGAGGAAGCGTCCGGCCGCGAACTCGGCTGGCCGTTCGACATCGCGGCGCTGCAGGCGTTCCTGGGCACCACCGAAAGATAAACCCATGCCGGACCCCGCTGCGCGTCCGGAATGATGCACGCCGAATGGCGCTTCCTCATTCGGGTTCGGGTGAAGGCGATCCGCCGCCGCCGAGCGGTTGCTCGACGTGCACGGGCTCGCCGGTAGGTTCGTCGCACGGGCCCATGTCCACGCGAAGCCGCGGCAGGTGCTGCGGATAATTGCGCTGCAGGAAGTCGATCATTCCCTCGCGTACCCGGCAGCGCAAGTCGAAATTCAGACCGGAATTCCTGCTGCTGACCAGGATGCGCAGTTGCATCGTGCGCGCGTCGGCGTCGGTCACCTGCAGCACGAACACGCGCTTGTCCCACTCCGGCGCGCCGTGTACCAGGCGATCGAGTTCGGCGCGAAGCGGCGCCACCGGCAAGCCATAGTCCACGTACAGGAACACGGTGCCGAGTATCTGCGAACTCGTGCGCGTCCAGTTCTGGAAGGGATTCTCGATGAACCATTGCAGCGGAATCACCAGCCGCCGCTCGTCCCAGATCTTCAGGACCACGAAGGTGCCCGTGATTTCCTCGACGCGTCCCCATTCGTTCTGGATGATCAGCACGTCGTCCAGCCGGATCGGTTGCGCCAGCGCGATCTGCAGCCCCGCCAGCAGATTCCCGAGCACGGGCCGTGCTGCGAGTCCGATCACGAGCCCGGCGACGCCCGCGGAAGCCAGGATGCTGGCGCCGAACGCCTGTACTTTGGGAAACGTCATCAGGATGAGCGCGGCGCCCAGCACCCCGATCAGGAACATGGCAGAGCGCGACAGCACCTTCGCCTGCGTCTGCACCTGGCGCGCGCGCAAATTGTCTTCGACGTTCACGGGGTGGCGCAGGTTGATCGCCTGCTCGAGTCCCGATACGGCGCGTATCGCGAGCCACGTCAGCGCAACGTAGACCGCGACCGTCACCCCGTGATGCAGCGCCTCGAACCAGACCGTCTGCGGCAAGCCGAGGCTGGCGCTCATCAGCGCAAATTGAAGCGCCAGCAGCGGCAGCACGGTCTCGAAGGGCCGCTCGCAGCGCTGCAGCACGATCGCCAGCACGGCGTCGGGGCGAAGCACGCGCCGGGCCGCGAAGCGAAGCACGTTGAAGATCACGATCGCGGCGACCAGCGCCGCGACCAACACCAGTGCGATCCGCGCCCACGGCTGCGCGAAGATGTCATGGATGAAATCCATCACCGTTCTTCCGTGAAGGTGGAGCCTTCACTATAGGCGTGGCACGCTGAATCTTCGACCGCGACGCCGCGCCACGGCGCGATGGCGACGGAGAGCCCCTACCGGCTGGCTTTGCGCAACAGGAGGTGACCGCGCACGGTGACACCGTTGCCGATCATCGACGGATCGGCCCACTGCCCGCCGCCGATGCCGAAATCGAGCCGCTTCAGCGGCGCGGTGACATCCAGGGTGGCGGTGTCGCCGCGTGGCGCAAAATCCACGGTCAGCTCGACCGGTTTGCTGACGCCGCGCAGCGTGAGCACGCCATCGGCCACCACCTTGCCGTCGGCGCCCTTGCGGAATGCGGTAGTGACGAAATGCGCCTTCGGGAATTTCGCGGCATCGAAAAATTCGACGCCCAGCGCGGTGTGGTCGCGTTCGCTGTTGCGGGTATCGAGGCTTGTGATGTCGACGCTCACGTCGAATTTCGCATGGGCGAGATCGTCGGGATCGTAGGCGATGTCCGCGTCGAAGCGCCGGAATTGCCCCGTGTACTCGACGTTCTGATAGGTGTTGGTGAAGGTGAGCGTGCTGTGGGCGGCATCGACCTGCCACGTCTGCGCGAGCGCGGGTGCGGCCAGCCCGAGCAGCATCGCGATGCACAATCCACCGAGGCGTTTCATCATCGAATTTCTCCGTTCTGCTTTCGCGCTCCTACGGTCATGCGCCGCAGGACATCGTCGCGTTCCCGGAAGTGATGCCACAACGCCGCACCGACATGCCCGACCAGCAACGCGACCAGTATCCAGAACAACGTCTGGTGCAACAGCAGGGCGCGCGGTTTCCATACCGGATCGTAGCCGCCGGTCAGGCCGGGAATGTCGAACCAGCCGAACCACACCAGCGGCGCGTTGGCCGTTGAATTGAACCACCACCCGCTCAACGGAATCGCGAGGATCAACACGTACAACGCGAGGTGCAGCGCGTGCGCCGCCCGTCGCTGCCAGCGCGGCATCCCGGGCGGATCGGCGGGCCGCCTTTCGGTGAGCCGCCACGCGATGCGCAGCAGCACCAGCGCGAAGATCGTCATTCCGATGGACTTGTGCAGCGCGAACACCCGCACCTTCGCGGGCGTCAGCCCCATCTGCACCATCGACAACCCGATCACGCCCTGCGCGACGATCAACACCGCGATCAACCAATGGAACGCGCGCACCAGCGCGCCCCAGTCCCGCTCAGTGCTGCGCAGCGGCATGCGCCTTCTCCGCGGCCTGCAGGTAATCGGCTTCCGCGCTGCGATCGAGCTTGGCTTCGATTTCGAGCCGGATCGTCACCTGCGTGCCGACGGCCTTCCGGAAGGCCGTCATGCCGAACTTCGTGCGGTCCAGCGTGGCGTGCCCGGAAAAGCCCGCGATGGTTTCGAAGCCGAACAGGGTCATGCCCACGCGGTTGACCGTAAAGTCGACCTTCACCGGCAGTGTCACGTCCCGCAGCGTGAGCCGGCCTTCGAGCACGCCGGTGCCCTCGCCGGTTTTCACGACGCTGTCGCTTTCGAAATGCGCAACCGGGAATTGTGCGGCATCCAGGAAATTGCGTCCGGTCACCGCGGTGTTCCAGCCCTTGTCGCCGAGGTCGGCGGAGGCCAGATCGATGTCGGCCACGACCTTCGATGCGGTCCAGTCATCCGGATCGAAACGCAACCACCCGCGCGCGATTGCCAGCCGCCCCACCGGATTCGAATAACCGTCGTGATCGGCGCTGAACAGCACCTGCGAGTGCACGGTGTCGATGCGATAGTCGAGCGGATGCGCGTGGACCGCGCCGGCGAAAAACAGCGCCGCGGCGGCAAGCATGGCGAGCGAACGTGGCATGGGCGTCGGGACCGGCATCGCGGTTATCTTCACACAGACCGGGGACACCTGTGTGCCATGACGCGCACCGTCGCCGCTTTTGCGGCATCATCACGGACCGGTCCGCGGGGGAAACGCGACATGCTCTGTGCATTGCTTCTGGCCGGTGCGCTGGCGAGCGCTGCGACGCCCGATGCGGCGAACGCGCCACCCACGCCCATTTTCCGCAGCTATGGCGTGGCCAACGGCCTGCCCTCGACCGAGGTGTACGCGGTTGCACAGGACGAGGCCGGCTACCTGTGGATCGGCACCCACGCCGGGCTGGTGCGTTACGACAGCCACGAATTCAAGGTATTCCGCCACTATCCGGCGCGGCCCGAATCGCTGCCGGCCAACGATGTATCGGCCGTGATGGTCGATCGCGCCGGTCGGGTATGGGTGGGTGGTGAAGGTACCGGCCTCAACCGTTACGAGCCCGCGACCCACGGCTTCCGCCACTGGATGCACGAACCCGGGCGGCCCGACAGCCTCTCGGCCAATGACGTAATGGCCATCGCCGAGGACAAGGCGGGGGCGGTCTGGGTGGGTGCCTATGCCGGCGGCCTGAACAAGTTGCAACCGGACGGCAGGGGCTTCACGCACTGGCGCCACGAGAAGGGCAATGGCGCCAGCATCGCCTCCGACAACGTCACCGCGCTGGCACCGGCCGAAGACGGCGGCATGTGGATCGGCACCGATGCCGGACTCGACCGGATGGATGGGCAGGGCCGCGTCCATCACCTTGCACTCGCCGCCGGCGGAAGCCCGCCGATCGTGTGGCAATTGCGTGCCGCCGCCGACGGCATCGATGCTTCGACCAGTGCCGGGCTGTTCCATGTCGACCGAAGCGGCAAGGCACGGCGGATCGGCGCCCCGCGCGAAGCGCTGGCCAGCTTGCGCGACGACGACGGCAGCGTGTGGATTGCCGAACGGGGCGGGCTCACCCGCATCGCCGCCGACGGCACGACCCGCTTCGAACAACCGACGCCCGGCGTGGCCGGCAGCCTGCCCGGGCATCTTCCCGATGGCCTGTTCCGCGATCACGAAGGCGGCCTGTGGGTGGCGATGGTGGATGGTGGGCTCGCCTACCTGCCGCCGCAGTGGCGCGCATTCAGCATGTACCGGCAGATTCCCGGCGACGCGGACAGCCTCGCGCGGAATCGGGTTCGCGCGCTGGCGCTGGCGCACGATGACACGTTGTGGGTGGGCGGCGCGGGCATGCTCGACCGCGTCGATCCGGTCAGCGGCAAGGTTCGGCACGTCGCGATTCCCGGCCTGGATCGAATGTCGATTTCCGCGCTCGCGGAAGACGCATCGGGACGCTTGTGGATCGGCAGCCACAAGGGCTGCTTCGCGTGGGACGGCAAGCGCCTGCAGGCGATCGCGGCCGGCGACCCATCCCTGAAACACGGCGTGTGGCGACTGCTGGCCGCGCGCGACGGGACCATCTACGTGGCCGGCGTCGGCACGGGCGTGTTCCGCGTCGACCCGCAGACCTTCGCGATCCAGTCGCTGTCGCCACCGAGCGCCGAAGAGGGCGCCCGGGAAATCGTGCAGTTGCGCGAGGCCACGGACGGCTCGATCTGGATCGCGACCCACGCGGGGATCGCGCGCCTCGCGCCCGGCACGCGCGCCTTCGCATTCGTGCCGGGTATCGCGCGCAGCGACATCCACGCCTTCGCGTTCGGACGCAAGGACGGCTTGTGGATCGCCCGCGCGGCCAGACTGCAGCACTACCGCATCGACCAGCAGGGCCGTGCAACGCTTCTCGCCACCATCGGCGCCGCGCAGGGCTGGCCCGACAACAACGTGCTGGGGCTGCAGGTCGGTGAACAGGGGCGCGTGTTCGCGCTCGGCACACGCAACCTGCTGGTATTCGATCCGCGCAACCAGCAACTGCACGCGTTCGCCACGGCCGAGGGATTGGCGACCACCGACTTCACCGGCGACGCCTTGCTCGCCACCGGGCACGGGCAACTCTTTGCCGGCAGCCTCGCTGGCGTGATCGGCATCCGCACCCGCGAACTGCCATGGCTGCTCGCCACGCCGAAGGTCGCGCTGGAATCGGTGAACGTGCGCCGCAACGACAAGCTGGTGAACCTCGACCCCGGCAAGCCCATCGACCTGGACTGGCGCGATCGCGAACTCACCGTCACCGCGCAGGTCCTTTCGTTCGTCGATCCGGTACGCAACCAGTACCGGTTCCGCCTGCAGGGATTCGATCCGGGCTGGATCGAAACCGGCAATCGCAACGTGCGGGAATTCTCGGTGCTGGAACCCGGGAGCTACCGCCTGCTGGTGAGCGGTCGCACCGGTGACGGGCCATGGAGTGCGCCGCTGGCGGCTTTCTCGCTGCGCGTCTCGGCGGCGCCGTGGAACACGCCATGGGCGTGGGCGGCGTACGTGGCGGCGGTTGCCGCCTTGCTGGTGTGGGCGGCGTGGGCATTGCGGCGGCGGCTGCAGCAACAGCATCGGCTCGCGCTCAGCGAGGAACGCCAGCACATCGCCGAGCAAGCCAACGCGGCGAAATCCCGATTCCTCGCCAACATGGCGCACGAAATCCGCACGCCACTGACCGGCGTGCTGGGCATGACCGAGCTGCTGCTGAAGACGCAACTCAACGATCGCCAGCATCAATACGCCTCCGCCATCCGGCGCTCCGGCACGCTGCTGCTCCGACACGTCAACGATGCGCTCGATGTGGCGCGCATCGAGGCCGGCCGGCTGGAACTCAACCTCGCGCCATTCGATCCCGCGGCGATCCTGCGCGAAATCGCGAACGCCGACGCCGGCCTCGCCGCGCAGAAGAATCTGGTGATCGATGTCGTGGTCGCGGACGACGTACCGCGCGCGGTGCGCGGCGATGCGCTGCGCGTGCAGCAGATCCTGTTCAACCTCACCCACAACGCCCTGAAGTTCACCACCCACGGCGGCATCACGCTGAAACTGGACCGCGACGGCGACGGCATCGCCTATCACGTGATCGACAACGGCCCCGGGATGACCGCCGAGGAATGCGCGCGGATCTTCCAGCGTTTCGAACAAGCCGACCACGGACGGCTGCAGCCCGGGAGCGGACTGGGGCTGGCGATCAGCCGCGAACTGGTGAACCTGATGGGTGGCCGCATCGGCGTGCAGTCGGTGCCGGGACGCGGCAGCACCTTCAGCGTGCAGCTTCCGCTCGCCGGGGTGGCGCTGCCGGTAGCCGCAAGGGAGCCCGCGCAGCACCCCGGGCCGACGTCGGCAGATTCACCGGCGGCACCCGGCGCCACGCTGTCGCGCGTGCTGCTGGTCGAGGATGATCCCGTCGCCGGACAGGCCATCGCGGGCTTGATCGAGACCTTCGGTTATGCGGTGACGCTGGCGCCGCAGGCACTGGCGGCGCTGGCGGAACTCGACGCCGACGGCGGCTTCGACCTGGTGGTGTGCGATTTCGACCTGCCCGGCATGGATGGCTGCGAGCTGACGAGAATACTGAGGCAGCGCGGCGTCACCACCCCGATCGTGGCGCTCACGGCCAGCGCGCACGGCGACGAGGAGCAACGTGCGCTCGCCGCAGGCATGAACGCGTTCCTGCGCAAGCCGGTCTTGCCCGAGGACTTGCGCGAAACCCTCGAACGCGCAATGCGCGTGCCGGCGTGACGACAGCCTTCCCGCCGGCGGGAGGGCGAACAGCCCGTGCTACTCCGATGGCGACGCGCCGGCGCAGTCGATCAGCCACTGCACGAGCAACGGTACGGGCCGGCCCGTCGCGTAACCCTTGCGGCCCGGTACCCATGCGGTACCCGCCACATCGAGATGCGCCCAGCGCGTGCCTTCGGTGAATCGCGACAGAAACAGCGCGGCGGTCACGGCGCCGGCACTCTTGCCGCCCACGTTGGCGATGTCGGCGAACGCCGATTCGAGCTGGTTGCGGTAGTCGTCCCACA